>CAVRVK010000001.1:0-312153 GCA_963724565.1 uncultured Alphaproteobacteria bacterium
CCATTTGCAAACAAAGCTGCGAACCCCTGGCACGGGGCCAGCTTCGGGCGGGACGGTCTGCTCCAGCACATCCTTTCGGCCGACGAGGCGGAATCTCGCGGTCATCAACCTCAACTCGGTCGACGATGGAGCCAAGGTAGGCCTTCCGGAACGACACTTCTCCCATCGTGAGCTTCTCGCGCATGACCGCACCGAAGCGCTCGACCACCATGGGGCCGATGTCGACTGACGGCCGCACACCCGCCCTGGTGCGACCGAGGGCAGCTTGCGCCCGGTCTTGATCACCCCCCGGGCCACGCTTTACGAGTGAAGGCGAAACTCGGCGAGCACCTTTGATGACAGCCCAACCTCAAGCCGGTGCGGGAAGCCCGAGGCTGGGACTGCCAGCGCTTGGCAGCAAAGCCCCGAGCGCTGGGTGACTATGCGGGGCAGGATGCAGAGCGTCAACAAAGGCTGCTGCTGATCTACCTCGGACCGCGCGGCCATTTGCTGAGCACCAGCCCTTGTGCGCGGGATGCCAACGCGCCCGACCTACTGCCTCAGTGCTCGCCGTTGATCGTCCAGCCGGCGAACTCACAACTTCATTCTGGCTCAGACGCTCACAGTGAAACCAGTTCGCCCTTCCGCGTTACCAGCCTGGGACAAGGAGGGCCAACCATGGATGTCACGCCCATCTCCAACGAGCCTCCAACCCAGTCGATGTGGCCGACTATCTGATAGGACACACAAATGGACGGCCGGTAGCGTCCAGTGGCCAATGCCCGGCGACAACGTTAGGCTGGCGGCTTCGACAATGCTTTTGGAGGACTTTCACGACTGACAATAAGCAAAGGAGGAAACTCTCATGCACACCCCGTACAGGAACAGATGCCTTGCGGCCGTTTCCGCGCTTACCGTTTGCCTGGCGGCAACATCCGCGATCGCGCAGGAGAAGAAGGAAGAGGAGGAGTTTTGGGCAGTTGGCCGGCCCAAAGGACCCGTCACCGCAAAGATGGCGCCGGTCGCCGCACCACCCGTACCGACACCCGAGGCGCAGCTGCCAAAGCTGACGGCGCCACCCGGCTTCAAGGTGGAGGTCTACCAAAGCGGGATCCTCGATGCGCGCGGCCTGCGCCGCGGCGACAAGGGCACGATTTTCGTTAGCACGCTGTTCGTGGCAGGCAAGGTCTATGCCATCACCGGCGAGAAGGGCAAACGCCAGGTCAAGACCATCGCGAGCGGCCTCGAGCTACCGAATGGCATCGAGTTCAAGGGCGGCTCGCTCTATGTGGCGACGCCGAAGCAGATCACCCGCTATGACAACATCGAGGACAAGCTCGATAGCCCGCCGCAACCGGTGAAGGTGTTCGACCAACTGCCCGGCGACATCCCGCACGGGTGGAAGTTCATCAAGTTCGGGCCGGACGGCAAGCTGTACGTGCCCGTCGGAGCGCCCTGCAACATCTGCGAGTCTGACCCTGAGAAGTATATGCAGATCTTCCGCATCAACGCGGACGGTTCAGGCAAGGAGATCGTGGCGCGCGGTGTCCGCAACACGGTGGGATTCGACTTCCATCCGCGCACGAAGGAGTTGTGGTTCACCGACAACCAGCGCGACTGGCTGGCCGAGGATATGCCGCTCGATGAGCTGAATCGCCTGTCCAAACCCGGCAAGGACCACTTCGGCTTTCCCTATTGCCACTCTGGCATCATGACCGATCCGCAATTCGGGTGGGGCAAGAGCTGCGCCGACTATGTCAAGCCCGCCGCGCTGCTGGGGCCGCACGCAGCCCCGCTCGGCATGCGCTTCTACACGGGCAAGATGTTCCCGGCCAAGTACCAAGGTGCCATCTTCATCGCTCGCCACGGCCCCTGGAACCGCACGCAGAAGTTCGCAGACGTGTCGGTCGCCTACGTCGATGCGCAGAGCAAGGTCACCAAGGTGGAGCCGTTCCTGCAGGGCTTCGTCAAGGACAATCAGTATCTCGGCCGGCCGGTCGACGTGCTGGTGATGCCGGACGGCGCGCTGCTGGTATCGGACGATCACGCCGGCGCCATCTACCGCGTCTCGTATGGGCGATAGGCCGTCTCGATCTCGGCCCGCGCGGAGGCGGCTCGCCGCCTCCGCGCTCGTGCTGCTGCTGGTAATCTCCACCTCCGCCTTGGCACTAGTACCCGCAGCGGCGCGCGCCGAAACGCTGCAGGAGAAGATCGCGCAATGCGTCGCCTGCCATGGCAAAGACGGACGGTCCGAGAGGGCCGACATTCCACACATCGGCGGTCAGCCCAAGCTGTTCGTCATGTATCAGCTGTTTTTCTATCGCGAGGGTCGGCGCAGCAGTCCCGAGATGAACGTCGTTGCCAAGGGCATGACGGACGCCGATCTGACTGCGCTATCGGACTTCGTTGCCAAGCTGTCGCCGCCCCCGCCGGCTGAGGGCGGCGCCGACGCAGCCCGCTACGCCCGCGGCGCGGAGCTTGCCGCCAAGCGCATCTGTGCAAGCTGCCACAACCCCGACTATTCCGGTCGCGAGCAGATGCCGCGGCTCGCAGGTCAGCGCGAGACCTATCTCCTGAAGTCGTTCAAGGACTACCAGGCCGGCGAGCGCATCGGCACGCAGGCGGCTATGGCCGAGGCCGTGCGGGGCCTTGATGAGGCGCAGCTCTCCGATCTGGCCCACTATCTCGCCCATTTCCGCCCCTGATGTCGAAGCATCGGGGTTGAGACCGCCGATAGGGTCCCCGCGCTTCAGTGACGGGGATCACAGGAGCTGGCCGGCACGCGGATTGCGATATAGGAACGGCGGCGGCGGAGCAGCCGAACTCGTCACGTGCGACTTGCGTGAAGGCGTCGTGCAGCGGCGATTTCGCACACGCAGGGTCCGCCTCTGCGGCTTCGCCGGCGAACGCCAGCGCCTGACAGCGGCAGCCGCCCCAATCGCGCTCGCGCCACTCGCACGAGCGGCACGGCTCGCGCATCCAGGCGGTGCCGCGAAATCTCTGGAATGCCTCAGAGCTTTCCCAGATTTTGCGCAGGCGTTGTTCGCGCACGTTGTCGAATGCCATGCCCGGTATCGTTTGCGCCGCGTGGCATGGCATGACCTTGCCGGTCGGCGTGATATTGATGATGCCGCGACCCCATCCGCCCATACAGGGCTTCGGACGGCTGGCGTAGTAATCCGGCACGACGAAGTCGATCCTCAAGATGCCCTTGAGGCGCTCGCGCGCCGCTTCCACAAACCTCGCGGACTCCAGCACCTGCTCACGGGTCGGCATCAGCGCCTGGCGGTTGCGCAGCGCCCAGCCGTAGTATTGCACGTGCGCCACCTCCAGGCGCTGCGCGCCGAGATTTGTGGCAAGTTCGATGAGCGCCGGCAGGCTGGCAATGTTCTGGCGGTGGATGGGAGCATTGATGGTCAGTGGCAACCCGAGCGCGCGCACCCACCCGGCCGCCTGCAGTTTCTTGGCGTGGCCCCCTGCGTAGTGGCCGATGCGATCGGCGTTAGTTGGCTCAGCGTCCTGCAGCGAGATTTGCACATGGTTGAGGCCGGCATCTGCCAGGCGTTTCAGGCTGTCCTGCGTGAGCAGAACGGCGGCGGTGATAAGATTGGAATACAGCCCGACCTTGGCTGTGTGGCCGACGATCTCCTCCAGGTCGCGCCGCGCCGTCGGCTCACCTCCCGAAAGGTGCACCTGCAGCACACCGAGCTCGGCAGCCTGAGACAGCGCATCGCGCCATTCCTCGGCGGAGAGCTCGCCTCCAACCCGCTCGAGCTCCAGCGGATTGGAGCAGTAGGGACATTGCAGAGGGCATCGATGCGTCAACTCCGCCAACAGTCCGACCGGCGGCCCAAGCCGCAGCGCGGGTTCTGAGGCAACCGCGCTCATGTCACCACGCCCTTGTCAGCGAGATCCTGAAGCAAGGGGACGATGTCATCGAGGATGCGCTCCGCGGGCGCGTTGTAGGTTTGCGCCAGCTCCCCGGCGATGCTGCCGACGGTGCGCGTGCCGTCGCAGAGCCGGAGCACGGCAAGTGCAATGGCATCGGGAGTGAACAGCCGCTCCGGCGCCAGGATGGTCCAGCGGTCGCGGACGGCATCGTGGCGCATCTTGACGTGGGGTGACAACGTCGGCCGCGACGCGGCCGTGATGATCGTCCGCCCGGCCGTTGATGGCTGTGCGGGCTCCTTCATGCCGGCACCGGACGAAAAGCACCCGGCGGCACCAGGCCGGGCGTCACATAGGCATGATGCAGCGCATCAAGCTGGGCCCACAGCACGTTACACTTGAAGCGAACAGCATCGACGACGGCCATCTGCTCCTGAGGCGTCTCGGCGTGACGCTTGACGTAGGCGAGGGCGAAGTCGGCGTCGCGATTGGCCTGATCGAGGCGGCGCCTGAAGTAGCGCACGGCCCGTTCGTCGATGAAATCGTAGTTTTCCAGCATGCCTGCGACGCGCTCACGATGGATCGACGGCGCGAACAGCTCGGTGAGCGAAGAGGCCACCGCCTCCAGCAACGTCCGCTGCCGCACGAAATCGACGTAGGCCTCTACTGCAAAGCGGGTTGCGGGCAGCGCGCCCTGCATCGAGATGACATAGGCCCGATCGAGGCCCAGCGCCTCGGTCAATACCAGCCATCGCTCGATCCCACCCTCCTCGCCTTCGCTGCCATCATGATCGAGCAGGCGGTGCGTCCACTCGCGTCTCAGCTCGCAGTCGTGAACGCGGCTGATCAGAGCCGCGTCTTTGCGCGGCACGGCGGCCTGATAGCAGTACCGATTGAGGGCCCAGGCCTGTACTTGGCCCTTGTTCAGCCCACCCCCGTGCAACAACCGATGGAATAGGTGCTTGTCATGGTAGCGCTCGGCGCCGACAGCGCGTATCGCGGCCTCCAGCTCGGCGGGTGTCATCAGCCTAGCGCCGCAGCTCACAGGCGAACCTCCATGCCGTCCCAGGCAACCTCCCAACCCGCGCGCTCGACAAGCGTTCGCTCCGGGCTGCCCTCGCGCAGGACGGGGTTGGAGTTGTTCATGTGCACGTAGATGCGTCGCTTGACGCCGAGCGCCTCGAAAGCCGCCAACGATCCTCGCGCGCCGGACATCGAGATATGGCCCATGCGTCCGCCGGTCTTGTCGGAAAGACCCTGAGCGATCATCTCGTCGTCACTATAGAGGGTGCCATCGAAGAAGACGAGGGGCGCACCCTGCAGCCGCGCGGCCAAGGGCGCGTCCACCGCGGCGCAGCCCGGAATATAGTGGAGGACCGCTCCCGTAGCGGGATCCCCAATGGCAAGGCCCACGGTGTCGCCCGCATGCGTGCCAAAGCCGGGCTCCGGCTGCTCGAGATACAACGCGATCTTGCCGGGCACCGAATACGCTTCGACGGTGAGACCGACGCTCGCCTCGACGGCTTGCTCGAGCGGAAGGGCGATGCGTCGCGCGAAGCGCGCGTCCAACACGTTGAACACGCTGTTGGCGGCGAGCGTGTCCAGCACCCGCGTGGAGGCATAGAGCGCAAACGCAACGCCCTCTCGCAGGCTGAGCAATCCCGCCACGTGATCAATGTCGCCGCCGGTGAGCACGACTGCTGCGATCGGGCTCGAGCGAGCGCCCGCTCCAAGTCGCGGCGCCAGCTCGGGGGTTGCGGCAATCTGCTGGCGCAAGTCAGGCGAGGCGTTGAGCAACAGCCAGCGTTCGCCGTCCACACTGACGGCGAGCGACGATTGCGTTCGCGGGGTCAATCCAGGGGTGCCGCTGCGGACATCGGCACAGTTGCGGCATCTGCAGTTGATTTGGGGGAACCCGCCGCCTGCGGCGGAGCCCAGCACCTTGACGATCATCTAGAGGGCTCCGTAACGGGCGCGCCCCAGAAATGAACAACGGCGGCCCATCGGACCGCCGCGCAACCTGCCTTAAGCCTTGAAGATCAGGCCGGGTCGAGCTCGGCCGACGCGTAGCTTGTCACCTCGAGGCCGACCTCTTGCTCCGTCACTTCCGGCTTGTGCCATTCAAGCTTCATGGAAACCTCCGGATGGCTGGTGTCGCGAACGGCGAACCTTTGCTTCCAATGGAGTGTGACATCATCGACCCAAAGCAGTCAACCTTCGGGCCCATGCTGCCTCCAGCGATCGTCCCGCCAGCGCGCCGACTGCGACGGTCGGTATGCGTGACCGAACCGTCTTGTCGCATGATCTACTCCCGCTAAGCCCCCTCGTTTGAGCTTGCAGCCTTCCGTGCGATTACCGTGGCTGGGAAGGCCGGAACTCTCACCGTCGCCGACAAGCGTGTGATGCGACCGCGGATGGGTTGGCCGCGGAGATGGCCGTGCGCTGCACCCACGCCTTCAAGGGCGCACGGGGCTGGAGCGCCCACGCCTCGCACTGCGCGCCGTTCTACGGAAGCTTGGGCCTTGAAGCTTCACGCTGCAGACCCGCTGGGAGCACGTCGTCCTTGATATTCAAGCAGACACAAACGATGCTAGCTAGCGCGCAAAAGGGCATTTTGGGCAAGAGGCGTGCAACAGCCTAGCCCAAGCCGGGACAGGAAACGCAGATGGCAGGCGTCGACATCCGCAATGTGCGCAAGGCGTTCGGCTCGGTGGAGGTGCTCCACGGCGTCAGCGTCGACATCGCCGACAGCGAGTTCGTGGTCCTCGTCGGACCATCCGGCTGCGGCAAGTCCACGCTGCTGCGCATGATAGCGGGGCTGGAAAACATCACCTCGGGCGAGATCGCCATCGGGGCGCGGGTGGTGAACACCGTGCCGCCCAAGGACCGCGACGTGGCGATGGTGTTCCAGAACTACGCGCTCTATCCGCATATGACGGTGTTCGACAACATGGCGTTCTCGCTCAAGCTTGCGCGTGCGCCGAACGAGGTCAAGCAGCGTGAGGTGAGGCGCGCAGCACAGATTCTCGGCCTGGAACAACTATTGCACCGCTACCCGCGCCAGCTTTCCGGCGGCCAGCGCCAGCGCGTGGCTATGGGACGGGCCATCGTGCGCGATCCGCAGGTGTTCCTGTTCGACGAGCCGCTGTCCAATCTCGATGCCAAGCTCAGGGTGCAAATGCGCTCGGAGATCAAGGCCCTGCATCAGCGGCTGAGGGTGACAACCGTCTACGTCACCCACGACCAGATCGAGGCCATGACCATGGCCGACAAGATCGTGGTGATGAACCATGGCGTGGTCGAGCAAGTAGGCCCGCCGCTGGAACTCTACGATCGCCCCGCCAATCTGTTCGTCGCCGGCTTCATCGGCTCGCCGGCCATGAACATCCTGCGGGGCACCACGGGCGAAGGCGGCTTCGTCGTCGAGGGGGGCGCGGTGCTGCCGACACCGCCCGGCTTCCGCAACGGTGCCGGCTACTACGGTATCCGCCCCGAGCACATGCGGCTCGACGAAGGCGGCATACCGGCAACCGTGAAAATCATCGAGCCCACGGGCTCGGAGACGCAGGTCATGGTTCGCATCGGCGACACGCCGTTGACTTGTGCCTTTCGCGAGCGCGTTACCGCACGCCCCGGCGAAACGATCCGTATCTCGCCGGACCTCGGCCTCGTGCATCTCTTCGAAGGAGGTTCCGGCCAGCGCATCGCCAGCTGAAACCCAATAGAAGCAACGAAGAACTCTATTGCCACCAGGGAAGGAACTAGCATGGCACTCATTACCAGACGCACGGCCCTGCAACTCGGCGCGAGCGCCGCGGCGCTTGGCGTCTCCGGCGGCTTCGCTTTCGCCCAGTCCAACATCAAGACGGCTGACGCCACGCCGCCGAAGCTCGACATCGAGAAGGGCGCGAGCTTGCGTATGCTGCGCCCGGCTCGTTTCGTGCCGCCGGACGAGGAGAACTTCCGCGCCAACTGCGCCAAGTTTGCCAAGGACACCGGCGTCGACGTCAAAGTCGACTTCGTCGGCTGGGAGGACATAACCCAGCAGACGGCCGTGACCGCGAACACCGGCGCGGGCCCGGACATCATTATCGGTTTCAACGAGATCCCGCACATTTACGCCGACAAGCTTGTCGAGCTGTCGGACGTCGCCGAGTACATCGGCAAGCGCTACGGCGGCTGGCTGCCGATGGCGCAGAAGTACGGCAAGAAGCACAACACCAATAACTGGATCGGCCTGCCGTTCGGCGCATCCGGCGGCCCGCTCGTGTGGCGGAAGTCGGCAGTGAACGCGGCTGGCTACGATGCGCCCCCCGATGACCTCGGCAGGTACCTCGACCTGTGCCGGAAGCTGCACGCCGCCGGCAAGCCGCCGGGCTTCGCACTCGGCAACGCGGTCGGCGATGGCAACGGCTTCGCCAACTGGCTCATCTGGTCGCACGGCGGCTTCCTCGTCGACGAGGACAACACCGTTGCCATTAACCGCAAGCCCACGATCGAGGCGCTGAAGTACCTCCAGGAGCTCTACAAGACCTTTGTCCCCGGCACGACCGCCTGGAACGACATCAGCAACAACCGCGCCTATGCGGCGAGCGAAATCTGGCTGACGGCGAACGGCGTCTCGATGTACTTCGCGCTCAAGCGGGACGAGAAGCTGGCTCCGATCGCCGAGGACACCCAGCACAGCCTGCTGCCCAAGGGTCTCCTGAACGTGTCGCCGATGGCCGGCACGACGATCAACGCCATGGTCTTCCGGCACAGCAAGTTCCCGAATGCCTCGAAGGCTCTCCTCCAGTTCCTGCTGGAGAAGGAGCAGTACGATCCGTGGCTGCAGGCGAACCTTGGCTATTGGTCGCAACCGCTCGAGAACTACTCGGACAGCGCCGTCTGGAAGAGCGACCCGAAGGTTGCTCTGTTCAAGGACGTGATGCGGAGCAATTTCTGGATCGGCTATCGGGGCCCCATCAGCCAGGGCTCGGCCGCCGCCAACGCAGACTACGTCATGATCCAGATGTGCGCCGCCGTCGCGTCGGGCCAGGCAACCCCCGAGGCCGCGGCCGCCGAAGCGGAGCGCCGCGCGAAGCGCTTCTTCCGCTGAGCTCAACGGAACCGGTAGCGCCCTTCACGGGCGCTGCCGTCACGGCAGGATTGCCCGCGCCATGACCGACGCCTCGATTTCAGCGACCTGGGTCCATCGCCGCGCCGACCCCACTTGGCTTGTGCGCCTGTTCGACTCGAAGCCCTTCCTTGTTGTCATCTGCCTGCTGCCGGCCGTCGGCCTGCTGATGACCTTCCTGACCTATCCACTTGGCCTCGGCATCTACCTCGCGTTCACCGACACCACGATCGGCCGCCGGGGCGTGTGGGTCGGCATCGAGAACTTCCAGTACCTGCTGAGCGACCCGATCTTCTGGAATGCCGTGTTCTTCAGCGTCTTCTACACATCCGTTGCCACGATCGGAAAATTCGGCCTCGGTCTGTGGCTGGCCCTGCTGCTCAACAACCACCTGCCGTTCAAGAGCCTGCTGCGCGCGATCATCCTGCTGCCGTGGATCGTGCCGACGGTGCTCTCGGCCATCGCCTTCTGGTGGATCTACGACCCGCAGTTCTCGATCATCTCCTATCTGCTCGTCCAGACGCGGGCTGCGCGAGACCAACGTCGACTTCCTCAACACCGCCTGGCCGGCGCGCTGGTCGCTGATCGCCGCCAACATCTGGCGCGGCATCCCGTTCGTCGCGATCTCGCTGCTCGCCGGGCTGCAGACCATCTCGCCCTCGCTCTACGAGGCGGCGATGCTCGACGGCGCCACCGCCTGGCAGCGCTTCCGCTTCATCACCTTCCCGATGCTGCTGCCGATCCTCGCGATCGTCATGACCTTCAGGATCATCTTCACCTTCACCGACTTCCAGCTCGTCTACGCCATCACCCGCGGCGGGCCGGTGAACTCCACCCATCTGATGGCGACGCTCGCCTTCCAGCGCGGCATCCCCGGCGGCCAGCTCGGCGAAGGCGCGGCCATCGCCGTCTCGATGATCCCGTTCCTGGTGTTCGCGACGCTGTTCAGCTACTTCGCCCTCGCGCGGCGCAAGTGGCAGCAGGGAGAGACGCAATGACTGACGCTGCTGCGCCCGCCGGAAACCCCGACGTCGGCCACCGCGCCGCCGGAGACCATGGCCTGGGACAGCCGGGCGCGGCGCATGGTCGTGCGTGTGGCTGCCGCTCGCCTGCTTCGTGATCATCCTGCTGTTCCCGTTCTATTGGATGACCGTCACGGCCTTCAAGCCGGACGCCGAGCTGTACAACTTCGCCAAGCACAACCCGCTCTGGATCAGCTCGCCGACGCTCGACCACGTCTACCTGCTGCTGTTCAAGACCGACGTATCCGAGCTGGCTGAAGACCACCATGATGGTCGCGGTCGGCGCGACCTTCCTCTCCCTCTTCGCCAGCACGCTCGCCGCCTACGCCATCCAGCGGCTGCGCTTCCAGGGCAGCCAGTACGTCGGCCTCGCCATCTACCTCGCCTATCTCGTGCCGCCGTCGATCCTGTTCATCCCGCTGGCGACGATGGTGTTCCAGCTCGGCCTGTTCGACAGCCCGCTGGCGCTGATCCTGGTCTACCCGACCTTCCTCATCCCGTTCTGCACCTGGCTGCTGATCGGCTACTTCAAGTCGATCCCCTACGAGCTCGAGGAATGCGCGCTGATCGACGGCGCCACGCGCCTGCAGATCCTGCGCCAGATCACGCTGCCGCTGGCCGTGCCGGGCATGATCAGCGCCGGCATCTTCTCCTTCACGCTGTCCTGGAACGAGTTCATCTACGCGCTGGCCTTCATCCAGTCGAGCGAGAACAAGACGGTGCCGGTCGCGATCCTGACCGAGCTCGTCACCGGCGACGTCTACCAGTGGGGCGCGCTGATGGCGGGCTCGCTGCTGGGCTCGCTGCCGGTGGCGATCTTCTACTCCTTCTTCGTCGACTACTACGTCTCCTCCCTCACCGGGGCGGTGAAGGAGTAGCCTGGCCGCTGCGAGCCGGCACCATCCGCCGCCTCATCCAGAACGCAGGAAGCATTCATGCCAAAATTTCGCATCGTCACGCCGGCTGCGGCGTCCTTCACGACGGCCGGCGGCGGCTATGCCTACGAGATGGAGGCCCTCGAGGGCCTCGACGCCGAGATCGTCGAATGTCCCGCGACGCAGGAGGGCTTCATCGCCGCGGCCAGGGATGCCGACGCCGTCTACGCCAAGGGCATGAAGTTCAACGCGCAGATGATCCATGCGCTCGACAAGTGCCGCCTCATCGCGCTCGGCACGCGTCGGCGTCGACTACGTCGATGTCGCTGCCGCCACCGAGAAGGGCATTCCCGTCACCAATTGCCCCGACACCTTCATCGAGGAGGTGGCGGACCACGCCATGATGCTGCTGCTCGCCACGCACCGCCGGGCCATCGAGCAGGACCGCATGGTGCGCGAGGGCCGCTGGGCGCGAGGGCCGGCCGCAGCTGCTGGAGGTGCCGCGGCTGATGGGCCAGACGCTGGGCTTCATCGCCTTCGGTCGCGTGGCACGCGCGGTGGCAGAACGGGCGCGGCCGTTCGGGCTGCGCATGATGGCCTACGATCCGTTCCTCGACGAGCTCGACATTTCGGCGCACGGCGTCGAGCCAGCCAGCCTGTCGGAGGTGCTGAGCCGATCCGATTTCATCTCCATGCATCTGCCCGCCACGCCCGAGGCGGTCGGCTTCCTCAAGGAGCAGCATTTCCGCCAGATGAAGCAGAACGCCATCTTCATCAATACCGGGCGCGGGCCGACGGTGGTGGAAGCGGCGCTGATCAAGGCCCTGCAGGAGAAGTGGATCGCCGGCGCCGGCCTCGACGTGCTGCAGGTCGAGCCGCCCAAGCCCGACAATCCGCTGCTCGAAGATGCCCCATGTGATCCTGTCGCCGCACAACGCCTCGGCCTCGGCGCGCTTCGATCCGGGCCGCAAGCGTCGTGTCGGGCAGGAGTTGGCGCTGGTGCTGTCGGGGCGCTGGCCGATGTCGTGCGTCAATCCGACGGTGCTGCCTGCAAGCGGTCTGCAAGCGCTGGCAGCCGATTTCGATGCAGCGCGGACCCAACTCGTAGCGCCACTGCGGTGTCGGCGGAGGGCTGAAGCTCCGGTTGGCTCAGCCGGCAACGGTGACATCTACCTCGACGTCGATCCTTTGTTTGCTGCCGCCGAGCAGCACGCCGCTGACTGGGCTGACATCGTCGAAGTCGCGTCCGTATGCAACGTTGATGTGCTCGTTCGACGGCATGATGCCGTTGGTCGGATCGAAATCCACCCATCCCGCTTTTGGCGCCCACACGCTAAACCAGGCATGCGAGGCATCGGCTCCCCGCAGCTTCGCCATGCCCGGCGGCGGATAGGTCAGCAGGTAGCCGCTGACATAGCGGGCCGGCAGGCCCAACGCTCTGAGGCAGGTAATGGCAAGGTGCGCGAAGTCCTGGCAGACACCCCGCCGTTCCTGCAAGACGTGTGATACCGGCGTGGAGATGTCTGTCGCCTTCGCGTCGAAGGTGAAGTCGTGATGCATGCGCTGCGTGAGATCGAGCGCCCCCTCCAGGATCGGCCGGCCGGGCGGAAACGATGGCAGGACGTAGCCGATCGCTTCGGGCACAACCCGGGTATGGCGCGAAGCGCTGACAAACTGGAGAACGCCGATATCAAGCTCGCCGGACTCCTGGCGCGCTTTCGCCGACACAGCTTCCCAAGCGGTGGAGAGTTGCGGCATGGGCTGGTCACGGTCGTGGACCTCGACGGTGCTGCGGGCGTGGATGACGAATTGCGAGTGTTGCTCCTCGACGGTCAGGATCGCGCTGCGGTTGCCGAAATAATCTTCCAGCCCGGTGTTGGAGGTTGGTGCCGGTTCGATGAACAGACTGTGACGATGAAGGGTTTGCCGATTTCCAGAACGGGGCGTCAGGTGGACAAGGTGCTGCGACTGAAGCACGGGCTTGCGGTACCTGTAGGTGGTGCGGTGGCTGATGTCGTAGATCATAGTTCCTCGCGCCCGCGTGCGCGGACCCACTTGGCGCCCTTCTCGACCGGGTTGAAATAGCGAAGCTCGATGAGATCGGAAAGCGCGGTGAGAGTGGCGGTCTGCCGGCTCAGCAGCTTCTGCAATTCGGCGCGCGAACCGTCGGCGTCGGTGGCCGCGAGCGAGGCCACGTCGGCGAGGCGCACGTCCGTCAGCAGCGACAACGCCATTCGCTGCTCCTCGATGCGGACGCCCCCTTTGCCGGACTGCGGCAGGGTATCGACGTGGCGGGCGACTGCCGCCAGTTGATAGGCGATGCTGCGTGGGTTGGTCTCGTCGACGAGCAGCAGGTCGAACAGCAGGGCTACCATCGGCTCCAGGCGGTAGCGCGAGCGATACGTGATGAAACTGTCGGCCAGCTCCAGGGTCAACAGCAAGCTTCCCGAACTCGTCG
This sequence comes from uncultured Alphaproteobacteria bacterium, assembly GCA_963724565.1. Taxonomy (GTDB): domain Bacteria; phylum Pseudomonadota; class Alphaproteobacteria; order Rhizobiales; family Hyphomicrobiaceae; genus AWTP1-13. The sequence continues at coordinate 13,339 of CAVRVK010000001.1, forward strand.
TCGCCGGGCGCGACCCGGCCAAGACTTCGTTCAGCAGCTCGGCCAGGTTCTCCGCCCGCGACAGCCGCCGCCCCATGTCCAGGAACGCCCAGCCGAAATTGCGGGTCATGTTTTCGTGCGTGAGGCCATGGAACGCGGCCAGCACCTGCAATCCGTCATCGAGAAGGCGGAGCGCATCGCCTCTCGCGGTCGGCATCGCGTCCGCGCGCCAGCGCCGGCTGGCGTAGAAGTCGTTGAGGGTGCGCCAAGCCTCCAGCGACAACCGATCGCGCGTGACGCTGACGAGTCTGTGGATGCTCTCCAGGATATGCGGCAGCCCACAGCTCCACTCGGACGACGTCATGAGCTCGTGCGTCAGCCGTTCGATCAGCCGGACGTCGGTCGCTTCGATCGCCGAGGGAATGGCTTCTTCTTCTTCGGCGAGCAAGGTCTCGAGCGCAACGCGGCATGCGCGTAGCGCGCGCCGCGGGGCGGTGTCCTCCTGCAGGCGGCTGAGGCAAATGCGCAGGACGCGCATCGTCCAGTCCGCATCCTCGATATAGCGCCCGAGCCAGAACATGTTGTCGGCCGTACGGCTCGGAAGGTCCTGGCCGGTGCGCTGAATGCGCGCCGACTCGATTGCCGGTTGCCACAGGCTGGTGAACGGCGCAGGCGCGCCTTCTTTGATCACCCACACATCGCGCGATTCCCCATCGGGAGCGCTGAGCGCAACGGTCTCGCCGGGATCGACTGTCATTGCGAGCCCCCCGGGCAGCACGGCGAAGCCATCGCTCGTCGCCGTAACGAACAGCCGCAGCGCGTAAGGCTTGGGCACCAGCCCGGCAGGCGTCCAGGAGGGCGTCGTTCCGAACCCCACCTTCGCCTCTGCGACGAGGGATGTTCCCCTGAGCGCCACCTCCTGAAGCAACTGCTCGAGCTCCCTTGGGCCGAGCCGAGCGGGATCGATGCCCGGGATTGCCCGTCCCGGCCTGGCAGTACCCTCGTGCGCTGGCCGGATAACGACGTGCTCAATGTCGGCCATGACACGCTCGCGGCTCGCCGGGTCGCCGAGCCACCACCGTTGCCCGTCGGCGATGAGCAGCTCCTCGCCCAAGAGAGCCTTTGCCAGCTTCGGCAGGTAAGCGCTCAGGCCGCGATTTTCCGCGAGCGCTGAGCCCAATGCGTTGGTCACAAGATCTGGTTGCCGGCGCAGCACCTGCAGCAGGCCGACCGGCCCGGCAAAGTCTGTGGAGTCGAGCTCGAGCGGGTCAGCGACCGCACCGGCGACACACCGCACGATCAAATCCACCGGCATCAGACCGTGCAAGGTCTTGAGCGAGACACGGCCGCCGGCGACGCGCAGATCTCCTCCTTCGACGAGCAGCAGCCCCAGGTAGCGGGCAAGGTATGCGTGGCTGAAGAAATCGCTGTGCCGCGGCCCAGGCGTCAGCAACGCGACGTTGGGGTCGACGCGATCGGCGCGGCGCGCCAGCGATGCGCGCAGCTGCTGGAAGAACGGCGCCAGTCGGAGGGCCCTGCTGGCGGAGAAGATATCTCCCGCCACGTTGGTGTGCACCATGCGGTTGGCGAGCGCGTAGCCAATGCCGGCCGGCGTCTCGGTGTGGGTATCGATCACGCGCCAGCGCCCGTCCGGCCCCCGCGCGAGATCCGTGGCAAAGAACTGGATGAAGCCGCTCTTGGGCTGCAACCCCTTGCACGGCCGGAGGAATGACGGGTCGCTGAATACCAGCTCATGTGGAATGGTGCCGGACGTCAGCAGCTTCTGTGGCCCGTACAGGTCGGCCAGGAGCCTTTCGAACAACAGCGCGCGCTGCTTGAGCGCTCTCTCGAGGCCATGCCACTCTTCGGCACCGATGATGAGCGGCACCAGGTCGACCCGCCAGGGCTGCACCGCACTCGCCGGATCGGAAAAGGGGTCGTAGGAAATGCCCGTCTCGCGTACGCGGGCGTTGAGCTGCTCCACCCTGAGGCTGCGAGTGCCAGGGTCGAGCGCGTCCAACGATTGGAGAAACGGCAACCAGTGCTGCTTGGGTCCGCCGGAGCTGTCGATGAGCTCATCGAAACAGCCGAGCTCAGCCTGATAGTTGGTGATCAGGGCATCGTTCGGCAATATCTCGGCATGGGCGGTGTTGGTCATCGCGCGTGAGTGCCCATTCGACTTAAGCGTTTCTCCCAGTGCGGTCTTTTCTACCACGCCGGCAAACCGCAAAACCCGGGGCACGTTAGCCTCTGTACCCTTCTGTGGCCAACTGCGCTTATTGGGTCACCTTAACCCTACTTGGTGGAGACCCGGCGCAGGTCGAGAGTGAGCGGGAAATCCGGGTGCACAGCTGCGGCTTGGAACCGGGTCCCACCCTGGGAGTGTCCAAATGGCTCGAACAGCACGCGGCGGCGTGCCTCTGCCTCCTGCGCATTCACCGGCAACGCCTGGGCCATGCCGCCGCCGGGGGGCGTGGCATGATAGCGGCAGCCTCCGATCGATCGCCCACTCCACGCGTCGACGAGGTCGAACGTCAGAGGCACATGCGGCGGGATATTAGGGTGGAGACCCTCGCTGGTGCGCCATGCCCTGTACCGCACGCCTGCAACCTGCTCGCCGCCGACACCCGTGGGGGCAAGCGGAAGCTCACGCTCGTTGCAGGCAACTCTGTAGCGCTCGCCGCTCGCGCCCTTCACCAAGACCTGCACTCGGTCGAGCGAGGAGTCCACCGTGCGGGTTGTGCCAGCGCCGCCTTGCTCGCCGAGCACGAGCCACGGCTCGAGTGCCTGGCGGAGCTCGAGCGTCACTCCAGCCCGCTCGATCGCACCCAGCACCGGGAAGCGAAACTCGAAGTGCGGAGCAAACCACTGCACATCGAATGGGAAGCCGGCATCGCGTAGGTCGGCGACGACGCTCTCGATATCCGCCCAGAGAAAGCGCGGCAGCATGAAGCGGTCGTGCAGCGTGGTCCCCCACCGCACCAGCTTCTGCCGGTAGGGCCGCTCCCAGAACCGGGCGACGAGGGCGCGGATCAACAGCTGCTGCACGAGGCTCATGCGGGGGTGCGGCGGCATCTCGAAGGCGCGAAACTCGACGAGGCCCAGCCGCCCCATCGCCCCGTCTGGCGAGTAGAGCTTGTCGATGCAGATTTCCACGCGGTGGGTGTTGCCGGTGAGATCGACGAGAAGATTGCGAAACAGACGGTCGACGAGCCAGGGAGCAATCGCGCCGCCGGCTTCTGGAACCTGTTGCAGAGCGATTTCCAGCTCGTAGAGCGACTCGTGACGCGCTTCGTCCGCGCGCGGGGCCTGACTGGTGGGTCCGACGAACTGTCCCGCGAACATGAAGGACAAGGATGGGTGATGGTTCCAGAAGGTGATGATGCTGGCGAGCAGATCCGGCCGGCGCAAAACCGGGCTGTCGGCCGGCGTAATGCCGCCGACCACGATGTGATTGCCCCCGCCGGTCGCAGCACGGCGCCCGTCCAGTTTGAATTTTTCTGCTTTCAACCCAACACGCACGGCCTCCTCGAAAACCGCGGTAGTGATGTCGACCGCATGCCCCCATGAGGTTGCCGGGTGAACGTTGACCTCGATCACCCCGGGATCGGGCGTGATCCTCACGGCGTTGAGGCGTTGGTCGGGCGGTGGCGCGTAACCTTCCAGCGACACGGGCCGCTCTGTCCGCGCCGCTGTCGCCTCGATTGCGGCGATAAGGGCGGCATAGTCTTGCGCATCGGCCAGCGGCGGCAGGAAGACGCTGACGTAGCCATCGCGCAGCTCGACGGCGAGCGCCGTTCGCACCAATTCGGCGCGGGTCTCGCCATTGCAGCTCCCGGTATCCACCAACAACTCGGAGCTAGCGGGGAGCTTGCGGGCATCGGCAAAGGGATCGATCGGCGTCACATGCGGATAGTCGACGAAATCGATATCGGGCAGGCCGGTCAGCGGAAGGCGCAGTCCGATCGGCGAGTCGCCTGGCACCAGAAACAGATGCTCGCGCCGAAACGACCACCGCTCCGTGACGAAGACTCGTTTGTCTCCCGTGGTGCGCACCAATAGCGGCAGCACGTAGCCGACGGGACTGTCGAGACCGCGGGAGAAAACTCGCACCAGGCGTGCGCGCTCGACCGGATCGGTAAGGGTATTGCTGCCCGGAGCCACTCCAGACGGCAACCTTTGTTCGATCAGCGCAAAATGTGCGGCATCTTCATAGGCGGGGAAGGCAGAGCCCGCGGGCAGACCGAGGGTACGGCACAACTCGGCAGCAAACCTGGCGGTGTCATCAATCGTTGCCGCGGGCGAGGCCTGTTCGGAAGCAATGAGCTTGGTGTCGCGCCAAAGCGGCTCGCCGTCGCTGCGCCAATAGATGCCGTACGCCCACCGGGCAGCCGGTTCGCCGGGGTACCACTTGCCGAGGCCGTAGTGCAGCAGGCCGCCTCGGGCGAAGCGAGCGCGCAGGCCGCGTGCCAGCTTGTCGGCGTAGCCGCGCTTGGTTGGACCGAGCGCCGCAATGTTCCATTCCGGCGCCTCCGCGCCGGCTGCCGCCACGAAGGTCGGCTCGCCGCCCATGCTGAGCCGCACATCGGCGGCCTTCAGCCTGTCCTCAACCACGCGGCCTGCAGCGTCGATGTTCTGCCACTGCTCTTCGCTGTAGGGCCTGGCGACGCGCGGCGCCTCGCGCAGGCGCTCGATACGCATTGAAAACGAGAAGTCGACCTGGGCCTTGCCGTGCGTCCCCTCGATCGGCGCCGCCGAGACCGGCGATGGCGTCGCTGCCAGTGGTATGTGCCCTTCGCTGGCCGCCAGGCCGGACGTCGGGTCGAGGCCGATCCAGCCTGCGCCCGGGATGTACACCTCGGCCCAGGCATGCAGATCGGCGCTGTCCTCTGCCGGGCCATCCGCGCCCGCTGTTTCATCATCCGATCGAAGCTGGATCAGATAGCCCGACACAAATCTGGCCGCGATGCCGAACCGCCGCAGGATTTGGACCAGCAGCCAGCCGGTGTCGCGGCAGGACCCCGATCGACTGGCCAATGTCTGCTCCGGCGTTTGCACACCGGCTTCCATGCGCTGGCGGTAGCCTATGTCGCGGCTGAGTGCGCGGTTGACGCCCATGACAAACGCGATGGTGGTTGCCGCACGATCGAGTGTCTCGAGATAGGTCGCCAGCAGCGGTGTGCTTGGCAGCACCTCGAGGTAGGGCTGCAGCTCACTCGTCAACCGGGCATCGTACGTGAACGGCCAGTTGGCGGCTTGCGGCTCGACAAAGAAGTCGAAGGAATTGATGCTTGCAATGTCGGCAACCAGATCGACGCTGATCGATAGCTCGTTGGTTTCGCGGGGCACGACGATCCGAGCCAGAAAGTTGCCGAAGGGATCCTGCTGCCAGTTGATGAAATGGTCCCTCGGCGCGACCTGCATCGAATAGGCGGCGATCGGGGTGCGGCAGTGCGGTGCCGGCCGCAATCGCACAACATGGGGGCCAAGACGAACGGCGTCACTGTAGCGATATTGTGTGCAATGCGAGAGAGCGACTTTGACGGCCATATGTTTCGGACCACGGCAACCCCGAGCGGGCAGACGCCAGCATTCACGTCAACGGCTCGGGACAACAGACATATGCAGTAGCGCATAGTCCGACATGTCCGAAGCCCATTGTTTAGGCGCCGCGGCCGCAAATTGCGCGGAATGGCGCTGGCCAGCGCCCGATGTTCGGTGGTGCCATGCACATTAGCCCCGCAGCGGCCGCACCGCCCGAGGGTCACGCGAGGGAGGAGGAGCAGGGCGTCCGGGCTGCGCCCAGGACCTGCGATCACACTCCGCGGTAGACGGGCGCACAGACGCCCTGCTCGGCCCGCATCCGCACGTTTCCTTGGCGCTTGTCAGGTCAGCTCACCATGCCAAGGCCGCTCGCGGATACGAGCTTCGCCGCACCCGGGCCCCACTCCTGACGCTTGGATGATCTCTCCACCATGCCAGGCGAGGTAACCGGACTACGGCTCCCGGCTCCTGTGCTGGGCTGCGGCTCCAGGACGCCGCGCTTCCCATCTCCGGGACAGGCGCAGACAAGCACGCGCCGCCGCGCCCGTCATCTTCCGTCTACATACATTATGAAACGCAAATCCCTATCCCCGCCGCCAAAAGCTGTGGTTCGGAGCGGCGCACTCCCACTCCCATGCTTGCGCGGAGAGGGCTGGGGCCTGCCCTCGGACTCGTTCCGAGGGTGAGGGGCAGCCACACCGACAACATTCACCGCTTGCCCAGGCTGCGCCGCTGATCGTACCGACGAGCTGCAAATCACGGGCTGGACTGCAGCCACGCGGGCAAACTCTCTGCCTTGCCGGATCAGGCCAGCTCGAAAATCCCCGGCGCTGGCCAGCTGCTGCCGCGCGCGATCCTTTGTGCCCTTCGCCTCCATCTGAACTGCCTGCGCGGACGCGATGTCGGCCTTAGGCGACTTCACCTTGAAGGCGATAGTCCTGCCCGTCGAGCCCGACAAAGAGCCCCCTTCCTTACGAAGCGCCACCTTGATCTCCCACGGCGCGGCGATCGTCTCGTGGAGGCCGAGTCGATACGCACGCTGGGTCGATGCCCAAGTTTGCGCTATCGCCACTCATGCAGTCCTCATGATTTCCATCCACGAGAATCAGGCGAGTCCCCGATATTTCACACAGGCCTCCCTAGCAACTGTCCGAGCGTGACAGTCCTGGTCGATTACTGACCTAGCCGAAGAGGTGACGCAGATGACCACCAACCTAGTATCCGCGGTTGCACGCTTCTTGACGCCTGACGTCGTGCGCAAGATCGCGGCAGCCTCCGGATTGGAGGACAGCACCATTGGGCAGCAAGCCGTGAACGCCGCAGTACCGACCATTCTGAGTGGACTCGCTAGCCTTGCCGGCAAACCCGGCGGCGCCAAGAAGATAGGCACAGCCGTCGCGGACCAATCGTTCGATCCGGCGAGCATCGCCAGCCACATAGCTTCGTCGACCAACTTGGCCGCCGACGGTACCCGCATTCTGTCGTCGTTGTTTGGCGGCAACGTGCCGGGCGCACTCTCGTCCATATTGAGCAGATTTGTCGGCACCGGCGAAGGTTCCATGCGAATGGTGTTGGGTCTCCTTGCGCCTGTGATCATGAGCGTGTTGGGTCGCGAGCAGCGTGCTGCAAATCTGGACGACAATGCCCTCGCCAGAATGCTGGGTGAGCAGAAGAACGCGTTGAGCGCTGCCATGCCTCCCGGCCTCAAGAGCATTCTGGAAGACGCGATGCCGTTTGCCAGCATTGCCACGGTCGCACCGACGGAAAGGCGCGCCTACGAAGCGCCGCCTGCCGATCGTGATATTCCTCGCACGGCCGCCATGCAGTATGCGGTCGAGGAGCCGAGGGCCAATAGAGGCTTCCACTGGGCCTATTGGGTGCTGCCGCTCCTCGCGTTGGGCGCGCTGTTCTGGTACATGCTGCCGGCCGGACCCGATACCGAGCCGCTACCGAGAACCACATCGCTTCCACCCCGTACGGAGCCCGCCAGGGCGGTTTATCTCCAGACTGCCCCGGCCAACTGGGTGTCGATCGGCAGCGCCCCTAACGAGTACGTCAATGCCGATATATACAACCGCGCGGGCGAGAAGGTCGGCACTGTAAAGGACATCCTGGTTGGGCCCGACGGCAAGATGGCTGCAGCCATCATCAACGTCGGCCGCTTTCTCGGCATCGGCGACCGCGACGTGGCCGTACTTTTCTCGACGCTCAAGGTCGAGAACAGAGAAACCGGCCAGCGCATAGTCATCGATACCGTGAAGGATACCCTGCTGGCCGCGCCCGCGTTTGAGCATCGAGCGCCCAAACAGTAGACCGCGCCAGCTATCATCGGCACGCCGCGAGTCGGTCAATGCGGCAATGCGGCGGCTGCCTCGCGCACGTTTCCGGCGGGGACACCGCGTGTCACCTGCCGAGCCAGCCGCGGGGTTGTGCTGGTGGCTACACCCGCCGAACGAACTCGAGGTTTCTGGGACGTCTGTCCTTAGAGAGCGATGCGGAGCGCGCAATGGCCCACACCGAGGATGAGGAGGTGATGAAGCTGCGTCGCGCCATCGCCGACCTCAGACAGAAGAACATAGCGCTGTGCGCCATGCTTAGGGATGCCATTCACCTGGCCGACCTTGCCATCAAGCTTGGCGCCGGCAACAGCGCCGCGGAAAGGAAACGCCTTCCCGGGAAAGCATGCGCCCGCAATGGCCCCTTCCGCGGAATGTCCGCCAAGCCGCGGCAGATGTAGTCGACCGGCCCCGTCCCCACGGGAGCACATCGGAAGCGTTGGTTCCGCGGTGCCCCTCATGCCGATGGCGCGCGCAACTCCACACGGCCGCTGCAGGCGTCGACAGCCACGCGCCACACCAAAAAAAGCGGCGTTGCATTTGGATTTGCGAACCGAAGCAGCACGGCACAAATGCGCCATCGGGTTACATGCCCCGCCCGTCTCAGGGCTTTCACCAGTGTTGCCCCTGTCGGCACGTACCTACGGTGAAATCGTTGGGCCAACCTAACGAGAAGCACGTTGCTGGAAGCCTAAGCAAGCGCCAGCGCGACCAGGAGTACAGCGAATGTCAGCAACCAAATCTCTGCTTATCGCCGTTGCCGCTGCGGGCATTACTGCAGTCGGCTTCACCTTGTCCGGCTCGGCGCAGCAGGACAAGAGCGCCGTGGGCGAGCTGCGAGCCAAAGAAGGGATCTTCGTGGACCCGGCCAGCTTTGCCATCTTCAAGGGCACGGCCAAGACGGATCCTGCAGCGCAGATCGTCAAGCTCGGCGCCCGAGAGGTGAGCAACGGCGCCATCATCTTCCGCGTCGGCGACAAGCTCTATCTTGCCGATTCCAACATCGGGCAGAAGAGTTTGCTCAACGCGTTCTGGGAGGAGCACGACCGCATGCGGCCATGAGGCTCGGCCGGTCAAGCATCGACTCTGTAGAAATTGCAGTCAGCGCCGGCCGGACAACTTTCCTTCTCCGGCCGGCAGTGGAGATGTACCTTGATGTCTGGTAGCAAACGCCGCGGTGGGCTGATCTGCGTTGCCGGCGCCGCACTGCTTGTGATCTTAGGAGCAACCGCCGGCGCCGACTTCCAGTCAAATCGCATTCGCATCGAATACGTGGTTCCGAAAAACCCGGAGCATCAGCCAATCTATGACATGCTCAAGCAGAAGCAGGCGCTCGAGAAGCTGCAGGAAATCTTCGGCGCTCTTCAGCTGCCGACCGTGCTGACCCTCAGAACGGCGGGATGCGACGGCATTCCCAACGCCTGGTACCAGCAGGCGGTCATCACCGTTTGTTACGAGTATCTCGACCACATCAAGAAGACCATGCCGAAGGATATGGACTCGTCCAACGTAACGCCGGCCGACGCCATTGCCGGCCAATTCTTCTATGCCTTCGCCCACGAGATGGGGCATGCGGCCTTCGATCTGCTCGACGTGCCAAATCTCGGCCCGCTGGAGGATGCCGCAGACAGGTTCGCCACCTATATCATTCTCCAGTTCGGTCCCGATGACAGCCAGAAACTGATTAAGGGCGCCGCCTATGCGTACAGACCGTACGTGGAGAACGCCAAGCTCTCGGTACCGCTGCTCGTCTTCTCCGACGCGCACAGCCCTCCGCCCCAGCGCTTCTTCAATCTCCTTTGCATAGCCTATGGCGCCAATCCGCAGCTTTTCGCCGAGTTCGTGACCAAGAACTACCTCCCCCAGCAGCGCGCTAGGCAATGCCAGCGCGAGTACGGGGAGCTGGCTTACGCCTTCAAGAAGCAGATTGGCCCTCACGTCGACCGGGAGATTGCAAAGCGCGTCATGCAGCGCGAGTGGTTGCCCGCAGACAAGAGCGGCTCGAAATAGGTCGACCTGTGCTTCGTGTGTGCTTCTCTCGAAGGGACCGCCGGCTCGCCGATACTACCCAATCCTCCGCATTCATTCTCGGGTTTCACCGGGTACCGTCAGCCGACGGATGCTCGTTAGGCTCCGCAATCAATCCCAAAATAGGAGCCTGCCGATGAGAAATCTTGTTCCGCACTTGCAGCTCGGTCGCTATTGCTGGCTTTGCGTTTCTCGAGCTGAGCTCCACAGGCGTTCAGGCTCAGGGCCCGAGCGCATGCGTACAATCGTGTCGCACCGGCGGCTGGTCCTACAGCCAGTGCACCAGATACTGCCAGACAACCGTCGCTGCCGACGCGAGGCCGACGACGGCCCGCAGCGGGCCCCCTCGCGTGTATGGCTACCGCGCGTATGGCTACTACGGCAGGCAGAGCGGTAACTGCGGTCAGTATCGCTACCTCAAGGGTGGCCAGTGCGTTGACGCACGGGTCGATCCACCCATCCTCCGCTGATCATCAGCCACCGAAGGCAGGCATGCCCTCAGGAGAGGGCCACACCTGTATGGGCGAGAGGCGGGTGCGGGCCCCTCTCGCCCAAAGTTGCGCACCCGCCGACCACAGGTTTCGCCACCGGGCCGGTTTGTCTCTTTCCCGGCAATCGCAAAAATCCGGCTGGGCTCAGGCCTCGATGATCTTGTTGCGAATGGCGTAGCGCACGAGCGAGGCAGACGACGACAGGTTGAGCTTTCGCATCACGGCCGCGCGGTGTGTCTCCACGGTCTTGAGACTGATGTTGAGCACATTGGCGATTTGCTTGTTGCTGTGCCCTTCCGCGATCAGCTGCACGACGCCCCGCTCGCGCGGCGTGAGCGCGAACTGAGCGTGCCCGGGCCGCTTGAGGAAAAAGTCGAGCAAGGCCTCCGAGACCTTGGCCGTGAAGAATGGTTTGTGCAGCGCCAGCGACTCGATCGCGGCCAGCAGAAAGCGTTTTGCGTCCGACTTGAGCAGAAAGCCGCGGGCGCCCGCCGCGAGCAGGTCGCGGATGAGTGTTTCGTTGTCGTGCATCGTAAATATCAGCACTTCCGTGCGCGGCTGCCGCGCACGAATTTGCCGCGTCGCCTCGATGCCGTTGACGAGCGGCAGGGCATAGTCGAGGACGGCGATATCGGGTTTGAGCTCGAGGGCCTTTGCCACGGCATCCTTGCCGTCCGACGCTTCGCCCACCACCTCCCACTTAGGCTGTGACTCCAGGATCTTGCGCAAGCCGGACCGCACGACCTCATGGTCGTCGGCAATCATAATTCGGGTCATTGGGTTTCGCATGCCATTTCGAACGATCCCTCTTAATCCTTGCTGCGCATCGCTATCAGAATGTCAGCATACGACAACCTGGGGCCCATTAGGCCAAACCCTGGTGCCAACAGCGTTAAACCCTGAGTATCAAATTGAGCAAATTGGTGCGCTCCTGGGCCCGGCCGCTGTTGGGCGCCTGCCGCTCGGGAGCGGAAATCTGGCCTTGTCGGCCGGTTGTGGATCGCTGCCATGACTTAACCAGTTCTTCAGCGTCCTATCGGCAACCGCACGAGGATGCCCAAGCCGCCGCGGCTTAAAGGGTAGAGAGCAGGACCGCACAAGGGCTCTACCCACCCGCAATTGGGAGGAGGCTGGGGGATCGATCGCGGCCACGGGGGAGAATGACCGGTCTCGCGTGCGGCCCTGCATCCTCAGCATCGCCCGCGCCGCAGGCTCAATCCATCGGTGCAACTCCCGAGTTTCGACGTGGCGAGTTCCGCTTTTAGAGCACGTGGAACGCTCACCCTTGCGTCGCAGCGCTGTCTGAGCCTGTCTGAGTGCGTCAGGGTTAGCCCTGTTCGAAACCGGGGTTTCACCCGATATTCGCCGTGGCCAAAGACGAACAGGTTGCACCGCCCGAGCGGGGATGGAGCGCCTGGATAGGCCCGCGGCGGGCCAAGTAGAGCGTTGCGTCGAAGGAAAAAATGGCTAGTCGCCAGCCGCGCCCCGCAAACGCCAAGATTCAGCTTCGCAACAGAGAGGATCCGGCCATGTCTGAAGGCATGCTGACGGCTATCGAACAGTTCTTGGCAGGGTACACCACGACTGAGAGAGCGCCGTCGAATGACTGCCGTGCGCACGTCTATGCCGGATGCCGGCACGCCCGGTAGCGGCTGCACCTCACCCGGTCGGGCTCGCTTAGGGCCGCAGTCCCGCCGCCGAGCCTGGACTTGGTGATCACTCTCAGTTCACAAGCCAGCCACCAACTTCAGAAAAGCCGCGCCTAGCCTGGCGTTTCTTGCAAGCGTTTACCTCGCAATCGGAGACTTTCTCGCTCTGCCCGCGCGCAGGATAGCTTTGCCGTTCTGGGTTGGTGTCTGGGCCATTCCCGAGGCTGCTCAATGTCTGCAACAAATGGCGAGAATAGAACCGAACGGAGCCTCGCGGGCATGCAGGTGCTCGTGGTGGAGGATACATGGCATGTCGCCAAGGCCCTGAAGGCGGCTTTGGAGGGCATCAAGATGATTGTTGTCGGGCCGGTCGCCCGGATAGCCGATGCCGAGCGGCTCCTCGAGACGGAGAACCCGGACTTGGCGATGGTCGACGTCAATCTCAAGGGCGAAATGGCCTACGGCCTGATCGACCATCTGCACCACAAGGGAATCCGCGTGATTGTCGTAACCGGCTACGCGGTGCTGGCGCACCCGGTGTGCAAGGAAGCAGTAGTGCTGCAGAAGCCTTTCAGCGGCCGCGCTCTGTTGGCGGCGTTGCAGCAGGCCGCGCATACGCGGCGCTGTAGCTGAAGTCTCGCGATTTGCGTGCCGCGAGGAAGCCGCTCCACAGAGTCCTGGCGTGATCTCGGGTGAAGTCCTGATCGTTGGCGCGAGCCCGTGAGGCTATACGGCTGGGACGGAGTAGCACCACCATGAACATTTACTTCAAAGCGCCTGACCAGTACTTCAAAGCCCCAGACCAGCCCGAGGCGGCGGATGTGGAAGCATCCTTTTGGGCTCGATCGATAGCTCGATCGATAGGTGAGGAGGCGCGCGAGGTCGCCTGGCTTTCGCTCATAGTCGCCACCTTGTCGACGGCTGGGGTCGGGCTCGGTGTCGTACTTGCCCTCGCGCTCGATGGCTACCTGATCTAGCGCGCAGGTTCCGTAGGCTTCACCTCCAGACGCTCGGCCAGAGCACAGTCTGCCTCTGGCCGGCAGCATTCGCTTCCTCCCCGGTACCCGCCAGTCACGGTCGGGGGATGCACAGGGGCGCGAGCACGACGACGCGCACTCGCCTCGCTAGACCTGGCTGAGCTTCCCCAATTGCGGCGTGCCCTGCTCGCCTCGCCGCATTGCCCTTGAGAATTCTGGCAGCGACGATACTAGGGGAAAACACCTAGTTCGCGAGCCGGTAACCCTGAAGGAGACAACAGGTGCATGGTCGCGTGAAGCTCAGGCTAAGGCAGGCGGCGGCTCTTGCCCCTCGCTCGGTTGTGCATCCCGCCGCGGGCGCGGCGCCTGCTGCATGTCTGGGTTGCTCCATCGCGGCTAACCAACCGCGGCGTGCGACTTTGACTACGATGCGTACTGCATATTACATTGCGACTGGGAGTTGAAGACGGGTGGCGCGCCTCGATACAGCGGGAACAAACGTGCGAAGCGCGGTAGGGGCTGCACTGGCCAGCTCAGGCGTCGATAGCAAGCAAGTCGGCGTCAAAGATCACGTCGTGCGCGTTTCACCCGGCTATGCTGGGCCCGCTGACGTGCCGCATCGACATTTCTGGGACTGCGCGCCCCAGGGTCTTTTCATCATTCGTGCTCTAGATGACGGCCGCGTCGTCTTTGACGAAGCCAATCCCGCTTTTCGGGGTCAGGTTTCGGTTGGCAATATGGAGCTCGCTGGCAAGCAGCCGAAGGATTTCCTGCCAGCCGACATGGCGCAGGCCTTGTCGGAGCGGTGCTGGGAGTGCGTGACGACGGGCCTGCCCGTCCACTATGAGGACAGTGCAGGGCCGCGCGCGGATCGGCGCTGGCGCACCACCTTGGCGCCCGCGAAAACCCCCGAGGCCAGCACGGGATCGACCTTGACGGGGCAGCTGTGGGACCTTGGCCCCAGGGACGACGATGGTGACGCCGACGATGACAGCCAGCGGCTGCTGAAGCGCGTCATCGATACCTCCCCCGACGTCATCTACGTCTTCAATGTCGCCAAGGGGCGCGCCGCAGTTCTCAGCAGCCGGGTGCGCGAGGTATTGGGCTACGACCGTGAATATCTGCAAAGCCTCGAAATGACCGATCTGCTCGCACTCATCCATCCGGAAGATCTCACAGTTGTAGAGCAGCACATTGCGCGCATGCGCAGACTGGCAGACGGCGCGGTGGCGACCGTCGAGTATCGCTGCCGCGGCAAGGATGGCGGCTATCGCTGGTTCCGCAGCAAGGAGACGGTCTTCTCGCGCGCCAAGGACGGCAGCGTCGAGAAACTGGTCGGCATCCTCTCCGACATCGACCAGCTCAAGAAAGCGCGGATCGCGTTCACCGACACGAACGCGAAGCTGAAGGCCATCCTGGCGAGCATCAGCGACTGCTATCTGACGCTGGATCACGATTGCCACGTCACCAACGTCAATGCCACGGCCGCCAAGTGGTTGGGCAGGAGCACCGACGACGTGGTGGGCAAGGCGATCAGTGACGTCTTCGCCGGGTCGGCTGCACGGGCAGCCGTCAAAAAGGCGAACCGTGAGCGGCGCGTGGTTCACTTGGAGCTGCCGTCGCATATCCACGCGGGTCGATGGATCGATCTGCGTGTCTATCCTTCGGACGACGGCGTGAACATCTTCTTCAGCGACATCACCAAGCGCAAGCTCGCCGAGGAGGCCGCCGCGCGGTCGAAGGCGCTGCTCAACGCATCCATCGATTCGTTGTCGGCCCACATCGTCATTCTCGATGCGGCAGGCACCATCGTCGCCTCCAATAAGGCATGGCGGCGCTTTGCTGCCGGCCAGCGGCGCACGCATCCGACGTCTGGCCCGGGGTTCCTGGCGCTGTACGAGCAGTTGGGCAACCACTCGGCAGATACACCGCTCATCGCCGCCAGGGTGCGGTCTCTGCTGGCCGGCCGGCGCACCAGCCTGCGCCACATCTTCGAGCTTGGCCTCGAAAAGCAGGCACGCTGGTACCAGCTGGTTGCAGCGCGCTTCCTGCACGAAGGCAAGGCCTTTGCGGTGGTGGCAACCGAAGACGTGACCGAGGTGAGGGAGACCCACCGGGCGCTCGGCGAGTTGTCCGAGCGCCTACTGACGCTGCAGGAAGACGAACGACAGCGCATCGCCGCGGAGCTGCACGATTCCACGGCGCAGCATCTCGCGGCCATCGGTCTCAACGCGATGAACCTGAAGTCGCGCAGCGCCTCCGATACCGAGACGCAGAAGCTTTGGGAGGATGTCGAGGTCTCTCTCGAGGAGGCAACGCGCGAACTTCGTGCTTTCACCTATCTCCTGCACCCGATGCGGTTGGACCGTGATGGCCTCGACGCCACGCTTCGGCGCTATGTCGAGGGGTTTGCCCAGCGCACGGGACTTTCAGTGACGCTGAGCATGACGGCAGGCATCGACGATTTGCCCATAGAGATGAGGCGGTCGATGCTCCGTATCGTCCAGGAGGCCCTCGCCAACGTTCACCGACATGCGTCCGCATCCCGCATCTCCATCAAGCAGAAGTTGGTCGGCAATTGTCTTCACCTGATCATCCGGGATGACGGAATGGGTATGAAGGCGTCGGCCGAGTTTCTCGGGGCCGCCGGCGCCCCGCTCGGCGTCGGCATTCAGGGGATGCGGGAGCGTTTGCGACAGTTCGGCGGGCGTTTGGAGATCAGGAGCGGGTCTCGTGGCACCACCGTGCACGTCAGCATTCCATTGGGACATGGCCGGCGCGATTCGGCGTACCTGTGACGCCAGCTGCGGTTGGATGGGCCGCATATCAGCAGTTTTCTCCGCTCCAGTCCGCGTTTCCCCCGATTGCCGAGGAGCCGCGCTTTCGCCTTGGCTGCTTGCTGCCGCGCCGGTTAACCAAATCGGTTGTTGACGAGGATCGCGGCGGGAGACCGGAGGGACCATGCTCGCCAAGAGACGCTGCCCGCACACCGGCATCGTGAACTTCTTCAGCGATGTGGAGCCCTTTGTAGCGGTCGGGTCGATTACCGAGACGGCGGGATCCGGAGGCTGGGTCTGGCGCAGCTATATCGGCGAGGAAGCTGCCGGGCTTTCTGCCGACATGGTAAGCGCAGAAATCCGCCTCGCCCGGTTGCTCCGGTCCGCGATTGCCGACCCGACCAGTACCGCCGCCTCTCACCGAATGCGAAGCAGAGCGGAAATGCCGTTCGCTGGCCCCGCAATACGCTGACAGCGCCACGCTCGTCGGTGACGCTTTGCTGGGCGCGCTTCACCCAACCTGCCGTTCGACTCGCTCAGCATTGCCGGCGACATTGCCGGGGCGATGGTGACCTTATCGCTCCCATTCGTCGGCTCGGCAATCCTCTAGGGCCTTGCAAGGGTAATCACGGATTCCGCATGGGCCGGCTTCGTGATGCCGTCAGGGCCAATCACGGCCTGCTCTGCGGCTAGCAACTTTTCTGGAGAAGCGGCATTGCCGAAGGATGGGCCGAACATCCTTGTCGTCTGGCGCCACCATTTCGCAATGGCTCTGCGCAACTGAGATCGCGATCGATCCGGTCAGGAGGAACCAGATATGGCGTCGAAGTCCGTCCCAAAAGACAAGCCCAACATCCTCGTCATCTGGGGCGACGACATCGGCATCAGCGAATCTCAGCTGCTACTCGCACGGCTTGATGGGCTACCGCACGCCCAATATCGATCGGCTGGCCAAGGAAGGCATGATGTTCACCGATTCCTACGGTGAGCAGTCTTGCACAGCAGGACGATCTTCCTTCATCACCGGCCAGAGCGTCTACCGCACGGGCCTGTCCAAGGTCGGCATTCCCGCAGCGCCCGTAGGGCTGCAGGCGGAAACGGTCACCATCGCCGAGCTGCTCAAGAACCACGGCTACGCCACGGGCCAGTTCGGCAAGAACCACCTGGGCGACCTCAACAAGTACCTGCCGACCGTGCACGGCTTCGACGAGTTCTTCGGCAACCTCTACCACCTCAACGCCGAGGAGGAGCCGGAGATGGACGACTATCCCTCGGCCAAGGACTTCCCCGAGTTCCGCAAGCGCTTCGGGCCGCGTGGCGTCATCCATTCCTGGGCGCAGGAAAAAGACGACCCGACGGTGGAGGAGCGATGGGGCCGCGTCGGCAAGCAGAAGATCAAGGACACCGGACCGCTCACCAAGAAGCGTATGGAAACCTGCGACGACGAGTTCGTCGCGGCGGCCAAGGATTTCATCACGCGCCAGCACAAGGCCGGCAAGCCGTTCTTCGTGTGGTTCAACACCACCCACATGCACCTGTTCACGCATACGAAGAAGGAGAGCCGGGGCCAGGCCGGGCGTTGGCAGTCGGCCTATCACGACACCATGATCGACCACGACAAGAACGTGGGCGAGCTGCTCGAGCTGCTCGACGATCTCGGCATCGCCGACAACACGTTCGTGATGTACTCGACCGACAACGGGCCGCACATGAACACCTGGCCCGACGGCGCGATGACCCCGTTCCGCAGCGAGAAGAACACCAACTGGGAAGGCGCCTTCCGGGTGCCGATGCTGGTGCGCTGGCCACGGCAGATCAAGCCCGGCACGGTCTCCAACGAGATCGTCCAGCATCACGACTGGCTGCCGACATTCCTCGCCATGGCCGGCGAGCCCGACGTGGTCGAGAAGCTGAAGAAGGGCCACAAGGCCAACGGCAAGACCTTCAAGAACCACATCGACGGCATGAACCTCCTGCCCTACCTGACCGGCGAGGAGAAGAAGAGCCCGCGCAACTTCTTCTTCTACTTCAGCGACGACGGCGACGTGCTGGGCATGCGCTACGACAACTGGAAGATCGTTTTCATGGAGCAGCGCTGCCCGGGCACGCTGCAGGTCTGGGCGGAGCCGTTCACGAAGCTGCGCCTGCCCAAGGTCTTCAATCTGCGCACCGATCCCTACGAGCGCGCCGACATCACGTCGAACACGTACTACGACTGGTACCTGTACCACGCTTACTTGATCTACGCCGCGCAGGCGGCGCCGCGAAATTCGCCGCGACGTTCAGGGAATTCCCGCCAGCGCAGAAGGCGGCGAGCTTCACGGTCGACGATGCACTGAAGGCGATGGAAACGGCGGCGAGCGGCGCCAGCCATTGACCGGAAGCGCTGGCGGGCGGTGAGCCCGCGTCAGCCCAGTCGCTTACCGCCCAGATAAATGGAGGTCTGTTATGGCAAGCACCCTGAGCAATACCGGCGGGGAACCTCGTCCGGGCGTGTTGCTGCATGCTCTGGCGCGAAACTGGTGGCTTGTTCTGCTGCGCGGGATCTGCGCGATAGTTTTCGGCGTGTTGGCCTTCATCTGGCCCGGCGCCACCCTGATCGCGCTGGTGCTGCTCTACGGTGCCTTCGCCCTCGCCGACGGCATCTTCGCGCTCGGCGCCGCGATCTCGGGAGACACGCAGACGCCGCGCTGGTGGCTCGCCGTCGTCGGAATTCTTGGGGTCCTCGCAGGCCTGATGGCGTTCCTGTGGCCAGGACTGACCGCTGCTGTGCTGCAGATCATCATCGCTGCCTGGGCGATCACCACCGGCATCATGGAGATCGTGGGCGCAATCATGTTGCGCAAGGAGATCGAGGACGAGTGGTACCTCATCGCCGCCGGCACGCTCTGGGTCATCTTCGGGTTGGTCCTGGTGCTCAAGCCGGCAGTCGGCGTGCTCGCCCTGCTCTACACGATCGGGACGTTCGCGGTGATCTACGGCGCGCTGCTGGTCTCGTTCGCTCTGCGGCTGCGCTCACACAGCCACGGCCACGCGGCCGCTCATTGAGCGGTGGGATCCGATGTTGGCCGAAGCCGGCGATGTACTGAACCGCATATGGGAGGACATCCTGGCGCGGCCTGATGGGCCGCTGTCGTTTCGCTTCATCTTGCAGCCGGCCATGGCTGCGATCTTGGGCATTCGCGACGGCATCAATGACGCGCGCACCGGCCGCTCGCCCTACTTCTGGACCGTCCTGCACGACAGAGAAAAGCGGGGCCCACGCCTGGAAGAGGGGCTCGCCGCGACGGCCCGCATCCTCCTGCTCGGATTGGCGATGGACCTGGCCTATCAGGTCTGGGTGCTGGGCAAGTTCTATCCCACGGAGGCGGCGGTGGTGGCCCTGGGCCTCGCCTTCGTTCCCTACCTCCTCATTCGCGGGCCGGCTGCGGGCCTGGCACGCTGGTGGCAACATCGTGCGCACCCGGACGAGACCCGCCTGCACAAACCGCAATGACGCAAATCGAGGAAAGATCATCGGGGCGGAGCGCGCACTTCGGGGATCCCGCCGTCGAGCTCTCCGCGCGTCGCACCGGCATGTCGTTCCAGCGCACCCGCATGAGTGCGGAGCGCACCCTGATGTCGGTGATCCGCACCTCGCTGTCGCTGATCGGATTTGGGTTCACGATCTTCCAGTTCTTCGACCATCTGCGCGAGTCGAAACTCATAGCCGGCAGCGGCCATGCTGCTCGCAGTTTCGGCTTGTCGCTCGTCCTTCTCGGCGTGGCCATGCTGGTCGTGGGCATCTGGTACCATTTCGAGTACATGCAGGGCCTGCGCCACGAGCGTGAGCGATTGAAGCGCGAGCACCTGATCCACGGCGAAAGCGGCTATCCCGTCTCGATGACCCTCATCATCGCGGTGGTGCTGCTGGCGATAGGACTGCTGGCGATCCTCAGCATGACATTCCGGACCGGGCCGTTCGGATAGTCGCTTGGGTTTGGAAGGAAATGTCGCAATGGCCAACGTTTTGGACGTCCCTCGTGCGAAGCGTCTGAGGCAAACCAGCCGCAAGCCTTGGGCTGGCAGCATGGTCTGGATTCCCGGGGGCACCTTCACAATGGGCTCCGACCACCACTACCCGGAGGAGGCTCCAGCACATCGCGTCAGCGTGGAGGGTTTCTGGATCGACCGCGCTCCAGTCACCAACCGGGCGTTCCGGAAGTTCGTCGAGGCCACCGGCTACGTGACGGTGGCGGAAGTGCCGCCCGACCCGAAGGACTACCCGGGCGCGCTCCCGCATATGCTCTATGCCGGGTCGCTGGTCTTCCGGCGGCCGCTCGAGCGCGTGCAGGCCGACCACTGGCAGCATTGGTGGACCTTCATGGCCGATGCCAACTGGCGCCAACCCTACGGCCCGGACAGCAGCATCGAGGGGCTCGACGACCATCCCGTGGTGCACGTCGCCTATCGTGACGTGTTGGCCTACGCGAACTGGGCAGGCAAGGAGCTGCCAACCGAAGCGGAGTGGGAGTTCGCGGCGCGCGGAGGACGTGACGGCGCCGAGTTCGCCTGGGGCGACAAGCTCTCGCCCGGGGGCAAGATGATGGCCAACTTCTGGCAGGGCGCGTTCCCGTGGGAGAACCTGGCTGAGGACGGCTACGAGCGCACCTCGCCCGTCGGCGCCTTCCCCGCCAACCGCTACGGGCTCTACGACATGATCGGCAATGTCTGGGAGTGGACCACCGACTGGTACAACACGCGGCACACGGCGGATGCCGGAAAGCCCTGCTGCATTCCCAAGAATCCACGCGGCGGACCCGAGGACCTGAGCTACGACCCCTGCCAGCCGGAGAGCAGAATCCCTCGCAAGGTGCTGAAGGGCGGCTCGCACCTTTGCGCACTCAACTATTGCCGGCGCTATCGCCCAGCTGCACGCCATGCGCAGCCGATCGACTCCTCTGCCTGCCATGTCGGCTTCCGCTGTGTGGTGCGGAGCCCTCAGCGGAGAGAACGAGATCAGAGTGAGGTGGGAATGCAAAGTGCGGCGTAGTGCCGGGCTTCACCGGGGACTATCCGCTTCCGGCGCTGCTTCATGTCGACGATCATCCGCCCACGTGCCTTCGCGTCATCGCTGCGTAATCTCCCCGGTCGGATCGACGGCCCTACCTGCGGCCCTGATCGCCGAGGTTGCGTCGCACTTCTGAGGCAGTGATGGTCAGCTTGATAGCCTGGCCCGTGTGCACGAACATGTCGGTCGGGATCGCCACCGGCACCGCGCCGATGCCCAGCGGCTGGTCGATTTCCGCAACGATGACCGGTTCGCCGTCGTCGGTGCCGACTTCCGTCACCACGCCCATCCTCACGCCATCCGAGCTGAAGATGGGAAGGCCGATCACGGACTCGTCGATCTGCGAGAGTGGTGGTCGATCGGGTCGCTGCTGCGCGAGCGAAGGATTCGTCAACCCCATTACGGCAACGAGCACGCCTGTCAGCACGGCTTTGGTCATCGCGACGTTCCTCGGAGCGGTTCGCGGCGCGTCCTCCGGAATGCCCACCGGCCCGTGGCCATCAGATTTCTGTGCCACCGACACATTGCCGGCACGGGGAAGCGAACCTCGCCTACCAGCCGTAGTAGCCATAGACCGGGCGGTAGTAGGCGCGCTGGTATCGGTAGGGTGCAACTGGCGGCGCGTAGTAGCCATAGGCTTGCACCGGCGGGTAATAGCCGTAGGCCGGGGCCGGCGCGTAGTAGCTGTAGACTGGAGCCGGCGGGTAGTAGACCGGAGCCGGCGCGTAATAGCTGTAGGCTGGAGTCGGCGGGTAGTAGCCGTAGGCTGCCGGGGCCGGGTAGTAGCCGTAGGCTGGTGCGGGCACGTAGTAGTAGGTGGGTGCGTAGTAATTGTACCTCGCACAGCCATTCCATCCGCAAAAAGCCGACGCAGGAGCGCTGAAGCTCGCAAAGCTTCCTACGGCCAGGGACAATCCAATTAGAACGCGCCTGAGCATCTTGAGCCTCCTGTTCTCGAGACTTGGCTAGGGGCTCTCAAGGTATGGGAAAGCCGACACCTTGGAAGTCGGGGGTAACCCCGACCGGTGCCGGAAATTTCCCCCATTCACCGTGTCCGACGCCGACGAACCCGAGGCGTACGAGCTCCCACGGTAGCGCGGCGCGTATGGCGAAAGGCTGCCATACACGCGGCTAAGCCGGTCGGGCCTGGGGCGCGGAGGCGGATAGAGCCGCACATACCGAGAGCTACGACGCCCGACACGGCGCAAGACACGCCGGACCCACCGGGCGGCGAGGTCATGGGCGATGCCACCGTCACTCCTGCGCGAGGCGGCTGCGATAGTGCCAGAACAGCAGGCGCTCCTCGACGAGGCGCAGGCCGATATTGAGGAGCAGGCCCATGATGCGCGATGGCAACGATGCCGGCGAGGCCCGACGACACGTGAAAGCTCTCCTGGCTGCGCTGCACGAAGGCGCCGATGCCGTTGGTCGAGAGCAGCATCTCGGACGTGATGGTCACCAGCAGCGACGCCGATGACGGCAAGCCGAAGGCCGGTGACGATGCCGGGCATGGCTGCCGGCAGATCGATCAGCGCCATCGACTCCAGGCGGCTCAGGCGCAGCGAGCGGCCGACGCGGTCGAGCATCGGCGGCGCCTGGCGCACGGTCTCGATGGTGTTGATCAGGATGCTCGGGATCATCGCATAGCTGATCACCGCGATCTTGGCGACATCGCCGATGCCGGCCAGGATCATGACGATCGGAATGATCGCCGGCGGCGGGATGGTCACCAGGAATTCGAGGATCGGATCGACGATCAGGCCCAGCGGGCGCAGACGGCCGCAGGCGATGCCGAACGGCACCATCACCAGGACCGACAGGCCGAACGCGGTGAAGGCGCGGCGCAGCGTGTTGCCGATCTCGCCGACGATGGTGGGAAAGTTCTGCACGATCGCGACCGCCGTCTGCCACGGGCCCGGGAACAGCACGGTGTCGTAGCTCCACGCGACGAGCTGCCAGCCGCCAAGCACCAGCGCGATGGAGAGGAGGCCCCAGGGATCGGGCCATCGCGCTTCATGCGCGGCCGCCTCCGCCATCATCCGCTCGTGCCAGCCGATGATCAGCCGGCGCAGGACCAGCACCATTTGGTTGAACAGCATGCCGTTGATGCCGCACAGCACGGTCAGGGCGAACACGTCGGGCATGCGCAACGCGAAGGCGCGCTCGAACAGCAGGATAGCCGAGGCCGTCCTGGCCGGCGAACAGGTCGGTCACGACCGAGCCGATCAGGCTGACGCTGGCGGCGATGCGGATGCCGATGAAGATCTGCGGCAGCGCCTGCGGCAGCACGATGCTCCTGACCAGCTCCAGCCGGTCGCAGCCGAAGGCGCGGCCGGTGCGCAGCAGCACCTCGTTGGTGCCGGAGAACGCGGCGACCGTGTTGAAGTAGACCGGCCAGACGCCGCGAACACGATGATGAACAGATAGAGCTTGAGGCCGAAGCCGATGGCGAACACCGAGATCGGAATGATCGCCGCCGGCGGCAGCGGCCGCAGCAGCTCGGTCCAGGGCCGCAGCATCCGCTGAAATGCCGGCACCAGCGCGCCGAGAACGCCGAGCGCGATGCCGAGCGGCACGGTGAGCGCAAAGCCGGCCAGCGCGCGCAGCAGCGTGAGCGCGATCCGCCCTCATGTCGTCGGGCGACGTGAACATCGTCGACAACGCCTCCGCGGCGCTCCAGGGCGACGGCAGGTAGCGCTCGGGCGCAACCTCGCAGCCACACGGCGATCTGCCAGAGCGTCAGCACCAGGACCAAGGCCAGCCAGCGCGCCGCAGCCAGATCACGGCGCCGCACCGCTCCGTGGCGGCGCGCCGCTCGCGGCGGATGAGCGAGAGCACCTCGTGGCGGATGTCGAGGAAGGTCGCGCTCTCGCGCGTCTCGATCTGATCGCGCGGCCGCGGCAACGGCACGGCGATCTCGCGCACGACCCGGCGTCGGCCGGCTCGACAGCACGACGATGCGGTCGCCCATGTAGATCGCCTCCTCGACGTCGTGGGTGACGAGCACGCAGGTCTGGCCGATAGCGCTGCGCGATGCCGAGCAGGAGGTCCTGCAGGTCGGCGCGCGTCTGCGCGTCGACCGAGGCGAGCGGCTCGTCGAGCAGCAGCAGCCGCGACTGCGAGGCGAGCCCGCGCGCGATGGCGACGCGCTGCTGCATGCCGCCGGACAACTGCCAGGGATAGTGGTGCTCGAAGCCGGTGAGGCCCACCGCATCGAGCAGGCCGGTCGCCTGCTCGATCTTCTCCGCCTGGCTGAGTCCGCGCGACCCGGCGCATGCCGAACAGCACGTTGCCGAGATTGGTCTTCCACGGCAGCAGCGAGCGGCTGTAGTCCTGGAAGACGATCGCCATGCCTTCCGGCGTTGCGTCGCGCACGGGGTTGCCGGCGAAGCTGCACCTCGCCGCCGTCCGGGCGCAGCAGCCCGGACAGCAGCAGCAGCAGCGTGGTCTTGCCGCAGCCGGAGGGCCCGACGACGGAGACGAATTCGCCTTCGCCGACGCGTGAAGTCGATGCCGGCCAAGCACCTCGCAGCGGCGGCGGCCCGCGAAGCTCTTGCGCGAGCCCCTCGACCGCCAGCATCGGCCCGGCCGCCGCGCCGTCCTGGCCGGAGCGCGCGGCCTCGCATCGTCCGCACGCATCCGGCTTCGATCCCTTCTAGAAGGGCAGCGTCGCGATCACGTCTTCGATCGGGAACGACTTGGTCATCATCCCGGTGCGGATCAGCGTGTCATAGATCGGCGCGATCGATTCCTTCTTGATCGCGAGGTCTGCGAACCAGGACGGCGGAATCGTCTCGGCGATCGCGCGCTCCATGCCGGAGAGCTTCATCACCAGATCGAGACGCAGCTTGGGATCGGCCTCGATCTCCTTCTGCGCGCGCTGGATAGGCGCGGCCGAAGGCGAGCGCCAGCCTTCTCGTTCTTGGCGAGCCAGGTCGTCGGTGGCGAAGTAGCAGCTCGCGGTGACCGACCTGGGTGCCGCTGAGGCTCAGATTGCCGCGGCCCAGCACCTTGCCGCCGATCGCCTTGTTGGCCATGATCGCGGCCTGCATCGGATAGATGGTCACCACGACGTCGGCGTTGCCGAGCTCGAGCGCCGCCGGCATCTGCGGGAAGGGAACGACCACCTTCTTGACGTCGTCCCAGGTCACGCCGGCAAGCTGCAGGCGGTCGCGGATCGCGAGCTCGCCGGCGGTGCCGAAGGCATTGATCATCACGGTCTTGCCCTTGAGGTCGGCGAACGTGGTGATGCCGGACTTGGCCGGACGCGGTGATGAAGGTGCCGTAGTGGTCGGGCGGGCCTTCCTGGTCGGCGGTCATGAACATCTTGACCGGGACGCCGTTGGAGCGGGCGAAGATCGGCACCGTCGCCGCGGCCCAGCCGATGTCGGCCTGCGCCGAGGCGACGGCGGACACCGACGCCGCGCCGGTGGCGACCTTGACGATCTCGATCTCGAGACCGGCCTCCTTGAAGTAGCCCTTGTCGATGCCGTGGAACAGCGGCAGCGAGCACCACAGTGGTCGAAATTGGTGACGCGCACCTTGTCCGCAGCCTGCGCCTTCGCTGCCAGCGTCGCCGCGCACAGCAAAGCCGCAACCATCGCCAATGCGCGGCGCGCGGCCTCCACAGAAAATTGAAGCCATGAATTTCCTCCCCTATTGCCGTCTTGTCTGTCGAACGCCCAAAAGAAGACACCCCGGGCGCTCCCGGCACTTCGCAGTCGAGGCGAAGATTTGTGCATCGACAGCAATTTAGGTATGAATAGAGAACCATGGTTCATATTTCGGGTCAAGCAACGCTGCCGGACGACAGCGGCGTCGACGGCGTGCGGCCGGTCAAGCAGCCGCGCGGCCGGCGCAGCCGCGACCGGCTGCTCGACGCCGGACAGAAGCTGGTCGCGAGGCGCGCCATTCGATCGCCTGTCGGTTGCCGACATCGCGCGGGCAGCCGATTGCTCGGTCGGCGCCTTCTATCTGCGCTTCCGCGACAAGGACGCTTTCTTTCGCGCCCTCATCGCGCAGTATCTCGCCGAGGTGCGCGACCGAGACGTCGCAGGTGTTTGCAACGCATGACGACGACCGGCTGATCAGCGCGCTGGTCTCGACCACGACAGACCGCTTTCGTCGCTACGCCGGTCTCATCCGCTCGGCCATCCGCAAGCGGATGGAGGACGCCGACGGTGTGGGAGCCGATCCGTCCGCAGCGGGCACGTGAATGCCGATTGCTTCGTCGACTGGCTTGCGGCGCGCCACGTGCGCACGCTGACGGTGCCCGAGGACCTGACGGTGCGGTTCGCCTTCCAGGTCCTCTACGGCACGCTGAACAATGCCCTGGTCAACCAGCCGGGTCCGCTCGACATCGAGGATCCGGCATTCCTGGTTCAGCTCGAGCGCGCCTTCCGCCTTGTCCTCCTTTCGACCGGCACCCCCCCCGCGCTCGGGTGATGCGCTCGCCGTTGCAGGACATGCGGCTCCTCAAGTCCGCGAGACGTGGAGCGATGGAACGCGGCTCCTCCAGGGCATCGCCGCCTCCAAGCCGGTCGCCAGCTGCAGCAGCAGGTGCTCCGCCGCCGGCTTGGCGGCAATCTGCACGCCAATCGGCACGCCGGTGGAATGCATGGCAAGCGGGAGCGACATGGCCGGCGTGCCCATCATGTTGTGCGGGACGGTGTACTGGCAGGGCGGCGCGAACAGCTCGTCGATCATACCCTGCCAGCCGTCGACCTTGCGCGACAGGTTATAGCGGCCCCAGGGCTCCGACACCCGCGAGGTGGTCGGCGACAGCCAGATGTCGTACTTGCTGTAGAATTGTCCAAGCTTGCGCCGCGCCGCGTTGGCGAGGCCGGTGGCGGCCATGAAGCGCGCCGGGGTGATCTGCTTTGCGGCCTCGTAGACGAACAGGATCACCGGCTCGAGCGTCTCGGGTCCGACCTTGTGGCCGCTGCGCCGGGCGTAGCCGTCGAGCCGCACATCGAAACCAAAAAAGAAGATGTCGAATGCCGCGGCCAAGGTGTCACGGCCGCCCATATCGGCCTTCGCCCGCTCCACGCTGTGGCCCAGGGCCGCCAGGGCCTTGCCCGTCGCCTCGACGGCATTGGCCACCTCCGGATCGACCTTCATGCCGACCAGCTCATCGAGCACGATGCCGACCTTGAGTTTGCCAGGCGACTTCCTCGCCAGCGATGCGTAGGGCTCGTCGGGCTTGGGAATGATGAATGGGTCGCCGGGCTGCGGGATCGCCAGGCAGTCGAGCATGGCTGCCGCATCGCGCACGGTCTTGGTCTGCACGAAATTCATCGACCAGCCCCAGCCGCCCTCGTCGAAGATGGGGCCGGAGGAGATGCGCATGCGCGAGGGCTTCAACCCCACGCCGCCGCACCAGCTGGCCGGAATGCGGATCGAGCCGCCGATGTCGGAGCCGTGCGCGATCGGCACGATGCCGGCCATCACGGCGGCCTGACCGCCGCCGGTGGAGCCGCCCGCCGAATAACCCTGCTTCCAGGGGTTCGACGTGTTGCCGAACATGGCGCTCTCGGTGGTGGCCGCCATGGAGTATTCGGGGGCCGCCGTGCGGCCGAGGATGTTGACGCCAGAGGCCCGCAGAAGCTCGGCGAAGTGCGTGTCGACCTCTACCTTCATGCCTGCGCACAGACGCGAGCCGAACTCGATTGTGCGGCCCTTCTCGTGGCCGAACACGTCCTTGATCAACGTCGGCACGCCGCGGAAGGGACCGTTGCCGAGGCCGGCTTCGTCGAGTCTTTCGATGCGGTCGGGATAGAGTTCGACCACCGACCTGACGGCGCCATCCACCTTTTCCTTGGCGGCGACTGCCGTCAGCGCAAGCTCCTTGGGGGTCACCTGCTTCTTGGCCACCAGCTCGGCCAGCCCCAGGGCATCGTAGCTCGCATACTCGGCAAGGTTCATGTCCGGCTTCCTCCTCGATCCTCTCGTCGGCCCAGGCCCGTCCCTGCTCAAGCCGGTGCGGCTGCGGCGCCGAATTGCGCGCTGCGTCCGGGAGCCGCCTCGAACAGCGCGCGAGTGTACTCGTGCTTGGGCGCGGCGAACATCTCCACCGTCGCGCCCTGCTCCACCACGATGCCGCGCTGCATCACGGCGATACGGTCGCAGATTTGTGCGGCGACGCGCAAGTCGTGGGTGATGAACAGGAGGGCCAGATCGAAGCGCTGGCGAATGTCGTCGAGCAGCTTGAGCACCTGCGCCTGCACCGACACGTCGAGTGCGGAGACCGGCTCGTCGGCGATCAGCAGCTGCGGCTCCATGGCGAGAGCCCTGGCGATAGCGATGCGCTGGCGCTGGCCGCCGGAGAACTGGTGCGGATAGCGGTCGAGCGCATCGGGCGACAGGCCCACCAGTGCCATCAGGCGGCTGGCCCGGTTCTTGGCCTCGGTTTCGGCCAGACCGAAGTTCATCGGCCCCTCGATGATCGAGGCGCCGACCGTGCGGCGCGGATTGAGCGAGCGGTAAGGGTCTTGGAATACGATCTGCACGTGGCGACGGTGCGCGCGCAGGCGGCTCTCGGGCAGGCGCGCCACGTCGACGTCGCCGATGCGGATGACGCCCGAGGTCGGCTGCACCAGGCGGGCAACGCAGCGCGCCACCGTGGATTTGCCCGAGCCCGAACTCGCCGACGATGCCGACGGTCTCCCCGCGCCGCACCACGATGTCGACGTTCTCGGCCGCCCGCACCACGCGGCCGGGGAAGAGCAGGCTCATGCTGCCGTAGGTCTTGGACAGCCGCTCGGTCGCCAGCGCCACGGGCCCGGCCTTGGGCTGGCGCGGCGGTGGCTTCAGGCTCGGGACGGAGGCGATAAGCATGCGCGTGTAGTCGGACTGGGGCCGGCGCAGGATGTCGCTGCAGGCGCCCTGCTCCACCACGCGGCCCGACTGCATGACGACGACGCGGTGGGCGATCTCGGCCACCACGCCGAAGTCGTGGGTGATGAACAGCACGCCGGTGCCGCGCCGCTCCTGCAGCTCCCGGATCAGCTTCAGGATCTGCGCCTGCGTGGTCACGTCGAGCGCCGTGGTGGGCTCGTCGGCGATCAGCAGGGCCGGGTCGAGCACCAGGGCCGCGGCGATCATGATGCGCTGGCGCTGACCGCCGGAGATCTGGTGGGGATAGACGTCGATCAGGCGCTCGGGCTCGGGCAGGTGCACGGAGCGCATGATCTGCAGCACGCGCTGGCGGCGGTCGGACTCGGGGAGCTGGGTGTGGATCTCCAGCACCTCGGCGATCTGGTCGCCCACCGTCATGACCGGGTTGAGTGCGGTCATCGGCTCCTGGAAGATCATGGCCATGCGCGTGCCGCGCAAGCCGCGCAGGCGCGCGGGCTTGGCCTGCAGCACATCCTCGCCCTCGAGCAGGACCTGGCCGGCGGTGGCCCGCAGCTCGCGCGGCAGCAGCCCCATCACGGACTGGGCGGTGACGGACTTGCCGGAGCCCGATTCGCCCACCACGCACACGATCTCGCCGGGGTCGACGGAGAAGGCGATGTCCTGGATGGCGTTGGCACGGTCGGAGCCCGCCGGCAATCCCACGGTGAGGCCTTTGATAGCGAGGACAGGCGAGGGAGCTTCGGCCATCCTCGCCTCTCACACCCGCTTGGCGAAGCGCGGGTCGAGCGTGTCGCGCAGGCCGTCGCCCAGCATGTTGATGGCCAGCACCGCCAACGCCAGGCACACGCCCGGATAGAAGATGTTGTGGGGATAGATGCGGAACAGCGAGCGCCCCTCGGCCATGATGTTGCCCCAGGTCGGCGTCTCCGGCGGTATGCCGATCCCTAAGAACGACAGGATCGCCTCGACCAGGATGGCCGAGGCGCAGATGAAGGTACCCTGCACGATCAGCGGGGCAATGGTGTTGGGCAGCACATGCCGCACCAGCAGTGTGGGCGTAGGGGTGCCGACGGTGATGGCGGCCTCCACGTAGGGCTCCTCGCGGATCGAAAGCACGGTAGCGCGCACCAGGCGCACGACGCGCGGGATGTCGGGGATGACGATGGCGATGACGACCGCCGCCAGGCCGGCGCGCGACAGCGAGACGACGCCCATGGCGAGCAGGATCGCCGGGATCGCCATCAGCCCATCCATGATGCGCATGACAATGCCGTCGAGCCAGCGGATGTAGCCGGCCATGAGACCGATGGTAAGGCCGATGGTGACGGCGAGAATGGCCACCGTCACGCCGATGATCAGCGACACGCGCGCGCCATAGACGACGCGGCTGTAGACGTCGCGCCCCAGAGTATCGGTGCCGAAACGGTGCACGAACACCGTCTCCTTGCCATTCTCGTCGCGCATCACGCGCTCGACGCCCGGCCTCTTGTTGCGAAAGGCCGGGTTGATCTCGGAGGGGTCGATCGTGCCCAGCAGCGGCGCCAGCAGGCCGACGAGCGCCAGGAATGCCACGATCGCTCCGCCGATGATGACGCTCGGGTTGCGCGCCAGCGTGCGCATCGCTCCCCACCGCGGCGCCGCGGGCGCGCGCTCGGCCAATTCACCGGGCAGGGCCTCGATGCTCAATAGCGGATCCTCGGGTCCAGGAACGTGTAGGCGACATCCACAGCCAAGTTGATGAGCACATAGGCGAGCGAGAACAGCAAGATCACGGCCTGGATGGTGGGGTAGTCGCGGGCAAGCACGGCATCGACGGTGAGGCGGCCGATGCCGGGGATGGTGTAGACCAACTCGGTCACCACCACGCCGCCGATCAGCAGGGCGACGCCGAGCCCGATCACCGTGACGATTGGAACCGCCGCGTTGGCAAGTGCGTGCCGGATGAGCACGCGCCCCTCGGTCTGGCCCTTGGCGCGGGCCGTGCGGATGTAGTCCTCGTTCATGACCTCGAGCACGCTGGTGCGCGTGATGCGGGCGATGAGGGCAATGTAGATGACGGATAGGGTGAGCGACGGCAGGATCAGCCGCTGCAGCCAACCGCCGATCCCGAGCCTGATGCGCTGATAGCCTTGCACCGGCAGCCAGTTGAGCTCGATGGCGAAGACGTAGATGAGCATGTAGGCGATCACGAACACCGGCACCGAGAAGCCGAGCACCGAGAAGCCCATGACGATGCGGTCGAGCCAGCCGCCGTGGCGGTAGGCCGCAATTACCCCGAGTGGGACGGCAATCAGCACCGCCAGGACAATGGTGAGCAGCGCCAGTGACGCCGTCGGCTCGAGCCGGTCGAGGATCAGCTCGGCCACCTGCTTCTTGAAGAAGAACGATTCGCCGAAGTCGCCCTGCAGCGTCCTCGTCATCCAGATGACGAACTGGGTGAGGATCGGCTGGTCGAGGCCCAGGCGCTTGCGGATCTCCGCCACCTGCTCGGTGGTGGCAGTGTCGCCAGCAATGATGGCGGCGGGATCGGAGGGCGTCAGGCGCAGCATCAGGAAGACCAGCGACGCGACGATCAGCATCACCGGGATGGTCGCGGCCAGTCTTCGCAGGACGTATGCGAGCATGTGCGCCGGCTTGTGTTGGGAACCAGCAGCGCGGGCTGACGGCTCCTTTGCCGTATCAGTTCATGACGACGTTCCAGAACACAGGCACCGGAGTCGTCAGTATGCCGGAGATGTTCTTGCGTGCAGCAATAGGCTGGTACCACTGGCCAAGGTTGATGTGGGAGACGGCTTGCGTCGCGCGCACCTGCACCGCTTCGGCAATCACCTTCTGCTTGGCCGGATCGGTCTCGCGCGCAAATTGGTCACGCAGCTTTTCCATCTCGGTATCGCAAGGCCAGCCGAACATGGCCTTGTCGCAAGCCGAGTTCAGGAAGCCTGTGAAGATCGGATTGGTGATGTCGGCGGCCACCCAGGACGTGAGGAAGGCGTGCCAGCCACCGGCATTGGGTGGATCCTTCTTGGCACGGCGCGCAACGACTGTCTGCCAATCCATCGACTGCATGTCGACCTTGAACCCGGCCTTCTCCATGAGAACTCTTGGCGACTGGGGCCAAGTTCGTCAGCACGTCCAAGTCGGTCGAGTGCATGAGCACGATGGGCGTGCCATCGTAGCCCGCCTCCTTGAGCAGCTCCTGCGCCTTCTTGAAGTTCGATGCCAGGAGAGCATCCATGCCCTTCTCGGAGGCCAGCGGTGTCCCACACACGAACATGGCTTTGCAGGTCTTGTAGTAGTTGGGATCGCCGATCACCGCGTCCAGAAAGTCCTTCTGATTGAATGCGTACCAAAGCGCCTGGCGCACCTTTTCATTGTCGAATGGCTTGTGCAGCCAGTTGGGGCGGAAGGTGTACTGGTTGCCAAGCGGATTGTAATCCCACAGCTTGATGTTGCTGTCGCCTTTCAACAGCGGCAGCAGGTCGTGCTTGGGCGCCTCGATATACTCGATCTCGCCCCTGATGAGCGCATTCATCGCCTGCTGGTGGTCGGAGATGGCGCGCCACTCCACGCGGTCGATATGCACCACCTTGCCGCCCGCAAGCCCCGAGGAGGGCTCGGAGCGCGGCTTGTACTTGTCGAACTTGACGTACACGGTCTTGTCGCCGGGCTTCCACTCGTCGCGCTTGAAGACGAACGGTCCGGAGCCCGTGAAGTCGGAGATCTGCGTATTGGGGTCGGTCTCTGCCACGCGCTTTGGCATCATGAACGGCACCGCCGAGGACGGCTTGCCGAGGCCCAGCAGCACCAGGCCGGTCGGCTCCTTCAGCTTTATGACAAACGTCTTGGGGTCTTTGACCTCGAAGCCGGCGATGAAGGTCATCAGCTTCTGACCGGTGGCATCCTTCGCGCCCCAGCGCTTGATAGAGGCGATGCAATCCTCCGACGTCACCGGCTGGCCGTCGTGCCAGAGCAGGCCGTCGCGCAAGGTGAAGGTGTGGGTGAGCTTGTCGGCCGAGACCTCGTGCTTCTCCACCATCTGCGGCTTGATCTCGCCATTGGCATCGGTGGCAAACAGCGTGTCGTAGATCATGTAGCCGTGGTTGCGGACGATATAGGCGGTGGTCCAGATCGGATCGAGGATCTTGAGGTCGGAATGCATCACCGCGCGCAGCGTCTTCTCCGCCTGCCCAGCGCCCGTGAAACTCGTGGCGGCAGCCACGGTCACCACGATCGCAATTGCCCACCGACGCAAGAACATCATCGTCCACTCCACTGTCCGCAGTCTCGCCCCTATCCGCAGCCGCCAGAGCCCCGGCAGCTCTCTCCGGGTTCGGATTAGACAGCTGGGTCTGCGGCAAGTCAAAGCCTAGATGTGCCTGCTTTTTGGCGACTATGCCCGCCGTCACGGCATCGCAGCCGGCAAACATGCCGAAGCGCATTCGGCGGCACGCATCAATGCGTTGCACGAAGTCGCGAGGTGTGCCGCGTCTGTCGGCCTGAATGTCGACGGCGCTGCATCTCCACCCTTATCGGCGCGCAACAGAGACCCTTCTGTTGATGGCGCAGAGTGCGTCGGAGACCGCAGTGCGGAGCGGAGTGCGGCAGCGCAAGGCCTCGACATGGGGTTCAGTCTTCGGCGCAGGCAGACGTGTCAGTCCCCGGCCAATTCGCATTCGTTGTTGCGCGAGACGGTGCGCTTGCCGCCAGGCCTAAACTCGAGGCTTGAAGATTGCGTGACCCGTTTCCAATCCCCCGAGTAGCCTCCCGCGCTTCGAGCGGCGTGAGGGGCCGCTGCGATCCTGGGGGATCGGCAACACCGTGCGGCAAGCGCACTTCGTGGGTGGCCCCGTAGCTTTTCAGTGTTTTCCCTGATTGGTCTGTGTCGTCTCGTCACGTGATGGTCTTGCTTGAACCTCACCGTTGGCGGCCATCTCCATGCGCACTACCCTTCACGTCTGCTCGCTCTTGCTGTGCGTTTGTGGGACTGCCTATGCCCAAACCAGCACGCCACCTAGCGGCGAGGCCTTGCCGCCCAAGGTTGAAACAACAACCCCGCCGAAACTCGTCGGCAAAGACACGCAGGAGCAGATCAAGGACCGGGGAAGGGCGTGGTTTCAGCAGTGCATGCAAGACTGGGATACGGCAACCCACATGACCAAGGTGGAGTGGGAGCGCACCTGCCGAAGAGTGGCCACGGAGCGCACCAAATTTCTGATGGACCAGTCCAGATAGCCGGGTAACCCCGGTTCGCATGCTCCAAAAACGGCAAGGCGGATTGTGCGAAATGGGCAACCCCGCTCATGGCCGCGCCGTCGATCTCGAAAGAGTGGTTCCTCTCGCCGATATCAGGTGAGTCCCTGATACCGGTATCCCCAATCACTGCTAGTGACAGAAGGACGAAGCAGCGGGCGGTGCGAGGATGCGCCATGGGCTTTTCAAAGTTGGTGGCGGCTGGGGCTGTTGCGACGACCTGCATCTGGTACGAGGGCTTGCCGGCGTTGGCCCAAAGCGAGGCGCTCTCCCGGCCCGTCTTGAAACCTGCGAAAGCGAGAGGCACCAATCCGCGCGCTGCCGCGGCGGAGGATGCTGCACGCGCCGGCTCGGCACCGTCGCAAACCATCATGCAGTGCGTCGCCGGCTGGTATGGGACGAGCGGCATGACGCAGGGGGAATGGCGTAAGGCTTGCCAACGCACTGCGGCGGAGCAAGGGGTGCCCCAAGAGCGCGCATTGTCGTTGTGCGTAGATGCCTGGGAGCCCGCGACCCACATGACAAAGCGGGAGTGGCGGACGGCCTGCCAGCGTTCGGTTCAGCAGC
Source organism: uncultured Alphaproteobacteria bacterium (assembly GCA_963724565.1). GTDB lineage: Bacteria > Pseudomonadota > Alphaproteobacteria > Rhizobiales > Hyphomicrobiaceae > AWTP1-13. The sequence goes on from CAVRVK010000001.1 coordinate 47,844, forward strand.
AGCCTGGCGCGTTTGAACGATGAGGGCCGGTGAACGATGAGAGTCGGAGCGGGTCCGCGAGAATCACTTTTTGCATTCGCGTCAGCGCTTGCCATCACGATCGTGCCGCTTTGCGACACTGGTGTCCGCGCGCAAGGTCAGGACAAAAAGACGGCGGTCCAGGCCGTCGCCACGGTTAAAGCGGAGCGGCAGGCGATAGAGAAGACGCGCGATTTTGTAGGCCGGGTCGAAGCGATCGAGCGCGTGGACGTGAGGGCGCGGGTCCAGGGGTACCTGGACGCAATCTTGTTCAAGGAGGGCGACCTGGTCAAGGCAGGGAGCCCGCTCTACCGCATCGAGAAGGGGCTGTTCGAGGCCGCCGTCGGGCAAGCGAAGGGCGCGCTGGAGCGCAGCAAGGCGGCAAAGATTCTAACTGTAGTGCAGCTGGAACGAGCGGAACAGCTGCTGGTCAAGAGCGCTGGCACCGTCGTGGCGCGCGATCAGGCCCTTGCGGCAGACCGGCAGGCGGGCGGTGCCATCATCACCGACGAGGCGAACCTGGCAACGGCCAAGATCAATCTAGGCTACACCGACATAACCGCCCCGATCACCGGCCGGATCGGCAAGACCAACGTCACCAAGGGCAACGTGGTAGGCCCCGACAGCGGTGTGCTTGCGCTCATCGTCAGCCAGGATCCGATCTATGTGACCTTTCCCGTGAGCCAGCGCGAGCTCCTGCGGATTCAAACGGGGGACGAGCGCGTCGATAGGCAGCTGGTGAAGGTCCGAAATCCGCTTCGCCGACGGCAGGAGCTATGACCAGGTCGGACAGATCAACTTCGTGGATGTCACGGTCGACCGCAGCACCGATACCATCCTTGTCCGCGCCACCTTCCCAAATCCCAAGGGCACTCTGACCGACGGCCAATTGGTCAGGGTCGACGTTCAAAGCGGGGCGCAGGACGAGAAGGTGGTGGTGCCCCAGGCCGCCCTCATTGCGGATCAGCAGGGCATCTACGTCTTTGTCGTCGAGGATGGGAAGGCGCAGGTGCGCCGGCTCAAGACCGGCGGGGATGTGGCAGGCAACGTAATCGTCGAAGAGGGCCTGTCGGGCGGCGAGCAGGTCGTCGTGGAAGGCATGCAGAACCTGCGGCCCGGCGCGCCGGTCACCGCAACGCCCTCGCTATCGACCCTCGATCGGAGTTGATCCATGCTTTCCGCGGTGTTCGTCGACCGGCCGCGGCTAGCCATTGTCATCGCCATCGTGACGACGATCGCCGGCTTGCTGGCCCTGCTGTCGATCCCCGTCGCCCAATACCCCGATATCGTCCCGCCGCAGGTCTCGGTGACCACCACCTATCCCGGAGCCTCGGCTGCGGTGGTGGACTCCACGATAGCGCAGCCGATCGAGGCCCAGGTCACCGGCGTCGACAAGATGATCTACATGAAGAGCGTCAGCGGCGATGACGGCAGCTACACGCTGACGGCCTCCTTCGAGCTCGGCACCGATCCCGACATCAACACGGTCAACGTCAACAACCGGGTGCAGGTGGCGCTTTCGAGCCTGCCGCAGGACGTGCAACGCCAGGGCGTCAGCGTGAAGAAGAAGTCGTCGGCATTGCTCGGTGTCATTGCCCTGTATTCGCCCAAAGGGACGCACGATCCGCTCTTCATCTCCAACTACGTGACCATCAACATCCTGGACCAGGTCAAGAGCACGCCCGGCGTCGGCGACGCCACGCTGTGGGGCCCGCAGGACTATGCCATCCGCGCCTGGGTTCGCACCGACCGCTTGACGGGTCTCGGCCTGACGACCGGTGACATCATCAACGCGATCAAGTCGCAGAACGTGCAGGCCGCCGTCGGGCGCATCGGCGCCCGGCCGATTTCCAATGAGCAAAAGCTCCAGTTGAATATCGAGACGAAGGGTCGTCTCACGTCGACTGCGGAGTTCGAGAAAATCGTCATACGCACCAACCCCGACGGGTCCGTGCTTCGCCTCAGCGACGTGGCGCGGTTGGAATTGGGTGCTGCCAACCTCGACCGGGAAACGCGCCTGAATGGAGGTGCCGCGTCAGTGATGGCCATCTACCAGTCACCGGGCGCCAATGCCATTGCCACGCTCGATGCCATTCGCGCCAAGCTTGGCCAATTGCAACAGCGCTTTCCCGACGATCTGGCTTGGAAGATCACCTACGACCCGACCGAGTTCGTCAAGGAGACCATCAAGGAGGTGCGCAAGACGCTCATCGAGGCATTCGTCCTGGTCGTGCTGGTCGTCTTCCTCTTTCTCGGCAGCGTACGTGCAACCTTGATCCCGACGCTCGCCGTGCCCGTGAGCCTGATCGGCACCTTCATCGTACTCAAGGCGATCGGCTACTCGGCCAACTCCGTATCCTTGCTGGCGATCGTGCTGGCAATCGGCATCGTCGTCGATGACGCCATCGTCGTGGTGGAGAACGTCGAGCGCATCATGGAGGAGCACCCCGAGCTCTCGCCCGCCGACGCGACCAAGCGCGCGATGGCCGAGATCACGGCGCCCATCATCGCCATCACCCTGGTGCTTCTTTCCGTGTTCGTGCCGGTCGCTTTCATCCCCGGCATTTCCGGCGAGCTGTTCCGACAGTTTGCAGTGGCGGTGTCGGTTGCCATGTTCCTGTCGGCGATCAACGCCCTTACCCTGTCGCCGGCGCTTTGCGCGGTGTTTCTGCGGCCGCATCACGGGCCGCGGCGGGGCCTCATTGGCCGCGTGATGCGCGGCATCGACCACGTGCGGGACCTGTATGGGAGTGTCGTGGCGAGGATCGTGCGAACTCTCGGTAATCGGGCTGGCGATGGTTGCGGTCTCCGGGATCGGCGTGTGGGCCTTCAACCGCATCGTGGCAACGGGCTTCCTGCCCGAGGACGATCAAGGCGCGCTGTTCGTCGTCGTGCAATTGCCCGGCGGGGCATCGGTCGTTCGCACCGCGGACGTCATCAAGCGGGCCGAGACAATTCTGCGGGAGGAGGAGGCCGTCGAGGACATAACCTCGGTCATCGGGCTGAACTTCATCGACAACTACTCGCAGTCCAACGCGGCCTTCATGGTCGTGACCCTCAAATCCTTCCACGATCGCGAGGATCGCGCGCTGCATGCGCCCCAGGTTATCGCGCGGCTGAACGAAAAGTTTCGCCAGATTCAGGGTGGAACGGTTGTGCCCATGGCGCCACCTCCGATCCTCGGCCTCGGCACCGGCGGCGGCTTTGCCTTTGTGCTGCAGGACGTCAGCGGTGGCGATCCAAAGGCCCTGGCGCAAGTGTTGCAGGGTCTCGTAGTGGCTGCCAACGCCGATCCGAAGCTCTCGCGCGTGTTCAGCACCTATTCCGCCACCAATCCGTCGATCTACCTCAACATCGATCGGGACAAGGCGCAGATACTGGGCGTGCCGCTGAACGATCTCTTCCAGGTGCTGCAGGCCTCGCTCGGCGGATACTACGTCAACGACGTCAACCTGTTCGGGCGCCGGTGGCAGGTTCAGGTGCAGGCCGAGGCGGACGACAGGTCACGCATCGATGATGTCTATCGCATCAACGTTCGCAGCACGCACGGCAAGATGATCCCGCTGCGCAGTCTGGTGGAAGTGAAGGTGGTCGTCGGGCCGCCGTCGCTCGTGCGCTACAACAATCTTCGTGCCGTGACCGTGCAGGGCACGCCGGCCCCTGGCATCTCGTCCGGGCAGGCCTTGAAGGCGATGGAGGTGGTTGCGGCCAACACCCTGCCCAAGGGCTTCGCGGGAGAATGGACGGACACCGCGTTCCAGGAGAAGCGGGCCGAGGGCAAGACCGCCATTATTCTCGGGTTCGCGGTTCTGTTCGCATATCTCTTCCTCGTCGGGCTCTATGAGAGCTGGACCATTCCCGTCCCGGTGCTGCTGTCGGTCGTCATCGGTATCCTCGGGTCCTACGGGGCGCTCGCGTTCGCCGGCCTGACCTTGGACCTCTACGCGCAGATCGGCATGGTCGTCCTGATCGGCCTCGCGGCCAAGAACGGTATCCTGATCGTCGAGTTCGCCAAGGAGCAACGGGAGCGCGGCGTGCCCTTGCACGAGGCCGCCACCGAGGGTGCGCGGCTGCGCTTCCGGCCGGTGATGATGACGTCGCTGGCCTTCATCCTCGGCCTGCTGCCTCTGGTGATAGCGACCGGCGCCTCTCAGCTCGCACGGCGCGGCGTCGGCACTCCGGTATTCGGCGGCATGATCCTGGCGTCTGTCGTAGGGATCTTTGCGATACCGCCGCTCTATGTCTGGTTCCAGGCCTTGCGGGAGAAATTGAAAGGTCTCGGACGGCAGTCGCCATCGGCGGCGGGCGGTGAATCTGCCCAAGGTGCAGCTCACGGAATGAGCATTTCGCACCTTGTGCAGCGGGTGCGCCAGGCAGCGGCCGGCGTCATGTCGCGCTGGCGTAGGGAGGGGAGCAACGCAGAGCCTCAGGGCACGATCGCCGACACGCCGGCCAAGGCGCCCGAGCGGCACTGATTTTGGTCGTGGCCAGTCGGACCGGGCGCGCCCGGCCCCGCGAACCGCTCGCGCACAAGCCGTCTGGCTTGCCTGCCACCGGCTCAGAGTTCCATTTGCGGAACGCGATCTGGGACTGAGAGAGGTGCTTCGGTCGCCTCGACCACGTGGCCAACTGAGACACCGGGCGCTATCTCGAGAAGGGTGGCGCGACCATTCGGAAAGCCGATCACCGCCATCTCGGTTACGACGAGGTCCACCGGCCGCACCGACGTCAGCGGCAGCGAGCATGTCTTGACGATCTTCGGCTTGCCCTTGGCAGTGTGCTGCATCGCCACGATCACGCGCTTGGCACCGGTCACCAGGTCCATGGCGCCGCCCATTCCCGGAACCATCTTGCCGGGGATCATCCAGTTGGCGAGGCGCCCCTGAGCGTCGACCTGCAGGCCGCCGAGCACGGTCATGTCGAGATGGCCACCGCGGATCAGCCCGAACGACATGGCGCTGTCGAATGTGCAGGCCCCTGGCAGCGCGCTGACCGGCCGCCCACCCGCGTCCGTGAGGGTCGGATGCGCCATGCCCTCTTCGGGGATGGGTCCCGTGCCGATCAGCCCATTCTCGGACTGGAAGAACACGCTGACGTTGGCGGGAACGTAGTTTGCCACCAGCGTCGGAATGCCGATGCCCAGATTGACCAGCATCCCCGGGCGCAGCTCGCGCGCTATGCGCTTGGCGATGACGATCTGTGCGTCCATGCACTCACCTGTTGGCAACGAGGTAGTCGACGAGCGCGGCCGGCGTCACGACGTGATCGGGCGCGATGACGCCCACCGGCACGATGTTTTCCGCCGTGGCGATGACCTTGTCCGCCGCCATGGCGATCACGGGATTGAAATTGCGTGCCGTGAGAGCGTAGGAGAGATTGCCCGAAGTAGTCGGCAAGGAACGCATGAACGAGCGCGAAGTCCGCACGCAGCGCGGTCTCGAGCAGGTAGCTTTTTCCGTCCACCTCTATGCGGCGCTTGCCTTCCTCCACGACGGTTCCAACGCCGGTCGGGGTGAGAACGCCACCCAGTCCGAAGCCGCCAGCCCTGATGCGCTCAATCAGCGTGCCCTGCGGCACGAGATCGACCGCCATCTTCCCGGACATCATCTGCTGCTGGGTCTCGGGGTTCAGCCCGATGTGGCTTGCGACCGTTTTGGCGAGCAGCCCCGCGGTGACGAGCTTGCCGATGCCTCTTCCCGGGAGCGCCGTGTCGTTGGCGATGACGGTGAGATTGCGCTTGCCCTGCCGCACGAGCTCGTCGATCACGCGTTCGGGACTGCCAACCCCCATGAACCCGCCGACCATGAGGCTTGCGCCATCGGGAATCATGGCGACAGCGTTCTCGACCGAGATGGTTTTCATGCGGCGTCCGCTCACTTGCAGATAAGGACGGGTACCGGACTGTCGGTCAGAACACGGATTGCGTGGCTGCCGAGAAACAAACGCGAGAATCCGCGCCGCCCATGAGAGGCCATGACGATGAGATCGCAGCCTCTGCTATTGGCAACCTGCAGGATCCCTTCGGCCGTCTGTTCCTTGATGTGCACAGTCCGGCACTCGACATCCAGCTGCTTGGCCAGTTCACTCACCGAAGCAAGGCTCCTCGACGCCGCCTCAGCCGCCGCGTTCTCATATGCGTCGAACGGAACGACGGCCGAGCCGTGGCAGGTGCGAGCTGAAGCCCAGGGCTCCGATACAGTTACGGCCGTCGCCTTGGCGCCGACATCCTTGGCCAGCGCCAGGCCTGCGAGCACGGCCTTCTCTGCCAACTGCGAGCCGTCGGTGGCGATCAGAATGTGCGTATACATTGTTGGTGCCGCCTACGGTCCCACGCGCCGGGTGAACTAGGCGGCCCTCTTTTGTGGAGGCATGTTGTTGGTTGCTTCGTCGGCTGCATGCTGCGCGGCCACAACCATCTTGTTTCCCAGCCCTGCCATGAGCTTGGTCATGGTGGTGGTCTCTTTGCCGTAGTCCTCCGCTGCCGTCTGCCAGAAATCGGTGTAGGCATGCATCATCTGTTCCGGGGTGTGGCTCGCGCTGAGCCGCTCCAGCAGACGGCGGTCTTCCTTGAGCCGGCGGCCCACGAAATTCTGCCACTCGCTGAAGATCGTCCCGAAGCCGTCATTGACCTGGGCACTGCAGGTCAACGCGCTGGCCAAGAAGGGATTCCACATGCTGAAGGCCAGCCACGGAGCTAGAAAGGCCTTCGATCCGTGATCCGTATTGCTTAGTAGTACGTGCGGAAAGCGGTCGGCCACGCTTCACCTCCCTGTTCATCCTGCTACCGCCATCGGGTAACCGGACTTACCCACATCACGCACAGCTAACGAACGCACTCGCCTTGCCGCAATCGGGGTAAACCCGGAACCGGACGTAGGCTGGCGGAACCACGCGCGGCTTTGTGCGCCCCCAACTTCAATCGATGATGTGATAGCCGCCGTCGATGTAGAGCGTTTCCCCGGTGATCAGCTTGGCTCCGTTCATGCCGAGGAAAGCGACGGCGACGCCGACGTCGTCGATCGGAGACGAGACTGCGGCGTCGGCGCCTTCGACTGCGCCTTCTGCAGCAGCTCGTCGAAGGCCGTGATCCCCGATGCCGCGCGGGTCTTCAGCGGACCTGGCGAGATCGCGTGCACCCTGATGCCCTTGGGCCCGAGCTCGGCCGCCAGATAGCGTGTCGCCGACTCCAGCGCGGCCTTGACCGGGCCCATCATGTTGTAGTGCTCCACCACCATCTGGGAGCCGTAGTAGGTCATCGTGTACAGCGTGCCGCCGTCCTTCATCAGCGGCTCGGCCAGCTTGGCCATCCTGATGAACGACCAGCACGAGATCTCCATCGCCAGCAGGAATCCTTTCTTCGAGCAGTCGACGACGCGGCCCTGCAGATCCTCCTTCGGCGCAAAGGCGATCGAGTGCAGGCACAGGTCGAGCTTGCCCCACGTCTTGTCGATCGTCTCGAACACGGCCTCCAGCTGACCCTCGCGCTGGAGGTCGAGCGGCATGAAGATCGGCGCGTCGATCTCCTTGGCCAGCGGCTCGACGTAGGGCTTCGACTTGTCGTTGAGGTAGGTGACCGCGACCTCGGCGCCGAACGCGTGAAAGGCCTTGGCGCACCCCCACGCGATCGATTGATCGTTGGCGATGCCCGTTACGAGCGCCTTCTTTCCCTTGAGCAGCGCCAGCGAAGAGATGTCCATCATGCTCGTTTCTCCTTGCGCCGGGACGAGGCGCTGCGCGCGCAGCGCACTCAGCGTGTGGCGCGCGATCATCAGCTCCTCGTCGGTGGGAATGACATAGCAGGCGACACGCGACCCCTTGCGCGAGATCAGGGGCCCGCCGTTGGCGTTCGCGGCCGCGTCGAGCTCGAGGCCGAGCCAGGCAAGGCGCCGCATCACCGCCTCGCGAATGGCTGGCGCGTTCTCGCCGATGCCCGCGGTGAACACGAAGCCGTCGATGCCGCTCATCGCGGCAGCGAGCATTCCCGCAAAGAGCGCGATCCGGTAGACGAAATAGTCGAGCGCCAGCTTGGCGCGGGGATCCGAGCTGGCGAGCAGTTCCCTCACGTCGTTGCTGATGCCCGACAGGCCCTTGAGGCCGCATTCGTTGTAGAGAAAGCGCTCGATGGCCTTCGCGCTCATTCCCTTCTCGCGTCATCAGGTAGAGCACGACGCCGGCATCGAGCTGCCCCGGGCGCGTGCCCATGGGCAGACCATCGAGCGCCGTGAAGCCCATCGTGCTGTCCACGCTCTTGCCGCCGAGATGGCGCACATGGACGCGCCGCTGCCGAGATGCGCCACCACGACCCGGCCCTTGGCAATGTCGGGCGCGACCTCGCCCAGGCGTCCGGCGATGTACTCGTAGGAAAGGCCGTGAAATCCGTAGCGGCGCACACCCTCGGCATAGAGCTGCTCGGGGATCGCAAAGCGATCGGCGACGTCGGGATGGCCTCTATGGAAGGCGGTGTCGAAGCAGGCAACCTGCAGCAGTTGCGGCTGCCGCTCCAGGATCGCGCGGATTGGGCCGAGGTTGTTGGGCTGGTGCAGAGGCGCCAGCGGAACAAAGCGTTCGAGCCGGGCGAGGACCGCGTCGCTGACGACGGTCGGCTCGCTGTAGTCGGGTCCGCCGTGCACCACGCGATGGCCGATCGCCATCGGCAGCTTGCCCGCCGATCTGCCCGCGCAGGAAGGCGATGACCTTGTCGAGCGCCGCTGGCGACGTTGGCTGACTTCCGTCGCGGTCCACGTCTCATCGACGATGCTCCTGCCATCGTTGTCCTTGGCCAGCAGTCGAGGACGCGTGCCGATGCCCTCGACCTGCCCCTTCAGCGCCGCTCGAGCCGGTCGCGAGCGCCAACAGCGAACAGCTGAAACTTGATGCTCGAGCTGCCGGCGTTGAGCACGAGGATGGTTTCGGTCATGGCTCAGGCCCGGATCGGCTGCTTTCGCCCTTCGGCTGTGAGCGAGCAGCATGGCCACGGCGCACGACGCCATGCGCGTGCGCACGTTGTCGGCGCGCGAGGTCAGATATGATGGGCACGCGCGCACCGAGCACGATGCCGGCCGCATCGGCTCCGGAGAGAAACGTCAGGTTCTTGGCGAGCATGTTGCCGGCTTCGAGGTCGGGCACGACCAGGATTTGCGCCTGGCCGGCGACCGGCGACTTGATGCCCTTGATGCGCGCCGCCTCAGGACTGATCGCGTTGTCGAAGGCGAGCGGGCCATCGAGCTCGCCACCGGTGATCTGGCCGCGATCCGCCATCTTGCAGAGCGCGGCGGCGTCGATGGTCGAAGGAATGCTCGGGTTCACGGTCTCGACCGCCGACAGAATGGCGACCTTGGGCGTGCCAAGCCCGAGCCCGGCATAGAGGTCGATGGCGTTCTGGATGATGTCGCGCTTGGCCATGCAGATCGGGCGCGATGTTCACCGCGGCATCGGTGATGAACAGCGTCTGCGGATGGTTCGGAACGTCCATGACGAAGACGTGGCTGATGCGCCGGCCGGTGCGAAGCCCGGTCTCGCGCTTCGTGACCGCGCCGAGAAGCTCATCGGAATGCAGGCTTCCCTTCATCAGCAGCTCGGCCTTGCCCGTGCGAACGAGCTCGACCGCCTTCTCTGCCGCCGCCTGACTGTGCGGAACATCGACGATGTCGATGCCTTCAATGTCGAGATCGAGTGACTTCGCGAGGCTGCGAATCCGCTCCTTCGGGCCCGACGAGAATAGGGATGATGATTCCGGCCTCGGCCGCCTCCAGCGCTCCCCTGAGCGAGGTCTCGTCACAGGGATGCGCGACCGCGGTCGCGAGCGGCGGCAGACCCTTTGTCGCAGCGATCAGGCGCTCGTATTTCTCGTGCTGGCGAAGCTGGGAGACGACGGCTCTTCTGGTCATGGCGCTGGTCCTTCGCTGAGGGGCGCGCAATGGCGCGCTCGACTCGGCCTTGGCTCACCACTTCAGGATACAGGGCGACCTCGCCAGGCATGCCGCCTGGGAAGCTGATGATCTCGGCGTGAAGCTTGTATCCGAGAGGGCGCAGCTCCTTCACGTAGAAATCGTAGGCCTTCTTGGCGAAGCCCTCGAGCGTGCTCGGCCACTCCGGGTCGGCGATGTTGATCCTTCTGCCGCCATCGCTGCAGAAGGTGCAAGGGAAGGTGACGACCTGCAGCTGGTGGCTGCCTTGCTCGGCGGCAATGCGGACCGCCTTGTTGATGCGATCAATGGCTTCAGGATGAATCTCGCGCGACATGAACGCTTCGCGCAGCTCCGTCTGCTTGCTGCTTCCTTCTGCTGCTTGGACTGGCGCTCCTCATCCATCTTCGCCATCTCGGCGTCGGAGGCGATTTCGTTGAGATCCTCGGGGCGCAACAGACCAGACATTGCCTTTGCTCTTCGGTTCACGCTGCGCGGTCAGGCGCGATGCTCATGCGTGCTTCGAGCTCTCTGGCCGCATGGGGCGGTCGCGCCGAGCGAATCGGCGCCCACGATGCGGCTCGCGAGTCGCCTCGTGCTCGGCGCTGCGTCTCGAAGAGAGCTCTCGATCTCGGCCAAGCGGGCCTTCGACACCTTGCTGCTGCAGCCCGACCACATCGATCAACTGGCGCAGGTTGCCCGTCATGCGGGAAGCGAGCTCAGGATCTCGCGCGAGCATGGCGGGAATCGCCTCCACCGCGCGGCGCTCGTCGAGCAGCAGCATGAAGAACTGCTCGCGCACCAGCTTCTTGAAGGCCGCAAGCGTGAGGCCTTTGCCGGCCTCTTCCCGCATGCGCCGAAGCAGATTGAAGCCGCGCTCGTCGACGACACCCTCCGGCATGCGGATGTAGAGCAGCGCGCGCAGCACCGCCTCGCGCGGCCCTCCCTTGCGTGATGTCGGCTTTCAGCTCATCGATCGTTGGGCGACCAAGGCGAGGTGTGCGGCGTGTCTTGCCCGGCCTGCGGCGCGGGCTCGCGTCGGAAGCCTTGAGACCGACCATCGCTTGCACCAGGGGCGAGCCGTAGATCGCATGGAACCACGCCTCGGAGGCGTGATCGCGCATGTCGCGATAGGCATCCAGCGATGTCTCGATCCAATCCGAGAACTGCTCCTGCGCTTGCCAGAACGCATTGTCCTTGCGAGACCGGCTGACGGTTCTTGCGCACCTCTTCGACGGACGACAGCAGCGGCCGCATGAACGGATTGGCGTGGGAGAACATCTCGTACTGCAGGCGCAGCGGATGGAGACTGGCGCATCCACTTGGCAAAGCCCTCATTGGCCCAGCTCCGCACCCAGGGCTGAACGAACGTGCGATAGAGGCCGAGATTGATCTCGGACACACGGGCGACCGCCGCGAACTTGCGGTCATCCTCCTCGTCGTTGCCGCCCAGCGCCCGGATGTCGTCAAGGGTTCTGGCTTCGAAGCGCACGAGATAGTCGCCGCCGATCAGATCGGCGGATGCGATCGTTCGGATCCTTTGGCGTCATCACCGCCTCGTAGAGGCCCGGGCGGCAGCACGTCGATGAGATCGATGTTGCTCGCGAACTCGTCGTGCTCCTTCTTCGCGACCGAGCCCGAGACGAAGATGCCGAGATGACCGATCGAACTCGTGGATCGGCATAGACGATGGTCTGGCCATGCGCCCGGATGTCGTCGACACTCTCGTAGAGATCGAGGATCCAGTCCAACGCCTGCTGCGGCGGCGTGATGTTGTCTGCTTTCGAGCAGAAGACGACGATGGGCGAGCGTATGTTGCGCAGGTCCACGCGCGAGCCATCCGCCGACACGATCTCCGCCGTCGCCAGCTTGTTGCCGACGAACAGCTCATCGACGATGAACTGCATTTCCGCGGCGTTGAGCAGGACGTGGCCGCCCCACCACTGCTCGAATTCGAGATAGCGCGGCGCCTCGGTGTCGATCTTGGAGTAGAGGTTGTGGTGCTTGCGTCCAGAACGTGTTGGCCGGGTTGAGGTTCTCGAAGTTGCTGACGAGCCATGCGCCGTCGAACTTGCCGTTGCCGAGGTCGCCCATCATGCGCGGTGAGCCAGCTGCCGCCGAGCAGCCCGCCGGTGTAGCGCATGGGGTTTTGTCCGTGCACGCCGGCCCAATAGGACAGCGGCGAGCCGGCGACGATGATCGGACCGAAGAGCTCGGGCCGCATGGCTGCAAGCAGCATGACCGCCCATCCGGCCTGGCAATTGCCGACGACCGCGGGCTTGCCCTCGGCTTGCGGATGGAGCGCGATCACGCGCTCGAGGAATGCGGCCTCCGCGTGCGCGATGTCCTCGATCGTCTGCCCGGGCACCGGATCGGGCAGGAAGCCGATGAAGTAGCAGGGATGACCCGCCTTGAGGGCAACGCCGATCTCGCTCTGCGCCTTGAAGCCGCCGATGCCCGGCCCATGACCGGCGCGCGGATCGACAATGACGAATGGACGCTTGTGTCGCATCGATCTCGATGCCGTCAGGCGGCACGATGCGCACCAGCACGTAGTTCACCGGCCGCGGCAGCTTGCGGCCGTCCATGACGAGCTCGCAGCCGAACTTCAGCACGTGCGGCGCGACCTTTGCCGGCATGCTCCCGATAGCGCTCGCTGCGCTGCTGGAGGACATCCAGGAAGAGCAGGCCGCGCTGGCACGCATCAATCCAGTAGTCCGATGCGTCCCGGACCAGGTCGGTGTCACCACGCGCGAGTGCTCCATTTGGAGCCTTCTGACTTGGGCGTTTGTTCAGGCCAGATTGAGTGGCTGAAGGCATCGGGCACCGCGATGAGTTGGTCGTGACGGGGTGTTTTGTTGGTTTTGCACACTGCTACCCAGCGGGGGTGCCTAGCCATCAATGGTTCTACCGATATTTCCTTCAAGCAATCCCGAGCCTGTGTACCTACGGGGGGACCAAACCATTGGGCTCGCGCCCGGCTTCCACTGCCGAGCGTCCTTATCTCCCCTGGAGTGGGGATGTAGGTGCATGCCGCCGATGCTATTTGACCTGCCGTGGTCAGAGCGACAGCGCTGCGGCTTGATCACGACATGATGGGCCCGGCTCGGCAAGAAGCTGGGACCGCTTCGTGGGAAGCTTGAGGCAGCCCGGCTAATCGTCAGGGCTCGATCTCCAAATCAAGGGCCGCGTCCAGTTTCGGGGGAAGCTGGCGCGGCCATTTTTTTTTCGGAAGTCCAGCGGATATTGCTCGATTGGCGCGGCTCGTTTCGCGCGTGCTTCGCCCGGCGTCGCATGACGCAAGTGGCGGGGCTTTGCACCCCACCCCGGACCAAGACCAGGTATCAGATGATCAGGAGATCGCGCATTGCTTGGGCCACGGTGTGCGTGCGATTGAGAGTTCCAAGCTTTGCCTGCGCCTTCTTGAAATGAGTGCGCACCGTTTCCTCGCCCACCCCCAGGGCTTTGGCGGTTCCTTGCAGCGTCTCACCAATGGAGGCATGCCGCAGCACGGCCTGCTCCCTGGGCGTCAGGCAGGCTCGGGCGCCTACACGTCTTGGATCGTCGCCAACCAGTTGCTCTAGGCGAACAGCTGCCGCACTGGCAGCCATGTAGAGCAAGCCGCGAACCTGTTGCGTGAACCTTTGGTCGAGAACTTTCGGTGACCAGAATGCCACCAACCATCGTCCACCAACCGGACACATATATCCATCGCGCATGCCGTGCTTCCGGGCCAGCTCGAAGGGCCAGCGATCAGCCCCGATTGGGTCCAGCAGCCTCGAAAGCTCCGTCCAAGTGAAGGGTGCAAGGCATATTCTTGCGGTCATGAGCCCGATGGGGTGGCCGCTTGCCACGAATGCGGCCCACTCATCGACCCACTTTGGGGGAACGTCCTTGTGAATAAAGACGTTCTTGCCGACCTCTATGCGGCGCCAGTCGCCAACCTTGACAGAAAAGCGGTTGGCACCGTGAACCCGAAGAACACTTGTCTCCGAGACGATGTCGTTCAGCTGGTTCAGCACCTCGGTGGGCGTGGTAAGGCGCACCACGTCCATCGAGTACTCTACAAGCTTGGCCCGCGCTTCCGGACAGAAGAAGTCCTGGTTTTGCGACATTCGCACTCTATTCGGTATGGTTCGATCACTAGTCACCCGAGCCCCGAGTTCGCCAGGCGACTCGCCGCAACCGTATCTGCTGTATAGCGAAAGAATGCAACGTGACCGGTGAAAAGGCACTAGGGCCTTTCCCTGATGTCGGGCCAAGGCCAGGCTTCCGTGACGACACCGCTATTGAGGTACCGACTTACCCTGTCGGGCGCTCGGTAGGTGTTGGTCCGCTACCCAACGCGCCCTCACGGAGACCAGACTTTCCGGTCTCGTTGACGTCGGCGGCAGGACGCGCCGACGCAAGCGACCGGTGCGGCTGCCCCGGTGAAGCTCCCGACAATGGCGTTATGCTGCGGCTTGCCCGGCGCGATGTAGCGCCAGCCGATGCCTCGGCGACTTGCGCAGTGGCAACAAACAAGGTGGGATAGTCGTCGTGAGAAGGTGGGCGAACTCCTGTCGCACCCCTGGGTGCCGCGCGAGGCAAGTGAGCTTTCCGTGAGCTGTCAACTCGAGCCGGCAGTGCCAAGGCCACGATTGTATGCCGGTGCCGATCAGCCAGCGCGCCTCAGTCTGGAAATAGAAGCCATCGAGCATCAAGGAACGGCCGTTCCCGTCGCGTCGCAAGACATCCTGCAGATGCCATTCTGCGCGGTCACGCGACTGGCAAGGTCGGATGGGGCACATCTGCCGAAGGTGCTGGTCGTTGCTCCACTCTCCTCCCATTTTCCTATTCTCTTGCGCGATCTCGTGCTGGGCCTGCTTCCCAACTTTCAGGTTTACCTGACCGATTGGATCAATGCGCGTCATGTGCCAGTCGAGCGGGGTCCGTTCGATTTCGACGAGAACATATCCTACGTTATCGAGGCCATGAGGGCTTTGGCCCCCGAGCTCAATGTCGTTGCCCTCTGTCAAGCAGGCGTGCCGACGCTTGTGGCCGCCGCCTATCATTCTGCCAACGACCAGGGTTGCACGCCACGCAGTCTCGTGCTGATGGCCGCGCCGGTCGATCCTGCGGCCAACCCGACGCGTGTCTCGCGCCTCATCAGATCGCGCACGCTGTCCTGGTACGAGCGCAACGTGATCACCCAGGTACCGCCGCCGGACGTCGGCATGGGCCGTCTCGTCTATCCAGGCTCCGTGCAGCTGATGGGTCTGTGGGCGCACTTGGCCCGTCATCTGCGAGAAGGCGGCGAGCTCCTTGGAAAGGTGGTTACCGACGACGGCGCTGACCCGGTGCGCTTCCCCTTCCTCGATCTTTATTCGGCTGTGATGGACCTTCCGGCCGAGGTCTTTCTCGACATCATGCGCCACGTCTATCTGGAACGCACGCTCGTGCGCGGGAATTTCCGCGCCCGCAATCGGAAGGTGGCACTTGCAAGCATCCGGGCCACGGCGCTCATGACGGTGGAAGGGGAATACGACGACATCGCCGCGCCCGGCCAAACGCAGCGGGCACATGACCTGTGCCCGGGCGTGCGTGCAGACGCGCGCCGACGGCTGATCGTGCCCGACTGTGGACATTTCTCGATCTTCCACGGCGACATTTGGCGCACACGAGTTCTTCCAGAGGTGCGGGCCTTCATTGACCAATTTGGCCGTCCGGCAAACAGTGGCGCGTCTTGATGTTGCGGATCGACCGGGTCCTCGGAAATGAGAAGGCGGCAATACGAGGTGGGGGAAGACGCCATGCGAGCCGGCAGCAGTCATCGAGAGACCTCTCGTGGGATTGAACGCGCCCTGCAAGAGGGCTGCGGCAGCTTGGACCATGAACCAGATGTCGATGAAACGCGTGCTTGGCCGTTGACAACAGACCTCTGGCAAAGCGCCAGCGATCCCGGCACAATCGTTCCAAGAAGCACAGCCGGAGGAGTCGCCCCATGCCGCTGCCAGCGGACGCCGACGCGTCTACACCCAAATATCTGCGCGACAAGTACGCCATTCGTCGGCGTCGGCGAGACCACCTACACGCGCGGCTCCGGCAAGACGCACGCGCGCGCTCGGCACCTGGGCGGTGCGTAATGCGCTGGAGGATGCCGGCCTGAAGCCCGCCGACGTCGACGGCATGCTGTCCTACCAGTCGGGCGATTCCACCTTCGCGCCGTTCATCGCCGGCGATCTCGGCATCCGCCTCAATTTCTACATGGACGTGTTCGGCGGCGGCTCGTCGACCGAGGCGCTGATCGGCATCGCCATCGGCGTGATCGAGGCCGGCATGTGCAAGGCGGTGGTGATCTTCCGCGCCATGAACGGCTACTCCCAGGTGCGCATCGGCGGCACCGGCGCGCGCTCGGCGGTGCCGGTCACGGGCGACATGCTGCACCAGCGCGCCTACGGCTGGCAGAGCGCAGGGCAGCTCTTCAGCTTCACCTTCCTGCGCCACATGTACGACTATGGCACCACGCCGGCGCAGGTGGCGGCCGTGCGGGCGGCCCACAGCGGCCACGCCTCCAACAACCCCAAGGCCTTCTACAAGCAGCGCGTCAGCGTGGAGGATGTGCTGGCGAGCCGCATCATCTGCAAGCCGCTGCATCTGCTCGACTGCTGCGTGGAGACCGACAATGCCACCGCCATCATCGTCACGCGGGCGGACCGTGCCAAGGATGGCCGCCATCATCCCGTGCTGATCCGCGCCGTGGCGGGGCGCGTCTGCAAGCCGCGCATCGACATGCACTACCAGATGGGCCCGATCTCCACGGTGGCCGGCAAATACGCGCGCGAGATCCTGTGGCCCAACTCGGGCGTCGGCCCCGAGGATGTCGATGTGACGGGCTCCTACGACGCCTTCACCTTCACCACCATGCTGCAGCTGGAGGACTACGGCTTCTGCAAGAAGGGCGAGGGCGGACACTACGTCAGCGACGGCACCATCCGGCTCGGCGGCCGGCGTCCCAACAACACCAGCGGCGGGCATCTGTGCGAGGGCTATACCCACGGCATGAACATGGTGATCGAGAATGTGCGTCAGCTGCGCCACGACGCCGATGATAGCTGCCCCATCGGACCTGGGGGAAAGCGCCAGCACACCTACGACTACAAGGAGGGCGGTTGCCGGCAGGTCAAGACCTGCGAGGTGACGGCCAATCTCGGCTGGGCCATGCCGGGCACCGGCTCGGCCATGGTCATGCGGCGCGGCTGAGCAGGGGGATACGACACATGGCGATCAAGGCCGACTATCTCGGAATGCCGCTCAGCGTCGACGACCTCGACGGCGAGAATCTCGCCTACTTCGCGCATTGCGCCGCGCACGATTTCCACCTGCAGCAATGCCGGCAGTGCCAGCTGCTGCGCTATCCGCCGGCCACGGCCTGCCCCTGGTGCGCGAGCCCAAAGTCGCAATGGGTGCCGGTCGATGGCAAGGGCGCGGTGCATTCCTACACCGAGGTGCATCACGCCATTCAGCCGGCCTTCAAGGGCCACACGCCCTATCTCATCCTGCTGGTCGACCTCGACACGCAGAAGGGCAAGCCGACCGAGCACGAGGCGCTGCGCGTGGTCGGCAACCTCGCCACGCCCGACGGCAAGCTGGCGCCGCCCGAGCTCGTCAGGCAGGTCGGCATCGGCACGCGCGTGCGCATGGTGTTCTCCGACGTTGCGCCCGGCCTCGCCCTGCCGCAGTGGACCATCGACGAGACGGCGACGCAGCCGGCCAAGCCCTGGCGCTATCCGCAGGAGTGAGCGACGCCTCAAGGGATGACCGATACCCGGTATGGTCCCCTGGACTTTATGTCGGTTTCCGACTGTTTGGCCGCCCGCATGTCGGGATCGGCGGCGATCAGGTTCATGAACGCTTCCGCCTCGCGTGCGCTGGCGCAGTCCTTGGCATCGCAGAACACGACCATCCAGTCGTCGTAGCCGAGGATGGTCGCGAACTGGCATTTGATCTCGGCCGTTATCGTTCTGGTCTGGCCCGGACCGCCGCTCACGACGGTGCTGTGCCGGCGGTTGCAGTATTTTTCTTCGAGGGCGACCGCATAAGGCGAGAAAGCGTAGCCAACCATCGACTCGGCCTTGGAGGGCCGCTCGTCGCCGATCACCATCAGGTGCCGAAACGCGGCCGGCAGGTCCTTGCCGAACTCGGCGTGCGCAATCGCCACGGTTGGCGCGGATGCCGTCGCCGACAGCGGAAACGCCGCCACACGCTTCTTGTAGTACGGCAGCCGCGCGGGGCCGGTGGGACAAATGGAAAGGCCGGCGACGTTCTGTTGCCCGCTCTGCTGCCGCGCGATCCATTCGGCCAGCGAACCCGCCGCGAGCGTCTGATGGGCCGCCGCTGCGTCTAGGGACGTGAGCGCGTGCATCACGGATTTGCTGTCGTAGATCCTGGCGAGCGCCAGCCGGAGCATGCTGTCCATGGACGGAAACGGGTAGCTGCGGGACGCGAGCGCCGAGCCTTTGCCCCATCTCGCTGCCGCGCTGGAGACCTTGGCCAGCGCGCTTGCAGCGGTGCTCTCGTCCGGCTTCCACGTGCCGGCGACCTCCTGCAGCAGCGGCACGCACACCGCGTCGTAGTAGTCGCTCTGTCCTTTGGCCGATCTGTACCCGACCAGGGATGCCCGCAGGTCGGGAAACAAACTGGGCCTGATGGTTGCGTCGCATGACCCCTGCGAGCGCGCGGCGATCTCGGCTTCCAGAGCAGCGGCCCAGGCGGTCGAGAGCAGGAAGTGCCGGCGCACGGCCTCCGCGCTGGCGTAGTCCGGCGGCGTCAGGGCGATGCGAAACTCCTCGACCCGGCTCGTGGGGCGAACGAACGAACTCATGCCGTCCGGCAGCTCGCATTGGTCGCTCGCAAGCGCGGCCGGGGCGCATGCGCACAGAACGAGCGGCACCAGCCACGACGTCACGGCCTTCCGCAACGCATCGACCCGACACACCTGCGAAACGCGCCTCGCAGATTGAGACCAGCCGGGTCGATGATAGCCGAAGTGCGGCCGCCGGGAGCGCGCCCCGGTCGGACCTGCCGACGGCGTGTCCTGGATATCACGCCTCGCTCGCGTGGGAGCCAGCCCAAGTTCGACGCGTACGCACCTGCGAAGTCACATGCTTGTGAAACGCTGCCGCCGCAATTGCAACCTGCGGATGAAGTATAAGGAGCATACTGAGGGCCCCATCTGAACGGCGATGCGCGGCCTTGACCCGCGCACCGGCATCGCGACCTGCTCGTTCGACCTGGGCGAGCGCGATGGTCTGTCTGCCGGGTCGATAGAAATTCGGCACCACAACAGGGCCTGATCGATCGCTCTGCCGGTGGCCGGCAGAGCGATCGCGCCTGCTCGTGTGCGGGCATATCCATGCGGGACCTGATCAAGGAGGAAATCCATGCCAAATCTGAGGGTCAACGGCCAGGAGCGCACCTTCGACGGCGATCCGTGCGATGCCGCTGCTGTGGTTCCTGCGCGACGAGCTGGGCCTCACCGGCACCAAGTTCGGCTGCGGCGCCGCGCTGTGCGGCAACTGCACGGTGCACGTCGACGGCGTGGCCGTGCGCTCGTGCATCACGCAGATGTCGACGGTGACCGGCAAGGCCGTGACCACCATCGAGGGCCTGCATCCCAAGGGCGAGCATCCCGTGCAGGTCGCCTGGCGCGACCTCGGCGTGCCGCAATGCGGCTACTGCCAGACCGGCCAGATCATGCAGGCGGCATCCCTGCTGGCGCGCAAGCCAGCGCCCACCGATGCCGAGATCACGCGAGGCCATGTCCGGCAATCTGTGCCGCTGCGGCTGCTATCAGCGTATCCACGCGGCCGTTCGCGCCGCAGCCAAGGGGGCGTGACATGACCGAGCTCAACACCCACGACAAGTTCATCGATCACCAACGTCAGCCGCCGCGGCCTGCTCAAGGGCATTGCTGCAACCGGCGGGCTCGTGCTCGCGGCGCAGTTCCCGACCGTGCGCGGGGCGCTCGCGGCCTATCCGACCGGCGCCGACGCGCATGCCCAACGGCGTCGTCAGCAACCCCAAGGTGTTCATCTCCATCGGCAGCGACGGCATCGTCAGCATCGTCGCCGCTCGCGCCGAGATGGGCAACGGCGCCGCGCGCACTGCCCTGCCGATGATCGTCGCCGACGAGCTCGACGCCGACTGGGCGCGCGTGCGCGTCGTGCAGTCGCCCGGCGACGAGCGCACCTACGGCAACCAGGACACCGACGGCTCGCGCAGCGTGCGCCACTGGATCCAGCCGATGCGCCATGTGCGGCGCCGCCGCGCGGCTGATGCTGGAGATGGCGGCCGCGCAACGCCTGGAAGGTGCCGCGTCGGCGAGGTGCAGGCTCAGCTGCACGAGGTCGTGCACCAGCCCTCGGGGCGCAAGCTCGACGTACGGCGAGCTCGCCGCTGACGCGGCCGGCCTGCCGGTGCCCGAGGCCGGCAAGGTGAAGCTGAAGGAGCCGAGCGCCTTCCGCTACATCGGCAAGGGCAACGTGCGCATCAGCCGATCTCGTCGACATCACCACGGGCAAGGCCATCTACGGCCAGGACGTGCGGGTGCCCGGCATGAAGTACGCCGTCGTCGCCAGGCCGCCGGTGGTCGGCGGCAAGGTGGCTTCGGTCGACTCCAGCTGCGGCTCTGAAGGTGCCGGGCGTGGAGAGGGTCGTCACGCTCGCCCGGCACGCCGGCGCCGGCCAAGTTCGCCCCGCTCGGCGGTGTCGCCGTCATCGCCAGGAACACCTGGGCGGCGATCAAGGGCCGCGAGGCGCTCAAGATCACCTGGGACAACGGCCCCAACGGCAGCCACGACTTCAAGGCCTATCGCGCGCAGCTGGAAGCTGCCGTGAAGAAGCCCGGCAAGGTCGAGCGCAACGTGGGCGACGTCGACAAGGCGCTGGCCTCCGCGGCAAAGGTGATCACGGCCGAGTACTACGCGCCCCATCTCCACCACGCGACCATGGAGCCGCCGGCCGCGGCCGCGCGCATGAACCACGGCCGTGGGAGGTGTGGGCGCCGGTGCAGAGCCCCGGCCAGGCGCGCGACGACATCGCCGCCGCGCTCGGCGTCAGCGCCGGCCGAGGTGACGCTGCACCCGACGCTGCTGGGCGGCGGCTTCGGCCGCAAGTCCAAGTGCGACTTCGCCATCGAGGCGGCGCTGCTGTCCAAGGAGCTGGGCGGCACGCCGGTCAAGGTGGTGTGGACGCGCGAGGACGACGTGCGCCACGGCTTCTATCACACCGTGACGGCGGAGCGCTTCGAGGCCGGCCTCGATGCCGGCAACAAGGTGATCGCCTGGCGGCATCGCAGCGCGGCGCCGAGCATCCTCTCCACCTTCGCGCCCGATCCGAAGCAGCCCTTCGACATCGAGCTCGGCATGGGATGGGTCGATACGCCGTTCGACGTGCCCAACATCCGCATGGAGAGCGGCGAGGCGCAGAGCCATGTGCGGATCGGCTGGTTCCGCTCCGTCAACAACGTGGCGCACGCCTGGTCGATCCAGTCGTTCGTCGCGGAGCTGGCGCATCAGCTCGGCAAGGACCCCAAGGACTTCCTGCTCGAGCTGATCGGACCGGCGCGCACCGTCGACCCGCGCAAGCAGGTCACGACGCCCTGGTGGAACTACGGCGAGCCGTTCGAGACCTACCCGATCGAGACCGGGCGGCTGCGGCGCGTGACGGAGCTGGCCGCCCAGGAGGCCGGCTGGGGCAAGCAGCTGCCGAAGGGGCAGGGGCTCGGCATCGCCGCGCACCGCAGCTTCGTCACCTACGTCGCCACGGTGGTGCACGTGGTGGTCGGCGACAAGGGCCGCATCACCATCCCGCGCGTCGATACGGCCATCGACTGCGGCTACTGCGTGCATCCCGAGCGGGTGCGCTCGCAGATGGAAGGCGCTGCCGTGATGGGGCTGACGCTCGCCAAGTACGGCGAGATCACGCTCAAGAATGGCGCCGTCGAGCAGTCGAACTTCAACGACTTCCAGCTCGTGCGCATCGACGAGTTGCCCGCTCGAGACGCGCACCCACATCGTCGAGCAACCCGATCGAGGTGCCGCCGAGCGGGGTCGGCGAGCCGGGCGTGCCGCCGTTCGCGCCGGCGCTCTGCAACGCCATCTTCGCCGCCACCGGCAAGCGCATCCGGCAGCTGCCGATCGGCGACCAGCTGGCATAGCCTGAGCCTTGGCAGTGGAGCGGGAGCGATCCCGCCCCGCCGTTGCTGCCAAGCACCGCATCGGACGTGGCGACAGAGCGCCTGTCGCGCATCGGCGGAATACTGGCGGCCGCTGCGCGTCGTGTAACAGGCAGCAGCGGTGTAGCAACTGCGCATCACACTGGTGCGGGTGTTCGCAAACATTCGGAGGAACACAATGAGAAGAGCGACGCGCATTTCGGTGGCCGTGTCGGCGGCGGTGCTGGCGCTCGGCGCGGCGAACCGTGTGTCAACGCACAGCAGAGCGCCATGACTTTCTTCGTCACCAGCGTCGGCAAGGGCAACGGCGCCGACCTCGGCGGGCTCGAGGGCGCCGACGCGCACTGCAATGCGCTTGCCAAGGCCGCCGGCTCGAAGCTCACCAACTGGCGCGCCTACCTCAGCACCACCGCGCCCGGCGGCGACGCCGGCGTCAACGCGCGCGACCGCATCGGCAAGGGCCCCTGGCGCAATGCCAAGGGCGTGCGTGATCGCCAAGAACGTGGCCGACCTGCACTCGGCCACCAACAAGATCACCAAGGAGACGGCGCTGACCGAGAAGGGCGAGATCGTCAGCGCCCAGCGGCGATCCCGGCAACGCGCACGACATCCTCACCGGCTCCGACCCGCAGGGCATGTACTCGACCGCCGGCGGCGACACCACGTGCGGCAACTGGACCAAGAGCGGCGACGGCTCGGCCATCGTCGGCCATCACGACCGCGCCGGTCTCAAGAAGACCACGCGGCACATGACGTCGTGGAACTCCTCGCACGGCTCGCCCGGCTGCAGCCAGGCAGCCTGAAGCGCGTCGGGCGGCGCCGGCCTGTTCTACTGCTTCGCGGCGAACTGACCGAACCAACACACGCGACGTTGTCATCCCGGCACTCGTGGCCGGGATCCGATCTCGCAACTCGCTCCGGCGCTCGCGGATGGATGCGATCCCGGGCACAAGGCTCCGGGATGACCGGCGCGTGGGCGAGCGGACAGCTCACTTCTTCCGCCCGTAGTCCAGCAGCCCCTCCTTGCCCTTGGGCGGATGCGCGCGGATCGCCTCCTCGTTGGGCTCGGTGCCCCAGCCCGGCCGGTCCGGCACGACCAGGTGCCCGTTCTCGAACACGCGGCACGATGCGTGACCAGCTCGTCGTCCCAGGCGAGCCGGTCGATGTCGGTCTCCATGATGCGCAGGTTCGGCACCGCCGCGCAGAAGTGCGCGGCCATCATGGTGCACAGGTGGCCGTAGAAGTTGTGCGGCGCGACGTTGACCTCGTGCGCCTCGGCCAGCGCCGCCACCTTCATGCGACTGCCAGATGCCGTTCCAGGGCATGTCGACGATGGCGACATCCATGGCCTGCTCGCGGAAGTAGGGCAGGAACTCGCGCAAGGAGAGCAGCGTCTCGCACGACGAGATCGGGTGCGGGCTCTGGCGGCGGATGTAGCCCAGCGCCTCGGGGCTGTAGGTGTCGATCTCGACCCAGAACATGTCGAGGTCGGCGATCGTCGCGCAGGATCTCGAGATACCCCTCGGTCTTGGCGTTGAAGTTGCAAGTCGAGCAGCATGTCGACGTCGGGCCCGGCGCCGTCGCGCAGCGCTTCCAGGTGCATGCGCAGGTCGCGCAGCACACGGCGGTCGACGTTCAGCTCGGGCGTGAACGGCGCGCCGAAGCCCGGCCGCCAGCCTCGCGGGTTCTTGCCGCCTGCCTCGTAGGTGAAGATGTTGGTCTTCATGGCGGTGAAGCGCTTCTCGCGCACCTCGCGCGCCCATCGCCTTCACGCCGTCGAGGTCGGTGATGGCGGGCTTGTACCAGGTCGGATGATTGATCCGCCACGTCGCGCAGTGCGACCAGTACACCCGGATGCGGTCGCGCACCTTGCCGCCCAGCAGCTCGTAGCAGGGCACGCCCAGCGCCCTGGCCTTGGCGTCGATCAGCGCGTTCTCGATGGCGCCGATGGCCTGGGCGATGACGCCGCCGGCGCCCGGCCGCGTGACGCAATAGAGCTCGGCGTAGATGCGCTCGATGTCGCCCACCGGCTGGCCGACGACGCGCGGGGCCAGCGTGCGCGATCACCGCGCCGACGCCCGGCGAGCCGAACCCTTCCGCGAACTCGCTCCAGCCCACCACGCCCTCGTCGGTGGTGAGCTTGACGATACTGGTAGTTGCGCCAGCCCGCATCGCAGGTGAGCGTCTCGATGCCCGTCACTTTCATTGCTGTTTCCTCCGGCTAGACCAGAAACACTAGCACGGTGAGGAGTGTGGGAGAGCCGTGGCGCAGCACATCGCAAAATGCACCTAGCCTCGCTGGCCGTTTGGCCCCGAGGTTTGGGAGAAGAGGTAGGAGGAGCAGGGCGCCCTGCGCCTTGTCGACCCAAAGAGTTGCGCGTTGCACAGGCGCTCCGGGCGCCCTGCTCTGCCAACATCCGGGCCCCTACATGGCGATCCGTGGGGTCTCACGGCCGGCCCGCAGAGGCTTGCGGACTGCGGCCCCCGGCTCCTAGTTCTGAGATGCGGCCTCTAGGTGACGCGCGTCCCATCTCCGGGGGTGAAACGCACATAGGTGCGCTCACCGCGTTTGTCATCCCTCCGTAGGCAACATTAAATTTGCCGGATTCTCTATCCCCGCTCGCCGGATCTGTGGATCTGCGCACACGCTGAGGTGCACTGGGTCCCCGCCCTTCGCGGGGATGACGTTCGTTGTGGAGTGGCGTGCTCTCAACTGGCGTCACTCCCGCGGAGGCGGGAGCCCAGTCCACTTCGCAGCGAAGGTGCGGGAGATGGTCGGGATAGCAGCAGCTACGCGAACTCGCCCGGCGCGAACGCGTACTTGCGCGAGCAGAACTCGCAGGTGACGGAGATGCGAGCCGTCCGGCTCGCGCAGGTCGGCGAGCTCCTCGGCGCCGAAGCGCTGCAGGTACAGCTCGATGCGCTCGCGCGAGCAGCGGCAGGCCTCGGCCGAGCGCGGTCGCCGGCACCACGCGCACGCCCTCCTCGTGGAACAGCCGGTAGAGCAGGCGCTCCGGCGACAGCGTCGGATCGAGCAGCTCGTGGTCCTCCACGGTGCGCGGCCAGATGACGCGCGCGGTTCCAGTTCTCGTCGTCGTCGCCTTCGAGGCTCAGCATCGTGCGCCTCGCCCTCCAGCTCGCGCTTGCCGCCCTCGCGCGGCGAGCTGCTGGATCATCAGGCCGCCGGCGCGCCAGTGCCAGCCGCGCGCGCCGCCGCCGTCCGCAGGCCCGTAGTGCCGCGCCACCGCCAGGCGGATGAAGGTCGGCAGCTGCTCGGACTGGCGGAAATAGGTGTGCGCGGCCGTCACCAGCGGCTCGCGGTCGAGCGCGACGATGCCCTGGTAGCTGTCCCTGCCGCCGCCGGGATCGATGGTCATGGCGAGATGGCCGTTGCCCAGCAGCGCGCCCTGGTCGCCGCGGCCGCGCGTCCCGGCCAGCGCGCATCGCCCTTGTCGAAGTTGGCATAGCCGCGCACCTTGCCCGGCGCCTCGAAGTCGGCGACCAGGAAGTCGAGCGGCCCGTCGGTCTTGGTCTGCAGGATCAGCTTGGCGCTCGTCCTTGAGCGCGCTGCCCAGCATGCGCGGTCAGCGCCAGCGCCTCGCCCAGCGCGTGGCTGACCGGCTCCGGGATAGGCGTGCCGCGACAGGATGGCGTCGCACCACCGAGCCCAGCCGGATGACGCGGCCGATCACGTCCGACTTCACGGTGCGGAACGGCAGCACGAGATCGTCGTCCGGCAGCGCCGGCGTCTTGTCGTTCTCGGCACTCAGCATCAATCAACTCCCAGGCACCACGCCAGAATGGCCTTCTGCGCGTGCAGCCGGTTCTCCGCCTCGTCCCACACCGCCGACTGCGGCCCGTCGATCACCGCCGCCGCCACCTCGTTGCCGCGGTAGGCCGGCAGGCAGTGCATGAAGATCGCGCCCTTGCGCGGCCTTGCGCATCAGCTTGGCATCGACCGCATAGGGCGCCAGCAGCTGCTTGCGGCGCCGCGTCTCCTCCTGCTGGCCCATCGACACCCAGGTGTCGGTGACGACGCAATCGGCGCCCGCCACCGCCTCGTCGGGATCGTCGGTCAGCTCGATGTCGCCGCCGTTGCGTCTTGGCCCAGTCCAGGACCGACCGCTCCGGGTTGAGCTGCGGCGGGCAGGCCAGCGACAGCTTGAAGCCGAGCCGGGCGGCGGCCTGGATCCAGGATGCCGCCACGTTGTTGCCGTCGCCGCTCCAGGCCATCTTGCGCCCCTTGATCGGCCCCAGCCGCTCCTCGAACGTCATGATGTCGGCGACGATCTGGCAGGGATGGGTGCGGTCGGTCAGGCCGTTGATCACGGGCACGGTGGCGTGCTCGGCCAGCTCGGTCAGCGTCTCGTGCTTGTTGGCGCGCATCATGATGGCGTCGACGTAGCGCGACAGCACCTTGGCCGTGTCGGATATGGGCTCGCCGCGGCCGATCTGCAAGTCGGTGTGGTTGAGCGCGATCGACTGGCCGCCGAGCTGGCGCATGGCCACGTCGAACGACACGCGCGTGCGCGTCGAGGGCTTCTCGAAGATCAGCATCAGCACGGCGTCGGCGATGCCCTCGGGCTGCAGCTTGGCCGGCACGCGCTTGCCGGCCTTCTTCATGGCGCGCGCCATGTCGATGATGCGCCGCAGCGTGCGGGCGTCGATGCGGTCGATGTCGAGGAAATGCCGGGGGGCCATGGCCCGAGCCTCTCGCCAGCGCGAGCGCTCAGGCCGGCTTGGGCAAGCGCGCGAGCGCCTGGCCCAGACGCCGCGTCGCCTCCGCCAGCTCGTCCTCGGTGACGTTGAGCGGCGGCAGCAGGCGCACCACGTTGTCGCCGGCGCCGACCGTCAGCAGCTTCTCGGCGGCGCAGGCATTGACCGACGTCGCCCATCGGCGGCTTGACCTTGATGCCGATCAGCAGGCCGCTGCCGCGCACCTCCTCGATGACGTGGGGGTACTCGTCCTTGAGCGCGCGCCAGCTGCTGCTTGAAGCGCAGCGCCATGGCCTGCACGTGGTCGAGGAAGCCCGGCTCCAGCACCGCCTCGAGCACGGCGCTGCCGACCGCGGTCGCCAGCGGGTTGCCGCCGAAGGTCGAGCCGTGCGTGCCGGCCACCATGCCCTTGGCCGCCTCCTTGGTGGCCAGCACCGCGCCGATCGGGAAAGCCGCCGCCCAGGCCCTTGGCCACCGCCATCACGTCGGGCGTGAAGCCCGCCCACTCGTGCGCGAACAGCTTGCCGGTGCGGCCCATGCCGGTCTGCACCTCGTCGAGCACCAGCAGCAGGCCGTGCTTGTCGCACAGCTCGCGCAGCGCCTTGAGCCAGCGCGTTGGACGCGACGTTGACGCCGCCCTCGCCCTGCACCGGCTCGACCATGATGCCGGCCGTGTTCGGGCCGATGGCCTTCTCGGCTGCCTCCAGGTCGCCGAACGGCACGATGTCGAAGCCGTCGGCGGGCTCGCCGAAGCCTTCCAGGTGCTTGGCGTTGCCGGCCGAGGCGATGGTGGCGAGCGTGCGGCCGTGGAAGGCGCCCTTGAAGGTGACGAGCCGCCAGCGCTCGGGCCGCCCGTTCACGTAGTGATAGCGCCGCGCCAGCTTGATGGCGCCCTCGCACGCCTCCGCGCCCGAATTGCAGAAGAACACCTGGTCGGCGAACGTCACCTCGCACAGCCGCTCCGCCAGCTTCTCCTGGCCGGCCACGCGATAGAGGTTGGAGCTGTGCCAGAGCTTGCTGGCCTGCTCGGTCAGCGCGGCGATCAGCTTGGGATGCGCGTGGCCCAGTGCGTTGACGGCCACGCCGCTGGCGAAGTCGAGATAGCGCTCGCCGTCGGTGGAGACGAGCCAGGCGCCCTCGCCGCGCTCGAACACGACGTTGACGCGCGCATAGGTGCGGCATCACCGCCGGCGATGGGCCGTCGGCGGCCGGTTGCTGTCTTGGATTTGCGACTACGGGCTTCGGGGTCTTCGCTGAGGAAGAAGACATGGGACCTATCTCGCTGCTGGAAAACAAAAAAGCCGCGCTCAAGCGCGGCGCCGACGTCAGGACCTGGAAAGGTCCCTCATCGCAGCCGCGCCAGCAGTGCCCGCGCCGGCACGTCGCTCGCTGTTGGTCCGATAGGTCATGGAGCCGAATTTATGGGGCGCGTGCCCCATTGTGTCAATGCCGGCAGGCTGGAAAAAAGAAGACCGGGAGCCGCAGCCCCGCGGCGCTCCCGGTCTTCCCCCCGCATCTTTGCCAACGCCCTCGTCGACAAAGCTGTCTCGTGTCAGACGGCCGCCTTCTCGCCTGGCTGCGCCGGCGCCTCCGCTTCGGCATCGACGCGTGCCGGCGCCGCTCGCAGGCGACCACCACCATCGGCGCGTAGTCGCGGTCGCGGCGGCGCGCCTGCGGCGGCTGGAAGGCGCGGCGGGCATGCACCTCGCAGTAGGGCAGGCCGGTGATCTTGCTTCTTGCCGCAGAAGTGGAAGTCGGCCTGCTGCGGATCGCCGATCGGCCAGCGGCAGCAGATCTCGGTGAGCGTCTGGATGTATTTGCGCTCGTTGAGCGGGATCACCAGCTCCTCGGCCGGCGGCACGTAGGGCTCGGTGTCGCCGAGATAGAGGTTGCGCAGCGCCGGGTTGCCGACGTTGGCGAAGCGCGGCTTCATCAGGCGCTTGGCGGCCTGCGTGCGCACGCGCGGCCGGTGCGATTTCATGCGCGAGGTGGTGGCGCGGCCGGAGAGGCCGAGGCGGTGCACCTTGCCGATCACGGCGTTGCGCGTCACCCCGCCGAGCCGGCCGGCGATCTGGCTGGCGCTCAGCCCGTCGGCCCACAGTTTCTTCAGCAGTTCTACTCGCTCGTCGTTCCAGGCCATGCCCTGGTTCTCCCGCAATGACTACGGCGGGACCCGGCGAGCAACGCAGCGCGGAATCCGGCCCACACGGCCGGAGCTGGAAAAGCGTTCAACGCGCACTAGACGAGCACACGGAACGCAGCCAGACCGGCCGACGATATGACGCAACTGGACGGAACTGACTGACGCGTACTGGAGACAAGACGCGGCGCACTACACTGCGCCTTACGCGTCGAGCCTGCGGCGACTTCCCCCAACTCGCACCGAACGCGAGGGCCGCAGGCAACGGGGAGAGATTACTATGCGGTTAACGGCCGGCTCAAGGACGCGGCGCGCGTTCCGTCAGCGATTGAGAATCGCTCTGTGACTCGCCGAGCACAGATTGACGTGCAACTTGTGAATCGTGGGGACGGCGCTGTTGCACGTCGACGCGAATCTCACGCCGGCCTTGCTGTCGAACGCGTAGCCGGCGCCGCGCACCGTGCGGATCGGATCGCTGTCGGCGCCGCGGATCAGCGCCTTGCTGCAGCCGCCCCACGTGCACATCGACCGTGCGCCCGTCGATGAAGGCATCGCGCCCCCACACGCCGTCGAGCAGCTGCTGGCGCGACAGCACGCGGCCCGCGTTCTCCATGAAGAACACCAGCAGCTTGAACTCGGTCGGTCCCAGCCGCACCTCGCGCGCGCGCCGCATGACCCGGTGCGCGGCGCGATCGAGCACGATGTCGCCCCGCTGCAGCGTGTCGGCGACGCGCTGCGGCGCGGCCCGCCGCAGCAGCGCCTTCACGCGCGCCATCAGCTCCGGCACCGAGAACGGCTTGACCACGTAGTCGTCGGCGCCGGTGGCGAGCCCGCGCACGCGGTCGCCCTCCTCGCCGCGCGCGGTGAGCATGAGGACGGGGAGCGCGCGCGTGCCTCGCGCTGCCGCAGCCGCCGGCACAGCTCCAGCCCCGACATGCCGGGCAGCATCCAGTCGAGCACGACGAGGTCGAAGCGGTCCTCGGCGACCAGCACCTCGGCCTCCTCGCCGTCGGCGGCGACCGTCACGCGGAAGCCCTCGGCGTCGAGGTTGTAGCGGATGAGCTCCGCCAGGGCCGCCTCGTCCTCGACCACCAGAATATGCGGCGCGGTCTCGTTCACGGCGGGACGTCCGCGTCACTCCTTGCGAATGAGCGTCGAGGCCGTGTCGTCGCTCTTGGGCCGGTCGTCGCCCAGCGCCATGCCGTGCACCAGGTAGTAGCACGTTCTCGGCGATGTTGGTGGTGTGGTCGCCGATGCGCTCGATGTTCTTGGCGGCGAACAGCAGATGCGTGCACAGGCCGATGTTGCGCGGGTCCTCCATCATGTAGGTCAGCAGCTCGCGGAACAGCGAATTGTACATGGCGTCGATGCGCTCGTCGTGGCGCCACACCGCGACCGCCTTGTCGGCGTCGCGCTCGGCGTAGGCGTCGAGCACGTCCTTGAGCTGGCTCAGCGCCAGCTCGACCATGTGCTTGAGGCCCGTCATCAGCGGCTTGGGGTGGTTCTCGCCGGAGACGGCGAGCGCCCGCTTGGCGATGTTCTTGCCGAGGTCGCCGATGCGCTCCAGGTCGCCGGCGATCTTCAGCACCGTCATGATGTGGCGCAGGTCGTTGGCCATCGGCTGGCGCCGCGCGATCATCAGGATGGTCAGCTCCTGGATCTCGCGCTCGATGCGCGTCGACGGCGCGGTCGCTGGCCGACGGCGGCGGCTCGGCCAGCTTCGGGATCGCGCTTCTCCAGCGCGTCGAAGCCCTGCGCCAGCAGCCGCTCCACCAGGCCGCCCATCTGCGCGATCTTCTTGTCGAGCAGCTCCAGCTCCTGGTCGAACGACTTGACGATGTGCTCGTTCATGCGCGGTCCTCCTGCGCTGGCAGTCAGCCGAGACGAAGTCGGATCAGTCGGCATTGCAGCTCTTGGCGGTCCGCTGCCGCCCGGTAAGCCTAGCAGGCGACGATGGTTTAGTCCTCCTTGAGCCGCGCAGATCAATGCCGTGTGACAGCTAGGCCTCGGGACGATCCCATGCCGGCCGACGACGTCGCTAGCTCCGCGTCTAGCTCGCGGACGGCAGCAGCGACCGAGAACGTCGAGCCCTGGCCGAGCTTCGAGCTGATCACCAGCTCGCCGCGGTGGCGGTTGAGGATGTGCTTGACGATGGCGAGGCCGAGCCCGGTGCCGCCCTTCTCGCGGCTTGCCGCCACGTTCACGCGGTAGAAGCGCTCGGTGAGCCGCGGCAGGTGCTGCGGCGGCGATGCCGGGCCCGTCGTCGATCACGTCGACGCGAAGCCGGGCGGCGGCCCGCGCCGCCGGCTCGCGCACGCAGGCGCACCTCGACCTTGCCGCCGGTGCGGCCGTACTTGATGGCGTTCTGGATCAGGTTCTGGAACACCTGCGTCAGCTCGTCGTGGTCGCCCCGCACGACGGCCGTCGCCGTCGCCGGCGACAGCGTCGAGGGTGACGCCGGCGCGTGTTGGCCAGCGGCTCCAGGGTCTGCGCCACCTCGGCCAGGACGGCGCCCAGGTCCACCTCGTCCGGCAGGCGGCAGGTACTCGCGCATCTCCACGCGGCTCAGCGACAGCAGGTCGTCGACCAGGCGCGACATGCGCTCGGCCTGCTCGCCCATGGTCTTGAGGAAGCGCTCGCGCGCCGTCGCGTCGTCCTTGGCGCTGCCCTGCAGCGTCTCCACGTAGCCCTTGAGGGAGGCCAGCGGGGTTCGCAGCTCGTGGCTGGCGTTGGCGACGAAGTCGGCGCGCATGCGCGCCAGCCGGTCCTGCTCGGTGAGGTCGCGGAAGGTGATGAGCAGGGCGGGCGCCGCCGGCGCCGGCGGCGCGTGCTCCAGCGGCACCATGGTCGCCAGCAGGCGCCGCTCGACCGGCACGCGCGCCGTGCAGCTCGACGGCGCGGGGCTGGCGCGATGCGAGCGCCTCCTCCACGGCCGCCAGCAGCTCCGGGGTCGCGGCTCATGGAGGCGATGTGGCCGCCGCGCCGCCGCGCGCCGAACTGCTCCTCGGCCAGGCGATTGGCGTGGACGATGCTGGCCGTCGCTGTTGAGCGCGATGGCCGGCTCGGGCACGGCGTCGATCACCATGCGCCAGAGCCGGTCGGAGTCGGCGCCGGCATGCCCAAGCGTACGCGCGCCGATCCCGGTGCCGCGCTCCTCGCTCGGCCAGACGGCGGCCACCGCGAACGCCGCGACAAGGCCGATCAGCGCCATGCGCAAGGACAGTCCGCCGGCGATGACGAAGACCGCGGTCAAAGCCAGCGCTGCGGTCAGCTCCGCCCGTCGCACCAACACGCGGGCGGTCGCGGCGTCGAGCAACTCCCCGACCCGCAGCCAGAGCTCCGTTGCCCGAGAAAGCACGGTGGCGGTCCCCGCTGCCAATACGCCACGTGCTCTAGTATACCACGGCATCGCTACCGCCGCGAAAGACCGGCTTCGTCCCTAGCGCACCAGGAACAGCGGGCACTCCAGCACCGAGGCCAGCGGGCGCAGGTCGCCCTCGTCGGGCACGACCAGGCCGCCGAACTGGCAGATGACGATGCCGCCCTTGAGCCGGCGCAGCGTCTCGGCGATCACGGCCGCCTCGCCGCGCGCCACGGCCGCCGACTGAATGCGCACGTCCTCGCGGGCCTCGACCACCAGGCGCGCCTCGCCGTCCATCTGCTGCAGGCTGCTCCTCGTCGGACGCGATCAGCAGCAGCACGATTTCGGCGCCGTCGAGCGCGGCGAGCCGCTCGGCCGTGCGCAGCATGTCGGGCAGCTGCGCGGTGTCCTCCAGCGCCACGACGATCGGGCCGGTGACGCGCTGCGCCTTGGGCCCGACCGCGATGAGCCCGGTGGAGCCGGCGACCTCGCCCAGCAGCTGCTTGCAGCATGGCGCCGGTGCCGCCCGTGAACGGCTCGCCGAGCGCCACCACGTTCCACGGTCCCGTCTCGGCGCAGGCGATCGACAGCGCCCGCAGCGGCTCGTCGCGCACGACCCGGCAGCGCAGCGGCACCTCCGCCTTGCGCGCCAGCGCCTCGACCTGGCGCCGCGCGCCCTGCGCGGCAAGGTGCAGGTCGCGCATCATGGCGTCGAGCGACAGCGGCGCGGCTGCGCGTCCCGGAGAGCGACACCTCGCGCACGAAGCCGTAGGCCGCGCAGTCGAACAGCTGCTCGTCCTCCACGAACAGGCTCTCGAGGTCGGAGCCGAAAGCGCGCGCGACGCGCACGCGCCGCCTCCAGCGCGATCGGCGCTCGGGCGGCCGGACTTGCAGGTGCAGCACGACCCGGCCGCGGTCCTCTCCGGTCTGCGGCGACGTGCGCGATCATGACGCATCCTTCGGCGGCTCGGCCTGCTCGCCGGCGCCTTGGCGAAGCCGCGGCCGCGCTCGGCGAACGATCTTGAGCTTGTCCTCGACCAGCCGGTTGATGGTGCCGGCCGGAAAGCGTCCCTCCGGTGCCGCGCTCGCCGGCCTTGACGCCGGTCAGGATCTCGATGCCCTCGTCGATGGTGCCGACGGCATAGATGGCGAACTGCCCGTTCTTCACGGCCTCCACCACGTCCTCGCGCAGCATCAGGTGCTGCACGTTGGACTTCGGGATCAGCACGCCCTGCTCCTCGTTGAGCCCGCGCGCCCGGCAGATGTCGAAGAAGCCCTCGATCTTCTCGTTGACGCCGCCGATCGCCTGCACCTCGCCCTGCTGGTTGACCGAGCCCGTGACCGCCAGCGACTGCCTGATCGGCACCTCGGCCAGCGCCGACAGCAGCGCGTAGAGCTCGGCCGAGGAGGCGCTGTCGCCGTCGACGCCGCCGTAGGACTGCTCGAACACCAGCGTGGCGGCCAGCGCCAGCGGCACGTCCAGCGCGTAGCGGCCGGCCAGGAAGCCCCACAGGATCATCACGCCCTTGGAATGCAGCGGCCCGCCGAGCTTGACCTCGCGCTCGATGTCGGTGACGCGGCCCGAGCCCAGCCGCACGCGCGCGGTGATGCGGCTCGGCCGGCCGAACGAGAACGACGCCGAGCTGCAGCACGGAGAGGCCGTTGATCTGGCCGACCTGCGCGCCCTCGGTGTCGACCAGCACGATGCCGCGGTTGATGGTCTCCTGCGCGCGGTCGCGCAGCCGGTCGGCGCGCTGGATCTGCTCCTCGACGGCGCGGGCCACGTCCTGCCGCGTCGTGATCTTGCGCTTGGCCTGGCCCGACCAGTAGTCGGCCTCGCGCACGATGTCGGCGATGCGCCCGAGCTCGATCGACAGCTTCTCGCGGTCGTCGGCCAGGCGCGCGCCCTCGTCGATGATGCGCGCCACGCCCGCCGCGTCGACGGGCTTCAGCCCATGCTCCTTGACCACCGAGGCGATCAAGCCGCGCATAGGCGTTGTCGTTCTCCGACGAGCGCTCGATGCGTGTCGTCGAAGTCCGCCTGCACCTTGAACATGCGCGAGAAGTCCGGATCGTGGGCCGCCAGCATGTAGTAGAGCTCGCGATCGCCGAACAGCACCACCTTGACGTCGAGCGGGATCGGCTCGGGATCGAGCGACTGCGTCGAGATGAGGCCGGCTGCCTCGATCGGCTGCTCGATCCGGATCTCGCGGGCCTTGATGGCGCGCTTCAAGCGCCTCCCAGGCGAACGGCGACAGCAGCAGCCGGCGCGCATCGAGCAGCAGATAGCCGCCGTTGGCCTTGTGCAGCGCGCCCGGCTTGATGAGCAGGAAGTCGGTGACCAGCGTGCCCATCTGGGCGATGTGCTCGACCCGCCCGACCAGGTTGCCGTAGGTGGGGTTGTCCTCCTCCACCAGCGGCGCGCGCCGCCGATCCGCCTTCGCCGTTCGCCGCCATGACGTTGACCATGTAGCGGCGGAAGCGGGGGTCGCGCGCGGTGTCGACCGGCTGCTT
Organism: uncultured Alphaproteobacteria bacterium; assembly: GCA_963724565.1. Classification (GTDB taxonomy): domain Bacteria; phylum Pseudomonadota; class Alphaproteobacteria; order Rhizobiales; family Hyphomicrobiaceae; genus AWTP1-13. The sequence continues at coordinate 82,715 of CAVRVK010000001.1, forward strand.
GACGATGGCGTTCTCCTCCTCGCCGGTCGCGAGGAACAGCGCCGACGTTGCGCACCATGTCGTGCGCCCGCGGCCTCCAGATAGGCCGCGGCCTCGGCGATGTCGCTCACGGAGGCATGCAGCTCCACCAGCGCATCGCGGATCGCGGCCTTGGCGACCTCCTCGTTGAGCTCGCTCAGCTGCGCCCGGCGCTTCTTCTCGGTTCTCGGGAACCGCTCCAGCACCTGGCCCAGCTCCTTCTCCAGCGCGGCGATCTTGTTCTCCACGTCGCGGCGCATGGCTTCGGGCAGCGCGTTGAACACCTCGGGCTTGACCACCTTGCCCTCGTGCATGGGCGCCATGGCGAAGCCGGTGGGCGTGCGCAGCAGCGCGATGTTCTGCGACTGCGCCTTCTTGCTCAGCGCTTCCAGCGCCTCCTCGTTGCCGGAGCGGAACTGCTCGTCGATGGCGCGGCGGCGCACCTGGTAGTCCTCGCCCTCGAAGCGGGCCGGCAGCACGCTGCGCAACTCGTCGAGCGCTTCGATCATGCCCTTGGCCAGGGCCTTGGCGCGCCCGTGCGGCAGCTTCAGCGCCTTCGGGCGGTTGGGGTTCTCGAAATTGTAGACATAGGCCCAGTCGGGCGGCGGGGGAGCTTCGCGCAGCCTTCGGCCCGAGGTGGGCTCTGACGGCTGTCGATCTTGCCCGAGGCCGGCGGCCCGAGCACGAACATGTTGAAGTCGTGGCTCTTGATGTTCGCTGCCGAACTGAATGGCCTTGAGCGCGCGCTCCTGGCCGATCAGCCCGGTGATCGGGCAGCAGCTCGTCGGTGGTCTTGAAGCCCAGCGTGGCCGGGTTTACGACGTGGCGCAGCTCGGAGGCCTCGAGCGGCTGTGGCCTGGCAGCGACCGTTGTCACCTCGCCGTCGGCGCGCACTGGTGCGCTGCTGGGGATGCCGGGCTGCGAACGCTTGAAAAACATGTGCTAAGCTACCTGATCGCTGACCGAGGGCACGCGACGACAGGCTTAGCAAATCTAGCCCGGTCTGGTCCACCGTGCCGAGGTCTCTAAGCGCCCGCCAACCGTGTCCAGTTTCGCTTGCGATGGCCCAGACATCAGCTCAGCTTGCGGTGCCCAAAGATGGACGCCAGTCGGCGCAGGCGTCCGATATTTGCCGCGGCGTGGCCCGCTTGCTGCGCATGCACGCAATGGCGGCCGTGGCCGAGGTCTCGCTGGCCAACGGGCGGCGTGCCGACCTGGCCGCCGTCGGCGCCGGCGGCGAAATCTGGATCGTGGAGATCAAATCCTCCATCGAGGACTTCCGTACCGACCAGAAATGGCCCGAGTACCGCGATTTCTGCGACCGCTTGTTCTTTGCCGTGGCGCCGGCGTTCCCCCGCGAGATCCTGCCCGCCGATACCGGCATCATCGTTGCCGACCGCTACGGCGGGGAGATCGTCCGCGGTGCGCCCGAGCACAAGCTCGCCGGCGCGCGCCGCAAGGCCATGACCTTGCGCCTCGTGCACACGGCGGCCTGCCGCCTGCAGGCGGCGATCGATCCCGAGGGCGGATTCGAGACGCTCCTCAGCACGTGACGGCCAGCGGCCGTCACTTGGGGGCGCGCTTGGCGAGGATGCGCTGCAGCGTGCGGCGGTGCATGTTGAGGCGCCGCGCCGTTTCCGACACGTTGCGGTTGCACAGCTCGTAGACGCGCTGGATGTGCTCCCATCGCACGCGGTCGGCCGACATCGGATTCTCCGGCGGCGGGGCCTTCTCGTCGTGGGGGGCCAGCAGCGCGTCCGTCACATCGTCGGCGTCGGCCGGCTTGGCGAGATAGTCGACCGCGCCGAGCTTCACGGCGGAGACGGCGGTGGCGATATTGCCGTAGCCGGTCAGCACGATGGTGCGCGCCTGCGGGCGCACGCTGGCCAGCTCGGCCACCACGTCGAGGCCGTTGCCGTCCTCTAGCCGCATGTCGACGACGGCAAAGGCCGGCGCCCTGGCATGGATCAGGGCCAGGCCCTCGGCGACCGAGTGCGCCGTGCGCACCTCGAAGCCGCGCCCTTCCATGGCCTTGGCCAGCCGCAGCGCGAAGGCGCGATCGTCGTCGACCAGCACCAGAGAACGGTCCTCCGGCAGCTCGTCGGGTTTGAACGTGAGATCTTCGCCCAATGCAGTGCCTCCTACGCGCCCGAAGTATAGCGACTAGCCATCCGGGGCCCAAGCCTTGTAAAGACGAACGAAATAGAGGTCCTGCGCCCAGATTTCTAAGGTAAATTCCGTATACCAGCTCTGCCGTTGGGGGTGCCACCGGCACCCATCGCACGCTCGGCCGGTGCTGTCGCCCGCCCTTCGAACACTTCCCGCCGCCAGCTGACGATGGCCACGGCGCCTCCGAGCGGCCCATTGTTTTCGAGAGACACCGCGGCCCCGGATCGCTCCAGCAACGTCTTGGCGATGAAGAACCCAAGGCCCATGCCCGACGGCTCGGAGTCCGGAGACAGGCCGGCCGGCGCGCGCTGGCCGGGTGGTGACGTAGGGCTCGCCCAGCGCATCGAGGACCGGCGGCGGAATCCCGGCCCCATCGTCGGCAATCGAGATCGCCACCTCGCGTGCCGTCCACGTGGCGGTTATCTCCACGCGCTGGCGCGCAAAATCGACGGCGTTCTCGACCAGATTGGCGATCCCGTAGATGACGCCCGGGCGCCGTTCGCCCACCGGCTCGCGGCCTGCGCCGGCATCGGTGCCGGGCTCGGCGCCCGCCCTGATGACGATTTCCGCGTTGAACCCTTGATAAGGCGCCGCCGCTTCCTCGATCAGCTCTCTGACGCTGATGCGTGCGTGCAGGGGATCGGGCTCCTTTGGCTCGCGGGTAAGCTTCTTGAGGATCTCGCGGCAGCGCTCGGCCTGGCTCTGCAGCAAGGCTATGTCCTCGGCCAAATGCCCGTCCTTGGCCGCGGTGCGGGCCAGCTCCTTGGCGACGACCGCGATGGTCGACAGCGGCGTGCCGAGCTCGTGCGCCGCGGCTGCCGCGAGGCCGTCGAGGGCATGCAGCTGCTGCTCGCGCGCCAGCACCATCTCGGTGGCGGCGAGCGCATCGCTCATCTGCCGCGCCTCCTTGGCGAGCCGCCACACATAGAGCGCAAGGAAGACGCGTGCCGGCGAGCACGGAGGCCAGCACACCGAGATTGTAGAGGGTGGGCAGCTCGAAGCCGCCTCGCGTGTACCAGGGCAGCGGCCGGTACCAGTATACGAGCATGATCGTGGCACCGGCAGCCAGCACGCCAAGCGCAATCGTATTGCGGGGCGGTAGCGTCGCGGCCGAAACCGTCACCGGCGCGACTATCAGGAACACGAACGGGTTCTCGATCCCGCCGGTCAGGTAGAGCAGCGCCGCCAGCTGGACGATGTCGTAGGCGAGCAGCGCCGTGGCGAATACCGTGCCGAGCCTCGTGCGCATCGGGTAGCGCAGGCGAAAGAACACGTTGAGCCAGGCGGTCAGCGCGATCAGCGCCAGGCAGATGCCGATGTCGAAGTTGAAGCCGAGGACGAAATAGACGTAGCAGACGGTCGACCAGCTGGCCGGCGACGCCGAACCAGCGCAGCCGCACGGCCGTCTGCAGCCGCAGGCGGCTTTCGCTGTCCTCCCGCCAGGGCCGCGCCGATTGGGGCATCGCTCCTCTAGGTGCGCATGAAGGTGTCCACGGAGCTCGTGCAAGCCTTGCGCCGGGCTTGGCGGTGCTCCAGATATGGGCAACAGACAGAGGACGGCTGTCGCTCGGCTGCGGAACCCGGCGCCACGAGGGCGCCTGCCCGGGCCATTTGGTACCACATTCCAATGCAGAAACCGATCTTGGAGACCAACGGCGGCGCAGCTTTCCCAGTGTCCGTGCGCGCCCTGCGCAAGACCTACGGCGACGTCGTAGCCGTGGACGGCATCGATTTTACGCTGCACGCGGGGTCCGTCACCGCCCTGCTCGGCGGCAATGGCGCCGGCAAGACCACCACCATCTCCATGCTCATGGGCCTCGTGGTGCCGACCTCGGGCGAGGCGCGCGTGTTCGGCGTCGACATGGCGAAGGAGCGCCATAAGGTCCTGCACCGCATGAACTTCGAGAGCCCCTACGTCGACGTGCCCATGCGGCTCACCGTGCGGCAGAACCTGGAGGTGTTCGGCAGGCTCTATGGTTTGCGCGACCTCAAGGCCGGCGTGGCGGAGGTCGCCCTGGAGCTCAGGCTTGCCGATCTGCTCGACCGGCCCTACGGCAAGCTGTCCGCGGGCCAGAAGACCCGGGTCAGTCTCGCCAAGGCGCTGATCAACACGCCCGAGCTGCTGCTGCTGGACGAGCCTACCGCGTCGCTGGACCCCGACACCGCCGACTGGGTCCGCAGCAAGCTCGAGGACTACTGCCGCAACCACGCGGCAACGGTTGTGCTCGCCTCCCACAACATGGCCGAGGTCGAGCGCATGGCAAGCCGCGTGATCATGCTGGAGAAGGGCCGCATCATCGCCGACGAGACGCCGCAGGAGCTGATCCAGCGCTTCGGCCGGACCACCCTCGAGGAGGTGTTTCTGGCCATTGCCCGCCGTGGCAGCGACGAAGCGGAGCAGCGCCAATGAGCCTCGGCTCGACAACGCTGTTGCGCGAGCAGACGAGCCTTGCCGCATCGGCGGGGCGCGTCTGGGGCATGGTGCTGCGCTACTGGTACGTGATCCGCTCGTCCTGGCCGCGCACTGCCGAGCTGATCTATTGGCCGCTGGTGCAGATGCTGATGTGGGGTTTCCTGCAGACCTATCTCGCCCAAACGACGGGCTTTGCCGCCAAGGCGGCGGGGCTGTTCATCGGCGGCGTGCTGCTGTGGGACATCCTGGTGCGCAGCCAGCTGGGCTTCGCGGTCGCGTTCCTGGAGGAAGTCTGGTCGCGCAACCTGGGGCACCTGATGATGAGCCCGCTGCGGCCTGCCGAGCTCGTGGCCGCCCTCACCATCGTCAGCCTCATCAAGCTGACCGTCGCCATGGTGCCGGTGGCGGGCATGGCCTACCTGTTCTTCAGCTTCAACGTCCTGAGCCTCGGCATCGCCTTCGCTGTGTTCTTCGCCAACCTCGTCATCATGAGCTGGTCGCTCGGTCTCGTCTCGACCGGCGTGGTGCTGCGCTGGGGTCTGGGCGCGGAGAGCTTTGCGTGGCTCGTCGCGTTCGTCTTCCTGCCGCTGTGCTGCGTCTACTACCCTGTGACAACGTTGCCCGGCTGGCTGCAACCCGTTGCGCTGGCGCTTCCTCCCACCTACGTATTCGAGGGGCTGCGCGCCATCGTGCTCACCGGCACCTTCCAGGCGCATCTGATGGTGGTGGCCTTCGCGCTCAACCTCGTCTACTTCGCGTTGGGCTTTGCTGCATTCAGCTACTTTCTGCACCAGGCCCGAGTGCATGGGTCGCTGGTGCAGATGGGCGAATGAGCCCGAGGACCTTGCCGTGTTCGCAAACAGATTGCAGTTGGCGATCGTGGTGCTGGCCGGCCTCGTCGTGGGGGCGGCGACCGCTCTGGCTGTGCTCCCGCAGGCGCGTGAGCGGCTGCTGCCGGCTGCCGGCATGTCGGTCGGTCGGGCAGGCCTTGATCGGCGGTCCCTTCACGCTCACCGATCACAAGGGCCGGCGCGTGACGGACAAGGATTTCCGCGGCCGCTACATGATGGTGTTCTTCGGCTTCACCTTCTGCCCCGACGTTTGCCCGACGGCCCTGCAGGTGGTGTCCGAGGCGCTCGACAAGCTGGGGCCGAAGGCCGAGCGGTTCGTGCCGGTCTTCATCAGCATCGATCCGGAACGGGACACCCCTGAGCAACTTGCAAGCTATGTTGAGAGTTTCCATCCGCAGCTGATCGGGCTGACCGGCACTCCTGCGGAGATCGACGCGGTGGTCAAGGCCTATCGGGTTTACGTTAGGAAGGTGGCGGACCCCAAGTCCACCGCCGGCTACACCTTCGACCATACGTCCCTGATCTACGTCATGGGGCCGGACGGCGCCTACCGCACGCACTTCACGCATACCACCAATGCCGACGCTATGGCCGAGCGGCTGGCGAGGCTGTTGTAGTGAGGGCACTCCCTTTAAATCTTTTTGACGAATCAATGCATATGGTGTTGTGAAATCGAGACGCCTGCGCTGCTTTTCGGGCCACGGACCGTGCTTCTACGGTCCACCGAGGACGCCAGAAGGCGTCCGGAGACGAACAGCGGGGGACACTTCGGTGCTCTATCAATGGTATGAGCTGAGCCGCGCAGCGATGCGGCCGGCACGGTTCGCCGCGGACTCCTTCCGCCTGTTCTTCAATCCGCTCAATCCCCTGGACCCACACACCGTTCGGTCGCAACACGATCGCTGCCTGCGAGGTGTTCGAGCGCGCGACCCGGCGCTACACCAAGCCCGCGTTCGGCATCACCCACACGCTGCTCGACCGTGCACCCGTTGGTGTCACCGAGGAGGTGGTGTGGGAGCACTCGGCTTGCCGCCTCGTGCACTTCAAGCGCGACATCGATCCGGCCCGAGCCGCCACGCATCCGCGCCTGCTGCTCGTCGCACCGATGTCGGGGCATTTCGCGACCTTGCTGCGCGGCACGGTCGAGACCTTCCTGCCCGATCACGACGTCTACATCACCGACTGGCAGGACGCGCGCGAGATGCCGCGTGTCGGAGGGCCGCTTCGATCTCGACGACTACATCGACGTGATGATGGACATGTTTCGCTTCTTCGGCGGCGACGTGCACGTCTTCGCCGTGTGCCAGCCTTCGGTGCCGGTGCTGGCCGCCACCGCACTGATGGAGGCCGACGGCGACCCATGCGTGCCGCTGTCGCTGATGCTGGCCGGCGGGCCGATCGACACGCGCATCAGCCCGACGGTGGTCAACAAGCTCGCCGAGGAGCGCGGCACCGATTGGTTCCGCCGCAACGTCATCACCAACGTGCCGTGGTCGCGTCCGGGCCGTGGCCGGCAGGTCTACCCGGGCTTCCTGCAGCTCTCGGGCTTCATGACCATGAACCTCGACCGGCATATGCAGGCGCAGAAGGACATGTTCCACCACCTGGTGCGCGGCGACGGCGACTCGGCCGAGAAGCATCGCGAGTTCTACGACGAGTATCTGGCCGTCATGGACCTGACGGCGGAGTTCTATCTGCAGACCGTCGACACCGTGTTCGTGCAGCACCTGCTGCCGCGCGGGCTGATGACGCATCGCGGCCGCCCCGTCGATCTCTGCCGCCATCGTCCGCCCGGCGCTGATGACGGTGGAGGGCGAGAAGGACGACATCACCGGCACGGGCCAGTGCCAAGCGGCGCACGATTTGTGCTCTGGCGTTCCGCCGGAGCGGAAGGTCCATTTCGAGTGCCCGCGCGTCGGTCACTACGGCATCTTCAACGGCAAGCGCTTCCGCTCCGAGATCGCGCCGCGCATGACCAAGTTCATGCGCGCGCACGATCCTTGCGCCGCATCCCAGCCTCAGCATCGCCCAGCTCGAGCACATGGCGACGATGCCGCGCGGCGGGCGCAGGAAGCAGCAGGAGCTCGAGGCGCTGGCGTTCAGCTTTCGCCCGCTACGCCTGAAAACTTGAAAATCGCCTGCCCATCTGTCGCACCATCGCCACATGGCTCTGCCTTCTCTACTGGCAAGGTTAGATCGATGGCTGACTGACCGCTTCCGCAAAAATTTGCTAGTCCAGCAATCGAGTGTTGGCGATCTGCGGCGTGCGACGATCACGATCGCGTACGCAAGCCGGGCTTGCAGGAGGGCAGAGAATGCCGACGGGCAGAGGGACAAGGAAAACCGTCAAGAGCGCATTTGAGCTGGAAGCACTGGGTGCGCCCATCGAGGTGCGGCGGCATCCGGCGGCACGTCGCCTGACGCTGAGGGTGAGCAAGACCAAGCGCGCGGTCATCGTCACGGTGCCCGCCGAGTGCCGGCATGGAAGAGGCCGACAAGTTTCTCAGAGAGCAATCTCGACTGGGTGCGCGAGCGCCTCGGCCGCGTGCCCGAGCCGGTGCCGTTCGCCGACGGCGCGCAGGATCCCGCTGCGCGGGCGCCTGCATCGCGTCTGCTTCACGGGTCCCGAGCGCGGCAGGGCCGTGGTCGAGATCGAGCAGTCCGGCAGCGGCATGCCTCGCCTCGATGTGGCGGGCCGGCTCGAGCATGCGCCGCGCCGTCTGAAGGACTGGCTCGTCGAGCAGGCGCGCGGCGGATCTCGATGCCTGCGTCGCACTTCACACCCGCAAGCCTCGACGTCAAGGCGCGCAGCATCACGCTTGCGCGATCAGACGAGCCGCTGGGGCTCGTGCACGGCCGGCGGTCTGCTGTCGTTCTCCTGGCGACTCATCCTGGCTCCCGGCGCACGTGCTCGACTACGTCGCCGCGCACGAGGTTGCCCACCTGCTCGAGATGAACCACGGTCCCCGGTTCTGGAAGCACGTGGCGCGCTGCGTGCCGCGCCTGGAGGAGGCCAAGCGCTGGCTGCGCAACCACGGCGCCGATCTGCACCGCTACGGCGCAACGCCCTGAGCCTCGCGTCCCTCGGCTCGCAACCGCAGTTTGCATGCGGCGCGCAGTGACTTGATCTCAGCCAGGCGCGCCTGCCATCAAACGGCGGATATGTCCCGTCGCCCGGTCCAACCATGAGGAACGGGCTGCCGGCTTGCCCGGTGCAGGCGTGACTGTCGCCTCCCAGCCTTCGTCATCGCCAAGCGTGCGCTCGAGAAACGCCGGATCGATGGGCGGCGGTGGCGCGGTCGCCTGATCGGCGGGCTTCGCCGCGCCTGGTGGCGCCGGAGCCAAAGCGAGCGGTCGGCACGGTTCCCGGCAGCGCGGTCGGCGTGCGGCCTTCGTGCGCCAGCATCATGACCTCGTGCCACAGCCTGGCCGGCAGGTTGCCGCCCATCACGCGGTTCATGGGGTGGCGATCGTCGTTGCCGACCCACACGCCGCCGACCAGGTGCGCGGTGTAGCCGACGAACCAGGCGTCGCGGAACTCCTGCGTGGTGCCGGTCTTGCCGCAGGCCGGGTGCAGCGGCAGCGCGGCGCGCTTGCCGGTTCCTGAGATCAGCGCCGCGTTGAGCATGTCGTTGAGCGCGCCGACGTGCCGCTCGGCGAGCACGATCGCGCGGGCCGGCCGGCGGCCGCTCGTAGAGCACGCGGCCAGAGCTGGTGCGCACGCGCCTGATGATATGCGGCTCGACGCAGCCTGCCGCCGCTGGCGAAGGCGCCGTAGGCGCCGGTGAGCTCCAGCAGCGTGACCTCCGAGGTGCCGAGCGCCAGCGACGCGTCGGGGCGCAGCTCCGAGCTGATGCCGAGCCGGTGCGCGGCCTCCACCGTCTTGCGCGGCCCGATGCGTCATGTTGCAGGCGCACGGCAACCGTGTTGATCGAGCGCGCCAGCGCGTCGCGCAGCGTCACGGCGCCGCGATAGCGGCCGTCGTCGTTGCTGGGGCTCCAGCCCTTGGTGAGGATCGGCAGGTCGTGGACGATGCTGTCGGGCGTCAGGCCCGCTTCCAGCGCCACCAGATAGACGAACGGCTTGAAGGCGGAGCCGGGCTGGCGCCGTGCCCTGAGCGCACGGTTGAACTGGCTCTCGCCGTAGGAGCGGCCGCCCACCAGCACGGTGATGCCGCCCTCCATGTCGAGCAGCACCAGCGCCGCCTGGCTCGCATCCAGGCTGCGCCCGTCGCTGGCGAGCAGATCGTGCACGATCTGCTGTGCGCGCTGCTGCAGGCCGCGGTCGATGGTGGTCTCGACGATGATCTCGCGGGCGTTGCCGGCGATCAGGTCGGGCAGGCGATCGAGCACCGCGTCGACGGCATATTCGACGCCGGTCTCGCCGCGCATGACCTGCGGCTCGGCAAAGCGCACCGTCGCCGCCGAGTTGAGGGCCTCGTCGATCGGCGAGGCGAAGCCCGGCCTCCACCATCTTGGCCAGCACGCCCTGCGCGCCGCTCGCGGGCAAGCGCCGGGTTCCAGGCGGGCGAGTATTTGCGAGGGCGCCTTCAGCAGGCCGGCCAGCACGGCGGCCTCGCGCCATCGTCACCTCCTGCGCGCCCTTGTTGAAGAAGCGGCGCGCGGCCGATTCCACGCCGTAGGCGCCGCCGCCGAAATAGACGCGGTTGAGGTAGAGCTCGAGGATGTCGGGCTTGCTCAGACGCATCTCCAGCCACAGCGCCAGCACCAGCTCCTCGAGCTTGCGCAGGAGCGTGCGCTCCGAGCTCAGGAACATGTTCTTGGCGAGCTGCTGGGTGATGGTCGATCCGCCCTGCACGACGCGGCCTGCCTTGAGGTTGGTGAGGATCGCGCGGCCGAGGCCGGTCGGGTCGACCCCGCGGTGCGAGAAGAAGCGCCGGTCCTCGATGGCCAGCACCGCATCGATGAGATGCCGCGGCAGCAGATCGATGGGTATGTAGGGCGCAGCACCGCCGCGCTCGGCCAGCACCGAGCCGTCGCGGGCCAGGATGCGCACGATCGGTGCGTTTTCCTTCTGGCGCAGCGCCATCGGATTTGGAATTGTGGCCGTGTAGTAGACGAAGAAGCCGGCGAGCACCGCGCCGACGATGGCGGCGAGATAGATGGGGCCCAGGATCAGCAGCCGAAATTCCAGGGAGGGGCCACGCGCAGCGCCACGGCCGTTCGCAGGTGCGCCGCCGCCATGTGACAATGATGGATCGAAAAGCCCCATCGGCCGGCGCAAACCCTCATACGCAACAGAATACCTTGCAGGCCCGGCACCACCGCCCCGCAACGGCAGGCTAGGGAAAAGGCACTAAGAGGTGGTTAACTATGCCGGGCCGGCCGCGGCCGGGAGGGAAGCCAAGGCAGATGACGGGTCGAGCAATACGTGTGGTAGCAGCAGGGCTGCGCTTTCCCGAAGGGCCTGTGGCGCTTGCCGACGGCTCTGTGCTCCTGGTGGAGATCGAGGCCGCGCGGCTGACACGCGTCGCCGCCGACGGCACCAAGACAACCGTGTCGCAGCACACGGGCGGGCCCAACGGTGCCGCCATCGGTCCGGACGGCAAGGTCTACATCTGCAACAACGGCGGCTTCACCTGGCGCGAGCTGCCCAACATCGGGCTGATCCCGACCGGGCAGGCTGAGGATTACTCGGGCGGGCGCATCGAGCGGGTGGACCTGGCGATCGGGCGAGATCGAGACGCTCTACACCCACTGCGACGGCCACCCGCTGAAGGGGCCCAACGATCTCGTGTTCGATGCGCACGGCGGCTTCTACTTCACCGACCTCGGCAAGAGCCGCCCGCGCGATATGGACCGCGGCGCCGTCTACTACGCCAAGGCCGACGGCAGCCTGATCAGGCCGGTCGCCTTCCCCTCCATCACGCCCAACGGCTGCGGCCTGTCGCCCGACGGACGCACGCTCTACTTCGCCGAGACGGAGTCGGCGAAGGCTGTGGGCGATGGACATTGTGGAGCCGGGCGCGGTGAAGCGCGAGGGCTGGCCCTCGGTCAACGGCGCGCGCTTCCTCGGTTGTCCCGGCGGCTACCAGCGCTTCGACAGCCTGGCGGTCGACAGTGCCGGCAACATCTGCGTGGCGACGCTGATCAACGGCGGCATCACGGTGTTCAGCCCCGACGGCAGAAACGTGCGGCACGTTCCCATGCCCGACCCTCTCACCACCAACATCTGCTTCGGCGGGCCTGACCTCAGGACGGCCTACGTGACACTGTCCGGCTCGGGCAAGCTGGTCGCGTTCGAGTGGGAACGGCCGGGGCTCAGGCTGAACTATCAACAGTGACCAGGGAAACGACGTGAGCGAGCCGGCATTCGAGACCGACTTCTGGAAAGACGCTGGGCTGCGAAAGACCTGGGACGACATCGTCCCGGGCGAGCCGCGCAAGACCATCCCCTATGTGCTGACGCTGGAAGCCATCCACCGCTACTGCCGCTCCGTGGGCGAGACCAACCCGCTCTACTTCGACGAGGCCTACGCCCGCGCCACGCCTTACGGCGGGCTCATCGCACCGCCCTCGATCCACATCCTGCTGATGTTCGCCTGCACGCCGGCCGACGACTGGATGCGCAGCCCGGGCACCGTCAATGCCGGCCAGTCCTGGAGCTACAACATCCCGGCCCGCCCAGGCGACACGATCACGCTGCAGGCGCGTGCGCTCGACAAGTTCGTCAAGAAGGATCGGCTGTTCGTGGTGCACGACAACGTGTTCTTCAACCAGCAGGGCCAGGTCATCTGCTCCGGCCGCGGCTGGACCATCCGGCCGAGATGAGGGTGCGAGTCATGCCGGCGAGCTACGACACCTTGACCTACAATACTTGACTCCTGGCACCCGCATCGAGGGGCCGAAGTTCGATATCACGCGCGAGAGCATCCGTGCCTTCTGCGACGGCTCGCTCGACTACAATCCGCTGCACCTCGACGACGAGTACATGAAGGGCGAGTTCGGCAAGACCAGCTTCGGCGGGGTCATCATGCACGGCATGACCAACTTCGGCCTCATCACGCGGATGCTGACCGACTGGGCCTATCCGCAGGGCGCCATCCACCGCCGGCTGGAGACCCGCTGGATCAAACCCGTGAAGCCCGGAGACAGCATCCAGCCCACGGGCAGCATCAAGAGCAAGACCTCGAGCGCAAAGGCGCGCTGGGTGGTGATCGATGTGGTGGTGCGCAACCAGCGGGGCGAACCGGTCGCCACCGGCGAAGCCTTGATAGAGTTCCCGTTGGCAGGCTGATCGGACAGCTGTCAGCCGCCCGCGATCTCCTCGCGCAGCAGTTCCAGCTCCAGCCATTTCTCCTCGGCTGCGGCCAGCTGCGACTGCGCGGTTGCCAGCGTCTCGGTCGCCTCGGCGAAGGCCTTGGGGTCGCGCGCGTAGAAGGGCGGGATCGTCCAGCCGCTGCGTGCAGGCCGCGGATGCGCGCCTGCAGCGCCGCGATCTCCTTCGGCAAGCGTCTCCAGCGCGTGCTTCTCGTGGAAGCTGAGCTTGCGCTTGGCGGTCTGCGCAGGCGCCGGGGCAAGCTGCAGTCTTCGCGGCAGGGGCAGCTCTGGCCTTCTGCGGCGGCGTGCGGCTTGCCAGGTCGGCGCCGCGCTGCGCCAGCATGTCGGAGTAGCCGCCGGCGTATTCGATCCAGCGGCCGTCGCCGTCGGGCGCCAGCACCACGTTCACCACGCGGTCGAGAAAGTCGCGGTCGTGGCTGATCAGGATGACCGTGCCGGCGTAGGTGGCGAGCATCTCCTCCAGCACGTCCAGCGTCTCGAGATCGAGGTCGTTGGTCGGCTCGTCCAGCACCAGCAGGTTGGAGGGCTTGGCCAGCGCGCGCGCCAGCATCAGGCGGCCGCGCTCGCCGCCGGAGAGCGCGCTGAGCGCGGTGCGGGCCTGCTGCGGCGAGAACAGGAAATCCTGCATGTAGCCGACGACGTGCTTGGTCTGACCGCCGACCGTGACGGTGTTGCCGCGGCCGCCGGTGAGCGCCTCGCTCAGCGTCCAGTCGGGGTCGAGGCTCTCGCGGCCCTGGTCGAGGCTCGCCATGGCCAGGTTGGCGCCGAGCCGCACCGTGCCGCTGTCCGGCGCCAGCGTGCCGGTGAGAAGGTTGACGAGCGTGGTCTTGCCGCTGCCGTTGGGGCCGACGATGCCGATGCGGTCGCCGCGCATCACGCGCACCGACAGGTCCTTGACGATCGCGCGCTCGCCGAACGCCTTGCCGACACCCTTGGCCTCGATCACCAGGGCGCCGGACGCTTCCGCTGCGCTGGCCTCCATCTCCGCCTTGCCGGCGGCCTTGCGATGGTCGCGCCGCGCCTGCCGCAACGTCTGCAGCTCGGCCACGCGGCGCACGTTGCGCTTGCGCCGCGCGGTGACGCCGTAGCGCATCCAGTGCTCCTCGCGCGCGATCTTGCGGTCGAGCTTGTGCTGGGCGATCTCCTCCTCCTCCAGCCGCTCGATCGCGCCAGGCCTCGAAGTCCGCGAAGCCGAGCTCGACGCGGGCGGTCTTGCCGCGATCGAGCCAGACCGTGGTGCGCGACAGCTTCTCCAGGAAGCGCCGGTCGTGCGAGATCAGCACCAGCGCGGCCCGCTGCTGGGCGAGACGCGCCTCCAGCCACTCGATGGCCGGCAGGTCGAGGTGATTGGTGGGCTCGTCGAGCAGCAGGATATCGGGGTCGGGCGCCAGCACGTGGGCGAGCGCGGCGCGCCGCGCCTCGCCGCCCGAAAGGTGCGCGGGATCCTCGTCGCCGGTGAGGCCCAGCTGTTCCAGCAGATAGCGGGCCTGGTGGGGATCGTCGGTGGGCCCGAGCCCGCTCTCGACGTAGGCCAGCGTGCGTGGCGAAGCCCGACAGGTCCGGCTCCTGGGCCAGGTAGCGCACCGACGCGCCCGGCTGCACGAAGCGCTCGCCGCTGTCCGGCTCGACCAGGCCCGCTGCGATCTTGAGCAGGGTCGACTTGCCCGAGCCGTTGCGGCCGACCAGGCACACGCGCTCGCCTGCCGAGACCGACAGCTCCACGCCCTCCAGCAGCGGCGTGCCGCCGAAGGTGAGGGCGATGTCGGTGAGCTGGACGAGCGGCGGCGGCATGCGATGGGCGAACCCGTGGCGAGGGACGCCGGTGTTACGATGGGGGTCGCTGGCGCGCAAGCGCTGCGGGCCATCAGGCGCGGCCAACACGTCGGCCGCTATCGCGGCATTTGCGCTCACGGCACCAGTGGCATGACCTCTTGGGCGAAGCGCTGCATGCGCTCCAGCGTCTCGGCCAGCGCGGCCGTCTGGAACGTCAGGCACAGGTGGCGCACGCCTGCGCGTTGCAGAGCGGCGATGTCGTCCGCCATGGCTTGCGACGCGCCTGTCACCATACGCCGCGTGCCGTCAGCCGCTGCCTGCGCCGTCCAGTCCACGGGCCAGAACACGATGTAGGCGATGTCGATGCTGCCGGGCTCGCGCCCCGCCGCCTCCGCCACGCGCCGCAGCTCGGCAATCGCGGCGCCAAGGCGCGCCGGCGTGTCCAGGCGATGCTGCGGGTTGTTGGAACCCGGATACCAGGCATCGCCCGCCCGCACCGCGCGCTTCATGGCGACCGGGCTCTCGCCGCCGATCCAGATCGGCGGGTGCGGCTTGGCCATCGGCTTGGGCTCGAACAGAAGGTTGTCGAAGCTCGCATGAGCGCCGCGGAAGCTCGGGGCGTCCCTGGTCCAAAGCTCCTTGAAGGCTGCGATGTACTCGTCGGTGACGCGCCCGCGCTCGGCGAAGGACGGGGCGCCGACGGCCTCGAGTTCCTCCTTCATCCAGCCTGTGCCGCAGCCGACGATCAGCCGGCCCTTGGAGAGCACGTCGACGGTGGCGAGCATCTTGGCCGCCAGCACGGGCTGGCGATGCGGCACCACCATCACCGAGGTCAGGAGCCGCAGGCGTTCGGTGCGCCCGGCGAGGAACGCGAGCGTGGCGAGTTGGTCGAGGCATTCGCCCGCCGTGCGGGCCGCCCACTGACCATCCTCGCTGTAGGGGTAGCGCGAGGCGATGTCGCGTGGCACGACGATGTGGTCGTTGACGCTGATGAAGCCGAAGCCCAGCCGCTCGGCCGCCTGGGCAACCGCGATGTAGCCCTCGCGCGTGGCGCACTCACCCCGCGTCACCGTCGCCACGCCGAAGTTCATTGCCCTTGTCTCGTCACGTCGAATGCCAGGAAACCGTTGGGCTCGAGTAGATTTACTTCGCTTTGGCAGTCAGCGGATAGCGCCCCGGATCCCTGATGATGTTCAAGCTGAGGTCGACATCGAGGTCAGGCCAGTAGTAGTGGCCAGGTGTGGGCTCTTCCACGTTGAGGATGTGCCCCACCGAAGCGTCGCGGAACCAAGGGAAATCGGCAAAGGGCAAGAAGTGCTCACCCTCGGAAGTGAGCAGCCACAGGCCGTGCTTGGAGATGTTGGTGACCTCAATTGCCGAAGTGGTCGCGCCAGGCATCGACAATCTCCTGATAGTGCTCGGCGATGATGTCTTCTACTTCACGAAGCTGCTTGCGGCTCAGGTTGTGATTGTAGGCAAGTTCGACTTTGGGCTCCAACCAAAACTTGGCCTCGCCGTCACCGCAGTATGCGTGGATATGAACACGCGGCTCCTCGCGCGAGAAGAAGTAGAGGCGATAACCATCCTTCCGAAGCACGGTTGGGCTCAGGATCGCCTCCTCTCCGGCTGAGAGCCGATCAACTAAGCATCCACGCTGGCGGCCAGCGCGTTGGCCTGGATGAACTCGCGGCGCGGCTCGACGATGTCGCCCATCAGGCGCGAGAAGATTTCGTCCGCCTCGCCGAGGTCGCCGAGCTTCACCTGCAGCAGGGTGCGCACGTCGCGGTTCAGCGTGGTCTCCCACAGCTGCTCGGGGTTCATCTCGCCGAGCCCCTTGTAGCGCTGCACGGAGATGCCCTTGCGGCCGGTCTCGTAGACGGCGTCGAGCAGCGTGCGCGGCCCGAACACCGGCGTCTCGCTGTCCTTGCGCTTGAGCTTGGCGGGAGCTGCGTAGATCTCCTGCAGGTGCGCCTGGCGCTCGTTGAGGCGGCGCGCCTCCAGCGAGCCGATCAGCGCGCGGTCGAGCGTGTGCGTCTCGGTCACGCCGCGCACCAGGCGGCGGAACACGTAGCCCTCGTTGCCGAGCATGCCGGTCCAGCCGCGCTCGGTCTCGTCCGAGATCTGGTCGAGGCGCGCGGCGATGGCCGCGGCCTTGGCGTTGGCCTGCTCGGCAGAGAGCAGCAGCTTCGGGATCGAAAGCGCCGCCGATGGCAGCCTGCTCGACGACGAAGCGGGTGTAGCGCGAGTGCAGGTCGTCGATGACCCTGGTGATGCCGCGCGCCTGCTCGACGATGTCGCGCAGGTCGCGGCCGGCCCGCACCTCGCCCGTGCCCAGCGCCAGCATCGCTTCATCGAGACCCGTGTCGATCAGGTAGTCCTCGAACGCGCGCTGGTCCTTGAGGTAGGCCTCCGACTTGCCCTTGCTCACTTTGTAGAGCGGCGGCTGGGCGATGTAGAGGTGGCCCTTGTCCACCAGCTCGGGCATCTGCCGGTAGAAGAAGGTGAGCAGCAAGGTGCGGATGTGGGCGCCGTCGACGTCGGCGTCCGTCATGATGATGATCTTGTGGTAGCGCAGCTTCGACAGATCGAAGTCGTCGCGGCCGATGCCGGTGCCGAGCGCGGTGATGAGGGTGCCGATCTCCTGGCTCGACAGCATCTTGTCGAAGCGGGCCCGCTCCACGTTGAGGATCTTGCCGCGCAGCGGCAGCACCGCCTGGAACTCGCGGTTGCGGCCCTGCTTGGCCGAGCCGCCGGCCGAGTCGCCCTCGACGATGAACATCTCGGTGTTGGCCGGGTCGCGGTCCTGGCATTCGGCGAGCTTGCCCGGCAGCGAGTTGATGTCGAGCGCACCCTTGCGCCGCGTCAGCTCGCGCGCCTTGCGCGCGGCCTCGCGGGCGGCCGCCGCCTCCACCACCTTGGTGATGATGATCTTGGCTTCCTTGGGGTGCTCCTCGAACCAGGCGGCCAGCTGATCGCCCATGATGCCCTCCACCACCGGCTTCACCTCGGAGGAGACGAGCTTGTCCTTGGTCTGGCTGGAGAACTTGGGGTCCGGCACCTTGACGGACAGCACCGCGGTGAGCCCCTCGCGGGCGTCGTCGCCGGTGATCGCCACCTTCTCCTTCTTGGCGATGCCGCTCTCGTCGGCGTACTTGTTGATGATGCGGGTGAGCGCTGCACGGAAGCCGGCGAGGTGCGTGCCGCCGTCGCGCTGGGGAATGTTGTTGGTGAAGCACAGCACGTGCTCGTGGTAGGCGTCGTTCCACCACAGCGCCACTTCCACGCCGGTGCCGTCCTTGTCGCCGCCGCAGCATGATGGGCGCGTCGAGCAGCGCCGTCTTGGAGCGGTCGATGTAGCGCACGAACTCGGCGATGCCGCCCTCGTAGCGCATCTCCTCGCTCTTCTTGTCGGCGTGGCGCTCGTCCTTGAGGATCACGCGCACGCCCGAGTTGAGGAAGGCCAGCTCGCGCAGGCGGTGCTCGAGCGTGGTGTAGTCGAACTCGGTGACGTTGTGGAAGGTTTCCGGGCTCGGCCAGAACGTCACCTCGGTGCCGCGCTTGTCGCCCGCTGGGCCGATGACCTTGAGGGGCGCCTCGGTGACGCCGTTGCGGAAGCGCACGAAGTGCTCCTTGCCGTCGCGCCAGATCTTGAGCTCCAGCACGCTCGAGAGCGCGTTGACCACCGACACGCCGACGCCGTGCAGACCGCCGGAAACCTTGTAGGGGTTGTCGTCCTCGCCCTCGCTGAACTTGCCGCCGGCGTGCAGCTGCGTCATCACCACCTCGGCGGCCGAGATGCCTTCCTCGCTGTGGATGTCGGTGGGGATGCCGCGGCCGTTGTCGCACACCGTGCACGAGCCGTCGGCGTTGAGCGTGACGCTGACCTCGGTCGCATATCCCGCCAGCGCCTCGTCGATGGCGTTGTCCACCACCTCGTAGACCATGTGGTGCAGACCCGAGCCGTCATCGGTGTCGCCGATGTACATGCCGGGCCGCTTGCGCACGGCGTCGAGACCCCGCAAGACCTTGATCGCGTCGGCCCCGTAGCGCTCGGCGCCATTGGTCTTTTTCGCAGGTTTTGCGCTCATGTCAGGCAGCGTCCTTTGGGGGGATGTGTTGTGGCCTGGAAGACTAGCAAAAATCGGCCGCAGAAGCACGCGAAAAGACTCCGCCATATCGGCAAAAAATCCTATTTTTATCAAATAGTTGCCGCGGAAAATGGGGCGCGACCGGCCACTCGTCAGGAAGCGGCTACTCTGCCGCCTTCGACCCAGTGAAACTGGGCTCGATTTTGCGAGCGCGGTAAACGCCTGCAGATCGGTGCCCGTCAGCCAGACCTGGGTGCCCAAGGCCACAAGTTCGTCGATCAACGCAGCACGCCGCAGCGGGTCCAGATGCGCTGCGACTTCGTCGAGCAGCAGGATCGGGGCGGCGCCGTCGCGGCGCTGGCGGATGAGGTCTGCGTGCGCCAGCACGAGGCCGATGAGCAGCGCCTTCTGCTCGCCCGTCGAGCACGCACCGGCCGGCATGCGCTTGGGACCGTGCCCGACGACAAGGTCCGACCGGTGCGGGCCCTCCAGTGTGCGGCCCGCCGCTCGATCGCGTTCGCGCGTCTCGTGCAGCGACGTGGCGTAGTCATCCTCCACGTCCACCGCAGGGCGCGTTGCGAGCGCGGTTTCGAGAGTGCCGGCGAGCGCCAGTGTCGGCCCAGGGAAAGGCGCTGCCGGCGGCGGCTTCGCGGCGCTTGTCGATCGCGGCGCGAAGCTCTGCGACGGCCGCGGCGCGCGCGGCGGCAATCGCCACACCCGTCTCCGCCATGATCTGCTCCAGCCCCGCGAACTGCGCCGGCTCGCGCACGTCATCGGCCAGCAGACGGTTCCTTTGCTGCATGGCGCGTTCGAACTGTCCAAGCTGCGGGCGATAGCCAGGATCGAAGCTCGGGATCAGATGGTCGAGAAAGCGGCGGCGCTCGGAAGCCGGGCCGGTGAACAGTCCGTCCATCGCCGGCGTCAGCCAGAACACGTCGACCAGTCCGGCAAGCCTGCCCGATCCCGTTTGATCCGCGCCGTTGATGCGCACGATGCGGCCGGCGCGCGTCGTGCCGTCGCCCTTTAGCCCCGTGCCGATATCGACGGGTCCCTGCGGCGTCTGCACGGTGGCGGCAACGGCCCAGTCGGAAAAGCCGACGCGTACCAGCTCGGGGAAGGCCGCGCGGCGCAGGCCCTGCCCCGCGGCGAGCAGCGAGACGGCTTCGAGCAGATTGGTCTTGCCCGATCCGTTCGGGCCTGTGAGCACGACGGGTCCGGGGCCCACGCGCAGCGCCAGGTCGCCATAGTTGCGAAAGTTAGTGAGGCGCAGCTGCTCCACCCACAGGCGCGGTTGGGACGGCTGAGTGCGCTGTGCAGCCGCCGCATCGACCTGTGGGGCAGAGGTGAGCGGCATCAAGGGCTTGTGCAAATCTCGCGTCACACACGCATGGGCATCAGGACGTAGATGGCGCCCTCGTCGCTGCTGTCCTTGACCATGGTCGGCGAACCGGGGTCGGCCAGCTGGAAGTGCGCCGTCTCGCTCTCGAGCTGGCTGGCGATGTCGAGTAGATAGCGCGCGTTGAAGCCGATCTCCAGCGGCGCGGCATGGTAGTCGACGTCGATCTCCTCGGTGGCGCTGCCGCCTTCCGGGTTGTTGACGGACAGCACCAGCTTGTCGCCGCTGATGTTGAGCTTGACCGCGCGGCCGCGCTCGCTGGCGATGGTCGACACGCGGTCCACCGCACTCTTGAACTCCGCGTTGTCGACCTTGAGCTCCTTGTCGTTGCCCTTGGGGATGACGCGCGCGTAGTCGGGGAACGTGCCGTCGATCAGCTTGGTGGTGAGCGTGATGGTGCCGATCTCGAAGCGCGCCTTGGACGGCGAAATCCCGACCTTCACGTCGCGTCGCTGGCCTCGATCAGGCGATGCAGCTCGTGCACCGTCTTGCGCGGCAGGATGACGCCGGGCATTCCGTTGGCTCCAGACGGCAGCGGCAGCTCGGCCTGCGCCAGCCGGTGACCGTCGGTTGCCACCGCGCGCAAGGTCGCCTGCTTGCCCTGGGTGGCCGGGTGCAGGTAGATGCCGTTGAGGTAGTAGCGCGTCTCCTCGGTCGATATCGCAAAGCGCGTCTTGTCGATCAGGCGCTTCAGTTCGTGCGCGCCGATCTCGAACTTGTGGCTGAGCTCGCCGGGAGCGAGGTCGGGAAAGTCTTCGGGCGGCAGCGTCTGCAGCGCGAAGCGCGAATGGCCCGACGTGATCGTCAGGCGCTCCTTTTCGGCATCGCGCTTGATCTCGACCTCGGCGCCGTCGGGCAGCTTGCGCACGATGTCGTGGAGGATGTGCGCCGGCACCGTCACCGCGCCCGGCTGGGAGACGTCGGCAGGGGCGTGCTCGATCACCTCGCGTTCGAGGTCGGTCGCCTTGAACTGCAGACCTTGGCCCGAGGCCTTGAGCAATACGTTGGACAGAATGGGAATGGTCGTGCGCCGTTCCACCACGCTCGTCACGTGGCCGAGGGCCCTCAGCAGCTCACCGCGTTCGATCACCAGCTTCATGACTCGGCGCTCTCATGTGTTATCCGTCCGCCGGTGCCGGCCAATCTTCACGCAATGCGGCAAACATCAAGATCCGCCGGAAAGATTCGCCTAACGCGGCAAGCGTGGACTGCGACGCCGCAATTTGCAAGGGCTGCGCCCGCGCGCCGCGGCCCGACGCACACAAAAGAGAAGGAGCGGCGCCAAGCGACGCCGCCCCCCGCCCCGCTGCATCCGCCCACCTGCGCGGCGGGCGGACGAGATATTGCGCGCAGCTAGCGGTTGAGCTGCCGCTTCAGCTCCTCGATCTCGTCCTTGAGCCGCGGATCGTCGCTCAGCTCCTTGTCGATCTTGCGGATGGCGTGCAGCACCGTGGTGTGGTCGCGGTTGCCGAACCTGCGGCCGATCTCGGGCAGCGAGCGCGAGGTGAGCTGCTTGGCCAGATACATGCCGATCTGCCGCGGCCGCACCACCGAGCGGTGCCGGCGGTCGGACAGGATCTCCGCCTTGGGCACGGCGAAGTGGCGCGAGACGATGCGCAGGATGTCCTCGACCTTGATGCGCCGCGGCTCCACGCCGAGCACCAGGTCGCGAATGATCGTCTCGACCGAATCCAGCGTGATCGGCGTGTGCATCAGGTTCCAGGTCAGATAGAGGCGGTTGACCGCGCCTTCGAGCTCGCGCCCGTTCTCGGTCAGGCGGTCCGCCAAAAGCTTGAGCACCGGCGCCGACAGCTCGAATGAGGGGTCGCTCACGCGCTTCTCGCGCACGCGCCGCTCGAGGATCTTGAGGCGCAGCTCGTCGTCGAAGTCGGTGATCTCGGTGGTGAGGCCGCGCTGCATGCGCGAGCGCATGCGGTCGTTGAGGCGGTCGAGCTGGCCCGGGGGACGGGCGGAAGCCACCACCACCTGCCGGCCGCCGTCGAGCAGCGCGTTGATGATGTGCTCGAACTCCTGCTCGGTCTTCTCGCCCTGCATGAACTCGAGATCGTCGATCAGCAGGATGTCGATGGCGCGGAACTTGTCCTTGAAGGCCATGGCGTCCTGGCTGCGCACCGCCTCCACGAACTGATAGCGAAAGCGCTCGGCCGTCAGGTACAGCACCTGCGCTTTCGGCGTGCGCCGTTTCACCTCCCAGGCGATGGCGTGCAAGCAGGTGCGTCTTGCCGAGGCCCACGGGCGAGTGCAGGTAGAGCGGATTGAAGGGGCGCTGCTCGTCGAGCACGGTCGCGGCGACCTGGGCTGCGGCCGCATGGGCGATGCGGTTGGCCTTGCCCTCTACGAAGCTCTCGAAGGTGTACTTGGGATCGAGCGGCGAGCCCTCGAAGCCGTTGACGTTGGTTCGCAGCAGGGCCGGGCCGGGGCCGACGGAGACGCGTCGGGGACCCGCATTGGCGGGCTCCGTGGGTACGGAGGTCTTGTTGCGGGCGATGCCGGCCGCTTCGGCTGGCGCGCGCGCGCTGCTGCCACCCGAATTCGCGGGTGACAACCTCGAGCCGCTCGACGCCCTCGAACTCGCTCTTGCAGCACTCCAGAAGCCCGTCGGCGTAGTGCGCCTGGATCCACGTCTGCAGGAACTTGACGGGCACAGAGGCGCGTACGGTGCGACCGTCGAAATTGTCGAACTCGAGCGAGTGGAACCAGCAGTCGTAGACGTCGCCGCCAAATCTGGCGCGCAACATCGCGCGCACTTTCTCGCCCCGCGTTTTGTTGGCCTTCTCTATTGGCCTGTTGCCTAGGTCTTCAGCGACTTCCGTATTGGGCACCTGCGTGCTGTCTTGCATTTTCTACCCCGCCTTAACTGAACAATTGCCGCTCTCGAGACCGCTGCCCGGCGGTCCAGTTCTCTGCCCTCGTCTCTTCGCCCTCGACCGCTTGCGCCCGTGCCGCCGGACGCCGCGGTCTTGCCCTTGATCATCGGGCGCAGGTTTACCCCTGCACCCAGGGGAGCCCCTTGGCTTTCCAGCCGCCGAGGCGCCCCCTGTGTCGGTCGGTATCGAGTGGCCCCTCGAATCCCGTCCGCTACGTTGCGGCACCGCAAATAGCCGGCCGCCGCCATCGCTCGCGCAGCCTTGAGGCTTCTGACGCCCGAGCGACAGATGAAGAACAGTTCGCTGTCTTTGGTAGCGCCGATAGATCCCAGAGCTTCGGCGACGCGATCGGTAAATGCGGTATTCAAACGCTCGTCCGGGAAGCTTTGCCACTCCACCAGTACGGGCCGCTTGTTGATCGAGGTGAGATCCGGCAGGCCGACATAGGCCCACTCGGCGATCGTTCTTACATCGATCAGAACCGCGCTCGCGTCACTCTTCAATCGCTCCCATGTCTCGTCCACCGAGATGGACTCGATCGGGACATCAGCACCCACGCCGCCTTAACCCCCTACTAACGCTGCATCAATTTCCGCAGCAACGCACGCCTTTGCCCTGAAAAGCGAAGAATAATCCTCGCCCCCTCAAGACGTACGCGATACTAACGTTCGATTGCCGCACTTGGTACGCAACGTTTCGAGCTACGAATACTTGGCCTGCACTCGGAAACGCTACTACTACTTACTGGGACGGAACTCGGAACTGCCCACCGCCCATGGGTAGTTCTATGCCCAAAAAGTCCCCCGGGTCAAACATTCCCTTCGGCTCGCTTCGACGACGCCGACCCAGTGCATAAACTTCCCCGGGCCCCCAAAACATGGGGAAAGAGACTGACTCGTAAATCAGATTCGGACGGTGGACTGGAGTCTCCGCAGCATGAAATTGAATGACGTCCAGATGGCAATTTTGCTTTGCGCGGTTTGGACTCGCGGCCTGCGGTGGTATCTCCTGCCGATGCATTGCAGCGCCGAACCGGCTGTATCGGCTGTGATTAATTGCCCAGGCGCCGACTTGGTATCCGCATCACCATGAGGCCTTTGGGCAACGCTCACGATTGTAGCTTTCCGTAAGAAAAAGTGATCGCCCGTGCGTCAGGGCAGCGCTTTGACGCGCGCGGCGAGCCGCGAAACTTTGCGGGCGGCAGCGTTCTTGTGGAAGACCCCCTTCTGGGAGGAGCGCATGAGAATCGGCTCGGCGGCGGCCAGGGCGGCCTTGGCGGCGGGCTTGTCGCCGGCGGTCAATGCCTCCTCGACCTTGCGGACGGACAACTTCATGCGCGAGGTCCGTGACTTGTTGACTGCTGTCCGGCGCACGGCCTGGCGGGCGGCCTTTTGGGCCGACTTGGTGTTAGCCATCGAACTGAACTCCTGGGGTGCGAATCGTAGCGAAACCGGGCTGCGGCGCCCAACGTGGCGCTGTCATAGACTGTGGCAGCCAACAGGGTCAATGACGGTCGCTAGTGTCCTGATCGCGAAATTCGTCTCACTGTGGGGCGACGCGGTACGAATTTCGCGATCTGAAGGACACTAGCAAAATCATGGTGCTAGCGTGATTGCGATCGCGAAGTCCCGCTCTCGACCCTAAGTCCAGCGCGCTGTAGCGGACTTCTCGATCATCACACTAGGAGTGCTTGAAGTTCGGCTTCCTCTTCTCGACGAAGGCGGCCATCCCCTCTTTCTGGTCGGCCAGCGCGAACTGGGAATGGAAAACCCGCCGCTCGAAGCGGATACCCTCGGCGAGCGAGGTCTCGTAGGCGCGGTTGATCGTTTCCTTCGCCATCATCGCTACCGGCAGCGACATGGAAGCGATGGCTTCGGCGGTCTTCATCGCCTCCTCCATGAGCGAGGCGGCCGGCACCACGCGGGCGACCAGGTTGGCGCGCTCGGCTTCGGCAGCATCCATCATGCGCCCGGTGAGGCACATCTCCATGGCCTTGGCCTTGCCGACCTGGCGGATCAGCCGCTGCGTGCCGCCCAGCCCCGGCATGACCCCCAGCTTGATCTCGGGCTGGCCGAACTTGGCGGTGTCGGCGGCAATGACGATGTCGCACATCATGGCGAGCTCGCAGCCGCCGCCGAGCGCGAAACCGGCGACCGCGGCGATCACCGGCTTGCGCAGGCGCGCGGCCCGATCCCACTTGCCGATGAAGTCCTCCTTGTAGGCCGACATGTAGGTCTTGGGCTGCATTTCCTTGATGTCGGCACCCGCCGCGAAGGCCTTGTCGCTTCCCGTTATGATTATGCAGCCGATGCCTTCATCGTCCTCGAGAACATCGAGCGCCTTCGACATCTCCTCGATCAACTGCGCGTTCAGCGCGTTGAGCGCATTGGGACGGTTGAGCCTGACGATGCCGACGCGGCCCTTGGTCTCGACGATGATGGTTTCGTAGGCCATGTGCGAATGCTCCATTGATGCGAGTGATCAGCGCTGGCAGGTCGGGCAGAAGAACGTCGAGCGGCCGCCCTGCGTCGTGCGGTGCACGGTGCCCCGGCAGCCCGGTCGCGCGCAAGGCTCGCCCTCACGGCCGTAAACCGAAAACTCGTTCTGGAAGGCGCCGATGCTGCCGTCGGCCTGCTTGTAGTCGCGCAAGGTAGAGCCTCCGGCGCGGATGGCGTCGCGCAGAACCGCCTTGATCTGCGCCACCAGGCGCTCGGCCGCAGGCGTCGGCTTGCCGGTCTTGGTCGCGAGGCGTGCAGCCGGCTTCCATGGATCGAGGCCGGCGCGGAACAGCGCTTCGCACACGTAGATGTTGCCGAGGCCGGCGATATTGCGCTGGTCCATCAGCAGCGCTTTCAGGTCGGCTTTGCGGCCCGCCGCGCGCGCTGCAAGGTATGCAGGCGTCAGCTCTTCGCCGAGCGGCTCCACGCCTAAACCATGGAAGAAGGCGTCCTGCTCGAGCTCGCCCTCGGGGATCAGCGTCATGTAGCCGAAGCGGCGCGCATCGTTGTAGGTGACGACGGCGCCGCCGGACATGGTGAAGACGAGATGGTCGTGCTTGGCGTCTTTGCCGTGCTCGTGCGTGAACTCGCCGAGCTGGGCCGCTTTACCGTTGCCGCGCCTGCTGACGGTGAACCGTCCCGTCATGCCGAGGTGCATCGCCAGCACCTCACCGCGATCCAGATGCACCAGAATGTACTTGGCGCGCCGATCGAGGCGCGTCACGCGGCGGCCGGTGAGGCGCTCGGCAAACCGCTCGGGCAAGGGAAAGCGCAAGTCCTTGCGGCGCTGCTCCACGCGCACGAAGCGGTGCCCGCGCAGAACCGGCTCCAGGCCGGCGCGCACCGTCTCGACCTCGGGAAGCTCGGGCATCGCGCCCCCTTCCTAGTGTGATGATCGAGAAGTCCGCCACTTCGCGCTGGGCTGGGTTCGGGAGCGGACTTCTCGATCGCAATCACACTAGCATCATGTTTTTGCTAGTGTCCTTCAGATCGCGAAATTCGTACCGAGTTGACCGCACAGTTAGACGAATTTCGCGATCAGGACACTAGGCCCCCGGATCGCCCTTGCAGCCGGCAGCCGCGATGCCCGCGAGTGCGGCGATCTCGTCGTTGTCGGAAGTGTCGCCGGAGATACCGACCGCGCCCAGCAGCGCTCCGCCACCGTCTCGCACCAGCACGCCGCCGGGCACCGGGATCAGCGAACCCCCGACCGCATGCGTTACGGCCGCCACGAAGAAGGGCCGGTCGGTCGCCATCTTGGCCAGCGAGCGCGAGCCGAGCCCCATGGCAAGCGCGCCGTGCGCCTTGCCGATGGCGATCTCGGCGCGTTTCAGGCTGGTGCCATCCTCGGCGGCTGCCGCTCGAAGCGAGCCGCGCGCGTCGAGCACCACGACGGCCAGCGGCTTGAAGTTTTTCTGCCTGGCGGCAGCCAGCGCATTGACGACGATCTTCTGGGCGATTTCGAGCTGCATGAGGGCCTCCTTGAGCGGCACGCCGGAACGCCATTCTTGTAGACGTAGCCTGGACCGCGCGCGAGCGTTTCTGCGCAGAGCAGATTACGGTGCGTGTCTTGGCCGCCAGGCCGCGGCTGCACCAAGGGCGGGTTTCTCAAGCTCGCCCAACGCTTGGGGGCGGCTTCCAGTCCGCATTTGGTGTCTTGCTGCCTGCCGGGGCGCAGAGCAAGGCAGATCGTGACCCAACTCGCAACATCCTGCCGCACCGCAACAGAGGATGCATGCTCGCCATTATCCTCGGCCAGGGTTTCAGTTCGCCGCGACGCGCGTTCATGCCGTCGCCACGACGATGGCCGAGGTCAGGACGATGTCGTCGACGCTTGCCCCGCGCGAAAGGTCGCTGACCGGTTTGGCGAAACCTTGCAGGAAAGGGCCGAGCGCCGTTGCATTGCCGAGCCATTGCGTAAGCTTGTAGGCGATGTTGCCGGAATCGAGATCGGGAAACACGAGCACGTTGGCCCGTCCGGCCGCCTCGCCGATGTCCTTGAGCTTCTTCTGTGCGACCGAGGGAGCGACGGCCGCATCCGCCTGCAGCTCGCCGTCGATCTTGAGCGCGGGCGCGCGCTCGCGCACCAGGGCGAGCGCCTGGCGTACCTTGTCCACGCGCGCATGCTGTGCGCTGCCCTTGGTGGAGAAGGATAGCAGCGCGACGCGAGGCTCCTCCTCGAGCAGCCGCTCTGCGCTTCGTGCCGAAGCGATCGCGATGTCGGCGAGTTCGCTCGCCGTCGGATCGACGTTGACCGCGCAATCGGCGAAAATAAACGGTTTCGGGCCGCGCCCCAGAAAGTCGGCCGCAATGATCAGGAAATAGCTCGACGGCAGCGCGATGCCGTTCTGCACGCCGACGGTCATCAGGCAGGCCTCGATGATGCGGCGCGTGGCGCTGGCCGCGCCTGCGACCATGGCATCCGCGTCGCCCACGCGCAGCATCATGCCGCCGAAATAGAGGGGCTTGGTTACGAGCCGTCGGGCCACCGCGGGTGCCATACTCTCTCGCGAGCTCTCGCAGAGCCCGGCGAAAGACGGCAGGCGCGCATCCTTTGCCGGATCGATCATCTCGATATCGCGGCAGTTGACGCCGGCCGCAGCGCCCGCTTTGGCCACGCCTTCGGCCTGCCCGATCAGGATCGGCACCGCAAGCCCCTCGTCCTTGAGACGGCGCGCCGCAGCGAGGATTCGCGGATCATCGCCTTCCGGCAGCACCACTTTCAGATTGCGCCGACGTGCTGTATCCAGAATGCGATCGATCTGATCCATCGTGACCGATTGAGCGAAAGCGCGGGGAGCCAGGCGGAGTTGATGCATCAATGACGGAAACGAACGAGCCGATCAAGGTCCACCGGGGCCTGCGCGGCGTCTACTTCGATCGCTCGCCGTGCACCTTCATCGATGGCAAGGCAGGAGACCTGCGCTACCGCGGATACTCGATCCACGATCTCGCCGAGCACTCGACCTTCGAGGAGACCGCATGGCTGCTGCTCCATGGCGATCTGCCAACGGCGGCCGAACTCGCGGCGTTCAACGCGGACTTGCGGGGCGCCCGAGCGCTGCCGGGTGCGATCATCGATGTCGTTTCCGCCGTTGCGTCGGCGCATCCTATGGATGTGCTGCGAACGGCGGTTTCCGCCTTGTCGGCCTTCGACCCCGATGCCACCGACAACAACCGCGACGCAGTCCTGCGCAAGGCCGTCCGCCTCACGTCCCAGGTGCCCATGATCGTGGCTGCACACGCGCGCATCCGGGATGGGCTGGAGCCAGTTCCCGGCGATCCCGGCTTGAACCATGCAGCGAACCTGCTCTGGATGCTCACCGGCGCAAAGCCGAGCCCGCGGGCCGTCGAACTGGTCGATCGCGACCTGATCCTCCATGCAGAGCACGGCTCGAATGCGTCGTCCTTCGCGGCGCGGGTGATCATCGGAACCGAGGCCAGTCTGCACGCCGCCGTCGTAGCCGCGATCGCAGCGCTCTCGGGGCCCGCGCACGGCGGCGCGGCCGAGGATGTGATGAAGATGGCCGAGGAGATCGGCGATCCTGCTCGCGCTGCGGAATACGTCCGTCAGAAGCGCAGGGACGGCGCGCCGATAACCGGGTTCGGGCATCGCGTCTATCGCGCAGAAGATCCTCGCGCGCGCCACATGCGGGCCGGCGTCGAGCGGCTGTCACGGGAGATGGGACAGCCGCAATGGTATGATGTTCTGCAGGCCGTGGTGACGGCCATGGCCCCCTACGCCCGCCACGGCGTCAACGTGAATGTCGATTTCTACTCGGGCGTCGTCTACCACCTGCTCGGCATCAAACGCGACCTGTTCGTGCCGATCTTCGCCATCGGCCGTGTACCGGGCTGGGTCGTGCAAGTTCTGGAGCAGTTGGACAACAACATCCTGATCCGGCCATTGACGCTTTACGACGGACCGGAACCGAGAGCTTATGTGCCGATCGACCAGCGCCGGGGCGTCCCGGGTTGAGCCTCGTCGCATGCGCAGCCACCGGACCGGAGGGTGCGGGCGCTTCTGCGCAGAGCAGGCTACCGGCGCGTGTCTAGCTACACGCTGCTTCTGGGTTGCGACCACCATATGGCGAGCGGACCCAAGAGCCCACCACCTCCCATGACCAGGAATGCAACGAGCCAACCCGTCGAGGTGTCCATGCCGCCGCCAGCATCGAGGGCAATGCCTATCGCCGAGGACCCGGCCGCCGACAGCCCGAAGCCGACGGTCGAATGCATCGCCATCGTCGCGCCGCGATATTCCGGCTCGGCACTCAACGTCATGCCCGACGTCGAGCGCGCCGGAGTTGGCCGGAATGGCAATCGAGTAGAGGAACAGCAGAGGCCAGAGCAGGAGCGGCGCCGCGCCTGCGGTCAGCCCGATCAGGGTCGCAACGATCCCGGCGATGCACATGAACAGAACGATGGCGCGGTGCCGGCCGAAGCGAATGGCGGTCTCGTTGCCAATGATGCTGGATGGCATGGCCAGGACCGCGGCGATGACGCTGACCGTCATCGGCTCGAGCAGGGCCGAGCCGCCATTGCGCGCCGCCACGAAGGTCCAGAAGGCGACGATCCAGGTTCTCAGCGCATAAAGCTCGAAGCAGTGCGCGCCGTAGCCCAGGATGAAGCCCATCGCCGCGCGGTTGCGGAACACCGGCATGAAGTCGAGCAGGCGGCGCGATGACGGACTGGGCCTGACAGGCGGCCATGCCGAGGCAGGCGGCGATCATCGCCAGCGGTCCAAGCGCGGTGATGAAGAAGGCCGAGCGCCAACCGAGCGCGTCCGCGGCGATCTGCGGCGATCAGGAACGAGAGGCCGACGCCGATGGAGAATGTAGCCGTGTAGATGGTGACGCTGCGCGAGCTGTCGCCCGGCGGCAGCCGGTCCACCAGCGCCTTGAGTCCGGGCATGTAGGCGCCGGCGAAGCCGATGCCGGCAAGGGCCCAGATCGCAATCGCCGACCACAGGCCCTCGGCAAGCAAGCCGAAGGCGAACGTCGCCAGTCCGCTCACCGCCGAACCGGTCAGCAGAATCGAAGCGGGCATCCATGCGGTCGGTCAGCGCCGTCAGGAACGGCACGGCCACCATGTAGCCCAGCGCGAACGAGCTCGCCATCAACCCGGCCTCGCTGGCGCTGAGATCGCCACGCCGGGATCAGATGTTGGGCCATGACTGCCGGCACGACGACGTGCGGCAGCAGGTTGCCGACCTGGCCGAGGCACATCGCGGCGACGAGGGTGCGACCGCTCAGCGCCATGCCGCGTTCGCTCCGAACAGTCATTCTCTCCCGGCTTCGCACGCTATTGACAATCCCATACATCATTTCGATAATCGTTGAAATATGGAAAAGATGGATGCCGTTGCCGCACTCTCGGCGCTGGCCCAGGACAACCGGCTCGATGTCTATCGCCTGCTGGTGCAGGCCGGGCCCGAGGGAATGGCGGCCGGCGAGGTGGCAGCAGCGCTCGGCATCGCGCCCAACACGCTGTCGTTCCACTTCGATCGCCTGCGGCACGCCGGCCTCGTCAGCGTGGCACGCCAGGGCCGCTCGCTGATCTACGCGGCACGCTACGAGACCATGAACAACCTGCTCGGCTACCTCACCGAGAACTGCTGCGGCGGCAAGCCGGACCTGTGCGCGCCCGCAGCCTGTGCACCCGCCAAAACCTGCTCGCAAACGTACGAAGGAGACCGTGCGATGAAGCGCATGCACGTCCATGTCGCCGTGGACAATCTGGATACAGGCGATCGGCTTCTACTCGACGCTGTTCGCGGCCGACGCCCAGCGTGGTGAAGCCCGACTATGCCAAGTGGATGCTGGAGGACCCGCGCGTCAACTTCGCCATCTCCATGCGCGGCGCCAAGACCGGGCTCGAACCATCTGGGCATCCAGGTCGAGAATGAGGGCGAGCTGGCCGAGGTGTACGCGCGGCTCAACAAGGCCGGCGCGCCCGTGCTGGAGGAAGGCAAGACGACCTGCTGCTACGCGCAAGTCCGAGAAATCCTGGATCGACGATCCGGCCGGCATCTCGTGGGAGACGTTCCTGACCACGGGCGAATCCACCGACTACGGCAACTCGCGGCCGCAGGACGTGCGGGTGGCGGCGGTCGCGTGCTGCGAAGGAGGCGCGCACATGACCACGCTCAACGTGCTGTTCCTCTGCACGGGGAACTCGGCGCGCTCGATCATGGCCGAATCCATCCTGCGCAAGGACGGCGGCAGGCCGCTTTCACGCCTTCTCGGCCGGCAGCATGCCCAAGGGCGCGGTCAACCCGTTCGCGCTCAAGGTGCTGGAAAGCTACGGCTATCCCGTCGACGGGCTCTCCTCCAAGAGCTGGGAGGTGTTCGCCGGGCCGGACGCGCCGAGAATGGATTTCGTCCTGACGGTCTGCGACAACGCCGCGGGTGAGGCCTGCCCGCTGTGGCCGGGCCAGCCGATCACCGCGCACTGGGGCATCGAGGATCCGGCCGCGGTCGAGGGCAGCGATATCGAGAAGGAGCGCGCCTTCGTCACCGCGTTCCGCTACCTCAGGAACCGGGTCTCCTTGCTCGTCAACCTGCCGATGGCAGTCGCTGAACCGGCTGGCTCTCGACGCGGCATCTGCAGGAGATCGGCCGCATCGAGGGCAGCACGTCGCCCAACCCGAAGGTCGCATGAGAGGCGCAGCGGATCGCGGCGGAGGCGCTGGGAACCGGCCTGCTGCTGGCGACCGTCATCGGCTCCGGCATCATGGGCGAGCGGCTGGCGGGCGGCAATGTCGCGCTCGCCCTGCTCGGCAATACGCTGGCCACCGGCGCGATGCTGGTGGTGCTGATCACCATGTTCGGTCCGATCTCGGGCGCGCATTTCAATCCGGCCGTGACGGCCGTGTTCGCGCTGAGGGGGGAGATTGCACCTGGCGAGCTGGCCGGCTACGTGCTGGCCCAGATCGCGGGCGGCATCGCCGGCGTGCTCATCGCGCACGGCATGTTCGACGAGAGCCTGCTGCAGCTGTCGACCAAAGCCGCGATCGGGCCCCGCGCAGTGGCTGTCGGAGGCGGTGGCGGCCTTCGGGCTCGTGCTCACCATCCTGCTGACGCTGCGCGCCAATCCGGCGGCCGTCGCGACCTCGGTCGGCCTCTACATTACGGCCGCCTACTGGTTCACCGCGTCGACCTCGTTCGCCAATCCCGCCGTCACCATCGCGCGGGCGCTCTCCGACACGTTCGCGGGCATCCGGCCCGCCGACGTGGCCCCGTTCATCGTTGCGCAGCTGGCAGGTGCAGCGGCCGCCATGCTGCTCAGCCGCTGGGTGACCGCACCGCGAATTGGCGCCTGACGTCGGTTCCCGGCACCTCTCGGACCTCCGCGATACGGCAGCTCTTGGACCGTCACGGCGGTGGGCGCTAACCCATCTGTTGGCGTGCTGGCGCAAACTTGCGCTAGCATGGCTGGGAACGCAGTGAGGACCCATTTTTTGAGGGGTAAAGATCCCGGAGAGCCTCGCTTCGGCTCGAGAGCCGGGCTCGGCTTCCGGGAACGCAGGGAACGTGAGGAGATGAAGCATGTGCGCACCGGGCTGCATCGAGCATGTGAGGGCGAAGCTGTCGCGCCGTTCCTTATTCAAGGGCGCCGGAGTGATGGCGGGCGCGGCGGCGGCTGGTTCTCTTCTGTCCGATCCCGCCGAGGCGCGGCCCTTCCCGCGCTTTAGCCGGGTGACGGACCTCACGCACACGCTCACGCCGGAATTCCCCACCTTCTTCGGTGTGCCTGGCATCGGCATGAAGCAGCTCAAAGAGATCAAGAAGGACGGCTTCAACCTGATGGAATGGACGGTGCTCGAGCACTCCGGCACCCACATCGACACGCCTATCCACTTCTCCGAGAGCGGCCCTGGACCGGATACGCTGCCCGTCGAAGACCTGGTGGTGCCGCTCGCCGTCATCAACGTCGTCGCCAAGGCCGATGCCAACCCGGACTATCAGCTCTCCCCCGCCGACATCCGCCAGTGGGAGCGCCGCCACGGCAGGCTTCCCCGCGGCTGCTGCGTTGCCATGCATGCCGGGTGGGGCCGGCATCTGGGGTCCGCGAAGTTTCTCGGCAAGGATGCTGCCGGCGTGCTGCATTTCCCGGGCTTCCACCCCGACGCCACCAATATGCTCCTGAAGGAGCGGCGCGTTGCCGGCATCGCCGTCGACACCATCTCGCTCGATCACGGTGCGTCGAAGGATTTCAAGACGCACACCACGTGGCTGCCGGCGGGGCGATGGGGCCTGGAGAGCGTCGCCAATCTGCATCGGGTGCCGCCGAGCGGCGCGACGCTGATCGTCGGCGCCCCCAAGATCAAGGGCGCCACGGGCGGCCCAACGCGGGTGCTGGCCCTGATATGAGCGCAGCGCTGGCAAAGCCGGATCTCGGCGCGCTGCTGTGGCCGCGCGCGGTGGCGGTGGTGGGGGCTTCGCCCGAGAAGGACGGACTGCGCGGGCGGCTCACGCGCGTGATAACGGGCCACCCCTTCGCGGGCGCCATCTATCCCATCACCCGCAGCCATGCCGAGGTGATGGGGCTCAAGGCCTATGCGTCGGTGGACGATCTCCCGCGCCCGCCGACCTCGCCATCCTGATCATTCCGGCAAGGCATGTCCCCGACGAGCTGGAAAGGTGCGGCAAGGCCGGCGTGCGCTCCGCGGTGGTGCTGAGCTCAGGCTTCGCGGAGTCGCCCGGAGGCGAGGGCGCAGAAATGCAAGAGGCCATCCGCGTCATCGCGCGGCGCTATCGTATGGCGGTGATCGGACCCAACTCGGTGGGGTTTGCCAATACGGCCGCTGCCCTGTGCCCGACCTTCAGCCCGGCGGTGGAGCCCTCCGACCGGCCGCTGCTGCCCGTGGGCCGCGAGCGCACGCAGCTGGCGGTGATCGCGCAGAGCGGCGGCATCGGTTTCTCGTTCTTCGATCACGCGCGGGCGCGGGAGCTGGCGGTTCGCTACGTGGTGACCACCGGCAACGAGGCCTGCCTGGAGACCCTGGACGTCGCCGAGTTCATCCTGGACGAAGGCAAGACCAAAGCGCTGCTGCTCCTGCTGGAGGACGTGAAGAGCCCCGACACCTTCCGGCGCGTGGCGGAGAAGGCGCTCAAAGCCGGCGTGCCGATCATCGTCAACAAGATCGGCCAGTCGGACGCGGGCGTGCGCGCGGCGGCCTCGCACACGGCGGCGCTGGCGGGCTTCTACGATGCCTACCGGGCCATGTTCCATCGCTACGGGCTGGTCGAGGGCCAGGATATCGGCGAGATGGTGGATATCGCCTCGGGCTTCCTCGCCTGGGGCGACCGCCTGCCGGCGGGCCGGCGGGTCGGCATCTGCACCGGCTCGGGCGGCGGCGGCGGCTGGATGGCGGATGTGTGCACGGCGGCGGGTCTCGAGGTGCCGCTGCTCGACGCGGAGACCCGGGCCCGCATCGACGCCCAGCTGCCGGAGTACGGCACCTCGCAGAACCCCGTCGATGCCACCGCCCAGGCGGTGCACACGATCGGCTATGCGGGGCTCGCCGAGCTGGTGGCGGCCTCGCCTCAGGTCGACAGCGTGATCGTGGTCATGACGGCGCGCAATTCCGCCAACCTGGAGCGGCATCGCCAAGGTTTGTCGCGGCTGGCGGCAGCGACCTCGAAGCCGATCCTGCCGTGGACCTATACGCTGCCCTCCCCCGCCTCGGTGCAGCTGCTGGCCGAGGCCGGCTATCCCCTGTTCACGGACATCCAGAGCTGCGCGCTGACCTGTCGCGCGATGGCCGACTATCGCGCGTTGCGCGAGCGCTTTCTGCGCCCGGTTGTCGTGCGTGATCCCGCGCGAGGCGATAGCGGCGCCGCGCGCGACGCCCTGCGCGCGGCCGGTAGCGTGCTGTGCGAGTGGCAAGCGGGCCCCGTGCTTGCGGCCTACGGTATCGGCGCTGCAGGCGAAGCGGGAACGCTCGTGCAGTCCGCGGACGAGGCCGCGGTTGCGGCTCAGGGGCTCGGTTGCGCGGTCGCGCTCAAGGTGCAGTCGCCCGACCTGTTGCACAAAACCGAGGCCGGTGCGGTTGCGCTCGGTTTGACAACCGCGGATGCCGTGCGCGCCGCGTTTGCGCGCGTGTGCGAGAACGCGCTTCGCCACGCGCCAGAGGCCCGCTTGCTGGGTGTGCTGGTGCAACCTATGGCCCCGCCAGGACGGGAGCTTATCCTCGGGGTCAAGCGCGACGCTACCTTCGGGCCGATGCTGATGGTGGGCTTCGGCGGCGTGCAGGTGGAGGTGTTCAAGGATGCCGTTCTGGCTCCGCTGCCGCTCGGCGGGAGCGATGCGCGCGACATGCTGGCGCGGCTCAAGGGGGCGGCTCTGCTCGGCGCCTTCCGCGGCCGGCCGGCGGCCGACGTCGATGCATTGGTGGAATTGATGCTGCGCCTCGGCCAGCTGGCGGCGGACTGCGCGGACACCATCGCCGAGATCGACCTGAACCCGGTGCTGGTGCACGATGAGGGCAAAGGCGTGTCGGTGGTGGATGCGCTGATCGTGAAGCGCGCGGATTCCCTCGCCCCGCTTGCGGGGAGAGGGTGAAACGGAGGAACCCATGCGCCTTGCAGAAAAGATCGCCATCGTCGTCGGCGCGGGTCAGGGCCCTGGCGAGGGGATCGGCAACGGCCGTGCGACCGCACTCGTCTTCGCGCGCGAGGGCGCCAAGGTGCTGGCCGTCGACGTCGACCTCGCCTCGGCCAAGGCTACGGCGGCTCTGGTCGCCGAGGACGGCGGCGAGTGCGTGGCCTTCGAGGCCGACGTCACGCGGGAGGCAACGCTGAAGGCCGCGGTTGACGAAGCCGTGGGGCGCTGGGGCCGCATCGACATCCTGCACAACAACGTCGGGGTCAGCCTGGCCGGCGGCGATGCCTCCCCGCTCGAGATCACGGAGGAAGCCTTCGACCGCATCTCGGCCATCAACCTGCGCGGCACCATCATGGCCTGCAAGCACACCCTGCCCGTGATGCGCCGGCAGCGCGCGGGCACCATCATCAACATTTCCTCGGTTGCGGCGCTGGCGACCAACTACCCGACCGTCGCCTACAAGGCGACCAAGGCCGCCATGATCGCCTACACCGAGCAGATCGCCACGCAGAACGCCGAGTACGGCATCCGCTGCAATGTGATCCTTCCAGGCCTGATGGATACGCCGATGGCCGTCGACACGCGCGCCCGCACCTGGGGCAAGACGCGTGCCGAGGTGGCGGCCGCCCGCGATGCCCGCGTGCCGCTGCGGCGCAAGATGGGCACCGCCTGGGACGTGGCCAATGCGGCGCTGTTTCTGGCGTCCGACGAGGCGAATTTCATCACCGGCGTGGCGCTGCCGGTGGATGGCGGCTCCAGCCTGCGGCGGGAGTAGGAGCGGCTGCGCCGAGCCGCTCCAGTTTCAGTCAGGCCGGCGCAGTGCCGTTCTCACCAGTAGGGGTAGGGACGGTAGTAGGGGCAAATCCAGCGTGCCCGGGCTGGGCTCCAGTAGCAGCCATCGTCGTAGCCATAGTCATAGACGAAGGGAGCGCCAAGCCAGACTCCTCCGCGGAAGCCGCGCCCCCGGATGCCCCGGCTGCGTCCACGGCCGCCGCCACCGCCTCCGCGGCCACCGCGACGTGCTTGCGCCGGCGTGGCCCCCGTCAGGCTGGAGACGCCGACGATACCGAGGCCATAGAGCAAGACCAGCGCCGTCGCAGCTATGCTGCGCACCAGCGTCCCTCGTGCGCTTCGCTTCATTTCAACCTCCTTCAACATGCCAATATTGCGGGACCGGCGTGAAACGCCTCAATACTTGCGCGACAAAAACGGCATCCCGGGGACCGCACGAGCGCAAACTTCGACGCAGCGAGAAAGATTGATCGAGCAGCGCGTGGTGGTTGCGGTGCGTCAGCGATGACGGCCGCCACGCACATGTGCCAGTCCGGACCTGGCGGGCTGACCATAGACCAGCGCTCCGGCCATGCAGAAATCGGGTGCCAAAGGGCGCGCGGCACGGCGATTGTCGACGCATACGCCCACGTCATCGCGGCAGACGGCCGACAACCTGGACCATGGAAAAGGAGATCGTCATGGTTTCTGGCCGGGCAAGATGGTCAGCCACGCGAGACACAAGGGCGTCAAGTTCATCCTTCGCGATCAATCCTAGTGAAGTGATTGTCTCAGACATGGCTGCCAACGTCATCGGCAGGTGCATTGTCATGGGATCCACTGCCGTAAGCGCATGCAGGCAGGGCTTGACCTTCAGGTCGACCAGACCTTTCTTCAGAAAGACACCGCGCAACTTTGGTCCCATCTCAGTATCCGCACCGACAGCCAAAAAGGTTTCCTTCACCAGGGCCAGTGCCCGATCCCAATCCGGCGTCGAGGGCGCGCATTGCATGGTGCGCGTGTTTGCCTCCTCGACGAACACGACGCCACCGGGGCGCACAAGGGTTAGCATATGATCGACAATGCCCAATCCATTCTGGATGACGCTCAGCGCAAAGCGGGTGTGCACGAGATCGAAGGATTGCGCTGCAAGACCACTGTCGAATGCGTTGGCCGCGACAAACTGGACGTTCGATAATCCCTCTTGTGCAGCCCATTGGCGCGCATGAGCCAGCTTGACCACGTCGATATCGGCGCCGACGACGCTACCTGCATCACCGACCCATTCACTTAGAACGTCGGTAATGCCGCCGGTGCCACAACAAAGATCGAGAACCCGCAAACCCGTTCCATCGCCAATCTGCGCCAGGATTGTGCGGGCGTCGTTGCGAAAGAGATCAGCCTGGATCTTCAATCGCGTGAATTCGTCTGCAGAGGTGCTGATGGGATATTTGGCAGCAGCCATATCGTGCATTTTTCGCTTGCTTGACGGAGCCCGTGCGGAACGTGGGTCTCTTCAGAGTGGTAGCAAGCCATAGGCTTGGAATCCATCGTCGCCAAGAACGACAGAAGGCCATGCAACGACGGCAAAGGATCGCCCTGCCGCGCGTACAGCGCCTTAGGTATGTCCGGTTGACCGCGGTAAACGGACATACGGCGCCTTGGTACGCAGCCCGACTAGGATCCCACAGATCGCGAAATGCGTTGCGACCTTGCGGTACGCCGATACGCATTTCGCGATCGGGACACTAGCCCTTGCAAACCTTGCCCCAGAAAAGTCAGGCGCGGTCGAAGCGGTCGGCGTTCATCACCTTCGTCCAGGCCGCCACGAAGTCCTTCACGAACTTCTCCTTGGAGTCCGCGCACGCATAGACTTCCGCAAACGCCCGCAGCTGCGAGTGCGAGCCGAAGATCAGATCGACACGGGTGCCGGTCCACTTGACCGCCTTCGTCTTGCGGTCGCGGCCCTCGTACACGTTGTCGCCGGCCGGCTGCCACTCCGTGCCCATGTCGAGCAGGTTGACGAAGAAGTCGTTCGTCAGCGTGCCAGGCTTGCTGGTGAACACCCCGTGCTTGGACCCGCCGGCGTTCGCACCGAGCACGCGCAACCCGCCGACCAGAGCCGTCATCTCGGGCCCCGTCAGCGTCAGCAGTTGCGCCCGGTCCACCAGCGCCTCCTCGGGCGCCATGAACTGAAGCTTGCCGCTGATGTAGTTGCGGAAGCCGTCGGCCCTCGGCTCGAGCGGCGCGAAGCTATCGACGTCGGTCTGCTCCTGCGACGCATCCATGCGGCCCGGCGTGAAGGGCACCTTCACGTTCACGCCGGCGTCCTTCGCGGCCTTCTCGACCGCAGCGGAGCCGCCCAGAACGATCAGGTCGGCAAGCGAAACCTTCTTGCCGAACTCTTTCTGGATCGCTTCGAGCTTCTGCAGGACCATCTTGAGCTGGGCCGGCTGGTTGACCTCCCAGTCCTTCTGGGGGCTCAGGCGAATGCGGGCGCCGTTGGCCCCGCCGCGCTTGTCCGAGCCGCGGAACGTCGACGCCGACGCCCAAGCCGTCGAAACAAGCTGGGACACGCTGAGGCCGGAGGCGAGAATTTTCGCCTTCAGCGCAGCGACGTCCGGCTCGCCGATCAGCGGATGATCCACGGCGGGGATCGGGTCCTGCCAGATCAGCGTCTCCTTCGGCACGAGCGGGCCGAGGTAACGTGCGATCGGACCCATGTCGCGGTGCGTGAGCTTGAACCAGGCGCGGGCGAAGGCGTCCGCGAACTGGTCGGGATTTTCCATGAAGCGCCGCGAGATCTTCTCGTAGGCCGGGTCGAACCGCAGCGACAGGTCCGTGGTCAGCATGGTCGGCACATGCTTCTTCGTCTTGTCGAAGGCGTCCGGGATGGTGGCTCCCGCATTCTTGGCCTGCCACTGCTTTGCTCCCGCCGGGCTCTTGGTCAGCTCCCATTCGTAGCCGAACAGGTTCCAGAAGAAGTTGTTGCTCCACTTCGTCGGCGTCGTGGTCCAGGTGACTTCCGGGCCGCCGGTGATGGCATCGCAACCTACGCCGGTCATGTACTTGCTCTTCCAGCCGAGGCCCTGGTCCTCGATGGCGCCGCCTTCCGGGTCGGGCCCGATCAGCGAAGGATCGCCCGCGCCATGGGTCTTGCCGAAGGTGTGGCCGCCGGCAATCAGCGCGACAGTCTCCTCGTCGTTCATCGCCATGCGGTGGAACGTTTCGCGGATGTCCTTGGCCGCCGCGATTGGGTCGGGGTTGCCGTTCGGCCCTTCCGGATTGACGTAGATGAGGCCCATCTGCACGGCGCCGAGCGGCTCGGCGAGCTGGCGCTCGCCGCTGTAGCGCTCGTCGCCCAGCCACGTGCCCTCGGGACCCCAGAAGAGCTCCTCAGGTTCCCATACGTCGGCACGGCCCCCGGCAAAGCCAAACGTCTTGAAGCCCATCGACTCCAGCGCAACGTTGCCGGCGAGGATCATCAGGTCGGCCCAGGAGATTTTGCGGCCGTACTTCCGCTTGATCGGCCACAGCAGCCGGCGCGCCTTGTCGAGGTTGGCGTTGTCGGGCCAGCTGTTGAGGGGCGCGAAGCGCTGCTGGCCGGCTCCGGCGCCGCCGCGTCCGT
Source organism: uncultured Alphaproteobacteria bacterium (assembly GCA_963724565.1). Lineage (GTDB taxonomy): Bacteria > Pseudomonadota > Alphaproteobacteria > Rhizobiales > Hyphomicrobiaceae > AWTP1-13. The sequence continues at coordinate 123,120 of CAVRVK010000001.1, forward strand.
CGGTGATGCGGTAGGTGCCCGCGCTGTGCCAGGCCATGCGGATCATCAGCCCGCCATAGTGGCCGAAGTCTGCCGGCCACCAGTCCTGCGAATCCGTCATCAAGGCTTTGAGGTCCTTGACCACCGCGTCGAGGTCGAGGGTTTTGAACTCCTTGGCGTAGTCGAAAGCCTCGCCCATCGGATCGGACAAAGTGGAGTTCCGATGGAGAACCGAGACGTCCAACTGGTTCGGCCACCAGTCGCGGTTCCTTCTGCCAGACGAGAACGGGCACTTACCTGCGCTCTTGTCGTCGGTCTTTGCGTCCATGTTTCTCTCCGATGTTTTGTCGTTTTTCGAGTTGTTCAGCGTCGACCGCGCCGGACTCGCCGGCCGAATGTCGAGAGGCGGAAGATCATCGACGTCTTGGCGCCCTTCTGCAGCGCCTGCGCCTTGATGTACGTCAAGACGCGGGCGGCGATGTTCACCGCAGCGCAGCGCAGGCGCCTCAGCCCATAGCGTGCACCGTGCGATGCGGGTGCGCTCGCTTTCTCCTAGGAGGTGAGCGTCGACCTCCTCCACTTCCCTGGCTAAGGCTTAGAAGCCCTTGCCCATCAGCTCCAATCGATTTATTTTTATTCTAACATAAGAAAATATGATCAGTCCCATGACCTCGCTCAAGCAGCTGCGCTACTTCGATGCCGTCGCCCGCTTCGGCCACTTCGGGCGGGCGGCCGAGCATTGCTCCGTCACCCAGCCTGCCCTGTCGATGCAGATCCAGGAGCTGGAGAGCGAGCTGGGCCTGCAGCTGCTGGAGCGCCGCCCCAAGGGAGTGCGGCTCACCACCGAAGGGCGCGAGGTGGCGCAGCGGGCGGCTCTCATTCTCGCTCAGGTGCGCGACCTCGGCGACTTTGCGCGCCAGCGCGCCAGCCAGCTGTCGGGCGCGCTGCATCTGGGCGTCATCCCATCGGTTGCGCCCTACCTGCTGCCGCCGCTGCTGCCCGTGCTGCGCGCCCAGTATCCCGCGCTCGACCTGCACATCCGCGAAACGCAGACGCAGCAGCTGCTGCATCAGCTGCATGAAGGCACCCTCGACGTGCTGCTGCTGGCGCTGCCCGTCAAGCAGCCCGGAATCGAGACCATCCCTCTGCTGGAGGACAAGTTTCTGCTGGCCCTGCCGAGGTCGCGCCGTACCGCCAAGCGCGTGCGGGCGACCCCCGAGCTGCTGAAGCACGATCGCCTGCTGCTGCTGGAGGAGGGGCATTGCCTGCGCGACCAGGCGCTGACGTTCTGCCAGCTGCGTCAGGTCGACAACATCGACACGTTCGGCGCCTCGAGCCTGTCCACCATCGTGCAGATGGTGGCGAACGGCCTCGGTCTCACCTTGCTGCCCGAGATCAGCATCGATCTGGAGTTCGAGGCACGCCGACATCAAGCTGTTGCGCTTTGCCGAGCCGGAGCCCAGCCGCGTGCTCGGCCTGGCGTGGCGGGCGACGTCCTCGCGCAAAGGCGACTTCGCGGAGCTGGGACGCCTGATCACCGCCGTCTCGCGCCGGCGCCGAAACGGTCGACGTCCGTCTTACGATGTTCCCGATCCTGCCGCAGAAATGACCTGACGCATGTTGCAGCTGCGGGGCGCGATGGTAGACGCTTGCTGAGCCATTGACAAATGTAAAATTACATTTGACAATCCTTGCAGATGATCGAAAGCTTTCGCCACAAGGGCCTGAAACGGTTCTACCAGCAAGACGACCGGAGCAAGCTGCCGCCCGACATGGTGGAGCGCGTCGCTGTCATTCTCGCGGTCCTGGACGCGGCGACGACGATCGCGGCGATGAACAGGCCGAGCCTTCGCCTGCACCGGCTCAAGGGCGACCTGAAAGGCTTCTGGGCCGTCACCGTCCGGGCCAATTGGCGCATCGTGTTCCGCTTCGAGGACGGCAAGGCTTTCGATGTGGACCTGGTGGACTACCACTGAAAGGAATGACAATGCCCATGAAGAACCCGCCGCATCCGGGTCGCGGCTTGAGGGATGACATCGAGGCGCTTGGCCTGACGGTGGCGGAGGCCGCCGCGGCGCTCGGCATCACGCGTCAGCAGCTCTACAACGTCATCAATGGAAAGAGCGGCATCACCCCGGAAATGGCGCTCAGGCTCGAAAAGGGCGTGGGCGGCACAGCTGATGCCTGGCTCGGCATGCAGGCCGCTTACGACCTGGCTCAGCTGCGTCGGCGTGCGGCCGATATCAGGGTCAAGAAGCTTGCGCGCCGGGTGGCATGATGCAGGCCGAATGTCTCAGCGGAAAATTGCAACGAGTGGCGCGCAGCGCGAAACTCACGCCGCGCTGGCGCTGGCCTGCACCGGCGCCAGGAACAGGCGCTCGATGTCGCCCTTGGGCCGCGGCGGGCTGAACAAGAAGCCCTGCATCTCCGTGCAGCCTTCCTCGCGCACCTTCTGCATCTGCTGCTCGGTCTCCACGCCCTCGGCGGTGGTGATCATGCCGAGGCTGAGCCCCAGGTTGGCCACCGCGCGCAGGATCGCCACCGAGCCATCGGTGGCCTCGCCTAGGTCCTTCACGAAGCAGCGGTCGATCTTGATCTTGTCGAAGGGGAAGCTGCGCAGGTAGCTCAGGCTCGAATAGCCCGTGCCGAAGTCGTCCATGGCGATGCGCACGCCGAGCGAGCGCAGCTGATGCAGGGTGGCGACGGTGGCGGCGTTGTCGTGCAGCAGCACCGACTCGGTGATCTCCAGCTCCAGTCGGCTGGCGGACAATCCCGAGGCCGCCAGCGCCGCAAACACCATTTGCACCAGGTTGCGGCTCTTGAACTGCGCCGGCGACAGGTTCACCGCCACCTTGATGTGCTCTGGCCATTGCGCGGCATCGGCGCACGCCTTGCGCAGCGCCCACTCGCCGATCGGCACGATCAGCCCGGTCTCCTCGGCGACCGGAATGAACATGCCGGGCGAGATCATGCCGCGCTCGGGATGCGCCCATCGCATCAGGGCCTCGAGACCACAAATCTCGTCGCGCTCTAGATTGACCACCGGCTGGTAGTAGAGCTGCAGCTCCCCCTGCGAGAGCGCCTTGCGCAGATCGAGCTGCAGCTTGCAGCGCGCCTGCATGTCGGCGTCCATCGCGGCTTCGAAGAAGCGGTAGGTGCCGCGGCCTTCGGCCTTGGCGCGATGCAGCGCGAGGTCGGCGTTCTTGAGCAGTTCGTCGGCGGTGCTGCCGTCGTTCGGCGAAACGGCGATGCCGATGCTGACGCCGATGGTCACCTGCTCGCCGTTGAGCTCGAAGGGCAGGCCCATGGTTTCGACGACGTTGGCGGCGAGCGAGGTCGCCGCAATCGGCTGCTCGTCCGCCACCTGCACCATCGAGAATTCGTCGCCGCCGACCCGCGCAATGGTGTCGCGCTCGCTCAAGCACCCGCGCAGGCGCTCGCTGACGGTTCTCAAGAGCGCGTCGCCCGCCACGTGGCCCAAGCTGTCGTTGATCTCCTTGAAGCGGTCGAGGTCGAGGCAGAGCACCGCCACCTGCTCCTTGCGCCCAGCGTGCCACCGCGTCCTCGAGGCGCTCGTGCAGCAGCACGCGATTGGGCAGGTCGGTCAGAACGTCGTGGCGGGCCAGATGCGCGGCACGCGCTTCGATGCGCCGGTACTCGGTGATGTCTTCGTGGGTGGAGAGCCAGCCGCCGCCCGGCATCGGCTGCTGCTCGATGGCGATCACCCGGCCGTCGTGCAGCTCGCGCACCTTGATGAAGGGCCGCTGCTCCGCGATCATCTCCAGTACCTCGCGGACGCACTCCTCGACCGTTGTGCCGATGTAGAGGCCATTGTCGGCGGGACCCGCAAGAGGGAAACGAAGGGCGTGCCGGGCTTGGTCAGATGCTCGGGCAGGCCGTACATCCTGGCATAGGGGGTGTTGCATACGACCAGCTCGTGCTTGCCGTCGAACATGCACAGACCTTGCGACATGTTGTTGAGCGCGGCGTCGAAGCGCAGGTTCTGCGTTTCTAGCTGCAACTTCTGTCGCATCAGCTCCTGCTGGTTGTTCTCGAGCCGTTGCAAAGCGCGGTCGAGCGCGCGCAGCGGCAGCCGCTGGAAGCAGTAGAATGCGGAAAGCCCCAGGACCAGGAACGCCAGCGCGGCGTTGAACGTGCCCAGGAAGACTTCGCGCGTGCTGAGCGCGACATTGAAGTAGCCCTGGAACCCGGGAGCGGAAATCTTGGCGCGCGCTTTGATCTCGGGCCACCACGCAGCCCGGCCCTGGAACATCAAGAGTCCTGTCGGCCGTCGTCCGTCACCCAGCTGGCAGTGACGGGACTGTTGGCGCCTTGGGTCGCGTGCACAACGTTGATCGACACCTGCGTCAGCCAGTCGATGGCTTCGTTCTTGGGGAGTTGCACCTCGACATGGCGGGCGCCGACCGAGGCCTGCTCGACGGCGCGCTGCTGAAGCTGGTGTGTGGCCACCCACGCATAAAGGGATGGTGGCGCCAGAATGGTGATGGCGGCGACGATAGCGCCCAAGCGGGCAATGGCGCTCCTGGGCGTGGAGACGCGCTGACGCGGGTGCGCTTTGGTCTCGGCAATCCATCGGTGGGCGAAAGCCCACGCGGCGGCTGCCGCCGATCTGAGACGTGCCCCAGACCCTTTGCAAGGATTGCCCATACGCCCGCGACTCCAACCCACAACGCGTCAGGTTGAAGCTTAGAGCCGGTACCCTAATGAATTGCAGCTCTCGTGGTGTCCGAGGCGTGCAGACTTGATCCGCTCTGGCACAGCTGTTCGAGACGGTCGCCGGTGCCGGCTCAGGCTGCCGCCACGAGGCGCTCGCCCTCGCTGCGGGCGGCCTGGCGACACAGTTCGGTAACCCGGCGTTCGGCCGTGTTCATGTCCTCGACGGCGCCGGCCGCGGCACAAGGATCGGTGTAGCAGCGCCACAGATAGCCCGATTGGCCGGCTTTGATCACCGATCCGACGGCCATGTAGGGGTCGGCCGCGAAGTAGAAATTGACAACCCCGGTGTGGGGGCAGCGCCGCTTCGACAGCATCTTGTCCATCCAACTCAGGAAGACCGTGGAGGGTCTTTCTCACGCTACGCTAACAAAATATCTGCAAGAATAGGTACCTGCACCAGCGCTCACCAATGCGGTGGATAAGTTTCGGTGCACTGCCTCTTTCAATTTTGAATCGGGTGCAATGCTCTGTGCACTGCAGCAAGAGTTGCGGGCCCGTTTGCAGGCCCGCAGGGCATTCGTTGTTGCAGGCGCGTCGCCGGTTTTACTTCTCGTCGCCTTTCATTCTGGCGCGCTCGTCGTCGGTGAAGCCGCCGGTCGCCGCCTCCAGGACCGGATCGGCCGAGGCGGCGTAGCGCCGTGCGCGGGTTGCCATCGAGACCATGCTCGCATCGATATGCTGCTTGGCGAACGCTGCCACGTTGCCGGCATGCAGGCCCAGGCCGCGAGCCTGCTGCCAGGCATCATGGCCGGCTCCCAGATAGAGCACCAGCCAGCCGTCCTCCTTCTGCTTGCGATCGAGCAGCGCCTTGATGGTGTCCTTGGTGTATTCGCGGGAAGCGTTCTCGAGGCCGTCGGTCATGATGGCGAGGATGGAGCGCTCGCCCGCCTCCTTGTGCTTGTCGAGCAGCGCTGCGCCGTGTCCGACCGCGTCGAGCAGGGGCGTCTGAGCCCTCGGCTGGTACTCGCCGGGCGCCAAGGTCGGCGCAGCCCGCGGCCGGCACGCGATCGCGGATGACGTCGATGCCTTGCGAGTCGAAGATGATGAGGCTGACGCTGGCGTCGAGTTCCTTGTCGTTCTTCACCTGCCGCAGGTAGCTGTTCACGGCGCCGATGGCGTCGGCACGGCAATCCTCCATCGACCCGGAACGGTCGAGCACAATGCCTACATGAACCTTTTGAGCCATGAGTTGTTTTCTCCTGTCATGGAATTGTCGTATGCAATGCCAGTGCAGCTGGAGGTGGTGAATCGACTGCGGCAGACATCGTGGCTCGTGGCCGCAGACTGGGCACGGAGAGCTGTCAGCCTCCGGAGCGGCGCCAAGCGTCTTGCTTTGCTGCGGCCGCGCGCGCATGTTCCCGTCGAAGTTGGCAACCACCTCAGAGGTGCGAAGTGAACAAGTTTGCCCTGATCGCGCCTATCGGCGCGCTGCTGATCGCCACGCAAGTTTTCGCGCAGGACGATGCGGCTCTCGAGAAGTTCCGGACCGCCTACACGGCCGGCAAGGGGCTGGCCTATGTCGTCATGCCCGGTGAGAAGGGCGAGCGCGTCTACCGCTACGGCGATGCCTCGCGCGAGGCCGCCAGGAAGGACAAGCGCGGCTTCATGCTCTTCACCTGCAATGCGCCGCGCGTCTTCGTTTCCGACAGCGTGAAGGATCGCGCCGCGCTCGCCAAGGCCAAGGTGGTTCAAGCGGGTGAAGCCGGGCTTCGAAGACCTCGATGCCAAGTACATCTCGGGTTGCAAGAACCCCTTCGTGAAGTCGGCAATCCCGAAGAAGTAAGCGGTCGGCCTATTTGGCAGTCGACCTGGGTCGTTGGGCGGCGCCCTCAACTGGCGCCGCCATTTTTGTCCGGCTTGACAGCAAACCCCGTCCCTGGCGCAAGCTCGGCGCATGAACTACCGCCATGCCTATCATGCCGGCAACTTCGCCGACGTGCTGAAGCACGTCACGCTGGCGCTGGTCGATCGAGTACTTCAAGCGCAAGGATGCGCCGTTCCGCATCGTCGATACGCACGCCGGCGCGGGCCGCTATGCACTGGACTCGGTGGAAGCCGGCAAGACCGGCGAGTGGCGCCACGGAATCGGCCGCCTGACCGGGCCAGACGCTGAGCCGTTGCCGGGCGATGTCGCTCAGGTGCTGGCGCCATACCTCGACGCGGTGCAGGCGGAGAACCGCTCGCGACGCAGCTCACGGTCTATCCTGGCAGCCCGCTCATTGCGCAGCGCCTCATGCGCAGCCAGGACGTGCTCGTCGCCAACGAGCTCCATCCGGAGGACGCAGCCAGCCTCAAGGCGGCCATCGGGCGAGACCCGCAGGGTGAAGCTACTGGCTCTCGACGGCTGGATGGCGCTGAAGTCGCTCTTGCCGCCCAAGGAAAGGCGCGGCGTCGTCCTGATCGATCCTCCGTTCGAGGAGCGAGGGCGAGCTTGCACGTTTGGCGGACGGTCTGGGTCAAGCCCTCCGCCGCTTCGAGACAGGGGTGTACCTGGCCTGGTACCCCATAAAGGACCGCAAGCCCATCGCCCGCTTCCGCAAGACGCTCGCGGCCCTGGACGCCTGGCCGGAGTTGCTCTGCATAGAGCTGATGATACGCGGGGAAGGCCCTCCTCCCGACCGCCTCAATGGCTGTGGGCTGATCGTCGCCAACCCGCCCTATGCGCTGGACGCACAGCTCGCAGAGAGTGCTGCCCGAGCTTTCCCGCCGCTTGGGGCTGGGGCCGGGCGCTCGCCATCGCCTCGAACGCATTGCCACACAAGGCCGCGGCGGTGCGCAGGGGCAGGCTACTTCGCTCAAGCGAAAGGCGCGCGCGGGCAGGAGGTCCACACACGCGCCCGGCCGCTGATTTGCCCTTGCACAGCTCACGGCAATAACCGATACTCGCGCGCAGTTCGGGCGACCTATCGGACCCGATCGTAGACTGCAGAGACTGTTCCTGAGATGACCTGCGCAGACGCATCGACGCTCTCTCGCGCGCCTCACCTTCCCCGCCGACATCGGACAAGACGGCCCTGGCTTCATGCGCGTCGGCGCGGAAGCTGATGCGACCCGCACAATTTACCACCGGGGACCAAGGAGGCCTCGTATGCGGCAGACCGGAACGGTGAAGTTCTTCAACCAGTCGAAAGGGCTTCGGCTTTATCACGCCGGACGGCGGCGGAAAGGACGTGTTCGTCCACATCACCGCTGTCGAGCGCTCCAATGTCGGGCCGCTGACGGAGAACATGCGGGTGTCCTTCGAGACCGAGCCCGACAAGCGCGGCAAGGGGCCGAAGGCGGTGGACCTCCAGGCTGCCGACTGAAACCATCGAAAATCGGGCCGAAAGCCGCCGAGGCGGCCCCGTCACCGCAGCGCCACGTGCGGGCAAAATTCGACAAAAAGTGCATTGCAAGTGCGCGGTCGGCGTGTGCAAGGAGGGCGATCCCGGGCGGTCGGCCGGGCACAGGTTCAATTCTGCAAGGGGAGCTTGGCGATGAGGACCTTCATTCGTGCGGTGGCGGTAGTGAGCACTCCTGGCTGGGGCCGGCGCGGCCGCGCATGCGGCCTGCATCAGCAAGGCCGGACGCGGCACTGGCGGCAACGACAATTCGGCCAAATTCCAGGCCTGGGAAGCCGTGCTGCAGGGGACGGACTGGGGCATGTGGGCCAATTGGATGGCAACGAGCCAGAAGGTCGGCGAAGCGCCCGGCTACAAGGTGAGCAACGTCAAGGCTCGCTGCAGCGCCGGCGGAGCTCTCGGCAGAGAGTGCACGGTGCAAGGGAAGCTGTGCAATTGACAGGCGGTTTGGTGAACGGTTGATCCCGGAGGCCTGACGGTCGAGACGGGCCTCCTTCGCGCCGCGCGGGGAGGCCTTCGTGCTTCGGTGGTCCTGCCGGGCATCTGGCAGAGCTCACGCATGCCTGTGCACCTCTTTTTTGCGCTTGGTTGCTTGCATGCTCTAGACTGGCCACAGCCTTCTGTGGCGAGTTAAGGGCGAGTTCAATCGAAGGCAGGATCGTCATGAGTAAGGTATGCGTGGTGGCTGCCGTGTGCGGCGCTGTGGCGGTGTTGGCCTTTGCCGGTTCTGCGCAGGCGGGCGAGCCTCGCGCCGCCAAGACCTACGTCCAGGAGGGGCAGATGGAGCCCACCAAGTCAGGCTACCGCGCCAAGCGTGGGACGCGGGTGCGGGGTTTCTTGGGGCGCCGCGTCGGCTTCTATTCCTACATCGATCTGGATGTGACCAACGTTTACGGCGGGTCGCGCACCCTGTACGGCAGCACGAACAGCTATCGCGAGCCGTTCTCGGATCGTCAGGCCGATCCCTTCGATCACGGCTTCTTCTTCGACTCAGGCAGCGGCCCTCGCGGCGGCGACACACCCTATCCGCGTTAAGGGTGAGGACGCGCGGGGGCAGCGGAAACCTTCAGCAATGGGGGCAAACGGGATGCGGGTGAGATTGGCGGTTCTCGCAGCGGTCGGCTTGGCGATGTTGGCTTGGAGCAGTGCGAGGCCCGCGTTTGCGGCCTGCACGAGGCTGGCCTTCTCGGTGAACGACTACGGCAAGGACGGTCCCACCAAGGACGCCAACCAGCTGCTCGACAAGTACATCGCCGACTGGACCAAGTCGAAGGGCATCAAGGGTCACACGGTCAGCAAGCGCGACGTCAACTGCGAGTTGTTCCTGGACTTCGTCGTGTTCGACGAGCACACCTGCAAGGCGAGCGCGCTGGTGTGCTGGCAGGGCCCGCCGGTGACAAATCCCAAAGCGGGCGCGACGGCCAAGTAGCCGACCGGGGGGATTCCCCGGCCGGCGTGATTGGAAGCCCACCGCAGGCCGTTCCGTAGTGGCTGGCGCAGCCGCGAATAGCGGAGCTAGGCGGCCAGCGCGTCCACTTCCGGCATGGCATGGCCGACATCCGCCGCAGCCGGCTGGTGGACCATGCGCGGCAGGTCCGCTCTCACCCACGCACAGAAGCGGTCATGGTGCTCGAGCGGCAGGGCGCCGGCGAACTCGACAAGGTAGTGGCTGCCGTCCTTGTGTGCGCAGCAGTGGGCGTAGCGCCGGCCTTCTCCCGGCGAGTGCAGGTGGAACTCGCGGCAGTAGGGGCACAGGACCGCCCACATGTAGCCGAGCCCGAGGCCCCGCATCTTGCGGATATCGGGTAGCGACCAGGCCGGCACGAGGGGCGTCGCCGTCAGCACCGACTTCGCGCAGGTCCTCGGTGCAATGCGCCCAAACCGTTGCAAATCCTAAGGGGCTTGCGAGCCCGTTCTGTGCCCGCAACTCACGCCACGCCTCCATTGCGCGGCCTTCTGCGGCCAGGGCCATCCAGAACCATGCGACGCCGAACTGAAACAGGACCGGGCCGAGGAACCGCGGACAACGCTCATGGCGCGATGCATCGAGTGCAATCGCGGACCAGCGCCACGCAGTCTTTCCTGTCATTTGCGACCATGTCTTTCTCCCCAGCGCCCGCTGCGGAAACTTGCCGCTAATGGTTAACGAAAGGTTAACGGCACCACTTTTCCCCAGACATGCGAAGGAGTTGCCGTTTCAATGCGGCGGTCTCCAAAGCGAAATGCTTGGACAACTCTAGAGATCGCGCAGCAGCGGCTGCTTCCTGAGCCACGCATCGACATCCAGGAGCCGCCAGGTGTAGGCGCGATTGGCGTCGCGGGATTTGATCGGCTGTGCCTTGCGGCCTGACAGGTCGAACAGCTTGTAGCGACGGGGAGCCTCCCTCGCCAGGAGATAGCCCCTGCGGCTGGCAAGCTGGCGAACGCTGGTTGCCGTGGGCGGGGTAATCCTTGCGCGTTGCATGATCCACCTTCAACGACTGATTCGCCGGAACCGTGGACAAGGCGCATTCCTTCCACGTCGCGAGGCCTCGGGAAAGAGCGCAAGCTGCAGTTCTGCTCAGGTTTTTGGCCTTTGCGGCGATGTTGAACAGGTTCCGCGGCGATCCGGTCGCGCAGCAATGCGCAACCGGCAGCGCCAGCTCGCGCCGACATACTTCGCGCGGAAACGAAGCATGCGCGCGGCGCCGGCGCTATCGTGCGGGCAGATCTTGCGAGGAGCCTGCCATGACCGTCACCGTCTTCATCCGCTATCAGCTCGATCCCTTCCAGCGCGACGCCTTCGAGGCCTACGCCAGGCGCTGGCTCGCCATCATCCCCAAGTGCGGCGGCCATGTCGTCGGCTATTGGATGCCGCACGAGGGCACCAACAACATCGCTTTCGGGCTGATATCCTTCCCGAGCCTTGGCCGGATACGAGGACTACCGCGCGCGTCTCAAGAGCGACCCCGAGGGCGCCGCAAACTTCCGCACGGCCGAGGAGAGGCGGTTCATCCTCGCCGAGGAGCGAACCTTCTTGCGGCAGGTCGAATGAGGCGCAGGTGCTTTCAGTCGAGAGCGTGATCGTGGTCGGACTGACGTTCCTGCTGGCGGGGTTCATCAAGGGCGTGATCGGCCTCGGGCTTCCTGCCGTCTCCCTTGCCGTGCTGACCGCCACGCTCGGCCTGAAGCCGGCGATGGCGATCCTGCTGGCGCCGTCGTTCGTGACCAACGTGTGGCAGGCGGCTGGTCGGCGGGCATCTGCAGGCCATCCTGAAGCGCACCTGGCCAATGCTGCTCGGGCTTTGCATCGCGACCTGGCTCGGCGATCGCGGTGCTGGCGAGGTCCAACGCCGAGCTGCTCGCGGGCCTGCTGGGCGTGGTTCTGGCCGGCTACGCGGTGCTCGGCCTGATGCGCCTGGAGCCCCCAAGCCCGGGCCGCCTGGAGCGCTGGCTCACGCCGGTTGTGGGTCTCGCGAGCGGCATACTCAACGGCATGACGGGGTCGTTCGTGGTGCCGGGCGTGATCTACCTGCAGTCGCTGGGCTTCTCTCGTGACGTCCTCATCCAGTCCATGGGCGTGCTGTTCAGCACATCGACCGTTGCGCTCGGACTTGCGCTGCGCGGGCAGGGCTTCCTATCGCTGGACCTGGCAGCATTGTCCGCCGGAGGCGTAATTCCAGCGGTTGCGGGCATGGTCGTCGGCCAGCTTGTGCGGCAGCGCCTGTCGGCAACGACGTTCCGCACCGTCTTCTTTGCCGCCCTGCTGGTGTTCGGCGGCTATATCGCCGTCCGGGCACTGCCAGCCGTCTGGTAGGTCGCGCTATCGGTTGCGTATCAGGTCCTGCAGTCTGCCCAGCAGCCCGATGTCGGTGCCGACGCTTCCCGATTGGCCGCTCAGAATGAGGGAAGCGGCCGAGGTCGTATCCGAGGTGCCGTTGTTCATGTCGTAGAGGGCGGCAAAGCGGGAGATGAATTTCTCGAGCTTGGCGGGGTCCTTGGAAGTCTTCCAGGTTCGACGCGGCTGATGAGGATGTCGGCCTGGCGCTCGATGTCGGCCTGCGACATGGAGGCAGGCAGGTTGAGCGCGGTGCGCACCACCTCGAATATGGCCTTGTCGGCCAGGATATCGAACGCTGAGTTGATGCTCGGCGCCTTGCGCTGGAAATAGAGCGCCAGGCGCACGCCCTCGTTGTCGGTGCCGACGTCGCTCTCCATCGTCTGGCGGGTATTCAGGTCGGTCGTCGTCGAGAATGCTGCTTCTGATCTGCACCTGCTCGTCGGATACGCGGCCGATCTCGCCTTTGGCGTTGAAGTTGAAGGCAGCGGCCAGGTCCCGCAGCTTCGTATCGGACCGCTTGTTGACGAAGCTGTTCTCATCCATCGGATCGCTGGTGAGAGCCGTGCGCAGCTCGTCAGTCGGAGATGTCGCTACCCAAGTCGTAGGCCTTGCGTAGATAGGCGACGATGCGGTCGTCCCCGAGCAGCTCGATCGAGCGACCGGATCTGGCCGATGGTGTTGTGATAGTAGGCGTTCTCGTCGGCAGCTGCCTGCCTCTCCGCGTCGGAGCTGCCGATCCGTGAATTGTAGAGCTGGATGGTGCCGAGCTCCTCCAGGTCGAGCTGGGCTTTGCGCGGCCGCAGCACCGACCCGTCGGCGCCGAAGTTGAAGGCGGCAGCCAGCTCGCGATAGCGCGGGTCGCTCTGCAGGTTGGCAAAGCTTGTCGGGTCGGAAGCGTCGCTCGTCAGCACCTGTCGGATCTTGGTCTTGGATTCCGTGTCCGGGTCGAGGCCGTAGGCGTTGAGCGACGTAGTTGTAGAGCGAGGCATTGCCGATGCAGATCGTCCACGGAGGACAGCAGGTTGATCCGGTTCTTGTAGAAGGTGGTTGCCACGTCGTCCGCGCTGACCGCCTCGTCGTCGTAGTGCGTCAGGAAGAGATTGGTGGTGCTGTGCACCTGGTCGGCCGATTGCGCCGCCTCGCCACTGGGCACGCTGCCGTCAGTCTCGAAGTTGAAGGACTGGGCCAGCAGCTTGATAGCTGCCGTTCGCCTGCTTGTTGGCAAAGCTGTTCGGGTCCGACAGGTCGCTCGTCAGTACCTGCCGGATGGCGGCCTTGGACTGGATGTCGGGGTCGAGACCGAACGCGGTCAGCGCGTACCTGTAGAGTCGGTCGTTGTTGATGAGATCGTCGACCGACGTCACGCTGCCGATGGTGTTGTTGTAGTAGTCGGTGTTGAAGGCCGCCGCCGCCGGGCTCGCGTCCGAGCCGGAGCCTACGTAGTACCGATAGACGGTATCATTCAGCTGCGCGGCCGACTGGGCCGAGCTTCCGGATGCCACGCTCCCGTCGCTCTGGAAGCTGAACAACCCGGCCAGAGTACGATAGCGGGTGTCGCTCAGCGTGTTGGCAACGCTCGCGGGATCGGCAAGATCGCTGGTGAGGACGTTGCGGATGGTGGCTGTCGAGGCGATGCTCGGATCGAGGCCTACCGCCGTCAGCGCGTAGTTAAACAGCCGGTCGTCTGCGAGCAAGTCGTCGACCGATGTCACGCCGGCCATGCGGGCTTGATAGTATTGCGCCTCCGTGGCCGCGGCCGCGCCTTGCTTCACACGATGCTCGGAGTAGAGGCCGGTCGTGTCGTTCTCCTGAAAGTCGTTCTGCACGAACGTCAGGTTGCTGCGTGCCGAGCCGTCCGTGCTGAAGCTGAAGGCGCTGGCGAATGTCACGTAGCGCTGGTCGACCAGCTGCCGGGCGAAGCTCTTGGAGTCGTTGAGATCGCTTTCCAGGACCTTGCGCATGAAGGCCTTGGCGTAGGTCATGTCCTCCAGGCCGTAGGCCTTCATGGCGTAGGCGAACAGGCGGCGGTTTTTGAGGAAATCGTCGACCGACGTCACCTTACCGATGTTGTCCTCGTAGTATTTCCGCTCGCGCTCCACCTCTGGCCGGCCCGCCGTTCGGGCGAGGCTCTTGGACAGGTCCTGGTTGAGCAGCTGGTAGGTCAGGTAGGTCGAGATCATCGGCCAGGTCTTGAATCAAGCTGACGCCAGCGGGGCGCCCTGCTTGGGTTTGTGAACGCACATCATCGCGGCCACGGCTTGCGCAAGGCTTAACCGTTGGCGCATACGCCAAAATGGCTAACATTCGATTAGTCAGGGGTGTCAGCCGCCCGCTGCCGCCGCCCGCTGCTCGCGCCTGGCTGAAGGCGCCGTGCGATCGAGCCGCAAGCGGTGGCGGCTGTCCGTCATCAGGAATACGCTGCCCAGTGCCGCGGCGAGCGCGCCGAGACCCGACGCCCCGGCCAGCACGAACATGATCATGATCTGATACTTGGCAGCCTCGGCGGGGTCGGCGCCGGCCAGAATCTGCCCCGCCATCATACCGGGGAAGGTCACCACGCCCGCCACCGCCATGGTGTTGAGCAGGGGCGTGGCGGCGGTCCTGAGCGCGGGCACCAGCACGCCGGCGAAGGCCTGCAGGCGCGTGGCGCCGAGGGCAATGCGTGCGTCGATGGCGTTGCGCTCGCGGATGGCGCCTTCGCTCATGCCCTGCAAGGCCAGGCTGACGCTGGTGAGTGTGTTGCCCAGCACCATGCCGAGGATCGGCAGCACGTAGCTCGGGGCGTACCAGGCGACGGGGCGGACGACGACGGCAGCTGCATAGAGGGTGGCTAGCCCGCCGACCAGGAGCAGGGTGGCGTTGCCGAGCCCGTAGGCGAGCCAGCCGCCGCCGGGCCTCGCCCTGGCGCTGCAGCAGCTCGAAGCCAGCGACCAGCACCATGATGAGGCCGATGAGCAGGGTCCAGGCAGGCGACGTCTGCTCCAGCACGAACTTCAGCACGAACCCGACTGCCGCCAGCTGCACCACCATGCGCATGGCCGAGATGGCAAGGGTGCGCTCCAGCCGCAAACCGAAGGCGATCGAGATCGCGCCGTTGACGATCAGCAGCGCTGCCGCCAGGGCCAGGTCGTAGGGAGTGAGAGCGATGGTGCTCATGCCGCAGCGCTCTCCGAGCGATAGCTGGCCTTGGCATCGGCGAGCTGCAGGCGCGCGTGCGCCAGGCGCTCGATCTGGGCCGTGTCGTGGCTCACCAGCAGCACGATGCGCTCCGCCAGCAGCTGATATTTGATCAGCTCCTCGACCATCGCCGCCGCCGTGGCATCGAGCGCGCTTGTCGGCTCGTCCAGCAGCAGCACGCGCGGTTCGTCGGCGAGCGCGCGGATGAGACCGAGGCGCTGGCGCTCGCCGGTCGAGAGCTCGTGAACAGGGCAATCGAGGTGGTGCTCGTCGAGCGCCAGCGCGGAGAGCAGCCGTCCGAGCCTGGCACCCTTGGGGAAGTGCTCGCGCCCCGTCACGGCCCACCACGCGGGCTCGGCCGCGGCATAGCGCACGCGCCGGCGCCATTGCGGGCCTGGCATCTCGCCGCGTTCCACGCCCTCGAGGTGTACGTAGCCGCCGGCCAGGTCGAGGTCGGCAATGGCGCGCAGGAGCCGCGTCTTGCCGGAGCCTGACGGCCCCTCCACTGTCAGGCATTCGCCCGCCGCCACCTCGAAGGATAGCGTCGGCAGCCCGGGCACTGCCAAGTAGTCGACCCTCAGCACGGACGATTGCTCACTCGATTTGGGTCGGTCGCGGTCCCTTAGCAAGGGCAAAGCGCCACGACCAGCGACATGCGGCTGCGTTGGAGGAAGTTGTCAACTGAAACCTGGGATTGCCAGGCTCCGCGAAAGGCTTAGATGCCTTGGCCTTCGACCTCGCGCGACAGCTCGTCGATGGCCTGCCGGGCGCCGCTCCAGTAGGGGTGCACCTCGCTCAAGTGGCGGAACACCTGCAGGGCAGCCTTCTTCTGGCCGATCTCGCGCAGGATCTGGGCTAGGCCATCCAGGGACTTGAAATGGTTGGGGTCGAGCGCCAGCGCGCGGCGCAAGTCACCCAAGGCGTACCTGAGCTCGTTGCGCTGGAAGTGCACGTAGGCGCGGCGGCTCCACCCTTCGGTGAAGTCGGGCGCCTGCTCCACCACGTGGTCCAGGAACTTGAGCGCCCGGTCGTACTTCTTGTCGCCGGCGGCCTTCATGGCGCGTCCTAGCAGCAGGTCGACCGTGGGGCTGCCCGAATGCAGCCAGATGCGCTCGATGCCCTCGGCGATGACCTTGGCCGCGTTCTCGTCTTCGGCGGTGGCCAGCAGCGCGTAGAGGTCGCCGAGCGCCCTGTCCCGCTCGGCCGCGGTCTTGGGCAGGGCCGGCGTGGGCGGCCCGCGCTTGGTTGTCTTCGGCTGGTCTTTGGGGGCGTCTTTAGGCGCGTCCTGCGTCAGCGCCGCGGGCGCAAGCAGCGTCAAGGCAACCGCTGCCGTGCTCACGAGGGCCAGCAGCTTGAGACGGGAGATAGATCGCATGCCGCCAGCATAGCCGGGCGGCGACGGGGCCGTCAAAACCCGAGGGGTATTTGTCCCGGCTAACCTTGCCGCGCCTTGAACCGGCGGTTGGTCTTGTTGATCACGTAAACGCGGCCTTTGCGGCGCACCAGGCGATTGTTGCGGTGGCGCGAGCGCAGCGATTTCAACGAATTCCTGACCTTCATGGGCCTGACGCCTTCATGCATATCCGTTGGAAGGGACGGCCCAGGGCCATCTGAGCCGCCAAAAGCCACAAAATCCTCGTTTCTGCAATAAGGAACTGGGTGCCCCGGTGCTTCGCACGCCGAGGTTCCGCTTTGGCGCCTTCGCGGCTACCTTGCTGGCCGTTTCCTGCCGCCGGAGTTTCATCCATGATTCCCAAGACCCATCGCCGCGTCGTGCTTGTGCGCCGTCCACCCGGCGAGCCCGCCGAATCCGACTTCCGCATCGAGGAGGTGGCGGTGCCTGAGCCCGGCCAGCGCGAGGTGCTGGTGCGGGTGATCTACATGTCGCTCGATCCCTACATGCGCGGGCGTATGCGCGATGCGGCCTCCTACGCGGCGCCGGTGGCGCTGGGTGAGGTGATGACCGGCGGCACCGTCGGCGAGGTGGTGAAATCCAATCACCCCGAGTTCAAGGTGGGCGACATCGTCGAGGATCGGTTGGGCTGGCAGGAATATGCCATCGGCCCCGGTCCCGCCATGCGCAAGGTCGATCCGTCGTTGGCGCCGATCTCCACCGCCAACGGCGTGCTCGGCATGCCCGGCATGACCGCCTACTTCGGCCTCTACGAGATCGGCCAGCCCAAGCCCGGCGACACGGTGGTGGTATCGGCGGCTTCCGGCGCGGTCGGCCAGATCGTCGGCCAGCTTGCCAAGATCGCCGGCTGCCGTGCGGTCGGCATCGCCGGCGGCGCCAGGAAATGCGCGTTCGTCAAGGACACGCTCGGGTTCGATGCCTGCATCGACTACAAGGCCGAGAAGGATTTGCCCGCGGCCGTGCGAGCTGCCTGTGCCGGCGGCGTCGATGTCTATTTCGACAACGTCGGCGGACCGGTGAGCGACGCCGTGCTCGCCCATCTCAACTTCTATTCCCGCGTTGCGCTCTGCGGCTCCATCTCGCAATACAACGCGGCCGAGCCCGGCCCGCGCTGGCTCGGCACCTTCGTCGGCAAGCGCGTCACTGCGCGCGGCTTCATCGTCTGGGATTTCAATCAGCGCTACGCTCCGGCGCTGGCACGCATGGGCGAGTGGGTGCGCTCGGGCCGCATCAAGTACAAGGAGGACATCGTGGAGGGCATCGCCAACGCTCCGCGCGCCTTCATCGGCATGCTGCGCGGCGACAACTTCGGCAAGACGCAGGTGAAGCTCGGGCCCGATCCCACGGCGCGATGATGCAACCTGCCCGAACGATCAAGGTCCTGGCCATCCAGCGCACCAGCGAGCGGCACCGCGCCAAGATCGCTGCGGTCGATCCCGCAGTCGAGCTGACGGACGCCGGCGGCTGGTTCGACGGCGAAATCCGAGACACTTGGCCCGCCGTTCGCCTCGGCACGCTACCTGCCCCGCAATTCGACGGGCTCGGGCACCCGCGAGGAGCGCGACCGCCTGCTTGCCGAAGCCGAGGTCATTCTGGGCGGCTGGCCGTTTCCGATCGACCTGCGCGCCCGCGCGCGCAAGCTGAAGTGGTTTCATCAGCTTCCGGCAGGTGCCAGCAACCTACTCCTGGGCGATCTGTGGGGCAGCGACGTCGTGGTCACCACCTCGCGGGGCAGGGGCAACACGCTGGCCATGGCGGAGTACGCGCTGGCCGGCATGCTGCACTTCGCCAAGGGCCTCGACCGCGCGGGCATCGATCGCGCGGCAGGCCAATTCGACCATCGCGCCTACCGGCCGCTGCTGCTGCAAGGCAAGACCGCCTGCGTGGTCGGCGCGGGGGGCATCGGAGCCGAGGTCGGCCGGCTTGCCGCGGCGCTCGGCATGCGCGTGGTCGGCACCCGCCGCGATCCCGCTCCCGGTGCGCCGCTGCCGCCGGGGTTCGACGAGCTCGGCGGCCCCGGCGATCTCGATCGTTTCCTTGCCGCGAGCGATTTCGTGGTGATCTGTTGCCACTGGACCCCTGAGACGACCAACCTGTTCAACAAGGATCGCTTTGCGCTGATGAAGGCGGGCAGCGTGCTGGTCAACGTCGCCCGCGGCGAGATCGTCGACGAGGAGGCGCTCGCCGACGCGCTGGAACGCAATCATCTGCGCGGCGCCGTTCTCGATGTCTACGTCGGCGAGTTCGAGCGCCCGCCCATGGCGCGGCTCTGGTCCAATCCTCGGGTGCTGGTCACCCCGCATACTTCGTCTGTCAGCGATTCTGATCGGCACGGCGGCGTCGACATCTTCTGCGACAACCTGCGCGCCTACCTCGACGGCCGGCCGCTGCGCAACGTCATCGACTGGCAACGAGGCTACTAGTTGCCGCTCCCGGAGAGACGCATGCAGACCTCGAAGCGCAAGGCCCACGGTCGGCGAACAGGCCCCGGCAGGGCAGGTAGCGTCATCAAGGCTCGCCCCTTCGACTGGCCCGACGAAGGTCAGCTCGATCCGGCATCGACCGCACTCGTCGTCATCGACCTGCAGCGGGCTTTCCTGTCGCCGGACGGCTATCTGGCCAAGCAGGGCTACGACCCGGCACCCCTGCGCGCCATCCTGCCTGCGGTGAACCGCGTGATCGCGGCGGCGCGCAGCGCGGGTTGCCTCATCGTGCACACGCGTCAAGGCTATCGGGCCGACCTTGCCGACATGATGTGGCTCGATCGCAAGGGCCGCAGGCGCGTGGACACCGACGACATGGGCGGCCTGGTGCGCGGCTCGCCCGACTTCGAGATCGTGCCCGAGGTCGATGTGCGCCCCAACCGACATCGTCATCGACAAGACGGCCAACGGCGCCTTCACCTACACCGAGCTGGAGCCCGTGCTGCGGGTGCAGGGCATTACGCATCTGCTGCTCGCCGGCTGCACCACCGACGTGTGCGTCCACTGCACCTTGCGCGAGGCCAATGACCGCCATTTCGAGTGCCTGCTGATCGAGGACTGCTGCGCCAGCGGCGACGCCTATGCGCATGCGGCGGCGGTGCACATGGTGACGGTCGAGGGCGGAATTTTCGGTGCGGTGGCCAATGCCGAAGCCGTCGTGGCCGGCCTGAAGCGCACCCGTGCAAAGGCCCCGGCAGCGTGATAGGCGTTGGCGCGATGATTTCAGCGGCGTCAGCGTGACGGCGCCGGCCAGGAGAGGAAACGACGATGGGTCAGTACAGCAAGACAGAGACCGACGGGCACCTGTTCATCATCACCATCAACCGGCCGGAGGTGATGAACGCCATCCACTACATGGCAAGCGAGGAGCTGTCCGCGGCCTTCGACGAGTTCGCCAACAATCCCGAGCTGTGGGTCGCCATCGTCACCGGCGCGGGCGACAGGGCCTTCTCCGCCGGCAACGATCTCAAGTTCCATGCCGAGTACCAGGCCAAGCACGGCAAGCGGCCGCCGCACATCTCCACCGGCTTCGGCGGCATCACCAACCGCCACGACCTCGACAAGCCGGTGATCGCGGCCGTCAACGGCGTCGCCATGGGCGGCGGCTTCGAGATCGCGCTCGCCTGCGACATCATCATCGCCTCGGACCAGGCGAGGTTCGCCCTGCCCGAGCCGCGCGTCGGCCTCGCGGCTGCCGCCAGCGGCATGCAGCGCCTGTCGCGTCAGGTGCCGCTCAAGAAAGCCATGGGCATGATGCTCACCGGCCGCCATGTGCCGGCGCAGGAGGCCTTCGAGCTGGGCTTCGTCACCCAAGTGGTGCCGCACGCCAAGCTGATGGAGGAGGCGCGCCGCTGGGCCGGGCAAATCCTGGAATGCTCGCCCATGAGCATCCGCGCCACCAAGCAGGTGGTGATGCGCTCGCTCGACGTGCCGGCGCTGGAGATGGCCATGCGCAACATGAACTATCCGGCGTTCGTGGCCATGAGCACCAGCGAGGACACCATCGAAGGTCCCAAGGCGTTCGCCGAGAAGCGCAAGCCGAACTGGAAGGGGCGCTGACGCGCCTCAGGCGAAGCCTCAGTGGGTTTTCCGCCTATTGATTGTGCAGGATGGCCGTGCCGCCCCGTCACATTAGTGGCATACGCGCGGCCTAACGATCGCGCCGTTTCTGCGGAGGTTCGATCCATGTCGACGTCGGTGTTTCCCCTTGCCGGTGGTGCGTCTCGGTGGAGCCGCTTCTCGCTTCCCGGCGCGCTGGTCGTGGCGGCTGCGCTCCTTGTTTGGTGTGCACCAGCGGGTGCGCAGAAGGACCCACGTGCGCGCACTGACATCAGCAAGGAGCTGGCGGAACAGCTCTATCGCGAACAGGAAGCGCGCCGGGGTTGCAAGGTTACGATCTGCGAGACGGCGCGCAGCAAATCGGCCCAGGGCGACAGCATCGCCTGTAAGGTCGTCAAGACGTGGCCAGACGTCGATCTCAAGAACAAGGTCCTCAAGGGGGCAATGGACTGGCCATGGGGCCATGCCCAGTGCGAGGCGAGCATCTCGCTCGATCGCAAGCTGATCGTGGCGGCGGTCGCTGAGCCGAAATACGAAGCCCACATCGGTAAGCACGAAGTCGTCTGCCACTTGAACACGAAGGACGGTAAGGACCGTCACACCGTCAACCTGACGATCGATCCAGTCGTGACTTTCGAGAGCGGCAAGGCCACCAAGGCGGCCTTGCGCTGGAGCAACGTGACCGGGTCCACGATCGTGAAGAGCGCCTTGTGGTCGGCGACCGCCGTGGACAACACTTTCAACGTGCTGCAGGGCGTGGTGCTCGAGCAGATCAATGATTTCTTCGGCCCAAGCTGCGACGAGGCGGTCAAGAAACAGTGAAGCCGGCATCGGGGCGGCGCCCCGCGCGGGAATGGATCGCTCCCGCGACGCCGGGATTGGCCTGCAACTCGACGACATCGTGGAACAGCAGGACGAGCGGCCCGCGAGGGCGTGTGCATCGCCTTGTTCACCAGCAGCACGCTTCCCTTCGCGCGGCTGCTCATGGCGCGAGGCCCATGCCCGCTTTGCTGCGCCGCCGTGCGCAGCCGTCCAGATACGCGAGCAAATCGCGAGTATCGGTCTCGTCGACGAACTGCGACCGGCTCGCCCCTTCGACGGCGCGCCGCGCGCGCTCGAAGGTCTCCGCCTGCAGATTGCCGAGAAAGTCGCAGATCGCCCGATCGAGCGGTTCGGCGAACGCCCAGCCAAGGCCCTCGGTCTCCACCTTGCTCGCCGTGGCGGTGTCCTTGCGGGCGAGCGCGAGCGATCCGAACAAGCCGCCTTCATAGATCCTGTTTGGCAGCAGCCAGTCGGAATTTGCGCCGGCGTCGAGGTAGTCGATGCACCAGGCAAAGTGCGCGCCTGCGTACATGCCGGGAAGATCGCGGCGGCTGTCGTAGCCGCCTTCGTAGGTGAGATTGGTGCGGGAGGCAGAAGCCGCCTCGAGCGCGGACGTCTGCACATCTTCCTCCGAGGGCAGACCCCGCATGCGAACGAGCACACGGTCGCCCAGCGTGTCGGCAATGCGGCAGAGAATTTCGAGGCTGCGCACGCATCGCAGCCTGCCGAACCAGCCGATGACCCAAGGCGGTGGCACGGGCGGCCGCCCATGCATCGCATGCAGCAGGTCGGGGGGAAATTGCTCAGGCGAGACCTTGTTCTCGAGGAGACGCCACGGTCCAGAATAGTTCTGACGCGGCAGGAAGTATTGCGACATGAAATCGGGGGAGCTTACGACCAGAAGGTCGCAAGACCGCAGGAGAGTTCGCTCTGCCCAGCGGAACAGCTTGTTGACCACGCCTTCTCCGACGAAGACGCGCTGGACATCCAGCACCTCGTAGACCATCAACGCCCGTGACCTCGTAAAGAATCGTGCCAGGACGGCGATAAGCAGCATGTCGATGTTGCGGGCGTAGAAGATTTGGCAGCGTGCCAGCGCACGCCTGCTGCCGAAAACCTTGAAGACCGCAGCGATGAGCTTTGGGATGCGGGTGAGGTAGTTCCGGTCTACCGTTGTGCCGAGTTCCAAGTTGTTCCATGGCGCCGGCTTGTGGGGTGCCTCGCGGCTGCGCCGGAACATGAAGCCCAGAACCTCGGAGCCGTTGGCCTGAAATGCCGTCACACGCTTGATGATGGTGCTCTCGTCCGCGTCGTGACCGAAGAAAGCGATCGAGCGGAGCGTATTCTCGTGCAACTGGGCAGCCGGGGTGTGCTGACCGAGCGACCGTTCGTGATGGGGTTCTTCCTGCATGGCTCAAGCTTCAAGGCAAGGCGACTTTATGCCTGGTTTCGCGAAGCGGTCGGCTGACATGGTAGTTTGCGCGGGCGTGCGGCGCCATGGCGGTAAAGTGCGGCATGCTAGGGATGGTGAACTTTGTGCCATCGGCCATCCTGCGATACATGACCTCATAGCAGTATGAGCGAACCCGCCGGGTGGAGAGCCGATGACAATCGGGTTTGCAAGGCTGGAATGGGGGACGCCCAAGACCTTGGTTTTCTGACACGTGCCGCTCCTGGCGGGACGCGGCAGCATAGGGCATTCAACCATGCGTCAACGGGGGATCGGGCTCCTGGCACTGGCGCTATCGCCGGCCCTGTCGACCCATGTTCTCGGCGCCTCGCCGCTGCCGGTAACGCAGACGCCGAGCGAGAGCATGCTCGCAACGGCACAGGCATCGAGCGCCGAGGAGCGCGCTCGGAGAGCGCGGGATGCAAGAGAGAAGGTCGAGCGCAATCGCCGGTGCCGGCCGTCGATCGAGAAGGACTATGCAGTGGCGGTCGACCGCTGCAAGAAGAACATAGAACCGGAGCACGCCGACGACCGAAAAAAGTGCTTCGCGGGCGCATTGCAAAACTACTACAAAAGCTTGTCCGATTGCCCCGGCTAGACCTGACCACGGGCGGCTCTCATGGGCTTCGACGGCGTAAATTTGTGATGTTGCGGGTGCGCGCTTGCGCAAGCTTGTCCGAAGGGGCACCACTTGCCCGGACAAGTGACGGTGGGGTGGCGCTGTGGGAGTGGAGGCCGGGCAGTTCGTCAGCATCGTGATGCCGGCGCTCAACGAGGAGCGCTACATCGAGGCAGCGATCACCTCGATCATCCCGGAATCGGACGACTTGCATTACGAGCTGCTGGTGCTCGACGGCGGCAGCACGGACCGCACGCGCGCCATCGTTGCCGAGCTTGCGGCAACCAACCCGCGAATTCGGCTGATCCCCAACGAGAAGAGACTTCAGTCGGCAGCCGTGAACATGGGGGCGAGGCTCGCCGATCCGCGCGCTCGCTATCTCGTGCGTGCCGATTGTCACCTGCGTTATCCTGAACGCTTCGTCGAGGGCTGCGTGAGCGTTCTGTCGGGCAAGCAGGTCGCTTCCGTCGTCGTGCCGATGCGCACGGAGGGGACGAGCTGCATGCAGCGCGCTATTGCAGCGGCGCAGAACAGCCGGCTCGGCAATGGCGGGTCGGCGCATCGGCTGGAAGGTTGGTCGGGCTTCGTCGACCACGGCCATCACGCGGCGTTCGATCGGCGGGCATTTCTCGATCTCGGGGGGTACGACGAGAGCTTCTCGCACAACGAGGATGCGGAGTTCGACACGCGGCTGCTCGGGTCCGGCCGGCGCATCTACATGAACGGCGATATTCCGGTCACCTATTTTCCTCGCGCCGATCTCGTGTCCCTTGCGCGCCAGTACTTCTCGCACGGGCGGGGTCGTGCAAGCACCCTGGTGAAGCATCGCAAGCTACCGCGCGTGCGCCAAGCGCTGCCTGTGGCCGTCGTGTTGGCGACGGCGTTGTCGGCAGGCCTCGCGATCTTCCAGCCGGGGTTTTTGCTGCTGCCACTGCTCTACGCTGTCGTCTGCCTGCTCTGGCGGCGCGAGCCTGGCGATACGCGAGAAGGACAGCTGTCGTCGCGTTCAGCGGCGTGGCCGCGATCGTCATGCACCTGAGCTGGGGAACCGGGTTCCTGGCCAGGCTTGCGGGCTGGAGGGCACTGGCGAGCCCGGGGCGCCGCACCGGCGGGTTCGACGGCGCCTTGAATGGCGCCGGCGTATGCCACCCCGCTAGGAGGTCGTCATAGCGGTCGTGCCGGCGCACCCATGCCATGGAGTGGGGCAACCCGGCCTCGTCGCGTCCCTTGGGGACGAGGTCGAGCATGTGGTAGGCGCCGTTCAGCATGTCGAGGCCGCGCGCGTAGCAGGAGTAGGTGTGAAAGACGTCGCCAGTCTGCGTTCTTGGCGAAGATGCTGATGCCGGGAGCCTCCTCGGACGAGAAGCCGCGAGCCTCGTAGTTGTAGTAGGCGGTCGGCTTTTCTTCCGGCGTGAAGGACACGTGGTAGTCGCGGTTGAACTCGTTGTCGAGCGACGACACCCACTTGAAGCTCCAGCCCATGCGCTTCTTGTATGCTCGCAGCTTCTCCAGCGGCGCACGCGAGATCGCCGCCAGCGACACGTCGCGGTGATTCAGGTGCACGACGATGCCGTTGTAGTTGTCGGCCCAGAACGAGCAGCTCGGGCAGCCCTCCTGCCAGTCGGGCCCGAACATGAAGTGGTAGACGAGCAGCTGGCTGCGGCCGTCGAACAGGTCGGCCAGCGTTTCCTTGCCGTCGGGACCATCGAAGACATAGGTCTTGTCGACCTTGACCCAGGGCAGAGCGCGCCGTTCCGCGCTCAGCTCATCGCGGGCCTGCGTGAATTCCTTCTCCTTGAGCAGGAACGCCTTGCGTGCGGCAAGCCATTCGTCTCGAGACACGATGGGGTGCGTCATGGTGCGGTCCTCCAATTCCGTTCGATCGTGCGTGCAGGGCGCGACGAGCCGCTCGCGCCAGCTCTCGGCGAGCCCGCCGAGGGGTGCTTCTCGCTTTCCGCAGGCCAGCGTCACGCAGCCAGCCGGAAGTCGGCGATCTGGGAATCGAAAGCACGCTTGAATGCCGGCCTGACCGTGCAGCGCTCGACATAGCCAGCAAGGCGCCTGTCGCTGGTGACGATATCGGTGTGCTTCAGGATCCTGAGCACCGTGGTCATCATCAGATCGCCGGCAGTGAAGCGATCGCCATCGAGATAAGGCTTGTCGCCAAGCGCTTTGGATAGTGAGGCGAGACGCCTCTTCACGAATTCCACCGCGCCCGGGCGTCGCAACTTGGCCCATTCCTGATCCTTGTAGAAGATATCGATGCGGGCAACATCCATGACGAAGGGCTCGATGGAATTGAGCGCGGCGATGAGCCATTGCGTCGCCCGAGCGCGAGCCTTCGGCTCTTTCGGGAGCAGCGTCTCACTCCGCTCGCCGATGTAGAGCACGATGGCTCCCGATTCGAAGAGCGCGAAGCCGTCGTCCTCGAGGATGGGTACCTGACCGAAGGGCTGCAGGGCGCGATATTCCGGCGTGTCCTGATCGCCCTGACCGAGGAGGTGTGTCCTGTAGGGGAGGCCGGCCTCCTCCAGTGCCCAGCGCGCGCGCAGATCGCGCACTTGCCCCTGAGCGAAATCTGGAACCCATCTGAAAGCAGAAATCGTGATCATGTAGTTCGCTCCTTGGGGCGTCCGCCGCGCGAACGCTCTTCAAGCTGCCGCGGCAGACTTTGCGGCGGGAAAGGGTTCGCGCCAGCCCGGCAGCTCGTTCATGCGGTCCGTGCCAGCGCGCGATCTCGGAGAAGCCGGCAACCGGTATCTTGGCCTTGTCCGCGTAGGGTAGCGTGACGCCCACGGCGAAGTCGGCGATCCGTCGGCGTGTCACCGAGCAGGAATTTGCGCCCACGCAGGTGGTCGTTCAGGACCGCGGCGAACTGCTTGAAGAAGCCCGTCGCTTCCTCGACCGCCTTGGGATCGGGCGCGCCGCCGCAGGAATGCGGGCTTGATGATGTGCTGGAAGTAGAGCGCGCCGGCGTGGCGTGTGAAGTGTTCTCGCATTCCAGCTCAGCCACCGCGTCACCTCGATCTGCCGATCGTCGTCCCTCGGCCACAGGTCGGAGCCGGCGGCCCGGGCGAGATAGGCCATGATGGCGTTGGACTCCCAAAGCTTGGCATCGCCGTCGACGAGTGCCGGCACCTTGCCGTTGGGATTGATGGCGAGATATTGGGGCGCCTTGTGCTCGCCTTTGGCGAGGTCGATGCGTACGAACTCGACCGGCGACCCCAGATATCGAGCGACGGCGCAGGCCTTCCTCGGATTGATCGTCTCGAAATAGTAGAGCTTCATTGTGCATTCCTCTCCGCTACCTGGTCGCAATAGGGCGTCATCCAGCCCACGCCGGCGCCGCCGGGCTGCATCAGGATGGCGATGCGGCCGACGTTGGGCACGTCGAAGATCGGCATCACGAGCTTGGCGCCGGCCTTCACTGCCTTGGCGACGCGCGCGTCGACGTCGTCGACCGCGAGGTAGGACATCCAGCTCTCGGGCACGCCGTCGAACTCGGGCGAGCGTGAGCGGGAAGATGCCGCCAACCGACTTGCCGTCCTGCAAGGCCATCCAGTAGGTGCCGCCGTCGGGCATCGACATCGCCTCGAAGCTCCAGCCGATGGTCTCGGCATAGAACGCGCTTGGCGCGCTCGACGTCGCGGGTGCACAGCTCGTTCCAATGGAAGGCGCCGTGCGACCACAGCCTCGGCTGAGGTTGGGCAGGGCCTGGCTTCGGTTGCGCTTGCGCGGCGCTGTTGCGGTTTGGGCCATGATCTTCTCCTTCTCTGGGGTCAGGACAGATAACGCTCGAGCTTCTCCAGCGTGCCGGTCCAGCCGCGCTTGTGACCGTCGGCCGCTGCCTGGTCGAAGAACTGCTCGTGATGCAGGGTGAGCAGGCTGCCGTCGCCGTCGGCGGCGACCGTGACAGTGACGAGCGACTCGCGCTCAGGCGTCGATTGCCAGGCCCAGCTGAACACCAGTCGGCTGTTCGGCACGACCTCGCGATAGACGCCGCCGACCTGGTGGGATTCGCCGTCGTCAGTCTTGAAACGCATGGTGTAGCGGCCGCCGGCGCGCACATCCATCTCGGCCCTGACCGAGCCCGCTGTCGTACGGGCTGGGACCGAACCAGTGGACTATCTTTTGCGGGTCCGTCCACGCGGTGAAGACTTGCGCGGGCGTCGCTTTGAGGCGGCGCTTGAGGGTGAGGCTTGGCTTGGTGAGCATTGTTCCTCCTCGACGAAGGCGGCAAGTCGATCCAGACTTTCGGTCCAGAAGCGCTCGTAGCGGGACAGCCACTGCATGGCGGTCTCCATCGGCGCCGGCTTGAGGCGGCAGCGCACGGTGCGGCCGCTCTTCTCGCGTGCGATCAGGTTGGCGCGCGCCAGCACGTCGAGGTGCTTCATCACGGCCGGCAGCGACACCGCGAACGGCGCGGCGATCTCGCTGACCGTCGCATCCGGCTCCCGCGCCAGGCGATCGACGATCGCGCGCCGCGTCGGATCGGAAAGCGCGGCGAAGGCGAGATCGAGCTGGGCGTCTTGATAGTAAACCATACGGTTAAGTATTGTGGCATCGGCGGTGAATGTCAAGGGGGCAACGTGAAATCGCATTGGCAGCTAAAGTGCGCGCAAGGCGGCAACGAGAGACGGACATGGACGATCATCGCGAAATCGTGACGGCGCGGCTGATCCTGCGCCCTGTGGCGCCCGAGCATGTGCAGGCGCTGCACGCAATCTTCTCCGATCCCGAAGCGATGCGCTTCTGGCAGGAACCGCCACACAGTAGCGTGGAGCGGACGCGGGAGATGATCGCGGCTCTTGTTGCGGGAACCGAGCGCGCTTGGGCGCTGGTGCCGCGCGAGGGCGGCGACGCCATCGGCCTCGTCTACTACCTGGGCAACCCCGGCGCACCGGGCATGGGCTACATCCTGAGCCCGCGCTGGTGGGGCAAGGGCCTCATGGCGGAGGCAGTGCGTGGCGCGCTGGCCTACGGTTTCGAGCAGCTGGGCCTCGACCGGGTCGAGCTGTGGATCGACGCGCGCAATCTCGCCTCGCAGCGCCTGGCCGAGCGCACCGGCTTTCTACGGCGCGCGGCGTTTCGCCAGAAATACCCGCACGACACCGGTTCCCACGAGAAGCTGGTCTACGGCCTGCATATTCAGGAGTGGCGTCCTGGCGCCGCCGCCGAGGCGCCGTGCCCGATCGAGGTGTACGCCCTGCAGCCGATCCTGAGCGTCACGGACGTGCGCGCCACGGCCGAGTTCTACCGCGACAAGCTGGGCTTCGAGATCAGCTTCCTCTACGGCGCGCCGCCGACCTATGCCGGCGTGCGGCTCGGCGATTGGACTATGTCGGGCGCGAGCATTCACATCGCCAGCGCCGATCCGGTGCCATCGCCGCAGGGCCTGGCGCTCTATCTCAATGTCGGCCCCGGCATCGACGCGCTGCACACAACCTATAAAGCTACGCGGCGTCGAGGTGCTGGGGGAGGTGGTGCAGCAGCCCTGGGGCATGCGCGAGTTCGCCATCCGCGACTGCAATGGCTATGTCCTGCGCTTCGGCACGCCGGGATAGCGCAAAGCGCACCACACGACCGAACCGTCTGGCGCCGCCGGCATCGATGGCGGTAGGCTGACCGGGATTTGCACACACGGCATGGGAGGAACGGTATGGCGGCTCAGGGCAAGATTGCGCTGATCACGGGCGGCGGCACGGGCATCGGCCGGGCGGCGGCGCTGGCGCTGCAGGGCGACGGCTGGAACGTGGCCATCACCGGCCGGCGCAAGGAGGAGCTCGACAAGACCGTGACCGTGGCGAAGGCCGGCGGCGGCAAGATCGTTGCGATCACAGCCGACGTCGGCAAGCCCGAGGATGTGAAACGGCTGTTCGGCGAGGTGAAGAAGGCGTTCGGCGGCCGGCTCGACTTCCTGTTCAACAACGCAGGGTTCGGCGCACCGCCGGTGCCGATGGAGGAGCTGCCCTTCGAGACGTGGAAATCGGTGGTGGATGTGATCCTGCACGGCTCGTTCCTGTGCGCGCAGGAGGCCATCAAGATCATGAAGTCGCAGAACCCCAAGGGCGGGCGCATCGTCAACAACGGCTCGATCTCGGCCTACACGCCGCGGCCCAACTCGGTCGCCTACACCGCCTCCAAGCACGCCATCACCGGGCTCACCAAGTGCATCGCGCTCGACGGGCGCAAGCACGACATCGCCTGCGGCCAGCTCGACATCGGCAACGCCGACACCGCTATGGGCGGGCGCATGAAGGCCGGTGTGCCGCAGGCCAACGGCGAGATCAGGCCGGAACCGGTGTTCGACGTCGAGCACTGCGGCTCGGCCATCCGCTACATGGCGAGCCTGCCGCTCGACACCAACGTGCTGTTCATGAACATCAAGGCCACCAAGATGCCGTTCGAGGGACGGGGATGAGTCGCGCGCGGCCGCGCCGAAAGAAGCGGCAGGCGTCGA
Organism: uncultured Alphaproteobacteria bacterium; assembly: GCA_963724565.1. Classification (GTDB taxonomy): domain Bacteria; phylum Pseudomonadota; class Alphaproteobacteria; order Rhizobiales; family Hyphomicrobiaceae; genus AWTP1-13. Next base: position 152,982 of record CAVRVK010000001.1, read on the forward strand.
GCCGCGGTCTCCGGGCCGTTCAGGCTCGCGAGGCGGCGGCAGCGGACGCCACGCCGTTCTGGGAGGCCAAGTCGCTCTCGCAAATGTCGCGGATGGAGTGGGAATCGCTGTGCGACGGCTGCGGCCAGTGCTGCATGCTCAAGATCGAGGACGACGACACGGGCAACGTCTATCTGACGCGGCTCGCCTGCCGGCTGCTCGACGTCGGCTCGTGCCGCTGCTCGGACTACGAGCAACCGCGGGAAGCACGTGCCGGACTGCGTGGTGATCACTCCCGAAAGCCTGGGGCTCTACTCCTGGCTGCCGGAGAGCTGCGCCTACCGGCGCATCGCGGAGGGACGCGGGCTTGCCTGGTGGCACCCGCTGGTGTCGGGCGATCCTGAGACAGTGCATCAGGCAGGCGTCTCGGCGCGCGGCTGGGCGCGCAGCGAGAAAGGCGTGCGCCGGGCCGCCATGCAGCGCTACATCATCGGCGAGGCGGGGTGAGCGCCTGGTTCGCCTCAGCCGCCCACCATGGCCTTGTAGACAAACAGGGCGATGACGGTCGCAACGACCACGGCAATCGATGCGCGATGGAGAGCGGCGGCGTGGCAGACGGCGGCCAGCGCAAGTGCCAGCGCAGCGAACAGGGCGCCAGCGACAAAGGGGGTGACCTGCGCAATGGTGAGGGCGTCGCCATGCACAAAGCGGAGTCGGAAGAACTCGGCGAGCGAGCGGATGACAATCAACAGCAGGATCCCGAGCCCCACCTGAGCCAACCGCCGTGCGGTGACGCCGCGCATGGGGTCAGACCAGCGAGAGAAGAATAAGGACGATCCCCAGCGCCGCGACGTTCCAGACCAGCGAGCGCACCAGAAACACGCCTGCCGCGTACAGGCAAAGGTAGGCGACGCGCGCCCAGAAGTAGAGCTGGGCACCCCATTCCGTCATCCAGCTATGCCTGCCGGCGACGTGTGCCACGAGCACCGCGGCCGCGAACAGCGAGAACGTCTCCATGAAATTTCGCAGCGCCCGCTCGAGCCGGCCCGCTATCCCTGTCAGCTCCGGCGCGGCCGCGTCGCGCGAGCTTGCGGTCCACAGGTACCCTCGCTGCAGGCTTGCCGCGTGCGAGGCCAGCACGATCTGCACCAGTCCGAGGACGATGCTGAAAGCCAGCATCTTGAGCTCGAGGGTCATTGCTGGCTTCAACTCCGCAACGTCGATGCACGACCCGTGATGCGCGCTTCCGGGCGCCTATTGGCCGAGCGCCCTCGCCGCGACGAGCACCTCTTCGGCATGGCCCGGAACCTTCACAAATCTATGGCTGCTCGGGCTGCCCGCGCGTGCTCCTAAAGAAGGGGCCAAGAATCGATTGCGATGGCGGGTTCAATTCCTCCGCGAGCATTCGCATCGCCACACCCAGCCGCTGATAGTACTCCGGGTTGGGTGCATTGCTGAGACTCAAGCCTGCACTGTAGACGGCTCTGTAGGCATGAGCGGTGTTCGGTGAAAAAAATGCAGGCACCAACGCCAGTGCTTTTGTCATTTGCTGATTCGTTTGCTCTCGCAGCTTTGTAACGTGCTTTATACCACCAGCTCCGGTGTTCGGACTCTTGGAGCTCAATGTCCATGGCGTCTGTCTCGTACCTTGCCAGGGCATCACTGCATCGTCGAATACCGATTTCCTTATTTGGAAGTGTTGCTGCTTCATCCACAGCGCGTAGTGTTGAACAACAGCTACGACCGTTCCAGATACTACGCCCGCCACCAATGCTTCTATCATGGTCACCCGCTCCTTATTTTTGGGTTGGGGAGGCACGTCGGCGGTGTGCGTTCTCTGGCTTACGCGGGCAACATACCTTCAGAGCCCCTTGGCGGCGGCAAGCACCTCTTCGGCATGGCCCGGAACCTTGACCTTGCGCCAGCTCCTGGCGATGCGGCCCTGCTTGTCGATCAGGAAGGTGGAGCGCTCCACGCCCATATACTTGCGGCCGTACATGGATTTCTCGACCCACACGCCATAGGCATTGGCGACCGCCTTGTCGGTGTCGGCGGCGAGGCCGACCGCCAGATCATACTTCTTGCGGAACTTGGCGTGGCTCTCGACGCTGTCGGGCGACACCCCGATCACCTCCACGCCGGCCTTGCGGAAGTCGGGCGCCAGCTTGGAGAAGTCCCTGGCCTCGAGCGTGCAGCCCGAAGTGTCGTCCTTGGGATAGAAGTAGAGGACGACAGGCTTGCCCTTGAGGTGCGCGAGCTTGATCGCCTGGCCGGTATCGGTCGCCAGCTCGAAGTCGGGCGCCTTGTCTCCGTCCGCAATCATTTCTGCGCTCCCTGGTGGCTATGCAGCAAAGCACTCGCATGGGCCTGCCGGTCAGCGGAAAGTGGCTGCCGTGCCGAGGCCAGCCTAGCGTGCCGTCATGCCAGCGTCACGCCAGCAACTGTTTGTGAGGCGCCGGTTTATCGCGTAGTTTCACCCGCGGGGCGGAGTCAAACCGGGGAGACGAGGGATGCCGACACTGGAGCAAATTCAACCGTACACGCCTTACATCATCATGGGATTGAACGGCCTGATTGCGGGCTGGCTGGCGGGCTCGCTGCTGGGCGGCGGCGGGCTGCTTCGCAACCTCGTCGTCGGCATCATCGGCGCGTTCGTCGGCGGCCTCCTGGTGGCGTACCAGCTGCTACCATTGCCGCCGGTGGTGACGAATTTCACCGATGCCATACCCTATGGCACGCAGATCCTGATCTCGACCATCGGCGCGATCATCGTGATCATCGTCGCGCGCTTCCTCGGCGGCCGCTGAGGGAGACGGCGGGGCCGATGCGCGGGCGCAATGGCATGGCGACGACGCTGCTCGTGGGGCTCGCCCTGCTGGCGGCGTCGGCCCTGGCCGACGATGCGCGCGAATGCGTGCAGGACCGCGATCCCGATCTAGCTATCCGTGCCTGCTCCGAGATGATCCGGGCCGATGCGCGCAATCCGGTGCCTCTACAATCACCGCGGCAACGCTCACCGCGCCAAGGGCAAACTCGACGAGGCGATCGCCGATCACAGCAAGGCGATCGAGATCGATCCCGCGGTACGCGATGGCGTTCTCCAACCGTTGCGCCGACTTCGTGCGCAAGCCCGACCCCGACCGCGCGGTGGCCGACTGCACGAAGGCGATCGAGCTCAACCCGAAATATCCGGCCGCCTACTTCAACCGCGGCCTGGCCTACGAGAGGAAGGGCGCCTACGAGCAGGCCATTGCCGACCAGAGCAAGGCGATCGAGATCAGTCCTAAGTATGCCCGCGCCTACAACGCCCGCGCTTGGGCCTACATGAAGGCCGGCAAGGCGCGGCTGGGGCTTCCCGACGTCGAGAAGGCGCTGGAACTGCGGCCCGACGATGCGGCGACGCTGGACACGCGCGGGCACATTCTGGAGAAGCTCGGCAAGCGCAAAGAGGCGATCGAGGATTTTCGCCGCGCGCTCGCCAAGGACCCAACGCTGCCTGAGAGCATCGCGGCGCTCAAGCGTTTACGCGTGAAGCAGTGAGACCTAGCGGGCAGCCTTGAGCCGCTTCAGGCCGTCCTGGCTGGTCTTGAGGCTCGGATTCTTGGCCAGCGCCTGGCGGAAGCTGGCGACCGCGTCCCGCTTGCGGCCCAGGGCTTCGAGCATGTGCCCGCGGGCATCGAGGAACTCGGCATCGCCCGGGGCGAGCTGGAGGGCTTTCTCCACGTCCGCCAGGCCGCGCGCCGCGCTGCCGGCGTTGAGCTGGGCCCAGCCGCGGTTGGTGTAGGCCCAGGCGTTGCCGGCATCGAGCTCGATGGCTTTGGTGAGGTCGGCGATCGCCTTGTCGTAGTCGCCCCTGTCGGAATAGGCGACGCCGCGGTCTATGCGGAACCACGAGTCGTTGGGGTCAAGCTCGATGGCGGTGGTGTAGTCGGCTATGGCGCGGTCATAGTCGCGCTTGGCGGCATAGGCCTCGCCGCGGTGGTTGTAAGCCCACATGTGCTCGATATCGACATTGATGCACTTGGTGTAGTCCGCGATGGCGGCATCGTATTTGCCTTGCTTGGCGTAGGCCAGGCCGCGGTTGTGGTAGACCCAGGCACTACCCTCGTCGAGCTCGATGGCCTTGGCGAAGTCGGCCATGGCGCGCGCGTAGTCACCCTTTTGGGTATAGGCGAGGCCGCGGTTGTTGTAGGGCCAAACATCGCCCGCGTTGAGATAGATGGCCCTGTCGTAATCGGCTACGGCGCGGTCGTAGTCGCCCTTGCTGGCGTAGGCCTGCCCGCGCTGGTTATAGGCGTCGCTCAGCTTCCAGGCCTCCAGCGGACGCCGCTGCATGATCTGCGAGCAGGCGGCAATGGCGATGTCGGCATCCTTGCTGTTGCACAGCGTCCAGTCTTCCTCGAAGTCGGCGGCGGCGGGCTGGCGCGCGGCCAACACCGCTAGAAGCGCCAGGGAAGCGAGGGCGAAGCCGCGTCGCAGCGGTAGTGTCATGGTATGTCTCGGCGCTTTGTGTGTGCCAGAAGGGAACGTTCGGGCCAGCCGTTGCAACATCGGCTCCAGGCCGAGCGTGGCCACACCCAAATGGGCGACGGCGGGCGGCATTTTCCGGCTGTTGGTAAACACCGCGCACGCAAATGCTCAGGCCGGCTTGAGGGTCCGTTAGAGATTGATGAACTAGAACATGGTGTCGCCACCAACTGGGCCACGCCGTGTCTATCGCCACCTACAGCGCCCTTGCAGGCATGCGCTCGGCCATGCTTCGGCTCGAGACCTCGGCGCGCAATGTTGCCCGTGCCGGTGCAACCCAAGCGACATCCGCTACGACGGCGGACGGCGGTCCAGTCTATCTCGTCGCTCGTGTCGATCAGATGGGCTTGCCCCGGCCGGTGCCTGCGGTCAGCGGCGTCAGCATGCGCAGCTCCGCGCCGGCGTGGATGGCGGCGCAGCAGGATGCCACCGGCGAGGCTGGAGCGATGGGCGCAGGGGCGGCCGAAGTCGACCTCGCCCAGGAGGCCTTCGAGCAGGCGACAGCGCGGGCGAGCTTCATAGCCAACGCCAAGACGCTGCAAGTCACGCAAGAGATGGTAAAGCGGCTGTTCGAGTTGGAACCCTAGACGCCGGGACGAGCGCGCTGCAATATCACCGCCGCCTGAAGCGCCACACGCGTCGGGTCGCCGTGCTGTTGCGGCTGGTGTGGTTCGACGGCTCGTCTGCACGCTGTCCGCCGTAGGCGGTATAGGCGGCGCTCCTGATCAGGCTCTCGACGAACATGGCGCGGCGCGAGCGGCACGCACGGTTGTAGCGCTCGGCCTTGCGCTCGGCGGCTTCCGCGTCAGGGGCAATCATGCTGACGGACTTCGGCTCGTCGCTGCTGCCGCAGCTGAGGGCGACTTCGTACCGGTTGGCACAGGTAGGCTGGCCGCGGCACTCCTGCTTCGGATTCTGCCGCACCGTCGTTGTGGGACACGCCCGATCGCATAGCGCTGCGTCTGGCCTGGTTGAAATTGAAAGTGGAGTCAGGTTTGTGGCCCGCACGGTACGCGCTGCCCAATACGACGTTGCTGGTGGCGACGCCTCCTGAGTGCGATGTTGCTGAAAGGATCGACTGGGGGCTGGTCTGGCGGCGATAGCTGGCAACGGACGCCGGCTAGGCGCCCTCGATCGTGAACAGCATGTCCAGATCGCTCGTGCACTGCTTGCGAAGGGCGATCAGCGGCTGATACTCGGGCGCGTTGTACCAAGCGTTGAGGGCGTCCATGTCCGGGAACTCAATGATTACGACACGCTCCGGCCTCCAGTGGCCACCTTCCGGCATCTTGTGGCTGCCGCCCTTTGTCAGGTAGCGGCCCCCATACTTGGCGATCATCGGCCCGACCTTGGTCCTGTATTCTTCGAACTTGGCCGCGTCGGTGATGATGTGTTCGACGACCAGGTAGGCTGGCATGTCACGCTCCCGTGCTTGCTATGCGAAGTTGTAGCAGGCCCAGGCGACTGGGCAATGCCTTGGACAGTCCCTGACTGCGCACAGCCCTTCCGCTGCAATCTCAACAACTGACGCCGGTCGATCGCGGACGCGAGCGCCGTCGTTGCTGCCTCGTTGTGAGTCCAGGACCTAACCTTCGCGCTCCAGGGGGACCTGCAGCGTGGCAATTGCCTCCGGCGAGACCCCTTTCAGGAACACTGCGAGATCGTCGGTCATGTGGTGCACATGTTCCGGCGGCACTAGCCAGTTGCGCATGGCCTTCTGCACCGGGTGGTCGTGGTCGTAGTCGGAGCGGACCAGCACCGTGGTCATGCCGAGCGTGTGCGGCGCCTCCAGATTGTGCGGCATGTCCTCGAACATGGCGGCAACTGGAGCCTCCACACCGTGCAGCGCCAAGAACATGTCGTAGCAGGCCGGCACCGGCTTCGGCACGTACTCTGCCGCGACGATGTCGAAGATGCCGTCGAAGAGGTCGAGGATGCCTACCTTGGCCGCCACGCGTTCCGCGTGCGCCTGCGAGCCGTTCGTGAAGATGAACTTGCGCCCGGGTAGGGCAGCAATGGCGGCGGCAAGCTCTGGGTGCTCGGTGACGACCGACAGGTCGAGGTCGTGCACGTAGTCGAGGAAGGCTTGCGGGTCCATCCGGTGGACCTGCATCAGGCCCGACAGCGTCGTGCCGAACTGGCGGTAGTAGCTCTTCTGCAGGTGGCGCGCGTAGGCGAACGGCACGCCGAGATAGCGGGCGATGTACTCGCCCATCTTCCGGTCGACCTGGGCGAACAGGTTGCAGTCCGCGGGATAGAGAGTGTTGTCGAGGTCGAAGATCCAGGCCTCGGTACGCTCGAAGCCGCGGGTGGTGCGTGCTTCGGCACAAGCCTCCGACGGTGTTTCGAGCTGCCCCTCACCCCGGCCCTCTCCCCGCAGGCGGGGAGAGGGGGAAGATGCGCGGGGAGAGGGAGATTTCTTCACGCGGCCCTCTTCACCTTGCGGCCGACCAAGGTGCCGACGCCGTGCTCGGTGAAGAGCTCCAGCAGCACGCAGTGCGGCACGCGGCCGTCGAGGATGACGACGGCCTCCACGCCCGCCTCCACCACCTCGATGCAGCCTTCGACCTTGGGGATCATGCCGGCCGTGATGGTGCCGTCGCGCATCAGCCTGCGCGCCTCCTCGACGGTGAGCTGCTCGATCAGCCGCTTGTTCTTGTCCAGCACGCCGGCGACGTCGGTGAGCAGCAGCAGGCGCTTGGCCTTCATGCGGGCGGCCAGCGCGCTGGCGAACGTATCGGCATTGATATTGAGCGTCTCGCCTTCGCGGCTGATGCCGACCGGGGCGATGACGGGGATCAGATCGGAACCCGAGATCACATCGACGATGTGCGGGTTGATCTCGGCGGGATCGCCGACGTAGCCGATGTCGACGGCTTTCATCAGGTTGGACTCGGGGTCGGCCATCTCGGTGATCTTGCGGGCGATCATCAGGTTGGCGTCCTTGCCCGAGATTCCCACCGCCTTGCCGCCCTGCCGGTTGATGGCGGTGACGATGTCCTTGTTGATGAGCCCGGCCAGCACCATCTCGACCACCTCGACGGTGGGCTTGTCGGTGACGCGCAGGCCGTGCACGAACTCGCTCTTGATCTCCAGCCGTTTGAGCATGCCGGCGATTTGCGGGCCGCCGCCGTGCACCACGATCGGGTTCACGCCGGACTGCTTCAAGAGCACGACGTCCTGGGCGAAGGCGGCGGCAAGCGCGGCATCCCCCATGGCGTGACCGCCGAACTTGACGATCACCGTCTGACGGCTGTAACGCTGCATATAGGGTAGGGCTTCGGCCAGGATGCGGGCCTGCGACTGGGCTGCCTCGGTCGCCGTCGATGGCGATGGGGTAGTGGGCGCTGCCGATGCAACCGCAGGTGTCGCCGCTACCGCTTTGGCTGTCTGCCGCTTTCCCATGTCGTCCACCTCGCGCGCGCCCCGCGCGGCAATTCGCCTGCCGTAGCCTGCCCTGGGCGGCGGAGTGCACTTATAGCGGCCCGCGCGGCCCGCTCAACGGAATTTGCGTCGGGTTCATGGCTCCGGTCGCGCACAGGATCTTGGGCATCGAGCCATGATGCCGCCAGGTCTGGCGGCTAAGGTTCGCCCTGGTCAGGCACAAGGATCGCCTGGCGGCGTCGAGCAGGGGAACTCGTGTGCTAAGGCCTTGCACGTGCGCCGCCGGGCGGGAGTAGTCGATGCCGCAGCCGTTTGCGGACGAATTGAGGTCGATCCAGTTCTCGCCCACGCTCAGTGAGAGCCTGGAGCGGGCACGCGTGTTCGCGCGCGAGCAACAGCATCGCGCGGTGCTGCTCGAGCATCTGCTGCTGGCGCTGACCGAGGATGCCGATGCGGCAGCCGTCATGCAGGTGTGCAACGTCGATCCGGTGCGGCTTGGCACCGATGCGTCGGGCTATCTCGGCCGCCTGCTCGAGGATATGCGCGCGCCGCCGGGGTTCGAGCCGCTCCCCGATGCGGAGCTGTTGCGCGTGCTGCAGGCGGCGGGTCAGGCGGCACAACAATCGCGCAGGCGCCAGATCGACGGCGCGATCGTGCTGGCGGCCATCGTCGGGGACGGCAAGAGCCCGGCGGCCGGCCTGCTCAAGGCACACGGCCTGACTTTCGAGGAGGCGATCCGCGCGCTGCAGAAGGCCACCACTACCGCCAATGCCAAGGCGCGCTCCCAGCTTTACGCAGCGCCGGCGAAGTCTGCGCCACAGTCCGCCAGTCCTCCGGCTGCTGCTGGGGTCGAGCCAGGGGCGGCGCCCGCACTCGCCGCGATCGGCGAGGAGGCTGCGCAGACATCCCAGTCGGTCGACGAGATCCTGGCGGCCGCCCGCGCGCGCATCCAACAGCGCACCGCCGCCATGGTCGGCAAACCCGAAGCGAAGGCCGTCCAGCAGCCCGTCCCCGCGCCTTCCGCCGAGGGCGAGCCGCTACCGCTCTCGTCTCTGACGTCGGGCACGCCGGCGCCGCCTGGGCGACCCACCCCAGCAGAGGAGCCCGAGGATTCGCTGGACGACCCGAAAGCCGGGAGCGGACCGCCGTCGCAAACTTCGACGCCGCCACCAGGCCCGCCGCCGCCCCAGCCACCATCCCCGGCGCGCTCCAGCTGGACGCCGCCGGCGGCGCCGCAACCGGCTCAGTCGCCACCGGGGCGCATGCCGCCGCATTCCCCGCGTCCGCCGGCAGGCCCGCCAAGCCGTCCGCAGACCGCAGGCGAGGGCCCTCCGCGCCCACAGCTGCCGCACGGACCCCGCCCGCCGCAGGGTGGGCCGCCGCCGGGTTACGGCAGCCGGCCCCAGCAGGCGCCGTGGCCCCCCCGCCCCAGCCGGGAGCTCCTCCCGGCCTGCATCCCGGCGCCCAGGCTGGACCGCCGGCTACAGGCCAGGGCCCGAACGGCGCATTCCCCGATGCCGCGCTCAAGCCCCCCGCGCGGCCGCGTCCGGGCCAGCGCACGGGCGGGCAGGGCGGCGGGCCGCTTGTGGAGACCATCCCCCGCCGCATGCGGCTCGGCAAAGGCTCCTCCGCGCAGGTGCGCATCGCCCGCGACAAGATCGACGGGCTCATCGTGCTGCTGATGAGCGGGCGCGGCATGGCGCATCGGCCCGACGCCTTCGTCACCCGCGCCCTGTCGGTGCGCCTGCGCGCGCCCGACGGCGGCTTCGCCGTCGAGCCGGGCTCACCGGAGACGCAATGGGTGGAGACGGGGGCGGGCCTGCAGCACGACGAGTTCGTGAGCTGGCGCTGGACGGTGACGCCGCAGTGGCGCGGCCGCGGCAGGCTGCTGCTCGCCGTCACCGCGCGCACCGTGGGGCACGACGGCCTCGCCACCGAGACCGCGCCGCCCGACCGCACCATCGAGGTGGTCGTGACCGGCGGCAGGCTGCGCCGGCTCATGCGCTGGTTCGGGCTCCTGGCGGTGCTGCTCCTCGGCATGGGGCTGGGCCGCTTCGCCAACGAGCTCTGGGCGCTCGGCATTTCCGTGTTGAAAAGGCTCATCGGCTAATCGGATCCGGCCAGTCCGCTCGCAGAAATTGTAGACTTGGGAGCCATCGACCGATGGCTGCCGGCCGGCCCGCGCGCAACGGTGTTTCCCTCAGAAAAAATCCAAATCTGGTGTTCCGCACGCCTGGGGCAAATGGCACAGTGATACGGTATTGCCTAGTCCGATAGCGTCCACCCGATTGCGGAGCACAGCCATGATCAAGTTTGCCTGCAACCCGGTTGCCTGCAGGTACCGTGAGATCGGATCGCTGCTGGCGATGTGCCTCGGCACTCTGGCCGTCTGCACCGAGCCGGCGTCGGCGTTCTCGTTCGATGAGACAATTCAGCGTTGCCGCCAAGCCGTGGGGCGGCCTATCGTCGAGGCCTGCTTGGCCGGCAGACATGCTTCAACGCCAGCTCACAGGAAGTGGGCTCTCCCGGCTTGCAGGACCCAGGCTTCGCCGCGCGTGCGAGCCTGCGTGCAGAGAGCGATGATCGTCGCCTACGGCTGGCCCAAGGTGGAGGGTGTCATCGAGCAATGCCGGCAAAGCGTCGGCCGCCCCGCCGTCAACGCCTGCATGACAAGCGGCGCCGGCCCGCAGGGGATACCGGACCTGGAGACGTGCCGTCAGAAGGCGACGCCCCAAGTCCGAGCGTGCGTGCGCAGGACACTGACCGGGGCCGGATAGCCCGCGATCTGCCCCTGGCCTTCGCCACCTCACTGTCCGCCGCCGTCGCCGACAAGAGCATAGGGTGCCCAGAACACGGGGTGTGCGTAGGTGTAGATCGTCTTGCCTCCATCGACAAACCCCGGCCCGTCCAGGATTCCCACCATCGCGTGGCGGAGCGCCTCTGCCCGCGTGAGGCCGGCGCCTGATGCCTGCCGCCGGAAGATGTCGGTGACCAGCTCCCGCGCCAACTCCGAATGCACCGGCCAATTCGTTACCAGGAGGGCGCGGCTGCCGGCATAGAAGAAGGCGCGGCCCAATCCGGAAACGGCTTCCGCTCCGCTCACCGCGCCGGCTGCAGTGTTGCACGCCGAGAGCACCACCCAATCCGCATCGAGCTTGAGCGGCAGCACCTCTTCCATGGTCAGCAGCCCGTCTCCGTCCACGTCGGCAACATTGGGAGCCGTGAGCGCCAGCGCCGGCTGCGTCAGGCCGTCGAGATCGCCGGGAACCAGCCCGTGGGTGGCAAAGGCGACGATGCGATAGCGCGACAGGTCGGTTTGCTTGACGTTGCGCTCGTTGGCTCTCTTGCCGAGGTTGATGACCTTCGCCGGGTCCGCGCCGAGCGACAACGCTATCGACTTGAGCTCGTCACCGGTATCGGGCAGTCGCGGCAGCTGGGCCAGATCGGCGCTATCTATCTTCGTCGTTGCGGGCGCGGCCCGGCGCTTGAAGGGCACATTGCGCCCGACCACTTCCGCGACTTTGACCGGTGGCATTTCGGCGGCTTGCCGCTCAGCCTCTGCCGCCTGCTCGACACTGAAGAACGGATCGCCAAAGCCGATGATCGGCTCACGATTGGGGGACCCTGGGGGCTGCTGGCGCAAGGAGCGCAAGGCGGCCGCCGAAGGCACGGTGGTGACCGCGTGCGTGCGGACCAGCCACGGCACTTGGCGATAGGAGGAGAAGATCGCCTCTTCCGTCGTCGGCAGGCTTACCGGAGCCGTGGGCAACAGAGACAAGGGCAGCAGACCGAGCGCGCCGTTGGTCACGACGACCAGGCTCTTGGCGCTGCGCCAGCCAGCCTCAACAGGCTCGAGTAGCTGACGGTAGAGGTCGTAGGCACCGGCCACATCGAACGGCGGGATCTTGCCGATAGTGGGCACATTGATATCGAGCCCTTCCTGCAGCTTGCGGACCTTGGTCTCCAGCTCTCCTGCGGTAAGAGGAATGCGAGCGAAGGCCACAGGCCCCTGCTTGGGCACCGCCCACACGAAGCTCGCGTCTCGCCCGAAATAGAACGAGACCAGCGCTTCGTCTTGGCGCAGAACCGCTCTGACGCTTTCCACAGTCGGCGGCTTCGGGTCGACAAGGTCCGTGTAGGCTGGGAAGCGACGGCTGATCTCGCCGCGCGCCTGGGCTCGCTCCGATCGCGCCTTGGCGATTGCAGCCCGGAGCGCCTTTACAGCCAGTTCGTCGCGCTCACCGGCGGACAGCGACAAGGCATTGTTGAGCACTCCGAGCTGGCCGTTGATCTGCTTGGCGAGGTCCTGCTCCTGGCGGATGAGCTCGGCCAGCGCTGGATCCTTGGCGGACATGCGCGCCGTCGATGCCGCCAGCGCCTGCTGCACGGACTGGCCGCGAATGGTATCGGCGAGGCTGAACGTCTCGCCGGCCGCGTCGCTTTGGGCGAGCGGATCGCGGGCAAGCAGCCCTATGTACGCCTCGGCTATCGATTGCAGACGCTGGTTGCGGTTCGCGACCAGCGCCGTGCCGTCGTCGTCGGCGCTCTCACGCACCGCAGCCACCAACAATGGGATTGCCGATCGGAACTCCTGCACCGCCTCGGCGAACTTGCGCGCCCTCATGTAGCCGACCGCCAGGGTGCCTCGCGCAGAGGCAGTGTCCAAGTGGTGTTCACCCAAGCGGGCCGTGTTGCGCTTCACCAGGGCCTGAGCCGCAGCAATTCCTGCCTCGATCTGTCCGGAGACATAAAGGCTCATTATTCGCGAGCCGTTGAGCTCGAAAGCTTCGCGGCGACCGGGTTCCCATCCGGCGATGGCCTTGTCGATGGCGGCGTAGACCTCCGTCGCTTCAGCGTGCTTGCGCTGCGCGGTCAAAATGCTGGCGAGGTTCGCTCGCATGCCCACTGCCCATTCGGCATCTTCGGCGACACCTATCTCGCGATTTATGTCGATTCCGGCCCGCACCAGCACCTCGGCATCGGAGTAGCGGCCCTGTTCGATCAGAACTTGTGCCAAACCCAAGATGAATCTGGGCGTCGTCGAATGATACTTTCCCTGGTCCTTCAAGCGCCCCAACAGTGCCCGGCGCGCTTCCGCCTCGGCCTCGGCAAGCCGCCCTTGGCGCATCTTCATGCGGGCCTGGCTCGCAACCGCCGTGTCGGCTGCCATCAGGACCTGTGTCAAAGGAGGCGCGTTCTTCTGACTGATCACCCCTGGCACCGAAGCGCGCCGCCGCTGCTCGACCAGCCGATAGGCGGCCTCCGCCTCGGCGAACTGTCCGCGCGCCTCGAAAATCATTGCACGCAGGTCCTCGTAGTCGGCTTCCCACGATTGTCCCAATTGGGCATAGCTCGTGCGCCAGCCGGGCATGCCGCTGGTCCTGGCCTCCTGGAGAAGTGCGGAGCTGCGCCGCAGGTAGGCGTCGGCCTGTTCGATGTCGCCCATACGAATGAGGACGCCGGCTATCTGGCGATTGCCACCAAAGGCGAACCCCCTGGCGCCTTTTACGTCTGAGCCGCGGACTTGGGTCTGGAAGATAGCAAATGCCTGTCGCGGGTTGCCCGCGAATGCGTGCTGCAGGCCGGCAAACTGCAGCAGGCGACCCATCCTGTTCGCCTCGACCGCACCCCGGCCGACCTCGATCGCCTTTTCGGCGTCCGCAATGGCATCCTTGAGCCGCCCGAGTTGGGCGAGCGCGTTGCCGCGCTGGTAGTAGAACCACGCGAGGTCCGCCTTCGACAGGCCGGCAGGCGGCTGCGCATCGGCCTTTGCCCTTAGCTCGTTGATTTTGGCCGGGTCCGGGCGCTCACTGTCGAGGACGGCGGTGATGTCGCTGATCGTGCGCGGCGGCGCCACGAAGGTGGCTGCCGGTGCCTGCAGAATGAGTTGAGGATCGACCTTTTCTTCGGGCAGCGCGACCGCCGTGTTGGAGCGCCCATGGGCGGCGGCCATCATTTTTTCGACGCAGGCTTTCACCTTCGGTCTTGCCTGCTCCCGGCATGCCTCGCGTTGAGTTTCCGCTGACGAACTGGAATTGTTGCCCTTGCCGTAGCCGTGGCTGTGCATGCATTGCTGAACAGTTGGCCTGCCGACCAACTCCCGGCAGCGTTCGCGCGCTTCCTCGATCGTAAGAGCTTGAGCGCTTTGGGCGCCCGCAATCGCGCCAATAGCCCCCAACAGACAGAGGACAGCTTTCGGCCCCGACACACTGGCCGGTTCAGCACGTGCGATCATCTTGAAACGCTCCCATGCAATGCCCGCGCCCGCCCTCCCATCGAGGTTGAGCGCATTGCCCTGGTGAACCTAGAGACCACAAAAAGGAACGGTCAATGCAAGTGAAGTGCCTGCCGACGGCATCAACATTGTTGCCTCACACGCTGACCTCGGCGCGTCTCGACGTGCCCGCCCACTCTATTACTCAGGGAACGTTCGTAAAGCGGTAAATTGCTTCTCGACCCGCCTCACGCCTCGGCGCCGTCAATCCTGCAGAACTTCGCGTTTGCGGCGCATCTCGGGAACCAGGAGCGCCACGAGCAGCAGCGCGGAGCACGGCGAGCAGGACCGCGCTGATCGGGCGCTGGACAAACACCATGATGTCGCCCGAGGCGATCAGCATGGCGCGGCGGAAGTTCTCCTCCAGCATCGGCCCGAGCACGAAGCCCAGCACGAACGGCGCCGGCTCCACCCCGATCTTGAGGAAGAAGTAGCCGACGAGGCCGAAGCCCAGCATCAGCCACAGGTCGAAGCAGGCTGTTGTTGATGCTGTAGGCGCCGATGGCGCAGAACACGACGATGGCCGGGAACAGCAGGTTGTAGGGCACGCGCAGCAGCGACACCCAGATGCCGATCAGCGGCAGGTTGATGATGATCAGCATCAGGTTGCCGATCCACATGGAGGCGATCACGCCCCAGAACAGCTCCGGCTGCTTGGTCATCACCTGCGGGCCCGGGCTGGATGCCCTGGATCATGAGCGCGCCGATCATCAGGGCCATCAGCGGGTTGGTGGGCAGGCCGAGCGTCAGCATCGGCACGAAGCTCGTCTGCGCGCCGGCATTGTTGGCGGCTTCCGGCGAGGCGACGCCTTCGATGGCGCCCTTGCCGAAGCGCGACGGGTCGGCGGCGATCTTCTTCTCCAGCGCGTAGGCCGAGAACGGCGGCAGCGCCGCGCCGCCGCCCGGCAGCACGCCGAGCATGCAGCCGACCGCGGTGCCGCGCACCATCGCCGGGAAGGCGGCGGCGAGATCGGCCCGCGTCGGCACCAGGTTGGAGATGCGCATGCCGGCGAAGCTCGCGATCCTGCGGTTGCTCGAGGTTGCGGATCATCTCGGCGATGCCGAACAGGCCGATGGCGATCGGCACGAAGCTGATGCCGTCGTTGATGTCGGGGATGCCGAACGTCATGCGCGGCACGCCGGAATTGACGTCGACGCCGACCAGGCCGACCAGCACGCCGACGATGATCATGGCGATGGCCTTGGGCGGCGAGCCGTGCGCCAGCACGACCGCGCCGAGCAGGCCGAGGATGATGAGGCTCACGGTCTCGACCGCCGTGAACTTGAGCGCCAGCGCGGCGAGCGGCAGGCTGAGGAGCGCGATCACGAGGGTCGCGACCGTGCCGGCGAAGAACGAGGCGATGGCGGCGATGGCCAGCGCCGAGCCGGCGCGGCCCTGCCGCGCCATCTGGTAGCCGTCGATGCAGGTGACGATGGAGGAGGTCTCGCCCGGCACGTTGACCAGAATGGCGGCGGTCGAGCTGCCGTACTGCGCGCCGTAGAAGATGCCGGCCAGCATGATCATGCGCCGACGCCGGCGGCAGGCCGAAGGTGAACGGCAGCAGCATCGCCACCGTGGTCAGCGGCGAGATGCCGGGCAGCACGCCGACCAGCGTGCCGATCATCACGCCGGCGAAGCAGAACAGCAGGTTCTGCCAGCTTGCCGCCGTGGCGAGACCGAGCGCCAGGTTGTCGAACAGCTCCACTCGGGGCTCCTACCAGGCGCCGATCTGGGGCCAGTATGGCGCCAGGAACGTCGGCCACAGCTTGAACGGCAGGCCCAGGCCCTTGACGAACAGCAGCGCCGAGAACGCGGCGAGCACGGGGCCGAACAGCGATGAGCTGGCGCCAGCGCACGGGCGCTGGTGGCGGCGCCGGCCGACCAGCACCGCGCCCGATGCAGGCGGCGATCAAGCCGAGGGTGGAGAACAGCACGGCAAACAGCGCGATCGAGGCGAGGATCGTAAGCAGCGGCCGCCATGCCACCTCGGGCATGGGCTCCGCGCGCCTTGAGCAGGCTGGTGACGCAGAACGACCGCGCCGAAGCCCAGGATGATCCACGCCAGCGCGCGCGGCACGAACCCCGGCCCCATGTCGGCGGCGGTGCCCATGCTGAGCGCGCTGGTCGAGCCGAAGGCAACCAGCGCCAGCGCGATCAGGAACAGCCCGAACGCCAACTCCTTGACATCGACCCGACGCAGCACGGCGCTGCTCCGCTTGGCTACTGCACCTTGATGCCGGCGTCCTTGATGATGGCCGCGTAGCTCGCCGTGTTGGTCTCGATCCACTTTGCCAGGTCCGCGGGCGGACCGGCCTTCACCTCGCCGCCGAGGTCCTCGATGCGCTTAGCGATGTCGGGCATGGCGAGGATCTTGTTGAGCTCGGCATTGAGGCGCTCTGCACCGTCGCGCCGGCGTGCCCGCGGTGGTCAGCAGCCCTTGCCACGAGCCGACGTCGGCCGGGGTGACGTTGAGCTCCTTGAAGGTCGGCAGGTCCTTGATGCTGTCGACGCGCTTGTCGCCGGAGACGGCCAGACCCTTCAGCTGACCTTGCGTGACGAACGACGCGGTTGCCGTCGCGCCGTTGAGGATCACCTGGCTTTCGCCCGAGACGGTGCCCTTGATGGCGTCGGCGCCGCCGCGGTAGGGCACGTGCTTGAACTGGACGCCCCACGTCTTCTCCAGCTGCACGGCCGAGATGTGATTGGCAACGCCGATGCCGGCATTGCCGAACGGCATCTTGCCCGGGTTGGCCTTGGCGTGGGCCACCAGCTCGGCCACGGTCTTGACCGGCACGCTCGGGTGCACGGCGAGCACGTAGGGCGCGAACGAGATCAAGCCCGACCGGCGCCAGGTCCTTGGTCGGGCTGTAGGTCATGCTGGCGAGCAGGTTGGGCGAGATGGCAAGCGTGCTGATGTCGATCAGCAGCAGCGTGTGGCCGTCCTTGTCGGCCTTGGCGACGAAATCGGCGCCGATGTTGCCGCCGGCGCCGGTCTTGTTCTCGACCACCACCGGCTGGCCGATGGCGTCCTGCAGCTTCGGGCCGATCAGCCGCGCCAGGATGTCGCTCGTTCCGCCCGGCGCGAACGGCACGATGATCCTGACCGGCTTGGTGAAGGTCTGCGCGGTGGCGACGGCCGGCACAAGGCCGAACACCAATCCCGCAAGACCTGCGAGCGCGCTGAGCACGCGATGGCAACGCATGTTTCCCTCCCGAGTCTTTGTTTGTTGCGTTCAGCCTATTGCATCGGATGCCCGCGGCAAAGCCCCGCGGCCGCCAAGGGGCGGAGACAGGAGTACTGATCTCCGCGGGCCTAGCGCCGCTGCGCCTCAAGCCTTGGCGACGCGCGCGATCTCGGCCCGCAGCTCGGCGATGCCTGCCCCCGTCTGCGACGAGGTTGCGATGAGCGTCGGGTAGGCGGCGGCATGCCTGGCCAGCTCCTCCACTGTGGCGTGCTCGACGCCGGCGAGCTCCGTGGGCTTGAGCTTGTCGATCTTGGTGAGCACCCCCTGATAGGAGACCGCCGCCTCGTCCATCAGCGCCATCACGTCGCGGTCGGCGGGCTTCAGGCCGTGCCGCGCGTCGATCAGCAGGAACACGCGGGCGAGCGTCGGCCGGCCCCGCAGGTAGTTCTTCACCAGCGCCGTCCACTGCTCGACCTTGGCCTTGGGCGCTTGCGCAAAGCCGTAGCCCGGCATGTCGACGATGAAGAGGGCGACGCCGGGCAGCTCGAAGAAGTTCAGCTCCTGCGTGCGCCCTGGCGTATTGGAGGTGCGCGCCAGGCCGTGCTGGTTGGCAAGCGCGTTGATGAGGCTCGACTTGCCGACGTTGGAGCGGCCGGCGAAGGCGATCTCGGCTCGATCCGGATCGGGCAGGAACTCCAAGCTCGGCACGCTCTTGATGAAACGGCACGGGCGACGGAACAGGGCCTCGCCCGCGTCGATCTCCTCAGTCGTGTAGCTGCCTGCGGGCATGGGCTGGCCGCGAGGAGCGCGCCCTCCTCAGGCACCCTCCTTGCCGCGCAGAACCTCGCGCGCCCGGCTCAGCTTCTCCGAGCCGTTCAGGCTGCCGTTCTTGCGGGCCTGGCGGGTGTAGGCAGCGTCGATCTCGGTCTCGGTGGCGCCGGGCTCGAGCCCCAAGGTCTTGAGGGCCTGCTCGCGGGTCATGTCGGCGCTCGGAGCGGAGGCGGCTTTCGCACCAGTTGGCTCCGGCGCCGCGGCACTTTTGTCCTCGGATGGGGGCGCACTCGCCCGGCGATTGACCGGGAGCCGCCAATTGCTTGAGGTCGGATAGGCGCTGGCCGAGCTTCTCGGCACCGCGCCGCAGCGCGGCGCTGCCCTTGGCCACTGCGTCGCCCGCGCCCAATCCCTGGCCGGAGCGCAGGCGCGTGATGAGCCTGTCGACCCCCATGTTCTTCCAGAGGTGAATCTCGGCGCCGTTCTTGCGCATGATGGTGTACTGCTGGAGGACGGAGAGCACGTTGTTCCACGCCCAGTAGATCACGAGCCCAACCGCGAAGTTCGCCAGCAGGAAGGTGAACATCACCGGCATCCAGTTGAAGATTTTCTGCTGCATGGGGTCGGGCTGTTGCGGGTTGAGCTGCATCTGAACCCACATGGTGATGCCCATGACGAGGGGCCAGGCACCGATGTGCAGGAACTCCGGCACGGCGTAGGGCAGCAGTCCGAACAGGTTGAAGACCGAAGTGGGATCGGGGACCGAGAGATCCTTGATCCAGCCGAAGAAGGGGGCCTGCCGCATGTCGATGGTGATGAACAGCACCTTGTAGAGCGCGAAGAACACCGGGATCTGCACCACGACCGGCAGGCAGCCCGCCATCGGATTGATCTTCCTGTCCCGATAGAGCGTCATCAGCTCCTGCTGCTGCTTGGCCCGGTCGTCCTTGTAGCGCTCGCGCAGCTTCTCCATCTCCGGCTGCAGCATCTTCATCTTCGCCATCGAACTCGTAGCTCTTGTTGGCGAGCGGGAAGAACACGAGCTTGACGAGCACGGTGATGGCCAGGATGGCGAGCCCGTAGTTGCCGAAGACCAGGCTGAGCCAGTGCAGCAGTTTGTAGAGCGGCCTGGTGATGAAATAGAAGTAGCCCCAGTCGATCAGCAGCTCGAAGCGCGGCGCCGAGAGCTGCGTGCCGTAGGTGTCGATGAGATTGACGATCCTTGGCGCCGGCAAACAGGTGGGATGTGATCGTCTGCTTGGCACCGGGCGCGATCGGTGATCGGCGCGCCCGAGAAGTCCGTCTGAAAGGTATTCCTTGGCGCCTTTGACGCCGGAGAAGCGCGCTTCGTAGGCCGTGGTCTGGTCGGGGATCAGTGCCGCAGCCCAATACTTGTCGGTGAAGCCGAGCCAGCCGCCGGTCTGCTTGAAGGTTTTGGCCCCGCCCTCCTTCAGCACGTCGGCATAGGCGATCTCCTGCAGTCCGGCGCCGCCCATCACGCCGATCAGGCCCTCGTGCAGGATGTAATAGCCGTCGACCTTCGGCATGCCGTGCCGTGAGATCAATGCGTAAGGGAAGAGCGACACGGCCTTGTCGGTCTTGTTCTCTACCTCGTCGGAGACGGTGAACAGGTAGTTGGCATCGACCGAGATGGTGCGGCGGAATACGAGGCCCTGCCCGTTGTCCCACACCAGCGTCACCGGCGAGCTGGGCGTCAGCGGCCCTTCCTTCTCGGCCCGCCAAAGCGTGTCCGCGTTGGGCATCGGCTGCGCCACGCCGGGGCCGGCGATCCAGCCGTACTCCGCATAGTAGGGATGGGGCGAGCCCGAGGGTGAGAACAGCACGACGTTCGGGCTCTTGGGGTCGACCGTCTCGCGGTACTTGGCGAGCACGACATCGTCGATGCGCCCGCCCTTCAGCGCGATCGAACCCTTGACGCTCGGCGTGTCGATGGCCACGCGCGGGCTCGCGCTCAGCGCCGCTGTCGCGGCTCAGCGCAGCCGCCCGACGGCGGAGTGGTCGACCACGCCCGGCTTGCCCGGCGCGGCATCCGGGGTGCCTGCCTTGGGCGTGCCCGGCGGCGCCTGCTCCTGCGCCTTCGACCTGCTCCTGGCGGATGCGCGCCTGGCGCTCCTGCTCCTCCTTCAGCCGCGGCCCGGCGTAGAGGAACTGCCACGCCGAGCAGGACCGCGACCGACAGCACGATGGCGAGAAGCAGGTTCTTCTGGTTTTCCTGGTCGGGCTGCAGCATGGCGTGTCTCGAGTTCGGTGTTGGCCGGTGCTGCGGTTAGGCTCGTTGCACTCTGTGGGTGCGCCGCTCGACTCGGCAGCTTTCTAGCCGGGCACGGCGTTGACGCGTCCGAAGCGCCCTGACCAGGTCCGCCACCAGCGCGCCATAGCCGGCATCGAGCGCCGGACGGCGGGCGATCAGAACATAGTCGAAGTCGCGTGCGCGCGTGCTCGCGCACGACGTCACGCACCGCCGCCTTGAGCCGCCGCTTGATGCGATTGCGCTCGACCGCACCGCCGACCTTCTTGCTCACGGTGAAGCCGAACCGCGCCGTGCCGGCGACCACCGCCTCGCCAAAGCCTGCACGCGGCTTGCCCTCCAGCACGAAGCCCGAGCGTCGCGCAGCGCGCACCGTTGCGCAGGCGCAGAAACTCGGCGCGATGCTTGAGGGTCGCAATGCGGGTGGTAGGGGCCCGCTGCGGCTCTGCCTGTGCTCTCGCCATGCTCCCGCCCGCTATGCCGCTTCAGGCCGACAGGCGCTTGCGGCCCTTGGCTCTGCGGCGCGACAGGACCCTGCGGCCGCCGGCCGTCTCCATGCGCTTGCGGAAGCCGTGCCGCCGCTTGCGAACGAGCTTGCTCGGCTGATAGGTACGCTTCACGTCTGGCCTCCGTGTTCAAGCACCGGTTTCTGCGTAAGCTGGGGATCACCTGCGGCGCGCTCGTGCGCTGTCCGCAAACGCCAGAGGCCGCCTTCGATCTGGCCGGAATTGCTGGCGCTTATAGGGTTGCGCCTACCCCAAGTCAATCCAAGCCAAGGGCTTGATGCAGAGCGATCAATTCTTCTCGCTTCTTCTCACGTGTACTTGACGGTGCCCCCGGACGGCTTCTCGAAAGCTTATACTTGTTTGTAAATCTGGGCGCTTGCGCTGCACTCTCTTTGCGGACAGGGCGAAAGGGCCGACAAATACGGCCCTCGCCGGCCCATGCGGGCCTGAGCGGGCGGGAGACCTATTCTGATATGCGTCCTGCTGCCGCCAGCTTGTCGACGAAAGAAGCGCTGAAGCGCTTCTGGCCGCTGATCGGCGTGGCGGCCGCCATGGCGCTGGTGTTCTGGCTGGGCGCCCACGAACTGCTCACCCTCGAGTACATCGTCGCACAGCGCGACCGCTTCCACGGCCTTCTGGCCGAGCACTTCTCTCTTGCCGTGCTCACTTATGTGCTGATCTATGCGGCCGCGGTGACGCTTTCGATCCCCTGCGGCCTCGTGTCTGACGGTGGCGGGCGGGCTGCTGTTCGGCTGGCTGATCGGCGCGCTCGCCGCTGTCGTCGGGGCCACAACCGGGGCCACCATCGTCTTTCTCATAGCGCGCACAACCGTCGGCGAATCCTTGAACGAGCGCGCTCGGGCCCTGGGTCGGCAAGCTGCGCGAGGGCTTCCAGGAGAACGCGCTCGAGCTACATGCTGTTTCTGCGGCTGGTGCCCGCCTTTCCGTTCTGGTTCGTGAACATTGCTCCAGCATTGCTCGGCGTGCCGCTCACCACTTACGTCATAGGCACCATCTTGGGTATTATTCCGGCCACCTTTGCGTTCGCGTCGGCAGGCGCCGGCCTCGACAGCGTCGTCATGGCGGCAAAGAAGGACTACGCCGTTTGCGCGGCGCTCAAGGGTTTGGACGCGTGCAAAATGAAGATCCACGCCAGCTCGCTCCTCACCAAGGAGCTGATGCTGGCGTTCGTGTTGCTCGGCCTGGTGGCACTGATACCGGTCGGCCTCAAGAAATGGAGAAAGACCCATGGCGCAGCCAAATGACCGAGCCGCCGGCCTGATGCGGCTCGGTCCCGACGGCGCTGGGACCGGCACTAGCAACCTACAGCAAGGTCATTACGGGCAACGCAGCCCCCAACGAGCTGCGGGTCGATCTTTGCGTCATCGGCGCGGGCTCTGGAGGATTGTCGGTCGCCGCCGCGGCGGCCCAGCTCGGCGTATCGGTGGTTCTGATCGAGAAGCACAAGATGGGCGGCGATTGCCTCAACTATGGCTGCGTCCCCTCCAAGGCCCTGATCGCGGCGGGCCAGCGTGCGCAGCTCATGCGCTCCTCCGCGCCGTTCGGCATCAGGCCCGTCAACCCGTCGATCGATCCCGCCGCTGTGCACGCGCATGTGCACGAGGTGATCGCGGCGATCGCCCCCAACGACTCCGTGGAGCGTTTCACCGGTCTCGGCGTGTCCGTAATCCAGGCGGCCGGCTATTTCGTTGCCCGTGACACCGTCCAGGCCGGCGAGTATCGCGTCAAGGCGCGCCGCTTCGTCATCGCCACTGGGTCGTCGCCTGCCATTCCCCAGATCCCGGGGCTCGACCGTGTGCCCTACTTCACCAACGAGACGATCTTCGACAATCGCGACAAGCTCGACCACCTCGTGATCGTCGGCGGCGGCCCGATGGGCTTGGAGCTCGGGCAAGCGTACCTGCGGCTCGGCAGCCGCGTCACCGTCATCGAAGCGCAGCGCGCGCTCGGCCGCGACGACCCCGAGATGACCGAGGTGGTGATCAAGCACCTTACCGCCGAAGGGCTCGATCTGCGCCAGGGCACCGTCGTCGAACGTCTGAGCGGCGGCACCCGGCTCATCGATGTGCACATCGCGGAGGGCGAGACCAGGTCGGTGGTGCAAGGCACGCACCTGCTGCTCGCCACCGGGCGCACGCCCAACGTTGCCGGCCTCAACCTCGAAGGCGCCGCCATCAAGTACGACAAGGGCGGCATCCGGGTTAACAAGGCCCTGCAGACCACCAACCGGCGGGTGTTCGCCATCGGCGATGTCACCGGCGGACCGCTCTTCACCCATGTCGCCAACTATCACGCCGGCATCGTCATCCGCCGCGTGCTGTTCCGTCTGGCGGCGACGGTCGATAGCGGCATGATCCCCTGGGTAACTTTCACCGACCCCGAGCTGGCGCATGTGGGCCTGACCGAGGAAGCCGCGCGGAAGGCGCTGGGCCGGGTGCGCGTCTACCGCTGGCCCTATCACGAGAACGACCGTGCCCAGGCCGAGCGGGCGACCGAAGGGTTCGTCAAGGTCGTTACCGACAGCAATGGCAAGATCAAGGGCGCCAGCATCGTCGGCCGGCAGGCGGGCGAGCTCATCCAGATGTGGTCGCTCGCATTGTCGCAGGGGCTCGATATCAAGGCCATGACCAACTGGATTTCGCCCTATCCGACGCTGTCGGAGATAAACAAGCGCGCCGCTTTCGGCTATTATGCTACCGCCGCCGCCAAGCCACTGGTACGCAAGGTGATTGGGTGGCTTATGCGGCTTGGATAGCAGCGAGGTAGGTGTGCCCCGCGATATGATCGATGAGGCACTTTCCTGGCCCGGACGGCTATGGGGGCGCATCAGCGCGATCCGTTTCGCCAGCGTGCGCGCCTGGTCGACGAGACTGTGGGAACGCGCGGGTAGGATGCGCTCTCCCTTGTCGGCGACCGCGGAGCGGCGCGGCCTCGGCCTGTCTGCCAAGCTCCTGCTGCTGACGCTGCTGTTCGTCATGCTGGCGGAGGTGCTGATCTTCGTTCCCTCGGTTGCCAACTTTCGCATCACCTGGCTCACCGATCGTCTGACGGCGGCGCGGCTTGCGGCGCTCGCCACGCAGGCGGCCCGCGACGGCAACGTCCCCGATTCGCTGCGCATCGAGCTGTTGCGTACGGCGCAAGTGCGCGCGGTGTCGTGGATCCGCAACAACGAGCGGCACATGGTGCTGCCGCCCACGGTGCCGGCCGAGATCGACGCCGTGTACGACTTCCGCGCCAATGCGCGCTCCGGGGGGGTCGGAGGCGAGCTTTCGCTGCGCGTGCGGCTGATCTGGGACGCGCTGGCGGTGTTCTTCGCCAGGGAAGACCGCATCATTCGCGTGCTCGGCGAGCCGGTGGCAGGCGACCAGATGGATATCGTGCTGCCCGAGGCGGCGCTGAGGACCGCCATGGTTCGCTACGGCCTCAACGTCCTCGGACTGTCGATCATCATTTCCGTCATCACGGCCGCGCTCGTCTATTTCGCGCTCAACACCCTGTTCGTGCAGCCGATGATGCGCATCACCCGCTATATCCTGCGTTTCAGCCAGAACCCGGAGGATGCCAGCCGCATCATCGTGCCGTCGCAGCGCCACGACGAGATCGGCACGGCCGAGCGTGAGCTGGCCCACATGCAGGGGCAGCTCACGCAGACCCTGCAGCAGAAGAGCCGGCTCGCCGCGCTCGGCCTTGCCGTCAGCAAGATCAGCCACGACCTGCGCAACATGCTCGCCAGCGCGCAGCTGATCTCCGACCGCCTGGGCAGCCTGCCCGACCCGACGGTGCAGCGGTTCGCGCCAAAGCTCATCGCCTCGCTCGACCGCGCCATCAACTTCTCGGAGAGCACGCTGCGCTTCGGCAGGGCCGAGGAGCCGGCGCCGCGCCGCGAGCCGACGCACTTGCGTGCGCTGGTGGCGGAGGTCGGCGACGGATTGGGGCTGCCGCGCGATGACGCGGTGGCCTGGGCCGTCGAGGTGGACGACGTCTTGAGGGTCGATGCTGATCGCGATCAGCTGTTCCGCGTGCTCGAGCAACCTGTGCCGCAATGCGCTGCAGGCCATCGAGCAGCAGGAGCCGCCCAGGGGCACGATCCGCGTCGGCGCCAGGCGCAACGGCAGAAGCGTCACCATCGAGGTTGTCGACGACGGCCCCGGCGTACCGCAAAAGGCGCGCGCGCATCTGTTCCAGGCCTTCCAGGGCTCGGCGCGCGCCGGCGGCACGGGGCTGGGCCTTGCCGTCGCGCACGAGTTGGTGACGGCGCACGGCGGCAGCATCCACCTGCTCGACACCGAGCGCGGCACCACGTTTCTGATCGAGATTCCGGACCGGCTCGATTGATCAGCCGGAGGCGGGGGCCATGCACGATGTCTACGATCTGGCGATCATCGGCGGCGGCATCAACGGCTGCGGGATAGCGCGCGATGCGGCCGGGCGCGGCTATTCGGCCCTGCTGTGCGAGATGGCGGATCTCGCCAGCGGCACCTCCTCGCGCTCGACCAAGCTGATCCACGGCGGGCTGCGCTATCTGGAGCATTTCGATTTCCGCCTCGTGCGCGAGTCTCTGATCGAGCGCGAGGTACTGTGGCGCATCGCCCCGCACATCGTGCGCCCCATGCGCTTCGTGCTGCCGCATCGCACCGACCTGCGCCCCGCCTGGATGCTGCGCGTCGGGCTGTTCCTTTATGACCACCTGGGCGGGCGCGAGCGCCTGCCTGGCACGCGCGTGCTCGATCTGGCGAGCGATCCCGCGGGCGCGCCACTCAAGCCCGGCATATTTGCCACCGGCTTCGAGTATTCCGACTGCTGGGTGGACGATGCCCGGCTCGTTGTCCTCAATGCCCGCGACGCCGCCGATCGCGGTGCCGTCGTGCGCACCGGCACGCGCGCCGTCAGTGCGGTGCGCGAGGGCGGGCTGTGGCGTGTGACACTGGAGGATGTGGCGAGCGGCCGGCGCGAGGCGATTGCCGCCCGCGGCCTCGTCAATGCGGCGGGTCCATGGGTCGAGGAGGTCCTGCGCGGCCGCCTCGGCGGGGCCCCGCGCGGGCGCGTACGCCTGGTCGAGGGCGCGCACATCGTGGTGCCGCGACTTTTCGACCACGATCGCGCGTATCTGTTTCAGAACCCCGACGGCCGCGTGGTGTTCGCCATTCCCTATGAGGGCCGCTTCACGCTGATCGGCACGACCGACCGTGACTACACCGGCGACCCGGCCGCGACGCGCGCGGCGCCCGAGGAGATCGCCTACCTGTGCGAGACCGCCAGCGGCGCCTTCGTCAGGCGGGTTGCGCCTGCCGATGTGGTGTGGGCCTATTCCGGCGTGCGGCCGCTGTTCGACGACGGCGCCAGCGACGCCAAATCCGCCTCGCGCGACTATGTGCTGGAGCTCGAAGCGGCGGAAGGCGAGGCGCCGCTGCTGTCGATCATCGGCGGCAAGATCACGACCTACCGCAAGCTGGCCGAGGCAGCGATGGCCGAGCTGGCGCCGCACTTGCCCGAGCGCTCCGGCCTGGCGTCCGGCTGGACCGGCACGACGGCGCTTCCCGGCGGCGAGTTCGACATAGGGGGCGAAGACGCCCTGGCGGTGCGGCTGGCACGCACCTTCCCTTTCCTCGCCAAGGCCCACGCTGCCCGCCTTGCGCGTGCCTACGGCACGCGGGCGTGGGTGCTGCTCGGCAAGGCCAAGTCGATGGCGGACCTCGACGCCGGCTTCGGCGCGACCCTGACCGAGGCTGAGGTGGGCTATCTCGTCGAGCACGAGTGGGCGAGGTCGGCCGAGGATGTGATTTGGCGCCGTTCCAAGCTTGGACTGCACATGAGCGAAGGCGAGATCGCCGCTCTCGAAGCCTGGATGCGCCAGCGTGTCGAGCCGGTCGCCGCCGCGCATGCGCAACCGCAATAGATCGTGAGGCAACCATGTCCCAATCTGTACTCGGCATCGTCGGCGGCAGCGGGCTCTACGACATGCCCGCGCTGAAGAACGTGCACTGGGAGCAGATCGATACGCCCTGGGGCACTCCTTCCGACCAGGTTCTGTTCGCAGAGATCGACGGGTTGCCGATCCGCTTCCTGCCGCGCCACGGCCGCGGCCACAGGGTGCCCCCCACCAATATCAACTATTGCGCCAACATCGACGCGCTGAAGCGCGCCGGCGTCACCGATCTCGTCTCGATCTCGGCCTGCGGCTCGCTGAAGGAGGAGCTGGCGCCCGGGCATTTCGTGATCGTCGACCAGTTCATCGACCGCACCTTCGCGCGCGAGAAGAGCTTCTTCGGTCCGGGCTGCGTGGCGCACGTCTCCATGGCCGATCCCGTCAGCCCGCTACTGGCCGATGCCATCGAGCAGGCGGCGAACTCCGAGCAGATTTCCAACACGCGCGGCGGCACCTATCTCGTCATGGAGGGCCCGCAGTTCTCTACGCGCGCGGAAAGCAACCTCTACCGCAGCTGGGGCTGCGCGGTGATCGGCATGACCAACATGCCGGAGGCCAAGCTCGCGCGGGAGGCCGAGATTTGCTACGCCACCGTGGCCATGGTGACCGACTATGACTGCTGGCACCACGAGCACGCCGATGTGGACGTGGCCGAGATCATCAAGGTGCTCACCGCCAACGTCGACAAGGCGCACAAGCTGATCGAGCGCCTGGCGCGCGATTTCCCGCGCGAGCATCCACCCTGCCCGGTAGGCTCCGACCGCGCGCTGGAGGTCGCCGTCATCACGCCGCCCGCCGCGCGCGATTCCGCGCTGGTTGCCAAGCTCGACGCTGTGGCGGGCCGGGTGCTGGGCCGGGCCTAGACGCGGCCCGCACTCCGCAGCGGTTGGTCCGTTTCGGCTTCGCGTGTATCTTTCGCTATCGGTCATTAATTGCAGGATCGCGGCGCATGCAGCCTGCATCGACTGAGACGAGCGCTCATCGGTTGCAAGCGCGCTTCGCCGACCCGGCGGAGGCTGCAACCGCTGTGGAGGCCTTCGACCTGCGGCGGCTGCCGGCCGACTACTACGCCAATCCCTACCCCTACTACCACGCGCTGCGCGAGAGAGACCCGGTGCACCGGCTGCCCGACGGCGGCTATTTCCTGTCGAGCTACGCGGCCTGCGTCGCCGTCTACAAGGACGCGCGCGCCTTCTCCTCCGACAAGAAGCGCGAGTTCGCCCCCAAGTACGGCAACGGGCTGCTCTACGAGCACCACACCACCAGCCTGGTGTTCAACGATCCGCCGCTGCACACGCGCGTGCGCCGCATCATCGCCGGCGCTTTCACGCCGCGCTCGATCAGCGACATGGAGCAGCCCGTCATACAGTTGGTCGACGGCTTGCTCGACCGCATCGAGGCCAAGGGCTCGGCCGATCTCATCGCCGATCTCGCTGCCGCCGTGCCGATCGAGGTGATCGGCAATCTGCTGGCCGTGCCGCGCGAGGAGCGCGAGCCGCTGCGCGAGTGGTCGCTGGCGATCCTGGGTGCCCTGGAGCCGGTGCTGACGCCGGAGCAGCAGGTCACGCGGTGAGCAGGCGGTAGCAGGCTTCCTCGCCTATCTCGAGACCCTGGTGGCACGCCGTCGCGCCAGGCCCGGCGATCCCGAGCGCGACGTGCTGACCCGGCTGATCCAGGGCGAGGAAGGCGGCGAGCGGCTCTCCGAGCGCGAGCTGCTGCACAACATCATCTTCATCTTGAACGCCGGCCACGAGACCACCACCAACCTCGTCGGCAACGGGCTCTATGCGCTGCTGGAGTGGCCAGACGAGCGGGCGCGGCTGTTGGCGCCAGCCGGAGCTGATCCGCACCGCGGTTGAGGAATTCCTGCGCTTCGAGAGCCCGAACCAGCTCGGCAACCGTCTGACCACGGCGCCGGTGGAGGTGGGCGGCGTGGCGATACCCGCGGGCACCTATCTCACCATCGGCATCGGTGCCGCCAACCGCGATCCGACCGAGTTCACCGACCCCGACCGGCTCGACATCGCGCGCGAGCCCAATCGCCACCTGGCCTTCGGCTCAGGCCCGCACGTGTGCATCGGCCTCAACGTAGCGCGGCTCGAGGGCCGCATCGCCATCGGCCGCTTCCTGGCCCGCTTTCCCGCCTATCGGCTGGCGGGGGCGCCCAGGCGCGGCGGCCGCGCCCGCTTCCGAGGGTTCCTATCGGTGCCGGTGGCGCTCGCCTGAGGCTGCAAGTCGGTCCAAGGTGGCAAGATCGCGTACAACCACCCTCGGGCTCCAATCGGTTGTTGCGATGGCGCAATCGGGGCTGCCAATGCTAGGGATCGCTTGCCCGCGGCTCGCGCAATTGGCGGCGCAACGCTTTGAATGAACGCAACCTAAGCCTGTGAGGTGAACAGCCATGAAGCATGGTGCGCGCAACGACCTGCCGGCAGAGGTTACCGCCATCAAGCGAGGCGCGGTAATGTGCCAAGTCGACGTGAAGCTGGTCGGCACGGACTACAAAATGTCTTCCGTCATGACGCTGGAGTTGTTGGACGCGATGGCTCTCAGGGTAGGCGATCGCGTCAACGTGCTGGCCAAGGCCGTGAACGTGCTTCTGACCAGGGCCTGAACGCCTGCGGGGCCGGGCCCGGCGGCCAGATCTCAAGTGGGCGAACTGAAGGGTGTTGGAGCAGGGTCGCAGGAGGTGTCCGATGGCCGAGCAGACAATTCGCTTCGATGATGGCGCGGCCTACGAGCGCATGATGGGGATCTGGAGCCGGCTCGCCGGGCAGATCTTCCTCGATTGGCTGGCCCCGGCCCCAGGCTTGCAGTGGGTCGACGTCGGCTGCGGCAACGGCGCGTTCACCGAGCTCATCGTCGAGCGATGCGCGCCTGTCGAGGTTCAGGGCATCGATCCCTCCGAAGCCCAGCTCGCCTTTGCGCGCACGCGGCCAGCTTCGCGCCTGGCGCAGTTCCAGCTGGGCGATGCGATGGCGCTGCCCTTCCCTGCCGACCGGTTCGATGTCGCGGTCATGGCGCTGGTCCTCGTCTTCGTTCCCGATCCAGCCAAGGGCGTCCGCGAAATGGTGCGCGTGGTCCGCGCGGACGGCACGGTCGCGGCTTACATGTGGGACATGCTGGGCGGCGGATTTCCGCCAGAGCCGATTCTTGCCGAGATGCGGGCAATGGGCGTCAGGCCGGCGGGGCCGCCGCAGCTCGCCGCCTCGCGCATGGAGGCGCTGCGAGACTTGTGGACCGGCGCGGGTCTCGAGGCGGTGGAGACGCGCGAGATCACGGTCGAGCGCACGTTCGCCAACTTCGAGGACTTCTGGACCACCAACCTCAATAGCCCCTCGATCAAAGCCACCCTCGCAGCGATGGCTCCCGGCGACGTCGAGAAGCTCAAGGAGCGGGTGCGCGCTCGCCTGCCCGCCGATGCGGACGGACGCATCACCCGCAGCGGCCGTGCCAATGCGGTGAAGGGTCGATTGCCGATGTAGCCCGGCTTGGGCGAGTGGCGCGCCATGTTGCGAGCGAGCCGACGGGCGGTCTACACGCCGTGGCGGCGGTGGAACTCCAGCGCCGAGGCGACGATCTCCTCCAGGCTGCGGGTCGGCTGCCAGCCGAGCACATCGCGCACCCTGCTCACATCCGCTACCAGGCGGTCGGAGTTGCCGGGCCGTCGCGGGCCGATGCGCATCGGCACGGGCTTCCCGCTCACCTTCTCGATTGCTGCTAGCACCTCGCGAATGCTGTAGCCCGAGCCGCAGCCCAGGTTGACGACATCGCTGGGGCCGCCGCGGAGCAGATACTCGAGCCCGGCAACGTGCGCCTCGGCGAGATCGAGCACATGCACGTAGTCGCGCACGCAGGTGCCGTCCTCGGTCGGGTAGTCGTCGCCGTTGACGGTGAGGACGGCGCCGCCTCCGTCCGTCCGCAGCACGGCGCGCAGCGCGTTGGGGATCAGGTGGGTCTCGGGCTCGTGCACCTCGCCGAGGCCCGCGGCGGGATCGGCGCCGGCGGCGTTGAAGTAGCGCATGATGAGGCTGGAGGGCGGTGCGTAGGGGGCTGGGGCCGCGGGCAGCGAGGGCAGCGGGGGCCAGTCGACCGAAAGCGGGCCGAAGCGCACCTCCTGCGCGACCTTGTGGGAGGCGCTCGATCCCTGCAGGGCCAGCTCGCAGGCGAGCTTGGTGAGGCCATACGGGCTGGCGGGGGCGAGCCGATGCCCTTCGGCCAGCGATTTCGCGCCAGTGGTGGAGTTGTAGACCGCCGCAGTTGAAGAGAACACCAGGTGGTGGATGCCGCCCTTCGCGAGCGTGCGAAAGAAGCGCATCGCGCTCACGTAGTTGTTGTCCCAGTAGAGCGGCGGGTCGGCGACCGATTGGCCGACCTCGATCAGGGCGGCAAAGCACACCGCCGCCACCGGCGTGTGGCGCTCGATGATGCTGGCGACCCGCGCCTCGTCGGAAATATCGCAGACCTCGACCGGGAAGTGTCGGTCCACGGACCGCCGGTAGGCGGCGACGCGCTCCGTGCTGGGTCCGATGCGGTCGAGCACGACCGGGAAGAACCCGCGCCGGGCCGCCACATGACAGAAGTGGCTGCCAATATACCCGGCCCCACCCGCAACTAGGATCGTGCTCTTCGACACGGGAGGGATGCTAGCGCCGAGCCAGCCGGCGGCCAAGTGCGGCATCGGCGCCAACGTGACGGCTTGGTGAAGACGGTGTGACCCCCGGCCGGGCAACAAGCGTGATTGCTATTGAGCCGAATGATCGTTGGGGAGGCGCCGCCGCCAAGGCACCTGTAGTTGCAACTTCTAGTCCACCACCCGCCAGTATTCCTCCCGGCAGACGTTGAAGCTCCACTGGTGGACCGTCAGGTCGTCCCGGAAGATGGCGCGGAGATCGAACAGGCACGCCCCAGTGCCATCATCGAAATTGATCACGCGCTTGGCGCCCGTCCTGAGCGGCGTGGTGAAGATGCTCTCCTCCCACTCGCCGCTGGTCGTGCGCGAGCCATAGAGGCGCAGCATGTCCGAGGAGCGGTCGTTGATGATCATCACGCGCCGGTCGTGCCCGTCCTTGGACTGGGCTTCCGCCGCGCCCGCCACGGCAAACGCCACGCCCACGACAGCCAACGCAGCAATCAGTAGCCGTGTCATTGCCTCGCCCCACCCCTCGAGCATCGGTATGCAGTCGTTACGACCTTGCTCGCAGCGAGCAGGCTCCACGTCAGCTGCATAGCACTATCACACCGCGTTTGCCACGCGGGCGCCGCGCAGTACATCGAGCATGGCATCGATGTCGCCGGGCAGGCTATCGCCGCGCCACGCCACGTGCTGATCGGCACGCACCAGCACAAGCTTGCGGTCGTATTCGCGAACCTGCGCAGCCTTCATGTCCACAATGGCCAGCGGGACCCGCACCTGGCGGGTCGCTTGCTGTAGCGGCTCCACGTGCACGCTCGGATCGGTGCGCAGGAGCGTATAGCCGGGGCCCAGCGCATCGTAGAGCGAGCTCTCATCCGCCAGCGCCACGTGCGGCGTGCGGCAGCCGGGCACGGTCGAAGGCGTGAACTCGCCCATGGTGAAGGCCGGCGGCGTGGCACCGTCGTAGAGGATGATCGGTGAACGGTCGTAGAAATAGCCGAAGTTGAGGCCGCCGCAGCAGTACTGCTGCACGTTGAGATCGTACGCCTCCCGGCCGACACGGGCGCGCACCGCATCGCCTTCAGCGCCGGGGTGCTCGACCTGTGGCGGCACGCTGCGCCGCTGGCTCAGCACCTTGAGCGCCATGTCCATGGCGAAATGCGAGACCTGCTCCGTGATCGGCAGCCGCTCCGCCTCGTAGGCCTCCAGAATGCCGGGGCTCGCCCACCCATCGAGGACCGCCGCCAGCAACCAGGCAAGGTTGGCGGCATCGGCGATGCCGGCATTCATGCCGTAGCCGGCGTACGGCATCCACAGGTGCGCCGCATCACCGCAGATGAAGGCGCGGCCCCGGCGGAAGCGGTCGGCCACCAGCCGCCGGCCGACCCAGTCCTCCTTGCTCAGCACCTGGTACTCGAACTCGGGCCCCACGCCTAAGATGTTGCGGATCGACCAGTCGCGATCGACCGACTCGAAGGTCTCCTCGGCGCGATTGAGGTGGTTGTGGATGAGCCAGGTCTCCCGCCCGTCGATCGCCACCACAGCCCCGCAGCGCCGCGGATTGAGCGACAGCGTCATCCAAGCCGGCTTGCCCATCATCGCCAACAACCCCGGCGCGCGGATGTAAGTCGACTGTACGTTCTGGATCACCGGCGTGCCGGCGAGGTTGGCGCCGATCGCCTTGCGCACCATCGAGCGGGCGCCATCGCACCCCACAATATACTGAGCTGCGATTGTCAGGGTTTCGCCGGTATCCAAGTCGCGGGCCTCGGCGAGAATGCCGTCCCCGTGCTCACCGAAGCTCTCTACCGAAGTCCGGTTGAGAATCGACACCCGCGGCATCTGCCGCGCGTGCGCGAACAGCACAGGTTCCATGAAGATCTGATTGATGCGATGCGGCGGTTCGGGCGTCGGCCACCAGGTGTCCGGGCCGCCGGTCGCCGTGTAGCGGTCGCGGCGGCAGGGGATGGAGATGCGCGACAGCTCGGGTCCCGTCGTGGTGATGCGATAGGCGCCGTCGTTGGGAAAATCCGGCGGCAGCCCAGCGTCGCGCAGCCGCCGCGCCAGCCCCAGCCGGCGATAGATCTCCATCGAGCGCGCGGAAACGTGATTGCACTTGACGCTGGGCGGCTCGCCGACGTGGCGCAGCTCGGCGACGAAGACGTCGATGCCGCGGCTCGCCAGGTCCATGGCGAGCGTCAGCCCGACTGGGCCGCCGCCCACGATGAGCACGCGGGTGGTAATCGCTCGGCTTGCCATAGTTCGCCCGGACGTGCCTAATTGTTGAGAAAGCTACAGGACGGGGAGGACAATAAATGTTCAGGCTTGCCGCGCAAGCTGTGCTAGCGCTGCCCGGGATAGTGAGCGCCCACTCGCCGACCTTTGCTCAATTTCGGCGAAGCCAACGCAAGGCCGCTGAGCTGCAACCTTCAAGGGAGCCGTCCATGACACAGAGCCGTCGTTGCCAACGCTTGATGCCGCTCGCGGCGAGTGCACTGTTCGCGGGCCTTCTGGTCGCCGTGTCATTGGTCGTCGGCGCGACCCCGGCTTCGGCCGACACCATCATCGAGGAATGGAATACCGTGAAGGCACCGGCGCCGCCCGCACTGAAGCCGGTGACCGCGGACGGCAAGACCGCCCTGCTATTGCTCGACTTCGGCAAGCAGAACTGCGGTGTGCGGCCGCGCTGCGTCGCCAGCGTGCCCAAGGTGCAGAAGATGGCTGCCGCGGCGCGGGCCAAAAAGGTCCTGGTGGTGCACAGCCTGTTCGGCCAGGCCACCAAGGCGGACCTGCTGATCGCTCCGCTCGACAACGAGTTGATCGTCACCGCCGGCGCCAACAAGTTCTTGCGCACCGAGCTGGAGAAGATCCTGCGGGACAACGGGATCACCACCGTGATCGTCACCGGCACTGCCGCACATGGCGCCGTCCTCAACACGGCCGCTGCCGCGGCGCTATTGGGCTTCAAGGTGGTCCTGCCGGTCGATGCGATGTCGGCCGACCCTTACGCGGAGCAGTACACCGCGTGGCATCTGGCCAACGGGCCGGGCGGCGTCGGGCCCAATGTGACCCTGACCAGGATCGATATGGTCACGTTCTGATCGCACCAGCCCTTCGCGCCCGGGCTGGTTAACAAGCGGCAATTATCGGCCGGATATCGTCCCGGACCGGGCGCAGCCAGGGGGCGCTGCGACCGGTCCGCAACGCTGCCCTGCAAATAATCGGGCGGCGCGATATTATAAGCCTGCTTATGATGAGCTTGCAGAAAGGCTCATCTTCGATGTCGCGCAACCCGGCGCTGCGCCGCGAAATCATGTTCCAGCTCAACGATGTGGCGCGTGCCATGCGCACCTACGTCGACCAGTGCGCGCGCCGTCACGGCATGACGCGCGCTCAGTGGGGCGTGCTGCTGCGGCTGGAGCGCGAGGAGGGGATGATGCAGGCCGAAATGGCCGAATCCCTGGAGATCCAACCCATCTCGCTGGCGCGCCTGCTCGACCGCTTGTGCGACCAGAAACTGGTCGAGCGCCGCCCGCACCCGCGCGATCGTCGCGCCAATCGGCTCTATCTGACGGCCAAGGGGCGCGCCATCCTCGAGCGGCTGGTCCCCCTCGGCCGGCAGATTTCCGGCAATGTGCTGGCTTCGTTCAACGAGGCCGAGGCGGCCGCGCTGCTGAAGCAGCTCTTGCGCATCAAGAGCAACCTGCGCAAGTCCCCGGCCGGCAACGGGACCGGCAGGCGCCAGGCCAACGGGGCGCGCCATGCTGGCTAGGTTGTCCTGGCTGACCAAAGCGTCGGTGCGCCTGGAAACGGCGCGGCGGCTGCCGCTGCGCTTCGTGCTGCTGGTGGTGCTGCCGGCGCTAGTGGCCGCCGTCGCTCTCGGCTTCTACCTGCTCGGCGGGCGCTACGTGTCGACCGACAACGCCTACATCGGCGCGCAGAAGGTGCTGATCACGCCGGAGGTGTCGGGCAAGGTCGTGAGCATCACGGTGGTCGAGGGGCAGCTGCTGAAGCCCGGCGAGGAGTTGCTCGCCATCGATTCGGTGCCCTATCGCTTCGCGGCGCAGGAGGCCGAGGCGAAGCTGGTGCGTGTCAAGACCGACTTCACCACGCTCAAAGCGAACTTGGCCAGCCTGACCACCCAGGTCGACCTGTCGCGCCAGAGCCTCGCCGCAGCCCAGGCTGATTTTGACCGCAAGACCCAACTCGCCGACAGCCGCATTACCTCTCCGTCCGATCTCGACAAGTCGCGGATGGCGATGATCGCCGCCAAGACTCAGCTCGAGCTGCTCGAGCAGCAGGAGCGCAACCTGCGTATCCAGCTGCTCGGCGATCCCAACCTCGGCATCGAGAAATATCCGCAGTTCGTCGAGGCGACGGTGGCGCTCGACCGCGCCAAGCGCGATCTTGCCAATACCGTGCTCAGGGCCCCCATCGCCGGCGTGGCGACGCAGGTAGCGAGCATTCAGATGGGCCGCTTCCTGACCGCGGGTACGACCGTGTTCAGCATCATCAGCAGCGAGAACCTGTGGGTCGATGCCAACCCGAAGGAAACCGACCTCACCTACGTGCGCCGCGGCCAGGCCGTCACCATCACGATCGACGCGTTTCCCGACAAGCATTGGCAGGGCACCGTCGGTGCCATCAGCCCCGGTACCGGCGCGCAGTTTGCGATCCTTCCGCCACAGAACGCGGCCGGCAACTGGATCAAGATCGTCCAGCGCGTGCCGATGCGCGTGGAGTTCGCACCGGGTCAGGATCTGCGCCGGCTGCGCGCGGGCATGAGCGCCATTGTCGAGATCGACACCGGCCGGCGCGGCAGGCTCGCCCGATTCTTCGGCCCGAGCGCGGAGGCGCAGGACCCCGACCAATGATCGCCGCTGGCGGCCGCCGGGCCCAAGGCCTCACACCGTTCATGCAGCGGACGCTCATCACCATCTGCGTGATGATGGCCACCATCATGCAGGTGCTCGACATCACCATCGCCAACGTGTCGCTGCCCTACCTGCAGGGCAGCCTGTCGGCCACCATCGACCAGGTTAGCTGGGTGCTGACCTCCTACGTCGTGGCCGCCGCCGTCATGACGGCGCCGGTGGGATGGCTGGCGACCCGCTACGGCATCAAGAAGCTGCTGATCACGTGCGTGGTGGGCTTCACCCTCGCCTCCATGCTGTGCGGCATTGCCCAGAGCATCGAGGAGATCGTGGTCTACCGCATCGTCCAGGGCATGTTCGGCGCCGCCCTGGTGCCGCTGTCGCAGACCGTGATGATGGAAATCTATCCGCCCGAGCAGCGCGGCTGGGCCATGTCGCTGTGGGGCATGGGCGTGATGATCGGCCCGATCATGGGGCCGATCCTGGGAGGCTGGCTGACCGAATACTATACCTGGCGCTGGATCTTCTTCATCAACGTCCCCTTTGGCGTCGCCACCGCGCTCGGCCTGCTTGCCTTCATGGGCGAGACCGGGGGCAATCGAGGTCTATCGTTCGACTGGTTCGGCTTTGCCGCGCTCAGCATCGCCATCGGCGCGCTGCAGCTCATGCTCGATCGCGGTGAGCAGCAGGGCTGGTTCGATTCCACCGAGATCGTGGTGACAGCGATCGTCTCCGCCACGGGCTTCTACTTCTTCCTCGCGCACTCGCTGACCACGCGCCAGCCGTTCATCGCGCTCGAGATCTTCCGCGACCGCAACTTCGTGATCGGCCTGATCTTCATGTTCGTTTGCGGCGTGCTGCTGGTCGCCTCGATGGCGCTGATGGCGCCGCTGCTGCAGAACACCATGGGTTACCCGATCATCGACGCGGGGTGGCTGCTCGGCACGCGCGGCTTCGGCATGGCGTGCGCCATGCTGACGGCAGGCAGATTGATGACGCGCGTCGACCCGCGCGTGCTGCTCGCTGTCGGCCTCGCGTGCTGCACCGTCTCGCTCTACTACTCGATCGACTTCGGCCGCGACACTGCGACCAATACAATCGTTTGGGTCAGCGTGCTGCAGGGCTATGGACTGGGGCTGATGTTCGTGCCGTTGAACACGGTCGCGCTCTCCTCGATCGCGCCGGCGCTGCGCACGCAGGGAACGGCCATGTGGACCCTGATCCGCAACCTTGGTAGCTCGATCGGCGTGTCCATCGTCATCGCCAACCTGACCAACAAGGCGATCCTCATGCACGCGCGACTGGCCGAGAGCGTGACGCCCTTCAATCAGGCGCTGACCGATCCCAATGCGGCCATGCTCGATCCCAACACCGACACAGGCCGCGCGCTGCTCGAGCAGCTGATGACCCAGCAGGCGACCATCATGGCCTACGCCAACGACTTCAAGCTGATGATGGTGATGACGTTGCTGGCGTTCCCGCTGATTCTGCTCATCCGCGTGCAAGGGCTTGGCCTGCGGCCCGCGGCTGCGTGAGCGCAGACCTGTGCGGTGGGAGGGGTCAGCTGCCGCCCGGGGTTCTGGCTTCAGTAGCCGCGGGCGCGATCCACCAAGTTCTCGAGCGTCTCGCCGCTGCGGTGCGCACGCATTTGGCGGAGCGTGTAGGCGGCGATCGCTAGAGGTGCGCTTTCGGCCGCGTTGTGCGGCGTGATGACGACCCGCGGATGCGTCCACAGCGGGTTGTCGGCCGGCAATGGCTCCTGCTCGAACACGTCGAGCGTGGCGGCGTACAACGCGCCCGCTTGCAACGCCGCCAGGATGTCGGCGTCGACGCTGCAGGCCGCCGCGCCCGGCGTTGATAAGCACCGGGCCCGGCAGCAACGTGTTGCGGCCGTGCAGCGAGAGCTTGGCGAACAGCGCCCGGTTCAGAATGCCGCGGGTGGCCGGCGTCAGCGGCAGCAACACGGCTAGGATGTCGGTCTCGGCCAGGAATGCGTCGAGCTCGCCGGAGCCGGCGTAGCAGGCGATGCCGGAGAGCTTCCTGCGCGTGCGACTCCAGCCCCTGAGCTGATAGCCGAAGGGCTCGAGCGCGCGCGCCGCTGCCACGCCGAGCACGCCGAGACCCATGATACCGACCCGCACCTCCCGGGCTGGCGCCTCGGGGAAGTACTTCCATTCCCTGCGCGCCTGCAGCTCGCGGTACT
The DNA here is from genome assembly GCA_963724565.1 of uncultured Alphaproteobacteria bacterium. Taxonomy (GTDB): domain Bacteria; phylum Pseudomonadota; class Alphaproteobacteria; order Rhizobiales; family Hyphomicrobiaceae; genus AWTP1-13. The sequence continues at coordinate 191,538 of CAVRVK010000001.1, forward strand.
CGGTCATGCGGCGGTGGTGGGTGAGGACGCTGAGGGCGATGTACTCCGCCATGCGGCCGGTGAGATCGGGATCGACGAAGCGCACCAGCGGCACGTCGGGCAGGGTGGCATCGTCGAGCAGGGAGTCGACGCCGGCGCCGACCGAAACGATGAGCCTGAGGTTGGGGAGCGAGCGCAGCAGCCCCGGCGGCGGCTGCCACACGAGCGTGGTGTCGATGTCCTCGATGCGCCCCAGTTCCGGCGCCACCCGCACGTCGAGGCTCGGATCGAGCGCACGGACGTGCGCGGCGAACTGCTCGGCGCGCGAGCTGCAGGCAATGAGTAACGCCATTCGGTGCCACCCCGGTGTCAGACCCGAAGGGTCTGACACCGTCTCTATCCGCCCGCCACCTCCTTGAACCGGCGCAGCAGGTCGATCTGATCGTCGAACGTGTCGATGCGGTACATGGGATACAGCATCACCATGCCGGCGCCGAGCTTGCGCCAGCCGTCCGCCGCGGCCGCCCAGCGTTGCGGATCGGGATCGCGCATGCGCAGCCAGCCTTCGATGCCGAACTTGGTCGCGTCGCGTCCGTGTGACTTGAGCATGCTTCGCAACGCTGCAAGCTTCTGCTCGCCCTCGGCGTCGGGAGCCATGATCGGCATCCAGCCATCGCCCAGCCGCGCGGCACGCGCCACGGCGGCGTCCGATGTGCCCCCGAACCAGATCGGTATCGGTCGCTGCACGGGCCGCGGCAGAATGTTGACCTCGCGCAGGTCGTGGAACCGTCCGTTGAAGCTTACGAGGTCCTCGCACCAGAGGCGGCGCAGCACCTCGGCCTGCTCGGCCTGCCGCGCGCCTCGGGTTTTCCAGTCGGCTCCGAGGGCCTCGTACTCCACGTGGTTCCACCCTACGCCGATGCCCAGTCTGAACCGTCCGCCGCTCAGAATATCGACCTCGGCCGCCTGCTTGGCGATCACTCCGGTCTGGCGCTGCGGTGCGATCAGCACGCCACTCGACAGTTTGATCTTGTCGGTGACGGCGGCCAGGAACCCCAGCGTCACAAAGGTCTCGTGGAACGCGTCCTTGTCGCTGTAGAGCGGTGTCCAGCCATCGCGGGCGGTCGCTCCGAAAACGTGATCGGGGACTTCGATATACGCATAGCCCAGATCCTGTGCCGCCTGCGCCCAATCGCGGATCTTTATGGGATCGGTCCCGATATCCCGCGTCGGGAAGAACGCGTTGAGCTGCATGGTACCCCCCAAGTGGTCGCTGGTGGTGCAGCCACCACACTAGCGCTTGATACCTTGGTTGTCGTGTGCCCGAGTTGGGGCGCGGCCGCCACTACGTCGCCACGGCGGCGCGGTCGGCCACCTTGAGGTCGAACGATGCCGCCAGCAGCGCCCGCGTATAGGCCTCGCGCGGCTCCTTGAAGATCTGCTCGGACGGGCCTTCCTCGACCACCTTGCCGTTCTTCAGCACCACCACGTAGTTGGACAGCGCCCGCACCACCTTGAGGTCGTGGCTGATGAACAGGTAGGCCAGGTCGTGCCGCCGCTGCAGATCGCGCAGCAGGTCGACGATCTGCGCCTGCACCGACATGTCGAGCGCGCTGGTCGGCTCGTCCAGCAGCACGAACTTGGGCTCCAGCACCATGGCACGGGCAATGGCGATGCGCTGGCGCTGTCCGCCGGAGAACTCGTGCGGGTAGCGATCCTGCTGGTCGGGGTCGAGGCCCACCTCCTTCAGCGCCGCGCCGACCCGCGCGCGCCGCTCGTCCCAGGTCAGGTCCGGGCTCTGGATGGTCAGGCCTTCCTCGATGATCTGGCCAACCGAAAGCCGCGGCGACAGCGATCCGTAGGGGTCCTGGAACACTACCTGCATTTCCCTGCGCAGCGGCCGCATGGCGCCCGAGCCATAGCCCGTCGATGCGCTTGCCGCAGTAGGCGATCGGGCCCTTGCGAGGAGACCAGCCGCAAGCAGCGCGAGGCCCAGCGTGGTCTTGCCTGAGCCCGACTCGCCCACCACGCCCAGCGTCTCGCCGGCGCGCAGCTTGAGGGAAAGGCCGTCCACCGCCTTGATGTGATCGACGGTGCGGCGAAGCATGCCCTTCTTGATCGGGAACCAGACCTTGAGGTCGTCGGTCTCGAGCACCACCGGCGCGCCCGGGTTCGGCTCCGGCGGGCGGCCCTTGGGCTCGGCCGACAGCAGATGCCGCGTGTAGGAATGCTGCGGTCGCTCGAACACCTCGGCCGTCTTGCCTTCCTCGACGATCTTGCCCGCGTTCATGACGTAGACGCGGTCGGCCATGTGGCGCACGACGCCCAGATCGTGGGTGATGAGCAGCATGGCCATGCCGCTCTCCCGCTGCAGGGACTTGAGCAGCTCCAGGATCTGCGCCTGAATGGTGACATCGAGCGCGGTGGTCGGCTCGTCGGCGATCAGCAGGTCGGGCTCGTTGGCGAGCGCCATGGCGATCATCACGCGCTGACGCTGGCCGCCCGAGAGCTGGTAGGGGTAGGCGTTGAGCCGCTTCTCGGGCTCGGTGAGGCCGACCTTGCGCAACAGCTCGAGCACGCGCGCCTCGACGGTCGCATCATCGAGGCCGTGGTGCAGCTTCATGATCTCGCCGACCTGCCTGCGGATCGAGTGCAGCGGGTTGAGCGAGGTCATCGGCTCCTGGAAGATGATGGAGATCTTCTCGCCGCGGATGTCGCGCATGACGGCATCGGATGCCTTCAGCAGGTCGTGACCGCCGAAAAAGATCTCGCCCGAGGGGTGATGCGCCGCCGGATACGGCAGCAGCTTGAGGATCGACAGCGCCGAGACGGTCTTGCCGGAGCCCGACTCGCCGACGAGAGCCACGATCTCGCCCTTGGCGACGTTGAAGGAGACGCGCTTGACCGCCTCGGTCTTGCCGGCGCCCGAGCCGAACTCCACCGACAGATCGCGCACGTCGACCAGAGGTTTGGTCATTGCTCGCCGCCTACCGGAACGTCTTGCGCGGATCGAGCGCGTCGCGCACGCCGTCGCCGATGAAGATGAGCAGGCTCAGCAGGCCTGCAATCGAGGCGAATGCGGCAAGCCCCAGCCACGGCGCCTGCAGGTTGGCCTTGCCCTGCGCCAGCAGCTCACCCAGCGACGCTGAGCCGGGCGGCAGGCCGAGCCCCAGGAAGTCGAGCGCAGTCAGCGCCGTGATCGAGCCCGACAGCTTGAAGGGAAGGAAGGTCAGCGTCGCCACCATGGCGTTCGGCAGCAGGTGCTTGAACATGATGCGCACGTCGGAGAGGCCGAGCGCCCGCGCCGCGGTGATGTACTCGAAGTTGCGCCCGCGCAGGAACTCGGCCCGCACCACGCCCACCAGGTAGACCCAGTGGAACAGCAGCAGCACGCCGAGCAGCGTCCAGAAACCCGGGATCAGCACCGAGGAGACGATGATGAGCACGAACAGCGAGGGGATCGACGACCAGATCTCGAGGAAGCGCTGGAAGACGAGATCGACGCGGCCGCCGAAGTAGCCCTGCACCGCGCCTGCCGTCACGCCGACGATGGAGGAGAGGATCGTCAGCAGCAGGCCGAACAGCACCGAGATGCGAAAGCCGTAGATCAGCCGCGCCAGCACGTCGCGGCCCTGGTCGTCGGTGCCGAGCCAGTTGCGGTTGCCGATGGCGTGGTAGCGCGCGAGCTGGGCGGGCGTGGCCTCGCACAGCTTGGCCTGGGTCGCCCATGGCGGCGGGCTCGGGAAGCCCAGGCACTGGCCGGCCGCGTTCTTGATGCGCGGATAGTCCTTGTTGATGGAGCGGTAGGAGTAGCCGATCGGGCGGCCAGATGGCCCAGCCGTGCTTCTCGATCTCATCGAGGATCAACTCGTCCTTGTAGTCGGTGACGGCAAGGAAGCCGCCGAACTTGGACTCCGGATAGTCGACGAACACCGGGAACAGCAGCTCGCCCTTGTAGTAGGCCAGGATCGGCTTGTCGTTGGCGATGAACTCGGCGAACAGCGTGAAGAGGAACAGCGCCAGGAAGATGCGCAGGCTCCAGATCGCCGCGGCGGTTGGACTTGAAATTGCGCCAGCGGCGCTTGTTGAGCGGCGACAGCCGGAACAGCGGGCGATGCGGGCTGCGGGCCGCGGGCTTGCTCGGCGGCGCCTCTGCGGTCCCGATCCGGTTGTCTTCGACGCGGATGTCCAAAGGCTCACACCTCTCGCGTCTCGAAGTCGATGCGCGGGTCGACCAGCGTGTAGATGAAGTCCGACAGCAGGTTCAGGGCCAGGCCAAGCAGGGCAAGAATGTAGATGCTGGCAAAAACCACCGGATAGTCGCGGTTGATGACGCTCTCGAAGCTCAAGAGGCCGATGCCGTCGAGCGAGAAGATGGTCTCGATCAGCAGCGAGCCCGAGAAGAAGGCGTGGATGAAGGCGCCCGGGAAGCCGGCGATGATCAGCAGCATGGCGTTGCGGAACACGTGGCCGTAGAGCACCTGGCCCTGGCCCAGGCCCTTGGACTGGGCGGTCATCACGTACTGCTTGCGGATCTCGTCGAGGAACGAGTTGCGGGTGAGGAACGTCATGGTGGTGAAGGCGCCGAGCGACATGGCGATGATCGGCAGCGTCAGGTGCCAGAAGTAGTCGACGATCTTGCCGGCGAGCGAGAGCTGGTGCCAGTTGTCGGACGTCAGACCGCGCAAGGGGAACCATTGCACGAACGAGCCGCCGGCGAACACCACGAGCAGGAACACCGCCACCAGGAAGCCCGGAATGGCATAGCCGATCACCAGCACGCCCGAGGTCCAGATATCGAAGCGCTGGCCGTCCTTGACGGCCTTGCGGATGCCGAGCGGGATCGAGATGAGGTAGGTGATGAGCAGCATCCACACGCCGAGCGAGATCGAGACCGGCAGCTTCTCCTTGATCAGCCGCGAGCACGCTCACGTCGCGGAAGTAGCTCTTGCCGAAGTCGAACATCAGGTAGCTCTTCATCATCAGCCAGAAGCGCTCGTGCGCCGGCTTGTCGAAGCCGAACTGCTTCTCGAGCTGCTTGATGAATTCGGGATCGAGCCCCTGCGCGCCGCGGTACTTGCCGCTGACCTCGTTGTGGGTGGTCTGCGATTGATTGCTGGGGGCGAGGCCATCGCCTTGCGAGCCGCTGATGCGGGCGGTGGCCGACACCTCGGCGCCGGAGATTTGCGCAATCACCCGCTCGACCGGGCCGCCGGGGGCGAACTGGATGATGGCAAAGCTGATCAGCATGATCCCGAACAGGGTCGGGATGATCAGAAGAATCCGCTTCAACAGGTAGCTGGCCATTGCCCTTGCCTGACGCCCTAGTGTCCTGATCGCTGTGCGCGATCTCTGCACGAATTTCGCGATCTGAAGGACACTAGAAAGATCATCACACTAGTCAGTTCGGCCTGAGTTTCGCAGCTTTGGCCGCATCGTACCACCAGGTATGCACGATGCCCCGGTCGTAGCGCGGCTTGGTTGCCGGCCAGGAATACCGCTCCCAATGCGCCACGTGGTGGACCGGCTTGTACCATTGCGGCACCCAGTAATGGCCGGCGCGGAGCACGCGATCGAGCGCCCGGGTGGCGACCTCCAGCTCCGCTCGGCTGGAGGCTTGGATAGCCTTGGCGATCAACGCGTCTATGACAGGGTTGCTGATGCCGGCCAAGTTCAGGCTGCCGTCGACGTTGGCGTTCTCGCTGCCCCAGTAGCTCCTGAGCTCCACGCCGGGGGTTAAGCGCAGGCTGTAGCGGGTGGTGACAATGTCGAAGTCGAAGGACTTGAGGCGGCGCTGGTACTGGGCTGCGTCGACGCGGCGGATGGTGGCGGCGATGCCGAGGCTCGCCAGGTTGGCGACGTAGTTCGAAAGCACACGCTCCGAGGTCGGGTCGACGATGATGAACTCGATGTCGAGCACCTCGCCCTTGGCATTGACGCGGGTGCCGTTCTTGATAGTCCAGCCCGCCTCGTTGAACAGCTGGTTTCCTGCCTGCAGCAGCTTGCGATCCTTGCCGGAGCCGTCCGAAGCCGGCGGCCTGTAGGGTTCGGCGAAGACCTCTGGCGACAGCTGGTCGCGGAACGGCTCGAGGAGATTGAGCTCCGCCTCGCTCGGCTTGCCGGTAGCCTTCATCGCCGAGTTCTCGAAGAAGCTCTCGGTGCGCGTGTAGAGATCGTGGAAGATGGTCTTGTTGGCGAACTCGAAGTCGAACGCGTAGTCCAGCGCGCGGCGCACACGCACGTCGGCGAATTTCGGCCGGCGGGTGTTGAGGAAGAAGCCCTGTGCGCCCGAGGGGCTCCGGTCGGGCATGGTGAGGCGCCGCAGCTGGCCGGACCTGACGGCAGGAACGTCGTAGCCCGTCACCCAGGCCACCGCCGTGAACTCCTCGCGCAGATCGAACTCGCCGGCCTGCAGAGCGAGCAGCTCGGCGGCGCGGTCGCGGTAGTACACGTAGCGCACCTCGTCGAAGTTAAAGCGGCCGCGCATGACGGGCAAGTCCTTGCCCCAGTAGTTGTCGCGGCGCTTGTAGGTCACGAACGCGCCCTGCCGGTAGTCGCCGATCTCGTAGGGGCCGGAGCCCAGCGGAGGGTCGAAGGTGGTCTGGTCGAACTCGCGCGTTGCGTAGTAGGCCTTGGACAGGATGGGCAGGCCCGCTGCAATGAGGGGCAGATCGCGGGTTGGCGCAGCAAAGTCGAAGCGGACGCTGTGGTCGTCGAGCGCGACGGCGGCGGTTATGTCCCTGATGGCCGCTCGGATGTTGGGGTGGCCCTTGGTTTTCAGGATGTCGAAGGTGAAGGTGACGTCGGCCGACGTGAGCGCGCTGCCGTCGGCGAACCTGGCCTCGGGGCGCATGCGAAACGTCACCGAGCGGCGGTCGGGGGCGAACTCGGCGGAGCGAGCGACCAGGCCATAGACGGCATCGGGCTCATCGAGTGCACGCGTCATCAGGCTGTCGAATAGCAGGTCGAGCCCCTGGGCCGGGTCGCCCTTCAAGATGAAGCCGTTGAAGCTGTCGAAGGTGGTGCGCGCAGCAGGTCCGATCATCGACAGGCGGCCGCCTTTCGGGGCATCCGGGTTGACCCACTCGAAGTGCTTGAAATCGGCCGGATACTTGAGCTCGCCGAATGCCGAGAGGCCGTGTCGCTCACTTTCCGCGGACGCAGCGCCGATCCCGAGGGCAAATAGCAGGATTGCCGTGGCGCCTACACGGAACACTTGCGGCGTCATTCCTTCTCACATTCCGATTGGTGACTGGCTAGCCCCGGCCGTCCGCCAGCCGCTTGGCCGCGGCATCGTCCCACCACCACACGCGCAGGAACGACGGGTTGCGCGTGGGCAGCTTGTCGGGCCGCGCCGTACTGCTTCCACATGGCGATGCGTGCGAACGGTGCATGCCACTGCGGCACGACGTAGTGGTTCCACAACAGCACCCGGTCCAGCGCCTTGGTGGCGGCGACGAGGTCGGCGCGATCCTTGGCCAAAATGATCTTGTCGATCAGCTTGTCTATCGCAGGGTTCTTGATGCCGACGACGTTGCGGCTGCCGTCCTTGCCGGCGGCCTCCGAGCCCCAGAAATCGCGCTGCTCGTTGCCGGGCGACAGAGACTGGCGGAACGAGTGGACGACGATGTCGAAGTCGAAGGTATCGACACGGCGCTGATACTGTGCGGTGTCGATGGTGCGCACGCTGGCCTTAACGCCGAGCTTCTCCAAGTCCTTGATGTAGGGGAGCACCAGTCGCTCGAAGTCGGGCTGATAGAGCAAGAACTCCGCCGTGAGCTGCAGGCCTGCCGCATTGGTCAGCACGCCGTTGACGGGCTTGAAGCCGGCTTCCGCGAACAGCTTGTTGGCCATCGCCAGGTGTTTGCGCTCGTTGTCGTAGGCGGCGTAGACGGGGTTCTTCCATTCCTTGGTGAACACCTCGGGCGGCACATCTGCGCGGATTTCGTTGAGTATTTCCAGCTCGCGTCCTTCGGGCAGTCCAGTCGCCTGAAGCTCCGAACCACCGAAGTAACTGTCGACCCGCTTATAGGAGTCGTACATCAGGCTCTTGTTGGCCCACTCGAAATTGAACGCCAGGTTGAAGGCGTGACGGACGCGGGGATCCTGGAACTGCGGGCGGCGGATATTGAAGGCGAAGGCCTGCATCGGCGCGACGGAGGCCACCGGCAACTCGTACTTTGCGATCTGGCCACGATTGAAGGCCTCGAAGTCGAAGCCGGTGACCCACATCTTGGCGCTCGACGCCGGCCAGTAGTCGATCTGCCCCGCCTTGAATGCCTCGAACGCGGGCACTTGATCGCGGTAATACACGAACTTGATCTCGTCGAAGTTCCACTGCCCCTTGGAAACGGGCAGGTCCTTGGCCCACCAGTCCTCGACACGCTCGAGCGTGAGCGCCCGGCCCGCGTCGACCTCCTTGATGCGATAGGGCCCCGAGCCAAGCGGCACCTCGAGGGAGGATTTGGAGAGATCGCGCGGCTCGCCGTTGGCGCCGGTGGCCTCCCAGAAATGCTTGGGCAGGATCGGCAGCTGGCCGACGATCAACGGCAATTCGCGGTTGCCCTTCACGTTGAACTCGAACTTGACCTGGTTGTCGCCGACTTTGTGCGCACCGACGACGTTCTTGTAGTAGAACGCATAGCGCGGAGAGGCCTTCTTCAGCGCGTCGAGCGAGAAGATGACGTCCTCAGGCGTGACTGGCTTGCCGTCGTGGAAGCGCGCGGCTGGGCGAAGCTGGAATGTCGCGGAGGAGAAGTCGTCGGGGTGGCTCACCCACTCGGCGATGAGCCCGTACTCGGTGGAGGGCTCGTCCGGGCTGTCCAACATCAGCGAATCGTAGATCAGGGTCACTCCCGCCGCCGGACTGCCCTTGACCGGAAAGGGGTTGAGCGAATCGAAACTGCCCGAGCGCAGAACTGGCGCACGCGCCCGCCCTTGGGGGCAGAGGGGTTGACCCAGTCGAAATGGGTGAAGTCCGGTCCGAACTGCGGCTCGCCGATCAGGGAGAGGGCGTGATGCTTGGTCTGGGGTTCGGCGGCCGCTGGGGCGGCAAGCGTCAGAAGCACCAGGCAAAACGCAAACGGTGCAAGCACCAGGCTCGATCTCTGGGCCATGCGCCTACACCTTCCTCCTCGATTGCTGGCGGATTACGGCCAAATATGAGCACCTACCAAGAGTACGCCAAGTGAATCCTTGGTCATCATAGGGGGAAGCAGGGATTTTTGATCCGGACACCCTCGATATCCAGGGATGAACGGTGAACAATCAGTGCGCCAGGGGGCCGGAGCAGCTGAGGCTGCGCCTATTGCGGCAGTGCAGCAGGAGCGTCCGCCAGCTTGCGGATGTAGATGAGCAGGTCGGCCAGATCCTGGTTGTCCTTTACGCCGGGGAACTGCATCCGGTTGCCCGGTACAGCTTCAGCCGGGCTGTGCAGGTACTTGGCAAGCTCCTCCCAGGACCACGCACCTGCGTGCTTCTTCATCGCTTCGGAGTAGTTGAAGCCGGGAACCTCCGCCACCTTACGTCCCACGATACCCCACAGGTTGGGCCCGACCAGATTGCGTCCGCCCTTATCGGGGGTATGGCAGGCGAGGCATTTCTTGAACGTATCCTGGCCGTTCTCGGCACTCGCCTTCGGCAGCAGGGCCACCACGGCCTTGACATCGAAGGGAGCGGCGGGCTCGGCCGGCTTGGCCTCGATCTTGGTGATGGGCAGCGCCCACCCTGCCTTTTCGGGCCGGTGCTTCTGCAGGCCGATGTCGACCAGAACCTTGCCGCTCGCTATCACGAGCATCGCCGTTAGGATCGCGCCGGCGACCTTGTTGATCTCGAAACCGTCCATGCGAACTGCGATGTCCCCGAGGGCGCCCAGGCGGCAAGGAGCAAACCGGCGGCCAATATAGGGTTTCGCTGCGAGCTTGCAACGGGACTGAAGTGTGTTCTAGGTGCTGATACCGAGGCGAATTGTCACCCATCCCGATGTCCGCGCTGCGCACCCTTGTTGTCATTCCGGCCCGCATGCAGTCGACCAGACTGCCGGACAAGCCGTTGGCGGACATCGGCGGCAAGCCGATGATCGTGCACGTGTGGCAGCGCGCCATGGCCGCCGGCGTCGGCCGTGTGGTGGTTGCGACCGACAGCGAGGCGATTGCAGCGGCGGTCGGTGCGGCGGGGGGCGAAGCAGTGATGACGCGCGCCGATCATCCTTCGGGGTCCGACCGCGTTTTCGAGGCGGTGACCAAGGTGGACCCCGGCCGCAGTTTCGAGCTCATCCTCAATCTGCAAGGCGACCTGCCGATGCTGGCGCCGCGCCTGCTGCAGGACTGTCTGGCGCCTCTGCTCGGGGATGGCGCGCAGATTGCGACGATCGCCGCGGAGATTACGCGCCCCGAAGACCGCACCAACCCCAACGCGGTGAAGGTGGTGGGGACACCGACCGGCGTGCCCGGCCGGCTCAGGGCGCTCTACTTCACCCGCGCCACGGCGCCCTGGGGTGACGGCCCGCTCTACCACCACTTCGGCATGTACGCTTACCGGCGCTCCGCTCTCGAGCGGTTCGTGGCGCTCGCCCCGTCGCTTTTGGAAAAGCGCGAGCAGCTCGAACAGCTCCGCGCGCTGGAGGACGGCATGCGCATCGACGTGACGATCGTTGACTCCGTACCCGTCGAGGTAAATACTCCCGCCGACCTCGAGCTCGTGCGCGGCCTACTGGCTGGATAGCCGCGAGCATGTTTCTCAATCAGCACACATGGTCGATCGAAAACTGAAAGCGCCGGAAGCGTCGGCCAAGACGAGACGTGCGCCGACGCCGGAGCGCAAGCGCGCCGGGATGGCGCGTGTCTCGTTCCAGGGCGAGCCCGGAGCCAACTCACATCTGGCCTGCCAGGAGGTATTCAAGGAGCTGGAGGCGCTTCCCTGCGCCACCTTCGAGGACGCGCTGGCGGCCGTGAAGACCGGGGAAGCCCGCTACGCCATGATCCCGATCGAGAACTCGGTCGCCGGGCGCGTGGCCGACATCCACCACCTGCTTCCCGAGGCCCGGCTGCACATCGTCGGCGAGCACTTCCTGCGCGTCCGCCACCAGTTGATGGCGCTGCCCGGCGCTTCGCTGGCCAGCGTGAAGAAGGCGCTCTCGCACACGCAGGCGCTCGGCCAGTGCCGCGGCACGCTGCGCAAGCTGGGGATCACCCCGGTGCCGGAGGCAGACACCGCGGGCTCGGCGCGTCTCGTCGCCGAGGCCGGCGACATGAGCCTGGCGGCGATCGCCAGCACGCTTGCCGCCGAGATCTACGGGCTGAAGATCCTCAAGCACGACGTCGAGGACGAAAAGCACAACACCACGCGGTTCGTCATCCTGGCCAACGAGCCCGACCACGCCAAGGCCGGCGACGGGTTGATCGTCACCACCTTCATCTTCCGCGTGCGCAACGTGCCGGCCGCGCTCTACAAGGCGATGGGCGGCTTCGCCACCAACGGCGTCAACATGACCAAGCTCGAGAGCTACCAGCTCGACGGCCGCTTCGTCGCCACCATGTTCTATGCGGACGTCGAGGGCCACCCGGACGATCCGCCGCTGAAGCGGGCGCTGGAGGAGCTCAAGTTCTTCTCGAGCGAGCTGCGTATTCTCGGTGCCTACCGCGCGAGCCCCTACCGCATGTCCGCGAATAAGGCGGGCGAAAGCGCTTAGAGCCGAGCCGTGTCATCCCGGGCCTTGGGCCCGGGATCTATTTCCTCAACTCGCTCCAGCGTTTGTGGAGCGCTGGATCCCGGCAACAAGTGCCGGGATGACCACTACGAGCTGGGTCCGGCGTCGAAGTTGACGTTGTCGATGAGCTCGGAGGCGCGCTTGCGGTACTTGCCGATGTTCTCCAGCGGCAGCGTGTCCGCCTTCAGCGGGCCCCAGCTCTGCACGACCGCGGACGGCTTCACGTTCGGGCTCACCGGGTATTCGTTGTTGGCGATCGCGTAGAGCTGTTGCGCCTCATCGGAGGCCAGGTACTCCATCAGGGCGATGCCGTTGGCCTTGTGCGGCGCGTTCTTGGCGAGAGCCACGCCCGAGATGTTGACGTGGGTGCCGCGATCGGCCGCGTTGGGGAACAGGATCTTGACGGCGCTCGCCCACTCCTTCTGCTCCGGGTTCTTCTCGTTCGTCATCATCAGCGCCATGTAGTAGGTGTTGCCGACGGCCAGATCGCACTTGCCGTTGCGTACGTCGCGCACCTGCTCGCGGTCGCCGCCGGCGGGCTTCTGCGCCAGGTTGGCCTTAACGCCCTTCAGCCACTGCTCGGCGAACGCCTCGCCTTTGTGGGCGATGATGGTGGCGACCAGCGACGTGTTGTAGACGTGCTGGCCGGAGCGGATGCAGATCTTGCCCTTCCACTTCGGGTCGGCCAGCTCCTCGTAAGTGATGGCGTTCTGCTTGACGCGCTCCTTGGAGGCGTAGACCACGCGGCCGCGCATAGTGAGCCCGAACCACTGGTTGTCGGGGTCGCGGAAGTGGGCGGGAATTACCTGCAGCTTGGGGGAGGCGACGGCCTGCGTGAGGCCGGCGTCCTTGGCTTCGGACAGCCGTCCCGCATCGACCGTCAACAGCACGTCAGCCGGGCTGTTCTTGCCTTCGGCGGCGAGGCGCTCGTTTAGGCCGGCGGAGGCGAACACAACGTTGGTCTTGATGCCGGTCTTGGCCGTGAACGCTTTCAGCAGCGGATCGATCAGCCCGGGCTCGCGATAGGAATAGATGTTCACCTCGCCCTGCGCCCAAGCAACCGTGGCGGCGGCGCCCATGGCTGCCGCCAGTGCGAGAGCAGTTCGCCCCAAGTGCAACGCGCCGCGGCGCATGGCGGGTATTGTCTGCATGCTCGATCCTCCATGAGCGGGTTCAAAGCCCGGCTGGACTGAGGCCGCCTGTTGCGGCGGCCGGCGTGGCCGCTAGTTGTGTGAATGCTGATTGCTCCTGTCAAGAATTTAGCGCGTGCCTCTCCAACACGCGTTCGAGATGTTGAAATCGTTCTAATCCAGTGCGCAGGTGCGAGAGGGTCGTGCGGGTGCAGCCTCGCAAATGAACGACAGCCAACGGCAGCTTCAGGGTGAGTTCAGTGCGCCGCAAGCATTGTGCGCCCTAGCTTGACGATTTGGTCCAACCGAAGGCCCCGCTATGAAACGCATCGCCCTCATATCTCTTGTCCTTGTCGCTACTGCGAGCGCTGCCAGTGCCGGCCCCTACGACAACAGCTACTGGAGTGATCGCCGCATCGACGCGCGCGAAGCCCGTCAGGCCGACCGCATCTACGACGCACGCCATCGCGGCGAGCTCACCTGGTACGAGGCCTTCAGGCTGAGGCAGGAGCAGGCCCGCATTCGCCGCATGGAAGGGGCGGCCAACGCTGACGGTCACGTCAGCCCCTATGAGGCACGGCGGATCGAGCGGGCGCAGGACCGTGCCAGCTACCACATCTATGACCAGGCCCACGACGGGCAGCGCGCGTGGTGGCGGCGCTGGTACTGATCGGCGTGACGTTGTGCCGACCGCAGTGAAGGGTCGCCGTGCGGCGGCCCTTCTTGCCGTCAGCCGTCTCAGCGCTTCGCCCAGCGCAAGTATGCCAGCAAAGCCGTTATGCCTTGGTGGCGGCCAATACCGTTACTGCAAGGGAACGTTGATGACCTGCGGCTCCATGTACGCCTGCAGGCCCATCAGCCCATGCTCGCGGCCGAGCCCCAACTCCTTGAAGCCGCCGAACGGAATGTCGGAGTGCGAGCCGACGTGGTGATTGACCCAAACCGTGCCGGCCTCGATTTTGGAGGCGATCTCCTCGCCCTTCTTCTTGTCGCTGGTCCACACCGACGCACAGAGGCCCATGCGCGTTGCGTTCGCGCGCTCGATCGCCTCGTCCACGCTTCTGTAACGCATGACCGGCAGCACCGGGCCGAACTGCTCCTCGGTGACGAGCCGCGTGTCGTCGGCGATGTCGGCCACGATCGTCGGCGCGACGAAATAGCCGCGGCGATTGTAGGTGTTGCCGCCGGCGAGAATGCGGACGCCGGGTTGCCGCTTGGTGTCTTCCAGAAGGCCGGTCACCTTGTCGTACTGCATCTTGTTCTGCAGCGGGCCCATCTGCACGTCGGGCTCGAAGCCTTCGCCGACGCGGTGGCTGCTGGCCATGCTCGCGAGCTGATCGCAGACACGGTCGTACATCTTCTCCGGCACATAGAGGCGCTTGATCGCCATGCAAACCTGACCCGCTAGGATGAATGCGCCGCCGAACACCTTCGGCGTCGTCGTCGCGAGGTCGGCGTCGTCGAGGATGATCGCCGGGTCGTTGCCGCCCAGCTCCAAGGTCACGCGCTTCAGCGTGCCTGCGGCGCTCGCCATGATGCGCTTGCCGGTCGCGACCGAACCCGTGAAGGTGATCTTGTCGATGTCCGGGTGCTCGGTCATCCATTGGCCGAGATCGTTGCCGCCGGCGAGCACGTTAAAGACGCCCGGGGGCAGCACGTCGCGTGAGATCTCGCCGATCAGAAGTGTCGCCAGCGGCGTGAAGGGGGAGGGCTTCAGGACGAGGGTGTTGCCGGTATAGAGCGCCTGGGCGATCTTGTGCGAGGCGAGGCCCACCGGCACGTTCCAGGGCGTGATGCCGCCGACCACACCCATGGGTCGGAAGTGCAGCGAGATGCGGTTCTTGCCATCGTCGCGCAACACCTGGTCCTTCACCTCGATCTGCGACATCTCGTGGAGGGAGTGCATGGTCATCGCCATCTCGTGCTTCGAGGCCGCGAGAGGCTTGCCCTGCTCGCGCGTGATGAGCGCGGCGATCTCTTGGGAACGCTCGCCGATCTTCAGCGCGAAGCGGACGAGATAGTCGTGCCGCTCGGCGAAGCTGAGCCGGCTCCAGTCGCGGAAGGCGCGCCGCGCGGCGGCCACGGTGTGGTCGAGCTGTTGGCGCGAGGCGTCCGGCGCCTGCGCGAATACGGCTTCGGTGGCAGGATTGATGACGCCGAAAGTGCGCTCGCTCGTTTCGCCCCGGCCGAAGATCGTCTGGGTGAAGCCGTATTTGACCTCGCCTGCCTCGTTCGCGCTGGTGCGGTAGTGCACTACATCCTCCCGTATTCGCCGTTATAGACCCGCCTGCCCGGCGCGAGCCTGTTGAGCACGTTATATCTTTGAGAACACAGGCAAACAAGGAGCGCTCCCGCGGGCAAGAAATTCTGCTTACACTGAGACATGATCGATCATGTCTCCATACCTGTCCGCGACCTTGCCGCCGGCGCAGCGTTCTATGCGCGGGTGCTGGCGCCGCTCGGCTACGCCAAGCTCGTCGAGCGGCCGGCCACGGTCGGCTTCGGCAAGAAGTACCCCGAGCTTTGGCTGAACCTGCGACCCGGTCTCGCCACCCCGAGCGACAATCCCGGCGCGCACGTGGCCTTGCGCGCGTCGAGCGAGGAAGCGGTGCGGGCCTTCCATGCCGCCGCACTCGAGATGCGCGGTGTGAGCGACGGGGAGCCCGGACCGCGCCAGGCGGCCATGACGACCTACTTCGGCGCCTTCATCATCGACCCCGACGGCAACAAGATCGAGGCGGTGTCGTTTCCCGACCCGGACCGAGTTGGCAGCTATTGAGGGTATTGCTGACGCGATTGGGCCGCGCCTTGAACGCCACTTTTGACCCATATTCCCCGTCGGCCGCCACACACCGTTGCGATGCAGCATTGGCCAGAGCACGTGCTTGTCGCCTCAGTTCTGGAACGCCCGCAGCCGGCGTGACGTCTCTTCGGCAAGGGCTTCAACCAGGGCCCCTGCGTTGGTGTCCTTGCCGAGAGCAGCCGACTGTCCCGCGAACAAGGCAGTAAGCTCCCTGTCGCCGGTTGTTCCAAGTGGTGCAGTCAGGCTCAGCTGCGCCGGGAATGCCACCGGCTCTAGCCCTGACGCGATGAGATCGTCCGTAAGCCTGTTTCTGATGTAGCGGGCAGGCCTGCCCGTGATCATGTCGGTGACGACCGTGCACGCGTCATTTGCCTCGCGCAACGCCGCCCGGTGGGCATCCAGCACGTTGGCTTCCTCGCAGCGCAGGAACGCGGTTCCCAATTGCACACCGCTCGCCCCCAGCATGAACGCCGCCGCCACCTGGCGGCCATCTGCCACGCCACCGGCCGCGATGACCGGCACGCTCACAGCATCAACGACCTGGGGCAGCAAGGCAAAGAGGCCCGCCTGCATGCTCATGTCCACGCCGGTGAAGGTGCCGCGATGTCCACCGGCCTCGGTGCCCTGGGCGATGATCGCGTCCACACCGCGTTGCTCCAACGTCTTCGCCTCGATCACGGTGGTGGCGCTGCAGATGACGAAGATGCCGGCGCCCTTGATGGCCTCCATGACTTCGGGGCGGGGCAAACCGAAATGGAAGCTCACCATCTGCGGCTTTGCGCGCAGAAGCATGGCAAGGTGCTCGCGACTGACCTCGCTTGCCGCCCCCTCGGGTTTGGGGACCGCGCCCAGGCCCTTGGCATCGTAGTGAGGCTGCAGACGCTTGCGCATCGCCTCGCTCGCCTGCGCGGTAATTCTCGGTTGCGGCCAGAGCGGATAGTTGACGTTCAAGCTCCCGCTGCTTTGTTGCCGGAAGCCCGCGATGCGGCGCTCCGCATCCTCGGCGGAGAATCCCCACATGCCGAGGCCACCCAGGCCGCCGGCGTTGCTCACGGCGGCGGCGAGGGCGGGCGTACTGAGCCAACCCATTGGCGCCTGGAGGATCGGCCACTTGAGGTTGAGCCTCTCGGTGAACGCGTTCTTGGACCACATCGATGTTCTCCCATAGGGTGGTGATTGGCCGGCCGTCACTTGTTGGATGGTCGCGGCTACCGGGTGGCCAACCAAGGCAGTGATCCGGCAATCATGCTCGTTCAAGGATCGTTGGGGACCGTCTGGCGCCGGGTCGTACCCTAGCATCTGATCTGGAGGCAGCCATGCCCGCCCGCATCATCGGCATGATCGGTGTCACCCCACCGAAGCAGGAATCGACCTTGCTCGTCATCGAGGGTGAGATTTCGCCGCCGTTTGTTGTGGAGTTTGCCCAGGCCCACGAGGCGGCGGGTTTCGACATGGCACTCGTCGGCTATTCATCGTCATCGGCCGAGGGCTTCCTCGTGGCGATGTACGCGGCGGCGCGGACCGAGCGGATGTCGTATCTTGTTGCTCACCGGCCGGGGTTCGTCGCGCCCACCCTGTTCGCCCGCAAGGTCGCGACCTTCGATCAGCTGACCGGCGGCCGCCTCGCGCTCCACATCATCACCGGCAAGACGGACGCCGAGCAGGAGGGCGACGGCGACTTCACGCCGAAGGCCGAGCGCTATCAGCGGGCGCAGGAATATCTGCACCTGATGAAGCGCACTTGGGCCGCCGACACGCCCTTCGAT
Organism: uncultured Alphaproteobacteria bacterium; assembly: GCA_963724565.1. GTDB lineage: Bacteria > Pseudomonadota > Alphaproteobacteria > Rhizobiales > Hyphomicrobiaceae > AWTP1-13. The sequence goes on from CAVRVK010000001.1 coordinate 208,923, forward strand.
TTTGATGGCCGCTTCTACCGGGTCCGTGGCGCCCATTCCGATGTGCGCCCACTGCAGAAACCGCATCCGCTGATCATGTTCGGCGGCGCCTCCGAGGGCGCACTTGAAATGGGCTCAGCCGAGTGCGACGTGTTCGCGATCTACGCCGAGCCGCGCGCGACCACCGCAGAGCGCATTGCCGCATTCCGCGCACGTGCCGCAAAACACGGCCGCACCGTCGGCTTCAACATGTCGGTCCGCCCGATCATTGCCGCGACGGAAGGGGCGGCATGGGACAAGGCGAACCGCATCCTCGCCGGCATGACAGGCAAGCTCGGCTGGGCCCGGCAGGAGGGTGTCCGCGCGCCCGTCGACAATGCCGGCCGGCGGCAGTTCGCCTTCGCGCAAGAGAAGGACGTTCACGACGAGCGGCTCTGGATGGGCATCACCAAGGCGACCGGGGCGCTCGGCAACACCTCCTGCCTCGTGGGTACCGCCGAGCAGGTGGCAGATGCGATCCTCGCTTACTACCGCCTCGGCGTCTCATCGTTCCTGATCCGCGGCTTCGATCCGGTTGCCGACACGACCGAGTTCGGCCGCGAGCTGATCCCGCGTATCAAGGCCGGCGCAATCGAGATCGACAAGCGGGCCACGCCTGCTGCCCCGGCCGGATAGCTGGCGGTAAACATTTGGTGCGATCAAACGGCACAGTAGGGCAAGACTTAGTTGCGCGGCCGAAACATAGGCTAGTCCAACCACCAGGAAGAGGCAGATCGGGCCAATCTTGGACGCGTAAAGTTCGCGGCCGGCCGTCGCACGATTTGGCGCCTGCGTCCAAGAGCTGTCCAGCACGTTCGTATTGGTCCCTCAATAGCCCCCCGGGGCTATCGGTTGTGCGGGGTTGCCGCATACTGGCCCGCGGCGGGAGTTGCCGCCGGCATCATTGTCGCGCTTGGCCCCACCGCGCGGTTGCCGGTAGCCGCCAGTGTGGCGACTGCAACGAGCCTGGCCAATCTGACGGGCGACCGGAACCTACGCGCGGTCCCCATGTCGAGCGCGTCCCACCCAGCTCGGCATCAATACTGGCGCGAGGCTCCCCTCCTCGGTCTTACGGGACTCGCCGAGATCACAGTGAAGCAGGCATATGTTACCGCCGAGGCGGTCACCTACAACCTCAACATGGCCTGCGAGACACTGCGCGGATGCAATCCGCAATCACTGCAACTTGCCATCCTCGTACATGATCCCGGGTGACTACTTGGGAACACCCGAACTCCCATGGCGTCGCTGGATGCTCGAATAGTGACAGATAAATCACTCGTCTTTTTGCGTGCTCGCTGCCTATTTCCCCTTGCCGCGGATCAGATGGATGATGCCGGAGAAGTCGGTGCCGCCCTCGCCCCAGGCGTTGTGCAGGCCGTAGAGCTGGGCGGCCGCTGCGCCCATCGGCGTGGTGGCACCCGCAGCCGACGCCGCCTCCTGCGCGAGCTTGAGGTCCTTCAGCATCAGCGCCGAGGCGAAGCCCGGCCTTGTAGTTGTTGTTGGCGGGCGAGGCGGGCACCAGGCCCGGCACCGGGCAATAGCTGGTCAGCGCCCAGCACTGGCCCGAGGAGGTGGAGGCCACGTCGAACAGCGCCTGGTGCGAGAGCCCGAGCTTCTCGGCCAGCACGAACGCCTCGCTGACGCCGATCATGCTGACGGCGAGCATCATGTTGTTGCAGATCTTGGCGGCCTGGCCGGCGCCGGCTTCGCCGCAGTGCACGATCTTCCTGCCCATGGCCTCCAGGATCGGCTTTGCCTTCTCGAAGGCATCCGTGCTGCCGCCGCACATGAAGGTGAGGGTTGCCGCCTCCGCGCCGCCGACGCCGCCCGATACCGGCGCATCGAGCGAGAGCATCTTGGCATCGGCGGCCAGCTTGTGGGCGCTGCGCGCCGAGGCGACGTCGATGGTGGAGGAGTCGATGAACAGCGTGCCGGGCTTGGCCGCCTGCAGCATGCCCGAGCCGTAGACCTCGAGCACGTGCTTGCCGGCCGGCAGCATGGTGACGACGACGTCGACGTCCTTGGCTGCATCGGTCGCCGGAGCTGCGGCCTTTTTCACGCCGCGTCGACCGCAGCCTGTCCAGGTTCGCCGGCACGAGGTCGAAGCCCTTCGACCTCGTGGCCCTTCTTGACCAGGTTGCCGGCCATGGGCAGTCCCATGTTGCCGAGCCCGATGACGCCGATCTTGGCCATTGTCGTTTCCTCCCATGTTGGGTGTCAGCCCTCCGGGTCTGACACCGTAGTTCCGACCTCGGCGGTCATTCCCGCTAGCACCGGCGGGCATGGTGTCAGACCCGGAGGGTCTGACACCGGCCTATCGCCCCTTGAACTGCGGCTTGCGCTTGGCGAGGAAGGCGTCGAGCCCCTCGCGGAAGTCGGCGCTGCCGTAGCAGAGCGCGATCAGGTCCTTGTCCTCGACGCTCGCCAAGCTGCTCGCGCATGCGCCGCACCACCTCCTTGCCGGCCTGCATGGTGAGCGGCGCCTGGGTGGCGATCTGCGCGCCGAGCGCGAGCGCGCGCTGCATCAGCGCCTCGGGCGTGTCGAACAGCTCGTTGACGAGGCCGATGGCGAGCGCCTCGTCGGCCTCGATCAGGCGGGTGGTCATCAGCATGTCGACGGCGCGGCCCACGCCGGTCAGCATGGCGACGCGGGCGATGTTGGCGGCCGAGAGGCAGTTGGCGAGCGTGCGGGCGATGGGGAAGCCGAACTTGAGATTGCGGGTGGCGATCCTGCAGGTCGCAGGCGGCGGCGATCACGGCCGCGCCGCCGGTGCAGATGCCGGGGATGGCGGCAATGGTCGGCACCGGGCAGCGCTCGAGCTTGGCGAACATGGCCTCCATGCGCGCCTCGTAGTCGAGGCCCGTGCTGCGGCCGAGCTGAAATCGCGGAACAGCGAGATGTCGGTGCCGGCGCCGAACGCGCGCCCGCCCGCGCCGGTGACGACGATGGCGCGCACCGAGCGGTCCGCGGGAAGCGTGGCGCAGATCTCGCCCAGCCGGTCGTACATCTCGAAGGTCAGCGCGTTGTGCGCGGCCGGCCGGTTGAAGGTGACGATGCCGACGTGGCCCTTCACCTCGTAGAGGATGTCGTCGCTCGGGGCGTCTTTCATGCTGCCTCCGGTGAGGCTGTCGGCATCGGCTCGCGCCTACGCGGGGCTCGTCCCTCGGTATCCAGGGACTAGGCGTGCGGCGAATTTGCAGGGGGCGCGATGGCTACCCCCACCCCGGCCCTCCCACAAGGGCGCGGGATGAGCACTGCAGCTTCACGCTGCGGCTCGCCCGTTTCGCCGTCTCGGTGAAATAGGCCATCGCGGCGCGCACGCCGTCGGGCTTGTGCGGCACGTTGGCGAGCGACAGCGCCATCTCGACGCCCGCCAAGCGTGGCGATGATGGTGAGGTCGTTGGTGTCGCCGAGGTGGCCGATGCGGAACACCTTGCCGGCGACCTTGGCGAGGCCGGTGCCGAGCGACACGTCGAAATGATCGAGCGCGGCCTTGCGCAGGGCATCGGCGTTGTGGCCCTCGGGCATCAGCACGCCGGTCAGCACCGGCGAATAGTACTTCGGGTCCTTGCACAGGATCTCGAGGCCCCACGCCTTCACGGCGCGGCGCACGCCCTCGGCGTGACGCTCGTGGCGGGCGAACACGCGGTCGAGGCCTTCCTCGTGCAGCATGTCGATCGGCCTCGGCGAGGCCGTAGAGCAGGTTGGTGGCGGGCGTGTAGGGGAAGAAGCCGTCCTTGTTGGAGGCCAGCATCTCGTCCCAGCCGAAATAGGACTTGGGCAGCTTGGCCGCCTTGGCTGGCGGCCAGCGCCTTCTGGCTCACGGCATTGAAGCCGAGGCCCGGCGGCAGCATCAGGCCCTTCTGCGAGCCGCCGACGGTGACGTCCACGCCCCACTCGTCGTGGCGGTAGTCGACGGAGGCGAGCGAGGAGATGGTGTCCACCATCAGCAGCGCGGGGTGCTTGGCCGCGTCGATGGCGCTGGCGCACCTCGTCGATGCGCGAGGTCGCGCCCGTGGAGGTCTCGTTGTGCACCACGCACACGGCCTTGATGGTGTGGCCCTTGTCTTCGCGCAGGCGCGCCTCGATGGCGGCCGCGTCGGCGCCGCTGCGCCAGTCGGAGCCGATGAACTCCGGCTCCAGCCCGAGCTTGACGGCGATGGTCTTCCACAGCGTGGCGAAGTGCCCGGTCTCGAACATCAGCACCTTGTCGCCGGGCGAGAGCGTGTTGAGCAGCGCCGCCTCCCACGCGCCGGTGCCGGACGAGGGATAGATCACCACCGGGCTGCGAGGTCTTGAAGATGGTCTTGATGCCGGCGAGCACGCGCAGGCCCGAGCTTCTTGAACTCCGGCCCGCGGTGATCGATCACCGGCATGTCCATGGCGCGCAGGATGCGATCCGGCACCGGCGTCGGCCCCGGGATCTGCAGGAAATGGCGTCCGGCGCGGCGCGGCTCGTTGGACATCTCAGGCCTCCAGCGGTGGGCGCACTCCAACCGACGTTTCTGCTTTCGTCCTCGGGCTTGTCCCGAGGATCCAGCCATCCACAAACGCCGGAGCGAGCGGATCGAATGGATGGTCGGGACAAGCCCGACCATGACAAGTTGGCGCCAAGCGTAAGGGTCACGGCACTAGCGATAGCGCATTGCGCCGTGGAGTGGAACCGGCGGATGGCGGGGGCTACGCGCTGAGCAGCCCATAGACCACCTCGCAGGTCATGAGGTCGAGGTGGCCGCCGCCGGCGTTCTTGAAGAAGGTGATGTCGGCGGGCGAGCGGCGGCCGGCGATTTTGCCGGCACCAGGTCGTAGAGGTCGCCCTGCACGTCGCTCTCCTTGATGGCGCCGCTGGCGATGGGCGAGAGGATGTCGCCGACGCCATGGAAGGCGGACTCGCGCCGGTCGACGAAGATGACGGAGCGGCGGGCGGCCTCGTCGTCGGCCTCGCGCGTCTGCGGCGTGTAGCCGCCGACCAGGTCGAGGTGCGTGCCGGGCTTCAGGTTGGCGCCCTTGACGAGCGGCGCGTGCGAGCGGGTGCAGCAGGTGATGACGTCGGCAACGCGGGTGGCGCCGTCGAGGTCGGTGGTGGCCTCGGCGGGAATGCCCTCCTGGGTGAGCGAGGCGGCGACCTCGCCGCGCGGGCCGGCGTGCGGTTCCAGATCAGCACGCGCTTCAGCGAGGGGCGCACGGTGCGATGCGAACGCACCAGCCAGCGCGACATCTGCCCGGCGCCGACCACCAGCAGCGTCTGCGGATCGGGCGGGGCCAGCAGCCGCGCGCCAAGCCCGGAGTCGGCCGCAGTGCGCCAGTAGGTGACCTCGGTGCCGTCGATGACGGCGAGCGGGCGGCCGTCGGCTGCCGTCGAACAGCACGCACACGGCCTGCACGGCGGGGAGCTTGCCGCCCTCGAGGTTGGCCGGGAAGCTGGTGATCAGCTTGCTCGCCATGAAGCGCCCCGCGTCGACCGCGCTGCGGGCGAAGTAGAGCTCCTTCTCGGAGCCCAGCATGCCGTCGAGCACGGTGATCTTCGGGCGCCGATGCGCGGCCTCCAGCGCGTCGATGAGGACGGGAAAGGAGAGCAGGCGGCGGACCTCGGCGGCGTCGACGAAGCGCATGGGGTGGGGGTTCCGGTCAAATCCAGGTGACGCTACCACGGAACCAACCGGATGGAGCCGCGCTGATCAGAACGACCCTCACGGAAGCTCGCTTGCCGGGGTCAGACGCCGAATGTGAAACGGGTGCCGACGTTGGTGGTTACCAGCTGGTCCGGCATGCTCCGGCGCAAGGCGTCGATGAAGCGTGCACCGGAGCAATGCATCGGGATGAGAACGTCCGGCGCCAGGGCCTCGAGCTCCGTCACGGTGCGTTCGATATATTCCTGCGGCGCGGTGACGAGGTGGAAGCCGCCGATAGCAGCGTGCAGCTTGGACACGCCCGACACCGCCATGGCGTGCTTGATGGTATTGATGAGCCCGACGTGGCCGCAGGAGCTGATCACAACCAGGCCGCGCCCCTGCACGATGTAGCAGGTGGCGTGCTCGTCTGGGTGCATGTCTTTGACAAGCTTGCCGCGCCGCTCCTCCGGCGTGAAATGGTCGTACTCGTAGACCATCGAGCCGCCGCTCACCTCTTCGAACGAGTTGCGCTCGATGTAGCCGGTTGTGAATGCATGCGAGAGGTCGTGCGGGGCGCTGCAGCACACCGGCGCTACCTGCTGCGCCATGAGCATCATGCGGTCGACGGCGCCCCAGGAGTAGGGCTCCTTGGGCTCGCCCAGGAACTTCTCGCGGAAGCCTTCCTCGCCGCCATTGTAGAAGGAGAGGTCTCCGCGCATGCGCGCGCGGTGGTGCATGAGAAATCCGATGAGGCCGCCGAAATGGTCGCGGTGCGCATGGCTCAGGATCAGGCCGTCGATCTTGGCCGGGTCGATGTCGAGGATATCGGCGTTACGCAGGATGATCTCGGGCGTGAAGCCGAAGTCGAGCAGATACTGTGCCTTGGAGCCGGCGCGGGCGGAGTCGAGGTGCAGCGAGAGGCCCCATTCGCACGCGAGCGACGTCATCTGCTTGCGCGGCAGGCGGCCGGTGTGCTCGATCTTGACGAACGGGTGGGAGGCCTTCGGCATGAAGGCCTCGTAGGAGGAGTCGACGACCACGCGCACGGAAAGCTGGTCCACCATTGGGGCTGCGAAAGGTGCCTGTGGTTTGAGGGTTTGGCTCACGGCTGGATCTCCTGCGGTCAACCGACGCCGCGAGCACAGCAGCGTGCGCCCATGCTGTCAATGCGCGGCAAGTGGTAGGGTGCATGGGTCCCGGCCGATTCCGGCTCGCACGCTTGCGTGCGAGCCGCGCCGGAATGACGAGCTGGGCATGACAACGAGCAAAACACATCCCGTATCGCATCGGCTGGCCGAGCGCTTGCGCGCCGAGCTGGAGGGCGAGGTGCTGTTCGATCGGTTCAGCCGAGGGCGGTATTCGACCGATGCGTCGCACTACCAGATCGAGCCGGTGGGCGTGGTGGTGCCGCGCAGCGACGACGACGTGCGCGCCGCGATGGCGATCGCGCGCGAGGAGGGCGTGCCGCTGCTGCCGCGCGGCGGGGCCACCTCGCAGTCCGGCCAGACGGTCGGGCGCGCGCTGGTGCTCGATTTCAGCAAGCACCTGAAGCGGCTGGTCGAGATCAACGAGATCAATTCCACCTGCATCGTCGAGCCCGGCATCGTGCTGGACGAGCTGAACCGGCAGCTCAAGGTCGCACGGGCTGTGGTTTCCCGTCGACGTGTCGACGGCGAGCCGGGCGACCATCGGCGGCATGACGGGCAACAATTCCTGCGGCACGCGCTCGATCCGCTACGGCATCATGCGCGACAACGTGCTGGCCATCGACGCGATCCTGGCGGACGGCAGCGAGGCGCGGTTCGGCGAGGTGGGGCATAATCTGCAGCCGCGCCGGCGTCCCCTCCCCCTCTCCGGGGAGGGACGGGGAGGGGGGAATCCGCGCTCGGTCCCCCCACCCCGCTGCCGACGAGGGGGAGGGAGCTCGGCCATCGCCCTGCCTGTTCCGCGACCTGCTCGGCCTCGGCCGGCGCGAGGCGGAGCACATCGCGCACGCGTTTCCCGAGGTGACGCGGCGGGTCGGCGGCTATCTGATCGACGCGCTGGTGCCGGGCGGCGAAGCCGGTGAACCTCGCGACCCTGCTGTGCGGGTCGGAGGGGACGCTGGCGGTGTCGCGGCGCATCGAGCTGAAGCTGTCGCCGCTGCCCGAAGAACAAGGCGCTCGGCATCTGCCACTTCGCGACCTTCCGCAAGGCCATGGAGGCGGCGCAGCACATCGTCAAATTGGGGCCGGTGGCGGTGGAGGTGGTGGACCGCACCCTGATCGAGCTGGCGCGCGACATCGCCATGTTCCGCCCGGTGATGGAGACCTACGTGCGCGGCGCGCCCGACGCGCTGCTGCTGGTGGAGTTCGCGGAAGCCGACCAGGCGGAGAACCTGCGCCGGCTGCGAGCGGCTCGACGAGCTGATGGGCGACCTTGGGCATCCGCAACAGCGTGGTGAAGGTGGCGGACGCGGCGGGCCAGAAGGCGCGTGTGGGAGGTGCGCGCCTCGGGCCTCAACATCATGATGTCGATGAAGAGCGAGGGAAAGCCCGTCTCCTTCATCGAGGACTGCGCGGTGCCGCTGGAGCATCTCGCCGACTACACCGAGCGGCTGACCGCCATCTTCGAGAAGCACGGCACCAAGGGCACCTGGTACGCGCACGCTTCGGTGGGCTGCCTGCACGTGCGACCGGTGCTCAATCTGAAGCTGGAGAAGGATGCCAGGACCATGCGCGCCATCGCCGAGGAGGCGTTCGCGCTGGTGAAGGCCTACAAGGGCTCGCACTCGGGCGAGCACGGCGACGGGCTGGTGCGCTCCGAGTTCCACGAGAAGATGTACGGGGCGAAAACCGTGCGGCTGTTCGAGGAGGTGAAGGACCGCTTCGATCCTCAGGGCGTTCTGAACCCCGGCAAGATCGTGCGCGCGAGCGCGGATGGACGACCGCACGCTGTTCCGCTTCAAGCCGGACTATCCGCGTGCCGGAGATGGGGATGGCGCTCGACTGGTCGGCCTATCCCGGGCGCGGGCGGCGGTTTCCAGGGCGCGGTGGAGATGTGCAACAACAACGGCGAATGCCGCAAGACGGCCGGCGGGGTGATGTGCCCCTCGTTCCGCATCACCGGCAACGAGCGCGACGTCACCCGCGGGCGGGCCAATGCGCTGCGCCTCGCCATCTCCGGCCAGCTCGGACCCGAGGCCTTCGCCTCCGACGACATGCTGGAGACGATGAAGCTGTGCGTCTCCTGCAAGGGCTGCCGGCGCGAGTGCCCGACCGGCGTCGACATGGCGAAGATGAAGATCGAGGTGCTGGCGGCGGCCAACGCGCGGCGGGGATTGTCGCTGCGCGACCGGCTGGTGGCCTATCTGCCCCGCTATGCGCCCTATGCGGCATACGCGGCTCCCCTGCTGAATGCCCGCGACGCCATCCCCGGCTTGCCGCGCTTGGGCGAATGGTTGACGGGCCTGTCCGCGCAGCGCGCACTGCCGCACTGGCGCCGTGATCGGTTCCGTGCGCCTGCCGTTGACGTATCGCGGGACCCCGCACGAGACGCAAGCGACACCTCGCGCGAGGGCCCGCAGTACCACGCGCGAGACGGTGCAGCGGCAGGCTCGGTTGCCCACGCGAGGTGGCGCTGCTGGCCGACACGTTCAACACCGCTTTCGAGCCCGAGAACCTGCACGACTGCGCTCGCGTTGCTTGCCGGGCTCGGCTACCGGGTGTCCGTGCTTGCTCCGCGCGAGAAGGGCCGCGCGCTGTGCTGCGGACGTACGTTCCTGTCGGCCGGGCTGGTCGCGGAAGCGCGCGCGGAGGCCCGCCGTTTGCTCGCGGCTGCACTGCCGTTTGTCGCGCGCGGCGTGCCCATCGTCGGCCTCGAGCCGTCGTGCCTCTTCACGCTGCGCGACGAGCTTCCCTCCATGCTGCCCGGCAGCGAGACAGGGCGGCTGGCCTCGCACGCCCTGCTGCTGGAGGAGTTCCTGGTGCGCGAGGCGGACGCGCGGCGCATTCCGCGGCATATCGCCCGCAGCGCAGCGCAACGTGCTGCTGCACGGCCACTGCCACCAGAAGGCGTTCGGCGCCATGCGGTGCCGTCGAGGCTGCGCTGGGGCTGGTGGAGGGCCTTGCGCGTCGAGACCGTGGAATCCAGCTGCTGCGGCATGGCCGGTGCCTTCGGCTATGGCGCCGACACCTACGAGGCCTCCATGGCCATGGGCGAGTTGGCGCTGCTGCCGGCCGTGCGCAAGGCCGCGCCTGGCACGATCATCGCCGCCGACGGTTTCTCGTGCCGGCACCAGATAAGGGATGGCAGCGGGCGCGAGGCCTGGCACGTTGCCCGTATCCTCCACCAGGCCCTCGGCGAGGCGCCTGTGCCGGCGGATGCGCCTGCGCCCGGCCGTTAAGCGTTAAGCACTCCGGATCCGCAAAGCCGACGTTGGCCGTTCGGACGGGTGGACGCTGCTGTGCCAGGACGCTAGGCTCATCAGAGGTCTAGCGGGCCCAACAACAATGCTCCGTGGGCACCGCGGGGTGCCTTTGCACTGCCTCGGGAGGGACAATGACGTCGCAATCGGCCGGTGGCAGCCCGCCGCAACGGGCTCGTCAGGTCGCCGTTCGATCTGGCCGGCGGACTGTTTCTCATCGGCCTGGCGGCGATCGGTTTTGCTGGCGGCTTCAATCTGCCGTTCGGTACCCTGTCCGGGCATCGGCTCAGGCCTGCTGCCCCAAGGTGGTGGCGATCCTGGTGGCGGCGTTCGGCGTTCTGCTGGTCGTGCAGGCGCTCATATTCGACGGCGATCGCCTCGAGCGATGGCACCTGCGCGGTCCCGTGTTCGTGCTCGGCGCCGTGCTGATTTTTGCCATCGTGATCCGCGGCTCGACGCTGAGCCTCGGCGGCTTCGCCGGCATCCCTCTGCTGGGGTCGGTCAAGGTGCCGTCGCTGGGCCTGATCGTGGCCGGACCGCTTGCCGTGGTCTTCTCTGCCTTCGCCGACAAGGACACGCGGCTGCTCGAGGTCGTCGTGTTCGGCGTGGTGATGACCCTGATCTGCGGGCTCCTGTTCAAGGAGCTGCTCAACCTGCCGATCCCGTTCGATCCCGCCGGCCTAATTCCCGGATCTCATCAGCCACGCCTACGCCGGGCTGAAATCGGGAATCGGGCAGGTGTTCACCGGCATCAAAAACCTGTTCGTCCGTTGAGGCCGCCGCGATGGATTTCTTTACCAACCTCGTAGGAAACCTGGCGCTGGGGATGAGCGGTCGCGCTGTCCCTCAAGAACCTCGGCCTGTGCTTCCTCGGCTGCATGATCGGTACCCTGATCGGCGTGCTGCCGGGCGTCGGCCCCATTGCCACCATCACCATGCTGCTGCCGATCACCTTCGGCATCGATCCCGATCGGCGCGCTGATCATGCTGGCCGGCATCTACTACGGCGCCCAGTATGGCGGCTCCACAACAGTCGATACTCGTGAACATCCCGGGCGAGGCGACTTCGGTCGTGACCACTCTCGACGGCCACCAGATGGCCAAGCAGGGTCGCGCCGGCGTCGCGCTGGGCATCGCCGCCATTGGTTCCTTCATCGCCGGTTGCGTTGCCACCATCGTTATCGCCGCCCTGGCTGCGCCGCTGACGGCCATGGCGCTGCTTGTTCGGGCCGGCCGACTACTTCTCGCTCATGGTGCTGGGCCTGATGTTCGCCGTGGTGCTGGCGCGCGGCTCGGTGCCGAAAGCGATCGCCGTGATTCTGGTCGGCATTCTGCTCTCCACCGTCGGCACCGACCTCGAGAGCGGAGAGGAGCGCCTCACCTTCGGCTGGACCGAGATTTCCGACGGCCTCGACGTGGCCGTCATCGCCATGGGCATGTTCGGGTTCGCCGAGATCCTGCGCAACCTCGAGACCTGCAGGCCCGCGACGTCGTGCGTGCCGCGATCGGCAACCTGCTGCCCAACAGGGCCGACATGAGGCAGTCCGCGGCGCCGATTGCACGCGGCACGCTGATCGGATCGGTGCTCGGGCTGCTGCCCGGCAACGGCGCCGTGCTGGGTCCGTTTGCCTCCTACGCGGTCGGAGAAGAAGCTCGCCACGGATCCTTCCCGTTTCGGCCGCGGCGCCATCGAAGGGGTGGCCGGCCCGGAGTCCGCCAACAACGCGGGCGCGCAAACAGCCTTCATCCCGCTGCTGACCCTCGGCATCCCGCCCAACGCGCGTGATGGCGCTGATGGTGGGCGCCATGACCATCCACGGCATCGTGCCGGGCCCGCAGATCATGACCAAGCAGCCGCAGCTGTTCTGGGGCATGATCGCTTCCATGTGGATCGGCAATCTGATGCTGCTGCATCATCAACCTGCCGCTGATCGGCCTGTGGGTACGCCTTCTCAAGGTTCCCTATCGCCTGCTGTTCCCATCCATCGTGCTGCTCTGCTGCATCGGCATTTACTCGGTCAACAACTCGCCGATCGAGGTGGTCATGACCGCGGGCTTCGGCCTCTTCGGCTACGCGCTCGTCAAGTTCGGCTTCGAGCCGGCGCCACTGCTCCTGGGCTTCGTCCTGGGCCGGTTGATGGAGGAGAAGCTGCGTCAGGCACTCGTCATCGCGCGCGGCAGCTTCATGACCTTCGTCGAAAGGCCCCTGAGCGGCTCTCTCCTCGTGATGGCGCTCATCCTCGTGGTCATTGCCATCCTTCCGTCGATCCGCCAGAGCCGCGAAGAGGTGTTCCAAGAGGCGGACTAACCTGAAAGGCGAAGCGAGGGCCTCGACCCCGGGGCGCGGGCGGTGCTTGGCCGACAGTATCGGCGGCGCCGGGCTGGAATATGTAGTGCGAGCGGAGCGTCTACCCAGTGCGGGCGGGGAGAATTTCAGGACGTGAAAGTTGACTGCCGCGGCAACAACGCCCTGTTTCTTGTCGGTGAAGGCCGTGGTATACCAAGCCAACAAGAAGGCTTCGACCAATCGAGCTTCAACGGTCGAGGAAGCGTCCAAAGGAGGAGAGCGCAATGAGCAGCAAGAGTAGTTCCGTTACACGCCGCAAGTTTTTGAAGGCCGGCGCAGTCGCTGCCGGGACTGCAGCGGTTGGTGCCGTGGCGATGCCGCAGGTGTCGCGCGCCCAGACGGCCACGCTGAGGATGCAAACGTCCTGGCCAGCGACCGATATCTTCACGGAGATGGCGCAGCAGTACATCGAGCGCGTCAATTCCATGGCGGGCGGACGGCTCAAGATCGACCTGCTGCACGGCGGCTCCGTGGTGCACCCCTTCCAGGTGCTGGACGGCGTGCATGGCGGCCAAATCGATGCCGCCCACACCGTGACCGTGTACTGGTACGGCAAGCATAAGGCAGCCTCGCTGTTCGGCACCGGCCCGGTGTTCGGCTTCAATGCCAACGAAGGCCTCGGCTGGATTTATGCCGGCGGTGGCAAGGAGTTGTTCGAGGAGCTGCAGACGCAGATCATGAAGCTCAACGTCAAGAGTTTCTTTGCCATGCCGATGCCGACCCAGCCGCTCGGTTGGTTCAAGAAGACCCTGGCAAGCGCCAACGACCTTAAAGGTCTGAAGTACCGCACCGTTGGTCTTGCGGCGGACCTGTTCCAGGCCATGGGCACCTCGGTCGCGCAGCTGCCGGGCGGTGAGATCGTGCCGGCCATGGAGCGCGGCGTGATCGACGCCTTCGAGTTCAACAACCCGACGTCGGACCGCCGCTTCGGTTCGCAGAACGTGGCCAAGAACTACTACCTCGGCAGCCACCACCAAGCCACCGAGTACTTCGAGATCATGTTCAACCGCACGAAGTTCGACACTCTGCCGGCAGAGCACAAGGCGATCCTCCAGTACTCCGCCGAGGCCGCATCTTCCGCCAACGAGTGGAAGGCCTACGATCAATATTCGAGGGACTTGCAGGAGCTGATCGACAAGGAGAAGGTCAATGTGGCGCGCACGCCGCAGGGCATCTTCGATGCGCAGATCGCGGCCTGGGACGGCCTGATCACCCAGCTCGGCCAGGATCCCTTCATGAAGAAGGTCATGGAACTTCAGAAGGCCTGGGTCCGGCGCGTCGTCTACTACACCCAGTTGAACGCTACGGACTACCGGGGCGCTTTCAACCACCACTTCCCCGGTGTGCTGAAGGCCTAGTCAACACAAGGGCGGCGCCTACGGGCGCCGCCCGATCCATAAATTGCAGGGTTCGCCGCCTATAGTGTCGGCCGCCGCCCTCGGACATCCAGCATGACCCGATTCCTGTTCTTCATCGACTCGCTCAGCATGTGGGTGGGCAAGGCATTCGCGTGGCTGATCCTGGTGCTGACGCTGGCCATCAGCTACGAGGTGTTCGTGCGCTATGTTCTGCGCGCGCCCACCACCTGGGCCTTCGACATCAGCTACATCACCTACGGCGCCATGTTCCTCATGGCCGGCGCCTACGCGCTCTCGCGCAACTCGCACGTGCGGGCCGACGTGGTCTATCGCTTCTGGCGCCCGCGCACGCAGGCCATGATGGACCTGCTGCTCTACATCATCTTCTTTCTCCCGGCCGTGGCGGCATGGATCTACTCCGGCTGGGCGTATGCGAAGATGTCCGTCCAGTTCCGCGAGGTCAGCATCTTCAGCCCCGCGGGTGTGCCCGTATTCCCCCTCAAGGCGCTGATCCCCGTTACCGGCGTCCTGCTGCTCCTGCAGGGCATCGCCGAGATCATCCGCTGCATCATGTGCATTCGCAACGACCAATGGCCGCAACGCCTGCATGACGTCGAAGAGACGGAGAGCATCATCCTGCAAGAGCAGCGCATCCATGCCGCCGACAAGGATCAGGCGCAATCCGGGCAGAAGGGGGCCTGATCATGACTGACCCACAGGTCGGCATGCTGATGCTGGGACTGTTCATCTTCATCATCATGCTGGGCTTCCCGATCGCTTTCACGCTCATGGCGATGGGCGTCGGTTTCGGCTATTACGCCTACTACCTGCCCGGCCAGGAGTTCTTCAACAACCGCGTCTTCACGCTGCTGGTGCAGAAGACATTCGAGGTGACGTCCAGCGACGTGCTGACGGCCATTCCGCTGTTCCTGTTCATGGGATACGTGGTCGAACGGGCCAACATCCTCGATCGGCTGTTTCACTCGCTACAGTTGTCGATGAAGAACATTCCCGGCGCGCTCGCCGTGGCCACCATGGTCACCTGTGCGATGTTCGCAACCGCCACCGGTATCGTCGGCGCGGTCGTGACCCTGATGGGTCTTCTCGCTTTGCCCGCCATGCTGCGCGCCGGCTATGACGTCAAGCTTTCTGCTGGCGTGGTGTGCGCCGGCGGCTGTCTTGGCATCCTCATACCCCCGAGTATCCTGCTCATCGTCTACGCGGCGACCGCGGGTGTCTCGGCGGTAAAGCTCTATGCTGCAGCCTTCATTCCGGGCTTCCTGCTCGCCGGCCTCTACGTCGCCTATATTGTGGTTCGGTCGGTCATCAATCCGGCGCTATGCCCCAAGCTGCCGCCCGAGCAAACCAACGTCCCCTTGAGAACCGTGGCGTGGGCGCTGGCAACCTCGTTTCTCCCGCTCGCGCTGCTGATCGTTTCCGTGCTGGGCGCCATCCTGTTTGGTCTCGCCACACCTTCGGAAGCGGCGGGCGCGGGCGCCCTCGCAAGCATTGTGCTCGCCGCCGTTTATGGGGCACTCAACTTCACGATGCTCAGGGATTCGGTCTACCTGACCGTGCGCGCGACCGCGATGGTCTGCTATCTGTTCATCGGCTCGTGGACGTTTTCTGCGGTGTTTGCCATCCTCGGCGGTCAACAAGTCGTCGAAGCCTTCTTCCTGTCGCTAAATCTCTCACCCGTTCAGTTCCTGCTTCTCACCCAGGCCATCATCTTCCTGCTGGGGTGGCCGCTCGAGTGGACGGAGATCATCATCATCTTCGTGCCGATCTTCCTGCCGCTGCTTCCGCATTTCGGCATCGATCCGATCTTCTTCGGCATCCTGGTGGCGCTCAACACGCAGACGGCCTTCAACACGCCGCCAGTCGCCATGGCCGCGTTCTACCTGAAGGGGGTGGCCCCTCCGCAAGTGTCGCTGGCCGACATCTTCAACGGCGCGCTGCCGTTCGTGTTCATGGTGTTCCTCAGCATGGCCCTGGTGTACATCTTCCCCGGGCTCGCGCTGTGGCTGCCAGACTATCTCTACAGTCCGCGCTGATCGTTGCATGAGCCTGTGCGCCCTCACCCTCAGCGATGCGGCCGCCGACATCCGCCAGGGCCGCATCACGTCGGTTGAGCTGGTGGGCGACTGCCTCAAGCGCATCGACGAGGTTGATGGCAGCATCCAGGCGTGGTCGTTCCTCGATCGCCAGCACGCCCTGCGCCAGGCTGAAGCCTTGGACGAGCATCGCCGCCACGGCAGGGCCGTCGGCCCCCTGCACGGCGTGCCGGTTGGCATCAAGGACATCTTCGACACTGGCGACATGCCGACCGAGTTCGGCTCGCCCCTGTGGCAGGGCCGCACACCGCGCCGCGACGCCGCCACCGTTGCCCGCTTGCGCGCCGCGGGTGCGGTCATCATGGGCAAGACCGTCACCACCGAGTACGCTTATTACCACCCCGGCAAGACCAGGAACCCGCATGACCCCGAGCGCACGCCGGGTGGTTCCTCCAGCGGCTCGGCCGCGGCAGTGGCGGCCTTCATGGTGCCGGGCGCCATCGGCTCCCAGACCAACGGCTCGGTGATCCGGCCGGCTGCCTTCTGCGGCGTCGTCGGCTTCAAGCCTACCCACGGGCTCATTCCGCGCAGCGGTGCGCTGCTCCTGTCGCGCACCCTCGACCAAGTGGGCGTGTTCGCGCGCACCGTCGGGGATGCCGCCCTGCTGGCGGAGACGCTGGTCGGGTTCGACGAGGAAGACCTCGATACGCGCCCTGTCGCGCGCCCGCCCCTCGCCACAGTGGCGGCAAGCGAACCGCCATTGACGCCGCGCTTCGCCTTCGTACGCACGCCCGCCTGGGAGCACGCCGAGCCGGTGACGCAGGCGGCGTTCGCGGAGCTGGTCGAGGCCCTCGGTGAGGCCGTGAGCGAGGTGGAGATCGGCTCGAGCTTCGACCGCGCCATCGACATGCATCGCACGATCATGGAGGTCGAGATGGCCTTCAACCTGCACAAGGACTACGAGACGGGTGGCGACAAGCTCAGTCCGGCTCTGCGCAAGCTGATCGAGCGCGGTCGGGCCCAACTGGCGATCGACTACATGCGGGCCGTTGCGGGCATCGCGCCGCTCAATGCGACGCTCGATGCGGTGTTCGACGAGTACGATGCGATCCTCACGCCCGCGGCGCCGGGCGAGGCGCCGCAGGGCCTCGCCAGCACAGGCAATCCGGCTTTCTGCACCACCTGGACCTATTTGGGCACGCCAGCCATTACCCTGCCGCTGCTGCAATCGGAGCACGGACTGCCGATCGGTGTGCAACTGGTCGCCCGCCGGGGCTATGATGCCCGGCTCTTGCGCACTGCCGCTTGGCTTGCCAAAACCGTCGAATGCGGGGGGGCTCCTTCCGCCACCTCGAAACGCCGTCCGCGGCGCACCAGCAAGAGGACCGCCTCATGACGAACCTCATAACGGGCATCATCGGCGTCGCCGGGGTGATGGCGTTCCTCGGCATCCTGCTGTGGTGGACCAAGGCATTGCCGCTCATCATCATCGTCGCTGTCGTCATGCTGCTGCTGGTGGTCGACTTCGTGAAGTCGCTCGGCGGCAACAACGGCGCACGCACCTGACGGCAGGCGTGCCTGCATCTGAAGCGGGCAATGCACCCACCCTCCAGCCGAACGTGGAGCCGCCGCTGCCTAACACCGACCTCACAGCCCTGACTGCCGTCGAGGCGGCAGCCAGAATTGCCAAAGGCGAGACGACGAGCGAGGAGCTCGTGCGGGCCTGCCTCGACCGCATTGCCGGGCAGGAGCCGCAGCTCCAGGCGTGGGCATTCCTCGATCGAGAGCACGCCCTGACGCAGGCCAAAGGGGCAGACGAACAGCGCCGGCAAGGCAGGGGCGTGGGCCCGCTGCACGGCGTGCCCGTCGGCATCAAGGACGTCATCGACACCGCCGACATGCCGACCGAGAACGGCAGCGCCATCTTCAAGGGCCACCAGCCCCGGCAGGACGCGGCCTGCGTCACGGCGCTGCGCAGGGCTGGTGCCATCGTGATGGGCAAGACCGTCACGACCGAGCTTGCAACGCGTGTTCCCTCGCGCACGCGCAATCCCGTGAACTTGGACCACACCCCCGGCGGCTCCTCGTCGGGGTCGGCGGCTGCGGTGGCGGCCGGCATGGTGCCGCTCGCCGTCGGCACGCAGACCGGCGGCTCCGTGATCCGCCCCGCCGGCTATTGCGGGGTCTACGGGTTCAAGCCGACGTTCGGTCTCATCCCGCGCACCGGGGTCTTGAGCCAGGCGCCTTCGCTCGACACCATCGGCGTTCTAGCCCGTTCGGTCGAGGACGTGGCGCTTATCGCCGACGCGCTGGCCACCTTCGATCCTGGCGATCCTTCCAGTGCCAGGACGAGCCAGCCCCGGCTTCTCGCCACCGCGACCGAGGATTTCCCGCTGGCGCCGCTTTTCGCCTTCGTCAAGACGCACGCTTGGGGCGCCGCCGATCCCGTCACCCGCGAGGCATTCGAGGAGCTGGTGGCGGAGCTTGGCGACCAGGTCACCGAGATCGGTCTCGACTCGACCGTCGAGAACGGTTTGGCCGCAGCCAGGACCGTGCAGGACGTGGAGATGGCTGCCAACTACGGCCCCCTGCTCGACCGCGCCCCCGAGCTCGTAGCCAAGAGCCTGGCCCAGCGTATCGAGGCCGGGCGGCAGGTCCGCGGCACCAAGTATTTTGCCGCTTTGAATGCCCGCGAGCAGTTCTACGCCACCTGCCAGGAGCTTTTCACCAACTACGGCACGATTCTCACCCCGGCCGCGCTGGGGCCTGCGCCCGCGAACCTCGGCACCACCGGAGACCCTGTCTTCTGCGGCTTCTGGACCTATCTCGGCGTGCCCGCGGTTACGCTGCCGCTGCTCGAGGCCGACGGCCTGCCGATGGGCGTGCAGCTCGTCGGTCCCCGCCGCGATGACGGGCGCCTGCTGCGCACCGCCCGCTGGCTCGCGCGGCGCCTGGAAGGCGCCGCCGCGTAGTGCGTGTGCGCACAAGCGTTCAGCCGCGTCCCTGTGTGCCAAGGGTGACCGCCAGGACCCAACGAAGCTTCAGGGAGGGTCTTTCAGCTCACGCCGCCAGCTGCACGAACCGGCTGCGATACTGGGAGCGCTTCCAGGCACCAACCAGGAGGATCGCGACACAGCCGAACGCATTGCAGGCGAAAACGATGGCCATCGTCCAATCGGCCTTGTTCACAACCGCATAGGCCACGGCGGATGCGTTGCACACGAGGAACAGCCCCCACGTTGCAAATGAGACTGCCTCCGCGCCATTTTGGTCCCTGGCTGCGCGCGTTATCTGCGGCACATACGCCAGCACGCGCACGGTATTGCAGAACGTGAACACGGCAAACGTGATATCGGCGGCTGTCATGGAGTGGGCTTTCCTCAATGCGGCGTCGTGTTGAAATGGGAGCTGGCGGTCCTTGCAGGCCGATCGGCCGATGCTCGCGCCGTCACGGCCACAAAGAAAGGAAGAGGCGGAAATGGCCGTGAAAGGGGCGTGAAAGGTGTGTTAAATCGGCGATAAATCGAACCAGCGCGTATCAGCCCCGTGCAGCCCACCCCCGCATCGCCACGTGCAATCGAGCTGCGGATGCTCGGCGGCTTCGATCTCGTCTCGAGCCAGGGTGATGCGATCAAGCTGCCGACCCGCAAGAGCTGCCTGCTGCTGGCATATCTTGCAGCTCCGCCAGGGCAGTCGCATTCCCGAGAGAAGCTCGCTGGGCTGTTCTGGGGGGAAACGCAAACGGAGCAGGCGCGGGGTAGTCTCAGGCATGCGCTGGCGGCGCTGCGATCGGCACTGGGTCCCCAGTGCATCGATGCTGCCCACGATACCGTTACCTTGTCGCCTGGGCACATCGACAGCGACACCGACAGGTTGGCGCAGGCGGCCGGCAAGGGTGTCGATGCCGTGGGCCTCGATCTGGACTCCATCTACCGCGGGGAATTCCTGGCCGGGCACTCGCATTCCAACCAAGAGTTCACCGACTGGCTGCTGTTCGAGCGGACCCGGTGCCGCAACCTCGCAGAGACCGTATTCGAGCGCGCCATCGATGCGCTCGAGGCTGGTGGCAGGACCTCCGAGGCGATTGCTCTGGCGCACCGTCTGGTTGCCCTCGATCCGCTCCGCGAGCAGAGTCACCGCATTCTGATGCGGATGTTCGAGGCGGCCGGCGAGCGCTCCAAGGCGCTGGAGCAATACCAGCGGCTCAAGGATCTCCTGGCCAAAGAGCTCGGCGTCGAGCCGTCGGCCCAGTCGGCGGCGCTGGCGCGACTGATCCTCGCTGCACAGCCTGACGGCGTTGCCGCCACGGCAAGCGCGCCTTCCGCCGAGCCCGACGCGGCGCATCGCGCAGCCGACATTGCGCTCCCAGGTCCCATCTCCATCGTCGTCCTTCCGTTCGCAAGTCTGAGCGAAGGCTTGGATGACCAGTTGGTCGCCCGTGGCTTCTCGGAAGACCTCATCACCGAGCTGTCACGCATGCCCGAGCTGTTTGTGATCGCGCGCCAGTCGAGCGACCAGTTTCCGACAGCATCGGCTACGGCCAGTGTGACTGCCAGCGATCTGGGCGTGCGCTATGCGGTTGCCGGCACCTTCCGCCGTTCGGGTGACTGGTTGCGCGTCACGGCCCAGCTGGCCGATGCCGCCAGCAACCGATGCCTGTGGGCGGAGCGCTACGACGGGCGGGTGAGCGATGCTTTCGCCATCCAGGACGACATCATCGCGCGCATCGCCAGCACGCTCGATGCGCAGATCCGCCTCGCCGAGCGCGAACGCGCAGCAGCTCTCGATGGCGAGACCTTCGGTGCCTGGGAGCTGGCTCACCGTGGCCTGTGGCACCTGCACCGGTTCACCAAGGCGGAAACGGAGATTGCCGAGGCCTGGTTCGCGCGCGCCATCGCGCTCTCGCCTCGGTTTGCGGTGCCGTACGCCGGCCTCGCCTACGCGGCGTTCGTCAGAGCGCTATGGAATTTCAGCGACGATCTGGAGGCGGTCGTGACGGCCGGCATCAGCCACGGCCGGCAGGCCGTGGCGCTCGATCCCAAGAATGCCTTTGCCCACGCTGCGTACGGTCGCATGCTGATGCTGAGCGGAAAACTGCAGGACGCATTCGACTATATGCGTCGCGCGGTCGATCTCAATCCGAGCTTTGCGGGTGGCCATTTCGCCCTGGCGCAGGCGCTGCTGTGGGCCGGACAGCCAAAGCAGGCCCTGCCTCGCCTCGAGCTGGCCGAGCGGCTGAGCCCCAAGGACCCCCTGCTGTACGGATTTCTGAACTGGACCGCGTTCTGCCACTTCACGCTGGGTGACTTTGCGGCGGCCCAGGCAGCCGCGCGCCGATCCATCCAGCTGCAGCCCAACGACAGGTGGTCCCGCCTGGGGCTGGCGGCAGCGCTGGTCGGTGCAGGCCGGTTGGAGGAGGCGCGGGATGCCGTGGCGGCGGCACGCGCACTCGAACCGGAGCTTTCGACGCGCAGCCTCGAGCTATTCTTGCGTCACGCAGCCAAGGAGAGCCGCGACGGCGTGCTCGCTGCCCTGCAGGCCGCTGGTCTGTGACGTTCTCGCAAGCCATTGGCGGCGCTGGACACTTGCGGGCGCCCAGTGTGGTGTCTCCGAAATGCCGACATCCTTCGCGGTTGGGCTCTGCTCGGCATTTCGGAGACAAAACCACACTGGAATCATGAACTTGCTAGTGTCCTTTAGTCTCCGAATTGCCTTGCCACCATGCCGGCAAACGTGAAGGCAATTCGGAGACAGGACACTAGCGATCGGTTATTGGTGGCGGCGGCAAGCGGCCCAATCCCTGGAACACCCCATGTCCGCTCACACACCTGTCCCGCAGAAACGCATCACCGCGCCCGAGATCACCGCGCGCAAGGGCGGCGAGCCGATCGTCTCGCTCACCTCCTATCACGCCCACACCGCGGCGATCGCCGACCCGTTCGTCGACTTCCTGCTGGTCGGCGACAGCCTCGGCATGGTGATGCACGGCTACGAGTCCACCGTGCCGGTGCCGCTCGAGCTGATGATCATGCACGGCCGCGCGGTGGTGCGCGGGGCCAAGCGCGCACTGGTGGTGGTCGACATGCCGTTCGGCTCCTACGAGGAGAGCCCCTCGGTTGCCTTCCGCAACGCTGCCCACGTCATGAAGGAGACGGGCTGCGGCGCCATCAAGCTCGAGGGCGGCCGCCGCATGGCCGAGACCATCCGCTTCCTCACCGAGCGCGGCATTCCCGTGATGGCTCACATCGGCCTGACGCCGCAGTCGATCAACGTGCTGGGCGGCTTCAAGACCCAGGGCCGCGTGCGTGACGAGTGGGCGGCAATCGAGGAGGACGCCAAGGCCGTGGCCGAAGCCGGCGCGTTCTCGATCGTGCTGGAGGCCATGGCCGAGGAGCTGGCGCGCAAGATCACCGCCGCCGTTCCCATCCCAACCATCGGCATCGGCGCATCCGCGGGCTGCGACGGGCAGATCCTGGTGATGGAGGACATGCTGGGCCTCTCGCCGCGCGTGCCGAAGTTCGTCAAGGAGTTCGGCAAGGTCGGCGAGGCGATCCGCGAGGCCATCTCCACCTATGCCGACAGAGGTGCGCAATCGTACCTTCCCTGCAGCCGAGCACACGTATGCGATGAAGGATGAGGCGAAGTCCGGTGGGAAAGTGAAGGCGAAAACGAAAGCTGGAGCGTAATATCCCCTCTCCCCGCTTGCGGGGAGAGGGAGAAGAAGAAACACTAGGGGAAACGCCGATGCTGAAGCTCGTGGACAATCTTGCGCGCCTGGGCACCGAGACCGCCTTCGAGGTGCTGGCGCGCGCCGACGCGCTCTCAGCGCCAGGGCAAGTCCATCGTCAACCTCGGCATCGGCCAGCCCGACTTCAAGACGCCGGCCCACATCGTCGAGGCCGCCATCAAGGCGCTGCGCGACGGCCACCACGGCTACACGCCGGCGCAGGGCATCCTGCCGCTGCGCGAGGCGGTGTCGCGGGATCTCAAGCGCCGCCACGGCGTCGAGGTGCACCCCGACACCATCGTCATCTGGCCGGGCGGCAAGCCCACCATGTTCTTCTCGATCCTGATGTTCGGCCAGCCCGGCGCCGAGATCATGTATCCGGACCCCGGCTTCCCGATCTACCGCTCGATGATCGAGTACACCGGCGCCAAGCCGGTGCCGATCGTGCAGAACGAGGCCAACCAGCTTCAGCTTCACCGCCGACGCAGGTGCTCTCCCAGATCACGCCGAAGACCAGCCTCATCATCCTCAACAGCCCCGGCAATCCCTGCGGCGGCGCGGCGAGCAAGGCCGAGATCGCGAAGCTGGTCGCCGGCCTGGAGAAGCATCCCGACGTCGCCGTCATGTCGGACGAGATCTACAGCCAGATGCTCTACGGCGGGCGCGAGCACGAGAGCTTCCTGCGCTATCCCGCGATCCGCGACCGTCTGATCCTGCTCGACGGCTGGTCCAAGACCTACGCCATGACCGGCTGGCGGCTCGGGCTTCTCCGTGTGGCCGAAGGCGCTGGTGGACAAGGTCGTGCGGCTCGCCGTCAACTGCCACTCCTGCGTCAACGCGCCGACGCAATACGCCGGCATCGCCGCGCTCGACGGCCCGCAGGACGAGGTGCACAAGATGGTCGCCGCCTTCGACGAGCGCCGCCGCATCATCGTGCCGCTGCTGAACCAGCTGCCGGGCTTCACCTGCCTCGACCCCGGCGGCGCCTTCTACGTCTTCCCCAACATCACCGGCACCGGCATGGACGCGCGCACGCTGCAGAACAAGATGCTGGAGGAGGCCGGCGTCGCCACGGTGGCCGGCACCAGCTTCGGCATCCACGGCGAGGGCTACATCCGCTTCTCCTACGCCAATTCTGTCGATAACATCCGCGAGGCCATCAAGCGCATCGCCGCGCTGCTGCGGGACTGAGAGCCGGCGGCGGCATTGCGTGTGTGGGGATTTGGTGCGAGGCCGCCCATGAAGATCGATGCCGTCGAACTCACCCTGTTTGCGTGGGATGACATTCCGCCGACGCGCTATTCGCAGGGCGCGCAGAATCACGGGCGGGCGCAGCAATCTCGGTCTGCTGCGCATCTCCACCGATGCCGGCATCGAGGGCCATGCCTTCCTGGGCTCGGCCATCAATCCGGCCGAGACCGATGCCGTCGGCCTGATCCGCTTCCTCAAGCCGATCCTCATCGGCAAGGACCCGCGCGCCCGCGACGACCTGCACAAGCAGATGCTCGCCCGCCAGCGCACCACCGGCCTGCGCACCATCGGCGCGTGCGACACCGCCCTGTGGGACATCTGCGCCAAGGCCGCCGGCGTGCCGCTCTACAAGCTGCTCGGCACCGATCGCTCCTCGATCGCCGCCTACGCCTCGAGCCAGATCCTCGACAACCGCGAGGCCTATGCGCGGCAGGCGGCCCAGTTCAAGGCGGAGGGCTGGAAGGCCTACAAGATCCACCCGCCGCAGGTTCCCGCCGACGACATCAAGGTGTGCGAAAGCGTGCGCCGCGCCGTGGGCGATGACTTTCACGCTGATGCTCGATTCCACCTGGAGCTATCGCTTCCCCGATGCGGTCAGGGTCGGCCGCGTCATCGAGCGGCTCGGCTTCCTCTGGTACGAGGACCCGCTCAACGAGGAGGACATCTACGCTAC
This sequence comes from uncultured Alphaproteobacteria bacterium, assembly GCA_963724565.1. Lineage (GTDB taxonomy): Bacteria > Pseudomonadota > Alphaproteobacteria > Rhizobiales > Hyphomicrobiaceae > AWTP1-13. The sequence continues at coordinate 233,372 of CAVRVK010000001.1, forward strand.
GTCAAGCTCAAGCAGAAGCTCGATATCCCCATCATGGCCACCGAGTACCCGGCGGGCGACATCGGCAGCTACGCCATCTGGCTAATGGAGCGCGCCACCGACTTTCTGCGCGGCGACATCCCGGTGAAGGGTGGTCTCACCACCATGCTCAAGACCGCGCACCTCGCCGAGGCGTTCCACATGAACTACGAGGTGCACCACGGCGGCAACTCGCTCAACAACATGGCGCAGCTGCATTTCGCATGTGCGATCGCGAACACCACCTTCTTCGAGGTGCTGCTGCCGCACGGCGCCCACAAGTACGGCCTCACCAACGACATTCAGATCGGCCGCGATGGCCTGGCGCACTGCCCGCAGCTGCCCGGCATCGGCGCCCAGATCGACTTCGACCTCATCAAGCGCAAGCAGGTGGCCGTCCTCACCTGAGCTGGGCCGGCACCGTCAGATCGTCGAAGCGAATGCTTCGCTCGCCGCCACCACCTGCTCGCGCAGCCAGCCGTGCGCCGGATTGCGGTCGTGGCGCCTGTGCCAATACATGCGCACGTCCGGCACCGGCACCTCCACGGGCGGCAGGTAGATGGAAAGCCCGAGGTCTTTCGCCACGGCATTGGCGAATTGCACCGGCACCGCGGCGATGAGCCGGCCGCGCGCCACCGCGAGCCCGATGCCCTGGAAGTTCGGCAGCGCCAGCGCGACCCGCCGCTTGGCGCCGGCCTTGCGCAGGGCCTCGTCCACCATGCCGCTCATGCTGCCGTCGATGGAGCGGATGGCGTGCGGCACGGCACAGAAGACATCGAGCGGGATGGCCGCCCCAGGCCCCGCGCGCGCCTTGCGCAGCTCCTTGTGGCCGCGCGCGGCAATGACGGCGAACGGCGAGCGGAACAGCACCTGATGCGAGATCCAGTCGGGCATCTCCAGCGGGCGCTCCAGCGCCACGTCGATGGCGTTCTCGCGCAGCAGCCGCTCCACGTCGCCGGTGGCGCTGTCGAGCATGCGCAGCGATATGCCCGGCGCGAGCCTGGCGACGCGCTCGGCGAAGTCCGGCATCAGCAAGGTCGCGAAGAAGTCGGCGCCCATCAGCGTGAATATGCGCTCGGCGCGCGCCGGATCGAACTGGGCATCGCCATAGAGCGCTTGCTCGACCTGCGCCAGCGCATCCCGCACGCGCTCCGCCAGCGCCTCGGCTCGTGGCGTGGGCACCATGTCGTTGCCGCGCCGCACGAACAACTCATCGTTGAGCGCATGGCGCAGTCGGCCCAGCGCGTTGCTCACGGCGGGTTGGCTGAGCCCGATCAGCGCGCCCGCGCGGGTGACGCTGCGCTCGCGCATCAGCGCATCGAAGACGCGCAGCAGGTTGAGGTCGAAGGTGGCGAAATTCATGGTCGTGATGGGGCGCATAGCATCATTCGATTTCCGGCGCGAGGGCCCTTTGGCTAGAAACCGCGCTCGGAGGCGGTCGCGGGTTTCGCAATCGCCGCCTGAAATCAGCAGCCACGGTAACAAGCCGCTGCCGCAGCGCGCAATCGCACGCGGCCGCGCAACACTGGAGAAATGCCATGCCCACGAGCCAAAGGCCCGAGAAACTCTGGTTCCTCAACACCCAGGTCACAGTCCGCGTTGCCGCGCGCGACGGTGGAAACGGCATGACGGTGCTGGAGCACGCAGCCCCGTTCGGAGACTCGCCGCCCCTGCACGTGCACCGCAACGAGGACGAGGTGTTCCACGTCATCTCGGGCGAGCTGCGCTGCCAGGTCGGCGGTCAGGACACCACCTTGCGTGCCGGCGATACGGTGCAGGCACCGAAGGGCGTGGCCCACACCTATGCCGTCGTATCGCCGCAGGGCGCACGCTGGATCACCGTCACCTGCCGGGGCAACTTCGAGCGGCTGGTGCGCTCGCTCGCCCGTCCGGCCGAGCGCGATGGCCTGCCGCCGGCCGCGCCAGCGCCGACGCCGGAGCAGGTGGCCGCGCTCGCTGCCGCGTGCCTGGAGCACGATGTAGAGCTGGTCGGACCACCCATGGCGGTGGCGCAAGCCCAGGCGGCGTGAGCAGCTTGCGTCGGGCAGGTCGGGGCGGCTTCGACTGCGGATAGCCGGCCTGCCCGGCGAGTGCCCTGCCGCCGCTCGCGTCGAGGTCCGGCAACCCTTTCTTCACCATCTCCAGTAACACTTGGGCAACCCCTCTGGGCTTGCCAAACATGAAATCGGTCGTCTTCATCCTTGTGCTGCTGGCAGGCCTCAAGCTCGGCCACCAGGAGTATCTCTATCGCCTGGCGACGCGCGACCTGATCGTCGCCGCCTACAAGGATCGCGCCGTGCAGGCCTGCCTCACGCACGCGCGCAACTCGAGCCTCGGGCTTCAGCCGCAAGCCTGGATCCACCCCGCATCCGTCAGGCTGGTGATCGGCAAGAGCGGCCTCGATGTGCAGCTGTGGCAGGTCGACAGCGATCTGTGGAACGTGCGCTACCGCAATCCCTTCCTCGTACTGATGGCAGATGCCCGCAGCGGCCAGGTCAGCTGCGAGTACGACATCGTCAACGCCGCGGCCACCGTGCACCGCCTGTAGGGCGTTGCCCGCTACAGGGCCCCTCTGCCCAAAACGCCCGGCTTTGCTCTGGCCGGGCCACGTGCCGGCCCTCCGCTCATCCCTTGCCGCTCCGCTGAGGCCCCTGCCGTTCCGGGTTCGCCATTGAATCGCCTCATACGTTTCTGCTAATTTCCTACCAAACGTAAGAATTGGGAGGCGATCTGTGTTGTGGTTCGGCCGGGGTAAGCGCGTGCTGACGGTCGGCTCGGTGCATCTCGACACGATCGCCCTCAGCGAGCCGCCCAAGGTCCACAGCGAAGGCGAGACGGAAGTCGGGAGCATCATCCATTCCGTGGGCGGCAGCGCCTACAACATCGCCGCCAATCTGGCGATGCACCGCCCCAAGGGCGAGGCGACCAGCAGTGTTGCAGTCTATTCGATCCTGCCGCAGCACTCGGTGCTCACCGAAATCATCAAGTACAAATGTACGGCCGCGGGCGTGAATTCGAGCTATCTGCGCCTGCACAAGGACTTCAATCGCAGGCACGTGCGAGGCGGCGGCTACGTGGCCGTCCTCGATCAGGACAAGCGGCTCATCCGCACCGCGGTGGTCGACGCCGCCATGTACGACACCGACATCTTCGCGCACGAGGAGGAGGCTGCTTCGCTGGAGGGCGCCATCGGTTGGGCAGACATCCTGGTTCTGGATGCCAATCTCGCCGTCGCCACCGTCAACCACATTGCCGAGCACGCGCGCAACAACCGCAAGCCGGTGTTCGTCAGTGTGGGCTCGGCACATGCCGGCATGCGTACCTGGCTGCACAGCCATACCAGCAATACTGCGGTTTGCTTGAGCGGGCGATCGCAGGTCATCCGCTCCATCCTATCGACGCTGAAGGTGCCGCAGAGCCAGATCGATGCTTTCCGCTCCTTCGTCGCGACGGGCGATCCCGACAGCACGTTCGACATCAACGACATATGTCAGCGGCTCAAGACGACCTACCTGGTGTGCAGCAATGTGCGCAAGTCGCGTGGCTTCGCACTGCTGGCTTCCGGCCCCGCTCCCTACAAATGCTTCTTTGCCACGCCCGACGACGTGCGATCGCGCATGCACCAAGGCAACTCGGCAGGCGTGGTAGACGGCGCGATTGCGGGTTTCATCGAAACCTACGCGCAATTGACGCACAAGAGCCGTGCCGCGGACGATGGCAGCATCGTCCGGGACAATACCGCGTCCATGTTCAAGGCGAACATCCTCGACTTCGTCGAGCACGTGTCCGAATCGGAAGGGGCAACCGCGGGGTCCGTGATTTCTTTCGAGGAGCAGGCCAGCGAGCAGACGCAGCTGGCCAAGCTCTGGCGGCTGACGCGCATCGCCTTCGATATGCTGCCGGTGTTCCGCTACTTACTTTCGATCGGCGCCTTGATCATAGCGTTGTGGCTGGTCGACACAACACTCGACGTCCTCAGATACTTCGGCATGGACATCAGACTGCCCGACTCGCCCTGGCTCCGCATGCTCCTGCGGCGCTGACCGGGCAGGCGAGCCGTCGCTCGCCGGTGCTCTCTTGCTCGAGCGCAGGGCTTTGCCATGTCACCTCGAAGGAGGTAAAAACCGCCTACGCAATGTTGCGCAGTTGGGGAGACCAACATGACGAGTCCGCTTATCCGCTCGGCCCTGCAGAGCTTGAGCGAGAAGCTGATCGCTCAACCGGAGAAAGCCAAGGCCAAACACACGCCGGCAACGGCCACCCTGACGGAAGGGTTGCGGTGCGTGGTCACGGGTCCGCAGAACGAGCGCATCGAGACCGACATGCCGCCCGCCATGGGCGGGGCCGCGTCCGGCCCCAACCCGGGCTGGTACTTCAGAGCCTCGATGGCCTCGTGCTGCGCTACCGTGATCGCGATGCGTGCGGCCCAGCTCGGCATCGGCCTCACGAAGCTGGAGGTCACTGTCGAAAGCGAGGGAGATCATCGTGGCATCCTGGGCCTCGACAAGACCATTTCAGCTGGCGCCTCGGCGATGCGCACCAATGTGCGCATCGGCGCCGACAACGCGGCTCCCGGCCAGCTCGATGAGCTGGTGCGTTGGGCAGAGCGCCACTCTCCTGTCGGCTGTACCGTTCAGGGCGCGCCGGCGAACGCTCTCAGCGTTGTCGTCGTCTGAAGTTCGATAGCAGGGTGTGTGCGAACCTCGCCTTCGGGGATACTAGGGCCGGGGGCGGTCCGGCCTGGCCCCGTGCGGCCTAAGCCTTCACCATCCCGCGGCCCTGCATCACGCCCGTGATCTCATCGAGGATGACGGGGTCGTCGATGGTGGCCGGCATCTTCCACGTCTCCGCCGTCGGCGATCTGGCGCATGGTGCCGCGCAGGATCTTGCCCGAGCGTGTCTTGGGCAGCCGCTTGACCGTCATCACCGTCTTGAAGGCGGCGACCGGGCCGATCTCCTCGCGCACCAGCTTCACCACCTCGCCCTCGATCTCGGCCGGCGGGCGGTTGACGCCGGCGTTGAGCACGATGAAGCCCGCCGGGATCTGGCCCTTCATGGCGTCGGCCACGCCCACCACGGCGCATTCGGCCACGTCCCGGTGGCGCGCGACGATCTCCTCCATCTGGCCGGTCGAGAGGCGATGGCCGGCGACGTTGATGACGTCGTCGGTGCGCGCCATCACGAAGGCATAGCCGTCGGCGTCCAGGTGGCCGGCGTCCTTGGTGGTGTAGTAGCCCGGAAACTCCGCCAGATAGCTGTTGCGGAAGCCCTCGTCGTTCTCCCACAGCGTCGGCAGGCAGGAAGGCGGCAGCGGCAGCTTGACGGCGAGCGTGCCCGTCTGACCCTGGGCGACCGGCTTGCCCGCTTCGTCCAGCACCTGCAGGTCGTAGCCCGGCATCGGCACTGTCGGCGAGCCGTACTTCACGGGCAGCACGCCCAGCCCCACCGGATTGCCGCAGATCGGCCAGCCGGTCTCCGTCTGCCACCAGTGATCGTACACCGGCACCTTGAGGTTGGCCTCGGCCCACTTGATGGTCTCGGGGTCCGCGCGCTCGCCGGCCAGGAACAGGGTGCGGAAGCGGCTCAGATCGTAGCGCCGGATGTGCTCGCCCTTGGGGTCCTCCTTCTTGATGGCGCGGAAGGCGGTGGGCGCCGTGAACATCGCCGCCACCTTGTGCTCGGCGATATGACACGCCAGAAGGCGCCGGGGTCGGGCGTGCCGACGGGCTTGCCCTCGTACAGGATCGAGGTGCAGCCGTGCAGCAGCGGCGCGTAGCAGATGTAGGAGTGGCCCACGACCCAGCCCACGTCGGAGGCGGCCCAGAAGGCCTCGCCGGGGTCGATGCCGTAGTGGTTCTTCATGGTCCAGGCGAGCGCCACCATGTGCCCGCCGTTGTCGCGCACCACGCCCTTGGGCTGGCCCGTGGTGCCGGATGTGTAGAGGATGTAGAGCGGGTCGGTGGCCTTTACCGACACGCAGCCGGCCTTGCGGCCGCGCCGCTTTGGCATCGGCGATGGCAGCGGCCCAGTCGTGGTCGCGCCCGGCGATCATGGAGGCCTCGGCCATGGGCCGCTGCAGCATGAGCACCGCGGCGGGCTTGTGCTTGGACAGGTCGATGGCCGCATCGAGCAAGGGCTTGTACTGCACGATGCGGCCCGGCTCGATGCCGCAGGAGGCCGACAGCATGGCTACCGGCTTGGCGTCGTCGATGCGTGTTGCGAGCTCCGGCGCAGCGAAGCCGCCGAACACCACCGAATGGATGGCGCCGATGCGCGCGCAGGCCAGCATGCCGATCACCGCCTCCGGGATCATCGGCATGTAGAGGATCACCCGGTCGCCCTGCTTGACGCCGAGGTCCTGCAGCACGCCGCCAAGCGTCGCCACCTCGTCGGTGCAGCTCGCGCGTAGGTGAAGCTCTTCTGCGAGTCTGGTGACCGGGCTGTCGTAGATCAGCGCCTTCTGCGCCGCGCGCCCGCGCTCGACGTGCCGGTCGAGGCAGTTCCAGGCCGTGTTGCATTCGGCGCCCGCGAACCAGCGGCCGTACTGGCCGGCGTAGGGGTCGAACACCTTGTCCCAGGGCTTGTACCAGTCGATGGCGCGCGCGGCCTCGCCCCAGAAGCCATCGGGATCGCGCTTCCAGGCGGCGTAGACCTCGCGATAGCGGCTCGACATGGCGCTCTCCCAGACATTTGGGCCGCGTGCAGGGCGGCCTTCCCTTGCGAATTCTGCCGAGGCGCAGGCGGGAAAGCAAGGCTGCTCTTGTCGGCCCTACGTCGAACCCGCGCTTAATCCTTGCGCGCCAGCCACCGCCCGTCCGGGATCGGCCGCAGTCCCGCGACATCCTTTGAGGTAGAGATAGACCCAGGCCACCACCTCTCCGCCCGACGGCAAGCTGCACGGGGCGCTCGACACGCTCGTATTCGTTCTGGTCGCGGTTACCCGGCACGATGCCCTCGTAGGCATCGAGCCAGGTGAGCGACGCTGCGGGGTTGTTCAGGGCATATACCTCGCCGTGCACGAGCCCTGGCGGCATCCGCGGCCTCGACCAGCCCCGGATACCGGCCGAGATTGTAGAGCCTGCAGCCCCGGATGATCGCCTTCCCGATGAGCCGCGCCTCGCGGCCCAGCCGAGTCGCCCTTGGGATGGCCGGCATACGAGAGCAGCGTGCCGTAGACGAATAGGTGAGGGTTCATGCCGATCTTGCCGATGCGTAGCCGCCACCCGCCATGCTAGCGTGCGGCCGGAAAACATTCACGGGGGCGCGTCGCCATGGCCCAATACAAGCTGCACTGCTTCTGCCAGTCGGGCAACTCCTACAAGGTCGCGCTCTATCTCAACTGCGCGGGCCTCGACTGGGAGCCGGTGTTCGTCGATTTCTTCAACGGGCAGACGCGCAAGCCTGAGTGGCGCGAGACCGTCAACGAGATGGGCGAGGCGCCGGTGCTGGAATTCGACGGCAGGAAGCTGACGCAGTCGGGCGTCATCCTGACCTACCTGGCCGACAAGACCGGCAAGTTCAAGCCGGCGACGGAGGACGAGCGTCTCGAAGCGCTGCGCTGGATGCTGTTCGACAACCACAAGTTCACGAGCTACTTCGCCACCTACCGCTTCCTGAAGTCGTTGGCACCGCAGGCGCCCGCGCCGGACGTCCTGGCTTTCCTCAAGGGCCGCTTCGACGGCGCGCTCGGCATCGTCGACAAGCACCTGGCCAAGTCGAAATTCATGGTCGGCGACAGGCCGACCATCGCCGACTTCTCGCTCGCCGGCTACATGTTCTACCCGCTCGAGGAGACACGGCTACGACTGGGCCAAGAGCCAATCCCAACCTCGCACGCCTGGATCGAGCGCATGCGCGCGCTGCCGGGCTGGAAGGACCCCTACGACCTGATGCCGGGCGAGCGCATCAAGCCGCTCAGATAGGGACCTGTCGCCGATGGCCATCTCGACCACGCGACTGACGCGAGCGCCTCCGCATCACGCATCCGGTCATGTCGGCGCCGATGGACGTGATCGCCGGCGGCAAGCTGGCGGCAGCCGTGTCGAGCGCCGGCGGCCTCGGCTTCCTGGGCGGCGGCTACAGCCGACGACGACGGCTGGTTCGAGCGCGAGTTCGCCGCCGCCGGCAACCAGGCGGTCGGCTGCGGCTTCATCACCTGGTCGCTGCGCAAGCAGCCCGAGCTGCTGGACTACGGTGCTCGCCCGCAAGCCCCAAGGCGATCTTCCTGTCGTTCGACGATCCCGAGCCGTTCGCCAGCAAGGTCAAGGCCGCCGGCATCCCGCTCTTCTGCCAGCTGCAGACGCGCGCCGACGCCGAGCGCGCCATCGACTGCGGCGCCGACATCATCGTCGCGCAGGGCACCGAGGGCGGCGGCCACGGCGGCACGCGGGCGACGCTGACGCTGGTGCCGGAGATCGCCGACCTGATCGCCAAGCGCGCGCCGCAGACCCTGCTGTGCGCGGCCGGCGGCATCACCGACGGCAGGGGCCTGGCCGCCGCGCTGATGCTGGGCGCCGACGGCGTGGTGGTCGGCACGCGCTTCTGGGCCTCGCAGGAGGCGCTGGTGCACGCCGAGCCTGCACGCAGGCGGCGCTGGCGGCCGGCGGCGACGACACCGTGCGCCAGAGCGTGCTCGACATCGTGCGCGAGCGCCCCTGGCCGGCGCGCTACACCGGCCGCGTGCTGAAGAACGACTTCGTCGCCGAGTGGCTGGGTCGCGAGGGCGAGCTGCGGGAGGCCAAGGACGCGCAGGTCGAGCGCTACGCAGGCCGCTGCCAAGGCCGGCGATGCCAGCGTTGCCGCCACCATCGTCGGCGAGGGCGTCGGCCTGATCCACGCCATCGAGCCGGCGGCCGTCGATCCTGGAGCGGATGGTGGCCGAGGCCGAGGCACTTGCTGAAGGGGGGCGCCAGCCCTCGTGCCGGTCACCGTGACAGCCACAAACAGCGGCATGCTATCAATTATGATAGCAATGGAGGACTGAGCGATGGGCCAAGTCCTGATCAGGAATATCTCGGAAGGACTTATCGAGACCTACAAGGTGAAGGCGCGGCTGCAAGGCACCTCGCTCGAGCAGGTGCTGCGGGGCGTGCTGGAAAGCAATGCTCCCTTCGCGCCGGCGGAGCGGGCGGCACTGGCCCGGCAGTACGTCGCCGAGTTCCCAGACGCCGCCTAGCGCCTCCTGACGCAAGGAAGAGATCCGCGAGGGCCTGCTGTGACCGAGCCAGGTCGGTCGTCGACTCGTGCGTTGCCGTCAAGTGGGTCGTGCGCGAGGAACACTTCGGACAAGGCGATCGAGCTGCTCTCGCGCCGACTTGCAGCTGATTGCGCCCGACCTCGTGCTGATGGAGACTCGCAAACGCGCTATGGAAGAACGTCAAGCGCGGGCTGCTCGCGGCCGAGCAAGCCAAGTGTGCGGCTGACCGATGTGCCGCGGCTTCTTCAACAGGCTGCTGCCGACTCCCGATCTGGTGGCGGAAGCGTTCACGCTCGGCGACGCCGTCGGACGTGCCGGTCTACGATTGCATCTATGTGGTGGCCGCTCGCCGCATCGGCGCACGACTGGTGACCGCGGACGCGAAGTTGATCGCCAAGCTCGCAGGCACGCCCGACGAAGCACATGTCGTTCCACATCGCCGATTGGAACTAGCGCCCATGCACTTCGCGCTGACCGAGGAACAGGCCGCCATCCAGGAGACGGCGCTCACGTTCGCCAAGGAGCGCATCGCGCCCGAACGCGGCCGAGTGGGACGAGAAGTGCCACTTCCCCATCGACGTGATCCGGGAGACGGCGGCGCTCGGCATGGCCACCATCTACGTGCCGGCCGAGGACAAGGGCGGCTCGGGCCTGTCGCGCCTCGACGGCGCGCTGATCATGGAGGCGCTGGCCTACGGCTGCCCGTCGATCGCCGGCTACATCTCGATCCACAACATGGTGGCGTGGATGGTGGCCAAGTACGCCTCGCGAGGCGCAGGTGGCGGCCTGGATGCCGAAGCTCGCCTCGATGGAGTGGCTGTCGAGCTATTGCCTGACCGAGCCGGGCGCCGGCTCCGATGCCGCCGCGCCTCAAGACCACGGCGCAAGCACGTCGGGCGACCACTACGTGCTCAACGGCACCAAGCAGTTCATCTCCGGCGCCGGCGCCACCGACTTCTACTTCGTGTTCGCGCGCACGGGCGACGAGGGCGCCAACGGCGTCTCCGCCTTCGCCGTGATGAAGGACACGCCCGGCCTGTCGTTCGGCGCCAACGAGAAGAAGATGGGCTGGAACGCGCAGCCGACGCGGCAGGTGATCTTCGAGAACTGCAAGGTGCCGGCCGCCAACCGCATCGGCGCGGAGGGCCAGGGCTTCAAGTTCGCCATGTAGCGGGCTCGACGGCGGCCGCATCAACATCGGCGCCTGCTCGCTGGGCGCGGCCTGGGCGGCGCTCGACAAGGCGCGCCAGTACATGTTCGAGCGCAAGGCGTTCGGCCGCGCACATCGCCGACTTCCAGGCCCTGCAGTTCAAGATCGCCGACATGGCGACCGAGCTGGAGGCCGCACGCCTGATGATCTATCGCGCCGCCGACGCCATCGACCGCGCCGACCCGCAGGCCACCATGTACTCGGCCATGGCCAAGCGGCTCGCCACCGACCTCGGCTTCAAGGTCTGCAACGAGGCGCTGCAGATCCACGGCGGCTACGGCTACCTGAAGGACTACGGCCTGGAGAAGCTGGTGCGCGACCTGCGCGTGCACCAGATCCTGGAAGGCACCAACGAGATCATGCGCGTGGTCATCTCGCGCAAGGTGCTGGGCGGCAATCGCGGCTGAGCAGATTTGCTCACGCGCGATCCGTCGGCCGCAAGCGACGAAACGTTACTCAGCGACCATGCGCGTCATCGCCAAATCGCGCAGGACTTGGTTCTCGAGGTCGGCATCCTTGAGCCTGAACTTGACCAAATCGCCGATACTTACGATCCCGATCATCCTGTTCTCGCGCATGACCAGAACGTGGCGCACCCTCTTCTCGGTCATCATCCGCAGCACGTGGTTGACCGTGTCGTCCGGGGAGCAGGACGGCACGGGGGCTTGCATCACGTTGGACACAGGACGGTCGAGAGCTGCCATGCTGGTGCGGACCAGCGTCCGCAGCGCGTCCCGGTCCGTGACGATGCCGAGCGGACTGTCGGCATGGTCGACAACAACCACCGAGGCGATGTTGCGCTCCTCGAAGAGGAGCAGGACCTGCCTCAGCAGCTTCTCTGGCCACACAGTAACGACGTGGTGCCCCTTGCCCGCAATTACATCGGCTATCTTCATGGCCAGATCTCCCAGAGGGCATGCGCCCACATTGCTTGTCGAGTTTCAGTTTTTTGACGGCAACCAATCCGGCTAGCCGACCTTGCCCAGGATCGAGGTCATCTCCGCAGCCGAAAACGCCCTGAGCGTCTGGGTGCGGACATTGCCGGCCTTGCCCAGAGTGAGGCCGAGAGTCGTGACGACCTTGTCGTCAGGCGCTTCGACGGTTGCGACGATGTCGTACTGGCCAAGGGTCCAGTAGATCTCTTTGACTGCCGCGCCCGAGGATTTGGCCATCTCCTTGAAGGCGTCGGCCCGTTTGGTCGTGTCCTTGACGTTGCGGACGCCTTGGTCCGTGAAATTACCAAGCACGATGTACGTTGCCATGGTGGACCTCCTACAGAAGGGCCCCCAGCCCAAGCACCGAAGCCGAAATTCTAGTACCACCGACCCGGGGATGCCATGCCAATTCGAACGATCTCGGCTAAGCTTGGAAATATGCATAACCGCCAGGCTCGAGGTTGGGCCGCCACGTTCGACCCCGCCAAGCCTACTTCTTGCCGTCACAGGTCGTGAGCGTCACCCGGCAGAACTCGCGCCGCTTGCGCCCGGCCGTCTCCCCGCACTTCTCCATGGCGAGGTCCTCGGCCACCTCCTGGTTCTTGGACACCGACCAGCCCATGCCCGTTGTGCCGAACTGGGGGTCGAGTGCCACCGCCAGGCAGCGCTTGGAGAACTTCTCGACGATTTTGCAGAGGTCGCGCGTCGCCTGCGGCGCATCCTGGAACTCGCGGCAGCGTTTCAGCGCCAGCTCCTGGGCTTTCTCCGTCGTGTCGTAGTTGATGGCATAGCCCATGGCGAGGCCCTGCTTGGCGACGTCAGCGGGCAGCCCGACCGCGAGCGCACCGTCGGCATTGCTGCGATCGGGTAACAGCGCGGCACAGCAGAGCAGTGCGGCGGCAAATGCTGTCTTGCCCCACTGCCATAGCTTCCTCGCCGCCTTCGGCTCCATCGCGCACTCTCCCCACAAACTCGAAGCTACCGTAATCACCAGCACGGCAAAACCCGCCGCACTTATGGAAGTTCCACCTCCGCTGCCGAGTGGTTGGCGTATGTATCCCAGGTCGGGCGATAACCATCGCGTGCCTGATTGCCCCAGCCGGCCCAGCCCGAGCGCTCGCCGCGCGCGAACAGCTCCAGGTAGGGGCCCGGGCTGCACGCCTCGATCAGCGCGTACTGCTCGTCGGGTTTCCTCGAATGCTCGCGCTTGCGAGATGCGATGAAATTCACCTGCCGGCGTCCTGCGGCCAGCGTGCGGTTGTTGCGGCCACGCACCCCGAATAGCAGCAGCTCCGTCACATTGCGGAAATAGAAGCCGACGCCGCGCCCGTCGGGGCCGCCATCCTTGCGCACCTTCTGCCACACGATGTTGGTCTTGTAGTGGAAGCCCCAGGCCGCCATCACTTGGAGACCGTCGGGCAGCAGGGCGTTCGGTACCCAAAGGTACAGGTGCGCCCTGTCGGCCAAGATGCTTGCCACGGGCAGGGCACAGATTGCATTGGTGGTGAGCGTTTCGTAGCGGTTGAGCCGCCTGTGCTCCGGCGCCATCTTGCCGGTGCGGTTGACGAACCGCCACGGCGGATCGGCCAGCACGCTGGCGAACCGCCGCCCGGCGGCAAACCGTTGCAGATCGTCTGAGCCCTGATTCGCCATCAGCCAATCCAACCACACACCCTTGCAGCTTCCAATGTCCGCCGATCTCGAGGCGCGCCGCCTGCGCCAGGCCTTGCTGCTTGGCCTCATCGGCGTCGTCGTCTTCGGCCTGACCATGCCGGCCACCCGCGCGGCGGTGTTGGAGCTCGACCCGCTGTTCGTCAGCCTGGGGCGCGCGCTGCTCGCGGCTCTGCTCGCCGCCATTACTCTGCGGATCGCCCGCGCCAGGCCGCCCCAGCGCCGCGACTGGCCGCGCCTCTTCTGGTTCGCGCTGTGCTCGATCATCGGCTTCCCGCTACTGATGACGGTGGCGATGCAGCATGCCCCCGCCTCGCACGCAGCCGTTGTCCTCGCCGTGCTGCCGCTGCTCACCGCCATGGCTGGCGTGCTGGTGGCGCGCGAGCGCCCGTCCTTGGGGTTCTGGGCCTCCGGCGCGGCCGGCACCGGCGTGGTGCTGATCTACGCACTCGTCTCCGGTGGCGGCTCCGGCGACCTCCACTGGGCCGACCTGCTGCTGGCGGGGGCCGCGATTTCCGCTGCGACCGCGTATGCGCTCGGCGGAGAGCTGTCGCACCGCGTCGGCGGCTGGCAGGTCATCTCCTGGGCGCTCGTGGCGGCGGCACCCGTTCTCATTGCGCTGCTTGTCCTGGTCAATCCGACGATCAACTGGGGCGCTTCCGCCTCGGCTTGGGCCGGCTTCTTCTACGTTGCCGTTTTCAGCCAGTTCCTCGGCTTCTTCGCCTGGAACAAGGGCATGTCGCTCGGCGGCGTCGCCAGGATCGGCCAGATGCAGCTGTTGCAGCCGTTCGTGACACTGGTCGCCGCCTTCCTCCTGCTCGGCGAGCCGATCGGCTGGATGGAACTCGTCTTCTCGGCGCTGGTGGTGGGGCTCGTTGCGCTCAGCTGGCGCATGCGCGTCACACGCCTGCCATGAGTGCGGCGCTGCCCGCCGTGCCGGCGCCGCAGTCGCGTTGCAGGATTGCCGCAACGAGACAGGGAGACCGCCCATGAACAGAACACTGATTGCCGCAGGTGCTGCGTTGGCTCTCGCCACGGTGGCGTACGCACAGACCGCGGAGGACGCCATCGGCGTGTGGCAGAACCCCGAGAACAAGTCGCACACGGAGTTCTACAAGTGCGGTGACGGCGTTTGCGGCAAGATCGTCAAGGTGGTCGACGGGCAGAAGACCGACGACAAGAACCCCGATCCCGCCAAGCGTGACCGCCCCGTCGTCGGCCTCGTCATCCTGCAGGGTGCCAAGAAAACCGGGCCCAACAAGTGGGCAGGGCAGCTCTACAACCGGGCGGACGGCAAGACCTACTCGGGCACGCTAACGGTCAAGAGCAAGAGTGAGGTCGACCTATCGGGTTGTGTGGCCGCGATATTCTGCAAGACGACCACGTTCACCCGGGTGAAGTAGCGGCCCTCGGCGTGTCATTTTGCGCCAGGATGCATGGCCGGCCGTCGCGGCTCGCATGGCGCGCAATTTTGTTGCGGCCATTGGCCCCAACACATTCGGCTTCGCACTGCAACAAGCACGCTCGTGCACATCCCGATTGCGCGATTTGCCGTTGGCCCTGTCCCACCCCATCTCGAAGATGATGCCCCGATCCGGCACGAGATTTGCGGGAGCAAAAGGACTCTGGCATCAGTTGCAGTAGGCGATTAACGCGAGAGCCCGATCCGCCATGCCCAAGAACACGGTGAGCCTCGACGACAAGTACGCCCTCGACGAGACCCGCCAGCTGCTGACCGGCACCCAGGCCATCGTCCGCCTCATGCTGACCCAACGGGCCCGCGACGTGCGGGCGGGGCTCAATACGGCCGGTTACGTGACTGGCTACCGCGGCTCGCCCATCGCCTCGCTCGAAGCCGCGATGCTGCGCGCCAAGGGCATTCTGGAGCCCAACCACATCAAGTTCATGGCCGGCCTCAACGAGGACCTGGCCGCCACCGCGCTGTGGGGCACGCAGCAGGCGGAGCTGAGGGGCGAGGGCAAGTACGACGGCGTCTTCGGCATCTGGTACGGCAAGGGCCCTGGTGTCGATCGCACAGGCGACGTATTCCGCCACGCCAACCACGCCGGCACCTCCAAGAACGGCGGCGTGCTGGCCCTGATGGGCGATGACCATACCGCCGAAAGCTCCACCACCGCGCACCAGTCCGAGTTCGCCTTTCTCGACTTCATGATCCCGATCCTGAACCCTGCCGGCGTTCAGGAGATCCTCGACTACGGTGTCCTCGGGTTCGCCTTGTCACGCTTTGCCAGCGTCTGGGTCGCCCTCAAATGCGTGAAGGACAACATCGAGGCTACCTCCACCGTCGATGGCCGCATCGACCGCGTGCAGGTCAAGCTGCCCGACGACTACGCTTCGCCGCCCGGCGGCCTCGGCATTCGCCTCGGCGACCAGACCCTCGTCAAGGAAGCGCGCCTGCACGATCACAAGGTCCCGGCGATTCTCGCCTTCAGCCGCGCCAACAGGATCGATCGCGTCGTCATCAGCGGCGGCCCGAGGCCCAAGCTCGGCATCATCACCACGGGAAAGAGCTATCTCGACGTCCGCCAGGCCATGGACGAGCTCGGCATCGACGAGGTCAAGGCCAATGAGCTCGGCATCCGGGTCTACAAGGTCGGCATGCCCTGGCCGCTCGAGCCGCAGGGCGTACGCGAGTTCGCCAAGGGCCTGGATCTGATCCTGGTCGTCGAGGAGAAGCGCTCGTTGATCGAGACGCAGGTGAAGGAGCAGCTCTACGACCTGCCCGAGCGGCCGCGCGTGATCGGCAAGAAGGACGAGAACGAGCAGTGGCTGTTTCCCGCCAAATATGCGCTCGACCCTACCGACATCGCCATCAAGCTCGGCGAGCGGCTGATCCGCGGCGGCGCCGGTGAGGACATCAAAGGCAAAGTTGCGGAGCTGAAACGCCTCAAGGGCAACCGGCCCGAGAGCGCGGAAGCCGCCACCCGCATCCCCTATTTCTGCCCCGGCTGCCCGCACAACACCTCTACCGTCGTGCCCAAGGGCTCGCGCGCCTACGCCGGCATCGGCTGCCATTTCATGGCCCACTGGATGGACCGCTCGACCGAAGGGTTCACCCAGATGGGCGGCGAGGGCAGCAACTGGATCGGCGAGGCGCCGTTCTCCAACACCAAGCACGTCTTCCAGAACCTGGGCGACGGCACCTACATCCACTCCGGCAGCCTTTCCATCCGCGCGGCGCGCGCGGCCGGCGTCAACGTCACCTTCAAGATCCTGTTCAACGACGCCGTAGCCATGACCGGCGGCCAGACGCTCGACGGCGGCATGACCGTGTCGATGATCCTGAGCCAAGTGCTGGCCGAGGGTGTCGAGAAGGTGGTGGTGGTCACCGACGAGCCGTTCAAGTATCCGGCCGGATTCATCCCAAGCGGCGTCCCCGTCTATGACCGCCGCGACCTGCAGAAGGTGCAGCAGGAGCTCCGCGAGGTGCCGGGCGTCTCGGTGCTGCTCTACGATCAGACGTGCGCGGCCGAGAAGCGGCGCCGCCGCAAGCGCGGCACGTTCCCCGATCCCGACAAGCGCGTGTTCATCAATCCGGCGGTGTGCGAGGGCTGCGGCGATTGCGGCGTGAAGTCCAACTGCGTGGCGGTGTCGCCGCTCGATACCGAGCTCGGCACCAAGCGCGAGATCGACCAGTCGGCCTGCAACAAAGACTTCTCCTGCCTCAACGGCTTTTGTCCGAGCTTCGTCACGGTGCATGGCGCCAAAGTGAGGAAGGCCAAGCGCCCCGTGGGCGAGACCGGCGTCGCCAGCATGCTGGCGAGCCTGCCCGAGCCCAAGCTTCCCACGCTCGATCAGCCCTACACCATGCTGGTGACGGGCGTTGGCGGTACCGGCGTAGTGACAATATCGGCGGTGCTGGGCCAGGCCGCGCATCTCGAGGGCAAGGGCTTCGGCGCCATCGACATGACGGGCTTGGCCCAGAAGGGCGGCGCAGTCGCCTGCCACATGCGCGTTGCCAAGAACGTCGAGCAGATCCATGCGATCCGCGCCAGCGTTGCCGGCGCCGACCTCGTGCTCGGCTGTGACCTGGTGGTGACCGCCTCCAACAAGGTGCTGGAGACCATCAAGCCGGACCACACCGCGGTGGTGTTCTCCGACTACGAGATGTCGACCGCCGATTTCACGCGCAACGCCAACCTGCGCATCCCCGGCGGCGCGCTGAGGCACGCCATCGAGGAGCGGGCCGGCAAGGCTCCTGTGCATCATTTCGATGCGCACACCGCTGCCGTGAAGCTCTTTGGCGACTCCATCGCCGCCAACGTTTTCCTGCTGGGCTATGCGTATCAGCTGGGCTCAGTGCCGATCGGTGCCGGAGCAATAGAGCAGGCGATCGAGCTCAACGGCGCGGCGGTGGAGATGAGCCGCAACGCCTTCCGCTTCGGCCGTCTCGCCGCGCACGACATGGGCGCGGTCGAGCGCATGATCGGCCCGACCAAGACCGGCGCGTCCAAGCCGCAGACGCTGGAGGACATCGTCGCCTATCGCGCCAATTGGCTCACCGGCTACCAGGATGCGGCGCTGGCCGAGCGCTACCGCGCGCGCGTTGCCCGTATTGCCGAGGCCGAGCGCGGCAAGGCGGCCGGCCGCAAGGGCCTCGCCGAGGCCGTGGCCAAAGGCTACTTCAAGCTGCTCGCCTACAAGGACGAGTACGAGGTTGCACGGCTCTTCACCGATCCGGCCTTCGAAGAGGCGCTGTCCGAGCAGTTCGAGGCACGCGGCAAGCTCGAGTTCCACCTAGCGCCGCCACTGCTGGCGCGCCGCGACAAACTCACCGGCGAACCGCGCAAGATGAAGTTCGGGCGCTGGATGCTGCCCGCGTTCCGCCTGTTAACCAAGGGCAAGGCGCTGCGCGGCACCGCTTGGGACGTGTTCGGCTACACGCACGAGCGCAAGCTGGAACGCCAAATGATCGCCGACTACGAGACGCTGCTCGACGAGATTATAGAGCGGCTGAGCCCCGCTACCCACTCAACTGCGGTGGCGCTTGCCGGGCTGCCTCTTGAGATCAAGGGCTTCGGCCACATCAAGGAGCGCAACTACAAGACTGTGAAGGCGCGAGAGACGGCCCTCCTGGCCGAGCTGCGCAACCCCTCCCCAACCAGTGCGCTCAAGGCGGCGGAATAGGCCTCAGGACGCCTTCTTGCCCGCGGCAACCTTTTCCTTCACCCAGGCGTCGAACTGGTATCGGCACCCGCGCGTGGCGAGTTCCGCCAGGACATCCTCGTCGCTCGGCAGCCTGTCGAGGACGCGCAGCACCACTTGCTTGCGCGGCTGACTGTCCGCGCCAAGCAGCGCATAAGTGACATCGGCACGTAGGGGGACGTTGGCGGGCCAGGAAACCTTGTCGCTGCCGGCTGCGAACTCCACCTCGCCTCGCTCCGAGCTTGCCTGGTTGAGCACGATGATGCGCTCCGCCCGCTGGGATGCTGAGCGCCGCAGCTGCAGTTTGGCACCCTTTTCGACGCATATGGTGCTGTCGACGGTGGAAGGTACCAGGGTCCACGAGAACAGCGCAGGCGCGTCCGCCGCCCGCATGCTGCGGGTCACGCCAGGGGTGCGCTCGGTCGAGCCCCCGGTTTGCAGCAGGTTCTGGAGCCAGGCGATGACGCCTTCGTTGGCCTGGTGTCCCTTGGCCAGGTCGCTCGCAGGACCCGAAAAGGGGCCCTTGATCGTCTGTGTCTTGCCTGAAGGCATTACCGCGCGAATGGAGGTGCCAGCGGGAAAGGCGACGCGGTCGCCCGCCTTGAACGCGGTGCCCGGCTTCACGGTGTCGGCCGTCGACTCGAGCACGTACACTTGCGCATGTGCAGCGAGCACCCCGATGGCGGCCACAAGTGCCGTCGCTAGTGTCAGGTTACGCAAAGCGCGGAATAGATGCATCATCTTACCAATCACCTAGATCGCTCGAGGGTGCGCGGGCCGAACCACCGGCCCAGGTAATGACCAGCAAACTCGCCCAGAAACCAGGCCAGCAGAGCGAGCACGATCGGCAGTATGATACGCCACTGCCAGAACACCACTGTATCCACCACAATTATGGCAACCGTGGCGACGCTGCTGAGCAATATCCCCCGCCTGCTCAGGCGAAACCACCACCCGACCAGAAAGGCGAGAGCGGCCAAGATTGCCAGACCCGCCTTCATCTTCCAGGTGTCGAGCTCGAGCTGGCGGATGCTGCGCCCATCGACCAGCTCGGCCGCAATGTGGGCGTGAATCAGTGCGCCGGGCTGCAGGTCGCCCGTCCGCGCGGTGAGCGGCGTCAAATGCCGGTCTAGGTCGAGGAACAGGCCGCCGATGATGACGATCTTGTCCTTGAGCTGCGCGCGGGCGGTGCGGGCGCCGGCATCGTCCGGGCCCTTGAGAACGATCTCGGCAGGGATGGTGAGAAAGGTGTCGGAGCCATCGCGCGGCTCGAGCAGCCAGGCGATGCGCCGGTACGACTCGTCCAGCCTTGGTGCCATTGCTCTCTGCCAGAAGCTTGGCGAAGCTGTCCCGGTAGGTCGAGCCCGGCGACGGCTGCGCCTTGAACCGTACGACCCAGTCGTGCTCGGTGGCGAGGTTGACATAGCCCGCCGGACGCCCGGCGGCGGCGATGAATTGCGCCTGGTGCTCCAGGTGCGCCTTGGGAAGGCCGACCCGCTCGTCGGCAGCGGCCAGCACGACCTTGGCTT
Organism: uncultured Alphaproteobacteria bacterium; assembly: GCA_963724565.1. Classification (GTDB taxonomy): domain Bacteria; phylum Pseudomonadota; class Alphaproteobacteria; order Rhizobiales; family Hyphomicrobiaceae; genus AWTP1-13. The sequence continues at coordinate 253,097 of CAVRVK010000001.1, forward strand.
TGGCCTTCCTGATCGCCTCGATGAACGCGCTCTCGTTGTCGGGGGGCGGGGTGCGCGCAGACAGGATGTCGATGCCGATCACCTTGGCTCCCGCCGCGTCGATCGCTTCCACCAGCCGTGCGAGCAGCGCGCGGTCGATGGGTTGGCGAACCTTGCTCTCCTTGAGTGTGTCGTCGCTGATGCTGACGATGGCCACATGCGGGTGCTGGCTCGGCAACCGGTCGGAGAGAAAGGCCGTCCGCACGTCTCCCAGCACGTGCTCGAAGCGCAGCAGGCCGGGCGCATAGCGCGGCGCAAGCTCGGCGAGAAGTAGCGAGGAAAGCACGGCAACCAGTGCCGCCAGGATGATAGGTGGGGCGAGCGAGTTGCTCGAGGGTCGCGAGCGGCTCTCGGTGCTGTCGATCATCTTCTAGCGACCCCATCCTCCCGCGCCCGACCCTATTGGACGCAGCGCAGGCAAACAAGCGGTCCATTGGCAGCTTGCCTGGCCTTGCCTGCCCTGGGCCATGGCATGTAAACCAAGCTTTTTTGCGCCGTATGACGGCACGTCGTCGGCCGGTAGCCAAGTGTACGAGGTCCAGGAAATGCGCCCGCTCGAGGGACTACGCGTCGTCGACCTGACTAGGGTGCTTTCCGGGCCCTACTGCACCATGCAGCTGGGCGACATGGGCGCCGAGGTGATCAAGGTCGAGCAGCCCGGCAAGGGCGACGACACGCGCGCCTTCGCGCCGCCCTTCCAGGGCGACCAGGCCGCCTACTTCCTCTCCGTCAACCGCAACAAGAAGAGCATCACGCTCGACATGAAGAGCGCTGCGCGGCAAGGAGGTGCTGTGGCGCCTGATCGAGAAGTCCGACATCCTGGTCGAGAACTTCCGCCCCGGCGCCATGGATCGTCTGGGCTTCGGCTACGACGCGGTGAGCAAGCGCCGGCCGGCGCATGATCTACGCCTCGATCTCCGGCTTCGGCGACAGCGGCCCGCAGAAGGACCGCCCCGGCTACGACGTCATCGTGCAGGGCGAGGCCGGCATCATGGACATCACCGGCCCGCGCGACGGCGCCCCCTACAAGGTCGGCGCGGCCATCGGCGACCTGGTCTCGGGCCTCTATGCGGCGCAGGGCATCCTGGCGGCGCTGCACACCCGCAACGCCGATCGGAGCAGGGCCAGCACGTGCGCATCTCCATGTACGAGGCGGTGGCGTCGCTGCTCACCTTCAACGCCAGCATCTACTACGCCACCGGCGACTCGCCGCGCCGGCGCGGCAACGAGCACCCCACCATCGTGCCCTACGAGACCTTCGAGGCGGCCGACGGCTGGATCAATCTCGGCGTCGCCAACGACGATCTGTGGCAGCGTTTCTGCAAGGCGGCAGAGCGCACCGAACTCGCCGACCGACGCGCGCTTCGCCAAGGCTTCCGACCGCGTGCGCAACCGCGAGGTGCTGGTGCCGACTGGTCAGAGAACGTCGTCAAAGCGCGCACGCGCGACGAGTGGCTGGCGCGCCTGGACAAGGCCGGCGTGCCGAGCGGCGCCATCCGCACCGTCGGCGAGGTGTGCGACGAGCGATCTGCTTGAAGGCGCGCGATATGGTGGCGGAGATGCAGCACGCGAGCGCCGGCACGGTGAAGGCGATCAAGAACGCCGGTGCATCTGAGTGCGACGCCGCTCGAGGCCTATGCCGCCGCCGCCGGTGCTCGGCCAGCACACGCGCGAGGTGCTGACCGGACTATTGGGCTACAGCGCGGGCGAGGTCGATACAATGGCGCGTGACGATGTCATCTAGGTAGTCTGTGTTGGCGTGCTCGCCCGCGCAACCGAACTGGGCCATTGTGCCGCCACAAGCGATATGGGAATGCTAGTGCATTGCTCCAGTTCGGATCGGAGCATGCTGGATATTGTTATAAGTCTTTCTTGGGGAGAGAACTGCAATGGAAATGCCATGGTATCAGATCGCATTTCTCGGGGCGATAGGCGGGATAATACCTGATGTATTGCGGATTGTCGGTGCGCGGCACGACGGCAATGCACCAGGATATCTGTTGACATGGTTTTTCTGGGTCAGCCTGCTTCTCCTCGGGGCGATTGGGGCGGGCGCGGCGTATGCCGCGGTTACCTACGCGCCCCCCGCCCAGAATTGGGCGATTACGGCGTTGGGCATTGGCTACAGCGCGCCAAGCATTATCTCCAAGCTGTTGGGCAGCGTTTCATTGAGCCCTGAAGGGGCCGCACCTGCACCTACCCGCGGCAGAAGAGACGGAGCTGAAAAGGCCAACGAGACCGTCAGATCCTCTGGCGGCATCCGCGGCTGGTGGGCGCGCTGACCGCCGGCCAATTGATCGACCGGCTGCAAATGGAGTGGCGGTCGGGGCTCAGTCCTTGAGCTGCACGCGAGCTGTCTGCTCGTACCAGCGCACGATGTCGACCAGCGAGCGCCCGGGGCCCAGCGCGGCGTTGGCCGCACGCCAGAGCTGCTCGCCCAGTGCGCTCACGGGTACGGAGAGCCCGTGCTCGTCGGCCAGCTTGTTGGCGATGCCGACGTCCTTCAGCATGAGCTCGAGCTTGAAGGCGTCGGCGAAGCGGCGCTCGATCACCTGCGGCCCGAACCGCTTCTGCGTCAGGAAGCTCATGCCGGTGGAGACGTTGAGCACCTTCAGCATGGTCGAGGGCTTGAGGCCATAGGCCTTGCCGATCAGCATGGCCTCCGTCGTACCGAGGCAGGTGAGGGCGGTCGCGAGGTTGTTGACCGTCTTCATGGCGTGCCCGCTGCCGACGGGGCCCAGGTGGAAGACCTGCCGGCCCATCAGCTTGAGCAGCGGGCGTACCCGAGCAACTGTCGCTTTTTCACCGCCGCACATGAACACGAGGGTGGCGCTCTGCGCGCCTTCGACCGCTCCGGAAACGGGCGCGTCCATCATGGTGACCCCCTGGGCGGCAAGTGCGAGAGCACTCTCGCGCGTGATCCAGGGTTCCGCGGAGGAGGTATCGACGAGGATGGTGCCCTGCTTGAAACCTTCGGCGAGGCCGTCGCGGCCGAAGATGCAGTCGCTCACCGCAGCGCCGTCGGGCAGCATCGTGAACACGACCTCCGCCGCTTCGGCCACGGCGCGGGGCGATTTGGCTGCCAGTGTGCCCTTGTGGCGGCGTGCGACCTTGCGGGTCGTGGCGGGAGCGAGGTCGTAGAGGGCGAGTGTATGGCCGCCCTTGGCGAGATGCCCCGACATGGCGCTGCCCATCACGCCGAGGCCGATGAATCCGATGCGCATAGCCCTAGTACCCACCCGCGTCCCGTTGCCCGCGCCCATAATGCCCGGGCTCGGGCAACCGCGAAAGGGTGGCTGGCGGGCTAGCTGCCGTAGGTGCGCTCGTCGGCGATGACCTTGCCGTCGTTGGGCAGCGAGCCGGGCGCCACGATCTCCACCTCGCCCTTGAGCTTGGTGACCGCCTGCAGCGGTCTCCGCCAGCTTGGCCTTGAGGCCCGCATCGTCCTTGCGCTTCCGCGCGCAGCGTCATGGTGTCCTGCTCGCCCGCGCGCCCCACCACCAGGCGCACGCGCGCCGACGCCGGCATGGCGCTTGGCGACCTCGGCCACCTGCTCGGGATGCACGAACATGCCCTTGACCTTGGTGGTCTGGTCGGCGCGGCCGAGCCAGCCCTTGATGCGCATGTTGGTGCGCCCGCAGGGGCTGGCGCCCGGCAGCACGGCGGAGAGATCGCCGGTGGCGAAGCGGATCATGGGATAGTCGCGGTTGAAGGAGGTGACGACCACCTCGCCCACCTCGCCCGGCGGCACGGGATCGCCGGTGCCCGGCCGCACGATCTCCACGATCACGCCCTCGTCGACGATCATGCCCTCCAGCGCCTCGCTCTCGTAGGCGATGATGCCGAGATCGGCGGTGGCGTAGGTCTGGAAGGTGGCGATGCCGCGCTGCTTGTACTCGGCCCGCAGCGAGGGGAACAGCGCGCCGCCGCCGACCATCGCCTTCTTGATGGAGGTGGCGTCCTTGCCCGTCTCCTTGGCCTTGTCGAGCAGGATCTTGAGGTAGTCGGGCACGCCGACGTAGACGGTGGGCTTCAGCGCCTGGATCACCTCGAGCTGCTGCTCGGTGTTGCCGGGTCCGGCCGCGATCACGGCGCAGCCGAGCGCCCGCGCGCCGGAATCGAGGATCCAGCCGCCCGGCGTCAGGTGATAGGCGAAGGTGTTGTGCACGATATCGCCCTTGCGCACGCCCGCGGCGTAGAGCGCGCGCGCCGCCCGCCACCAGTCCTCGCCATCGCCCTCGGGCTCGAAGATCGGCCCCGGCGACATGAACATGCGCGCGATCTCGGCCAGCTCGGCGCCGTGGCAAAGCCGCCGAACGGCGGGCGCTTCGCCTGCAGCTCATGCAGGCATCGACTTGCGCAGCACCGGCAGCTTGGCCAGCCCCTCGCGCGATGCCGGCGCGCCGGCGTCCACGCCCTTGAGATGGTCGGCCCAGCCGGGCGCCGCGGCGATCGCGTGACGGATCAGGTCGGGCAGCAGGTTGAACTGCGCCAGCTCGCGCTGCTCGGGGTCACGGGTCTCCAGCTGGTCGAAGTGATCGGCCATGCTTCCCTCAGCCGAGCTCCGCTCGTAGTCAACGAACGCGCCGCGCTAGTCATACCGGGGCTTGTCGCCGGTATCCAGCGTCACTCAGCCAGACGTCGGCGATGCATGTCGGCGACGCGGCTTGCGCCGGCGCAAGCAGCCGGACGACGACTGCGCGCTTATGCCAGCCAGCGCTTGCGCCGCTTGTAGGACTTCACGTCGCGGAAGCTCTTGCGGTCGATGCCGCCGATGCCGAGGTAGAACTCGCGCACGTCCTCGTTCTCGCGCAGCGAGTTGGCCTCGCCGTCCATGACGACGCGGCCGTTCTCCAGGATGTAGCCGTAGGTGGCGTACTTCAGCGCCATGTTGGTGTTCTGCTCGGCCAGCAGCACCGACACGCCCTGCTCGGCGTTCAGCCGCTTCACGATCTCGAAGATCTCCTCCACCAGCTGCGGCGCCAGGCCCATGGACGGCTCGTCGAGCAGCACCATCTTGGGTCGCGACATCAGCGCGCGGCCGATCGCCGTCATCTGCTGCTCGCCGCCCGAGATGTAGCCGGCAAGCGAGCGCGCGGCGCTCCTTGAGGCGGGGAAAATAGCCGTACACCATCTCGAGGTCGGCGGCGACGGCGCCGCGCCCGTCCGTGCGCGTGAAGGCGCCGGTCAGCAGGTTCTCCTCCACGGTGAGGTGGCCGAAGCAGTGCCGGCCCTCCATCACCTGGATGCAGCCGCGGCGCACCAGGTCGTTGGGGGTGAGCCCGTCGACGCGCTCGCCGTCGAACTCGATCGAGCCCTTGGTGACGTCGCCGCGCTCGGACTTGATGAGGTTGGAGATCGCCTTGAGCGTCGTCGACTTGCCGGCGCCGTTGGCGCCGAGGAGGGCGACGATGCCGCCTTGCTGCACCTCCAGCGACACGCCCTTGAGCACCAGGATGACGTGATCGTAGATCACCTCGATGTTCTTGACGGCGAGAATGGGCTTGGCCGCTTCGGACTTGGCGGCGGGCAAGGCAGGCGACACGCAGGCAGCTCCAGTCGGTCAGGTTACGGCAGATCGGGAGGCGGCGACCGCCGCCTCCCGCGTAGTTCGTTCGAGCGGCACGCCGCGTCATAGCTCTCCTTGGCGCAGTCGCGCGGCGTGATCTTCTTCTCCGCCGCATACTTGGCCGACACGTCCTTGACCAGCGGCTCGGTCACCTCCTGGTTGGCCGTGTACCAGCCGGAGATGATCTTCCACGCCTTGCCGTCCCACTGCTGCACGCGCCCGTCGCGAGCACCTTCGTGGTCGGCGCAGGATGATCGTGACGGGCTTCAGCATGCCCTCGAAGCCGAGCTGCCTTGATGCGATCGGCTGTGAGGTTGAGGTTCTCGAAGCCCCAGCGCACCTGCTCGCCGGTCAGCGGCTTCTTGCCGTACTTCTCCTGCGCCTTGCGGATGGCCTCGACGCCGAGCATGGCGTTGACCATGCCGCGGTTGTAGAGCACCTCGCCGACCTTCTCCTTCTCGGTCGCGCCCTTGCCCTTGGCGTAGACGTACTTCTCGATGTCGGCATGGACGGCGTGCTTCTCGCGCGCCGTGCTGCAGCATCAGCGCCTTGTAGCCGAGCTGCATCGGCGCCGGCCGGCGTCACGTCAGGCTCGGCGCCCGACCACCACACGCCGATCATCTTGTCGCGCGGATAGGCGACGGCCGCCGCTTCCTTGATGGCAACGCCGTTCATGACGCCCCAGCCCCAGATCAGCACGTAGTCGGGACGGTTCTGGCGGATCGAGAGCCACTGCGACTTCTGCTCCACGCCCGGATGCGTGACGGGAATCGGCGTGAACTCGAAGCCGTGCTTCTGGGCCAGCGACCTGCAGCGCGGGGATCGGTTCCTTGCCGTAGGGGCTGTCGTGGTAGACGAGGCTGATCTTCTTGCCCTTCAGCTTGTCGGCGCCGCCGATCTCCTTGGCGACGTGCTGGATGGCGATGTCGGCCGCCGACCAGTAGGTGCCGAGCAGCGGGAAGTTGTAAGCGAACACGGCGCCGTTCTTGGAATCGGCGCGGCCGTAGCCCATGGTGATGATGGGGATCTTGTCGGCCAGCGTCTTCTCCGTCAGGGCGAAGGTGATGCCCGTCGACAGCGGATTGAAGAAGGCCGCTCCCGTCGGGCCCTTGGCCTTGAGGCGCTCGTAGCATTCCACGCCCTTGTCGGTCGCGTAGCCGGTCTCGCACTCCTCGAACACGATCTTGACGCCGTTGATGCCGCCGTCGCGCTCGTTGACCAGGTTGTAGTAGTCGACGACGCCGTTGGCGTAGGGCACGCCGTTCACGGCGTAGGCGCCCGTCCGGTAGGACAGGATCGGGATGAACTGCTCGTTCTGCTGCGCCGCTACCGGCTCCGACCATCGCCGCCAGGCCGACGGCGGCTGCTGCCAGAGCCCAAGTATCCTTCGGGTCATTCTCACTCCTCCTCTTTGCTTCATCCGGCTCGAAGTGCCGGGACTTTCGACTGCGAGCCTTTTGTTGTTTTCATCGGCGATGCGGCACGCCGCTCCACACTGCGCGCTGCCACCTTCTCGAGCGGCCCTCAATACGGATAGGGCCAGAGCCTCAGCTTCTCCTTGGCGATCGACCACAGCCTGGCGAAGCCATGCGGCTCCTTGATCAGAAGATAGCAGATCAGCGAGCCGAAGATGATGAATTCCAGGTGGGTTATCATGTCGGTGTGAAGCGGGATGCCGACCGCGGCGGGCAGCTGATTGAGGAAGATCGGCAGCATCAGGATGAAGCCGGCACCGAGGAACGATCCCAGGATCGAGCCGAGCCCACCGATGATCACCATGAACAGCAGCTGCAGCGACCGGTTGATGTCGAAGGCCAGCGGCTCCCAGGCCCCGAGATACACGAACGCCCACAGCGCGCCCGCCACGCCCACGATGAAGGACGACACGGCGAAGGCCGTGAGCTTGGCGTAGAACGGGCGGATGCCCATCAGCTCGGCGGCGATGTCCATGTCGCGGATCGCCATCCATTGCCGCCCGAGGTTGCCGCGCACCAGGTTCTTGGCCACGAACGCGAAGAACGACCACGAACGTCAGGCACAAGCAGATAGCGCTCGATCGAGGTGTTGACGGTCAGGCCGAAGAAGTTGAGCTCGGGCGCGGAAACGGAGCCCGACGGCGCGTAGTTGGTGAACCACTTCACGCGGATGAACACCCAGTCGAAGAAGAACTGGGCGGCCAGCGTCGCCACCGCCAGATACAGTCCCTTGATGCGCAGGCTCGGGACGCCGAACAGAATGCCGACGATGGCCGCCATCAGGCCGCCGAGCAGGATCGAAGGCAGCACCGGCAGCGGCGGGATGGCCAGTCTGGGTGCCCAGCCAGTCGAACGTCAGGTGCACGCCGGTGCCGAACTTGTAGGCGCTGTAGGCACCGATCGCCATGAACGCGCCGCTGCCGAGCGAGATCTGCCCGCAGTAGCCGACGAGGATGTTCACGCCGATCGCTGCCAGCGACAGGATCAGGAAGGGGACGAGAATGGCGCGCAGCATGTAGTCGCTGCCGAGCGGCCAGATGTGATAGGCGCTGAGCAGGGGCACGCCGAGGAACGCAAGGACCAGCAGCGCGATCAGGGCAACCCGGTCCTGGCGGATCGGGAACACCGCCATGTCGGCGGAGTATGAGGTCTTGAACTGCCCGGCTTCGCGATAGAGCACGCGCCTCTCCTCAGATCCGCTCGATGATGCGCTCGCCGAACAGCCCTTGCGGCCGCCCGAGCAGCACGATCAGGGCCAGCACGTAGGCGAACCAGTATTCGATGCCGCCGCCGATATAGGGGCCGAGGTAGACCTCGGCGATCTTCTCGCCGGCGCCGATGATGAGCCCGCCGACGATGGCGCCGGGCACCGAGGTGAAGCCGCCGATGATGAGCACGGGCAGCGCCTTGAGCGCCAGGAAGGTGATTGAGAACTGCACGCCGAGCTTGGTGCCCCAGACGGTTGCCGCCACCAGCGCCACGAGGCCCGCCACCAGCCAGACGACGAACCAGATCCAGCTGATCGGGATGCCGACCGATTGGGCGGCGGCATGATCGTCGGCGACCGCACGCAACGCCCGCCCGGTCTTCGTGCGCTGGAAGAAGATGGCAAGCCCGCCCACCAGCACGCCGGCGATCAGGGCGCCCCACACATCGAGCTTGTTGACCAGAAGCCCGCCCGGGAACACGCTTTCGAACAGGAACCAGTTGTCGGTCGGGAACAGGCGCATCGGATAGACGTCCGACCCGAAGATCATCTGCGCGGCACCCTCCAGAATGAAGGTGGCGCCGATGGTCGACATGAACAGCGTGAGCCCGTCCTGGTTGACCAGCGGCCCCAGCACGAAGCGCTCGATCAGCCAGGCCGAGATCGCCATGACGACGGCGGCAAACAGCAGGCCGATGAGGACGGCCGCCCACACCGGCACCCCGCGCGCCACCAGGAAGTCGAGCGAGCGCACCAGCGCTAGCCCGGCCAGCAGCACCATGGCGCCCTGGGCGAAATTGAAGACACCGGAGGCCTTGAAGATCAGCACGAAGCCGAGCGCCACGAGCGAGTACAGCACGCCCGCCAGCAGGCCGCCGACCAACACCTCCAGGAACTGACCGAACGCTACCAACGCTACTCTCCTTAGTGCGCCACACCCAGATAGGCGTCGATGACGGCCTGGTTGGCCTGCACCTCGGCGGGCGTTCCATCGGCGATCTTTTGGCCGTAGTCGAGCACCACCACCCGGTCGGACAGGTCCATGACCACGCCCATGTCGTGCTCGATGAGGGCGATGGTGGTGTTGAAGGTGTCCTTCACGGTGAGGATGAAGCGGGACATGTCCTGCTTCTCCTCCAGGTTCATGCCGGCCATCGGCTCGTCCAGCAGCAGCAGCTCAGGCTCCATGGCGAGCGCGCGGCCGAGCTCGACACGCTTCTGCAGGCCGTAGGGCAGCTTGCCCACCGGCGCCTTGCGGATGTGCTGCGATCTCGAGGAAGTCGATGATGTGCTCGACCGCCTCGCGATGGCGGATTTCTTCCTGCCTCGCCGGACCGAAGTGAAGCGTGTGCGCCAACAGCCCCCGCCGCATCTTGAGCGTGCGGCCGGTCATGATGTTGTCCAGCGTCGACATCCCCTTGAAGAGGGCGACGTTCTGGAAGGTGCGGGCGATGCCCTGGCTGGCGGCCAGATAAGGCCGCATGTCGTGCCGCTTCTTGCCCTTGAAGGTGATGGTGCCTTCCTGCGGGTGGTAGAAGCCGTTGATGACGTTGAGCATCGACGTCTTGCCCGCGCCGTTGGGGCCGATGATGGCGCGGATCTCGCCCTTGCGGATGTCGAAGGAGACACCCCGGATCGCCCGCACGCCGCCGAAGGACAGCGAGACGTTCTCCACCGAGAGCAGCACCTCGTCGGAGGGTCCGCGTCGGTCGGAAATTACAGGCTTGGGTTGGACATCAGCCTTCACTCGGCGGCCTCCCTGACGGGCTCGACGGCCGCGCGGGCCGGATAGGTCTGAACGTCGACGATGCGCACGTCGCCCTCGACGACGCCCCTGCGGCCGTCCTCGAAGGTCATCTCGGTGACAACGTGGCATTGCGTGGAGCCGTCGTAGAGGGCGGCAATCAGCGGCGCGTAGCGCTCCTGAATGGTGGACCGCCGCACCTTCTGCGTGCGCGTCATCTCGCCGTCGTCGGCGTCGAGCTCCTTGTGCAGGATGAGGAACCGCCTGATTTGGGAGGCCGCCATTTGCGGCTCCTCCGCGAGCCCGCGGTTCAGCTCGTCCATGCGCTTGGCGATGATGTCATAGACCTGCGGATGCGCTGCCAGCTCCTGATAGCTGGCATAGGAGACGTTGTTGCGCTCGGCCCAGCTGCCAACCGAGGTGAGATCGATGTTGATCAGCATCGTCACGTAGTCGCGGCCCTGGCCGAAGGCGACCGCCTCGCGCACCTCCGGATAGAACTTCAGCTTGTTCTCGAGATACTTCGGCGCGAACAGCGCGCCGTTGTTCAGCCGCCCGACATCCTTGGCGCGATCGATGATCTTCAAGTGCCCGTGATGGTCGAGGAAGCCCGCGTCGCCCGTATGCACCCACCCATCCGGCGTCTTGGTGGCCTGCGTTGCCTCGTCGTTCTTGTAGTACTTGAGGAACACGCCGGGGCTGCGATAGAGCACCTCGCCCGAGTCGGCGATTTTGATTTCGACGTCGGGGCCCGGCTTGCCGACCGTATCGGGATAGACCTCGCCGTCGGGCTGCAGCGTGATGTAGACGCTGGCCTCGGTCTGCCCGTAGAGCTGCTTAAGGTTGATGCCGAGCGCGCGGTAGAAGCTGAAACAGATCCGGCCCGATCGCTTCACCCGCCGTGTAGGCGACGCGGATCTGGGAAAAGCCCATGCGGTTCCTGAGCGGTGCATAGACGCACTTGTCGCCCAGCCAGTAGAGCAGGCTCTCCTTGAAGCCGATCGGCTTGCCATCGAGGATCAGCTCGCCCGACCGGCGCGCCACTTTCAGGAAATAGTCGAACATGCCCTTCTTGAGACGCCCGGCATCCTCCATGCGCACCATGATCTGGGTGAGCAGGTTCTCGTACACGCGGGGTGGAGCGAAGAAGTAGGTTGGCGCGATCTCGCGGCGATCCTCGATGATGGTCTCCGGGCTCTCCGGGCAGCACACGCACATTGCGCCCGCAAAGGCCTGGCCATAGGAGAAGATGTGGTCGCCGACCCAAGCCATCGGCAGATAGGCGAGCAGCGTGTCGTTGGGCGTGAAGTTGTCGAACTTGTTGCCGTTCTGGGCCGACAGCACGATGTTCTCGTGCGTCAGCATCACGCCCTTCGGCCGGCCCGTCGTGCCCGAGGTGTAGAGCATCACGCTCACGTCGGAGCCTTTGCCCTTGGCGATCTCGTCGAGCCACCAGCCGGCCGCGCCGGCGTTCGTCGCGCAGCTCTTGCCGCCCGAGCTCCTGCACATGATCGAACGAGTGCAGGTTGGTGTGATCGTAGCTGTTGAGCCCGCGCTCCTCCTCGTAGATGATGGTGCGCAGCTTGGGCAGCCGCTCGGCGATCGAGATCAGCTTGTCGACCTGCTCCTGGTTCTGCACGACGGCAAACTTCGCCTCGGCGTGGTCGAGCACGTAGGCCATCTCGTCGGCCACCGAGTCCTGGTAGACCGGCACCGCGACGCCGCCGATGCTCTGCACCGCGGCAAACGTTGCATAAAGGCGTGGGCGGTTGTCGCCGATGATGGCGACCGTATCGCCGCGCTCGAGGCCGAGCTTGCGCAGCCCGACCGCCAAGGTGCGCACCTCGTCGCGCAACTGCACCCAGGTCCAGGTCTGCCAGATGCCCAGGTCCTTGTGGCGCATGGCGGGCCGGTTGCCGTTGGCCTTGGCATTGCGCAGCAAGAGCTTGGGCACCGTATCCGGACTAGCGGAGCTTTCGAGGCTCACGGAACAACTCTCCTCCCTGGTTCGGCATGGCAGCAGACCGCGGGCAGCAAGAGAGCCCTGGTCCTGGTACCTGCCGGAGTATGCGCGTTGGCCGCGCTCGTTGGTTCGGACCGGCCGGACACCCTTACAACGACAGCACGTGCAATATCCCTAAAAACCACTGCTGCCTCAACCCATACGTTGACAGACATCGCGGCGGATGTCTGCTATACTTAAGGTTTGCCGCGAAGATTTGCGCAAATCTAGCTGCCAGCGGTCACCCGCCGAAGCTGCCGAGCGCCCCTACATTCATTACCCTGATGCCACCCCGCTCCAGGCGCAGCAGCCCCGCCTCTTCCAATTGTTGCAGGGCCCGGTTGGCAACCTGCCGCGACACCCCTGCCAGCAAGGCCAGCTCCTCCTGCGTGATCTCGATGTGCGTGCCGACATCGGGATAGAGCACCGGGTTGAACAACCAAGCCAGGTTGCGCGCTACGCGTGCAATGGGATCGTGGATGCGGTCATGCTCGATGGTGGCGATGAACTGGCCCATGCGCTCGTTGAGCTGGTGCACGAGAAACCGGTTGAAGCCCACGCTGGTGTCGAACAGCCACATGAACGTCGACCGGTTCATCAGGGCCAGCTGGGTGTCGCGCAGGGCTACCAGGTCGTATTTGCGCGCCTCGTTCTTGATCACGGTGCCTTCGCCGAACCAGCCGCCGGCGCCGACGCCCGCGAACGTCATGGCCTTGCCGTCACGCGAGATGGCGCTGATCTTGACCAGGCCCGACACGACTCCGGTCCAGGCATCGAGCTTGTCGCCGCGATGACAGATATAGGTGCCGGCCAAATAGCGTCGCTCGCTGATGCCTTTGCGGGCGCGCGCAGCCTCCGCCTCTGTAAGCCCATCGGCCCAGAAGGCGATCCGCCGAAGCTCCTCTTTGACGCCCAAGCGAACACCGCTTCCCGGTCTCCCAAGCCCGAAACTCTAGGCCCAACATCCTGCGTGCTCAAGGTCCCGACGCCCTTTCGGCGCCTTGCGCCCGCAGCTGCAGGGCGTCGAGCTGGTGGGCGCCATGCGCGCCGCTGGTCGCCCCAGCGATCGATGAGGGTTGTGTCGCCCAGCGAGCGATGCCGCAGGCTTGGTTGGCCAAGTCTCGCAACCTTGCGTAGGATGCGCCGCGATCCAACACTCGAGCTAGTCGGGGAAACGCCCATGTCGAACATGACGGCAGAGCTCACGCATTTCATCGGCGGCAAGCACGTGAAGGGCACGTCGGGCCGCTTCGGCGACGTGTTCCAACCGATGGACGGCAGCACTGCGCGCTCGCGTGCCGCTCGCCTCCAAGGCCGAGGTGGCCGCCGCGGTGGAGAACGCCAAGGCAGCGCAGCCGGCCTGGGCGGCCACCAACCCGCAGCGCCGCGCCCGCGTGCTGATGAAGTTCCTGGAGCTCGCCAACCGCGACTACGACAAGCTCGCCGACTGCCTCGCGCGCGAGCACGGCAAGACCGTTGCCGACGCCAAGGGCGACATCCAGCGCGGGCTTGAGGTGGTCGAGTTCGCCATCGGCATCCCGCACCTGATGAAGGGCGAGTACACGGAAGGCGCCGGTCCTGGCATCGACCTCTACTCCATGCGGCAGCCGCTGGGCGTGGTGGCCGGCATCACGCCCTTCAACTTCCCGGCCATGATCCCGCTGTGGAAGTGCGCACCGGCCATCGCCTGCGGCAACGCCTTCATCCTGAAGCCGTCGGAGCGCGACCCCGGCGTGCCGCTGATGCTGGCCGAGCTGTTCATGGAAGCGGGCTTGCCCGCCGGCATCCTCAATGTCGTCAACGGCGACAAGGAGGCCGTCGACGCCATCCTGCAGCACCCGGACATTCAGGCCATCGGCTTCGTCGGCTCCACGCCGATTGCCGCCTACATCTACGCGCAGGGCTGCGCGGCCGGTAAGCGCGTGCAGTGCTTCGGCGGCGCCAAGAACCACATGATCGTCATGCCCGATGCCGACATGGACCAGGCGGTCGATGCGCTGGTCGGCGCCGGCTACGGCTCGGCCGGCGAGCGCTGCATGGCCGTGTCGGTTGCGGTGCCGGTAGGGCAGAAGGCGGCCGACCTGCTGGTGGAGAAGCTGATCCCGCGCGTGGAGAGCCTCAAGATCGGCCCCTCGACCTCGGGCGATGCCGACTTCGGCCCGCTGGTGACGGCCGCGCACCTCAAGAAGGTGAAGGACTACGTGGCGCTCGGCATCGAGGAGGGCGCGAAGCTGAAGGTCGACGGCCGCGACTTCAAGATGCAGGGCTACGAGAACGGCTTCTACATGGGCGGCTGCCTGTTCGACGAGGTGAAGCCCTCCATGCGCATCTACAAGGAGGAGATCTTCGGCCCCGTGCTGTCGGTGGTGCGCGCCAAGACCTACGAGGAGGGCCTGAAGCTCGCCAACGACCACGAGTACGGCAACGGCGTCGCCATCTTCACCCGCGACGGCGATGCGGCGCGCGACTTCGCGGCCAAGGTGCAGGTCGGCATGGTCGGCGTGAACGTGCCGATCCCGGTGCCGCTCGCCTACTACACCTTCGGCGGCTGGAAGCGCTCGGGCTTCGGCGATCTCAACCAGCACGGGCCGGACAGCGTGCGCTTCTACACCAAGACCAAGACCGTCACCTCGCGCTGGCCGTCGGGCGTCAAGGAAGGCGCCGAGTTCGTCATTCCGACGATGAAGTGACGTCCGCTGTGCCAACGTCATCCCCGTGACGGCGGGGATCCATACGCTAGGTCGCACTCTACCGTCACCCCGGCGCCGTGAGTGCCCGACAGGGCACGAGCGGGACCAGGCCGGGGCCCATGCACGGCGCAACAAGCGCTCCGGCCAACGCGCGGGCGCGACCCTACCTGCAGATGACGTTGACAAGTCACCGCTTGCATTGTCCTGCTCATCTGCACCCGACAGGAAGCCGGCCGGTGCATCGGTCCCGTCCTGGTCTCGCGCGCACGCTACGCATGCACGCGGCGACGG
The DNA here is from genome assembly GCA_963724565.1 of uncultured Alphaproteobacteria bacterium. Classification (GTDB taxonomy): domain Bacteria; phylum Pseudomonadota; class Alphaproteobacteria; order Rhizobiales; family Hyphomicrobiaceae; genus AWTP1-13. Next base: position 268,114 of record CAVRVK010000001.1, read on the forward strand.
GATGACGACGCGGGGGTGATTGCGCTCCCTGGCGGGTTGGGGTCGACCGCTGGAGCATATGTCCGCGAGGCCAGAGTGCAAGGCACGGGGCCGAGGCGCGCCGCGTAAGGGTTGACTCGGCGCCTCGTCATCCCCGAGGTTGCCGCCTCCGCCACGCCCGAAAGCAGCTGCCCCATGCCCGATCAGATCAGAGGCGCCGACATCGTCGCCCGCACGCTCGATAGGGCGGGGCTCAGCACCATCTTCACGCTGTCCGGCAATCACATCATGCCGCTGTTCGATGCGGCGATCGGCACGCGGCTCAGGCTCATCCACGTGCGCCACGAGGCGGCGGCAGTGCACATGGCGGACGCCTGGGGCCGCCTCACGCGTACATGCGGCATCGTCTGGGTGAGCGGCGGCGCCGGCTTCACCAATGCGGCTGCGGCGCTCACCACGGCGCAGGCGGGTGAATCGCCGCTGGTGCTGATCTCGGGGCACGCGGGCGTCAAGGAGGTCGGCCGCGGCGCCTTTCAGGAGCTGCGCCAGGCCGAGATGGCGGCCCCCGTCACCAAGGCTTCCTGGACCGCAACCTCCACCGCGAGCATCGGGACGGAGGTGGCCAAGGCTGTGCGCCTCGCGCAGTCCGGGCGGCCCGGCCCGGTGCACCTGAGCCTGCCGTTCGACCTGCTGGAGGAGAAAGTCGAGGACAAACCGGACGTTTGGCCCTCCGCTGCTGCCTTCGCTGCGCAGTCCCAAGCGCTCGATGCCCGCGCCGCCACGAGCGTGCACGCGGCCCTTGCCGCCGCAGAGCGCCCGCTCGTCCTTGCCGGCCCGCAGCTTTGTCATGGCGGCGATCTTACGTTGCTCGAGGCGCTAGGGGACAAGCTCGGTGTTCCCGTCGTGCCCATGGAAAGCCCGCGCGGCGTCAACGACCCGCGGCTCGGCGCCTTCGCCGAGGTGCTGCGCCAGGCCGATCTGCTGCTGCTCCTGGGCAAGGCGCACGACTTCACCCTGCGGTTCGCCGATGCGCCCTTCGTGTCGCCGGACTGCCGCCTCGTCGCCATCGACGCCGACGAGGCGATGATCGCGCGCGTGCGCCGCGAGAAGGGCGCGCGCCTCGTCTTCAGCGCCGTGGCCGACGCCAAGCCCGCCGCGCAAGCGCTGGTGCAGCACGCGGCTCACTCCACCCACCCCAATTCATCGTGGCTGAGCCAGGTGCGCGCAGCCATTGCCTATCGGCCGCCGGCCTGGAAGACGTTGGCGTCGAAAGAGCCCGGCAAGCTGCACCCCGTCGAAATGTGCCGCGTGCTGGCGTCCTTCTTCGCCGCCAACCCGAACGCCATTCTCGTGTGCGACGGCGGCGAGATCGGGCAATGGCCGCAAGCGCTGCTGTCGCCCGCGCGCCGCATCATCAACGGGCCAGCGGGCTCGATCGGCGCCTCGATCCCGTTCGCCATCGCCGCCCGCGCCGCCGACCCCACCGCAACCGTCATCGCCGTGATGGGCGATGGCACCTTCGGCTTCCACATGGCCGAGTTCGACACCGCCGCGCGCTGCAATCTGCCGATCGTCGCCGTGGTCGGCAACGATGCCACCTGGAACGCCGAGCACCAGATCCAGCTGCGCGAGTATGGGCCCGAGCGCACCCACGGCTGCGCGCTGTTGCCGTCGCGCTACGATCTCGTGGCGACGGCGCTCGGCGGCCACGGCGAACTCGTCACATCCGCCGCCGAGCTCGGCCCCGCGCTCGAGCGCGCGCGTCGCCAGCGGCAAGCCGGCCTGCGTCAATGTCATGATCGAGCGCGTGCCGGCACCTGTGATCCGCCGCGCCGCGTAGCCGCGTAGGTTGGGTCGAGCGCAAGCGATGACCCAACACGCAAGCAAACCCGAGCCAGTTGGGTCTACGCTTCGCTTGACCCAACCTACTCAGCGGCTTGGCACCGGCACCGCGACGCCGGCCGCAATGCGCTCGGTCGGCCGGTCGTCCATCAGCATCTGCGCAAAGCCAGCGATCAGGCCGACGATCACGCCGAACTGCAGCGCGCGGTCGTAGGAGCCCAGCGCATCGAAGATGGCGCCGCCGCCCCAGGCGCCCAGGAACGAGCCCACCTGGTGGCTGAAGAAGGCGATGCCGGTCAGCGTGGACAGGAACTTGATGCCGAACATCTCCACCACCAGCCCGTTGAGCAGCGGGATCACGCCGAGCCAGGTCAGCCCCATCACGGCTGCGAAGATCAAGGTCGAGGTCGGCGTCACCGGCAGCACGAAGTAGATCGCGATCGTCACCGAGCGGATGATGTAGACGAGGCCCAGCAGGGTGCGCTTGCGATAGCGGTCGCCGAGCCAGCCGCAGCCCCACGAGCCGATGACATTGAAGAGCCCGATCACGGCCAGCGCCTGCGCGCCGAGCAGCGGGTCCATGCCGCACAGCACGAGGTAGCTCGGCAGGTGCGTGGTGAGGAACACCAGCTGCAGCCCGCACACGAAGAAGGCGAGGCTCATGATCACGTAGCCGCCGTGCCGGCGCGCCTCGCCCAGCGCGCCCAGCAGGGTCATGTCGGCATCGCGCGCGGTCGAGTTGGGCAGCCGCCCCGGCGCGTCCGCCGATGAAGGCCGCCGGCAGCATCAGCAGGGCGACGATGACGAATGCCACCAGGCCGGCCCGCCAGCCGCCATTGCGAGATCACGAGCTGGCCCAGCGGCGCACAGAAGAACGTGCCCATCGACCCTGCCGCCGAGACGATGCCGAACGCCAGGCTGCGCCGCTGCGGTGCCACCACGCGCGCGGCGATGTTGGAGGCGATGCCCGAGGTCGTGCACGAGAGCGCGACGCCGATCAGCACGCCGGCGCCCAGCGTGATCATGGCCGGATTGGTCGCCATGGCGGTGATCACCAGCCCGGCAATGTAGATCACGACACCGGTGAGCGCGATCCAACGCGGCCCGAACCGGTCGACGAAGGCGCCGGCGACGGGCTGGGTGAAGCCCCAGACGATGTTCTGCACGGCAATCGCCATGGCGTAGTCGGCCGCGGCGATGCCCAGATCCTGCACCACCGGCGTCTGGAACAGCCCGAGCGACTGGCGCACGCCCATGGCGATGCTGAGCATGATGGCCGCGCCGCTCAGCATGGCGATCGCCTGGCCGCGCGTGACGAGGCTGGTGTGGAACGGTGCCGAAGGGGCGGCGTCCTGGGCCATAGGCATACGTCCTCGATTGCGAAAGAGGGATTCGGGCGGCGCGGCGACCAGATGGCAGGTTGACGCAATCGTCAAATGACAAATGCGAAGGCCAGATGTGAGGTTTGCTCATGCATGGCAACGATTCTTCCTTCAGGCACGCGCCGTTCCTCCCGCGCCGCCGGGGGGCGGAGCGCGAGGTGCGACGGGTACGCGGGCGCCTCTCGGCGACCCGGGGCCGGTTGCCTCCGGCCCCGGCAGGCCCGGCCGGGGCCTGCTGGAGGGCTCCCGTCGGAGCTCCCTGGGACCCTTGAGGGGTCCCCTGGGCTGCCTTGCGGCACCCGCGTTGCGGCGATTTTGGGCACCGCTGCAAGCTGCAGCCGGCTGGTCCGCTCGATCCGAGCGCCCGGCCGGCCATGTGCCTCTCGGCGGTCGCCGCACTCCGCGGCCATTGCTGGCGCTTCGACGGCAACGGTCGCAGCGGGCCTCCCGGATACTCGGCCCTCCAACACGAGGGCCACCCTTCCAGGCGCCGATCGCTGCCACGCTGGGTGCTGGTACCTGCGCCCCGTCGCAAGCAGCGACGGCACAGTATGCGCACAGCTGGGAGCCGCGGGGATAAGGATTTGCGATTTGGGTCTTGCGCTCTCCGCCAACGTCATCCCCGCGTCGCGCGAAGCGCGCGAGTGCGTAGGTTGGGTCGAGCGTCAGCGATGACCCAACACAACCCAAGTCCCAGCCCTGCAGTGTTGGGTCTGCGCTTCGCTTGACCCAACCTACGCAGCCTGCCCCGCACGCTCCGGATAGAGCGCCAGCAGCCCCTCGCGCGAGGCGGCCGCCACGCCGCGCTCGGTGATCAGCCCCGTGATCAGCCGCGCCGGCGTCACGTCGAAGGCGTCGTTGCGCGCCGGGCTGCCCGGCGCGGCGATCTCGACCGGGATCGACCTTGCCGTCCGCTCGTGCGCCCGCTCACCATCAGCACCTCGCCGGCGTCGCGCTCCTCGATCGGAATGTCGGCGCCGGACGCCAGCGTCCAGTCGATGGTGGAGTGCGGGAAGGCCACGTAGAACGGCACGCCGTTGTCCTTGGCGGCCAGCGCCTTCAGATAGGTGCCGATCTTGTTGGCGGCATCGCCGTCGGTCGTCACGCGGTCGGCGCCGACGATGCACAGGTCCACCAACCCCTGCTGCATCAGGTGGCCGCCGGCGTTGTCGACGATGATGGTGTGCGGCACGCCGTGCGCGCCGAGCTCGAAGGCGGTCAGCGCCGCGCCCTGGTTGCGCGGCCGCGTCTCGTCCACCCACACATGCACCGCCACGCCGCGCTCGTGCGCCTCGTAGATCGGCGCCAGCGCCGTGCCGCGATCGACGCGTGGCGAGCCAGCCGGCGTTGCAGTGGGTGAGGATGTTGACCGGCTCCTTGACTCCTTGCGCTCGGCCGCCACCAGGATGGGTTTGAGGCCGTGCTCGCCGATGCGCCGGTTGGTCTTGACGTCGTCCTCGCAGATCTCCGCCGCGCGCTCATAGGCCGCCGCGACGCGCCGCTCGCGCGGCAGGTTGCGCACCGCATCGCGCATCTCCTCCAGCGCCCAGCGCAGGTTGATCGGCGGTCGGCCGCTGCGCGGCCAGCAGCGCGATGGCACGGTCCACGGCCTCGTCGGACGCGTCCGCGCGCAGCGCGAGGCACACGCCATAGGCGGCCGTGGCCCCGATCAGCGGCGCGCCGCGCACCTGCATGGTCTTGATCGCCCGCGCCGCGTCCTCGACCGTCTTGAGCGATACGATCACCAGCTCGTGCGGCAGCTTCGTCTGGTCGATGATCTCCACCGACCAGCCGTCCTTGGCGAGCCAGATGGTGCGATACGGCTTGCCGTCGATGTTCACGGGCTCAATCCAGAGTTCGCACGGGCGCCGACAGCGGGATGTGAACGGTCTCGCTCATCCCGCAACAGCCGCAAGCGAGCGCATACCACTCCGCATGGGGTCGCGCCGAGCGATCGATGATCGTCAGTCCAGGTTTCCCACAGACCGGACAAGCCACGTCGGGGGTCTGCCCGTTTGCGCGCCAGGCAGCGATGCTGCGGAGAACTTCGCGTTGCTGCTCTGCCGTCAGCGGCATCGTGCGGTTCAGTGTCCCTCGAACGCCATCAGCGCGTGACCCCTAACTCCGAGGCCGGCGAGCTTCTTCATGCCGCCGAGCTCGGGCAGGTCGATGATGAAGGTGGCACCCACGATCTCGCCCTTGGAGCGCTGCACCAGCTTGACCGCCGCCTCTGCCGTGCCGCCGGTGGCGATCAGGTCGTCGACGATCAGGATCCGCTCGCCGCTACGAATCGCATCCTCGTGCATCTCGATGATGTCGACGCCGTACTCCAGGGTGTACTCCTGGCCGATGGTCTTCCACGGCAGCTTGCCTTTCTTGCGGAACGGCACGAAGCCGCAGCCGAGCTTGTCGGCAATGGCGCCGCCGAGGATGAACCCGCGCGCCTCGATGCCGGCCACGGCCTGCACTCCGCGCCTCGGCAAAGGGCGCCGCCATCTGCTCGATCGCTGTCTTGAAGCCCCGGGCGATCGCCCATCAGGGTCGTGACGTCGCGGAACATGATGCCCTTCTTGGGGTAGTCGGGAATGGTCCGGATCAGGTTCTTCAAGGCATGCACTGCTGCGGCCTCCACATCGTCTCGCGCTAACTCTTAGCAAGCGTAGCCATTGGCGAACAGGAGCCAGGTAGAGGCCGACCCACGGTGACAAAGAATTGCGCGCATCGCCAAGATAACAATGGCGATCAGCGCGGCCGCAGCTGCTGCTGCAGGGCCTTGCGCACGGCTTCGGGGTCGCGCGCGATCACCTTGAGATAGGCACGCGCGGCCTGGTCGGGCTCGGAGGCACCCTGCTCCCAGTCCCGCAAGGTTCCGAGCGGTATCTGAAATCGCAGGGCGAATTCCTCCTGCGTCAGCCCGAGTGCGCGCCGGATCAGCTTGGCGCGCGGGGTGTGCTTCGCGCGCGCAAGCTCGGCGGCAGAGAAAGGTCGTGCGTCGGGATCTGCCCTCGCCGCCGCCTCGATCTCTGCGGCACTCATGGGCCGCATCGGCCGCAGATCAGGCTTGGCCCTCGCCGCTCTTCTCGAAGTAGTGGTCTTGCTCATGTTTTGTCGCCTGCCGCGCAGATATGAGGCGGAAACGCCCGTGCCGTTCCGCGTAGATGACGCTGATCAGTGCACCCTCGGCCATGCCGATTAGCAGGAAGCGCTCCTCGCCATAGTCCTCGCGCTCGTCCAGGATTTCCACCATGAAGGGGTCGGCAAAGGCTTTCTTGGCCCTCTCGAAGGTGACCCCGTGCTTGCTGTAGTTCCTGCGAGCCTTGGCCTCGTCCCACTCGAAATCATCGTCATTCATGAAAATACTGTTTGCCAGTACCTAGGTCAAGCGATCGGCTTCCGGAGATTGGAGGCTTGGTGCACCCGATCGCTTTCCCTACAGTGCGGCAGCGGCAATCACCGGAGCAAGCGCCATGAAACTCAAGCTGCATCACGTGAACGTATGCTCCAAGGACGTGCCGGCCCTAGAGGCATTCTATCGCGACGTGATGGATCTGGCGCCCGAGCCGTCGCTCGAAGCCGGCCGCATCATCGACAGCCGAGGCTATCCCGGCGCGGTGGCGTTCCTTTCCGACGGCACCACGCAGTTTCACTTGGCCGAGAAGGACTACGGCATCTCTTTCCGCACGGGCCAGGCCATCAATCCGGTCGAGCGCGGCCACATCGCCTTCCGCACCGACGACATTGAAGCTTTCAAGAGACGGTTGAAGGAAAAGGGCATCCCGTTCTCCGACTATGGTGCCTGGGCCATGAAAGGTTGGGAGCAGATCTTCTTCCACGATCCCGAGGGCAACGTCATCGAGGTCCACCAGGTGCGGGAGTGAGCCCGGCGCCGCCCGTGCAGCGGCCAGCAAGGAAGGCATTTCCCGGCGCCGATTGATCTGAAGATCGATCGGACAAGCAAATGGCGATGCCTGGTGCCGTTATTATCGGGCGCTCTCGCCATGTGCGCGCGGGCCGACTGATTCGCCGGCAAACAGGTTTTTCGGCATTTTCGTGTCGCCGGATTGAAGGTCGTTTTGCCAATTCAATTTTTCCAATATTCAACAAAACAACTCGATTGGGCAAACAACAATCTTCCGGAAAGAAAGTCGCCGAAGCAACAAGCCCGGCAGCGCATATTTACGAGGGGCAACACGGAATGTGCCGCAATAATTAGACGGCCGCGTGTCTAGTCGCGATTTACGGTCAGTCGAAGCGCCGCAAAACACAAACCTGCATTCCTCGAAAAAGAAAGTCGGCCTGGCAACACGGCGACTGGTTCATTTTGGTTCAGTCCACGGAGCAAATGGGACGTATCGTCCAATAATAACTTCTTGGAAAGCAAAACAGATCATATTTCTTGAACCACGGCAGTACGCCCATTCGTCGAAAGTTCAAAATCCTGAAGGACCGGTGAATTGGTTGCTGAGGCCTGCAATACATCTGCCACGATCCAATATGGAGAATCTTCATGACTCTACCGCGGCGCGAGTTTCTACGGCTGGCCACTCTCGGCTGTGCCTGTTGTTTCGTGGCGGGACGCAATGTACTCGCCGATTCGGGCCATGGAGCTAACGTCGCCAGGCAAAGCCGCGCATTGGAGCTATGCGGGCAATACGGGACCCGAGCATTGGGGCGAGCTGCAGCCCGACTTCAGGGTGTGCCAGCTCGGCCTCGAGCAGACGCCCATCGACCTCAACGCCAAGCATCAGGGGCGATGCCGGTTCGGCCGCGCTCGACTACAAGCCGCAACCGCTGCGCATCGTCAACAACGGACACACCATCCAGGTCAATGTCGATCCCGGCAGCAGCTGCACGATCGGCAACACCCGGTACGAGCTCGCTCCAGTTCCACTTGCATCATCCCAGCGAGCACCTGCTGGCCGGCCGGCCCTTCGACATGGAATGCCACTTCGTGCACCGCTCGAGCGCGGGCGCATTGGCCGTCGTCGGCGTGTTCATCAAGGCCGGTGCGAGGAATGCGGCCCTGGCACCCGTGTTCGACGCCATGCCGCGGCACGCGGGCCCCGAGGTGCGCGCCCAGGCGACAGTCGACCCGGCGGCGATGCTGCCGCGGGAGGGCGGCTACTTCCGCTACATGGGCTCGCTGACGACGCCGCCGTGCTCGGAAGGGCTGACGTGGACCGTCTTCAGGCAGCCGATCGAGGCTTCGGCCGACCAGATCCGGCAGTTCGCTGCGCTGTTCCCGAACAACGCACGACCCGTCCAGCGCACCAATCGCCGCTTCGTCATCGAGACCAACTGAGTACGCCAAGTCGAACCGCCAAGCCGCCAGCCAGCAAGGAAAGCCTACGACCATGTCGCTCAACCGCAACGCCGGTGGACGCCAATGCTCCCGGGGAATTACCCGCTTCTTCACCGACCGCAAGATCAGCACCAAGATCGCGATGGGCTTCGCCTGCGTGCTGGCGATTATGGCCGCAATCGCCGCGGTCGCCTACTCTCAGTTTCGGCAGGATCGACGCACAACTTCGGCGACTATTCGCACAAGGTGTCGAACGTCAACACCGTGACGCGACATCGACCGGGAGTTCATCGCATTTCGCCGCTACATCGGCGAAATATCGGACAACATGGAGGAGAACTTCGCGAACGCGGACAAGACGCGCGGCATCGTGCGCGAGCGCATCGCCCAGGCGCTCAAGAACATCACGAACCCCGAGCGCCACAAGAAGATCGAGCATCTGGCGGAGCAGTTCGAGATCTACGCCAAGGACTTCGACACGGTCGTCAAGCTCCGTCGCGAGCAGGACAAGCTGCAGAAGGAAGTGCTCGATCCGACCGGCGCCAAGCTGCGCAACGAGATCGAGCAGCTGCAGAACTGGGCCGTCAGCAAGGCCGGCAACAGCAACACCATGATCCTCGCCGGCGAGGCCTGAAGCAGCTGATGCTCGCGCGCCTCAACGCCAACAAGAACCTCGCCCGCCACGATCAGGCATCGGCTGCCAGGGGCAGAGAAGGCCTTCGCCGATCTCAAGGTCGCCATGACGGCGTTCGGCGCCGGCATCGTCAACGACGAGGTGCGGCGGCTGTTCACCGAGGTCAACGCCAACGTCGCGCCTACGACGCCGCCTACAGGAAGGCAGCGCACGACGCGCACGAGATCGACAAGCTCTTCCATGGCGAGATGCGCAACAAGGCGCAGGCCATCAGCGCCGACGCGGAGTCCATCAAGGCAGCGTTGCCGCGACGAGAGAGCGATCGAGCAGGAGACCGACACGCTTGATCTCCAATGTCGAGCGCCTCAGCTGATGTTCGGCATCGGCGGCCTCGCTCTCGGTGCGCTGCTCGCCTGGCTGATCGGCCGCGCCATCGCCAACCCCATCAAGGGCATGACCGACGCCATGACGGCGCTGGCCGGCGGCGACCTCAAGGTCGAGGTGCCGGCCGTCGGCAACAAGGACGAGATCGGCGAGATGGCCAAGGCGGTGCTGGTGTTCCGCGATGCGGCCATCGACAAGGTGCGCATGGAGCGCGAGGCCGAGGAGGAGCGCGTGCGCAGCGAGGAAGCCCGCCGCAAGGCCGAGGAGGAGGCCATCGGCCGCGAGCGGGCCATGGTGTCGACCTCGATCGGCGCCGGCATGGCCAAGCTCGCCGCCAAGGACCTCACCTTCCGCCTCACCGACGATCTGCCCGAGGCCTACGCAAGCTGCAGGCCGACTTCAACGCGGCGCATGGAGCAGCTCGAGCAGGCCCTGCAGAGCGTCAGGACCAGCACGCAGGCGATGAACTCGGGCACGCAGGAGATCTCGACCGCCTCCAACGATCTCTCCCGCCGCACCGAGCAGCAGGCCTCGAGCCTGGAGGAGACGGCGGCGGCGCTCGACGAGATCACCGCCACCGTCAAGAAGGCGGCCGAGGGTGCCACGCACGCCCGCAAGGTCGTGGCCGGCACCAAGGAGGACGCCGAGAAGAGCGGCGAGGTGGTGCGCAAGGCGGTGGAGGCCATGGGCGGCATCGAGAAGTCGTCGCAGCAGATCAGCCAGATCATCGGCGTGATCGACGAGATCGCCTTCCAGACCAACCTGCTGGCGCTCAACGCCGGCGTCGAGGCGGCACGTGCCGGCGATGCCGGCCGCGGCTTCGCGGTGGTCGCCTCCGAGGTGCGGGCGCTGGCCCAGCGCTCGGCGGAAGCCGCCAAGGAGATCAAGGGCCTGATCTCGACCTCGACCACCCAGGTCGGCGAGGGCGTGCAGCTGGTGGCCGAGACCGGCAAGTCGCTGGAGCGCATCGTCGTCCAAGGTGGCGGAGATCAACACGGTGGTCTCCGACATCGCCGCCGGCGCGCAGGAGCAGGCGACGGGTCTGCAGCAGGTCAACACGGCCGTCAACGAGATGGACAAGGTGACCCAGCAGAACGCGGCGATGGCGGAGGAGGCCACCGCGGCCAGCCGCTCGCTGGCGCAGGAGAGCGAGCAGCTGACGAGCCTGGTCGGCCAGTTCCGGCTCGGCAACGTGGTCGCGTTCGCAGCCGGCGCGGCGGTCGCCAAGCGCCGAGCAGTGCGGAGCCGGTGCGCCAGGCCGCGCCAAGGCCGACGCGCACGCGCCCAAGCGGCAGCTCAAGACGCCGGCCGGCCGCAACGGCTCGCGCCGTGCGCAAGCCCGAGGCCGCACCTGCCGAGGAAGGCTGGCAGGACTTCTGAGCCAAGATGCATGTCCCAGCCGGCCCGGCCGGCTGGGACATACATCGCCGACTTGGGTCGGTTCGTAATGGTTTGGAAAGCAACACAATTGTAGTTAAGGGGCAGACCTGACGCGGCCGCTGACGGGGTGGCGCGCAGGATTGCGGGGCGGCGGACATGACAGCTAGATCGTCACGAACGAAGACCAGAGCGCAGAGCCAACGGCGCGGCAAGGGTGAGAGATCCAAGCCAAGGCGCAAAAGCGGCTCCGGGCACCGTTCGGCGGCAACGGCCGAGCCCGGCGCCGCGGCGCTGCAGCTCCCCGAGGTACTCGACCTCCTGGCCGCGGCACCGCTCGCCAAGTCGCTTGCTCGAGCGGCGCGGCGCGAGCATCGTGATCGACGCCTCGCGGTCCAGCACCTCGGCGCGCAATGCCTGCAGGTGCTCCTGTGCGCCGCGTCGACCTGGACGCGCGGACGGACACGTCGCTGCGCATCGTCAACCGATCGCCGGGCTTCGTCGAGGGCCTGCAGCTGTTGGGCATTCCGGCAGCGACGCTTTCATTGAGGGGGAAGTGCAGCAATGACCATGACAATTCTCACCGTCGATGATTCGCGCACCATGCGCGACATGCTGAAGCTGGCCCTGAGCGGCGCCGGCTTTCGCGTCGTCCAGGCCGAGGACGGCATGCACGGGCTCGAGGTTCTGCAGCAGGAGACGCCCCAGGTCATCATCACCGACATCAACATGCCCAAGCTCGACGGCTTCGGCTTCATCGAGGGCGTGCGCACGACCGAGCGCTATCGCGCGATGCCGATCCTGGTTCTGACGACCGAGAGCGACGCCGAGAAGAAGACGCGCGCGCGCAGCGCCGGCGCCACGGGCTGGATCGTCAAGCCGTTCGATCCGGTCAAGCTGGTCGACGCCGTTCGCCGCGTGGCGGCCTAGGTCGACGAGAAGGATGCCCGCCGTGGACGCGATGGCCGCCATCAAGGAGACCTTCTTCCAGGAGTGCGAGGAACAGCTCGGCGAGCTGGAAGCCGGGCTGCTCGCCATGGAGGAGGGCAAGACCGACTCCGAGACCGTCAACGCGGTCTTCCGCGCGGTGCACTCGATCAAGGGCGGCGCGGGCGCCTTCAAGCTCGACGACGCTGGTGCGCTTCGCCCACGTCTTCGAGACCGCCCTCGACGAGGTGCGGGCGGGTCGCCTGGCGCCGTCGCAGGACGTCTCTGAAGGTCATGCTGCGGGCCGCCGACGTGCTGGCCGACCTGGTGCGCGCGGCGCGCGACGGCGGCTCCGGTCGACGAGGCGCGCGCGGCCGGGCTGATCGAGGAGCTGGCCGCGCTTGACGGCGCGGCGGCCGCGACGCAAGGCTGGAGGAAGCGGACGGCGCCATCGAGGGCATGGACTTCCAGCCGGTCGCCTTCTCGCTTCGACCTTGGGGACGCGGCCGGTGCTCCGGCCGCGCCCTCGGCGAACACGTTCACCATCCGCTTCACGCCGAAGCGCGAGCTCTACGCCAAGGCCAACGAGACGGCGCTGCTGCTGCGCGAGCTGGCCCGTCTCGGGCACGATGACGCGTCGACCTGCGACACCTCGGCGTGCCGCCGCTGGCCGAGCTCGATCCCGAAGGCGCCTATCTCGCCTGGACCATCGAGCTCACGACCGACGAGCGACGAGACCGCCGTCCGCGAGCGTGTTCGAGTTCGTCGACGGCGACTGCGAGCTCGAGATTTCGATCGCCGCAGAGCGCGGGAGCAGGCGGCTGAGCCTGTCGCGGCGCTAGCCGGCTTGAGTCAGAGGATCCGGCGGCGAGCGAGCCGGAAGAGCAGCCGGCTGCCGCCGAGGGCGCGGCCGCAGATGAGCATGCCGCAGCTGACGGCCAAAGACAGGCCGCGGCGCGAGCCGAGGTCCGCCAAGGCCGATGCGGCTCGGGCAGCGCGTCGGCCACCAACGCCACCATCCGCGTCGATCTCGACCGCGTCGACCGTCTGATCAATCTCGTCGGCGAGCTGGTGATCAATCAGGCGATGCTGTCGCAGCGCGTGATCGAGGCCGGGCTGCGCGCGCGCGTCGAACGTCGCCATCGGGCCTCGACGAGCTGGAGCAGCTGACGCGCGAGATCCAGGAAAGCGTCATGGCGATCCGCGCGCAGCCGGTGAAGCCGCTGTTCCAGCGCATGTCGCGCATCGTGCGCGAGGTCGCCGATGCCACCGGCAAGTCGGTCCGCCTGAACACCGAGGGCGAGGGCACCGAGGTCGACAAGACGGTGATCGAGCGGCTGGCCGATCCGCTGACGCACATGATCCGCAACGCCATCGACCACGGCCTGGAGAAGCCGGACGCGCGCCGCGCCGCGGGCAAGCCGGCCGAAGGCGTGGTGCATCTGTCCGCGGCGCACCGCTCGGGCCGCATCGTCATCGAGGTGTCCGACGACGGCGCCGGCATCAATCGGGCGACGGTGCAAGGCTATCGCGGTCGAACAAGGGCCTGATCGCCGCCGACGCCCAGCTCTCCGACAGCGAGATCGACAACCTGATCTTCCTGCCCGGCTTCTCGACCGCCGAGACCGTTTCGAGCATCTCCGGCCGCGGCGTCGGCATGGACGTCGTCAAGCGCTCGATCCAGGCCCTCGGCGGGCGCATCTCGATCGCCTCGCGGCCGGGCCACGGCTCGACCTTCACCATGAGCCTGCCGCTGACGCTTGGCCGTGCTCGACGGCATGGTGGTGACGGTCGCCGACCAGACGCTGGTCGTGCCGCTGACGGCGATCGTCGAAACGTTGAAGCCCAAGGACGAGCGAGGTCCATCGACCTGGGCGCGACGCCCGCGTGATCTCGCATCCGCGGCAGCTTCGTGCCGCTGATCGACGTCGGCCGGGAGCTCGGCTACCGCAGCGAGCCCGCCGATCCCGATGGCCGGCGTCGCACTGCTGGTCGAGACCGAAGGCGGCGCCCGCAACGCGCTGCTGGTCGACGCCATCCAGGACCAGCGCCAGGTCGTCATCAAGAGCCTGGAAGCCAACTATGGCCACGTGCCCGGGCATCGCCGCCGCCACCATCCTCGGCGACGGGCGCGTCGCCCTGATCCTCGATGTCGACGCCGTCGTCGCCCGGTCGCGGCTCCGACGCCAGCTTCCGCGAACCTCTGGCCGCGGTCGGCTGCAGGGTCGATGACAGCATGCGGCAACCCGTCGGCGCCGAGTTTCATCGCGCCCCTGCCAAGGGGTGCGGCATGACCCCTGTGCACGCTCCGCCGTCCCGCGCACGTTCGCAGGACAAGGCGCTGGTCCCCGGCGAGTTCCTGCTCACCGGCGACGACTTCCAGCAGATCGCCGCAATGCTGCATGCCGATGCCGGCATCTACCTGGCGGAATCCAAGGCAACGCTCGTCTACTCGCGGCTCGCCAAGCGCCTGCGCGCACTGGGACTGGAGAGCTTTCGCGACTATTGCACGCTGGTCGCCGGCACCGACGGCGTCGACGAGCGCCAGAAGATGATGGCGGCGCTGACCACCAACGTGACGCACTTCTTTCGCGAGCCGCACCACTTCGAGCATCTCAAGAAGCAGGTGCTGCCGCCGCTGGTCGCGGCGGCCAAGCTGGGCCGGCGCGTGCGCATCTGGTCGGCGGGATGCTCGAGCGGCCAGGAGCCCTACTCCATCGCCCTGACCATTCTGTCGCTCATGCCGCGACGCCGACGTCTCTCGACGTCAAGGTGCTGGCGACCGACATCGACCCGTACATGATCGACCGACGGGCGGCAGGCGGCACCTACAGCGAGGCTGCGATCGCCGGACGTGCCCGCCGAGCTCAGGAAGCGCTACTTCGTCGCGCCGCCGGGGCGACGGCGAGAAGGCCTGGGACGCGTCGAGCGAGCTTCGCGACGCTGGTCGCCTTCCGGGAGCTGAACCTGAACGGGCCTGGCCCATGCAAGGGCCCGTTCGACGCCATCTTCTGCCGCAACGTCGTCGATCTATTTCGAGGAGCAGACCGCAGCAGAGGATCTGGAGCCGTTTTGCTCCGCTGCTGATGCCGGGCGGCTAGCTCTACGTCGGTCATTCCGAGCGCGTGTCGGGCCCGGCCGCAGCGACGTTCCCAGCGACGGCATCACCACCTATCGGTTGCAGGGAGGCAGCGCACATGAAACCAGTCCGCGTTCTAGTCGTCGACGACTCTGCCACCATGCGCAGCCTGATCGCGGCCACGCTGGGCGAGCGATCCGGCCATCAGGTCGTCGGCGAGGCCAGCCAATCCGCTGGAAGCCCGCGATGCCATCAAGGCGCTCAATCCCGACGTCATCACGCTCGACGTCGAGATGCCGAAGATGGACGGTCTCGAGCTTCCTCGAGAAGATCATGCGGCTGCGGCCGACGCCGGTCATCATGGTCTCGACGCTGACCAGCAAGGGCGCAGAGGCGACCATCCAGGCGCTGGAGATCGGCGCCGTCGACTGCGTCGCCAAGCCGTCGCCGGAGAACGACATCCATTCGACGATCTTGCCCACCAAGGTGCAGGATGGCTGCCAGCACGCGGCTGCGGCCGCGCAGCAATGTGGCTCCCGCTCACGCCAGGCCGACTCGCAGCCGGACTACAGAGCCCGACGGTCAGCTCGTGGCCATCGGCGCCTCGACCGGCGGAGTCGAGGCTCTGATCGCGATCCTCTCGCAGTTTCCGCGCAATTGCCCGCCGACCGTGATCACCCTGCACATGCCGTCGCCCTTCACCCGATCTTCGCCCAGCGGCTCGACCGGCGTGCGCGCCGCACAGGTCGGCCGAGGCCGTCGATGGCGCGCCGATCGTGCCGGGGCAGGTGTACCTGGCGCCGGGCGGGCCGGCCCACCTCGAGGTGACGGGTGCGTCGATGCTGCGCTGCCGTCTGCGCGAGGGCGATCTCGTCAACGGCCATCGCCCCTCGGTGGACGTGTTGTTCAACGTCCGTGGCAAAGATCTGCCGCGGCAATGCCGTCGGGGTGATCCTGACCGGCATGGGCCGCGACGGCGCCGCCGGTCTGCTGGCCATGCGCCGCGCCGGCGCACAGACGATCGGCCAGAACGAGTCGAGCTGCGTCGTCTACGGCATGCCCAAGGTGGCCTTCGAGATGGGAGCGGTCGAAAAGCAGGTGCCGCTGAACAAGATCGGGGCCGAGATCCTTGCGGCCACGTCGTGCAAGGCCTGAAAGGAGAGTTGTCAATGTCGCTCAAAGATCAACTCAAGATCCTGGTGGTCGACGACACGTCGGTCAGTCGCGTGCTCGTCATCGACGCGCTGCAGACCATCGGACTGAAGCAGATATCGCCATCGCCAAGGACGGGGCCCAGGCCCTCAAGCGCAATGAAGGCAGCCCCGTGCCATCTGGTGATCTCGGATCTCAACATGCCGAACCTCGACGGCATCGGTCTGCTCAAGGGGCTGCGCCAGCATCACGCCGACGAGCAAGGTCGGCTTCATCCTGGTCACTGGCAAGAGCGACAAGGCGATCATCGACCAGGCGCGCCAGTTCGGCCTCAACAACTACCTGGCAAAGCCGTTCACCGTCGCCGCGCTCAAGGCCTCGATCGAGGCGGTAGTCGGAAAGCTGTAGTGCCATGACGGCGAAGGGCGAGTTGGACGAGCGGCGCATTAACGTCGTCCAGGGCGAGTATCAGCGTCAGCGACGATCCGAGCGTGGTGTTCACCACCATCCTGGGCTCCTGCGTCGCCGCTTGTATCCGCGATCCAGTCGCCGGGGTCGGCGGCATGAACCATTTCCTGCTGCCCGGGAACGAGAACGGCGCAAGATCGACGGAGGTGCGAGCGCTATGGCGTGCACCTCATGGAGCTGCTCGTCAACGGGCTGATGAAGATGGGCGCGCGGCGCGATCGCCTGGAGGCGAAGCTGTTCGGCGGCGCCAAGATGATGGAGCGGCTTTCGGACATCGGCAAGCTCAATGCCAGTTTTGCCGAAGATTTTCTCAAGCACGAGGGCATCAGGCTGGTGGGCGGCAGTCTCGGAGGGGAGCAGGGCCGTCGCATCCAGTTCTGGCCCGTGTCTGGGCGGGCGCGGCAATTCATGCTGCCGCTCGATAGGGCTTTTGTTAACCCGACCCCGGCTAAGGTGCTCCCGCCCGCCAGTGCCGGCGAGGTCGAGCTGTTCTGAGTTTGCGTGTGAGTGGGGTGTGCGTATGCAAGCGGAAATCCGCCAGCTTCGGGCTGGCGAAACGGTCCCGGTCGCCGGCACACTGGACCGCACCAGCAACGAGTTGCGCAAGCTTGCATTGGTTACCGATGGGGTCCAGCACCTTGTCGGCCAGATGCTGCTGCGTCAGAAGGCAAATGACGTAGCCTCGCTGACCGAGTTGCAGCGCCTCGACTACCTCTGCCAATCGATCGATGCGATAGCCGACTTCCTGGAAGCCCTGGCTGCAAGCACGCCGCCGCACTGGTCGCTCGACGTGAAGTCTGCCTCCCAGTCCGTGAAGCTGTCGGAGCTGGCGCTGCGGTTGGCCTCTGCAGCCGATCCGGGCCCCGCCGCGCTTTCCGTGCCGGTCGAGGACTGCGAGCTGTTCGACGCCAGGCTTGCGGGCTGAGCCACGGTCGACTTAGGCCGCACGCATCATCCGACCCCGGTCCCTATCGCGCCGCAAGCGCCGCGCAAGCGCCGGCTTGTATGCGCCTGTGTCAAGATTGCGTTAACCAAATTTTGAGACCGTATATCACGCTTCTCGCGTTGCGCACCCGCGTCAGGACCAGGCTCTCCGGAGCCGCGAGGCCCTTAAGTCCCTCAATCTCAGCCAGGATCCTGCAGCAATGACCAAAACCGCCTCCGCCGCCGGCTCACAGCTCGCCAATCGCATGGAGTTCATGCAACTCGATGCCAAGAGCTGCGAGCGCATCCGTGCCCTCAAGTCGCTCATCGACCGCGAGTTGCCCACTGGCCTCGACAAGTTCTACGGCCAGCTGCGCGCAACCCCTGAGGTGCGGCACTTCTTCGAGAACGAATCCCACATGACGCGGGCCAAGGGCGCACAGGCCGATCACTGGTCGTCCATCAGCTCCGGCAACTTCGACGATCGCTACGTCTCCAAGGTCCGCACCATCGGTCTCACGCATGCGCGCATCGGCCTGGAGCCGCGCTGGTACATCGGCGGCTACGCAGTCATTCTCGATCACCTGATCAAGGCCATCGTGTCCCACACTTGGCCCAAGGGGCTCATGGGCCGTGGAAGCAAGGATGGGGCGACCGAGGCCGGAGAGGCGCTCGCTGCGCTGGTCAAGGCGGTCCTGCTCGACATGGACTTCGCCATCTCCGTCTACATGGACGCGGCGGAGGAAGCGCGCATCAAAGGTGAGGCGGAAGCGCAAACGAAGGAGCGGGCGCTGGTCGCCAATTCGATCGGCGCGGGCGTGTCCAAGCTGGCGGCCAAGGACCTCACCTATCCGCATGACCGACGATATGCCCGAGGCCTATCGCCAGTTGCAGACCGATTTCAACGCCGCGATCGAGCAGCTCGAGAAGGCTCTGCAGAGCGTGCAGGCCAGCACGCAGGCGCATCAGCTCGGGCACACAGGAGATCTCGACCGCCGCCGACGATCTGTCGCGGCGCACCGAGCAGCAGGCCTCCAGCCTGGAGGAGACGGCCGCGGCGCTCGACGAGATCACGGCCACCGTCAAGCAAGACGGCCGAAGGTGCCGATGCACGCCCGCGAGGTCGTGGCGACCGCCAAGGCCGACGCCGAGAAGAGCGGCGAGGTCGTGCGCAAGGCCGTGGAGGCCATGGGCGGCATCGAGAAGTCGTCGCAGCAGATCAGCCAGATCATCGGCGTGATCGACGAGATCGCCTTCCAGACCAACCTGCTGGCGCTGAACGCCGGCGTCGAGGCGGCACGCGCCGGCGATGCCGGCCGCGGCTTCGCGGTGGTCGCCTCGGAGGTGCGCGCGCTGGCCCAGCGCTCGGCCGAGGCCGCCAAGGAGATCAAGGGTCTGATCTCCGCCTCGACCACCCAGGTCGGCCAGGGCGTCAGCCTGGTGGCCGATACCGGCAAGGCGCTGGAGCGATCGTCGGCGCAGGTCGCCGAGATCAACACATCGGTCTCGCGAGATCGCCGCCAGCGCCCAGGAGCAGGCGACGGGTCTGCAGCAGGTCAACACCGCCGTCAACCAGATGGATCAGGTGACCCAGCAGAACGCCGCCATGGCGGAAGAGGCAACGGCGGCGAGCCGGTCGCTGGCCCAGGAGAGCAACCAGCTCGGCAACCTCATCAGCAAATTTCATGTCGGCGAGTGACGCGACGCAGTCGCGCCCGTGCGTCGGGAAGTGCAAAGTGTCGCGCGACGCCGAAGCCGGCCAAACGACGCGGACAGCTGGCGCAGGCCGGCCTCGACCAACGGTGCAGCGAAAGCGCGGAGACGGGCGCTCGGCGCAGCGAGGACTGGAAAGAGTTTTAGGAGAACCGCACGCGCTCCACGAGCAGCCCCCGGGCGCGCGTGGGCGTGAGCTGCCAGCAGGAGATGGGACGGAATGACTGAAGTTGCACGCTCGACCGGAACCACGCCGCAGGAGCTGATTACATTCCGCGTGGGTGGGCAGGAGTTCTGCGTCGACGTAATGTCCGTCCGCGAAATCCGGGGGTGGACTCCGGCAACGCCGGTGCCCAAGGCTCCGAGTTTCGTACGCGGAGTGATAAACTTGCGCGGGACAGTCCTGCCGATCGTCGACCTTGCCGCGCGCCTGGGGTTCAAACCGGCCGAACCTACGGCTCGGCACGCCATCATGGTTACCCAGGTCCACCGTCAAGTTGTCGGTCTCCTGGTCGACGGCGTATCCGATATCGTGACCATAACGCAGGACAACATCCAGCCTACTCCGGACGTCGCGTCCGATATGGCAAAGACGTTTGTCCGGGGGGTGATTGTTCTCGAGGGGCGCCTGATCAGCCTCATCACGCTGGACAACCTTCTCCCTCAAGGGGAGCAGATAGCCGCCTAAGCGGCCTGCCGCAACGGCAAGCAGAGCAGCGGCTTCGAACCTGAAAAGCACCTGGCAGCCTGGCCAGACAGCCAGTGAACCTTGGCCGGGGTCAACTGGCGGCGGGAGTGTCGGCCAACAGCTGGCACACAGTCTGGTCTGGTTACATTATCTGCTCGCTAGAAGCGCCGGACCACTCTCACAGTCACCCAATTGTCTCGTTGGTTGCGGGGGCTTGCGACCGCGTTTGTTATAACTCCGGGCGCGGCAGTTCTTGGCGTGCTCCCACCGCTGGCGATATCGAGGATCGCCAGCAGCTCGCCGCGTAGCGTCGCGTTGACCTCGCCGCGCCGCTCGCCCGGCGTCAGCACCACATCGCCGATCAGCGAGCGGATGGCCGAGGCGGCCTCCTGGCTCGCCTGGCTGTCGGCCAGCGCGTCGGCGAGACGCGTCACCTTGCGCCGATAGATCTCGGCCACGTTGGGGTTCACGTCCGGCAGGTCGGGCAGGGGCGTCGCGCAGACGCGCCTCGATCTCGGCCTTCTGCCGCTCGAGCTCGGCCATGCGCGCCTTCATCGCCGGCTGGTACATGCCGTCCTCGATGGCGGCCATGATGCCCTTGATGGCCCGCTCGATCTTGGGAAGCGCTTGGCGGTCGGCATCGATCTGGGCCCGTCGCGCGTGGTTCTGACGGTTCATCTCCTCGTGGTAGGCGCGCACGGCCTCGGCGACGGCCTCCGCCGACACCAGCCTGCTCGGTCAGGCCGGAGAGCACCCGCTGCTCGATCACGGCGCGGCGGATCGTGCGGTTGTTGCCGCAGGTGCCCCGCCGATGGTGGTTGAGGCAGCCGTACCGATCATTCATGATGATCCCGTACTTGCCCTGGCAGCAGCCGCAGGTGAGCAGGCCGGAGAGCAGAAAGACCGGACGGCGGGCCATGTTGAACCGTTTGGCGCGGGCTTCGCGCACGCCGATGGTGGTCGCTTCGAATAGCTTGGCCAGCTCGGCTTGGCGCGCCTTTGACGGCCTGCCACAGCGCGTCATCGACGATGCGCAGCTCCGGCACCTCGGTCCTGATCCATTCCGTCTTCGGGATTGCGGCGCGAGACGCGCCGGCCCGTGCTCGGGTCCTTGATGAAGCGCTGCCGGTTCCAGACCAGGCGGCCGACATAGAGCTCGTTGTTGAGGATGCCGTTGCCGCGGCTGGCGTGACCGCGGATGGTGGTGTCGCCCCAGGCATTGCCGAACGGACCGGGCACGCCTTCGCGGTTCAGGTCGACGGCGATCGCGCGCGGCGACTTGCCGGCCGCGAACTCGCGAAAGATGCGGCGCACGATCTCGGCTTCGGCCTCGTTGATCCGGCGCTCGCCGCGAATCGGCTCGCCGGCGGCGTCGCTGCGCTTCACCACGTCGTAGCCGTAGCAGAGGCCGCCGCCGGCCTTGCCGGCCTCGATGCGGCCCCGCAAGCCGCGCCGCGTCTTGTCGGCGAGGTCCTTGAGGAACAGCGCATTCATGGTGCCCTTGAGGCCGACGTGCAGGTGCGTGATCTCGCCCTCGGAGAGGGTGATGATCTTCACGCCGGCGAAGGCCATGCGCTTGAAGACGCCGGCCACATCCTCCTGGTCGCGGCTGATGCGATCGAGCGCTTCCGCCAGCACCACGTCGAAGCGGCCGCGCAGCGCGTCGGCAAGCAGCGCCTGAATGCCGGGGCGGATGAGGGAGGCGCCGGAAACGGCGCGGTCCTGATAGGTGCCCGCAACCACCCAACCCTGCTTCTCGGCGTAGATGCGACACAGCCGCAGCTGATCCTCGATCGAGGCCTCTCGCTGCTGATCGGACGAATAGCGGGCATAGAGTGCGACGCGGGTCATGCTGCTCCCCTCAGGCTTGTCCGATCTCGCCGTACGATAGCGCATCGGGGCGACGTCCGAGATACCGCGCGACCGAAGTCAACACTCATCTTCGGGCCTGTTGTCGTTGGCTGCCTGCCGTTTGCCGAGCTGTTCGCGCGCGATCTGCCGGCCGACGGCGCGTGCGATGACCAGAATCCGCGGATCGATCGTGGTTGCACCCATCCCGCCATCATCGTTTCGCCGCCTTCAGTTCCGCGCTTGGCGTCTCGGCTTCTGCCCGAGGGGGAGGCGTCTCGTCTGGGATCATGACTGCTGCCTGGTCGCGCTGTGCGGGGCGCGCATGCCTTGCGTTGCTGGGAACGCAGAGCATGTAAGCAGATCACGGACGGCGTAAAAGAAGCCATCATTTCGCGAAACTGATGGCGGAAGGTCATCGACGCCAGCGGACTCGCCGACCTGAAGTTCATCCGATCTCAGCGTGTATCAGGGCTCTCCTCATGAAGCACCGCACGCGTAGGCAAAGGCCTGGACCGCGGCCGTCGGTGGCCGACCCGCGGCAGTCACCTGCTCAGCGCTGTGCTGGCCTTCGTGCGGGCGGCGCGGTCGACGCCAGGTGTCCGCCGGATCGCCCTGCTCGGCTCGCTGGCGACCGACAAGCCCGTGCCGAAGGATGCCGATGTGCTCGTCACCATCGACGCCACCATGGACCTTGATCCTCTTGCCCGCCTCGGGCGACGCCTCAAGGGCACCGCGCAGACGATCAACCTGGGTGCCGACATTTTCCTTGCCGACGAAGCGGACCGCTACATCGGGCGCATCTGCCACTACCGCGAGTGCCACCCACGCGTGGCCTGCCGAGCGCTCAGCTGCGGCCTGCGACAGCACCTGAATGACGATCTCCAGATCGTGACCCTGAGCCCCGCGCTCGTCAGCGCTCCGCCCATCGACCTGTGGCCGCGCATTGTCGCACGCTGTGCCGTGCCGGTGGATACGCAAGCGCTTCTGGTGGCGAAGCTGGAGGAGGATGAAGCGCCGTCGAGACAGGAGCGTCCCCGACGGCTCGCGCATCCAACTTGACGACGGGTGGGTCACCTTGAACAACATCTTCGCGGCCGCGCGGGCCCCCCGCGATCGGCAGAGATCGGTGGCAATCCGGACGCAATATGCTCCTGTCGAGCCTTACCGCCCGTGACCCAAAGCTGCTGTGGCAATCGGTGGCTGGCCGCGACCGCGTCAGCTCGATGCTTTTGGTGAGCTGCCTGAACACGCAACCTGGCTGGCTCGATGAGGCGCTAGCAGACCCCCACAAACAGCACTTGGTCATGGGCGGCGGTTTCCATGTAGAGGTTGCGCCAGCGCAGGAAGTTTTCTACCTCAGATGGGAATTAAACAGCACCGATCCGCAAAAATGGTGGCCCAACCGGCAAGCAACGTCTTCCGCCTAGAGCCCCGCCCGCAAGCGAGCGGGGCTTTGCTTTTTCTCACTTCTGCTCCAAAACGTCCTTCAAGAAGGCGAGAACGTCGGCGTGCGCCTTTTTGGCGGCCTGTTCGTGGTAGTGCACCGTTGCTCCTCTCTGAATGCACGGGTCGCTCCCGCCAAACGGTTGTCCCGCGGCGTTGACGACTGCCCCATTGTCACTCTCCGCGAGGGTGCACCCGCGCGCGGTCATGCCCTGCGGAAACTTAGTGGCCTTCGAGAAAATCGGCGAGTTGAAAAGGCATGGTGCGCGTCCGCATACTCGATGTACCGGACGTTCTTGCCCGCTTTCGCAAGACGATCAGCATACTCCCGGCACGGAGCCGCGGGCACCCAATCATCGGCGGAGCCGTGAAGCATCAGCACTGGCTTCACAAAGTCCTCGTTCCCGCGGTACGCGGTGTTGCACGCGCCGGAAACCGAGATGTGCGCAGCAAACCGCACTTCGGACTTGTAGTGCTTCTCGAATTGCTTGAGCGCCAAGAACAGCGCCGCAGGGCCCCCATGAGAAGAGCCCAGCACCGCGATCTTCTGCGGATCAACAAGCGGATGCTTCTCAAGAAGCACGAGTGCGCCGAGGACATCATTCATGCGCGACATCTCGCTGACACGAGTAATGTCCGTCGAGATTTGGGTCAACCCGCGGCCAGACCAGCTGTCGATGATAAAGACGCCGATTCCCGCCTCATTGATGACGTCGGCCCAAGCGGCAATGATGTGTTTGGAAGGGCCGATGCCGCCCGCGCCGTGCAGGAGTACCACCACTGGCTGTTTACCGACCAGTTTCGGCATGCGCAGTTGGCCTGCAAGCATGACGGGAGTTCCTTTCTTGCCGGTCAGGAATTCCGCCTCGGTCATTTCCGACGACTGGAACGTATGTATTTCCTGCCGCATGAATTGTGCGTGAGCCCCTGGATGAGCCGACGCGATTGTGACGGTTAGCGCCGCCGCCAAAAGGCACATTTTTCGCATGATGTCCTCCTTTAGCCCCGCAATGCTCAAGGCTGCGCCCCCCAAGACCGTGCTAGCCATCGGTTTGTCCCTCCGTAAAGGGTGTTAGATTCCCCGAGGCCTGAGCGGCTGGCGGAGGGGGCAACCTGACCCGGAACTGCCTTGAACATGGTCGAATAATATTCGACCCTGCTCTGGCGAACCTCAACGCTTGAGATATGCGCGCCCTTGCTGCTCAATGAGCTCCATCAAGTTGCCGAGCACGACGTGGATATCGATCAGGTGAAGTCCCCACTCGCGCAGAACCTTGTAGTTGGAATAGATTTCCCCCTCGATCTCTTCTTGGCGTGGATCGGTTGGCCCGCGCCTTTCGCTGATCTCAAGGTAGGAACCATGTTCGTTCTGGACGCATCGGCCTACGACCATATCCGGAAGGCTGACGAATGGTGTTTTGATGCCCTCTTCGGAAGGGCGCAGCCAGGGCTTCGGCAGTGGCGCTGTCGTGGAGAAGTATATGTGACGGTGATTGCTGGCAAAGTATGGCTTTAGCGTTGCCTCGCCGCCTGACAGGCTTGCGGGGTTGGTGCAAGCTACTACGAGACCCGGGCCCGGATTCCGCCCGTAGCGACTGTCCGATGGCGGCGGCGAGGATTTTCGAAACGTCACATAGGAGATGAAGCAACCAACTTGGTCAGAGGACCGGCACGGGCGTACCGCTTTGAAATCACCGCCAACTTCCTGGCCCTGGGGAGAGCTATGTTGGCTCCGGCCAGAATTGCGGAAACCAACCGTGCTTGCAGCGGCGTACCGTCGATTTCTTGCTGAAGCAGCTGCTTCAACATTCTGGCGCCTTGGGAGTGACCGATCAGCACAACACCGCGACCTTCGTTCCAATGCGTCAAATAATGATTCCAGGCGGCACGAACGTCCTTGAACGCCAAATCGAAATCCGGCGGCGCCGTTCGGCCCAACAGCCCCGGTATCGTTCCCTGCCTGTATATTGGTGCGAATGGACGGCACTTGCTAGCAAACCGAGCAAACTGCTGTCGGACTGCAAGATCCTCTTCCAGGGGATGCGTCATCAGGTCGGAGTTCGGCAACTTGTCCTCAGAGACCGTCGGATACACGTAGAAGCAGTCGATCGGTGCATCCTTTGATGCGTTCCACGGTTCCTGCGCAAGTCTCCCGTCCGCATGAATTAGTGTTGCCGTCAGATTGACACTGCACGCATCTTTCTGGCCAGGTCTGCAGAGCCATGTGCTGGGGTTGACGTAATCAACCGGCGAAGCCGCCGTTGCGACGGAATTCACGCCGACAACTGCGGAAGCACGTATTGCTGCTAGAATTGTAAGATTGCGCGCACGCACCCGCAGGGATGTCATTTCGCTTCTCCAGCCCATGAGATCGCAATGTTGGCTGCCGCCCATGGGACCCCGAACCCAAGTGAGTTTTGCCCCGCCCGCCAGACCACCGACACTCGCGAGAACCTGGGCGGCCACCTAATACCTAACCCTGGCGCGCTTGCCGGTCTTTGAGGTAGCGTCGAGTTCTCGTTGTTTTTTCATCGAGCACCTCGAAGGCCTGGGACGTGATCTACCTGTTTGCCGACTGCCGCCTCGATGCTGACAGGCGCGAACTGCAGCGAGGAAGCAAGCTGGTCCCGATGGAGCCACAGGTCTTCGACCTGCTGGAGTTTCTCCTGCGCAATCGCACTCGGGTCGTGAGCAAGGACGAACTGTTGGCCGTGGTGTGGAACGGCCGCATCGTCTCGGAGTCCACCGTCGGAAGCAGAATTGCGGCTGCTCGCGAGGCGATCGGCGATGACGGCAAAGCTCAGGGCTTGATCCGCACGGCACCTCGCAGGGGTCTACGCTTCGTCGCGGACGTTCGCGAAATGACGGCGCAAGACTGCCGCGAGGCAGGCCAGGCGCCACCCGTAAACGCGCGCATCGATACGTCCCCAGCGCGGCCAGGGGCATTGCCCGGTGCGGAGCGGCGCCAGGTAACGATCTTGGCTTGCGATGCGCTGCGTCGCGCATCGCGCTCTGAAGGTGCCGACATCGAAGACGCGCGCGAGGCCATGATCGCTATTCACGGCGTGCGTCAGGGAAGTGGTTGGCCGGCACGGCGGCGTCACTGCACGGAACGTGGCCGGTGGCCTCATCGCCTACTTCGGCTACCCGAGAGCACACGAGGACGCCGCCGAGCAGGCCGTGCGAGCGGCGCTGGCTGCGGTCGAGTTGCTCGACAAGAGCGGTGGCACCGCGGGCTCGCTTCGGCCGCGCGTGGCTGTCGCCACCGGCCTCGTAGTTGCAGACAAAGCGGACGATGCCGCTGGGGGCGAGGTCCCCGTGTTCGGCGAGATTTCCACGCTCGTGGCATGCGTCCTCGATCGTGCCGGGCCAGGCGAGGTGCTGGTCTCGGATTCGACCAGGCGTCTCCTTGGCGGCCTGTTCGAATTTCGCGATCTTGGACGTGTGAGGGTGAAGGGTTGCGCGAAGCCGGTCCCATTTGGCAGGCTCTTGCGCGAGTCCACCATCGGCAGCCGCTTCGATGCCCTGCGCGGCAGCCATGGCGAACTGATCGGGCGTCAGGAAGAGCTGCAATTTCTCCTGCGTCGTTGGGAGCAGACCAAAGCAGGTCTGCGGCAGGATCGTACTGGTGACAGGTGAGGCCGGTATCGGCAAGTCGCGGCTCGTGCGTGCCTTGCAGGAGCAGCATAAGCGATGAACCGCACACAGGCCCTCCTCCACTATTGCTCGCCGCACCACCACGGGAGTTCGCTGCACCCGATCATCGCAAGATTGCTGCAGACCGCCCGGATCGGGTCGGAGGACGATGATGAAACGAAGGTCCGCAAGCTCGAGACGCTGTTGGCTCAGTCCGGTGAAAGTCTGAAAGCGAGCGTTCCGCTGCTCGCGGCACAGCTCTCGATTCGCCACAGCACCAGTGACCCGACACTCACTCCCCAACAGTTGAAAGACCGCACCCTCCAGCTGCTCTTGGATCAGGTCAGGCTACTTGCTGCGGATCGTCCGGTGCTGTTTCTCTTCGAAGACCTGCAGTGGATCGATGCCACGTCGCTCGAGTTCCTTTCGCTTCTAGTCGAGGCGGTCGAGGGCATGCGGGTTCTTCTCATCGCAACGGCACGCCCGGAATTTGCGCCCCCTTGGGCCAGCCACAGCCACGTCTCCAGCTTGCTCCTCAACCGCCTGGACCAAAACCACGGCCATGCTCTGGTCAGCCGGGTGAGCAAGGACAAGCCGCTGCCGCCTGATGTGGTGCGCGAGCATTCTCGCCCGCAGTGACGGGGTGCCCCTGTTCATCGAGGAGCTGACCAAGTCCGTTCTTGAGTTCGGCGAGGCACGCGAAATCGGCGATCGATGTGAGCTATTCGCGCTGCCGTCGCGCGCGATACCTTCGACACTCGAGGCTGCCCTCGCGGCGCGGCTCGATCACGTGGGAGCCGCCAAGGAACTCGCACAGGTCGCAGCTGCGATAGGGCGCGACTTCTCCTATCGGCTGGTGGCGGCCGTCTCTGAGCTGCCCGAGCGGGATCTGCAGGAAGGCCTGGCGCGGCTTGTCGAAGCCGAGATCGTGTTCCCGCGCGGCGCGCCGCCCGATGCGAGTTACGTCTTCAAGCATGCCTTGGTTCAGGACGCCGCGTATGCCAGCCTCGTCCGGAATCGTCGGCGCAAGCTGCATGTCGCGATCGCACATGCGTTGCAGGGAGAGTGTGCGCAGGTCATCGTCACGCAACCGGAACTGCTGGCGCATCATTACACCGAGGCGGGCCTGATCGAGGAGGCTGCAAGATACTGGCGCAAGGCCGGAGAGCTGGCACTGGCGCGCTCAGCCTATGCTGAAGCTGCATCGCATTTCGCCAATGGCATCGAAGTGGTACGGCGGCTGCCGGCCGGCGCGGCAGACCGGGATCGCAGGGAACTGGAGTTCCACCTGCCCCTCGGACCGGCAATTCGAGCGATCAAGGGCTTTGCAGCGCCAGAGGTATTGCGGGTCTACTTGCGTGCGCGTGAACTCATCTGCGATGCAACACCGCTCGAGCACCAGCTTGTCGCGCAACTGGGGCTCTGGACGGTCTACTGGGGACGCGCGGAGCACGCTTCGGCGTACCGGCTGGCTCGGCAGTGTCTGGACCTTGCCGTTCGCCACCAGGAAGCGCAGGCCATCGCCCGGACTAACCGCATCATGGGAATGACGCTGTCGACGATGGGTAGATTTGCCGAAGCGCGCACCCACCTGCAGCGATGTCTTGATCTCAGCACCTCCAAACCGCCCTCCGCGAAGTTTCCCGGTCATGATGACCGGGCGACGGCGCTGGCGTTCTTCGCCGGCTCTCTGTGGCTCATGGGTTATCTGGATCAGGCGAGGGCTGCTGCATCGCAGGCCATCGCCCGTGCTCTGGAGGTCGGCCAGCCGACGACGATAGCCTTTGCCCGATACTGGGAGGCCATCTACGGAGCCTACGGTTCCGACCCGCATGGAGCTGCCGCCCGCGCCGACGCGCTGGTCGCTTTTTGCGCCGAGCATCGGATTGCCAGTTTCCAGCACCTTGCGAGGTTTCACCAAGGGGCCCACATCGCCCAGTGTGGAGACACCGAGCGCGGCATAGCGATTATGCAGGATGCCATGGCTGCGCACGCTGAGGCTGCCGGCCGCGCAAGCCGCCCTATGCATCTTGGCCACCTGGCTTCGGCTCAGGCAAGCGCGGGCCGCCTTGCTGTCGCTCTGGCCCTTGTCGAGGAGGCCATCGCGGAAGCGGAAATGACCAAAGACAGGAGCTTCCTGGCCGAACTCTACCGCCTGCGAGGCGACGTACTGCTGCGATCAGGGAAGAAGCCGCAAGGAAGAGCATCGCTGCAACGCGCCTTGATGGTTGCTCACCGGCAGCGAGCGAAATTCTGGGAACTGCGGGCGGCCACGACATTGGCGGACACCCTCATCGCCGAAGGGCGGCAGCCCGAGGCCCGCGACCTCCTCGCACCGCTTGCAGATTGGTTCACCGAGGGGTCAGACGTGCCCGATCTCAAAAAGGCAAGGGAACTACTCAAGAAAGCAGCGCAACTCTGCCGCCAGCAAGATTGAAGGCTCGGGTCTCATGACCGCAAATGGCACTGGGCCTCCGGACGTGTGCTGAGCAACGCACGGAGCAAATCGGGTGGACAGCCGACCAAAGGTGCCGCGCTGGTAACATCTCTGTGAAGTCCTCCGCTACACGTTGCCTCCCTGCGGACTACTGCCAGCATCAATCTTCTCGACCGTCTCTCGAATGACCTGCATCTGAAGGGCTACGAACCCATCCAGGTCTAACGCGATACCGAGCTTTGACACCAGTTCTCGCACTTCACGCTCAGCGACTTTAAGACCCGCCTCTCGCTTGTCCGCGCGCATCGCAGCGATCTGCATCCCCATGCGCTGCCCCATGTCCCACAACTGCTTCTGCCACGCTCCGTCAGCCATCAACGCCGCCTACTAGGGTCTTTCCTCGCTGGCACGTTCAAAGCCTTCCGATCCTCTTCAGGCCACTCCTCTTGATACGCCTCCGTACGATACGCCTCAGCGGCCACCTCGATCGCCCTCGTTAGCGCGTCAGTCATTGTGAACTGCCCTGGGAGCAGTCTCTTCCGCGAGTCAGTCTCATCAATGTTTTCCATGGCAAACCTCCAACCCTATAACGAGCCAGATTCGCCCAACCCGCGCACCTCATGTTATGCGCCCGTCCACAGCCGCCTTAGCTCACGATGCACAATTGCAACCCGTGCGCGGAACTCGCTGCAGTGCATGAGTCTCTTAATGGTGGCACTACTTGTGCCTTGGCGGGGTGGGGCGTAGTCCGTCAGGGAACAGTATCACTTTGCACTTGTAGTACTTCTCCCGTAGTTGGGCGGGCCCCTCGCCCCTGCGGGGCTCGGGTCGCGTGCTATCGCGCGGCCGCGCGACGGAACCCGCTGACGCGGTTTCCGCCCATGCGGGTGACGCCCGCTCCCGCGGTACCCGTTGCGAGCGCTCGGGGCATCTCCAGCGGCTTCCCCACTGACCGCGATCGACCCCACGCCATGCCGAGGATCGGCACGGCCTCTCGCGATGGTAGCACGGTGCTCGGCCGGTCAAGCCGCGGCCTGGAAGCGTCGCGTTCTTGGCGAGGACGGCGCGACGGCCGGTCTTGACACGGCCTTGCGCGCCGTGCGATCGAACACTGCACGGCCGGGACGGAAGATGCGATCCCCGGCCGAACAAGAGATAGCACGTCCGCGCCCTGTTGATCGGTCCGGCTCATCGCTGCGGTCGAACTCCCGGAGAGCGTGGCCCGCGGCGCTGGTCGTGTATCTCTTCACACCCTATGCACCCCTGGTGCGTACGCCTGCGGCGCCAGCGTCGACCAACTCCTTGGTCGAGCACGAGAAAACCCACGACAAAGCCGTTTACAGCGCGTTTACAGCTCGCCAGATCGCGGCTCCGAAACTCGTGACAGGCCATGGCGTTACAATGCTCCCGATCCGAATACGCTGCCTGTAAGCGCCGCTTGCTTGGCATCTCAGCCGATCAGCCACGGCTGAAGTCCCGCTCGCGCTGGCGGAGATCGACGGCGAGTCCCGGCATGCCGGCAGGCTGATTCATCTCCTGCAATGCGCCGTTCATTTTGCTCGCAGCGCGCGCAGTGGGCGCATCGCGCCTGGCGAATGTTGCCAGCCGGATTTCCGATGCTGCTATGACCGCGGAGCGCGTCGTCGGACGGACCTGTGCTCTCACCGCGTCTTGCGCCAGCTCGAAGCCCAGCTCGCGCACCTCACGCCGCCCCCTCGGCAGAGGACAGCTCGTTCAGCAGAGCATCGAACTTGGCGCGCAGCTCGCCCGTGACAGAGTCGATGTGCCGGACCGTATCGCTTGCGTCGCGCGCCAAGCCTTCAAGCACAGCAAGGCGGCGCTCGATCTGCATCAGCCGCTCGCCCAGGGCCTTGTTATCGCCGCCGGCAAGCCCGGTCAGGATCAGCTCACGCGCAACGCCCGTGAGGGTGCCTGACACTGTGTGAGCTCGTGCCTTGAGCGCCTCGATATGACGCGGCGCCAGGCGCAACGAGATGGGTCGACCAACCTCGGGCATGCGCAGTCTCCAGCTTGCTGAACCTCGGCTTCAGCCAAGCACGAGCCGCGAAGGCATAATACGAGAACCATTTCGCGAAATGGGTTTCGCCGATGACATTGGTAGCCCCGCAAGAGCGGTCCATAGTCAGCACGATTGAACGCCGATTTACAGTCGGGGTCAGGATTACGCGTCGCAGGCCAGCCTCCTCGACGGAGCAAGCACATCCGAAACCTGCAAGTCGAGGAACGGAGGTGGAACCCGGCAGGTCTCCACCCGATTTGCTCCGGAGGCTGATCCGTGTGCGTCCGGTGACCCAGTGCCAAGACCTGACGAAGCACTGCGACCCATCTCAATGGCCTAGCCCACTGCTACGGCCCTTATCCGTTCGAGGCAATACTCCCGCGTGCTAATTACCTCGCACCGAAAATGAAGGCGGTCACCGACCTTGATCCGGCCTACATAGCCACTGGCGACCAAGTGCACCGGGAAAAGGCTCACCTCAATCCCGTCGTCCGTGCGGATTACGCCGTGCTTCCCGTCCCACCGCACGATGCTCCCACGCATTTCCATAACTTCGGTTCTAGTGAAAGCAGGCATCGCGTGGAGTTCCTCCGTCCCTAGTGGCGACTGCAGCTTGTCGAACGGAACCTGTCTCGCCCCGGTTGCGCGCAGGGCATCCGGCCCGCTACTCAACGCGCTCCAACCTCGTCGTGATGACACTTTCCTTGCCGTCCGGGGTTTTGAGCGCACTCGTGATCGTCAGTGTTTTCCCCGTATTTCGATTGGGCGCATCTGAGTTTGCCCGGTCCACAGCTGGTTCCATGAGCCGGAGATGGTCGAAACGGTTGTCGCGCCCTCAACCTTGTAAGTGTCCGAGAACGCATACATGGCGGGGTCCAGCGTGCCAGCTTCTTAGGCCGGCCTTTCCGCTTGTCGTGCTACAGCGGCTTGACCGCGACCTTGCGGAACTTGATCACGCCCGCGCCGTGTTGCAGCGTGAACGGCCCTTCGGCGAACAGGCCGTTGTGGAGCTCGGCGGTCTTCTTGCCGTTGAGGACCACGGTGATCTGCCGTCCCTTGGCGGTGATTTCGTAGGTGTTCCATTTGCCGCCGGCCTTGGGCATCGGGTTCACCTCGACGAAATGGACGATCCCGCCGGTGCCGTAGGTCGGGTCCTTGCGCTGGTCGAAAATGTTCACCTCATAGCAGGACCGGTCGGTGATCTTCGTGGGATCCTGGCAGCGCAGGAAGATGCCGCTGTTGGCGTCGTCGCTCGCCCAGAACTCGACGTAGACCTGGAAGTCCTTGTATTTGGTCTTGGTGACCAGATGCGCGGGGGTCTGGCTCGTTCGTTTGTCGGCGACGATCGCGCCGTCCTCGACCCGCCAGTTGGTCTCACCGACGCGATCCCACTCGCTGCCGATGGTCTTGCCGTCGAACAGCGCGACCCAGCCAGGACCGGTTTGGCCTGATGCTTGGAGCGCTAAGTGAATGGCAGCGAAGGCTACGACGATGAGCCCCACAGCGAGGGCGTATGCGCGTGTCGATATGCGTTGCATTTGACTTCCTCCCTGTAGGCAGACATGGATGGCGCTCCTGCGCCCCGCACACCTCTTGCGCGAATGACCTGCGAACGCCGGCGGCCGTCGCACTAGGCAATGCTGCGAACCAGGATGATCCCGAGAAGCGCGGCGAATGCCGCCAGCAGACAGGCAACGAAGTTCGCGGCTCGCGCCCCGGCTGCGACGCAGCCGAGCGAGAAGCTTTCGTCGGGGAACAAGCGGGAAAGCTCGGCGATCTGAGCGCTCACGGACCCAACCATCAATGCAAGAATGGCGGTCGCAGCAGCAGCAAGCCTGATCATGGGCTCCCTCCACAAGTGAAATCTTGCAAATCCTCAAAGTACGATCTTCGCGGAGCAGCAAACAGCATCATCATTCGATCACCTCGTCGGCAAGGGCGAGCAGCGTCGCTGGGATTGTGATGCCAAGCGCTTTGGCGGTCTTGAGGTTGATCACCAGCTCAAACCTGGTCGGCTGTTCCACCGGAAGGTTCGCGGGTTTGGCGCCCTTCAGTATGCGATCGACATAGCCCGCGGCTCGGCGGATCAGGTAGAAGATGTTCGGCCCATACGAAATCAGACCGCCGATTTCCACGTACTCCCTTGCAACGGAAATCGTCGGCAGACCGTGCTGTTCCGCCAGCCTGGAAATGCGTTCTCGCTCAATAAAAAACATCACGCTCGGGAATATCACGAGGGCATCGGCCTGAGCGATCGCGACGAAAGCGCGATCGAAATCCCCGGCCCTTTGCACCTCCAGAAGTTGGAGTTGCAAGCCTTGACTGTGCGCCGCGGTTTCTGCCTGCGCGAGCATATCTCGCATAGTTTGCTCGGCGAAAGCGCGGGGATCCCAGAACAATGCTACGCGCGAGGCATTTGGGAGAGCTTGCTTGAGCAATTCCATACGCTTGGGAACCAGTTCTGGTCCAAGGAATGTCGACCCCGTAACATTTCCACCAGGGCGAGCTAGACTGGCAATGAGACCATCGGCGACGGGATCGCCCATATTCGGCGCTACGATAGGGATGCTGGATGTTGCCCGCTGGGCAGCACGCGCCGGTGGTGTCGACACCGCGAAAATAATGTCGACATTGAGCCGAACGAGTTCGGCTGCCAAGCCGGGGAGCAGGTCCAAATTCCCGACTGCGAAGCGGTACTCCATGGCGATGTTTTGGCCTTCCACGTAGCCGTGTTCACGCAGCCCTTGCCGGAGGGCGTCGACGCCCGGGCCTAGTTCTCGGGGGTCTGCAGGGGGGGTCCACCCAGTGGTCCCGTGCCAAGGTAGCCAATCAGCGGCACGCGTTGCTGGGCGCGTCCGGGGCGCGACCAGCACGCCACCGCGGCAGCGCCACCTAGCGATGTGATGAAGTCTCGCCGCTTCATGTAAGAACCCTTCCCAAAGCGCGCGCGGTAACGTGCGTGCACAGAACGTAAGGGAAATCAAACACATCACCGATCCGCGAAAATAGTGGCCGAGCCGGCAAGCAACGTCTACCGCCTAGAGCCCCGCCCGCAAGCGAGCGGGGCTTTGCTTTTTTACTTCTGCTCGAACACGTCCTTCAAGAAGGCGAGAACGTCGGCGTGCGCTTTTTTGGCGGCCGCTTCGTGGTAGTGCACCGTTGCGCCTCTTTGAATGCACGGGTCGCTCCCACCAAACGGTTGTCCCGCGGTGTTGAGGATCGCTCCACTATCGCTCTCCGCGAGCGTGCACCCGCGCGTGGTCATGCCCTGCGGAATTGTAATGGCCTTCGAGAACATCGGCGAGTTCGAAGGCATGATGCGCGTCCGGATATTCGATGTACCGGACGTTCTTGCCCGCTTTCGCAAGACGATCAGCATACTCCCGGCACGGAGCCGCGGGCACCCAGTCATCGGCGGAGCCGTGAAGCATCAGCACTGGCTTCACAAAGTCCTCGTTCCCACGGTACGTGGTGTTGCACGCACCGGAGACCGAGATGTGCGCAGCAAACCGCACGTCGGACTTGTAGTACTTCTCGAATTGCTTGAGCGCCAAGAACAGCGCCGCAGGGCCGCCGTGAGAAGAGCCCAGCACGGCGATCTTCGCCGGATCAACAAGCGGATGCTTCTGAAGAAGCACGAGCGCGCCGAGGACATCGTTCATGCGCGACATCTCGCTGACACGAGTGATGTCCGTCGAGATTTGCGTCAGCCCGCGGCCGGACCAGCTGTCGGCGATAAAGACGCCGATTCCCGCCTCGTTGAGGACGTCGGCCCATGCGCCAACGATGTGTTTGGCAGGGCCGACGCCGGCCGCGCCGTGCAGGAGCACCACCACTGGCTGTTTGCCCATCATCCTCGGCATGCGCAGATGGCCCGCAAGCATGACGGGAGTTCCTTTCTTGCCGGTCAGGAATTCCGCCTCGGTCATATCCGACGACTGGTACGGATGCATTTCCTGCCGCGCGAACTGCGCGTGAGCCCCCGGATAAGCCGACGCGATTGTCGTCGCTTGGCGCGCGGGCTATTCCTGGGCGCAGTGATTGCAGTCGGGACCACGGCGCTACACGGCCCAGCGAGCGCCCAAACCGAAAAGGGAAAGGCCCAGATCACCATCCTTTACGACGCGTTCGGCAAGAGTTCGAAGATGAAGATCGACTGGGGGTTTTCCGCATACATCGAGTATGGCGGGAAGCGGACCCTGTTCGATACCGGCCGGCGTCTGAGCGAACGATTGGAAGACATGCTGCTTCTCCTCAATCTGCCTCTATTGTCCGCATGGAAGTCGTCGCCGTAGACGGCGATCTCCTCGTCGGTGTTTCGTTCTCACGTCATCACGAGCTGTTCCTCGCGGCATTCACTGAATATCTATGGCAGCGCCGCAATGAATTGGACCTCGCCTTGCAACAGCGCATGGAGACGAGCGCACCCGTTGGGAGAGGCCTTGAGATGCTGATAGGCGTTTGCTGCAAAAAAGTATGGGTCTGCGTGCAGAACATAGTCATTGAATATGGTGTCAGCTCCGATCGCTTCTTTGTCAAAGGACTGCAAGAATTTGTCGCGCACGCTTGAAGGAAGGGATTCAATTGGAGGGCGTACGCCGGGTATTCGTAGGCGGCGTGGCTCGTTGGCTGTTGCCTAGAGTTCTGAAGCATGACGCCGTGAACGACCTCATGGACGATGACGCTCTTGTAGAAGTCACGCTGCGGGAACTCTGCATAGGGAGTGTCCTTGACCAACGAAGGAATGTTCGCCTCGTGCGTCACAAGAACTCGCGCTTGCTTGGTGTCGTAAAGCCCGAAGATCGCGCCACCAAAGGGAACTCCGGACCTGGTTCATGACTTGAAGATGAAGGGGTCTTCGGAGAGGGATGTTGCAGCGGCCAAGCAGTTCCAACGCGTGATTTGCCGCGGAGCACACTAGCCGGCGTTCGTCCGGTGAGGCCGCGGTGACATCAACGGGCGCTTCCAGGCATCGTTCCTGCGAGGCGAGGTTGATCGCTGATGATCGGTCTAGCCGTGCGGCTTCAGTCTCGGAGCCGTCGGCCATGCAGACGTAGTCGCCGCCGCACACCTCCGATTGTGCTTGCCCTTGCATCGCGCCAAAAGCACAAACGACGCCTAGAGAGGCAAACCAGGCAAGGTTTCGAATAGACATCCGAAGCTCCGTTGTCGCCGCCGAGCCAACGAGATCGGGCGGTTGTCATAACGAGACCAGCTTGGTGCTTACGCGGCGTCGCTGGGAATCAGCCTTGCGCACGCTACCGAAGTCTCGGACAGAACCGCGCGCTGCGATAACTCTTTGCCGACAATGATTTTCCTGGTTACACCGGGAATTCGCTAAGGTGGTACTTTAGTCCCGGGACTGAAGTATGCTCGCCGCTCCGGCGGCAGGCGGGATCGCTCGAATGCAAATTCTTGTGGTCGACGATCACGTGCTCATTCGCGACGCGTTGTGCGGCGTGCTCAATGAGCTGAGACCTGATGCGATCGTCTTGCAGGCTTCCGACTGCCGTCAGGCGATGCAGCTCGTGGCCGAGAGCACCGACCTGGAGCTCGTTCTGCTCGACCTGGGCCTGCCGGATGCCGACGGGTTTGCGATGCTCAAAGAGCTGCGCGATCGGTATCCCAGCCTTCCAATCGTGGTGCTGTCCGCGCTGCAAGACCGCAACAGCGTCACACGGGCGCTCGATCTCGGTGCCGTTGGATTCATTCCCAAGTCGGCGCAGCGCGCGGTGATGGTCAGCGCCCTGCACCTTGTCTTCGCCGGGGGGATTTATGTGCCGCCGGAAATTTTGCGTCGCGAGGAAACGCCTGCCAAGCAGATGCAGCGATCTATCTGTGATGGTCGGCCTCTATCGCCGGGCGATCTGGGATTGACCGAGAGGCAGATGGAAGTCCTCGGCCCTGATGCTGCGCGGGAAAAGCAACAAAGCGATAGGCCGCGCGCTCGACTTGGCCGAGCCAACGGTGAAGAACCACGTTACCGCCATTCTCAGGGCGTTGAGGGTCACAAGCCGCGCGGAAGCCATTGTTGTTGTCAACCAGCTAGGATGGAAGCTGCCGGCAATGAAAGCCTAGGCGCTCTGGCGGCCTCACGCTACGGCTGCAATCTGATTGGCTTTCAAGAACTGCGCTAGGGTGGCTCGCAGCGCCATCGGGCTTACGGGCTTGTGCATCAGATGGTAACCGAGCGCGCGAACCTGACGCAGACGATCCGGAGCCGTATCCCCGCTTATGAGAAAGGCTGGTATGGACACCCGAAAGCTGCTCCGCAGTGCCTCAATTGCCTCGATGCCCGTTCTGCCTTCGGCGAGACGATAGTCGGCAATGATCAGATCCGGAGTCTTGCCACTTAGGGGCCAGCGCTGCCAGGGCCGCGCAATCTGAGGCAGCGGTCACGACGGCATAACCCCAACTTCGGAGCAGGCTACCCATTCCGTCCAGTGCTAGTGGGTCGTCATCGATCACCACGATAAGCTGAGAACTCGAACCAAGCGTTGTAGCTTGCGGCACCATCGTCGGCTCTAGCGACGGTGTGTTTGCTGCGACAAGGGGCACCGTCACCGCAAAGCGTGAACCCTTGCCGACGACCGAATTCAATTCGATTGGATGGGCCAGGAGCCCACAAAGGCGGTCAACAATGGCTAGTCCCAGGCCAAGACCACCTCGGCGACTCTCGCTCCGAGCCCATCGAGCTGATAGAACTCGCCGAAGATGTTCCCCCGCTCCTGTTCGGCAATTCCGGGACCACTATCCCAGACTTCGATGCGCAGCGTTGCCTTTCGGTGACGACAGCCCACGATGACGCCGCCGCTTGCGGTGTAGCGCACAGCGTTGGAGACGAGGTTCAGCAAAATCCGTTCCAACAGGATGAAGTCGCTGCACACCCGTGCACTGCTTGGCACGACCCGCAGAGACAGGCCTTTCTCGTGCGCCGCACCCGCGAAAGTCGTCTCTATTCGGTCCAATAGCTCACCGACCGAAAATTGGATGAGATTGGGGGTAAGCACCCCGGCATCGAGTTTGGAGATATCGAGGAGCGCATTGAAGAGTTCATTCATCGCAGCGACAGAGGCATTGATCCGCTCAAGCAAGCGATCGCGATCCGGCGAGTTCCAAGCGGCTTTGTAGCTGCGCCACAAACAGGCCCAACGCATGCAGCGGCTGCCGCAGATCGTGGCTCGCCGCAGCGAGAAAGCGAGATTTGGCCAGATTGGCAAGTTCGAGCTGATGCGTGCGTTCCTCGACCTTGCGTTCGAGTGTTGCGTATAATTCTTGCAACTGCGCCGCCATGCTATTGAATTGATCACCCAGTGCCTCGAGCTCGTCACCGGTCTTGATAGAGATGCGCTGGCCGAGGTCGCCGCTGCCGATGCGCGCGGCGCCGAATTCCCAGCGTACGGATCGGGACGATCATCTTGCGAGCGAGAAAGACCCCAGCGAGCAGTGCGAGTACAAGACCGGCGAGCAGCAGCAGACCTGAGCGCCTCATCGACGCTACGAGGGGTGCATGGGCCTCTTCGATTGGCAGCTCGGCGAACACCAGCCAGCCGAGCGGGGTGACCGGGGCATAGGCGGCCAACACCTTGCGGCCACCGACATCGGTCGCCTCCTGCACCGCTTCGGTCGCCGCGACCCGACGCGTTGCTTCGCGCCGCCTGGACCTGTGCGAGATGCGACAGGTCAGTGTTCCGCAGCACGAGGCTGATATCGGGATGGGCAATCAATCGGCCGTGCGCGTCGAGTGAGGTAGGCGCGGCCACGTTCGCCAACCTTGATCTGCGAGACCACGTCCCAAATGAACCTTAGATTGACCTCAGCAACGGAAACGCCAGCGTCTCGTCGGCTACCCGCAAGCGACAAGGTCATGTAAGGCTCGGACTCGCGGCGGAAATAGACTGGCCCGTAATACACCTTACGGGCGACCGCCTCTTGGAATTTGGGCTCCTTCGAGAAATCGATCTGACTGCCGACCACGTCCATTGCAAGCCGGGAGACCTGCAGCTGCTCTCGGCCAGCGGCGTCGAGTTGGGAAAACTCAGTGATGGCCCGCACCTGGCGCAACAGGCGCCGGCCGTCGAACCGGCGTTGCTCAAGAGCACCCTCCGACCATGGCAACAGCGTCGTCCACCCAATCTGACTCTCGATCTCCCTAATGAATTGGCTGATCTTGTTCGCCGCCGCACTGGCCTGCTCGCGCTGGATGCGAATGAGAGATGCCTTGTGCTCGCGATAGGAGAACCAGATCTGGGAAAGGCCGTTGGTGAGCAGCGCTAAGGAGACGACGGTGAGGAATAGCCCCACATACTTGTGGAACAGCGATGCGCGAAGTTTTTGCCACCCAGCTAGACCCGCCAGCGAGCTGAGATATCCGCGGACAACGCAGCCAGCGCACCAGCTGCTGGGCGAACTCGCAGTCACACGGGCTCGACCGTTCATTCGATGACCTCGTCGGCGAGTGCGAGCAGTGTCGCTGGAATTGTGATGCCAAGCGCTTTGGCGGTCTTGAGGTTGATCACCAGCTCGAACCTGGTCGGCTGTTCCACCGGAAGGTCCGCAGGTTTGGCGCCCTTGAGTATGCGATCGACATGGCCCGTGGCTCGGCGGATCAGGTCGAAGATGTTCGCCCCATACGAAATGAGACCGCCGAGTTCCACGAACTCCCGTGCAACCGATATCGTCGGCAGACGGTGCTTTTCGGCAAGTTTGGAAATGCGTTCTCGCTCAACAAACAGCATCACGCTCGGGAATATCAGGAGGGCATCGGCCTGAGCGATCGTTGCGAAAGCGCGATCGAAATCCCCGGCACCGTGGACCTCCAGGAGTTGGAGTTGTAAGCCTTGACTGCGCGCCGCGGCTTCTGCCTGCGCGAGCATATCTCGCATGGTTTGCTCGCCGAAAGCGCGGGGATGCCAGAGCAATGCTACGCGCCTGGCATTTGGGATAGCTTCCTTGAGTAATTCCACACGCTTCGGAACCAGTTCTGGTCCAAGGAATGTCGACCCCGTAACATTTCCGCCGGGGCGAGCGAGACTGGCAACGAGACCATCGGCGACGGGGTCGCCCATATTCGGCGAGACAATGGGGATGCTGGTTGTTGCCCGCTGGGCCGCACGCGCCGAGGGTGTCGTCGCCGCGAAAATAATGTCGACATTGAGCCGAACGAGTTCGGCTGCCAAGCCGGGGAGCAGATCCAAGTTCCCGACTGCGAAGCGGTACTCAATAGCGATGTTTTGACCTTCCACGTAGCCGTGTTCACGCAGCCCTTGCCGGAGGGCGTCGGCGCCCGTACCCAGTCCGTGGGTCTCCTGGCTCCACCCGAGGTGTCTCGTGTCAAGATAGCCAATCAGCGGCAGTCTGCGTTGCTGAGCGCGCCCGGCGCGCGACCAGCACGCCACCGCGGCAGCGCCACCGAGCGATGTGATGAAGTCTCGTCGCCTCATCGACCACCTCACTCGGGGGTGAGCTGAACTCGGAGGTGAGCTCATAACAAACATACCAGATACCGGAACACAGGGGCGGTCTCACAAATGTTGCTCCGCAACTAGGGATGTCGCGATGGGGTCACACCCGGTAAGTCTTTGAGCGAGTACAGCACTTCCGTTGAACCCCCAGGTTCTGCCGGATCAGGGCGAGGCAGAGGTGGGGCAAACGGGCCGAACCGACCCTTTTCCGCGCGCCATGCTACCTTAATCGGTGCAACCCATGCACGGCCCGGTGGAGGATTGCGATGAAGCTGTTCTACGCTTCTGGTTCATCGTCTCTGGTTACCGCACATTGTGCTTCTGGAAGCCGGCTTGCCGTTCACGGCCATCAAGATCGACGAGCACACGAAAGTCATCGAAGGCGGCGGCGACTACAGGAAGGTGAATCCTCTGGGCTACGTACCTGCCCTGGTACTCGGTGACGGCACCCTGCTCTCGGAAGGGCCTGCCATTGTGCAATACATTGCCGATCAGGTACCGGCCAAGAGATTGGCGCCACCCAACGGCACGATCGAGCGCACCAAGCTGCAGGCATGGCTGAATTTCTTCTCTAGCGAGATGCACAAGG
The DNA here is from genome assembly GCA_963724565.1 of uncultured Alphaproteobacteria bacterium. GTDB lineage: Bacteria > Pseudomonadota > Alphaproteobacteria > Rhizobiales > Hyphomicrobiaceae > AWTP1-13. Next base: position 309,405 of record CAVRVK010000001.1, read on the forward strand.
GGGCCTTCGGGCCACTCTTCTACAAGGGTATCTCCGAGGAATCCAAAGTGGTATTCCGACGTCGTCTTGCGGCGCGGTTCGTACACTTGGATGGGCACCTGGCCGATCACGAGTATGTCGTCGGCCACGATTTCACGATAGCTGACGCCCACTTTTTCACAGTCACAAACTGGGCACCCCGCGTCGACGTGGACGTCACATATCCAAACGTATTAACGCACCGCAAGCGCATTGCCGCGCGTCCAATGGTGCAGGCTGCAATGCGAGCCGAATTCCCGCGCCCGATTGACCTCGGCGAGGAGCTGCCCAACGGACCAACTGCATCCCAGTCCTACCAGCGAGCAACAGGCTCGGAATTGGAGGACCATCCCAACTGCTACCCCGGTGATGCGATGCAGCAGGCATTACCTACCCCGACCCACCACGAATATCGACCATGTGCCGTTCGATGGTGCTCACCGACGGTAGCTCGCTTTCATCGAACTCCTTGCTCGCGAGCTTCCAAGCTTCCTCGGCAAGGATCCTCTTCTTGCGATCGGGATGCTCGGCGGCGAGGGTGCACGAGTTCAGATCCGTGGCCATGCCCGCTTCTGAGGGCGGCCCCGATCGTGCGACGGGCCTCGACGGCTCAGGGCTGCCCGGCTCCCGAGGCCAACATCATCCGAGGCTTCCACTTGGTCCGCCCCTCGCCAAAAAGGCCGGTAGGGTCCAGCCACGCTTTGCCAACCACGGCACCAGTTTCTCTATCGGGATCAGGAAGCGCTCGAACTCCCTCGCCGCGCTGGGAAAATCTCGGAACGGAATTGCCCAAGCGCCTCAAACCCCTTCTCCCCGTCGTAAGGCGGAAGTCGTAACGTCCAACAGGGGCTCCCACTCGACCCACTCGCCCGGCAGCCCGTCGGTTGTGAGCAACACGCTCGTGATGGTGCTGCGATTGACCCCGTACAGCTGCTTGGGCGAACTGTTAGCGCCGCCTGCTCTGGTGGCAGGGTGCATCGCGGTGCCTCGATCTCCATATGCAGCCAGTTGCGGGGATCTTCGCGCGATTCGCCGACCTCGAACGACGGTGGCTCGAACTCGCCGGCGAACACAGATCGCTTCAAGAGATCCATTATGTCTTCGAAAGCACACTGCGGCCGCTCCTGGGCCAGCAGAGCCGCCACCTGACCAAGGCGCACGTAGTTGCCATCGAAGGCGGAGATAGACTGAGACATAGACTCCCCAGCGCTCTGCGCTTAGCGCTCCGCACGCGTCGACAGCGCCAAGCATCCCAGTATGATCCCTCCCGCATTCAATGAAGTTATCGACGCCCCGCCCCGCAAGGGTGGCGAAGCGAAAAATTTGTTTGGCGCCAGTGCCGTTAGATGGGGATGGTCAGCGAGTTATAACAAAAGTGGTTGCGGGGGCTCGCAACCATCTAGGGTCAGGACCCGTAAACTGTACGAAGAACTCGGCTGGCAACTTCGAGCCGGGCCTCATTCAGCCGGCCGCTGGCCTGTTTTCTGCGCACAATTGAGCGTCGAACGCCCGCTTGTAGGCGGATCGCGCTTCGCCGCGAGCGACATAGGCAGCGAGGTTCGGAAATTCGTCCAGCAGGCCCGACGGTCTCACCCTGAGCAGCACCGACACCATCAACAGATCGCCCGCGCTGAACGCGCCATCGAGCCAGTCGGCGTCGCCAAGGCGAGGAGAAAGCTGGCCCAGCCGGTCACGTATGCGATCCCGGACAAGAGGCACGCGCTGCGCAGACCAGGGCTTGTCGCTCTCGAGGAACCTGGCATTCTGGAGTTCGAGGATCGGCGGCTCCACCGTGCTGAGCGCGGCGAACATCCAGGTGATCGCGCGCGCCCGAGCATTCGCATCGTCCGGCAACAGGCCCGCATGACGCGCGGCGATATGGAACACGATCGCGCCCGTCTCGAACAAGGCGAGATCGCCTTCTTCGTAGGTCGGCGTCTGCCCGAAAGGATGCAGCGCCAGGTGTGCGGGTTCCTTCATCGCCCTGAACGAAACAAGACGAACCTCGTAAGGTTGGCCCACTTCTTCCAGCGCCCAGCGAGCGCGCGTATCACGCGCCAGTCCCTTGCCGCCATCGGGTGACCGTTCAAAGGCGGTAATGGTGATGGTCATCGTGAGGCTCCTCCTTGGCCAAAATCATCGGCTGCGGGGCTGGCAAGCTGTCAAGGCAAACTCACTCACCGTGCCAGCGGCGCCTCGATGCCACCCAGTTCGAGCACGGCCAGCGCGTTGCGCGTGGCGTTCTCGAGGTTGTTGTTGCCATGCACGGTCGTGACACCGACGAGATCGAGATGCCGAGCCGCAAACAGCAGCGCAACGGCATCGTCGTGACCGGGATCGCAGTCGACCAAGATTTTCCGCTTTGTCATTGAGGTGTATCCAGCATCAAATCGATTGCCGCTCCGGTCGGGAAGGTCGGCGCGGCACCGACCAGCCTACACGCCATACTCGCCGCCACGCACGCCCGGCGCATGGCAGGCTGCATCTCCAATCCGCGATCCATGGCTGCCGCCAGTACGCCGACGAAGCAGTCGCCGGCTCCGGTTGTGTCGACGGCCTTCACCGGCATGGACGGGACTTGCCAGATCTGGTCACCCTTTGCGCCAACAGCGCCGTCCGGTCCCAGCGTTACGATCACGGTGGTGCCGAGCAGCCTCGAGAGGGGACCCGCAAGCTCAGCGGGCGAACCGGGCGCCAAGCCTATGTGCGCACAAAGCAGGGAGGCCTCGTG
>CAVRVK010000002.1:0-569545 GCA_963724565.1 uncultured Alphaproteobacteria bacterium
CTCAAGGAAGAGGACGCATACCCGGCACAGCCGCAGGATGCCTACGGCTGGGAGAAACTCTCGACCGAGCAGCTCTGCCTCCACTACCACAACCAATACGGCATGGAGACGCGCACCGTTCGCTTCCATAACATCTTCGGGCCGCTCGGCACCTGGGATGGCGGCAGAGAGAAAGCCCCCGCTGCGCTTTGCAGGAAGATCGCGGTCGCTCGCCTGACCAACAACCCGATCGTGGAGATCTGGGGCGATGGCGAGCAGACACGCTCGTTCTGCTACGTCGACGACTGCGTGGAGGGCATCTACAGGCTCATGCGGTCGGATTTCGGCGAGCCTCTGAACCTGGGACAGGATCGGTTGGTCAGCATCAACGAGCTTGCCGACATCATCTCCAGTGCCGCCGGCATCAAGATCGTGAAGAAGCACATCTCGGGACCGCAGGGCGTGCGGGGCAGAAACTCCGACAACACCAAGCTGCGCCAGGTGCTCGGATGGGAGCCCGGAATCTCCCTCGAGGAAGGTCTCGCCAAGACCTACGCCTGGATCGAGCGGCAGGCGAAAGCGCAACTGTCCAACCAGCGAGCTGCGGTCGGATGAGGGAGGCGGGCGGCAGGAAGGTATTGGTAATCTCGGGCACGTTTCCGCCCGCTCGCATGGCAGAGAGCGACCATGTCCTCCACCTCTGCCGTGGCCTCGCAGCACATGGTCTCGAGGTCGAGGTTCTGACGCGGCAGGGCTCGGTCGACGATGCCAGCCTCCCCTTTCGGGTCCATGCCGTCATGTCCAACTGGAGCTGGTTGGAGCTCCGCCACGCGGTGCGCGTCGCCAGGCGATTTTCGCCCGACATCGTTTTCCTGTTCTACGTCGGGAGCGCCTTTGATTTGCATCCGATGGTGACGTTCTTGCCGAGGGTTCTCAAGCGCGGGCTGCCGAAGGTAGTTGTCGTGACCCAAATCACGGCTCCGGTCGGGAGCGTGGCGAAGTTTCACTCTCTGCTGACGCGATTGATCCGCAAGACCATCGAGCTGGTTTCGGGGTCGGCAGTCGTCGACTACAGCTACGGCACACTCCTGCGCGACAGCGACCGGATCATCGTGATGTCTCCCGCACATTTGCAGATCCTTGCGCGCAATTCTCCCCAACTGCCGGCCAAAAGTACGCTCATTCCAGCGCCATCGCTGCTGGTGATGAGCCCTGCCATCCCCGAGTCTCGCGCCCGCGGCAGAAGAGCGCTCACGCTTGCGGACGGCGAATTTGCATTCGCTTATTTCGGCCGCCTCTATCGCGGCAAGGGCCTCGATACGCTGCTCGAGGCCTACCAACGCGTGCGTACGCACCACTCCAACGTGCGTCTCGCAATCGTTGGGGGGGAGCCCGACGCCTATCGCGACCGGTTTCAGGACGACTGGCGGCTCGAGCGCGTCCACGATCTGTCACGGCGCCTGGGTGTTGAAGACAGCGTCATCTGGACCGGAGAGTTTCCCTGGGACAGCGATCTGGGCTCGGCGTACCTGCGGGCCGCCGACGCGGCTATCCTGCCGTTCGATGGTGGCGTCGACGTGAACAATAGTTCCTTTGCCGCCGTCGCTGTTCACGGCCTGCCGACGATTACGACTCGAAGCCCGTGTGTCGATGGGCCATTTCTCGACGGCGTGAATGTGTTGTTGTGCCCGCCGCTCGATCCGGCGGCAATGGCCGCGGCGATGGAACGGCTGCTCGCGGATACCGAACTCAGACAGCGATTGCGCTCCGGCATAGAGGTGTTGGCGAGGGAGTGGTTCTCATGGGACGTGTCGATCGATAGGACAATTCAAGCGTTCAACTCTCCGCGAATGTTGTCTTGAGAACGAACTGCGCTGCCAGCCTGTTGTGGCAGGGCTCCACTATTTGGCGAGAGATCATCGGTGCCGGGCATGAACGCGTCGTTCGCTGGGTTGCTGGAGTAGGGAAACAGGGCTGGTGATCGGCGATGGCATTGGGACTGAAGACGCGTCTATTGGCAGCCTATGACAAGCTCTACAGGAGCCCGAAGCTGGTCGACGAGTACCTGGCTGCTCATTCCGTTCGCAAGGTGCAGATCGGATGCGGTGAGAACGCCCTCGAAGGGTGGCTCAATTGCGACCTCAATCCGAAAGTAGCGAGTGTGGCAGCACTCGATGTGACTGCGAAGTTTCCGTTCCAGGATGATCAATTCGACTATCTTTTCAGCGAGCATCTCATCGAGCACTTCGACTATCTGGTAGGAAGGCAAATCCTCAAAGAGTGCTTTCGCGTGCTCAAGCCGTCCGGCAAGATCAGGATCGTCACGCCGGGCCTGGCGTTTCTTGTCGGTCTCCACTCGGAAAAGAAATCCGACCTGCAAGAGCGGTATATCGATTGGGCAGCGAGCTCGTTTGTCGACTATGCGCCGAAGCCGCGCGCGGCGTTCGTCATAAACAACTTCTTCTATTGCGATTGGGGCCACCGGTTCATCTACGACGAGGAGACGCTTGGCGAGCTGATGCTCGCGTGCGGGTTTGCCAACATCAAGAACTGCGAGATGGGTCAAAGCGACGATCCGCAATTGGCTGGGCTCGAGCATCAAAGCCGCATGCCGCCTGGCTTTCTGAAGCTGGAGTCGATCATAGTGGAGGCCATCAAGCCGCCCGACGCCAACGGCTGACGCCTCTCCGAAAAATGCACAAACCTAGTGTGACAGCAGGACTCGGGCGGCCGCGACGGGATAGGCGCGCGGCGGAGTGAGCGCCCAGGCTTCGCGCAGCATACCTTTGCGGATGAGCCGTGCGGCGGTGACGGTAACGTACCAATCGACTTCCTTGCGGTTCTGCTGGGTCAGTGTCGTTGCGAACGGCAGTGCGGCGCGAGTGAATGCGCAATCGGCCTCATCCGGCTCGTAGGGGCGATATCGCGCCAGCTCGAGCAGCTTGATCGCACTTGCAATCCGCAGATACTGGATCTCGCTGGCGGTCAGTTGCCTCGATGCAACCGTCACTATGTTTTCAAGCGAGCTTCCAGAGCGGTATTCATCTATTGCGTTGCGCTCGAATGCGATGTCCTGTTCGCCCTTCCTGCGCCGAACGGCTGATATGGCCGCCAGCTGCGAGCCGACGGCCATGATGCGTCCGCCAACAATGGACGCGCTGGACAGGCTTGCCGTGTGCATCCGGTATTGTCCGAGCACCTGCTCGATATTGTAAAGCTCGCCCAGCTCGCGCAGACGCCAATACAGGTCCGTGTCCTCCGAGTTGTGGACGTAGCGATACCGGCCAACGGCTTCCAAGCTGGCGCGCCGCGCCATCATGAACGGATGAATGAGATACGGCTCGCGGGCAGGCACCCACTGCGGATCGGCCAACGACGGCTGGCCAGGGTGTGGCAGGCCCCCAATTGGGCTTGCAAATTCGTCGATGTGCTCAACGGCGTTGCCTACAGCAACACAGCGAGGATGCATCTCAAGATAGTGAAGCTGACAGGCCAAGCGGGCAGGGAAGGCAACATCGTCAGCATCGAAGCGCGCGACGTAGTCGGCGTGACAGTGCGCCAGTCCAAGATTCAAGGCATCGACGATTCCGCTGTTGCGTTTGCTGACGACGAGCAGACGTGGGTCACGTGCCGCGAGCTCGGTGAGGATCGCGGGCGTTTCGTCCGTCGAGCCGTCGTCGACCACAACGATGCGAATATCCTTCAAGGTCTGCGCCAGGATGCTTTCAATGGCGGCCCGCACGGTGGCCGCCGCATTGTAGGCCGGCATCAACACGTCGACTTTGGGAGCAATCACGATGACCTGTGAGCGACGCAATGTGGGAAAGCGTTCCTGGCCCGCTACGCTGCCTGCGGACGGCAAATGCCAGCGCTCCGGTTTCTAGCATCCCCGCAGCGCATGAGCCATTGCGCTGCGGCATTGCGGTTGATGCAGGCTCGGCGCCGATGGCATCGCGTTACCAACTGCCGGTATGCCAGCCGGTAGCGGGACTGACCGGCATGGGTCGCTTCCCACGAAAAGCAAAAAAACCAGCGCTACAGACTATTTGCGAAGTTGTGGGCATGCGCGGTGGACTGGTAGTGTGCGGCTCAAGTCGGGAGCGAAAGTCAAGCGCGACGGTTCAGTGGCGATCGTAACGCAGCCGGTGACGGATGCGGTGGCGACCCACGCCAGGATCACCCAAGGGAGGAGAGCTTCGATGTCAATTCATCGCATCGCGAAGTTTGCAGGGCTTGCCCTGCTGGGGGCGGCATTTGCCAGCCAGCCGGTATCGGCCCAGCAAGAACTCGTCTACGGCAACTGGACGCCGCCGCGCGAGTACCAGAACGTGCACGTGATGCCGGAGATGTTCAAGAAGATCGAGCAGGAGACCAACGGCGCCATCAAATGGAAGCTGGTTGCCGGCGGTGCGCTCGCAGACGGCAAAGGCACGTTCAGTGCGGTCAAGGACAACCTGATGCAGGGCGGTCTCGGCATCGTCACCTACGCACCCAACGTGGCGCCCTCGACCTACGCGATCTACGCGACCGTGATACTGGGCCACGACGACGTGGTGGCGGCGACCGGCGCGGCAATGGAGGTGTTCTACCAGCGCTGCCCGTCGTGCCTCGAGGAGTTCAAGAAGCAGAACATGGTCGTGCTCGGCGGCTGGACGAGCTCGGCATATCTCTTGGCCTGCACGACCCCGATAAAATCGCCCGCCGATTTCAAGGGCAAGCGCGTGCGCGCAACTGGCGGCAATGCCGAGCTGATGCGCGCCGTCGGCGGCGTGGCGGTGGCGGCCACGCTGGTGGAGGCGGTCAGCCTGCTGCAACGCGGCGGCATCGACTGTCAGCACGGTATCGCCGACTGGCTCAGGACCTTCGGCTACGGCGATTTCGTCAAGTATGTCACCGATTATCCGCTGGGCGTGACGGGCCCCGCCCTCGGCATGGTGCTCAACCGCGACGCTTGGAACAAGTTCACGCCCGACCAGAAGAAGATCCACGTCAAGTATGCGGCCTGGATGAGCGCCAAGCAGGCGATCGGCAACTTCATCCTGGCCAACGAGGAAAGCCTGCGGTCGATCGTCAAGGAAAAGGGAGTGCAGATCGTCAAAACCAATCCGAAGGATTGGGAAGCCGTCATCGGCGACTTCGCCAAGGTCGATCGTGAGCGCAATATTGCCACGGCCAAAGGGTTCGGCGTTGCAGATCCGGCGGCGATCATCGACGACTATACGAGGACGGTCGAGAAGTGGCGCCCGCTCTCCAAGCAGGTTGGCCGCGACATCGACAAGTATACCGAATTGTTGATGCGCGAGATCTACTCGAAGATCGACATCGACAAGCTCTGAGCATCGGCACCGGCAGCGCGCGAGTGGGAGACACCGGGGGGTGCTTGCTCTCCCCTCGCGCGAGGCAGCCCGGTCTAGGTACTGCGTTTCGATTGAAGGGCCTGCCGGGAGGAAGGTTGCCATGGCAGCGAGCGCCCAGCGAATTCTCACGACCCATGTGGGCAGCCTCGTTCGCCCACCGAAGCTCGTTCAGTACATCGAGACGATGGAGAACGGGCTTGCGGTCGACCGGCAAGCCTTCGACGCGCTGCTGCAGCAAAGCGTCAACGACGTGGTCAAGCGACAGCAGCAGGCCGGCATCGACATCGTCAGCGACGGCGAGTACGGCAAATTCCGCTCCTGGTCGTTCTACGTGCTCGACCGGCTCGCTGGCATCGAGGAGCGTGACATTGCCGCCCCGGTTGGGGGCGGCCGCGACCGGGGCCTGTTTCCCGAGTTTTATGCCGAGTATTTCCCGACGCAGAAGCTGCCGAAGCGCGGCACCGTCGTGACGGTCGGCCCGATCAAGTACAAGGGCCAAGCGGCCATCAAGAAGGACATCGAGGTCTTCAGGGCGGCGCTCAAGGGCGTGGACGTCGAGGGCTTCCTGCCGGTAGTGGCGCCGGCCAGCGCCGTGCCGATGTTCAAGAACGAATACTACAAGAGCGAGGAGGAGGCGCTGTTCGCGCTCGCGGAGGCCTTGCGCGAGGAGTATGCGGCGATCGTCGATGCCGGCCTTTATGTGCAGGTGGACGACGCCTTCCTGCCCTACATGTACGATCTCGCCTTCGCCGGCAAGGATCTCAGCGACTATCTGAAATGGGCCTCCGTGCGCGTCGATGCGCTCAATCATGCGCTCAAGGGTTTGCCGTTGGAGAAGGTGCGCTATCACATCTGCTGGGGCAGCTTCAACACGCCCCACGTGAGCGACATTCCGCTCAAGAACATCGTCGACCTCGTGCTGCGCGTGAAGGCCGGAGCCTACTGCATCGAGATGGGCAACCCCCGCCACGAGCACGAATGGCGCGTGTGGGAGACGACCAAGCTGCCCGAGGGGCGCAAGCTCGTCCCCGGCGTCATCAGCCACTCGACCAACGTCGTGGAGCATCCCGAGCTGGTGGCCGAGCGGCTGGTGCGCGTTGCCAAGCTGGTCGGCCGCGACAATGTCATGGGCGGCACCGACTGCGGCTTTGCCCAGGCGCCGCACGTCAAGCGCGTGCACCCGTCGATCATGTGGGCGAAGCTGGAGTCGCTGGCTGAAGGCGCGCGGATCGCCTCGCGCGAGCTATGGGGACGCAAGGCGACGTAGCACAGGTCGGCCTCGGGGCCGACACAATCATCGAGCGCAAGCGGTTGGGGGCAGTCGCTAGGTTGGTGCAAACGGGAATGGGGTACTGGGGGAACGATGAGACTCATAGATAAGCTGTTGGAGTGGCTGGAGATACCGATCAACTTGTTGTTGTGGATCGGTATCGTCGCCGGTGTGCTGATGATGATGCACGTCACGGCCGACGTCACCGGCCGTACCGTGTTCAACCATCCGCTCGCCGGCACGACCGAGATCGTCGCCGGCTGGTACATGGTCGCCACGGCCTATCTGCCTTGGGCCTATATCTCGCGCACCGACGGCCACATCTCGGTCGATATGTTCACGCGGTTTGCCTCGCCGCGTTTCCTCGCGGTGCTCGAAATTCTGATCAAATTGTTGACCATCCTGTGGGTGTCGGTGTTCACGTACCAGACCTTCATCCGCGCCATACAACAGACCCGTGCTGGTGAAGTGTGGGAAGCCGCCGGCGGTTTCATTCTCATCTGGCCGAGCCGATGGATGTTGCCGATATCCGGCGGCCTCATGGTTCTGTATTTGATTCTCCGCGTGTCGTCGGATATCGGGCACCACGTGAAAGGCCGCGCGAGAGCCGGAAGGGTTGAAGAAATATGAGTGCGCTCTCCGTCTCGATCATTACCCTCGTTTCCATTTTGATCTTGATCGGGCTGCGCGTCCCGATCGGTGTTGCGATCGGTTGCGTCGCTTTTGTCGGGTTCTGGCTGTTGCGAAGTCTCGATGTGGCGCTGAGCGTGCTGCGCGACACGCCGTTCGTCTTCGCCGCCAGTTGGGATCTTTCGGCGATCCCGATGTTCCTGCTGATGGGCTCGATCGCCAACAATTCCGGCATCAGCTCCGCTTTGTTTCGCGCGGCGCGCGCGTGGTTCGGCGGCATGCCCGGTGGGCTTGCGGTCGCCACAAACATGGCCTGCGCGGGATTTGCCGCCGCGTGCGGTTCGAGCGTGGCCGCCGCCGCCGCGATGGCGCGGCTCGCCATCCCGGAAATGCTAAAGAACGGCTACGACAAGGGACTAGCGACCGGCGTCGTGGCCAGCGCCGGAACGCTGGCCGCGCTCATTCCGCCGAGCATCCTGTTCGTGCTCTACGGGATTTTCGCCGAGGTCTCCATCGTCAAGCTCTTGATCGCGGGAATTCTGCCCGGCCTGCTGACGGCCGCGATCTACGCGATCATGATCGTGGTCCGCTGCAAATTCAATCCATCGCTTGCGCCGTTGATCAAATTTGAGAACCGGGCAGAGTTGCGGCGCGAGCGCTGGGCCAGCTTGGCAGAGGTGTGGCCGTTGATAGCGTTGATCGTCGGCATCATCGGGGGTCTTTACGGCGGCGTCGTCACCCCGACCGAGGCCGGCGCCGCCGGCGCATTTCTCGCCGCGGTGATCGGCTTCCTGCAACGCAAGCTCACGATCGCGAATCTCCTCGCCAGCGTGCAGGATTCGATGGTGACCACCGCGACGCTGTTCTTCATCGGCGTCGGCGCCGTGATGTACACCAAGCTTCTGGCGCTTGCGGGCATTTCCGCCATGTTCACCGACATGGTCGGCAGCTGGGCGTTGAATCCGGTTCTGCTCGTGATCGCGACCTCGATCATCTACCTGATCCTTGGCATGTTTCTCGATCCACTCGGCATCATTCTGATCACGGTGCCGATATTCGTGCCGATGTTCGCCGCCTTGAACCTCGACCTGGTTTGGCTCGGCGTGCTCGTGGTCAAGTACGTGGAGATCGGCCTGCTGACGCCGCCGGTCGGCTTCAACGTCTATGTCGTGAAGAACGTGGTCGGCGATTCCATTCCGCTCGAGACTATCTTTAAAGGCTGCTTTTGGTTCCTGGCCTGCGAGGTGATCATCATGACTCTGCTGATCGCGTTCCCACAGATCTCGCTGTGGCTGCCGAATTCCATGAACTGAGCTGGACGAGACTGTAATCGCCGTGTCACGCTCCGGTGGCCAAAACAACGTGGCGCACCTGACGCTCGTCAGGGTGACGCACTTATGGGAGACGACCAAGATGCCGACCAATCGCTATGCTCTGTTGGCTGCTGTTGTGGGGCTGATGGCCCTGTGTGCACCTCGCGCCGAGGCGCAGGAGCTCGTCTACGGGTCCTGGGTGCCGGCCGGCGACTACCTCAACAGCAGCGCCCTGCCGATCGCCTTCAAGCAGATCGAGACGGAAACCAAGGGCGCCATCAAGTGGAAGCTGATCCCCGGCGGGCAGATCGCCGACGGCAAGACCACGTTCAGTGCCGTCAAGGACGGCCTGATGCAGGCGGGCCTCGGCATCCCGACCTACGTTCCCAATCTGCTGCCGTCGAATTCGATGCTCTACAGCACGGTTATCCCGGGTGACGACGTGGTTGCCGCCACCGGCGCGGGCAGCGAGGCGCTTCTGCTGCACTGCCCATCCTGCCTGGCGGAGTACAAGAGCCTCAATGCCATTCCGTTGAGCCCCTATTCGGGTGCCGCGTCGGTTTTCATGTGCACCGCGCCGATCAAGACCGTGGCGGAGTTCAAGGGCAAGCGCGTGCGCGCCGTGGGCGCTGCGGTCGAGCTCGTCAATCTGGCTGGCGGAACGCCGGTATCGGCAACGCTCACCGAGGCGGTCAGCCTGTTGCAGCGTGGCGGCATCGATTGCGTCTACGGCGTGCCGGAGTGGCTCAAGACCTTTGCCTTCGCCGACTTCGCGAAGTATGTGGTCGACTATCCGCTGGGCGTGCTCTCGCCCGTCATCGCCTTCATGATCAGCCGCGACACCTTCCACAAGCTGACACCGGAGCAGAAGGTTGCGCACCTGCGCGCGGCGGCGCGGCTCACGGCGGTGCACTCGATCGGCAACTTCATCGTCAAGAACGAGGAGTCCTACAAGGACGCGGTCGCCAACAAGGGCGTGCAGAAGGTGGCGGTGGGCAAGGACTTCGACGAGCTGATGGCCAAGTACAAGGCCGGCGAGCGCGAGCGCAATGTCAAGGTCGCCAAGGGCTTCGGCGTCGCCGACCCGGACGCCATCCTGGACGCCTACGCCAAGGCCACCGTGAAATGGCAGGGCCTGTCGAAGGACATCGGCCGTGACCCCGACAAGTTCACCGAGGCGCTGTGGCGCGAGGTCTACTCCAAGCTCGATCCTTCGAAACTGTGACGCTACGAGGCTATGGTCCGAACCTTCTTCGCTCTGTTCATGCTGATGCTGGCGTTGGCGGCTTCCACTGCCTTCGCACAGAGCGTGAGGCAAAGCGCCTGGGTGAAGCTGTGTGAGAACGCAAGGACGACGAGCCAAAACAAGGAAGGCAAAGAAGAGAAGGTCCTCAAGATTCTGTCTGACACACTACGAGGAGCGCGACAGCAACAGCGGCAAGGTGCTGGTGTCTGCCGCCCTCCGGCAGATCGAGGGTCGGGAGAAGCAGCACTTCATGGTCATGGTTCCGCTCGGTGTGGAACTACAGCCCGGCATGCGCGTCACGCTCTTCCCGAAGGCTCAGTGGGAGAAGACGCAGAACAACGAAAAGCTCGAGAAGAGCGACGAGGCAAGGTTGAAGGGGCTGAAGCTCGATTACACGCTTTGTCATTCTGCAGGCTGTACCGCCGAGGCTGAAGCCACGCCTGAACTCCTCAGCAGTCTCACGAGCAGCGGCGGCCTGATGGTGTTTACTGTCGGCAACTCTGGAACCGTGGCTTCCTTCAGCGTTCCCCTTGTGGGCTTCGCTCAAGCGTTGGCGGGCAAGCCCGCACCGCCCTCGGATCGCAAGGCGCTCCTCCAGCCGCACGCAACAAGGTGTGATCCCTACTTCGACCCCATAACCAGTGGGTACTCATGCCCCAAGTGGCGTCGTCAAGGCATGGCGCTTCCTCGCGCCATTGGAACCAGTACTGAACGCTGAATTGTTTCACGTGAAACAATCTGGTGTTCAGTATTAACCATAATCGTCGCCGGCGCGCCTGCGTGGGCATTTCGAGGTGATCAGGCTGCGCATGCGCGACGCCCGCACATTCGATTACGTGATCGTCGGCGCCGGGTCGGCCGGCTGCCTGATCGCCAACCGCCTCTCGGCCGACCGGCGCACCAGCGTTCTGCTGCTGGAGGCGGGCGGGCAGGACGACTGGATCTGGTACCATATCCCCGTCGGCTACCTCTACTCCAACAACAATCCCCGCTCCGACTGGTGCTATCGCACCGAGCCCGAGCCGGCGCTGGGCGGGCGCAGCATCCCCTATCCCCGCGGCAAGGTGGTGGGCGGCTCCTCGGCCATCAACGCCATGATCTACATGCGCGGGCAGGCCGCCGACTTCGACCAGTGGCGCCAGCTCGGGCTGGCCGGCTGGGGCTGGGACGACGTTCTGCCCTATTTCAAGGCGCACGAGGACTACTTCGGCGGCGCCGACGCCCTGCACGGGGCCGGCGGCGAGCACTGCGTCAATCCCCCCAGGGTGACGTGGCCGGTGCTGGAGGCGGTGCGCCGCGCCGCCATCGAGGCCGGCATCCCGGCAACCGAGGATTTCAACCGAGGCGACAACGAGGGTGTCGGGCCGCTGCACGTCAATCAGCGGCGGGGATTGCGCTATCAGGCGGCCAAAGCGTTCCTGCGCCCGGCGCTGATCCGGCCCAACCTCACGCTGGAGACCAGCGTTGTCATCGAGCGCATCCGCATCGAGGAGCGTCACGCAACCGCGGTGGAGTATCGCACACGCGGCATGCGCGAGGTGGCGCATGCCGCGCGCGAGGTGATCCTGGCTGCGGGCGCGATCGGCTCGCCGCAGCTGCTGATGCTGTCGGGCATTGGGCCTGCAGCGCACGTCAAGGCGCATGGCATCGATGTGCAGCTGGATCGCGCGGGCGTCGGCAGCAACCTGCACGACCATCTGCAGATCCCGCTGCGCTTCACCGTCGAGGGCATCGGCACGCTCAACGAGCGCTTCCATTCGCCGCTCGGCAAGGTGCTGATGCTGGCCCAGTTCGCCTTCCTGCGGCGCGGACCGCTGACGATGGCGCCATCGCAACTGGGCATCTTCACCCGCTCCTCGCCCGACGCCGATCGCGCCGACATCGGCTACAACGTCGTGCCCTACACGCGCAGCAACACCGCAACCCCCACGCTCGACAAGCGGCCGGGCGTCACACTCACCGTGTACGACTGCCGGCCGACCAGCCGCGGTGACATCCGCTTGAAGTCGGCCGACCCCATGGCGGCGCCGGCGATCCGGCCCAACTACCTCGCAACCGAGCGCGATCGGCGTGTCGCGGCCAATGCCATGCGCGTCACGCGGGCCATCATGCGCCAGCCGGTGATGCAGCCCTACAGCCCGCGCGAGTTCTCGCCCGGCGACGACGGGGATGGCAGCGATGCTGCGCTGCTGGCGGCCGCGGCGCGGGTCGCCAACACCATCTTCCATCCCGTCGGTACCTGCAAGATGGGGCTTCCAAGCGATCCGGCGGCGGTGGTCGACGAGCGCCTGCGCCTCATCGGCATCAGCGGCCTGCGCGTCGCCGACGCCTCCGTCATGCCGCACATCACCTCGGGCAACACCAACGCACCCACCACCATGATCGCCGAGAAGGGCGCGGCCATGATCCTCGAGGATGCGGGGTGAGATCCCCCTCTCCCCGTGCCCGAAGCGCAATGGGGAGAGGGGCGCGAGCATCGCTGCTTCCGCCCTTGCCTCATCGGTTCTTGGGAATGTGCGGCAGCAACAGATAGGAAGCCTGCCCTTCGCCGCTGGCGATGGTGTTGGTTCCGCCGTAGAGCGCGGGGTCGCGATCGCCGTGCAGGAACGGTCCGGAGCCGCGCAGGAACTCGCTCGCACCGGGGTTCTCCCAATCCTTGCCCTGCACCGTCAAGGCAAGGTGGTAGCTCTTGGGCACGACGATGCTCGAGGGCCAGATCTCCACATCGGTCTCGTAGAGCGAGCCGGGGGTCATGGGCTCGCTGGCACGGTGGGGGTGGAACGGCCGATACTCGGTCGAGCGCTTGGGATCGAGCGCGCGGTGTGAGACCCGCAGCCACCATTGCGCGACCGGTGCGCGAGGCTCCGATGCCCCGTCGAACGTCACGTCGTGCCCGGCCGGATCGATCAGTCGCAGCGTCGCGAAGATATCCATGTCGGCGGTCGACGACTTGACCCACAGCTTGAGCTTCATCGGTCCCGTGAACTCGGTGTCCTCGGCGAACGCCGCGGTTCGGAATGTGACGCCGTCGCTGAGTGCGGCATACGCGATCTCGGCGCGTGCGCTCTTCGGCTTGCCCGCCAGCTCGCGGGCGTCGGCGTCGAGATAGAAACGCTGCCACTGCGTTCCCTTCAGCGGCCATTCGGTTTCCTTGCGCCACGTCACGCCGTCCGGGCGCCGGATCGCCAGCGTGATCGGCGGCTCGTTCTCGAAGCCGTTGTTCTCCCCCTTCAGGAAGCGGTCGAAAAACCGCTTCTGCAACGCCAGCAATTCTTCAGTATAGAAGGGAGCGTGATGATCTCCCGTATGGATGCGCAGCCACTTCATGCGGCTTGCGGCAGCAAGATATCCCTCGACATTCCCGCGCCCGTGCAGCGCCATGCCGCCCCAATTGCCTACCGAGAGCAGCGGTACCGTGATGCGGCTTGCCTCCGGCGTACGCTGCGCGTAGTAGGCCGCATCGTAGGGCTGGTGGACATCTTCCAGTGCAGCGCGGTTCAGCTTGAGGAGATGGGGCGGCAGCGGCCTGCCCGTGGTCTTCTCGCCGGTGATCGCGTCGACATAGGGTGTGTCGCCGTTGCCGTGCTGATTGACGACGACCTGCCGGGCGAACCATCCCTTGGGAAATTGGGTGCTCCGGATGCCTCCGTGGTAGAAGATGTCCCGGTAGTGATCGAACGCGCCTTCCCAAGGAACGATCGCTGCGAGACCCTCCGGCTGGCGCGCTGCCACCTGCCACTGGTTGATCGCATAATACGAGATGCCGAGCAGCCCGACCTTGCCGTTGCTCCACGGCTGACGCGAGGCCCAGGTGATCAGCGTCGCGAAGTCCTCGGTCTCGCGCGGCGAGAACGGGTCGATCATGCCCGCCGACGCGTTGCTGCCGCGCGAGTCGGCATGGATGATGATGTAGCCGTCCGGCACCCAGCGCTCCGGATCAGGTGCCTCCCAGCGCACGAAGCGGCAGGACGACTGCTTGCACAGGTCGGGGTATTTGGCGGTCAGTTTCTCCCAGGCGTCTTTGTACGCGGGCGCATCGGCATCGCGCGTGTCCTTGCCGTAGGGCCCGTGCAGCATCACCACCGGAAAGCGGCCTTCTTTGTCGGGCCGGTAGACGTTGATCCGCAGTGCCAGGCCGTCCGTCATCGTCACGGGCACGCCCCGCTCGAACACCATGCCCGGGACGCCGCTCTGCACATGCTCGGCTCGGGCCGTTTCCACCATCACGGGAACGACCATTGTCAGCATGGCGATGACGTGCAATCTTTTGCCCATTGCGCTTCTCCCTTGCTTGTTCTTTGGTGGTTTTTGAATTTCGGCGGCCGGGGATTGTCCGGCAACTCGCGTTTCTCGGCCGGCGCGGGAGGCATGCGATGCTCAGGAAAGCCCCGAAACAGGCTCGTTCCGAGCGCATGGTGGATTGCATTCTGGCTGGTGCTGCTCGCGTTCTCAACGACGTGCCGCTCGCCCAGAGCACGACCAACCGTATTGCGGATGTCGCAGGCGTCAGCGTCGGTTCGCTCTATCAATACTTCGGCAGCAAGGAAGCGATCGGGCTGGCGCTTGTCGAAAGGCACCTCGAAGAGACGGTGCACTTGCTGGCGCAGGCGCGCGTCGCCTCACGTGGACACGCGGCGCAGCGGCGTGTCCGGATGATGTTCGAAGAGGTTCTGCGCGATCACCGCGACGCGCCCGGATTGCACGGCAACCTGTTCTTTCTCTATCGGACGCTCGAGCACGGCGACACCGTCAAAGACCTTGTTCCGCAAATCGTCGGTGAAATGGCCGCGGTGCTGCGCGAGGAACGTCCCGAGGCGGACGATGCGGAGATCCGCCTGTGTGCGACGCTCGCGTATCAAGTCGGCACGCAGCTGGCGCACTCGAAGCTCGTCCACGCCAGCCCACGGACCGCGCTCGACTACTTCGATGCCGTGGTGGCGGCCAATTTGAAGCTGCTGGGAACCGGGGGCCTGCGCAGCGGCAGACAAGTGTAGGCAGCCATGGCCTGGGGTCGCGGGCAGCACGCAAGGCCGACCGAGACCCGGATGCACGTAACCCTCATCTCGCCCCCATCTCCGCCCGCACGATCATGCTGACATCGCTGTACACCTTGACCACCGGCGCGGTGAACTTGTGCCAGGTGTTCTTGGTGATCAGGTAGTCGTGCAGCACCAGGCAGTCGATGCCGGTCATCAGGAAGCACTCCATGGCGTCGGCCGGCAACTCGACGATGGGCTGGCCCTTGATGTTGAAGGAGGTGTTGACCAGTACGGGCACGCCGGTCAGGGCCTCGAACTCCTTGAGCAGTCTGTACAGCTCCTTGTTGGTCTCTTCGCGCACCGTCTGCACCCGCGCCGTGCCGTCGACATGGACGATTGCCGCTATTCTGTCGCGCCATTCCGGCCGCACCCGCTTGGCGATCAGCATGTAGGGCGAATCCTCCTTGCCCTCGAAGATCTCCTCGGCCCGCTCGTAGAGGACGATCGGCGCGAAGGGGCGGAACGCCTGCCGGAACTTGACGCGCTTGTTCAGAATATCCTTCATCTCGGGCGTGCGCGGATCGGCCAGGATGCTGCGGTTTCCGAGCGCACGCGGGCCGAACTCGGAGCGGCCCTGAAACCAACCGACCACTTTGCCTTCCGCCAGCACCTTGGCTGTATCGGCGCAGATGTTCTGGCTGGGCGTCTTCACGGTGCTAAAGCGCACCAGCCCGCCGCTGGTGGTGTTCTCGACCTCCTCTTCCTTGTAGGGCCTGCCGAGATAGGCATGGTTCATGACGAAGGTGCGCGGCTTCTTCTGGATCTCCAAATATCCGTAGTAGGCGCAGCCGATGGCGATGCCGTCGTCGCCCGCCGCCGGTTGGATCCAGACGTTGTCGAAGCCCGCCTCCCGCGCGAGCCGGCCGTTGGCCACGCAGTTGAGCGCGACGCCGCCCGCCAAGCAGAGGTTCTTGGCGCCGGTCGTCTCACGCAGCCAGTTGGCGCGCGCTAGCAGCACGCGCTCCGTGTCGTCCTGGATACGCCACGCCAGGTCTTCCCAATGCGACATGGCGGCGCTCGCTTCCCAGGACTCCTGGCTGTCCTCGAGCCAAGGCCGGGTATATTCGGCGGGCCAGCTCGGCACGCTGAGCTCGCCGTTGTTGAGCTGCAGCAGCGGTTGCATTCGCTCCGCGCGACCGTAGGGCGCCAGGCCCATCAGCTCGCCGCACTTGTTCCAGTCTCCGAAGACGTAGGTCGAAGCCCGGCTGTACATGGCTCCGAGCCCGGGCATGTTGTAGAATTCATCGCTCAGGAAACCGCGCTCGGGCCCCATCCAGACCTTCTTCATCGGCTTGAGCTTGGAACCCTTGAAGGCGTAGTAGCTTTCCAACTCGCGGGCGAGCGGGTTGACGCTGTTGGAGAGCCAGTGCTCCTCCGGAACGTCGGACGCGTAGCTGCCGACGCCGTCCACCACCATCACGACGCCTTCCTCGAAGGGGCTTGCCGCGAACGCGCTGTAAGCGTGCGCCACGTGGTGGGAGACGGTTACGACCTTGCCCGACTTGGAAAGATACAGCGGGTGCTTGAATGCCTCCTCCCGCTGTTGCTGACCCACCAGGTAGAGCGGCTCATCTTGATGGACCATCCGCTCCTCGATCTCCGGCACCGGAAGGACATAACAGTTGGTCACCACCAGATCGACGTCGTCGAGAGAAATGCCTTCAGCCTGCAAACAATAGTCGACCACATCGCCATAGAAGCCGGTCGCATGCTTCTTGCGGGTGATTCTTTCCTTGTTGATTGCGAACGCCAGCTCGCCGTCGCGAAGCAGGCACGCACTCGTGTCATGGTCGTAAGCGTTGATCCCCAGTACGTAGGCGTGGTTCTTGGGCATGGGGCCTCTTCTGCGCTCCAAGCGGAAAATCCTGGAGTTGTCAGTGATTGGGGTGATTTTGCCGCCGACGTGATGGCACCCGCGGCTCGGGGTCGTCAAGCTCGGTCATCCGGATTGGCACAAGCTGCAGCGCAGCAACCGCGAGGCCTCGTCGGCTGCGCTTTCCTTGACCTTTCAAGGGGTGCGACATAAGATTGTTACCTCGCGTTGCCGAATTGTCCTGTCGAGCGCCTGCGCGGCAGAGCGAGAGGTCGACGTGCGTCTGGACGCCGGGGATTTCATCCAGACTTGCATCAAGAAGGGAAATCGGAAATGGCAGGAAGTATGTCGGGTGGAAAACGACTCAAGGCGGTAACGAACGTCATAGCTGCGATCGCGATGGTTGGGGTTTACGTCCTCCAGACGATTGCTGTGACGGGACTTACGGTCACCGCTACCACAACGTCTGCTGAAGCCCGCCGTGGCCGCCGTGGCCGCCGTGGTCGTCGAGGCCGCTGGAGAGGCGGTGTCTGGGACTGCGGATGGTGGGTTGGGCCGGTGTGGGTTCGGTGCTGAGTGCCCTGCACTTAGGCTAGCTGCACATCTGTCAACTAGATCGAGGCTGCCTCTCGCAAGAGGGGCAGCCTCTTTCATTGGGCAGCCAGCGGTGGCGCCTGGGCGCTTGTGTGACTGCGGCCAACCGCTCTATGGGCACTTCTCGACCAGCATATCGATGCCCTTGCCATACGCCTTGCCGTCCGCCGATTTCTCGTCGAGGTCGTTGCCGGCGGCCCAGGCAGCCTGGAAATCGGGCCCCAGCTGTTTCATGAGCCCGTCGACCTTGGCGGCGGCAGCCTTGTCCTTCTTTTCGGAGGCGGCTTCCATCGCACTATCCATCTCGCAGAAGGTCTTGAGCTTGCCAGGGTCGGCCGCGACCGCCTTGAACGTCTTGAGCGCCGCTTCGATCTTGGGGCTCGCCGCCATGACGGCATAGACCCCGAGGCAGGCCGCGGCAGCGGCTACGATTACGCGCTTCATGTTGGTTTCTCCGGAGGAAGGGCGGCTGCGCTGATTGAGGCGGGCCGCTGGACCAGGCAATGATGAAGGGTAGACCCTACCTCCGGCCGCGGCAATCCTTTGGCATGCCGCCCTGCGCCACAAGGGGCTGTCAGGCTCGCCGCGGCGCGGGGTGGGGAGCACTGCCCCTGCTCCAGGGCTTGCCGTCGTAGTTTGGTTCCCCTATGACGGTTGCGGGTTCCAGTCGGTCGAATTGCCGATCGCGTCAGCTGTCGTGGGCTTTTGGCCCTTTTGGCCGGAAGCTCTCTCGGGTCTTCCTGACACGCTGGCCAATGCCGCAGTAGCTCAGGGGTAGAGCAACGCATTCGTAATGCGTGGGTCGGGGGTTCAATTCCCTCCTGCGGCACCACTTTCGACTTTGTTCGCCTGCGTCGTGCCGAACCTTCCCCAAATATCGATACTCTTGGCGACCGTTGCGTGCGCTTGGCACCTGACGGAAGATGCCGAACGTGATTGCGAACGGGGTCGAGGAATTTGAGCATGCTGCAGCGCCTCGTTGAAGGCATCTACATGCCCCACGGCTATTGCCTCTTGTGGGAGCCCTGGCTGGTTACGCTTCACGCCGGGTCGGACCTGCTGACGTTCGGCGCTTATTCGGCAATACCGCTCGCGATCTGGATGTTCCTGCGCAAGCGCCCCAACATCGAGATGCGCGGGCTGGCGCTGCTGTTCGCCGCGTTCATCATGTGGTGCGGCCTCACACACCTGTTCAACGTCATCACGCTCTGGCACCCGATCTACGAGGTGCAGGGGCTCGTCAAAGCGGCCACCGCGGCGATCTCGCTGGCGACCGCAATCGTGATCTTTCCACTCATCCCGAAGGCGCTGGCGATTCCGAGCCCGAACGAGCTGCAGATCGCCAATGCCGAACTCGGGCGCGAAATCCTCGCCCACAAAGAGACCCTCTCCAAGCTGCAACGAGCGCGCGCCGAATTGGAGGAGCGCGTGGCGACGCGAACCAAGGACCTGGCGGAAGCAACCGAGCGGTTCAAGGCGCTGTTCGAGCATGCTCCCGCTGCCATGCTCATCATCGACCGCACGGGGGCGATCCAGCAGGTCAACACCGCCGCCGAGCAGGTGTTCGGGTGCAGCCGGGAGGCGCTGCTGCGCCAGCCGGCGGAGACGCTGCTGCCGGAGCCGCTGCGCCCGCATCATCCCAAGCTGCGCGAGGAGCACGTGAATGGGCCCGCAGCCCAGCCCGCGGGCGCTGGACGCGAGCTGTTCGCGCTCCGCCACAACGGCGAGCAGTTCCCGGTGGAGATCGGTCTCAATCCGCTTCCCGGGGCGGACCGACAGGCGGTCATCGCCTCCATCGTCGACATCTCCAGTCGGCGCAAGGAAGAGGAGCGCGTGCAGTTCATCATGCGCGAGCTTTCGCACCGCACGAAGAACCTGCTTGCGGTCATTCAGGGAATGGTGCGCCAGGCGATCGCGGCAAGCCCCGACATGGCGACTTTCGAGCGCAGCTTCAGCGAACGCCTACAGGGGCTTGCGCGATCGCACGACCTGCTCGTCGGCCGCAATTGGCAGGGCGCGCCAATCGGCGAGCTGGTGCAGGCGCAGCTCGCCTTTCTGAAGCGCGAGGACAGCTCCAGCGTTTCGATTGGCGGGCCGGATATCGTGCTCGCGCCTGAGGCGGCACAGGCCCTCGGCCTTGCGCTGCACGAGCTTGCGACCAACGCCGCCAAGCACGGGGCGCTTGCGAGCAACGCCGGGGCTATCGGCGTGTCCTGGCACATCGCCGGCGAGGGCGGCAAAGCGCACCTCGAATTCCGTTGGCAGGAGGAGGGCGGCTCGCCTGCCACGCAGCCCGGCCGCGGCGGGTTCGGCCGCACGGTGTTGGAGCGGGTGGTGCCGGCAACCCTCGGCGGTACGGCCTCCCTCGAGTTTCGGGATGGCCAGGTGTGCTGGCTGCTGCAGGCTCCGCTGTCGGGGCTTACCAACAAGGTGACCCAGGCGGCCGCCTAGTGTGGTTCAGATCGAGAAATTCGTAACCTGGTCCGCCGCACAGTGAGACGAATTTCGCGATCGGGACACTAGCCACGCTTGAATGTGGCGACGGCTTCCAGAAGGCCGGCCGAGGTGAAGGGCTTGGAGAGTATCGTCAGCGGCTTTGCCTGCATGGCGCGCGCGTGCGTCACCGGGTCGACATTGGCGGTCACGAAGATGACCGGCAGCTTGAACTTGTGCGTGATCTCCAAAGCCGCATCGATGCCGTCCCTGGGTCCGAGCAGGCGGATGTCCATGAGCACCAGGTCCGGCAACAGCCGGTCGGCCTTGGCCACCGCGTCGTCGGCCGAGGCGGCGGTCGCCACGACATCGTAGCCGGCGGACGTCAGTATGGCTTCGGCGTCCATGGCCACGAACACCTCGTCCTCGACTATCAGGATGCGGACGGCGCGGGCCGCCACGCCCTGCTCAGGCGGCCGGGCGTCCTGCTGGGGCTCATCCGGCGGCGCAGCTGGCGGGGTGTGCCAGGGCTCTGGCAACATGGAGAAGCGCTCCGAAACAATATGCATGTTGTTAGGCGGCGGTAGGCGCCCCGTCAACCGTACCCGTCGGCGCTCGGTCTGGTCACCGAGCTGCAAGCGCCACTTGACACTGCTGCGCAGCGGCAGAGGATCAAGGTCTGCGGGGCGACGGGATATTTCGGCAGACAGCCAGGAGGAGGCACCCGGCCATGAACGGTTCACAACGCGCGCCTTCGTTCATCTGGCTCTTTCTCGGCCACGTCCTGCTGCTGGCGGTGACAATCGTAGTCGTGTGGCTGGTCTATGCCTATCTGCATGCGTTCCGGCTCGATTGGCTCGGATGGTTCTACGCCAAGCTGTTGCCGGTGACGAACGGCCTGTACACGGTGGTCGAGACCTATTTCCCCGACGACGTTAAGTACAAGATCCGCGGCGCCATCACCGACGATCTCGGACAGCGATCCGTTTTCCTGCTGCTTCTTACGGCGACTGTGGAGCTTGCGCTCTACAGCTTGTTCAAGGGCTTGAGGTGGATCGTCGCTCGCGTGCTGGCGAAGGGGCGCGGAGGCGCCGAGGTTGCGCGCTCTTCCGTGTGAGGATCGGCGAATGGAACGCAATGCGAACGGGTGCACGGGTTTTCGCCTGGTAGCCGATGCGGTGTCGTGATGCGTGGCCGACCGGTTCGGGCGGTGCTAGGCTGACTTTCGGGGGCGAATTGATGCGAGTGGTGTCGTGAACGTAACCAACATTCTTGCGGCAAAGGGCTCGGACGTCTTCACGATCAAGCCAACCGACACGATAGGCGCGCTGTCGGAGCGATTGCGCGAGAAGCGCATCGGAGCCGTCGTCGTCAGCAATGACGGGAAAGCGATCGACGGCGTTATTTCGGAGCGCGATATCGCCTACGGCTTGGCCGTCCACAAAGACGGCTTGCCGTCGATGCCCGTCTCGGCGCTGATGACCAGGACTGTGATCACTTGCAGTCCCACGGACAAGGTGTCGGTTGTCGCATCGACCATGCTGGCGCGCAATGTCCGCCACCTTCCGGTGGAGGACAATGGTCGGCTCGTCGGCATGATCAGCATCCGTGACGTCTTGAAGCTGCGCCTCGAGGAACTCCAGCAGGAGGCCAGCTTGTTGCGCGCGCTGGCAAGCGAGACGGAGCGGGACCGGGCGATGGATCGCTGACGCCCGAGCGGCGGCGCGAGGAACGGGAGCCCAGTGAGTACAGCTACTGACAGCTCCAATGCCATTGTTCGCCCGCCAATAGCCTTGGCGTTGACGGTAGTTGCGGGGCTTGCTCTGGATTGGCTGTATCCATTGCCATTTGTCCCGTTTGCAGGTCGTGGTTGGGTTGGTGGCGCGATCTTCGCGGTCGGCTTGGCGGTTGTCGCCTGGGCCTTTGTGACGATGCGCAGGGCGGGTACGCGAGTTCGAAACGGTCGAGCCGACGACGGCCATCGTCACCGATGGCCCATACCGCTATACCCGCAATCCCATCTATGTCGCCATGCTGCTTGGACTGCTTGGGCTTGCCGTTGGCCTTGACAGTCTGTGGATCGCGCTCGCAATGGTGCCGTTCTATGTCGTCATTAGGTACGGCGTGGTTGCTCGCGAAGAGGCCTATCTCGAGCGCAAGTTCGGCGACGTCTATCTTGGCTACAAGGCCAAGGTCAGACGTTGGGTGTAGCGGCGGATAGGATTACAATCCTGCCCATTCGCAGCCGTCGCTCTGGCATCGGTATGAAATGCGACATGCACCAAGGAAAAGCAGCCGCCGCGCGGCGCAGGCACGAGTGAACGAGCCTGATCCCGCCCATCTCATGATTCGCATCGATTTCGGCGCATTCGGGTATCTGGGCCCTGGCAAGATCGCCCTGATGGAGCTCATTGCCAGGCACGGCTCGATCGCCGCTGCCGGCAAGGAGATGGGGATGTCCTACCGGCGCGCCTGGCTACTGGTCGACGAGATCAACCGGATCTTCCGTGAGCCGCTGGTGTGCAAGCAGACCGGCGGCTCCGGCGGCGGGGGGGCGCAGCTGACGCAGCTCGGTCGCGAAGTAATCGATCGCTATCGCGCGATCCAAGGCGCGGCTGCGAAAGCGGCGGCGGCCGACTTGGGCGCGCTGAATGCCTCGCTGCCGAACCGGCCGTCTGGCTCGGTCCGCGGTCGCGCCTGAGCAATTGCTCGTTTCAGGCATCGCTCGCATCCGCGTCGGCTCCGGTATTGGCCTGGATCGGACCGCTGAGGGAGCGGCGATCGAGAGCGACGCTTTTCACGAGCGCGAAGACGTGCGCGCCGGGCGCAATGCCGAGCCGTTCCACCGAGTATCGGGTCAGTCGCGCCAACAGCGCATCGCCGTTGCAATCGAGGCGGATGTCCACGATCGGGCCCTCCCCGGCAGCGATAGCAGAGACGACGCCCGGCAGCACATTGAGCGCGCTCAGGTCCGGAGGCGCCGACCCGGCCAGCATCACGTCGCGGGCGCGCACGCGCAGCCTGAGCCGAGTACCGATCGCCGCCTCCAGCCGCGGTAGTCTCCACAGCCCGGCGCGCGAGCGCAGCTCGGTCAGTGCGAACGACTCGTCATGGCGCTCCACCGTCGCCTCGATCACCGCGCCGGCTTCGGCGCGGCCTGTGAGCGGGAACAGGTCGAGCCGATGCATGATCTCGCTGGTCGGCCCCACGGCCGCAACCTTCCCCTCGGAGAGCAGCACGATGCTGGAGGCCAGCCGTGCGACCTCGGCGATCGAGTGGCTGACGTAGACGATTGGCACGCGGCTTTGATCGCGCAGGCGCTCGATGTAGGGGAGGATCTCCGCCTTGCGCGCCTCGTCGAGCGAGGCCAGCGGCTCGTCCATCAGCAGCAGGCGCGGGCTTGCAAGCAACGCGCGTCCGATGGCGACGCGCTGTTTCTCACCTCCCGACAGTTTGCCGGGCGCGCGCTCCAGAATGGAGCTGATGCCGAGCAGGTCCACCACCCGGCTGAGGTCGTCGCGGCGGTCGGCCTGCGGCACAAACCAGCGGCCGTAGAGCAGGTTCTGCCGCACGGTCAGGTGGGGGAAAAGGCGGCCCTCCTGGAACACGTAGCCGATCCTGCGGCGGTGACGGGGGATGAACACGCCTTGCGCCGTGTCGACCAGCACCTCCTCGCCGATCGCCACGCGTCCCTGGTCGGGGCGGATCAGCCCGGCGATGATGTTGATGATCGAGGTCTTGCCCGCACCGGAGCGGCCGAACAACGCAACGAGACCGCCACCGGCGATGAAGCTCGCGTCGAGCACGAAATCGCCGAGGCGGTGGCGAATGTCGACCGTGAGCGTCATTCGATGTCCAGGCGCCGGTTCATGCGGCGCGCCATCACCTCGGAGGCAATCAGCGCCGCCATCGCGATGACAATGGAGACGAGGGTTAGACGCAGTGCGCCGACGTCGCCGCCGGGCACCTGCGTAAAGGTGTAGATCGCCGATGGCAGCGTCTGCGTCTCCCCTGGAATATTGGAGACGAAGGTGATGGTGGCGCCGAACTCGCCCATGGCCTTGGCGAAGCACAGGATCATGCCGGCGATGATGCCCGGCACGATCAGCGGCAACGTCACGGTGAGGAACACCCAGATGCGATTGGCGCCGAGCGTGCCCGCCGCCTCCTCCAGTCGCGCATCGACGGTTTCCGCCGACAGGCGGATGGCGCGCACCATGAGGGGAAATCCCATGACGCCGCAGGCGAGCGCTGCTCCGGTCCAGCGGAACGAGAAGACGATGCCGAAATTGTCGGCGAGAAAGCTGCCGATCGGACCCCGCCTGCCGAACAGGATCAATAGGATGTAGCCGGTAACCACGGGCGGCAGGATCAGCGGCAACAGCACCACGCCGTTGAGCAGGGAGAGCCCCCAGAAGCGCCCTCGCGCCAGCACCACGGCGACAAGGATGCCGAGCGGCAGGCTCACAACGGTGGCTACGAGCGCCACCCTCAAGCTCAGGCGTACCGCCGTCCATTCCTCGGGACTGAGGGTCATCCAATCCATTGCCTATGACCTTCAGTTCACACGCGCGGCCCTGTGCGATGCCCTAAGCCGGGCTTTTAAGATCGCCCGGAGCCGAGCACCGTGAAGCCCTGCGCCTCGAACAGCGGCTTGGCCTTGTCCGACCTGATGTAGGCCAGGAACGCGGCGGCGTCAGGATTGGTGGCGATGGCTGTCAGGGCAATGGGATAGATGATGGGTGGATGCGTGTTCTCCGGGAAGGCGCCGATGGTCTCCACGCTGCGGTCCGAGGCGGCGTCCGTCTGGTAGACGATGCCAGCGGGGGCCTCGCCGCGCGAAACAAGCAGCAACGCCGCGCGCACGTTCTCAGCCTGCGCAACCTTGCCGGAAACGCTGTTCCATACGCCAAGCTTCTCCAAGGCGGCTTTACCGTATTTGCCCGCGGGCACACTGTCGACATTGGCCATGGCGAGGCGCCCGTCGCCCAGAATCTTGGCAAGGTCGAAGCCTGGCTTGATGTCGACGGCCTTGGCCTTGTCCTTCGGCGCGATCAGCACGATGCGGTTGCCGAGCAGGTTGGAGCGTGTCTCAGGCTTGATCAGGTTCTTCTGCGCGACATAGTCCATCCAGTCGAGGTCGGCAGAAATGAATATCTGCGCCGGCGCGCCCTGCTCGATCTGCTTGGCGAGCGCCGAGCTTGCCGCATAGGAGATGCTGGCTTTCTTGCCGGTCTCCTTCTCCCACTGCCCATTGATGGCATCGAGGGCGTTCTTGAGGCTGGCGGCCGCAAACACCACTAGGTTTCCGTCCTGCGCCCGGGCCGGCGACTGAAATGGCCCCCAGGCGAGCAGCACAGCGGCGGCGAAAGCGAGCGCCCTGCCGATCCATTTGCGTCGGTTGACGTTCATAACGCTTCTCCCATCCCTACTGCGCAGGCGGTGCGCGGGTGTGGATACAAACACGATCCTGCGCTATATTCCACTAGATATTACGAGCTGGGACGAGCTGCTGCCAAGCTCGAAGGAGACGGCATGTCCGATCGCCGGTTGGTTGGTTTCCGCCTGTGCCTGCTGGGGCTGTTCCTGTTGGTTGTCTCGGCAGCAGCCTTGGCGCAGGAGCCGGTACGCGCGGTGGTCAACTCGGCCGGACGGCGCGTCGAGGTGCCCCAGCGCATTGCGCGCGTCCTGGCGGCGGGGCCACCCGCGTCGGTACTCCTCTACACACTTGCGCCCGAGAAGATGGCCGGCTGGCTGCGAACGCCAAGTCCCGCCGAGAAGGCATTCCTGAAAGAAAGCGTGCGTGAGCTGCCTGAGCACGGGCGGCTGACCGGGCGCGGAGGTACGGCCAATCTGGAGAACGTGTTGAAGTTCCGGCCGGACCTGATCATCGACATCGGCAGTGTCGGCGCCACCTACGTCTCGCTCGCCAACAATGTGCAGGAGCAGACAAAGGTCCCATATCTCCTGCTCGACGGCAGGCTCGAGAACACACCTGCGGTCTATCGCCTGCTCGGCGAGGTGCTGGGCGTGAAGGATCGGGCGGAACAGCTCGTCCGCTACGCCGACGAGACGCTAAACGTACTCAAGGCGCGTATCGCGTCCATCCCGGACAAAGTGCGGCCGCGGGTTTACTACGGGCGTGGCGCCGACGGCCTCGAAACGGGTCTCGCCGGATCGATCAACCTGGAAGTGCTGGAGCGCGCGGGTGCAATCAACGTGGCGGCTGCGGCCGGTGCAGGCGGTCTGACCAAGGTTTCCATGGAGCAGGTTCGTGCCTGGAACCCAGATGTAATCCTGGCCCTGGACCCGATCTTCTTCAAGGCGGCCCAAACCGATCCGCTGTGGAGCTCGGTGGAGGCGGTGCGGAAGAAGCGCATCCATCTGGCGCCCAGTCTTCCGTACGGTTGGTTCGAGCCACCCGGCGTCAACCGGCTGATCGGTGTGCGCTGGCTGATGTCGATCCTCTATCCGGGGCAATTTCCAGAGGATCTCGGCCAAGTGACGCGGCAATTCTACAAGCTGTTCTATCAGGTCGATCTCAGCCAACAGCAGATTGAAGCGCTGCTAGGGCCTGCAACTGCCACAAGACGGGAGTGACGACATGAAGATCAGCGCGCGCAATGTGTTCAAGGGCAAGATCGTTGATGTCACCAGGGGTGCCACGACCGCGCATGTGAAGATCGATGTCGGCGGCTTCATCGTGACCTCCTCGATCACCAATGCGGCCGTGGACGAGCTGAAGCTGGCCGCAGGCAAGGATGCCTATGCGGTCATAAAGGCGTCCGATGTCATGGTTGGCATCGACTAGCCTACGACGAAGTGCCCGCCAAAATTGAGCGTCACACCGTTGCCGGGGCCTCTGGACGAGCCGTTTCAGTTGAGCCTGGCAGGTGATGAGCCGCCGGATGCCACGTGATCGTGCATGGTCGAGGTGATTTGTAGCACATCGCGGGCTTCGATGGCGAACGCAATCTGGAAGCCGTCAGGCGTCCCCAATGTGAGGATGAGATGCGCATCGTTCTCGGTCGCTGAAAGCGACCAGTCACCCAGCGGATAGACCAGCCGCATATTGTTGTCGCCGTACTGTTTGCGAAGCGCCTCTGCCGCAATGCACGGCATCGTCATTATCAGCTGCTTCAGACACTCGGTCGGCAAGGTGATTGATCCGGGCTCGCCCGAGCCTTGCTTGAACTTGAGGCTGAACCACATGCCGTCCGGCGTGACCTCGTAAGTTGTCACTGCGTCGGCCTTGATCTCGCGGGGCATGGCGGCCTCTTGCATGTGGCTTTGCAATCGTTATATCTGATCAAATATAACGACCGTTGTCCAGTTGAAATGGTTGGCGCGCTGTGACCCCGCCCTGTGTTCGCCGCATCTCGGGTGACATTGCCGCAGGGGGCGAAGCGATACTGCTGCGCTTCGAGACCGATGGGGGAGCAAGCGAGTTTTCGCTGGCGCGTTCGGACTTAAGCGGCTTGCTCAACATGTTGCTGGCACTCAGTTCGATCTTTGATGATGCGGGGAGCGACCACGCGGGCAGTCCCTTGCCATTGGCGATCAAGTCTTTGTCGATTGGGGAGATGGACGACGGCGGAGCACTTCTCGGGGTTGAGATTGGCGGCGCGATCTTGGAGTTCAGCTTGCCGCAGGCTGCGCTTGGCCAGCTGGCGCGCACTCTGCTCACGTTGACTGCGGGCAGACGCTCCGAAATGCAGTGACGGGTTGTTGTCGGTCTGCAATGCGATGTCTTCGTCCGGCGGTTGCGCGGCGCCGCCTTGGTCGAGCTTCAAGAACCGGGACGATTGCAGAATTGCGGTGGAAAGCGACAGCAAGCTATTCAGCAAGTGCGGCGTGAGTTTCAGTGCGCCAGTGGCCCACCGGCTTT
The DNA here is from genome assembly GCA_963724565.1 of uncultured Alphaproteobacteria bacterium. GTDB lineage: Bacteria > Pseudomonadota > Alphaproteobacteria > Rhizobiales > Hyphomicrobiaceae > AWTP1-13. The sequence continues at coordinate 27,563 of CAVRVK010000002.1, forward strand.
GCGCCAGGCGTCGAGCCCTCCATGGATGTGGCAGGCGGAGGCAATCCCCGCGTCCTGTGCCGCCTGCACGGCCATCGCCGAGCGCTCGCCGAAGGCGCAGTAGAACACGATGCGCTTGCCGGTCGAAAGCGCAAGCTCGTGCAGCATGCCGCCCTTGCGAATGTTCTCCTGCAGATCCGGGTAGGGCGCATGCAGCGAGCCCGGGATGACGCCGTGCTTCTCCCGCTCGCTGCGCTCGCGCAGGTCGACCAGGGCGACGTCGCGCTGGCCAACGAGGCCCGTGGCCTGGGAAGGCGTGACCGCCCAGCCCTTGCGCGCGATCTCGTCCTGGGCCAGCCCAACCCGCATGTTGGCGGGAACGGCCACGTCCATCATCTTGGGGTTAGGCAGGTTGAGCTTGCCCATCAGGTCGACGTACTCGTCGACCGACTTCACCTGCAGGCGCGGGTTGAAGCGCTTTTCCTCGCCGATGGTGGAAACCGTGTCGCCCTTGTAGTCGTGCGCCGGGTAGACCAGCGTCTCCTCGGGCAGCTTCAGCAGCTTGTTGAAGAGCGAGTCGTACTGGGCGCGGGAGCTGCCGTTCTGGAAGTCGGTGCGCCCGGTGCCGCGGATGAGCAGCGTGTCGCCGGTGAACACGCGATCGGCCATGAGAAAGCTGTAGGAATCGTCGGTGTGCCCGGGTGTGTACAACACGTCCATCGACACCCCCTCGATGGTGAGCTTGTCGCCCTCCGTCACCCGCATGGAGACGACATCCACCTTCGCATTCTCGCCCATCACCGTGATGCAGTGCGTGCGGTCGCGCAGGGCGCCGAGCCCGGTGATGTGGTCGGCGTGGACATGCGTGTCGACCGCCTTGACGAGCTTCAGGTCCAGCTCCTTCACGAGCTGCAGGTAGCGGTCGACCTTCTCGATCACCGGATCGATGATCAGCGCCTCGCCACCCTTGCGGCTTGCCATCAGGTAGCTGTAGGTGCCCGATGTGCTGTCGAACAGCTGGCGGAAAATCATGGCTGCCTCTGCGATAAAACCCGAACAATCTTTCTAATATGGGCCACAAGCGTGGTCATTGCCAGGCCTTGGAATGCCGGCCGGCGAAAATTGCTGCAAGGGGAGAGGGACGCGATCTGGGCCGCGCCCCGCCCGGCCACGCCTCAGCGCGGCTGCGGCACGATGCGGATGTAGGGCTTGGGTGCCTTCCAGCCCTGCGGGTACTGCTTCTTGGCGTCCTCGTCGGAGACCGAGCCGGCGATGATCACGTCCTGGCCCTGCTGCCAGTTCACCGGTGTCGCCACCTTGTGCTTGGCGGTCAGCTGCAGCGAGTCGATCACGCGGAGCACCTCGTCGAAGTTGCGCCCGGTGGTCATGGGGTAGACCAGGATCAGCTTGACCTTCTTGTCGGGCCCGATGACGAACACGTTGCGCACGGTCTGGTTGTCGGCCGGCGTGCGGCCCTCGCTGCTATTGCCTGCTGCGGCCGGCAGCATGCCGTAGAGCTTGGAAATCTTGAGCTCCGGGTCGCCGATCATCGGGTAGTTCGGCGCATGCCCCTGCGTTTCCTTGATGTCGTCCGCCCATTTGGCGTGGCGATCGATCGGGTCGACGCTGAAGCCGATAATCTTTACGCCGCGCTTTTCGAACTCCGGCTTGATCTTGGCCATGTAGCCAAGCTCGGTCGTGCAAACGGGCGTGAAGTCCTTGGGGTGCGAGAAGAGCACCGCCCAGCCGTCGCCGATCCAGTCGTGGAACCGAATGCGGCCCGCGGTGGTATCCGCCTCGAAATCGGGCGCGGTGTCTCCAAGTGCCAGGGCCATTTGAGTCTCCTATTCGTTGTAACCATGTAACGCAGACGTCAAGAGCGTGGCTTTTTGCTGCCAGCCCTCATGCTTGTCCAATGCATATTAGACCTGGATGGTCATGCCGCAACGGCATAAGACGTCGGCATGGACCTGCGTCGCGTGAGAACTTTCGTCATGGTGGCAGAGCACGGCAGCGTCTCCAAGGCCGCCGAGGTGCTGCGCATCACCCAGCCGGCGCTGTCGCGCCAGATCGGCGGCCTCGAGCAGCAGCTGGGCTTTGCGCTTTTCGAGCGCATCGGGCGCAGGCTGATCCTAACTCCGCATGGTGAGCAGTTTCTCGGCGATTGCCGCAGTCTGCTGGCGCACGCCGGCACGGTCAGCGAGCGGGCGACTGCGCTGCGGCGCGGCGACATCAAAGTGCTCAGGGTTGCCGCCTCGGCCCTGACCATCGAGGGCGCCTTTCCGACTTTCCTGCGCCGTTATACCGAACTTGTTCCAGGGGTGCAGCTGACGACGGTGGAAGAGGACGACCCGGCCGAGCATCTGAGCATGCTCGATCGCGGGCAGGTTGACCTGTCCGTCAATGTGATCAATTTCGTGACCGTGGACGAGCGGTTTGCCGGCTACAAGCTGCCGCCGTTTCATGTGCTCGCGGCGTGTATCCCCTCGCTCTGCCCTGCACGCAACGGCAAGGTCGATATCCGGCAGCTCGCCGAGCAGCCCTTGCTGTTGCCGAGTGCGAGGTTCGCGACGCGCGCTATCTTCGATGCCGCCTGCCGGCTTGCCGGCGTGAAACCGCGCGTGGTGTTGGAAAGCCGGGCAGCCCACGCCCTGCTGGCGCTGGCCAACGCCGGACATGGTGTAGCAATCGTTCCATCGATCCTACGCCCCGACCCAAGATCACTCGCCGTGATGCGCGTCACTCACCAGCAGCAGCCGTTGCAGATCGACTTGGCCGTCCTCCACGACAAGCGGCGTACGCTGCCGCACTACGCCGAGAGCTTTGCCGACCTCCTGGCCGCACACATCCGGGAAGTCTTTCCGTATTGGCCGCCGGCGAAGAGCAAGACCGGCCCCGTGCGCCGCAAACGCACGAGATAGCTCTCACCCCTTTGCCGCACGCAACGAGCAGGCGGCGCAACGTTCCTCGGCAACTTCGGCGCGAGGCGTTAACTTGGCCGGCGTGACCTGACACGGCGGGCTTACGCCAAGCAATGCTAATGAAGCCTTTCTTGCGCAGTCGGGCCATGCCGGCGCGTAACCAATTGGACCCCAGGACATCTGGCACTGTTTCTGGCCACACACACCGCGATCTGCTTGGAAAACAAGTCCCTTCGCCCTGGCGGCGCAGCGGTGCCCGAGCATGCCGAACCAATTGCTCGATCCCTAACGGGTGGCTAGCGGTGCCACTACCACTTCGCATGCGGAATTAACTGCAAGTTATGGTCTGCCCCCTAGGCTGCCTGCGGGCAAGAAGGGGAAGTCGGTTCCGTCATGTTGGTTGCGTCTGCAGCGCCGGGCACGCACAGCTCTCTGATGGGCGAGTATGCCGCCCTGCTGGCGGATGCCGTGCTGCGTCAGCGGGCACGTGAGGCCGAGCACGCTGCCCGCGTCGAGACCGAGCTGGCAAGCAAGGTCAAATCCGAATTCATCGCCAACATGAGCCACGAGCTGCGCACGCCGCTCAACACCGTGATCGGCTTTGCCAAGCTGATCGGCGAATCCAGACGTCACCATCTCTCGAGCGACCAGATCGCCGAGTACGCCGATCTCATACGCGATGCAGCCACGCATCTCCTCACGGTGATCAACGATATTCTCGACATCTCCAAGATGCAGAGCGGCAAGTACACGCTCGATGCACGCGAGGTCGACCTCGGTGAGATCATCCAATCGGTGATGGCGAGCTTCTCGCGCAACGCCGCAGACCTCGGCGTGTCGGTCGAGAGCCGCATCGATCCAACCGTTCCAACGGTGCGCGGCGACCCGGCCAAGCTGCGCCAGGTGTTCAACAACCTGATCAGCAATGCCGTGAAGTTCACGCCGCCCGGCGGCTCGGTGCAGGTGAACGCAGACGCGCTTGCCGACGGAGGCGCCGCGGTCACCATCCGCGATACGGGTGTTGGCATGACCAAGTCGGAAATCGCCGTCGCGCTCACCCCCTTCTCGCAAGTCGACGCCAGTCATTCGCGCTGGCGCGAGGGGGCCGGCTTGGGGCTGCCGATCGCCAAAGCGCTCGTGCAGCTGCATGGCGGCAAGCTCGAAATCCGCAGTGCCAAGTCGCTCGGGACCGAGGTTGAGGTGATCCTGCCGTCGCGCTTCCAGGTATCGGTCGTGCAAGGCCGCGACATCGTGCTCGGATCCGGCAACCAGACGATCTAGGTGGAAACCATGCAACACCAGACCACAGCTCTTGCCGATATCCCAGAACCCGAGCTTGAAGGCCAGGCCAACGACGTTCCGATCGGCCGCATCGTCTCCGTCACCGGCTCCAAGGCCATCGTGATGCTCGAGGGCGGGCACGTCGGCCACGACAACCGCCTGTGCGAGCCCAAGCAGAGGCCCGAGATGGGCACGCTGTTCGCCATCGATACGACCAACACCGCGGTGCTCGCCATCGTCTCGGCCTTGAGCGTGCCGGTGCCCGCGCAGCGGGAAGGCGAGCGCGAGCTGTGGATCGCCGAGCTGGGCCTGGTCGGCGAGCTGTTGAAGGGCGCGGACGGCCGTGCCGCTTCGTTCAACCGCGGCGTTTCCGTCTATCCCGCACTCGGCGACCGCGTGCGCATTGCCTCGCGGCAGGAGCTGGACCTCGCCTTCTGCGGCGACAAGAAGAATTCCGTGCGCGTGGGGTGCATTCGTCAGGATCCGTCGATCTCGGCGATGATCCGCGTCGACGATCTGCTCGGCAAGCACTTCGCCATTCTCGGCACGACGGGCACCGGCAAGTCGTGCACCACGGCCCTCATTCTGCGCTCGATCCTGCAGAAGAACCCGGCCGCGCACATGGTGCTGCTCGATCCCCACAACGAGTACGCCACCGCGTTCGGCGACTGGGGCGAGGTGATCAGCCAGCGCAACATGCAGCTGCCCTACTGGCTGCTGACGTTCGAAGAGCTGATCGAAGTGCTGTTCAGCAACCCCAACGAGCGCAAGGCGGAAGTGGAGATTCTGCAGGAGCTGATCCCGATGGCCAAGAGCCGGTACGGCTCGGGCCGCGCCAACGCTCAGCAGGGACTGCGCCGCTCCGCCGACGTCAAGTTCACCGTCGACACGCCGGTGCCCTACCGCATCTCGGACCTGATCTCGGTGATCGACGAGCGCATGGGCAAGCTCGAGAACAAGCGCGACCTGGCGCCCTACCGCAACGTCAAGGGCCGACTGGAGGGCATCAGCCAGGACCCGCGCTACGCCTTCATGTTCGGCTCGCTGACAGTGTACGACGGCATGGCGCAGATCCTCGGGCGTATCTTCCGCGTGCCGGTGAACAACAAGCCGATCACCATCCTCGAGCTGACCGGGCTCCCCACCGAGATCATCAACGTGGTGGTCTCTGTGCTCTGCCGCATGACCTTCGACTTCGCGCTGTGGAGCGAGGGCCAGACGCCGGTGACCCTGGTGTGCGAGGAAGCGCACCGCTACGTGCCGGCCAATCCGAACCTCGGCTTCGAGCCGTGCAAGCGGGCGATCGCCAAGATCGCCAAGGAAGGGCGCAAATACGGTGCCTCGCTGTGCATCGTCACGCAGCGCCCGGCGGAGATCGACCCGACCATCCTGTCGCAATGCAACACCGTGTTCGCCTTGCGCATGTCCAACGATCGCGACCAGGATATCGTCAAGTCGGCCATCGCCGATACGGGGTCGGGCCTGCTCGAGTTCCTCTCCGCGCTCGGCCAGCGCGAGGCCATCGCTTTCGGCGACGGTGTTTCGCTCCCGGTGCGCATCAAGTTCGACGAGCTGCCCAAGCATTTGATGCCGCGCAGCTCTACGGCGCGGTTCACGGAGAAATGGCAGAAGTCGGTCGGCGACGAGAGCTACCTGGAAGCCATCGTCGACCGCTGGCGCTGCTCGTCGAGCACGGCGACCATCGAGAACATGACCATGTTCGCCGAGGCCATGAACCTCCCGCAGGGAGGCGGCCAAGAGGCGCCACAAGCCCCGCGCGACACGAACGCCCAGCGCGCCAGCGGCGGCTATCCTGGGCAGGCCGGCTTTGCGCCTGGCGACGGCGCGCGCTCGAACGGAGTTCGCCGGCGCGACGACCCGGCTGCGCCCCGGCCGGCTGGCGCAGCGCCTGCGCAGCAGCCGCAAAGCGATACGTTCCGCTCGATCCGCGAACGGCTGCAGCAACGCTGAAATCGCGCAACGGCGGCGCGCAGCACCGCTCGGTGGGGCATTGTTGAGGCAGGCCCAGGGCACTGCTATGGGTGTTGACCCCGCAGATCGAGGCTTGCTGCATGCCGCGCATATTCCCAGTCGTTCTTTCAGGAGGCTCGGGCACGCGGCTGTGGCCTTTATCGCGTGCCGCCTATCCCAAGCAGTTTATCCGGTTTTCTCATGAGCAGGGGGCGAGCTTCCTAGCGGCAAGCTTGCGGCGCCTGCCTGTACGGGACGGCTTCGAGCGTCCCATAATCGTGGGCAACGGCGCCCACCGCTTCCTGGTGCGGGACGAGGCCGAGCGGGCCGGCATCGAGCCGGGCGCCATCGTGCTCGAGCCGCTGGCGCGCAACACGGCGCCGGCTATCGCCGTGGCGGCGTTGCTGGTGGCGCGCACCGCGCCGGACGGCATCATCGTGGTAATGCCGTCGGACCACGCGATCACGGACGAAGGAGGCTTCCTGGCGGCAGTGCGCCGGGCGAGCGAGGTTGCCGAAGCGGGCAAGCTCGTGCTGTTCGGCATAGCGCCTCTGTCGCCGCACACGGGCTACGGCTACATCCGGCGCGGCGCGCCGCTGCCGGGCTTGGAGGGGGTATTCGAGGTTGCCACCTTCGCCGAGAAGCCCGGCCGCGAGACCGCAGAACGCTATGTCGCGAGCCGGGAGTACTATTGGAACAGCGGCATCTTCGTGCTCGGCGTGCGCACGTTTCTCGACGAGCTGGAGCGCCTGCAGCCTGCGGTACTGGCGGCGGCCAAGGCTGCCTTGCTGGCAGCGCGGAGCGACCAAGGGTTCCTGCACCTCGATGGCGAGGCTTTTGCCAAGGCGCCGGTCATCTCGGTCGACTACGCAGTGATGGAAAAGACCACTCTGGCGGCGGTGCTGCCGATCGACGTCGGCTGGAGCGACGTCGGCTCCTGGTCGTCGCTGTGGGAGCTAGCGAGCCGCGACGGGCAGGGCAACGTCGTGCAAGGCCAGGCAGTGCTCGAGGCGACCCACGGCAGCTACATCCATTCGGAAAAGGCGCTGGTGGCGACCGTCGGCGTCAAGGATCTGGTCATCGTCAACACGCCCGATGCCCTGCTGGTGGCCGATCGAGGCAGAGCGCAGGATGTGGGGGCAATCGTCGCGCGCCTGAAGGCGGCCAAGCGCAAGGAGCACGAGAGCCACGTGCACGCGCCTCGCCCATGGGGCTTTTCCGAGAAGCTCAGCGTCGCCCCAGGTTTTCTTGTCAAGCTCCTGCACGTCAATCCTGGTGCCACGCTGGCCAAGCAAATGCACCAGCAGCGCTCAGGGCATTGGGTGGTAGTGCAGGGTACGGCCGAGGTGACGATCGGCGCTGAGCGCAAGCAGGTTCAAGAGAAGCAGTCGATCAGCCTTGCCCCCGGGCAATTGCACCGCCTGCACAATCCCGGCAAGGCGCCGCTGGAGTTGATCGAGGTGCAACTCGGAAGCGACCTCGGCGACGATGACGACGCCCCGGAGACGAGGTAGCGCGCTCGCCGGTCAGTGCTTGGTCTCGCCCGCGGGTGCTTGCGCGATGTCTTGCTCGTTGCCCACGTTGACGAGCTCCGTCCCCGGCGTCTGCTCGGCCGGCTCGTATAGCTTGCTCTCGTACCGCCGGTAGCTCAAGGGGATGGCGCCGAGATACAGGATCGTGCCCAAGGCCAGCATCGCGTAAGGGTAGGTGAGGAGCAGAGCAACGGCGGCGGCGACGCCGACGAATATCGGCAGCACGTAGTCGCCCGAGATGCGCTCGCCGAGCAGCTTGCCCGAGAATGTGGGTATGGTGGAGACGAGCAGCACCGCTATTGCCAGCGTGTAGACGGCGGTGAGCCAGGGCAGCATGCGCGCGTCGAAGAGGCCGAGGCCGTCGAGATAGAGCGGCAACAGCACGGTAATGGCGCCGGCGGGTGCCGGAATTCCCGTGAAGTAGGCGGCTTGCCACTTGGGCTTCTCGACGTCGATCAGCGAGTTGAAGCGGGCGAGCCGCAGGCCCATGGCCAGCGCGAACACCAGCGCAACGATCCAGCCAAAGCCGCGCGGCAGGCTGCCCAATCCCCAGACGAACAAGATGACCGCCGGCGCCACGCCGAAGTTGACGAAGTCGGCGAGGCTATCGAGCTCGGCGCCGAACTTCGACTGCGCCTTGAGCGCACGCGCCAGCCGTCCGTCGACGCCGTCGAGCAGGGCGGCGATGACCACAAGCGCGATCGCCAAGTCGAAGCGCTGCTCGATGGCCATGCGCAGCGCGGTGAGGCCGGCGCACAGGCTCAGCACGGTGAAGAAGTTGGGCACCAGCAGGCGCAAAGGGATGCGGTTGTGGCGAAACAGCAGGCGGCCGCGGCGGCGCCGTTCCTGCGTCTCGAGCCTCGGCAGCACGGGATCCATGGTGTTCCTCTTGTCTCGGTGACGCGGGCCTAGTGTCCTGATCGCGAAATCATACTAGTGCCGGCGCGCTTCCCGCTCCACCTCTTCCGACTTCAGGTCGGCCAGCACCGTCTCGCCACCGACCGCGCTCTGGCCAACCGCCACCAGCGCTCCGCGCCCGGGCGGCAGGTAGACGTCCACCCGCGAGCCGAAGCGGATGAGGCCGAAGCGCTCTCCGGCGCCGATGTTATCGCCCTCGCGCACGAACGTCACGATGCGCCGCGCGATGAGGCCGGCGATCTGCACCACCCCAATCTCGGTGCCTTCTGGCTTGGCGATGACGATGGCGCAGCGCTCGTTCTCCTCGCTGGCCTTGTCGAGTGCGGCATTGAGGAAGGCTCCGGGCACGTAGACGGACCGGGCGATGCGCCCGGCGACCGGGGCGCGGTTGATGTGCACATCGAAGACTGAAAGGAAGATCGACACCCTGACGCGCTCGGCATCGTCGAAGCCGAGCTCCGGCGGCGGGCGCACGCGCTCGATGGCCGTGATGCGGCCGTCCGCGGGGGCGACGACGAGGCCGTCGCGCAGCGGCGTCACCCGCGGCGGGTCGCGGAAGAAGTAGGCCACATAGGCCGTGGCGAGCACCGTCACCCAGGCCAGCGGCGGCCACAGCCAAAAGAAGAAGAGCGAGACGCCCGCGCCAATCGCCAGGAACTTGTAGCCGTCGGGATGGACCGGCACGATGCCGTCGGCAATGGTGTCGAGTAGGCTATGGCGCTCGGACACGGGCCCTCTCGGCTTCTCAGCGGTCAGCTCGTTCTCCAACGCGGTTCGGCCGGCCTTCGACGCGCCGCCGGCCGGCCGGTCATTGCACCGGTACAGCTACGAAGCGTAGGTCGCCCCTGGAGTTCTCCAGCCGCAGCAGCACGGCGTTGCGGCCAGCCGTGCGCACGCGCTCGATGCCCTGGATCACGTCCTCGATCGAGTTGACCTGCTCCTGCGCGGCCTCGACGATGACATCGCCCGCCTTGACGTTGCGTTCCGCCGCCGGGCTCGCCGGGTCGACCTCGAGCACGATCACGCCGCGCACGTTGCCGTTCAGGCCATACTTGGCGCGCAACTCGTCGGTGAGGGGCGCCAGCACCAGCCCGATCAGCGAGCGCCCTCCCGGTGTTGCCGGGGGCTGCACGCTGCTGTCCTTCTCCTTGGACTTGCTGCGGCTCTTGGGGGTAACCCTGACGCCGGGCTTCGGCGCGGGCTTGGCCTCTTCGGCGAGCCTGCCGACCGCCACCTTGAGCGTCTTGCGCAGGCCCTTGCGGACGACCTCGACGTCTACCTCCCTGCCGATCTGAGTTTGCGCCACGATCGAGCGCAGGGAGCGCATGGAAATCACGTCCTTGCCGTCGAAGCGCAGGATCACGTCGCCGTCCTGGATGCCCGCCTTGGCGGCCGGGCCGCCCGGCGACACGCTGGAGACGAATGCGCCGGTGTTCTCCTTCAGGCCATAGGTCTCTGCGAGATCCTCCGTGATCGACTGGATGTTGACGCCGAGCCAGCCGCGCCGCGTCTCCCCATAGAGGCGCAACTGATCGACAACCACCATCGCCACATCAGAAGGCACGGCAAAGCCGATGCCGACCGAAAACCCGGTGGGGGAGATGATTGCAGTGTTGATGCCGATCACCTCGCCGTCCATGTTGAACAGCGGCCCGCCGGAGTTGCCCTTGTTGATGGCAGCGTCGGTCTGCAGGTAGTCGTCGTAGGGGCCGGTATTGATGTCGCGCTGCTTGGCCGAGATGATGCCGACCGACACCGAGCCGCCGAGCCCGAACGGGTTGCCGATGGCCATCACCCAATCGCCCACCTTCATGCGCGAGGAGGCGCCGAAGTTGACCTGCGCGATCGGGCGTTTGGGCGTGACCTTGAGCAGGGCGAGGTCGGTCTTGGTGTCCTTGCCGACGATCTTGTCGACCTTGAGCTTGGAGCCGTCGCTGAAGTTGATAACGATCTCGTCGGCGCCATCGATGACGTGATTGTTGGTGACGATCAGCCCTTCCTTGCCGTCGATGACGAAGCCCGATCCCTGAGCCGAGACCTTGCGCTCGGTCGGACCGCGGCCGCCCTTTTTATTGAAAAAGTCGTCGAAGAACTCTTCGAACGGCGCCCCCTTGGGAACCTTCGGCAGGGGTGCACCTTCTGCGCCCTTCAGGGTCTGGTTCGTCGAGATGTTGACGACCGCCTCAAGCAGCTTCTCGGCGATGGGGGCAACGCTCGGCGGACCGCCGCGGCTCTGCGCCAGCGCCGGCGCGAGCAGCATGGCAATGCCGCACGCTGCCAGGAGGGTCCACAACAGGGCCAATTGCCCGATCGGAGATTGCGCGGCCCGCCATATCGGCCGCCCACGCGGTGCGCCCACAGCATCGGATTGTACAGGCCCGCTCATGGCCACACTCCTACCCCTCGCTCTGGATCGCGCAAGGCCGGTTCGATGTTATCCTCGTACCAGCCAGACGACGACTATGCCGGCCCCTACCGCGGCCGCTCCGCCCATTCGCAGAGCCTGTTCGGGCATCTGCGCTGCTGCCGCGAGTAGCCTGAGGCCGAGCTGTGGGGCGGCAGCCCACAGCAGACCCTCGATTACAAAGACCAGCCCGACTGCAACGAGCAGATCACTCATCGCTTGGTCTGACCAGCCAGCGGGTTGCCGCCGTTTGGATTGTTGAAATATTTGAAGAAATCGCTGTCCGGAGCAAGCAACATGCGCGTGTCCGCTTTTATTCCGGTCTCGTAGGCCTGCATCGAGCGGTAGAAGGCGAAGAAGTCGGGATCGCGGTTGAAGGCATCGGCGAAGATGCGGTTGCGCTCCGCATCGCCATCGCCGCGGATACGCTCGGATTCGCGCGTGGCGTCGGCCTTGATCACGGTCACCTGCCGATCGGCGTCGGCCTTGATGCGGTTGGCCGCGCCAACCCCTTCCGCGCGCGCCTCGGCGGCCTCGCGCTGACGCTCGGCGCGCATGCGGTCGAAGATGTTCTTGGAGTTCTGCTCGGGCAGGTCGGCCCGCTTGATGCGCACGTCGACAACCTCGAGCCCGAATTCCTTGCCCTCCTCGTTGACCTGTTTGGCGATGCGCTTCATCAGCGACTCGCGATTGTCGCGCACGAGGTCCTGAAACGTGGCCCCGCCCAGGACGCGCCGCAAGGAGGATTCCACGATCGGTCCCAAACGCGAGCGCACCATGCGCTCATCGCGGACGGTCTGATAGAACAGGAGGGGGTCGACTATGCGGTAGCGAGCGAAGGCATCGACGACGAGGCGCTTCTGGTCGGAAGCCGTCACCTCCTGGGAGGTGGTATCCAGGTCGAGAATGCGCTTGTCGAAGTAGTCGACGGTCTGCACGACCGGAACCTTCCAGTACAGTCCTGGGTCGTTGATGATCTTCACCGGCTTCCCGAACTCCAGAACGATGGCCTGCTCGTTCTGGTGCACAATAAAGAACGCGAAGTAGGCCGCCGCTAACGCAACGCCCAACACCACCACGACGGTCGCGGAAAGCGCCTTGAGCATCAGTTCGGCCCTTCCTTGCGCTTGCCGATCTGGTCCAATGACAGGAATGGGACCACGCCTGCTCCGGTCTTGCCGTCGATGATGATCTTGTCGGCGCCGCCGAGCACGCGCTCCATGGTCTCCAGATACATGCGCTTGCGGGTCACCTCGGGCGCCTTCTTGTATTCCTCGTAGACCTTGAGGAAGCGGGCCGTCTGGCCGGTGGCCTCGGCGATCGTCTGCTGCTGGTAGCCCTTGGCGCCTTGCAGAATGCGCTCGGCTTCACCGCGCGCCTCGGGCACGATCTTCTTGGCGTAGGCGAAGGCTTCGTTCTGGAACCGCTCGTTGTCCGCGCGCGCGGCCTGCACGTCGCGGAAGGCGTCGATCACCTTTTCTGGCGGGTCGACCTTCTGCAGCTGCACCTGATCGATGCGGACGCCCGAACCATAGTTATCGAGCACGTCCTGCATGAGCCTCTGCACGCTCTGCTCGGTCTTCTGGCGCGCCTCCGTGAGGATCGGGGCGATGTTGGACTGGCCGACGACCTCGCGCATCACGCTCTCGGCCACCTCCTTTACGGTGGTGTCGGGATTTTGGATGTTGAAGAGGTATTTCTGCGCGTCCTTGATGCGCCAATAGACCACGAAGTCGACATCGACGATGTTCTCATCGCCGGTCAGCATGAGGCTCTCTTCGGGGACGTCGCGGATGCCGCCACGGCTGCCCAGGGCCGTGCGCATGCCAATCTCGATGATGTTCTGCCGAGTGACCTTGGGCAGACGCACTTCCTCGATCGGGTAGGGCAGGCGGAAGTGCAGGCCCGGCGCCTCCTGCCGGTCGACCTTGCCGAAGCGCATGACGACGCCGAGTTCGTCCGGATTGACCCGGAACGTGAATGCGAAGAAAGCAACGATGGCCGCCAGCACGACGGCGCCGAGGAACAGCAGCGAGCCCGGAACGCCCGTACCGCCAGGCATCACCTGCTTCAGCCGGTCCTGACTTCGCTTCAGTAGCTCTTCCAGGTCCGGCTGCTGATGCGGTCCGCCGGACGGTCCCTGGCCCCATGGGCCACCCCCGCCACCCTTGCGTCCGCCGCCGCTCTGATTACTCCAAGGCATTGGAATCTCACCCCTTCGGTGACATCACGGACGTGGCGACAGGTTGGTGCTGTGGCGCAGGGACCCCGAGCGCGGCACCCTGAGTGCGGCACCCTGTCTTCCTTTGCCTTTGTCAGGAGCGATCGCGCGCATCTTATCGCTTATAGGCCACCCGCTAGACCGGCGCAAACCTGGCGCGCCGTCCGGATATATGGCGATGGAAGGTGGCACTAGCCAGCCCCAGGACGCATTAACACTGACGATCCAATTGGACGAAATCGGCCGCAAACTGGTCGCCTGGAGCTTGTTGCATAGGCTCGCGGGCGGTTTCGCGCCACTGAGCGGGGTCGAAGGGGGACAGCACCACGTCCCCTGCCGGGGCGGCGTGCACCAGGGTCAGATATACCCGCCCTGCGAACGGGAGAAGGGCGCGGAACACCTCGGCCCCGCCGATGACGGCGATCTCGCCGGCACTCCGTGCAGCGGCCAGCGAGCGAGCGAGATCGAGAGCGGCGGCGGCGGTTGTCACGACATGGACGCAGGGCGCGGCGAAATCGCTTCTCCGGGTCATGACGATGTTGTCCCGGCCGTCCAGCGGCCTGCCGATCGAACTCGTAGGTCTTGCGCCCCATGATGACCGGCTTGCCGAGCGTGAGCTGGCGAAAGTGTTTGAGGTCGGTCGGCATACGCCACGGCAGCTGGCCTTCGCGGCCGATCACCCCGTTCTCGGCCATGGCCACAACGAAGGCTGACGATCATCGGCGATGGCTCAAGGGGATCAGCTCGTCGGGAACGTGAAACCAGTTGCGCCGGCCGGTGTAGGGCAAGAATGGCATCGGCCGCGGGTTCCGCAGCAGCCAGGCGAAGGCACCGGGCCGATACCAGACGCTGTCGCACTGCTCGGCAACGTCGACGAGCTCTACCGAGCCGACGAACCCGCCGGCCTCAAATTCGTCTGGGCGAGGAATGATCGCATCCTCGCCGGCGGCAGCGAGCGCCTGCACGGCCCTCTCGAAATCTTCGGGCATCAGCTCGAGGCTCGCGTGCACGAGAAAACGTCCGCGGTAAGTGGCAGCGGCGCGCCCGGTTCTCGACGTCCTTGTCCGCGTAAATGATGGTCCACGCCCAGGCCGGGCGAACGCTGAGCGCCATCATGCGATCGAGCGGCCGCAGATCACACCGCCACCTCGGCCTTGATGTGCGGGTGCGGGTCGTAGCCGGTCGAGCTCGAAGTCCCCGTATTGGAAGTCGAAGATCGAGCGCCGTGCAGGGTTGATCTTCATCCTGCGGCAGGGCGCGCGGCGTGCGGGACAGCTGCAGGTCGGCCTGCTGGAGGTGGTTGAGATAGAGGTGGGCATCGCCCAGGGTGTGGACGAACTCGCCGGGCGCGAAGTTGGTCACCTGCGCCATCATCAGGGTAAGGAGGGCGTAGCTGGCAATGTTGAACGGTACGCCGAGGAACACGTCGGCCGAGCGCTGATAGAGCTGGCAGGAGAGGCGGCCGTCGGCGACGTAGAACTGGAACAGGCAGTGGCACGGTGCCAGCGCCATGTCGGGGACGTCGGCCGGGTTCCAGGCCGAGACGATCATGCGGCGGCTGTCGGGATTGGTCTTGAGCGTCTCCACCACCTCGCGGATCTGGTCGATGCTGGGTCCATCGGGCGATTGCCACGAGCGCCACTGCTGACCGTAGATCGGGCCCAGATCGCCATTCTCGTCGGCCCACTCGTCCCAGATCGAGACGCCGTTGGCGTTGAGGTACTTGGTGTTGGTATCGCCGCTGAGAAACCAGATCAGCTCGTGGATGATCGACTTGAGGTGAAGCTTCTTGGTGGTGACGAGCGGGAAGCCTTTGGCCAGGTCGAACCGCATCTGGTGCCCGAACACGCTGAGCGTGCCGGTGCCGGTGCGGTCGGTCTTGGCAACACCAGGGTGCGCACCCGCCGCATGAGGTCCAAGTACTGCTGCATGGCAATAACGTAGGTCGATTCTAGCGCGGTCCCAATGGCCTCGGGCCGAGCAACTGGTGGTCAGCCGGGCAGATCTCGACAAAGCGCAGCGCCAGCACGACCAGCGAATTGTAGAGCGCGTGGCAGAAGATGGCGACACGCAGGCTGCCGGTGCGCCACAGCAACCAGGAGAGGACAACGCCGATGGCGAATACCTCCAGGATGCCCATCAGCGAGTAGCCGGCATGCATTGCGGTCCACAGCCCCGTGGCAATCAGGGCCGCGCCCCAGAAGCCGAGCCGCGTGCCGGCCAGCGCCGACAGCAGAAACCCACGGAACAGCAGCTCCTCTGACAAGGGGGCGCCGATGCCGATGACGGCCGCCGCCAGCGGCCAGTCGGGTCCACGCACGAGCGCAACGAAGGGGCGCAAATCTGCGTACAGGTCGCCGGAGAAGCTGGTGTATTGGATGATTGTCACCACAATCTGCAAAACCAGCAGAGCGACGATTGCCTCGAGGTAGCTGCGCCATCCCCTCGAAGCCGGGTGCAGCGCCAGCACATCCCGAATGCGCCCGCCGCGCAAGGCGCTGACAAGGAGGGTCAGCAGGACGACCAAGCCTTGCCACAGGGCGAACGTCTGCAGGCCAGCTGCAAGCGTGCTGGCGCCCCTGGCCGAGGGCAGGCCTGCTGGGGCCCTGCCGAAACCGGTCGTCGCGGTGAGGACCGCGGCACCGCCGAAGCTCGCGACGACAATGGCCAAAGTGACGAGCAAGCCGAGGCCCGGCCCCCACGGGGTCTTCGCCGCTGAAGGCCGGTGGCCCCGGACTAGCAGCCCGCTGCGAACTGCACCGCGCGGCTGATCATTTGAATTTCCACAATTCCTGCCGTCCGAGTTGCAGCGCTCCCCAGTGGACGCCGCCACGGGATAACTTTTCTTTAGCCCCAAGTCTCCCTATATTGCTGGTGCCGGATTCGTCCGGCTATGGCGATAAACGGTCATCGTAATAAGCCTATCGGACCCGGGGGCAGTACCCGGCGCCTCCACCACATGCCCGTGCTTCAGCCCAGGCGGCGAGAGCACCAATGACCAGAAGCGCGGGCATCTGATGGGGGCGAACTAGGATCGACGAGGGTGTAAAGGGTGCACTTTTGCCCGGCATGATACCGCCGTTATCGGGTCAATCAGAATAGTTGCCAACGACAACTATGCTGAGGCTGCTCTCGCTGCGTAACGCAGTGCGAAAAGCCTGAACTTGAAGCCCTGGCGTCTAGCCACGCCAGGCGCGGTAACGGAGGGCACCGGGCAACAGAAGCCCTCCACTTTAGTTCGTGCCGCGGCTGTCCCGTGGCTTTTTGCTGGCGATGACGGGCGAACGGCATATCGACTACGAGGCGCTGGCGCAGGATGCTCTGCGCAAGATCGTTCGCGCCGTGCTCGTGCGGGTCGCCAAGTCCGGCCTGCCGGGCGAGCACCATTTCTACATCTCCTTCAGCACGCCGGCCCCGGGCGTGAGCATCTCCCCGAGACTGCGGGAGAAGTATCCCGACGAGATGACGATCGTGCTCCAGCATCGGTTCTGGGATCTGAAGGTCAGCGACGATCACTTCGAGGTGAAGCTCACGTTCGACGCGGTGCCGGAGACCCTTGTGATCCCGTTCGCCGCGATCAAGGTGTTTTTTGACCCGAGCGTGCCCTACGGGCTGCAGTTCGAGGGCTCCGATCTTGCAGAGCAAGGGGTGGAGGACGGAACGGAGGGCGCGCAGGATGTGGCGTCGTCCTTCGGCTCCACGCTGGAGGTGCAGGCCGACGCGCCGCCTCCGCCGCGCGGGGAGAAGAAGGCAAAGGCGCCGCGCAAGCCGCGCGCCAAGATGCCGGGCACCGAAGAGCCGGCGGCCAAGCCGCAAGCCTTGCCCGCGCCCGCCGGAGACGGCAGCGCCAACCGTCAGGGGACGAGGCCCAAGCTGGTGGCCTCTACGCCCGGGCAACCAGAAGCTGCAGCCAACGACACCAAGGTGGTGCAGCTGGACAAGTTCCGGAAGAAGTAGACGGCTGTCCGCGCTTCTACGCGGGCCTTGGCCTTCTCGGCGCAAACATGAACAGCGTGCCGATCCGCTCGTAGCCCACGCGCGGGTAGAGGAGGGCGCCGGTGTGGCTGGCCGTCAGCACCGAGCATCGCGAGCCGCGCTTCCGGTCGTCCCGCAGCATCCGGCCGAGCAACGCCTGCCCGATCCCACGCCGCCGGTGCGATTTCTCCACATACATGTCGGCGCACCAGGTGGCGCCCACGGCATCCACGCTGCGCACGCGGCCCACGATCTCGTTGCCATCCAGTGCCACGTACTGGCGGAACGGCGCGTCGCCGGCGAGCAAGCTGTCGGGAATGGGCCGGGTGCGCGTCACTTTGCCGAGGCGCGCGGCGAGCTCGGGCGTACGCACGCGCTCTATCGTCACGGCCGATGCGGGCCTCGGGATGCGCTGCAGCCGCTGTACGAAGAACCCTTCGGTCGCGAGCAGCCGGTAGCCGAGGCCCTTGTAGGCCGAGCGGGCGGGCCCGTCCGGCTCTCCCTCCCTGAGCATTGCGCAAACGAAGAACCGGCCTCGTGTGTGCCGGCGCGCAATAGCGTCCACTTGCGTCGCATCGACGTCATGCGCAATCCACTCCTCCTTGCGATAGTCGCGAGGGTTCTTGCGGGGAGCGTCGCGCATCACCCAGATTGGACCGACGCGGGTCACCTCGTAGGGGAAAGTACGGCTCTTGCCGGCGCTGTGCCCGCGCACGAATACTTCGATCGCAAATTCGATCTCAGGGTGCCGCCGCCTCATTTGCCGAGACTACTACTGGTTGCGCTCGGTAGAATATGGTCTGGTGGCCATACTCTCTTGGCCTCTTCTCCTTCAGTGCCGAAAGCCGGAACGTGATCGCAACCGAGCGTCTGTATCCGATCCGCCGCCCGCTGGCCGCAGCGATGGCGGGTGCGGCCGTGGCAATCCTCGGAGGCCTGATCGGGCTCGGCGGCGCCGAGTTCCGCCTGCCGATCCTGATTGCGCTGTTCGCCCTCTACGCCCACCGCGCCGTGCGCATCAATCTGCTGATCAGCCTCGCTACGCTTGCCATGTCGGCGGTCTCGCGCGTGGGCTTCGTGCACACCACCAACGTCGGCGACTATCGCGCCGAGATTGCCGGCCTGCTGGCGGGCGGCATGGTTGCGGCCTGGTTCGGCGCCGGCTACCTCAAGCACATCCCCAAGCCGCGCATGATGGCCGTGATCGCCGTGTTGCTGCTGGCCACTGCCGGCCTGCTAGCGGTCGAGGCGCTCGTCTCCGGCTCCGCATGGACATTGCTTGCGCAGGAGTCTACGTGGCGCCTGCCGGCGGCCGTGGCCTCCGGCTTGCTCGTGGGTGCCATCAGCAGCCTGCTGGGCGTGGCCGGCGGCGAGTTCTTGATCCCGATCCTGATCTTCGTGTTCGGCGCCGACATCAGGACGGCAGGCACGGCCAGCGTTCTGATCAGCATTCCCATCGTGCTGACCGGTGTCGGGCGTCACTGGCTCACCGGCCATTACCGCTCGCAATCGCTACTCGTCTATCTGGTGCTGCCGATGGCCATCGGCTCCGGCATCGGCGCCATGATCGGCGGCTATCTCGCGGCGTGGGCGCCGACCGATGCCTTGCGCATCGTGCTGGCGGCAATCCTTGCGATATCGGCAATCAAGCTTTGGGTGCAACAGTCGGCCGTTCAGAATTCAAGCTCTCCCACTCCCCCGACCGCGGCTCCTTGATGTAGGCTGATCCGGAGGCTGCCCAGCCGGATTGGCACGGATTTCGCCATTTGGAGATACTGGTCTTGCTCTTTCCGCTGCGCCCGCGCGGATCGGCAGTCATGATCGCAGGATGCCGTTTTAGATAATTTGTTTTCAGACCCATCTTGGGCGTTGGCAGTAATCCGTGAGATCGGCGGCCACGCTCGGTTTCAATACGAGCTGGGACTGGACAGGCTCTCCTATTTGTGCCTCAGTCCGCGCTCGTCTGGCAGCCTGGGGTCTGTCACATATGAGTGGCGCCGACATCGGGGCGGTTCGCCCCCCTGCGTGGCTGCACCTGTCAGAAGTGCAAGGGCCGCTGCTCGTGGGCTTCGCCTATTATTTGGGGGCGGAGGCAGCATTTCTCATTGGCACATTGACGGACAAGATCTTCGCTCCGTTCTGGCCTCCTAATGCGATCCTGTTTTGCGCCCTGGCCTTCGTCCCCTATCGGCGTTGGCCGCACTATATCTTGGCCGTTCTACCGGCCCACATTATAGCCGAGCTTGGCGTAGGTATGGGTTGGCTACAGCTGTTCGTCGCCTTTGCAACGAACAGCATGGTTGCTCTGGTGAGCGCGTTCGGTTTGCGTCGCCTGTTGGGTGCGCCTCCGTGGCTCAACACTCTACAGAGAGCGACGGCTTACGTGCTTATCACTGCTGTCTGCGGTCCGGGCATTGCGGCGTGGGGTGGCGCGTTTGTGCGCATCACTGGCGCGGGCGAGCTCGAGCATTATTGGCAGTTCTGGGCCGAATGGTACATAGCCAATGCGCTCGGCAACCTTTCGCTCGGTGCCTTGCTGCTGACGTGGATGGCGAAGAATGACGATTGGGCGGAATTCCGCTCCCGTTGGCGACCCGTCGAGGCGTCCTTTCTCCTGGCGGGCCTGGGGCTCGCGTGCGCCGTAGCCTTCAGGGCGCACCCCTTTGCCAAGCCTTGCTACATTCCAAGCCTGCTGTACTTGCCATTGCCTTTCGTCGTTTGGGCGGCCGTGCGTTTTCAAAGCATAGGCGCGACCGCGGCCGTACTTGTGATGACCGTGGGTTCCATCGCAAGCGCGCTGCAAGGCCCGACAGTCTTCGCCGGCGCGAATGTCGAGGAGAATGTACTCGCACTCCAGCTGTTTCTCGTGGTTGTGTCGGTATCAACGCTCTTGTTGGGAGCATCGGCCGACGAATTGCAAAAGGCCGAACGAACGACGGCCCAACTCGCCCGGTTCGTTTTGGGTGCGCAGGACGCCGAGCGCCGACACGTAGCGAGGCGCTTGCTTGATGACATCGGTCAGCGACTCGCGGCCGCCACATGGGCGACCAACCAGCAGCCCGCTTCGGCTGAGCTCGAACAAACGGTTCAGAGGTCGATACAAGATCTCAGAGAGCTCTCCTACCTGCTGCATCCTCCAATGCTCGAGGAAGCAGGTTTGGAGGTGGCCCTCCGCGCGCGTTTGCACACCTATTCGGAGTGCAATGGAATCGCGGTTACGCTCGAAGCCTCTGGGCTCGGACGGTTGCCGGCTGACGTCGAGTTGACGATCTTTCGCGTCGTTGAGGAAGCACTGGCGAATGTCCGACAGCATTCGGGAAGTGCCACTGCGCGGGTCAGCATCCAGCGTGACCCGGGATCGGCTGGAGACGGGGTCATGGTGGCAATTGAGGACGCCGGGAGAGGGATGCCGTGGATGCCCAACATGGGAGCACTCATTCAACGGCTGACATTGACCACGGCCAGCTGGGGATTGGGACTAGCACGCATGCGCGAGCGCGTTCATCGGATGGGTGGCACACTCGAGATAACGTCTGTGAGCAGCAAGACGATTGTGCGGGCTTTCATTCCGGTGACCCGCGAAGAGGCGCATCAACCCACCTGATCATTGTTGAATGAGCGCCGCGTCGCCATTCCAACGTCTGCCGGATGTAAACGGCCCTTACGCTTGATGATGGCGCTTGCGAGACGTCGACAGCTTGCCGGCGCTGCTCTAGCTCGCGGGCGGCGACGAGGGCGGGGTCTGCGGGCGGCAAAGATCGGTTTGCGGCAACGCCGCTCAAGGGAGCGTCTCTCCATCGCCCGCGAGCCAGGAATTGAGCCCGGCGTCGGTGAGCGCTGTGCGGGCCGCGCCCCAATCCTCCTTTGCGACCAGAAGGCGGCGCGGAAAAGCACCGATGGAACTTCCAGCAGGCTGATGTGCTCGTCGGCCAGGACGCTGGCGATGCCGGCCTGCCGCAGCACCGATTCGGCAAGGCTCAGCAGCACGGTATCGTTACTGCGCAGAAGCTCACGCATGGCTAGCGCAGCGATTTGAAGCCCGCGCGAACCTCTTGCACAAAGAGCGCCGGCTGTTCCCAGGCCGCGAAGTGGCCGCCTTTGGGAAGCTTGTTGTAATGGATGAGCTTGGGATACGCCCGCTCTGCCCAACGTCGCGACACCGTATAGATCTCAGTTGGAAAGACACTCACTGCAACCGGGATAGCAACGTTCTTCGAGGCAACGAAACTCAGCTTGTTCTCCCAGTACAGGCGCGCCGAAGAGACCGCCGTGTTCGTCAGCCAATAGAGGGTGATGTTGTCGAGGATGTCGTCTCGCGTCAGCCCCTCGGATTGACCGTCGAAGACGCGTGCAATGAGTTCGTAGCTGCTTATGTCATGGTCAAGTATCCAGGCGGCCAGGCCGACGGGTGAATCGGCAATCCCGTACAGCGTCTGTGCGCGGTTCCCCATCTCCTGAGCGTAGGCGAGGCCTTTTGCATAGAAGAAGGCGAGCCGCTCATACGCGTGCCTCTCCTCGGCTGAAAGGTCGGCGGGCGGAGGAGCCCCGGTAAAGGCCGCCTTGTCGATTTCGGGCGGAACTGCGCCGGCCATGTTGGTGTGGATTGCGAGCAGTTCCGGAGGCGCCTGCACTCCCATCAAATCGACGATCAGCGCACCCCAATCGCCGCCTTGCGCCACGAACTTCGTATATCCGAGGCGCTTCATCAGCGCGACATTGGCGCTCGCTATTCGCTCGGGACCCCACCCGGTCGTGGTCGGCTTACCGGAGAAGCCGTAGCCAGGCAGCGACGGGATCACGAGGTGGAAGGCATCCGCTGCGGTTGCGCCGTGGGCCGTTGGGTTTGTCAGAGGCTCGATGATCTTGAGCTGCTCGATGATGGAGCCGGGCCACCCATGCGTGACGATCATCGGCAGCGCATTCTCGTGCTTGGAGCGGACGTGGATGAAATGAATGTCCAGCCCGTCGATCTCGGTGATGAAATGCGGCAGGGCTTTCAGCCTCGCCTCGCATTTGCGCCAGTCGTACTCCGTCGACCAATGGCGCGCGAGTTTCTGGGTCGTCTCGAACTGCACGCCTTGCGACGCATCCGTGACCGTTTCCCGCTCAGGCCATCGTGTCGCCAAGACACGCCGGCGAAGCTCGACGAGTGCCTCTTGCGGAAAGTTGACGCGGAAGGGACGGATTGCGGCGTCGTTGGTGGTAGCCATCAGCGAATCTCCTTGGTTCGATGGTTGGCTGCGCGGTGCGGCGTCCGCTCCGGCCAGATGCTCGGGAAGCAGGCTGATGGCACCCGCGGCTGCGGAGGTGACAAGCAAGCGGCGCCGGGTAGGCGACAACGACGTTGCGCGCATGATCGCTCTCCTTGGCGGAAGCGGGAGCTTGGCCGCACGTGCATGGTTCACCCGATGGTGAGCCTGCCGCCGACGCCGGGTCAGGCTGAACGGGCGTCCAGGGCTGTTCCCACCCAGACCGCGAACGTCCGAAGAAACCACCCGATGGCGGCGATTGGCGCGAGGTCGAACATCAACGTTGAGTGTTTGACAGCCGAGGAAAGGGCGTTGCTATTGGGAAAAACGCTTAAACTTCGTGTGCAAGCACCTTGGCTCCCGGTGCAGACTGCGAACATTGAAAGACCGCCGAACGGAAGCTCCTGACACTCCCCATTAGACTTCGGCGGTGTAGCGATTCCGGCAGCTATCTGAGGGATTTGCTCCGTCCCCAGCCAAGATCCGTAACGTGCCCATCCGAAAATCGTCCTTCCGTGGCGCACGAAATGCTATACTGCAACCAACGCGTTCTTGGCCGTCTTCCTTGGCCGTCTTCGGAGAGTTCCTTCCTTGACCTCCGAATTCCTCGCTCTCATTGCGATTGGCTTCTTCGCGCAGCTCGTGGACGGAGCTCTCGGGATGGCGTTTGGCCTCATCTCGACGGCTGCCCTGCTTTCGTTCGGCATTCCACCGGCTCAGGCCAGCGCGGCGGTGCATACCGCCGAAGTGGCAACCACGGGGGTTTCCGGGCTGTCGCATTTGCTCCAGCAAAATATCAATCGCCGACTGTTCTTCACGCTAGGTACGGCAGGCGTTCTAGGGGGTGTTCTGGGAGCATATGTGCTTTCGAATATCGACGGCCGGGCGATACGACCTTTCGTTTGGGCCTACCTGCTGGTGATTGGACTGCTCATCCTCATGAAAGCAGCGAAATTGGCCCCGACCAATGAGGACGCGAAGGCGGTGTATGCCGCCCCCCTCGGTCTTGTCGGCGGGTTCTTGGATGCGATCGGAGGCGGCGGTTGGGGACCGATGGTCACCTCGACGCTGATCGGGTCAGGTCATGCCCCGCGCAAGGTGATCGGCTCAGTCAACGCGGCGGAATTCTTCATTACCGTAGCCGTGGCAACGACATTCTTCATCGAGTTGGGGACGGCTCATTTCGAACACATCGCCCCGTTGATCATCGGCGGCATCCTGGCTGCGCCATTAGGCGCTTACGTCGTGCGTTACGTGCCGCCCCACGCGCTCATGGCCGTCGTGGGCGTGCTAGTCACCGCTCTCGCACTATTCCAACTGGTGAAATCATTCGGTTAATTCGAGATATCAGCACCACCAGCACGAGGGACCGAGTAGTCCATGCAGTTCGACCAGATGCTTTACACGGCTTCAACGTGGGTTCTTCCCGTCCTCCTCGCCATAACTCTGCACGAAGCGGCGCACGGATTCGTTGCCCATCGCTTAGGCGATGACACCGCGTATCGCCTGGGGCGGGTCACGCTCAACCCGCTGAAACACATCGACCCATTTGGCACGATCCTGCTGCCGGCAATCCTGCTGTTTCTACGCGCGCCGTTTCTTTTCGGCTACGCCAAGCCGGTGCCGGTCAATTTTCTGGCTCTCAATCACCCGCGCCGCGACATGGTCCTCGTGGCTGCGGCGGGGCCGGCGACGAACGTCGTGCTCGCAACGGTTGCTGCATCGTTGTTTCATTTCGTCTCGTACGTGCCGTCAGGAGCCGCGCCGTGGATGGCGCAGAATTTGCGGAACGCCCTGGTTATCAATGTAGTCTTGGCGGTCTTCAATTTGTTGCCACTGCCGCCCTTGGACGGCGGCCGTATTGTAGCTGGCTTACTGCCGAATTTCCTGGCGGAGCCGTTCGCACGCCTGGAACCCTACGGCTTGCTCATCCTAATCGCGCTCTTGTTCTTACTGCCCCTGCTTGGTGCTCAACTGGGTATCGATCTCAACGTCATATCGCATCTCATCGCTACCCCGATCGAAGCCCTTCTCCGCTTCATCCTATGGCTGACAGCCAACCGATGATCGACTATTCTGCGCCTGAGGACCTCCCCGCCACCGGCTCGGTAACTGCGTCCACTCAACCGCGCGCGGCGCCTTCGTCCTCCCGAAATCCGTGAGCCGGTGCAACGCTCACAATCGGATTCCGACAATCATCAGTCGCGGGGACCGCTACTTTCCTGACGCAACAGAGTTGAGGAATGCCATGGCCAACAAAGAGCAACGAGGTAACCGGGAGAAGCGCAAACCGAAGAAAGAGAAGCCGAAGCCCGCACCGCAGGTGTCGTCGGGAGCATCGAGCAAGATCGGGGCTGGAAAGAAGCCGGCCTAGCCGAGCGCTCTCAATCCTGATTGGCGGCGGGGGCCCCGTATTCGCTCGATCGCAAGCTCGGCCGCGGGCTTTGAGGGCGAACCTGGATAGGGGCGTAGCGGGCGTCAGCGCGCCTGTTGATGGGGAGCAACGAACCTGTGGGTACGCTCCCCGACATGTCCCGTCCCTCGGGGGGCATGGCGGTTGCTCGCGTACGAGTGCGCAGGCTGACGCGGCTGAGGAGCGGCCGAGCGGCGTGGTGGCGCCACTTTAGCTTGCGGGCGGCAGCGAAGCGGGCGGAGCCTGCGGGCGGGCGAAGATCAGCTTCTGATAGACGAGGCCGATGCCGATCAGCACGGCGCCGAGGCAGATCACCGAGAACGCGCGCCAGAAGCCGCCGATGCCGGTGAGGTCGTAGAGGAACACCTTGACCACCGACAGCACGACCAGCGCCGCCGAGGCGAGCCGCGCCTCCCTGGAGTGGCGCAGCAGGCCGTAGCCGAGGAACAGCAGGCCAAGCGCCAGCCAGGCCACCGAATAGGACCAGATCTCAGGGGCGCTGGTGCTGTGCAGGAAGCCGATCCGGTCGCCCTGGAAGACGTGGCGCACCTCTAGCGTGACGTAGCCGAACAGCAAAAGTACCGCCAGCGCGGCAACGCCGGCGACATACCAATCGGGGCGTACGCCGCGAGCCAGGCGGGTGAGCGCGATAGCGGCGAGCCCCGGCACCAGGTAGGCGAGCAGCAGCGAGCTGAACACGACCGGGCCAAGCACAGGAGCGTTGCTGAAGAGCGGGTTCTCGAAGATGCCGAGCCCGAAGAGGACGATCAGGCCGGAGACGACGCCGAAGATCAGCGATGCGACGCGGAAGACGGGATTGGCGCGCGCGCGATCGATGCGGATCAGCACGGCGGCAAAGCCGAAGCTCGTCAGGGCGAACAGGCCCTGCTCGACATGGCCGGAGGTGCGGGCCAGGGGATCGCCGCCGTTCAGCGCGTGGCGGATCTGGAAGTAGACGAGCAGCGCGGCGAACAGCACGCCCAGCGCGTCGCACAGGCGCACGGCCAGGTCCTCGCCTTCGCGCTTCAGGATGTGGCCGGCCGCCAGGAATGCCAGCGCCGGGGCGCCGTAGCCGAGCAGCAGCCAGTTCAATATGGGCCACGCGCCGACGTCGTCGCCCATGATGCGCGGGTCCCAGGCGAGGCGGCCGAGCACGATGAAGCCGATGGCGGCCACCACGTAGCGCAGCAGCGGGATGCGGTCGGTGACGGCGAAGATGGCGGTGGTGGCGGCGGTGATGGCGAAGGCGACGGTCAGGTAGCCGCGGTCGAGCACCATGACGAAGGCGAGCGACATGGCGGCCGCCACGCCCGAAGCGATGGCGCCGGTGGCCAGATGCGTGGCGGGCGTCTGCTCCGCGGGTGAGATCCCGTGGAAGCGGTCGGCGGCGAAGTAGAAGATGGCGGCGAGCGCCACCGCGAGCAGCGAGAACGAGATGGAGCGGTCGAACTGGGTGACGCGCAGGTAGGCGAGTACCAGCGCCAGCAGCGGCGGCACGACGGCGGCGAGCGCGTAGAGGCCGGCGGTGACGATCGGCAGCCGGCGTCCGCGCCAGAGGCGGAGGCCAGCAGTGGCGGCGACGGCCAGCGTCGCGCAGGCACCGAAGGCGAGGAAGCTCGAGACGTTGTCGGGGAGACGCAGCACGCCTTCCAGCGCCGGCGCCAGCAGGCGCGGCTCGGGTGGCGCAGCGAGGCCGGGCCATATCGCGATTGCCGCCAGCGCGACGATGCCGGCAAGCGGGGCCGCTGCGGCGGCCGGCGCACTTCGCAAGGCGGTGGCGGTGAGGATGGCAATGGCGATGACGGCAAACGTGGTCCATTGGCCGTGTGTGGGCGCGCCGTCGAGCGCCAGCACTGCGAGCACCGTCAGGAAAGCCAGCGCCGCGCCGGCGATCCAGTCGGGCTCGGCGGCTTCGTCTGCCGTGCCGAGATGCGGCTCGACGGCCACGAACGCGGCGGCAAGGGCCAGCTGCAGGCCCACGTGCACGAACAGCGCCGTGGCCCAGACGGGCTCGGCGCTCACCGACCGTTCCGGCAAGCGCCAGGCCCCACACGAAGGCGCCGGCGACGACAGCGGCGGCGAGCCACAGCCAGCGCCGCAGCCGCGCTAGCGCGTACGCGGCGGCTGCCGACCACTGCCAAGTAGATGACCAGCGGCCACGGGCTCGGCTCGTGCGATTCAATCAGCAGCGGCACCGCGAGTGCGCCGGCAAGCCCGAGCCCCGCCAGCGCCGGCCCGTGCAGGGCGGCGGCGAACATGGTGGCGACGCCGATGGCGCCGAGAGCCACGAATGCCGCCGCCGGGCCGATGAAATGGTAGAGGCCGTAGGCGGCGTACACGGTGCCGAACAGGCTCGCGGTGCCGGCGGCGGTGAGGATGCCCGGCACGTGCGCGGCGGGAATGGTCTCGATCAGCAGAAGCGCGCTCGCTGCGGCGGAACCACTCGCCCGCTGCGATCAGCGCCAGCGCGAATACACAGCCAAGCGCCACGCGCACCCCGGGTCCGAACACGCCTTGCTCGATGGAGAAGCGCACCAGAAGCACGCCGCCGAGCGCCAGTGCCGCGCCGCCGACCCACACCGCCCAGCGCGTGCCGAGGCGCTCCTCCAGTGTCGGTACGGGCGTTGCCGCGGCCGGTGGCGGCACGCCAGCGTGAGCCGTGTCCGCACCCTGCGCAGCCGCGGCAGGTGCCGCCTCCGGTTGCGTGCCTAGGCCAGCGTCCGGGATCGCCTCCGGTTGAGCCGCGACCGGGGGCACGGCAGAGGGCAGGGCCGGTGCGTGCGACGGCTCTGGCGCTTGCGGGCCTGCGCTCGGGCCGGCGGCGCGGAGCGCGCGCAGCTCCTGCGCCAGGGCCGCCAGGCGCACCTCCACCGCCGTCAGCCGCCGCCCCGTCATGAAGGCGATGGCGAGCGCAATCAGCCCGACGATCAGTGCAAGCCCGTCCATGGGCGAATTCTCCAGCCAGAAGTCTCGAGCGCGGCGCATGGGCGCCGCCAGCAAATCTACGGTGCCAGCATGTCAAAACGTGGTGGAGGCCGAGTAAATCCTAAGCATTTGTTGTAACGGGCCGTTTGTTTCCTCATCGCGCGCCGGCCGACTTGCAAGGCCAAGGCATTTGTCGCTTGGGCATCCCTCGGCATCGTCTGGCTCCGGGCGGCGACCGCCGGCCGCTGGACATGAAGCCAAGCCTCGCCCCCAATGGACGAACTCATCCTCTGGAAACTCGAGAAACCCATAGGCAACACGAGGCATCCCGCATGACCCCCATCGGCCTTTTCCGCGGCGAGCGCGCCCTCGTCACCGGCTCCGCCTCCAACATCGGCAAGGCGATCGCCGTCGCGCTCGCCCGCGAGGGCGCCCACCTGCGCCTCATCGACGTGGACCCTGCCCGCAATGCACAGACGGCGGAGGAAATTCGCAAGATCGGCGCCACGGCGGACGCCGTCACCGCCGATCTCTCCACCGCCGACGGCTGGCGCGCCGCGCTGCCCCCGGAGAGCGAGGCAACCGCCATGTTCGTGCATTCAGCCTCCCCGCCGCGCCGCGAGACCGACGGCCCCCTCACCGTCTCGGAGGCGACGTGGGACGCGATGGTCAATACCAACCTGCGCTCGGGCTTCTTCCTTGCTCGCGAGCTCGGCCGGCGCATGCAGGCCGCCGGCACCAAGGGCCGCATGCTGTTCATCACCTCGCTGCACGCCGAGACCCCGCGCAACATCCCCCACTACGCTGCCGCCAAGGCCGGCCAGACCATGGTGGTGAAGGAGCTGGCGCGCGCGCTGGGCCCCGCCGGCATCCGCGTCAACGCGCTGGCGCCGGGCGCCGTGCCGGGCGGCGGCTTCAATGCCGCTGCGTTCGATTTCTCGGACAAGATTCCGTTGCGCCGGCTCGGCACGGGTGAGGACATGGCCAACATGGCCCTGGCCCTGCTGTCGGACCGCTTCTCGGGCTATGTCACCGGCACCACGGTTGCGGTCGACGGCGGCATCGCCCTCTACAACTGGATTCCGCTGCCTGGATGATGCCGGCCCGGCCCCTGCCGTGTGCGCCGCCGTTTCGGAGTGAGAACGGGTAATACAGAGTATTACCGACCCCGATCTAGGGACTTGTCCGTATGTCTCGCTTCTCCCCCGCGTGGCATCTAGGTCCGAGCTGTGGGAGCACAACGCGAGGGGACCTTCGAGCTGCTAGCGCCTGCCAATACCAACCGCGCGCCAACCCGCGGCACTGGCATCGTGCAGAATTTACACCGCGCGATTTCCGGGCGTCCGTCGCAAGGCTCCGCCTGGCCTTCCTGCAAGGCCGCCATCAATCGCTTGAGCATCCCCTGGCGTTTGGGCCTGCTCGTGCTCGCCTTGGCGCTGCCGCTCAATCTCGTCGTCCTCGGGGCCATCTGGGGCCTCGTCAACCAAGCCAGCGACGCACAACGCACAAGCCTTCTCTTTGCGGCCCGATCGATCGCGGCCGGAGTCGATGCCGAGTTCGGTAAGTTCATTGCGCTGGCGGAATCGTTGGCCCGTTCACCGGCGTTGCTCGATGACAACCTCGGCGATTTCGAGGCCGAGGCACGCCGTGAATTCCCGGGAGGGGCAGATGCCTGGGTGGTGGTCGCCGACCTGAACGGAAGGCAGCTCGTGAACACTTTGGTCCAACCGGGCCACCCTCTGCCAACCCGCGATCCGCTTGCGATCGAGGCGCAGCAGCGCGCACTCGCAACCAACGTAATTGTCGTGTCGGACGTCGTGCGAAGTCCCGTCGCACAGGATTGGGTTGCCAATATTGAAGTTCCCATCCTCAAGAATGGTCAGCCCTTTCGCGCGCTGGCGGTCGGCATCAAACACCAGGCATTCCTCCCCCACCTCAGCGCGCGCGATATCCCGAAGAACTGGCTTGCCGGCATCATCGATGGCCAGGGCCGATTTGTAGCGCGCGCGCCGCAGGGAGATGCCCGGGTCGGCCAACTTGCCTCGCAAGGGTGGCGAGCGATCAAACATCGAACTGGTCTGTTCGAGTTCCCCTCCCTGGAGGGTGACGGGCTCATTCAAGCCAATGCCCATCCCACCATCGGCAACTGGTCGGTCGGCGTCGCGGTCAAAAAGGCGGAGCTGCGGGCCGCGGCTTGGAGCACCGTGCGGTGGGCGGTGATTTCGGGTGCTGGCCTGGCTGCTGCAAGCCTCCTGCTGGCGGGCATGCTGGCGCGCCAGATCACCCGACCGATCAACCAGCTGCGCCAGTCGTTTGCCGACTTCTCCGTAGTCCCCGGCAAGCCAATCCTGGTGGGACCGCCCGAGATCATGGAGTTGCAGGATACGCTCTACTACGCCGCGGTCGAGCGGCAAAGATCGAGCCTGGCTCTCATGGGGACCCTTTCCAAGCTCGAGCACGAGATGGCCCTGCGTGAGGAGGCACAGGCTGCTCTGGCGCAATCCCAGCGCATGGAGGCCGTCGGCCAGCTCGCCGGCGGCATGGCGCACGACTTCAACAATGTTCTGGCGGCCATCTCCGGCTATCTCGATGCGGTCATGCTGCGCAGCAGGGATGAGAAGACCCACGAGGCCATAGAGGGTGCGATGGATGCCATCCAGATGGGGGCGAGCCTCAATCGCCGCCTGCTCACGTTTTCGGGGCGGCACGGCGTCGGACTGGAGAGGCTCGACCTCAACGATCGCGTTACCGGCACAATCGAGCTCTTGCGGCGAACGCTCGGCGATCAGGTGACCGTCACTCTGAAATGTTCCCGCGATCCGTGCTCGATTCTTGGCCAATGCCGGCGATGTCGACAATGCGATCCTCAATCTCGCCATCAATGCACGGGACGCCATGCCCAAGGGCGGCGTGCTGACGATCGAAACCCGCCACGTTACACTCGACCGAGACGCCGCCGCACGCATCCCCAAGGCCCGACCCGGTGACTTCGTCAGGCTTGCCGTCGTCGACACGGGACAAGGCATGACCCCGGAGGTACTCGAGCGCGCCATGGAGCCCTTCTTCACGACCAAGGAGCAGGGCGAGGGTACTGGGCTTGGCCTTGCCACTGTCTATGGCACGGTCCAACAATCCGAGGGCTTCGTCACCATGCACAGCGCTCTGGGCATGGGCACCACCGTCCACCTGTACTTTCCCAAAGCGGAAGCAGGACCGCGCGCTGGTCCGGCGGCCTTCTCTTCCAAGCAGGCTCCCCTGGGCGATGGTGAGCGCATCTTGGTCGTCGAGGACAACGACAAGGTTCGCGAAACAACCGTGGGCCGGCTTGAATCACTGGGCTACGCTGCTGTCGAGGTAAAGACAGGGGTCGAGGCGACCAAATTGCTGGGATCGGGAATGCAAGTTGCCCTGGTGTTCAGCGATATCGTGATGCCAGGCAGCATGACGGGGTACGACGTAGCGGAGTGGATTCGCTCGAACAAGCCCGATCTCAAGGTGCTGCTGGCCTCCGGATACAGCAACATGCCGCTCGCGGCGAGCGAGGCCGTCCGAGACATCAGAGTGCTTCGCAAACCATACACGCGCCAACAGTTGGCTTTGGCTGTACGCGAAGCGCTCGACAGCTGATTCTGGCCGTCGCCACACCCTGGCTTGGTCGGTTACTGCAATGCTCGACCCTGTTCGACCCGGACGGACGTCGGCATCGAGCCATTGCCGTTCGCGCGCACGGGGATCACCACGTGCACAATCGTCCCCCTCGATTTGCTGCGGATGTCCAGGGTTCCGCCGAAATGACGGACGCGAGCGCTCATTCCCGCAATTCCGAGACCCGCGGGCAGCAATTCATTCTGTCGCTGTTGCCGCCAATGACCTGGTCTGTACCCGTTGCCATCATCCGTGATGATCAAATGGAAATGCTCTCCGATGCGGCTGAGCTTCACGGTGGCTGCGGCAGCCGACGCATGGCGGTGCACATTGGCCAGCGCTTCCTGGATTATCCTCAGGAAGGATTGCTGCAGCGGCAGGCCCAACTGTTCGGCCGTGCTGCTCAGCTTCAAGGTCACGGCCAGTCCTGTGCGTTGCCTGAAGCCTTCGATGTATCGGCGCACTGTCGCCCTCAGCCCGTCGCTGGCCAGCGCCGGGGGGTGCAGGAGATAGGTGAACGAGCGCAGTTCTCGTGATGCTTCGGCCAGGGACGCTTCGATATCGTCGAAGATGTTGGTCGCGTGGCTTGCAGCTCCGTTCGCGCCCCTCAGCGCAACCAGGTTGAGCACTGCGGCCGATAGGTGCTGAGCGGTCGAGTCGTGGAGTTCTTGGGCGATCCGCTGCCGTTCCTCATCCTGGATGCTCATGACGCGCTGCGTAAGCTGCTGCGCCTCGAGCAGGGCTGCCTTGTAGGAAGTGATGTCGCGGAAAATTCCGCTGGCGCGGGTCGGCTTACCCTCCCCATCCAAACTGGTTTGGCCCGATGCCTGGAGCCATCGAACCCCTTGCGTTGGATGCAGCACTCTAAATTCGCTCGATTGAACCACCAGCTTGCCGAAGGTAGCGGCACGTATGGAGGCAACTGCTACCCCCCGATCGTCGGGGTGAACGGCGCTGATCAATGCTTCGGTGGTAAGGGGACAGCCTGGGGGCAGGCCGAACATGGCGGCGCAGTGTTCGGACGACCAAAGATGATTAGCCCGAGTATCGTATTGCCACAGACCGATACCGGCCGAGGCTGCAGCAAAGCCCAGGCGCGCCTCGCTTTGGCGTAGATGATCCTCGCTGGTCCTGAGATGGGCCTCGCTGGCTCTGAGATGGGCCTCGGCTCTCTTGCGTCGGCTGCTCTGTATCGTCAGGAGGACTATCGCCGCCGCCATCGCAACGAATATTCCGAAAGCGGTGAGCACCACACCACGGTATTGTTCCCACAGCCCTGGGGTCCTGGCCAAGACCAAAGTGCCGGCAGGAAGATTGCGTTCCGAAAGGTTCCAGCGCCGAAGCTCTCGCGCGTCCACCCGGAAGGCGTGCGTAGTGCTCATCTGCGGCGGTATATGTGCGGGATCCTCGCCGTCCAGGATGCGCAGGATCAGCTCCCCGGCTTGTGTTCCGATATCCTCGAAACTATCGCTGTGACCTCCCACAAATCCGCGGCGGCCTGTGGGGTTGTAAGGGTAGTACACAGGGGCACTCGACGCGTTCGCCACCTCTTCGGCAATCTCGCTCGGAACGAATTCGCGGCCCGCAGCGTCCCTGAAGATGGTGAGGATGATCACGATGGTGTCCCGAGACAGCTTGCCGACTTCCTCCAGAAGCGCTTCGCGCGTCAGCCCGACGAGATAGCGCGTGTCGATTGGCTTCTCGGATTCGAGCTGGCGACGGGCAACTTCCACCCAGCGCAGATCGAACGGCGCCGAACCGGCAACCACCACCAGGTTGCGAGCTGTGGGTTGAAGCCGCCGGGCAAGCTCCAGGGTCTTGGAGACGCTGAATTCGCTGACAATGCCGGTCACGTCGGCCGGGCGCTCGATTGCGCCAAGCTTGGCCGGCGATACGCAACAGAAGACGATCGGCACCCCGGGGGCCAGGACATCACGGTTCTCGGTGGCGATGCGCAGGGCATCGGGGCCGAGAGCGACCACGACGTCGAGCTTCGTCTCCGCATACGTTTCGGACAGATACCTTATGACCCGCTGTTGATGCGCGGCGGTCGGAAACCGAGAAAGATCGAGTGATTCATCGAACGCGCGGATGGCCACCTTCGAGCGCTCGGACAGCTTCTTTTTTGCTTGCTGACTGACGGAGTTGCCTGCAGGGATGCTGTCTGGATGGAGGAACAGCACGCGCTTTTGGCGTTCCTGCGCACACACCGGAGCGGCAATCGCGATCGTTGCGACGGCGATCAGCAGCGTGGCCTGAGTGTTGAAGCGCGCACGACCAAGCCGCCGTATCGCATTGGCAATGGCGTTATGGACGAGGGAGCTGGCGCGCAAATTTCCTGCCGTCGACAGCACATGACCCCCAACGAACGCGCGCCAAACATCGCAAGTGGTACAAAATACGTGCGTGGCGGGCTCCCCTGAAACGCTTAAGCGCGGACCTCCTTAATTGCCAGGGTGACGAGGCTTAGCAAACCGGGTGAAACCCTGAGGCGAAATGACGGATAACGTGATGCCTTGCATCATTAATGGCGCTGAAGCGCACCGCGAATTCGGATAACGCAGCTTTTTCACTCTCGGTTTGCGCGAGAATGCAAAAACGTTCGACAACTCTTACCGCATCGCCGGCCGGGAGCGCTGCGCCAGCACGACGGCGATGCCGCCGAGCATGGCGCCCGACGCCACCAGCAGCCGCAGGGTCACAGGCTCCGATAGCAGCAGCGCGCCGCCGATGGCGGCAATGGCCGGAACCGACAGCTGCACGGTCGCCGCGCGGGCAGCCGGCAGCGCTCGCAGCGCCAGGTACCATATGACGTAGCCGAGGCCGGACGCGATGGCCCCGGAGGCGACCGCCAGCAGAAGGCCGGCCGGCGCAACGTGGGAGTGGGCGAGGTCGGCGAGATTGACCATGGCCGCAAGCGGCAGGCAGCACAGGAAGTTCGTGGCATTGGCCTCGACGGGATGATCGGCCCCGCGCGCCAGCAGCGAAAACACCCCCCACGCCATGCCGGAGATGGCCATCAGGACCGCGCCAATCGGATCGGGCGCGCTCACACCGGGTGCAACCAGATACACAAGTCCCAGGATCGCGATGGCGAGGTCGGCCCAGCCGAGCAGCGTGAATCGCTCACCCTCGCGCAGGGCGACGCCGAACATGGTGAGCTGAACGGCCGTGAACAGGATCAGCGCGCCCGTTCCGGCTGTCAGTCGGGTGTAGGCGAACGAGAAGAAGATGAGATAGCCGAACAGGGTGAGCACCGAGCCGGCCTTGGCGTAGGCAAGGCTTGGCAGGCGCCGCCGCCGCAGCCAGACCACCACCGCAAGCATCGCCGTCGCCGACAGCACGCGCACCGTGGTGAAGGTTGCCGCATCGATGAGGTTGGGCGCCAAGGCCAGCCGGCATAGAAGCGAGTTGGCGGCAAAACACAGCATGGCCACGCACGTGAGCCCGATCGTCCGCCAACTCAGCACATCAGCCCCGAATGCTTTGCTGCCAGCAATGGCCCCTCCCGCACGCCGACATTGCCCCAGGCACTAGCGCCCAGGCGAACTCGCGTCTCAAGCGCTGCCGATCTTGGCCGTATGCTTGGACATGCTGGGCGCTTGCAGCTCGAGTGCATCATTATGCCTGGTGCGGGCGCCCTCCGTAGCCGATTGTGGGGCTGCTTGCATCCCAAGCCGGGCGCGCCGGCGAGCTTGCAGGCCGCGACCGCATCCCAGGGCGCCAGGGCCCCCAGCCAGGTCGTCCCTCCAGAGGCTGGTGCGCCCGCCGCTGACCCATTGCACCCGGCCAGGGCCGCCGCTATAACCCCGCCAGCATTTGCAATGGGGCCGCGGTCGATGCGACCGAGCCGGCCCATTCCCGCATTGGAGAGAGGCCCCATGGCCCAGAAGTTGGCCCAGCAGCTGAGCGAGATCAAGGCGTCCGCGCGTCCGCACTCCGGCACCGGCGGCGCCCGCGCCACGCGGCGCGGCAAGCGCGTTCCGGGCATCGTCTATGGCGAGCCGGGCACCCCGCAGACGATTGCGCTCGATGCCAACGACCTCGGCATCGTCATCAACCGCGGCAAGTTCCTGTCGACGGTGTTCGAGCTCAACGTAGACGGCAGCAAGACGCGCGTCATCCCGCGTGAGGTGCAGCTCGATCCCGTCAAGGACATGCCGATCCACGTCGACTTCCAGCGGGTCAGCCCCGGCTCGCGCATTCGCGTCGACGTGCCGGTGCGGTTCGTCAACGAGGCCCTGTCGCCCGGCCTCAAGCGCGGCGGCGTGCTCAACATCGTGCGCCACGAGGTGGAGGTGACCTGCCCGGCGGATGCCATCCCGGATTTCTTCGAGTTCAATCTCGAGGGCCTGGAGATCGGCCGCTCCGTCCACATCTCGGCCATCAAGCTGCCCGAGGGCGTGAGGCCCACCATTCAGAACCGTGACTTCACGGTCGCCACCATCGCCGGCCACAAGATCGAGGAGGAGCCGACGCCGGGCGCCGAGGCTGCCGTCACTCCCGAGGGCGCTGTCCCGGCCGAGGGCGCGGCACCTGCCGAAGGCGCGGCCGCAGCCACCCCCGCTGCCGACGCCAAGGCGGCTGCCGGCGGCAAAGCGCCTGCCGGCAAGGAAGCTGCTGCTGCCAAGCCGGCGGCGGCCAAGCCTGCCGCGGCAGCCAAGCCTGCCGACAAGGGCAAGAAGTAGCGGCTCGCGCCTCACCCGGCCTGAGCCCTCGCGCCCGAGGGACGTAGCCCCATGAAGCTTTTCGTCGGCCTCGGCAATCCGGGCAGCGGCTATGCGCGCCACCGCCACAATGTCGGCTTCATGGCGCTCGACCGCATTGCCGAGCAGCACGGCTTCCCGGCCTGGAAGAAGCGCTTCCACGGCCTTGTCACCGACGGCCCGATCGGCGGCCGGCGCGTCATGCTGCTCAAGCCGCAGACCTATATGAACGATAGCGGCCAGGCCGTCGGCGAGGCGCAGCGCTATCTCAAGATCGGCGAGGGCGACATCTACGTCTTCCACGACGAGATCGACCTCGCCCCGTCCAAGCTCAAGGTGAAGGTGGGCGGCGGCAACGCCGGCCACAACGGCTTGCGCTCGATCTCGGCCCACATCGGCAACGAGTTTGCCCGCGTGCGCATCGGCGTCGGCCATCCGGGCTCCAAGGACCTGGTGACCCACTACGTGCTGCACGACTTCGCCAAGGCGGATAAGGACTGGCTCGAGCCGCTGCTCGATGCGATGGCCGAGGCGGCCGGGCGGCTTGCCGCGGGCGACGAGGCGCGCTTCCTCACCGACGTGGCACGCCGCCTCCAGCCGGAGCGCGGCGGCAAGGGCGCCAGAACCGAGGCCGATGGGCCGGCGCCTGACTTGGCGCCGAAGGCGGAGCCCGCTGCGAAACGAGCGCCACCCGCGCCCGCGGCGGCGCATCCCGCCGGCGAGCGGCAGGGCAAGCGCGGCAGCGCACTGGCCGAGAACCTCAAGCGCTGGCTGCGCGGGCGCGGCCAGGAGAGCTGATCCGAAGAGATCCGATTCATGGGCTTCAAATGCGGCATCGTGGGCCTGCCGAACGTCGGCAAGTCCACCCTCTTCAACGCGCTGACGCAGACGGCGGCGGCGGAGGCCGCCAACTATCCCTTCTGCACCATCGAGCCCAATGTCGGCGACGTCGGCGTGCCGGACCCGAGGCTCGACAAGCTGCGCGACATCGCCGGCTCCGCCGCCAAGACCCCGACGCGCCTCACCTTCGTCGATATCGCCGGCCTGGTGCGCGGCGCCTCCAAGGGCGAGGGCCTCGGCAACCAGTTCCTCGGCCACATCCGCGAGGTCGACGCGGTGGCCTACGTGCTGCGCTGCTTCGAGGACGCGGACGTCACCCACGTGGAGGGCCGCATAGATCCCATCGGCGACGCCGAGACGGTCGAGACCGAGCTGATGATCGCCGACATGGAAAGCCTGGAGCGGCGGCGCGAGCCTCTGGAGAAGAAGGCCAAGTCGGGCGACAAGGAGGCCAAGACGCAGGTCGCGCTCATCGACAAGGCCCTGGAGCTGGTGAGTGCCGGCAAGCCCGCGCGCCTGGCTAAGCTCACGCCCGAGGAGGAGCGGCCCTACCGGCAGCTGCAGCTGTTGACCGCCAAGCCCGTCGTCTATGTGTGCAACGTCGACGAGGCCTCCGTCGGCGGTAACGACTATTCGCGCAGGGTGCAGGAGCGCGCGAAGGCCGAGGGCGCCGGCTGCGTCGTGATCTGCGCCAAGATCGAGGCCGAGCTTGCATCATTGGAGCCGCACGAGCGCATCGAGTACCTGCAGCAGCTGGGCCTCACCGAGCCGGGGCTCAACGCGCTGATCCGCGAGGGTTATCGCGTGCTGGACCTGATCACCTTCTTCACCGTCGGCCCGAAGGAGGCGCGCGCCTGGACCGTAACGTCCGGCGCCAAGGCGCCCAAGGCCGCGGGCGCCATCCATACCGACTTCGAGAAGGGCTTTATCCGCGCCGAGACCATCGCCTTCGACGATTTCGTGTCGCTGGGCGGCGAGCTTCCCGCCAAGCAGGCCGGCAAGATGCGGCTCGAAGGCAAGGAGTACGTCGTCAAGGACGGCGACGTCATGCTGTTCCGCTTCGCGAATTAGACAGCGACGACGCGGCTGCCCCTCCCCGCAAGCGGGGAGAGGGAGAGCATGAAGCCGTCGAAGAAGGCCGAAAGCTCGGCATGGGCGTCGAGCGGGAGCACGTGCGCCACATACTGGTCGGGCCGCACGACGACCATGCAGCCGCGCTTCCGGTCGATGCCGCGCATGTCGAAGATGTCGTTGCCGCTCTTCAGGTCCGGGCAGAACATCTTCTCGTAGTCGCGCAGCCCGTAGCGGCCCTTCTGCGGCAAGAGAAGTGCTGGCATGGCCTCTAGGCTGAGCTCGCGATGGCCCTGCTGGAAGACGGCCCGCACATCGATCACCGAGTCGATATCGCTGCCAGCCGGCGTGTACCTGCGGACCGGCGACTTCGGGGAGCCGGCGAGGAATTCGCACAACGCTCGTATGCGCGACGACGGCGCAGACGGGTCCTCCGCGTCTGGAGAACGCGAACAGGCGCCAGCGGCCGTCCGCCTTGACCATGTGGCCGAGCTGAACCGCCTTGGCGTCTGCCAAGCGAACGACCGGTGCCGAATGGAAGCGCATGCCGATCACCAGGCCTTTGGCCAAATGCTGATATGTCGGCTCGGCGGAGATGATCGATGGTTTGTACCTGGTTGCCGTTCCCGCGGTGTAGCGCCCGTGCTTGACGAAATATTTCTGCACTTCCACCGGATCGACGCCATCGCCTTCTGCGTCAGCCGATGATTTGAGCGGCGCGCTCAGCATCTTCGCCCATTCGCGATCGAAGTCGATCAGCTCCTTGGCGACGGCCTGGCGTTCGGCCGAGTAGGTGTGCAGGAGCTTCGGCGCGCATCGCCCGCGCAGCACGGCCGCCAGTTTCCAGCCCAGATTGAAGGCGTCCTGCATGGAGACGTTCATGCCCTGCCCCGCCTTCGGGCTGTGGGTGTGGCAGGCGTCGCCGGCGATGAACACGCGGGGCAGGCGCGTCGCCACATCCTCCTCCGGCACGTCGTCGAACTTGTCGCACAGCCGCTGGCCGATCTCGTAGACCGACCACCATGCGACCTCCTTCACCTCGAGCGTATAGGGATGCATGATGCGTTGCGCCGCCGCGATCAGATGCTCGGAGGTGATGTTGCGGCTCGCGACCCGCTCGTTCTCGCTGAGCTTGTCGAGCTCGACATAGATGCGGACCAGATAGCCGCCCTCGCGCGGAATGAGGACGATGTTGCCCTCGCTCGCGGACTGGATGAACGACTTCAGGCGGATGTCGGGGAAGTCGGTGACGGCCAGCACATCCATCACGCCCCAGGCCTGATTGGCCGAGTCGCCGTGCAGCGCCCGCCCGAGGGACCCGCGCACGACGCTGCGCGCCCCGTCGCAACCGACCACGTACCGGGCCCTTACGGTCTCCCTCTGGCCTTCGTGCCCGGGATCGATCCGCTCGAGCCTGACCGTCACCGGGTAGTCGGTTGCGGTTTCGCCGGAGGATGCCGCGGTGTCGATCTGCACGTCGAGCAGCCGGCGCGAGTAGTTGGGCTCCAGCCGGCTCGGCGAATTGCGCATGACCTGCAAGTAGAAATCGTGCACGCGCGCCTGGTTCAGGATGACGTGCGGGAACTCCGAGAGCCCGTCCTCGACGTCCTGCACCCGGCCGAGCCGGACAATCCTGTTCCTTGCGCGCATCGTCCGGCTTCCAGAACGTCGTCTCGTTGACCCAATAGGCCTCTTTCTCCAGGCGCTCGCTGAAGCCGAAGGCCTCGAACATCTCCATCGTCCGGCAGGCAATGCCGTCAGCCTGGCCGAGCAGCAGCGGGCCCGATTTCTGCTCGACGATCGAGGTTTTGATGTCGGGAAAGGCGGCCAGTTGCGCTGCCAGGGTCAGACCGGCCGGCCCGCATCCGACGATCAGGACATCGACTTGTTCGGGAAGACGGTCCGAATTGGAGGATGTCTTCTCGGAGGGGTCCGAGATTTCCGGATTGCCGGCTCTGAACCCGTTGAGATGGAATTGCATGGCAAGACTTCCTCCGCCTTCTTGGAGGACTTCTTAGACCTGCCCGGCAGGTCTTGCCAGCGGACCGCGTGTTTCTGGCGCACGCGACGTGGAGCGCTGGCTTTCGCGTGCGAGCGTGAACGCAAGCTCAACTCTAGGCAGAACCAGCACGCAGATCTGCGCTCAACGCAGTCGTCGCTTCGCCACAAAGCGCACTACCATGGCGTTGTCCGGATATCATTCCGGGCAAAGCAGTGGAGTTCGCAACATGGCAAAACCTCTTGTCACGCTGATCATCGAGGGCGCGCGCGCGCTCATCGACAACCAGGCGACGTGGTGCCAGGGCACGTTTGCGCTTCGTGCCGACGGCCGTCGCTGCGAGGCGCATGAACCCGGCGCCGTTCGCTTCTGCGCCTATGGGGCGCTCCAGCGTGTCGCCTTCGACGTGACCGGCAAGCGGTCGCTGGCGGAAGAGTTCGCCCAGCGGGCGGCTGTGGCCATCACCGGGCGGAGTGCCGCACACGCGCGCGCCTGCATCATCCAGGCCAACGACAGCCAGGGGCGTGAGGCCGTGCTCAAGCTGTTCGACCTGTACCTGACGGCGCCGGAAGGCACGGAGCCCGTCAAGGCTGCGGCCCCGCGTCGGAGGCGCAAGGTTCTCGAGCTGGTGCACTAGGAATTCGAGGGCGGCGGCCCGTAAGCCGGCGGGCTGCGCTGCCGCCGCTCCCCGAGATTTGTCGGTCGGCTTCGCCTAACCGGCCAGGGCGGCTGCTGCGCGCCCAGCCACCCGGCCCGAGAAGATGCAGCCGCCGAGGAATGTCCCTTCCAGCGCGCGGTAGCCGTGCATGCCGCCGCCACCGAAGCCCGCCACCTCACCTGCTGCGAATACGTTGCCGAGCGGTGACCCATCGGGCTTGAGCACGCGCGCGGAGAGGTCGGTCTGCAGCCCGCCCAGGGTCTTGCGCGTGAGCACCCACAGCCGCACGGCGATCAACGGTCCCGCCTTGGGGTCGAGCAGGCGATGCGGCGTCGCCACCCGCACCAGCCGGTCGCCCAGATAATTGCGCGCGCCGCGGATGGCGGTCACCTGTGCGTCCTTGGTGTAGGCGTTGTCGATCTCGCGGTCGCGGGCCTGAATTTCGCGCTCCAGCGCACGCGGCTCGATCAGGGCCGCGCCGGCACGCTCGTTCATGGCCGCCACCAGTTCGGCGAGCGTCTTCTTGACGATGAAATCCACGCCCTGCTTCTTGAAGGCATCGACCGGCCCCGGCACACCCAGGCGCCGCCCCAGCACCTTGGCTATGCTCTTGCCGGTGAGATCCGGGTTCTGCTCCGAGCCCGACAGCGCGAACTCACGCGCGATGATCTTCTGGGTGAGCACGAACCAGGAATAGTCGTAGCCGGTCTTGCGCAGGTGCTCGAGGGTCCCCAGCGTATCGAAACCCGGAAACAGCGGGATCGGCAGGCGCTTGCCGGTGGCGTCGATCCACAGCGAGGAGGGACCCGGCAGGATGCGGATGCCGTGCTTCGTCCAGATCGGCGCGAAGTTGGTGATGCCCTCGGTGTAGTGCCACATGCGATCCGGGTTGATGATGTTGCCGCCAGCGCGCTGGGTGATCTCGAGCATGCGCCCGTCGACGTGATCGGGCACGCCCGACAGCATGTGCTTGGGCGGCTCGCCCAGGCTCTTGGGCCAACTCTTGCGCACCAGCTCGTGGTTGCCGCCGATGCCGCCGGAGGTGACGATCACCGCCTGCGCCTTGAGCTGGAACTCGCTCATCGCCTTGCGTGAGCTGGGCGCGCCGCGCTCGACGCTCGTCGGCTCCAGCACCTCGCCGGCGACGCCGTCGATCACGCCGGCCGACTGCGTCAGCTCGTTCACGCGATGCCGGAAGCGCAGGGTGGCGAGGCCGGCTTTGGCGCCCTCGTAGAGGCGCTTGACGAACGGCGCGATCAGCGCTGGTCCCGTCCCCCAGGTGACGTGGAAGCGCGGCACCGAGTTGCCGTGCTGGGTGGCGAGATAGCCGCCGCGCTCGGCCCAGCCGACGATGGGAAACCAGCGCACGCCCTTTGCGTGCAGCCAGGACCGCTTCTCGCCCGCCGCGAAGCCGACATAGGCCTCCGCCCACTTGCGCGGCCAGTGGTCCTCCTCGCGGTCGAAGCCGGCCGAGCCCATCCAGTCCTGCAGGGCGAGGTCGTGGCTGTCGCGGATGCGCAGGCGCCGCTGCTCGGGCGAGTCGACGAACATCAGCCCGCCGAACGACCAGAACGCCTGGCCGCCGAGCGACTGCTCGCCTTCCTGGTCGAGCAGGATGACGCGCTTGCCGGCGTCGATCACCTCGCACGCCGCGACCAAGCCGGCCAGCCCGCTGCCCACAACGATGACGTCCGCGTCCATACATTCCTCCCTTGCGCGGCGCTGCTTTCATGTCGCGCCGTTGACCTGATCCGGCGACAGGCCCGGCGAGCCCGCACCCGCGGCCTCGGCCTGTCTGACCCGGGCGATGATGCGCTCGGTGAGCGGCACGCGCACGCCCGATTTGTGCGCCAGCTTCAGGATCGCCCCTTGCAGGTAGTCGATCTCGGTCGCTCGCCGCCGCTGCAGGTCCTCCCACATGGACGAGCGCGCCTGTGGGTCGATCGCCAGCATGCGCCGCGCCACCGTCCGGAACAGCCAGTCCGGCAGCCGCAGGATGCGCGGGATGGCGCCGGGCGGCACCCCCTCGATGCGCGCTGGCTGGATGCCGGCGGCCTTCAGTACGCCCAGTGCCTCGTCCATCTGCGCGGCCAGTAGCCGCCGCCAGCGACGGTCGGCGAGCTGCTCGATCAGCGGCACGCCGCGAGAGCGCGTTCAGCGCGTTGTTGAGGTTGAGGATCAGCTTGCCCCACAGCACGCCCGTCATGTCGGCATGCTCGGCGACGGCCGCGCTCCTTACATGCAAGCGCCTCGCGTAGGCCCGACACGCCAGGCCCGATCAGGATCGTGCCGCTGGTGGCGCGATGAAAGCGCGCTGCCTGCCCCTCGCCATGCGTCTGCACGACGTTGAACGGCACCATGCCAGCCACCACGCGACCCATGCCGCCGACGCGGGCCAGCAGCACATCGAGGTTGCCGACGCCGTTCTGCAGGCTGACCACCGTGGTGCCCGAAGGCGCGTGCTCGGCGATCAGGTCGGCCATGGCCGCGGTGGCCCCGCTCTTGACGGTGACGAGGATGATCTCGGCCTCGGCGAAGGCAGCGGCGGGGTCGGTGGCAAGCTTGACGGCCGTGGCAGCGAGCGTGCGGTCGGCGCCGGCGAGGTCGGAGATGCGCAGGCCATGCCCGGCGATGATCTCGGCGAGCGCCGGCCGCAGCAGCAGTGTCACGTCGCGTCCGGCCAGCGCCAGGCAGCCGCCGACGTAGCAGCCGATGCTGCCGGCGCCGGCAACGACGATACGAGGATGCTCGCCAGCAGCCACGGACAGGTCCCCCGTTCACACTCTGGCGCAGGACCGCCCGCGCCACATTGCAGCTCTGCAATCCGTCATGACCCTGACGCTTTGCAGCGGCGCTGACAAGGCGTGCGTGGGCCTGTATGAGG
Source organism: uncultured Alphaproteobacteria bacterium (assembly GCA_963724565.1). Lineage (GTDB taxonomy): Bacteria > Pseudomonadota > Alphaproteobacteria > Rhizobiales > Hyphomicrobiaceae > AWTP1-13. The sequence goes on from CAVRVK010000002.1 coordinate 71,155, forward strand.
GAGCCATCCGCAGCAGCGAAGGACCAGGGCGTGCAGGATACTCCTCCCGGCGAGCAGCGCGCCGACAAGCTCCATCACGAGGACATCGAAGTCGGCAAGACGGTCTCGTGCGGGAGCAAGCTGCTGACCAAGGAGGAGATCGTCGCCTTCGGGCGCGCCTTCGATCCCCAGCCCATGCACGTCGACGAGGAGGCGGCGAAGGCTACGCTGGTCGGCGGCCTGTGCGCCTCTGGTTGGCACACCTGCGCGATCATGATGCGGATGCTGTGCGACGGCCTCATCAACCGCATGGCCGGGCTCGGCTCGCCCGGCGTCGACGAGGTGCGCTGGCGGCGGCCGGTGCGGCCGGGCGACGTGCTGAGCGTGCGCTATACCGCGCAGGAGAAGCGGGTTCTGGCATCGCGGCCGGACGTCGGCGTGTCCAAGGTGCTGGTCGAACTGGTCGACGACAAGGGCGAGATCCCCTGCACCTGGATCACCAACCAGCTCACCCGCTTGCGCCACCCCGCCCCGCGACAGGAGGTTGCGAGTCGACCGGCCTCGCCAAAGGCGCCGATGCCGAGCCTCTGGGACGCGCCGGCGCCGAGCGGCCCGCCCCGCCCGGACGGCTTCTTCGAGGACCGCGCCATCGGCGAGGTCACCGACCTCGGGCAGCACACCTTCACGCGCGAGGAGATCATCGCCTTTGCCCGCGAGTTCGACCCGCAGCCGTTCCACCTCGACGAGGACGCCGCCAGGGCTTCCCTGTTCGGCGCCCTGTGCGCCTCGGGCTGGCATACGGCGGCGCATTTCATTCGCGGCGTCGTCACCACCAGGCATGCGGTCAATGCCGTTGCGCGCGCCGAGGGCCAGCGGCTGCCCTCCTATGGGCCGTCCCCCGGATTTCGCGACCTCAGGTGGTTCAAGCCGGTCTATGTCGGCGACACCATCCGCTACCGGGCGCAGCTGGCGGAGAAAATCGACCTGAAAACGCGCCCCGAACGAGGCCTGCTGGCCAGCCTGGTGCAGGGCTGCAACCAGAAGGGGGAAATCGTATTTGCCGTAATGTCGCAGATACTTGCCGAGCGGCGGGAGCCTTATCGGCCGCGCTGAGCTGTCATATGTCTGATAAGTGAATCGGGTTCTGTCCCGATCATGCGAGACGACCAAGACCACGGCGACGCTCCGGCCTCCCGGCATTACCGCACGGTGTTCATTTCCGATGTGCACCTCGGCCAGCGGGCCGCACAGGCCGAAATCCTCCTCGACTTCCTGCGCTACGTCGAGGCCGACACCTACTACCTGGTCGGCGACATCATCGACTTCTGGAAGAGTGCGCCGTGGCCCCTATTGGCCGCAGGCCCACAACGACGTGCTGCAGAAACTGCTGCGCAAGGCGCGCAAGGGGGCGCGCATCGTCTTCATACCGGGCAACCACGACGAGGGCCTGCGCGACTTCTGCGGCATGCATTTCGGCGGCATCGAGATCCTGCGCGATACCATCCACACCACAGCCGACGGCCGCCGCTACTCGGTCCTGCACGGCGACGAGTTCGACGTGATCGTGCGCTATGCCCGCTGGCTGGCGTTTCTGGGCGACCGCTCCTACGAGCTGGCGCTGTGGTCCAACGCGCCGCTCAACTGGGTGCGGCGGCACCTGGGCTACGGCTACTGGTCGCTGTCGGCATTCCTCAAGTATCAGGTCAAGACGGCGGTGAACTTCATCGGTGAGTTCGAGCATGCGCTCTCCGACGTCGCCAAGCGCGCCGGCGTCGAAGGCGTCATCTGCGGCCACATCCACCACGCCGCCGACCGCCGGATCGACAAGGTGCATTATCTGAACTGCGGCGATTGGGTGGAAAGCTGCACCGCCCTGGTCGAGAACGACAAGGGCGAATTCCAGATCCTGCGCTGGCGCGAGGAGATGGAGGCGCGCAATCGCACCCCGCTTCTCGCCCCGCCCGTCGCCGCCGCGGCTTGATTTCACGCAAATTGGGTTAACGGCCATCACGCTGGAGCAATTTCACTAGGTCAGCACCACCAGCCCCGCGGGCTTGCGGCCAGCGAAGGTGCGACGGGTACGCGGGCGCCGCATGGGCGACCCGGGGGCCGGTTGTCCTCCGGCCCCAGCAGACCCGGCCGGGCCTGCTCGAGGGCCCTTCTAGTGAGCCCTCTGGGACCTTTTGGGGTCCCCTGGGTTGCCTTGCGGCACCCGCGTTACGGCGATTTCTGTCCTGGTACGCTCTTCGGCTTGCCGCTCCGCGCCATCGCTGACGCTAGAGCGGTTGCCATGCAGCCATTGGGCGGCCGACGATTTCCCGCCATTGCTGGCGCTTCCTCGTCAGCGGGTTTCCCAGGCCTCCCGGATCTCGGTCCTCCAACACGAGGGCCTATCTTCCAGGCGCCGATCGCTGCCACGCTGGGTGCTGGATCCAAGCGCCCCGTCGCAAGCAGCGACGGGACAGTATGCGCACAGATTTGGAGCGCGGGGATAAGCAAGACGTAGATTGGGTCAAGCGAAGCCCGCAACCCGACAACCACGCTAAACCTCATCCAGATGCGGCGTTAGCGCGGCAGCGCGTAACCCAACATCGGTTGGCATTCGCGGGTGTTGGGTTACGGCCTTCGGCCTAACCCAACCTACTCACCGAAGCGCCGCCGCGATGTTGCCGCCATCCACCGTCGCGATATGCCCGGTGGTGGCGCGCGCCTTGGCCAGCGCCACGAACGCCTGCGCCACGTCCTCGGCCGTTACCTCGCGCTTGAGCAGGTTGCCGCCCATGTACTCGGCCTCGCTGACGCCGCGGGCCGTTGAGCGCTTCGCAATCATCGCGTCGGTCAGCAGGCCTGAACGAATGCGGTCAGCGTTGACGCCGTTGGCGCGGATGCCTGCGCTGCCGTAGTCGATGGCGTACTGGCGCATCAGGCCAAGCGTCGCGGCTTTGGGCAGCCCGTAGGGCCCGAAGTCGGGGCCCGGGTTCACCGCCTGCTTCGACACGTTGAACAGCAGCACGCCGCCGGTGCCCTGCTTCAGCACGATCGCAACCGCTGCCTGCGCCACCGCCTGATGGGCGAAGAAGTTGAGCTCGAAGCTTCGCCGCAGCACGTCGTCGGCCACCTCGCCGATTCTGCCTGTCCACGCCGCGCCCGCGTTCGATACGACGATGTCGACGCCGCCGAATCGCTCCGCGACGCGCGCGAACGCTGCCTGCACGGCGGCGCGGTCGGTCACGTCGCATGGCACCGCGAGGCCGCCCACGGCTTTCGCCGCGGCTGCAGCGGCCGCTTCGTTTACGTCCAGCGCCGCCACCGCTGCGCCTTCCGCTGCAAGCGCCTTGGCTGTGGCCAGGCCGATGCCGCTGCCCGCGCCCGTCACAACCGCGATCTGGCCGGTGAAGGCCTTCACAATCGCGCCTTTCAGCTTGGCCTGCTCCAGGCTCCAGTACTCGACGTCGAACAGGTCGGCCTCGCCGAGCGGCGCGTAGGTGCCGATCGCCTCGGCATCGGTGACGACGCGCACCGTGTTCTCGGCGAGGTCCGCCGCTATGGCTGCATCCTTGGCGGTGCTGCCGACGCCGAACAGGCCGAGCCCCGGCACCAGCACCACCCGCGGCATGGCATCGAGCTTGGTCTTGCTGCCGCCGACCCGCGCATTCTGGCGAGTGAACATGGCATCGTAGCGCGCGGCATAGTCCGCCACCGCAGCGCGCACGGCCTTGGCGAAGGCGTCGAGCTTGCCCGCCTCCGGCGCCGGTACCAGCAGGGGCATGTTCTTGGTGCGGATGATGTGGTCGGGCGTCACCACGCCGCGCTGGCTGTAGCTGCCGACATCCGCACCATTCACGTAGTTCAGGATCTCCGCGCCCGTCCGGAACTCCAGCACGAAGCGCCTGGGCTCTGCGCCCGCCTCGGCCGGCGGCACGGCGCAGGCGCCGCGCAGGATCGGCGCCACCTCGGCCGCCGCAGAAACCTTCCCCGGCAGCGCGCCGGGCGCGAATACGTTGCGCCGGCCCTTGGCCAGCCGCGCCTCCGCCCGTGACACGTGGTCGATCATGCGCTCGTAGGCTTCGCGCGCCGTCGCGCCGAAGGTGAAGATGCCGTGCTTGGAGAGGATCAGCCCCTCCACGTCGGGCTTCGCCTCGAACACGTCAGCCGCCAGCTTGGCGAGCTTGAAGCCCGGGATCACGTACGGCAAGAAGCCCATGGTGCCGTCCCACACCTCACGTGCCAGCGCCTCGCCGTCGGGCTGGTCGACCAGGCTCAGCACCGCCGCCGCGTGCGTGTGGTCGACGAACTTGTGCGGCAGGAAGGCGTGCAGCAGCGTCTCCACCGACGGGTTGGGCGCGCTCGCGTCGAGCAGGCTCAGCCGCTGGGCGTTGACCATGTCCTCGTCGGAGAGCGCCTCCAGCGCACGCAGCTTGCGCAGGGAGCCGAGCTTCACTGCCGGCAGCCCAGCCGGCTCGATGGCGCCCATGTCCCAGCCCGAGCCCTTGACGCACAGCACCTCGTGCCGCTCGCCCAGCAGGTCCGTCATCTGCGTCTTGACGGAGGTGTTGCCGCCGCCGTGCAGCACCAGCAGCGGGTCGCGGCCCAGCAGCCGGGCGGTGTAGATGCGCAGCGCCACGTCCTCGCCGATGCCGACCTGTGCGTAGTCGGCCACGATCTGGCGTGCCTCGGCCTCGTTCCAGCGGCTCTGCATCTGGTTCCTCGCAGGCGTCATATGACCCGTGAAACGCGGCGGAGACCAGCCTCGTCCGGGCCTCGCGGGCCGGATTTCCGATACTGGTCCAGGGGTTGCCGCAGCAACATGGCAACGATCAATGCCACCGGTTCAACAATGCTGTGAACGGGAGAAAATAATCGCTGAAGTGTACGTCCAATCAGTGGTCTGCGCGATCTGCCTGTCATGCCATTGCAACATTCGGGCGCGAGAGGGCGGCAAACGGGGGTTGCACGGAACGTTTGCGACCCTATTGTCGCGCCCGGGGTAGAAGTAAGGGGCGCGATCGAAGGCGGATCGCGCTCTTTGCTTTTCGCGCGGACGTGCTGCCGCGCAAAGCCGTGCTACCAAGCGCGCAATCCTTGAAAAATCGGCGACCGACAAAAAACGTCATGCCCGCGGAGGCAGGGCACCCAGGACACCGGGCCACGTGGGCGCGGAGAGTTGCATGGATTCCCGCCGCAGTTCAGCCTGGACTTGATCCGGGCCGGGAATGACATTCACCCCGCAATCTTTGAGAAGTCCGCCACGGTGAGCGTCGCGGCGCGGATCTCGGAGAGCAGCGCGAGGCGGTTGGCGCGCAGGTGCTCGGCCTCGGCCACGCCGGTCACATTGACGGTGACGTTGTCGAAGAAGGCATCGACCGGCGCGCGCAGCTCGGAGAGCGCCCGCATGGCGCCGGCGAAGTTCTCCACGTTGATGGCCGCCACCGTGTCGGCTTTGACTTTGTGGATCGCCTCATACAGCGCGATTTCCTCCGGCGCGCGCAGCAGCTCAGGCGAAGCGGCGCCGGCGTAGCTCTTCTGGTCCTTCTTCTCCTCGTCGCGGAGGATGTTCGTGGCGCGGCGCACGCCGGTGAGCAGCACGGCGCCGTCGTCGGTCTTGAGGAACTCGCCCAGCGCCTCGACGCGCTTGACGATCAAGGCGAGGTCGTCCTGGCCGCCGAGCGAGAACACCGCGTCGATCAGGTCGTGCCGCGCGCCCTTGTCGCGCAGGTGGACCTTGAGACGATCGGCGAAGAAAGCGAGCAGGTCTCGGCTCAGAATGTCGGGCTGCTTTAGGAGCTCCACGTCGTCGATAAGACCTTGGTTGATACGGGACGCATTCCGTGCGCCGACAAGCTCTTCAATGGGATCGTACGCCTTGAGTACGATAGGAGTGACGGGCAACCTTAGGTCATTCTCCAGCACGATGCGGATCACGCCCAGCGCCGCGCGGCGCAGCTGATAGGGGTCGCCGCTGCCCGTCGGCTTCTCGCCGATGGCCCAGAAGCCCACGAGGGTGTCGAGCTTGTCGGCCAGCGCCACGGCAACTGCGGTCGCGTCGCCCTCCTCCACCCTCGGCACCGTGTCGGTCGGTCCCTTGGGCTTGTAGTGCAGCTCGATGGCGCGCGCGATCTCCGGCTTGATGCCGCCGGCCTCGGCGTAGTAGCGCCCCATGAGGCCTTGCAGCTCGGGGAACTCGCCGACCATGCCCGACACGAGGTCGGCCTTGGCGAGCTGCGCCGCGCGCCGCGCGTCCTCCGGCACTGCGTCCACCGAGCCCGCGATCTGGAACGCCAGCTCCGCCACTCGCTCCACCCGCTCCTTCTGCGAGCCCAGCTTCTCGTGGAAGGTGATGCCGGCGAGCGCTGCGGCCATCTCGTCCAGCGGCTTCTTCTTGTCCTGCTCCCAGAAGAACTTGGCGTCCGAGAGCCGCGCCGCGATCACCTTCTCGTTGCCGGCAATGATGGCCTTGCCGCCGTCCCTGGCGATCAGGTTCGACACCAGCAGGAACTTGTTGGCGAGCTTGCCCGAGCGCGGGTGCTTCAGCGAGAAGCACTTCTGGTGCTGCTTCATGGACAGCATCAGGCACTCGGCCGGCACGGCGAGGAACGCCTCGTCGAAGGTGCCCATGAGCACCGTCGGCCATTCGGTGAGGCCGGCGTTCTCGGCCAGCAGCGCCTCGTCCTCCACCAGCGCTAGATCTGTGCTCGCTGGCCAGCGCGCGTGCCTGCTCGCCGATCAGCGCCGCGCGTTCGCTCGCGTCGAGGATCACCTTGTGGCTCTTGAGGCCCTTGGCGTAGTCGGCGGCGCCCTCGACCTTGAACGGCTCGTTGCCGTGGAAACGGTGCCCGCGCGTCTCCCTGCCGCTTTCCACGTCCTCGATCTCGAACGGCACGATCCGGCCGTCGAGCAGGCACAGAACCGAATGCAGCGGGCGCACCCACGTGGTTTTCCCGGAGCCCCAGCGCATCGACTTGGGCCAGGGAAACTTCGCCGCCACTGCCGGCACCACCTCGGCCACGATCTCTTTCGCCGTGCGGCCGGGTTTCTCGATCTTGACGACGTAGAAGTCGCCCTTCTTCTCGTCCTTGACGACCTCGGCGTCCTTGATGGATTTCAGTCCCGCCGACTTGAGGAAGCCCGCGATCGCCTGCTCCGGCGCGTTGATCCTCGGGCCCTTGCGCTCCTCGGAGATGTCGGGCGACTTCGCCGGCACGCCCTCGACCACCAAGGTCAGCCGTCGCGGCGTGGCGTAGGCCTTGGCCTCGCCGGCCTCCAGCCCCTGCGCCTTGAGGCCCTCGGTGACAAGCCGCCGCAAGTCTTCCGCCGCGCGACCCTGCATCCGCGCCGGGATCTCCTCGGAGAACAGCTCGAGCAACAGCTCAGGCATGGCTACGCTCCGTCGCTCGCCGCGCGGTTCCCCCTCTCCCCGCTTGCGGGGAGAGGGTCGGGGTGAGGGGCAGCCACACACGCCGGCGTCGGAGCAAGCGTCTGCCCCTCACCCTAACCCTCTCCCCATGCTGGAAGAGGCATGGGGAGAGGGGATAAGAACGATCCATCACGCCCCGCCCCCTTCGGTCATGAGCCACGCGGCGCAACAAGCCTTGGCCAGCTCGCGCACGCGCAGGATGTAGCTCTGCCGCTCGGTCACGGAGATCACACCGCGGGCATCGAGCAGGTTGAAGATGTGGCTGGCCTTGATGCATTGGTCGTAGGCCGGCAGCGCCAGCAGGTGCCGCGCGCCTTCCGGCCGGCTCCCCGCAGGGGAGTCGGAAGGCGCACCCTTAGAGAGCAGCGCCTTGCACTCCTGCTCGGCGTCGCGGAAGTGGGCGAGCAGGATCTCCGTGTCGGCGTGCTCGAAGTTGAAGCGCGAGTACTCCTGCTCGGCCTGCAGGAACACGTCGCCGTACGTGAGCTTGCGGTCGTCCTCGCGGCCGTTGAAGTTGAGGTCGAACACGCGGTCGACGCCCTGCACGTACATGGCAAGGCGCTCGAGCCCGTAGGTGATCTCGCCCGACACGGGATTGCAGTCGAAGCCGCCGACCTGCTGGAAGTAGGTGAACTGAGTCACCTCCATGCCGTCGCACCACACCTCCCAGCCGAGGCCCCAGGCGCCGAGCGTGGGGCTCTCCCAGTCGTCCTCCACGAAGCGGATGTCGTGCACCTTGGGGTCGATGCCGATGCGGTCGAGGCTCTCCAGGTAGAGGTCGAGAATGTCCGGCGGCGACGGCTTCATGATCACCTGGAACTGGTAATAGTGCTGCAGCCGGTTGGGGTTCTCGCCGTAGCGGCCGTCCTTGGGCCGGCGCGAGGGCTGCACGTAGGCCGCGTTCCAGGGCTTGGGGCCGAGCGCGCGCAAGGTGGTGGCCGGGTGGAACGTGCCGGCGCCCACCTCCATGTCGTAGGGCTGCAGGATCACGCAGCCCTGCTCGCCCCAGAACTGCTGCAGCGCCAGGATCAGGTCCTGGAACGACTTCGTCGGCCGCAGCGACGGCGGCGCCTTGGCCTCTTTGGCCGGCTTGGCGGCTTTCTTCTGCATGGGTGCGGTGTGGCCGAAAGTTGCGGGCGCACTATACGCAAACCCCGCGGCACGTCACCTGGGTTTGGGCGTTGAACTCGCGATCATATACACATATAATGTGTGTATAGTGGAGACCGATCATGACCAAGATGGTGCGCAAGCAGATATTCATTACCGCGGATCAGAACAAGCGCTTGAAGACGCACGCTGCGGCCGCAGGAGTGTCGGAGGCGGAACTGATACGCGCCGGTATCGACCTGCGTCTTCAGGAGCAAGGGGAGAAGCAGAAAGCCTGGAGCGATACTGTCACCGAGACTGTCGCCAAGCTGTCCGGAGCTTGGGCCGAGCGCGAGAACCTCGACGAGGAGATGCGGGAGATTCGTCGGCGCTGGAATCGCCGAGACCAGCTCCTAGGCAAGAGGACGAAGCGCGCCTCGTGAGTATCCTGCTCGATACCAACATACTTGTTGACTATGCTCGGCGCGTCCCGGTTGCGATCGCTTGGTTGAGGTCTCTTCCCGAGCCACCACAGATGTCGGTAGTCTCGCTACTCGAGCTCCACGTCGGCGCTCGCAGCCAGCGGGAAGAGCGTGACATCGAAGCTATTTGCGCGCCGCTCAAATCTTTCCCGGTGACCGTCGAGATCGCCAAGCAGGCCGGCAATTATCTTCGCCACTTTGCCTTGAGCCACGGCATCGACATTCCAGACGCCCTAATCGCCGCCACGGCCGAGCATCACGGGCTCCGCCTCGCCACGCTCAACGTCAGGCACTTCCCGATGTTTCCGAAGCTCAAGCGCGCTTATTGATCTAGCGCGCCCGCCGAGGCTACCGCCGCGCGGGCCGATAGACGCCGCTCGCCGGATCGTACTCGAGCCGGCCCATGTCCTTCTCGAGCACGCCGCCGCCAGCCCGGCGCCGCAGCTCGTCCTGCGCGCGCTCGACTTCCGCGGCGATCTGCTTGGTGGCGCCCCAGAACCAGCGATACCCTGCGTAGAGGCCTGCGCCGACCAGGGCCAGAGCAACCAGATGTGGCACCACACACCTCCTTGGGGCCCTCGGCGCCTAGAAGCGCGCTTCGCCCCGAAAACTACAGGCCGTATCGCGACCAAAGCGCCCGCGCCTCGATCGCCGAGACCAGATCATCGGCCAACGACGGCCCGAATGCAAATCCGCCGGACAGCGACCCTTGAAAGCTCGGAAAACGGCGAAAGCGCGACAGCAACCCGGCTGGCGCCAGCGAAACGGCCTTCAGCCGCACTTTTTCCCCATGCAATGCGCGCATCTTCGTGCGCAGGTCGGCGATGCCGTCGATCAGGCCATGCTCCAAAGCCTTGGCGGCCGACCAGAAGCTCCCCGAGAACAGCTCCTCCTCGGGGCCGTTGAGCTTGCCGGCCCGGCGCGCCTTGACGATGCCGATGAAAACATCGTGAACGTCGCGCTGCAACTCCTTGAGGCGGGCCACGTCCTCCGGGCGCTCGGGCTGAAAGGGATCGAGCGCCCCCTTGTCCTTGCCGGCGGAATGCACGCGCCGCTCGATGCCGAAGCGGTCGATGAACTTGTTCAGCCCGAAGCCTGCCGAGATCACGCCGATGGAGCCGACGATGGAGGAAGGATCGGCGTAGATTTCGTCGCCCGCCAATGCCAGGAAATAGCCACCCGATGCCGCGATGTCCTCGCAGAACACGTAGACGCGTTTCTCCTTCTCCGCGGCAAGCTGGCGGATGCGGCTGAAGATCAGGTGCGATTGCACGGGCGATCCGCCGGGCGAGTTGATCACGATGGCGACGGTCGGCAGCTTGGACAGCGAGAAGGCCTTCTCGATCGGCCCCGCCAGCGAGCTGAGCGCCAGGCCGGGCCGCAGCGGGGTGACCAAGCCTATCGGGCCGGAAAGGCGCAGCACCGGAACGACTGGGCTGCGGTTGAAGAAGAGCATTGGGGGCGTCCTGTGCGATGAGACAAACACGGCGATGCTCGCCGTCGGGTCGACTCTCAAGGAATATGCGTTGGAAGTGGCCGAACTCAAGGCCCGGCAGGCTCGCTCCGCAAGGTGAGCGGTGCCGTGCCCCGCAGAATCGCCTCCACCTCCGGCCGGAACCCGCGATCGGGGTTGTGCAGCACAAGACCCGGTCGCAGCTCCAGGGACGCGCGGCTGCCCTTGACGGCCTGCACCAGCACGCGCGATGCCGGTTCGCCTTCGCGGGGATGCAGCGGGAGAACGACGGCGCCGCCGAACCGTCCGTCGAGCCCAGTCAGGATCTCCTTGAGGGCGTCGGCCCGGTGGACGAGCGTCGCCGTGCCGCCTGGCCGGGCCATGGCCGCCATGAAGCGCACCCAACGGTCGAGCGCTCCGGCCGGCATGGCGTGGGCACCGGCCTTGGCAGGATCTTCGGAGGCTGTGCCCTGCCCTTCGATATGGTAGGGCGGATTGGCCGCCACGTGGTCGAAGCTTTCCGCGGCTGCCGCAAGCTGCGCGTTCTCGCGCAAGGGCCGCCCGATGTCGGCCTCGATGACATGCACGCGCTCGGCCAAGCCATTGCGCACGATATTCTCCCGCGCCAGTGCGGCAAGGCGCGCCTCCCGCTCGACCAGGGTGACGCGCACTCGGGGCAGGCGTCGCGCCACGGCCAGGCCGACCACACCGACGCCAGCGCCCACATCGAGGACGCGCTCGCCCGCGTGGGCAGCTATCGCTGCAGCGAGCAGAACCCCGTCGAGACCCGCACGATAGCCCTTGACCGGCTGCAGCACGTCGAGCGCGCCGCCGAGAAACGCGTCGGCGGTCACGGTGGAGGCCGGCGGGGCCTCGGAGGATCTGACGTCGCTCATGCCTGCGTCTCGTCATCGTTGATGAGCCAAACTTCCAGGCCGGCATCACTCAGCGCCCGCCGGGCGGCTCGCCAGTCGGTGGCATCGACCAGCAGCCGGCGCGGAAAGGCGCCGATGGAGCCCTCCGCGACGCTCATGAACTGGTCGGCAAGAAAGTTTGTGATTCCAAGTTCATGCAGAACGGCCTGGGCGAAGCTGATCACCACCGCATCGTTGCTGCGCAACAGCTCACGCATCGAAGCAAACCCTTGCTGCTCTTGCAACTTGGCGGATAAGGCGCTTCTGTCGCGGTCGGCAAGCTTGACTGGTCCGGGGACTGCTAAGAATATATCTTCGGGCGGGCCAACTCTAGTTGGAGGTAGCACGGTTGTGGGCGTTGTCGTCCCATTCGAAGACCCGCGAGACCCCTCCGAGGGTCTGCAGCCGTTGCTCGACATCGTCGCCCAGGACATGGCGGCGGTCAATCGCATCATCCTGGACAAGGCAGTCTCCAACGTCGAGCTGATCCCCAAGCTGGCGCACCACCTGATCGATTCGGGCGGCAAACGGCTGCGCCCGATGCTGACGATCGCCGGGGCCAAGCTTTGCGGCTACCAAGGCGACGGACACATCCGCCTGGCCGCGGCGGTGGAGTTCATGCATACCGCGACGCTGCTGCACGACGATGTCGTCGACGGCAGCGACTTCCGGCGCGGCAAGGCGTCGGCCCGGCTGGTGTGGGGCAATCAGGCGAGCGTGCTGGTTGGCGACTTCCTACTCGGCCAGGCCTTTCGCATGATGGTCGATGTCGGCTCGCTGCCGGCCCTCAAGATCCTGTCCAACGCCGCCGCCGTGATCGCCGAAGGCGAGGTGATGCAGCTCGCCGCCGCCAAGGATACCTCGACCACGGAGGACGAGTACCTGGCGATCATCGCCGCCAAGACGGCGGCCTTGTTCTCGGCTGCGACCGAGGTGGGGGCGGCGATGGCGGGACGCCCGGCAGCGGAGCAGACCGCGCTCAAGTCCTACGGCCGCAACCTCGGCATCGCGTTCCAGCTCGTCGACGACGCGCTCGACTACTCGGGCGACAGCGGGCGGCTTGGCAAGTCGGTGGGCGACGACTTCCGCGAGGGCAAGATCACGCTGCCCGTGATTTTGTGCTTCCGCCGCGGCGGCACGGCCGAGCGCGCCTTCTGGCAGCGAACGCTGAGCGAGGGAAAGATCGAGGATGGCGACCTCGAACACGCCGTCAAGCTCATGAAGAAGCACAGCGCCATCGAGGCCACGCTCGAGCGCGCCCGGCACTACGGGGCCATCGCCCGCGACGCGCTGGCCATCTATCCCGATGCAGCTGCCCACGCGGGCGCTGGCGGGCGTGATCGGCTTCTGCATCAATCGCGCGAACTGAGGCCGCGGCCGCTCAGGTCTCGGTGCACCCCTGCAGCAAGGTGGGCTTGATCCACCACTCGGGGTGGATGCTGGCGATGCGTGCGGCGGCCGCCGCCGCCTGGTCCTGATCGGCGAAGATGCCGAAGCAGGTCGGACCGCTGCCCGACATGGCGGCCAGGCGGCACTCCGGTTCCGCTTCGAGGGCCGCCTTGACGTCGCGGATGGCGGGCAGAAGCGCCATCGCCGGCCGCTCCAGGTCGTTGCCGTGCGCGCGCATGTAGGCAACGAGGTCGACCAGGCGGGAGAGATCGGGCGCGACGGGTTTGCGCCGCACGGCCGCAAGCGGGGCGGCGGCGAGGGCCTTGAACACGTCCGCCGTCGCAAGCGGCAGGCGTGGATTGACGAGGACCGCGTTCGTCGACGGCAGGGTCCGCACCGGCGCTACCTTCTCGCCGATGCCCCACACGAAGGCCGGGCGGGCGCCGAGGCAGACGGATACATCCGCCCCCAAGCGCGCCGCGATATCAGACCAGGCGATAGTGTCCGCGCGATCCCCGTTCGCTTGCTTTACGGCACGCAGGAACGAGGCCGCATCCGCCGAGCCGCCGCCGAGACCCGCCGCGACGGGCAGCTGCTTGTCGAGCCGCACCGAGCCCAGCACCACCCGGGCGTCGGCGCCGCGCAGGAGGGTCATTGCGCGAACGAGCAGGTTCTCGCCGCCGATGTAGCTCGCGAACGGCCCCGCCACGGTGACGCTGCCGCCGGTGCCTGGATCGAGCGTCACCACATCGTGAATGTCGGCGAACGTGACGAGGCTCTCGAGCTCGTGATAGCCGTCCGGCCGTCTGCCCAGCACCTGCAGTGTCAGGTTGATCTTGGCGTGGGCGAGCTCGCGGACCGGCATGACTGCAGCTCAGGCGCGCCCCGCGAGCCGTCCGGCGCGAATTGGTGCCGCCCGAGCCGGCTCGCTGCCGGCAGCCGCGATCATTGGAAGGACGGCGAGGAAGGTTTGGCGGTGCGCCGCTTGCCGCGCTCCTGCCGCTCCGGCTTGCCGCGCTTGGCTTGGCGCGCCACCGCCGGCAGGCCGTGCTCCAGCTTATGCCGGATCTTCTCGGCCTCGGCCGGCTCAGGCTGCAGCGTCAGCGCCTGGTCCCACTGGAAGCGCGCCTCGCGCTCGCGGCCGACGCGCCAGTAGACGTCGCCCAGGTGATCGTTGAGGGTGGCATCCTCGGGCCTGAGCTCGACCGCGCGCTCCAGGTGCTTGAGCGCTTCCCTGTAGTTGCCGAGCCGGTAGTACGCCCAGCCCAGGCTGTCGACGATGTAGCCGTCGTCGGGCTTCAGCCGCACCGCCTTCTCGATCAGCGCCATCCCCTGGCGCAGATTGCGATTGTGATCGATCCACGTGTAACCCAAGTAGTTGAGCGCCAGGGGCTGGTCGGGGCTCAACTGCAGCGACTTCTGCAAGTCGGCCTCGGCCTCCGGCAGCTTCTTCAGGCGCTCGTAGCAGGTGCCGCGCGAATAGTAGAAGGCCCAGTACTTCTGCTCGGGCCGCTCGATCAGCGCGATGGCCCGCGTATAGTACTCCGCAGCCTCGGCAAACTGCTTTTGTCCGCGCATGATCGAGCCCAGCGCCTCCAGCGGGCGGATATCGGTTGGATGCTGGCTTGCGAGCTTGTCCAGCAGCTCTTTTGCCTCTTGCACGCGCTCGAGCTGGTTGAGGTTCAGGGCCTTGCGGATGTCGACGACGACTTCGAGCGGCGAGCCTCTGGGAACGCGGTCGTAGGCGGCAATGGCTGCGGCATAGCGCTTGGCGTTCTCCTGGGCGGTGGCGAGCGTCACCAAGGGGAACAAGGAATCGGGCGTTAGGTAGAGGGAGAACTGCAGGAGCACGACACCGATGCCCAGATTGCCCTCGCCCGAAAGCGCCTCGCCAAGTCCATAGAACACTTCCGCCAAGCCTTCGGCGGGAGTGCGGACCAGCAGCTCCGGCCGCTTGCCGGCTTCGATCCGCTCGAGCAGCGCGCGCACGCTTGGATGCGGTTCCGATTTGGCCCGCTCGACGTAACCGCTGATGATGCTCTGCGCGAGTTTGGTGTCCCCGGCGCGAGCAGCGTGGCTGGCGAAGGCCAGCGTTATGCGCAGCGTACGCTGGTCGTTCTTGGAAATGCGCTCATAGGCGGCCCGCGCATCGTTGGGCCGTCCCGCGACGTCGGCGATCAGAGCGCGGTGGTAGCGCAGGAAGTAGCTGGCCCAGTCGGGCAGCTTCTGCGTCTCGAGAAGGTCGAGCGCTGCCTGGGTGTTGTTCTGTGCCTGCAGTATCCAGGCGCGAGCCAGTGCGCCGGTGAGCTCGCCGAGCGGATGAGCGCTGGCTTCCGCGAAGTGGGATTCGGCCTCGGTGAAGCGGCCCGCCTTGAAGGCCGCAAGACCCAGAAATGTGCGGGCGGTGCGGTGGGTCGGCTGCGCCTTGACAAGCTCGCGTGCCAGCGCTTCGACACGCGTCCAGTTTCCCTCGCTCGCCTCCATCAGGAACGCGAATTCGACCAGCACCTGGTTTTCGGGATCGCGCTGCAGGGCCTCGCTGTAGTACGCGGCAGCAGCCAGCGTGTCGTTCTGACCACGCGCAAGGCGGCCGGCCAAGTAGCTGCCGAGCAGCGAGCGCGGCTGCTCGCGTTCCGCGCCATCTCCGACCCCCGCCGTTGCGGGCGCTACGTTGGCCAGCAGACCTAGCCCGGCCGCCGATAGGATTGCGGCCACCGACAGGATCCTGAAAAGCACCAAGGAGCGTGCGCGCATATCACCTCTTGCCGGGAGCGTTGGCTGCATCCCCGATTTTTCCCGCAAAGACTTACGCTAGCAGAGACGGCTTTGGATTGCGACCCCTGCGCCTACACCACGCCAATCACTTGTGCAGGAGTGTTGCCGCAAGCCGGGCACGACGGCCACAGTTGGCGGCAAGCGTGACATATTTTCGCCCTAGGCGGTTTTGAGTGCCCGCTGCAGATGCGCAGCCGCCAATGCAATCAGGCGGTCCGAGTCGGCGACGAGGCGGCCCATGCTGAGGAAGCCGTGAATCTGACCGGCAAACCGCTCGAGCGTCACGGGCACCTGGGCCTCGGAGAGCGCCTTGGCATAGGCATCGCCGTCGTCGCACAGGGGGTCGAAACCGGCCGTGACGACGAGCGCGGGAGGGAGCTTTGCAAAGTCGCGCGCCCTGAGCGGCGAAGCCCTCCAGTCGGCCTGGTCTGTCACGCCGCGCAAGTAGTTGTCGACGAACCATTGCATGGTGGTTCGGCGCAGGGGCAGCTGGTCGGCATGGCGGAAATGCGAGGGCAGCACGAGCGCCATGTCGGTGACGGGATAGATCAGCACCTGGTAGGCGAGCGCCGGGCCGCCGTTGTCGCGTGCATCGATGGCCACTACGGCCGACAGGTTGCCGCCGGCGCTGTCGCCGCCGACCGCCAGGCGGGCGGCATCGATGCCGAGGCGCGGCGCGTTGTCCGCAATCCAGCGCGTGGCAGCGATGGCATCCTCGGCGGCGGCAGGGAACTTGTGCTCCGGCGCCAGCCGGTAATCGACGGCGACGACGATTGCACGCGCCGCGTTGGCGAGCGCGCGGCAAACCTGGTCGTGGCTGTCGAGGTCGCCGATCACCCAGCCCCCGCCATGGAAGAACACGAGCGCGGGCTGCAGAGAGCCCTCGTCGGCGCCGCGGCCGCGGTAGAGGCGCAGCGGGATGGGGCCGGCGGGGCCGGGTGCCTCGAGGGCTGCGACCTGTGCGACGGGGGGCGGGTCCGGCTGCAGCACCGGACGCGTGGCGAGATAGGCGAAGCGCGCCTCCTTCGGCGTCATGGTCTCGAGCGGCGGCCGGTTGGCCGCCACGATCAACTCGCACACGAATTGAGCATCGGGGTGCAACTTCTCGGTGGACATTTCCGTTTCCTGCGCGTCGCTGCCAATCACATTCCGGAATAGTTCGGGCCGCCGCCGCCCTCGGGCACCACCCAGTTGATGTTCTGGTTGGGGTCTTTGATATCGCACGTTTTGCAGTGGACGCAGTTCTGCGCGTTGATCACGTAGCGGGGGCTTCCGCCCTCCTCCACCCACTCGTAGACGCCGGCGGGGCAGTAGCGGTTGGAGGGGCCGCCGTACAGGTCGTGCTCGGAGCGCTTCTGCAGCTCCATGTCCTTGACCTTGAGGTGGACGGGCTGGTCCTCCTCGTGGTTGGTGGCCGAGAACGACACGTTGGTCAGGCGATCGAAGGTGAGCGCCCCGTCGGGCTTGGGATAGGCGATGCGCTTGGACGACTGAGCGCTTCTGAGGCCCGCGTGATCGGGCTTCTTGTGCTTCAGCGTATACCCGAGCCCAATGCCCGGCAGCAGCGTGTTGGCCCACATGTCGGCGCCCGACAAGGCAGTGCCGAGCACCGTGCCGAAACGGGCAAGAAACGGCTTGGCGTTGCGCACACGCCTCAGATCGCGCGCGATCGGGCCCTGGCGCACAGCCTGAGGGTAGGCGTCGAGGCTGTCGTGCGACCTGCCCTCGGCGATGGCCGCGAACGCCGCTTCCGCCGCGTGGATGCCCGACAGCATGGCGTTGTGCGAGCCCTTGATGCGCGGCACGTTCATGAAGCCCGCCGCGCAGCCGACCAGCACGCCGCCGGGAAACGCCAGCCGCGGGATCGATTGCCAGCCGCCTTCGGTCAGCGCGCGGGCACCGTAGGCGATGCGCTTGCCGCCTTCGAAGGTGGGGCGGATCAGCGGGTGCGTCTTGAAGCGCTGGAACTCGCCGTAGGGCGACAGGTGCGGATTGTCGTAGTTGAGATGCACGACGAAACCTACCGAAACCAGGTTGGCGCCGTAGTGATAGAGGAACGAGCCGCCGCCGGTGCGGTCGTCAAGCGGCCAGCCGAGCGTGTGTTGCACGAGCCCCGGCTTGTGCTGTTCGGGCGCCACCTCCCACAGCTCCTTGAGGCCGAGGCCGAACTTCTGCGGCTCGCACCCGTTGGCGAGGCCGAACTTGCCGATCAGCGTCTTGGCGAGCGAGCCGCGCGCGCCCTCGGCGATCACGGTGTACTTGGCTCTCAGCTCGATGCCGCGCTGGAAACGGTCCGTCGGCTTGCCGTCCTTGCCGACGCCCTTGTCGCCGGTGGCGACGCCCACCACCGCACCCTTGTCGTCGTAGAGCACCTCGGCGGCGGCGAATTCCGGGTAGATGTCGATGCCGAGCTCGGTTGCTTGCTCGCCGAGCCAGCGCACCACGTCGCCGAGGCTCACCACGTAGTTGCCGTGATTGTTCATCAGCGGCGGCATGACGAGGTTCGGGATGCGCAGCGCGCCCGAGGGGCCGAGATAGTAGAAGCGGTCCTCGGTTACCGGCGTCTTGACCGGCGCGCCCTTGGCCTGCCAGTCGGGGATGAGCCGGTTGAGGCCGATGGGATCGATCACCGCGCCGGACAGAATGTGCGCGCCGACCTCGGAGCCTTTCTCCAGCACCACGACCGAGATGTCGCGGCCGGCGGCAGCCGCCAGCTGCTTCAGGCGGATGGCAGTGGCAAGGCCCGCAGGGCCGGCGCCGACCACCACCACCTCGCACTCGATCGCCTCGCGAGGCTCGTTTTCCGCTCCGTCAAGTGCCATGGGCGCGCCCCAAATTGCCAGCTCGTCTCCCGCTCGATAGGTCGGCAGCTTACCGAGCGTCAAGCGCGGACTGGTTTTTGCTGCCTGTGGAGGTCCCCTTCGCTCGGACGGCGCCCGGCGGGTCGGCGAGCGATCCGTCACGCTTGACAACTATATTTCTAGTGATATAGTTTTTATATGAGCGAGCGGAGACAGCGGCGGGAGCAGAGAGCGGCCGACGCCTTGGCAGCGCTGGGGAATCGGACGCGGCTCAGGCTATTCAAGCTGCTGGTGCGCGCGGGGACGGAGGGAGCGAACGTCGGCACGGTGCAACGCATGCTCGGCGTGCCTGCGACGACGCTGGCGCACCATCTGAATACGCTCACGCAGGCCGGTCTGGTCGGGCAGGAGCGCCGCGGTCGCGAAGTGATCTGCACCGCCAACTACAAGGCGGTCAACGAACTCCTGGACTATGTGAGAGCCGAGTGCTGTGCGGGCTTGGATGCCTCCAAGCCCGACGACGCCTCGGCTGCATGAGGCAGCCCCCCCTTTTGGTTCAACACAACCACAACCCTAGAGGAATAGATGTCCAGATCGATGAACACGCTGTTGGCCGAGGCGCGCGAGTGGCAGGGTGTGCGGCCCGATCCTGCCTGGCTCGCTATCGGCGCGATCTTTGCGGTGCTCGCGGTGATGGCCCCGCCGCAGGTTGCGGCCTCGGCCGCGTTCACGGCCCGGGCGATCTGGAGCGTCCTGCCGTTCTTCGTTCTGTCGATAGGTCTTGCCGCCTATGCCAAGGCGAGCGGTGCCGAGAACCTGATAGCCCGCGCGTTCGCCGGGCGAAGGGACGCGATGGTGGTGGTGCTGGCAAGCCTTACCGGTGCGCTGTCGCCCTTCTGCTCGTGCGGCGTCATTCCCGTGATTGCGGCGCTGCTCGCAACCGGCGTTCCGCTCGCCCCGGTCATGGCTTTCTGGCTGGCGTCGCCGCTCATGGACCCGTCGATGTTCGTCATCACGACCGGCATCCTCGGCCTACAGTTCGCCGTCGCCAAGACGGTCGCGGCCATCGGCGTGGGGCTGCTCGGTGGGTTCGGCGTGCTTGCGCTGCAGCGCCTCGGCATCTTCCTCGGCGACCCGATCCGCGAGGGCGTCGGCAACGGCGGCTGTGCAGGGTCGAAGATCCGCAATCCGAAGGCGGTCGTGTGGCGCTATTGGAGCGAGCCCGCGCGCAGGGAAGCGTTCTGGAACAACTCGCGTCAGACGGCCCTCTTCCTCGGCAAGTGGCTGATGCTCGCTTTCG
Source organism: uncultured Alphaproteobacteria bacterium (assembly GCA_963724565.1). Lineage (GTDB taxonomy): Bacteria > Pseudomonadota > Alphaproteobacteria > Rhizobiales > Hyphomicrobiaceae > AWTP1-13. The sequence goes on from CAVRVK010000002.1 coordinate 90,751, forward strand.
TGCTGGAAAGCCTGATGATCGCCTATGTCCCGAGCACCCTGATCGCGAGCGTCGCGGGCGATGGCGGAGTGCTTTCAGTGGTGGCGGCGGCCCTGGTCGGGATTCCGAGCTATCTCAACGGCAATGCCGCGCTGCCGCTCGTCTCCGGCCTGATGGACAAAGGAATGGCTCCGGGCGCGGCCATGGCATTCCTTATCGGCGGCGGGGTGACCTCGATACCTGCAGCGCTTGCCGTGTGGGCCATTGCGCGTCGAACCGTCTTCGCAGCTTACCTGGCCTTCGCCATCGCCGGCGCCTTGCTCTCCGGCATCGTGTTTCAGGCCATCGCCGGCTGAGCGCGAGGGCCTGCGCACCGGGACGAGAAACGAATGACAGTCCTCCTACCTTCGATCGCGGACCGGCTCAACAGCTCGTGCTTCTGCATCACCCTGGACAGAGCGCGCCTCCACGCTGCCCTGGAGCGCGAAGCGCGCGACCCCGAGTTCTCCGCGCGCCATATCCGCCCGCGAGAGCATCTCTTCTCCAATGTCCCCGTGTTCCTGGCGGCACGCGATCTCGAAAGGATGACCGCTGTCGTCCGCATGGTCGAGGCTGCCGCACGGTTGCCCGGCTACCAGGACGCCGTGCTCGCGTGGGCGCCCGACATCGCCCGGCTTGATCCCGGAGCACGCGGCGTCTTCATGGGCTACGATTTCCACCTGGGCGCCGCCGGTCCAAAGCTGATCGAAATCAACACCAACGCCGGCGGCGCCTTCCTCAATGCCTTGCTCGCAAAGGCCCAGCAGGCATGCTGTCGCGAGGTCGAGCCGGTCTCGAGGCTGCCGCTTGTCGCCGACTTCGATGCCGAGCTCGCGCGCATGTTTCGCGCGGAACGGGCCATCGGGCGCGGGGCCGGAACGCTCGAACGGATCGCAATCGTCGATGACGAGCCCGAGAGCCAGTATCTCTACCCCGAGTTCCTGTTGGCCAGGCAAGCCTTCCTGCGCGCCGGCATCGATGCGGTCGTGGCCGACGCGGCTCGGTTGCGCTTCGAGAATGGAAGGCTGTGGGCGGGCGAGGCGGCGATCGATCTCGTCTACAATCGTCTCGTGGATTTCTCCTTGGAGAGACCCGAGCATGCAGCGATGCGCGAGGCCTATGTCGCAGGCGCCGTCGTCGTCACGCCCAACCCGCGCAATCACGCTCTCCTCGCGGACAAGCGCAACCTGACGCTTCTGTCGGACGGAGAGAGCCTGTCGAGCTTGGGCCTGCCACCCGAGCTCGCCCAGCACTCTGCCCGTATTCCGCGAACTGTTCGGGTGTCACCGGACGGTGCGCCCGAGTTGTGGGAAAGGCGCAAGATCCTCTTCTTCAAGCCGGCGGCTGGCCATGGCGCAAAGGCCGTATACCGCGGCGACAAGCTGACCCGCGGCGTGTGGCGGCAGATCGTCGGCGGCGAGTACGTCGCACAGGACCTGATCTCTCCCGGAGAACGGATGATCAGGCAGGGCGACACGAGCGAGCCGCGCAAGATGGACATCCGCCTGTTCACCTACGACGGACGCGTCCTGCTGGCGGCGGCGCGGCTCTACCAGGGGCAGACCACCAATTTCAGGACGCCGGGCGGCGGCTTCGCGCCGGTATTCTTCGTCTGAGAGCGGGGCGCAGCGGCTTGGAGCGCCGGTTGGTCAAGTCTGGCCTGACCGCATAGACTGCAGGCATGCTCGACAAGGCTCGCACCGACGCGCTGGCGGCCCTGCTCGCCTGGTACCGCGCCATGGGCGTGGATCAGCCGGTGGGCGAGTTGCCGCTCGACTGGCTTGGCCGCGGGGACCGGCCGCCCGGCCAGGCCTTCCGGCTGGCGGCGTCACCCGCTGAGACGCCGACGGCGACGGCTTCTTCGCCGCCGGCACCGCGGCAACCTGCGGCACCCCGGGCGCCGGCTCCGCCACCCGCCCCGCCGCCGCGCCAGTTTGCCGCCACTCCCCCCGATGCGGCGGTGACGTCCGCCCGCGCGCTCGCCGGGCAGGCCGGCAGCCTGTCCGAGCTGGAGGCGACGCTGGCCCGGTTCGACGGCTGCAGCCTCAAGGTCACCGCCAAGAACCTGTGCTTCTATCGCGGGGCGCAGGCGGCACGCCTCATGCTCATCGGCGAGGCCCCTGGTCGCGACGAGGACCTGCAGGGCAAGCCCTTCGTCGGCCGCGCCGGACAGCTGCTCGACAGGATGCTGGCGGCCATCGGCCTGGCGGAAGCGGACGTCCACATCACCAACATCGTCTACTGGCGCCCGCCCGGAAACCGCACCCCGACGCCGCAGGAGGCGCAGGTGTGCCGCCCGTTCCTGGAGCGGCAGGTGGAGCTGGTGGCGCCCCAGATGGTCGTGCTGCTGGGCGGTGCCGCGGCCAAGCACATCCTGGATGTTCCCGAGGGCATCATGCGGCTGCGGGGCAAATTTCGCGACGTGGTTATCGGTTCGTTGAGCGTGCGCGCAATGGCGACCCTGCATCCGGCGTATCTGCTGCGGACGCCTGCGGCCAAGCGGTTGGCCTGGCGCGATCTGCTGGCGATCAAAGGCGCCCTCGAGGCCTAGCCTGCGCGCTCGCCTGCAACCTTGGAGTGGCGGCGCCCCGACGCTCGCCAGGGCGGGTCTGCAACTGGATCGATTTGCGGCTGCCCGGTTAAGATTCGTTCAAGAAGCGTTGACTATGATCCGGATCGATGGCGGCGCTTCGGCGCTGCCCGGTCCTCCTTTGGGGTGGTGAATTCGGTGCACGTGGCCTACCGCCATATTCGCCCTGTCTGCGTCCTCTATGCGCGCGCCACCGGTGACTATTGGGCCGCCTCCACCGCCGCCTGGGAGAAGCTGAACCGGTGGCTGGACGAGCGCGCAGTGCGCCGTCAGATCGCGCGCGGGTTCGGCCTGTTTCACGACAATCCGCAGCTAACCGCGCCCGAGCTTCAGCGCTACGACGCCTGCGTGCAATTGACGACGGCGGTGGAGGCCGATCCGGCAGCCGGCATCGGCCGGCAGACGCTGAGCGGCGGCACCTACGCCGTGCATACGCACGTTGGAGCCTACGGGCCCATCGGCGGGCTCCTGTCGCATCTGCATCGCGACTGGGTGCCCAAGCAGGGCCTCGCGGTCGATTACGACCGCCCGTTCATGCTCATCCATCTCAACGATCCGCTGGTGACCCGCGAGATGCATCGGCGCACCGAGCTGTGCATCCCGGTGCTGCCGCTGCGCGACTATCTGCCCGCGGACGGGGTTGGCGACGAGGAAGGTCTGCCCTCGATCAAGTCTGTCGTCGGCCACAAGTAGTGTGCCCGGCCCTGTCGGCATGGCTCCGCGTGCATTGCCGAGCCGTTCTGCTAAGCTTGCCTGCATGCCCAAGCTCGACGAAACCCGTCCCTTCGTTGCGGTCCGCATTGCGCTGCTCACCGTGTCCGACACGCGCAATTCTGCGAGCGATACCTCGGGTGACACGCTGGCCGGCATGATCGCCGGCGCCGGCCACCAGCTCGCCGACCGGGCCATCGTCAGGGACGACATCGAGGCGATCAGGTCACGCGTCACGGCCTGGATCGACGATGCCAACATCGATTGCGTGATCACCACCGGCGGCACCGGCTTCACCGGCCGCGATGTCACGCCGGAAGCCGTCAAGCCGCTGTTCGAGAAGGAGATCGAGGGCTTCTCGACCGTCTTTCACATGATCTCGTACGGCAAGGTCGGCACCTCCACCATCCAGTCGCGCGCCTGCGGAGGGCTGGCGCGCGGTACCTACATCTTCTGCCTGCCGGGTTCGCCCGGCGCCTGCAAGGACGCGTGGAACGGCATCCTGGCGCATCAGCTCGACAACCGGCACCGGCCCTGCAACCTGGTCGAGATCATGCCGCGCCTGGAAGAGCACCGGCGCAAGGGGTGAGCCGCGCCTTTTGCCGATCATCGACAACATCTGAAAGCGGAAGATTGGCGCAGCAGGGCTGCCCATGGCAGACTCGACGCGCTTATTGGCATTCATTTGAGGTGTTAGGCCATGGCGCTCAAGAAAGTCGTTTCGGCCGACGACGCCGTTGCCCTGATACGCGACGGCGATGTCGTCGCATCGTCCGGCTACGGCGGCAACGGCAATCCCGAGGCGCTGTTCGTCGCCATCGAGCGCCGCTTCCTGGCAGGCAACGGCCCGCGCGATCTCACCCTCGTGTGGGCAGGCGGCCAGGGCGATGCCAAGGAGCGCGGCCTGAACCGGCTCGGCCACGAAGGCCTCCTCAAGCGTACGATCGGCGGTCACTACGGGCTCATACCGCGCATCGAGGCGCTGGCGGTCGCCAACAAGATCGAGGCCTACAACTTCCCCGAGGGCGTGATCACGCATCTGTATCGCGACATCGCCGCCGGCAAGCCCGGCACGGCCACCAAGGTCGGCGTCGGCACGTTCGTCGACCCGCGCCTGGAGGGCGGCAAGGTGAACGCGGCGGCAAAGGAGAACCTCATCGAGGTCGTCAGCGTCGGCGGCGAGGAATGCCTGTTCTTCCGGCGTTTCCCGATCCATGTGGCGCTGATCCGCGGGACGACGGCGGACCCCGACGGCAACGTCACCATGGAGCGCGAGTCGCTCCGGCTGGAGACGCTTGCCATGGCGCTGGCTGCGCGCAACTCGGGCGGTGTCGTGATCTGCCAGGTGGAGCGCATCGCCCAGACCGATTCGCTCGACGCGCGCCGGGTGCGGGTGCCGGGCATCCTGGTCGATGCGGTGGTCGAGGCGGCGCCCAACGAGCACATGCAGAACTACGGGACACGCTACAATCCCGCGCTCTCGGGCGAGGTGCGCATCCCGATCGAGCGGTTGAAGACGCTTCCTCTCGACACCACCAAGGTGATCGCGCGGCGCGCCGCGCTGGAGCTGCTGCCCAACAGCGTCGTCAATCTCGGCATCGGCCTTCCCGACGCGGTAAGCTCGGTGGCCGCGGAAGAGCAAATCGAAGATTTGATAACGCTGACCGTCGATCCTGGCGTGATCGGCGGCGTTCCGCTCGGCGGCCTTGATTTCGGCGCCTCGGTCAACTTTTCCGCGTCCATCGACCACCCCTATCAGTTCGACTTCATCGATGGCGGCGGCCTCGATGTAGCTTGCCTCGGCTATGCCGAGTGCGATGGGCTCGGCAACGTCAATGCCAGCCGCTTTGCCAACCGCGTGCCCGGCTGCGGCGGCTTCATCAACATCAGCCAGAACAGCCGCAAGGTGATCTTCGTCGGCACCTTCACCTCGGGCGGGCTCGAAGCCACCGTCGCCGAGGGCCGCGTCGAAATCAGGAAGGAAGGCAAGCACCGCAAGTTCACACGGCAGGTCGGCCAGATCACCTTCAGCGGCGTCGAGGCGGCCAAGCGCGGGCAGGAGGTGCTCTACGTGACGGAGCGCTGCGTGTTCCGTCTCAACCGCAACGGTCTGGAGCTTGCCGAGATCGCGCCCGGCGTCGATCTCAAGCGCGACGTGCTGAGCCAGCTGCCGTTCGAGCCGACGATCCAAAACGTACGCGAGATGGAGCGGGGCCTGTTCTCGGCGCCCACGCTCGGCCTACGCGATCGTCTGCTCGACCTGCGCATCGAGGATCGCCTGAGCTACGATGGCGCCTCCAACACGGTGTTCATGAACTACTCGGGCATGCGGGTGCGGACAAAAGCCGATTTGGACCGCATCAAGGTTGCCGTCGACAATCTGCTGGGGCCGCTCGGCAAGCGCGTCTACTCCATCGTGAACTATGATCGCTTCGAAGCCGATCCCGACGTGATGCATGCCTATCTCGATCTCGTTCGCTACGTCGAGGAGAAGTACTACATCGCCGTGTCGCGCTATACCAACAGCGGGTTCATGCGGCTCAAGCTCGGAGCCGAGCTCGGGAAGCGGAAGGTCTCCTCGCGGGTGTTCGAGAGCAGCGCCGAGGCACGTGCGAGCTTGCATCGGTCCGGCCGGCGCGAATAGCGCGGTAGTGCCGCGCAATTGCGTCAATCGTTGCCGAACTTGGCGCGCTCCAGCGCCACCAGCTCGCGCGTCGCGTTGGCCTGATCGAACAGCGCGCGCGCCGCCTGGCCGCAAAACACGACGAACAACCCAAAGCCGCACAATCCTGCCGCTCCACCGATGAGCTGGGGCGGACTGAGGATGGGAATGCTGACGCCAGGCAGCAACGACGCAAACGGCATCGCCACGCCGAACAGCACGGTGAGCCAGCCAAAGGTGCTGATCAGCACGGCCAGCGCCCGGCCGGTGCGGTAGTGGTCCTTGGGAGCAACCGGGCGCCTGCGCGGTGCCCGCGTGGGAAAGGGCTTGATCTCGCCGGAGCGGCCGCCATCGTGCGCATGCGCCTGACCGTTCATATGCCAGATCTGCGACTGGGCGGCGCCGATGCGCCCTATGCCGTTGCGGGCCTCGGCGGCTTCGGCTGTGTAGGCGTAGTGCTCGGTCAGATGGCGGTAGAACTGCATGGCAAGATCGAGCTTGCCTTCGCCTTCCGCGCGATGACCGGCGTCCAATAGCTGTGGTGGCGTGAACTGCTGCGACGTCTGCACCATGGTCCTGAATTCCCGCACGGACCTTTGAACAGAATATACGCTCGCCGCAGTGCTGTCGCGGAATCAATTCGTTCTCGCCGCAAATTGGCAGGGAGGCGTAACCCGGCGGCCGAAGCGCGCCGCGGTGGAGGTGAAATCGCGCGCGTCGTCGACGTCGGACAGGGTGGGGAGTTGCCTAATTGAACAGCAGTTCAGGTTGGCAAGGGTGTCGGTGAGCGCGTGCTCCGTCGACCAGCGTACCCGGTCGAAGGGTCTGAGCAGGCGCGGCCGACGGCGCAATCCAACCAGCCAGTAGCCGCCGTCCTTGGCGGGTCCGAAAACGGCGTCATGGCCGCCGAGCAGCCGAAACGCTTGGGCGATGTGGGTGCAGCGTATTCCGGGTACGTCGATGCCGACGATCACCACGGGCCCTGGCGGCGTCTCCTGCATGATGCGCTGCATGCGTTGGCCGAGGTCGCCCCGGCCCTGCCGCGTCCTTGCCACGCCCCGTGGCCAGACGGGCCAGGCCGCGCCGGCGTCGGGTGCGATGGCCAGCGTCGTATGCCAGGCACGGCCGCCCGACACACGCGCCAGCAGGGCGGCGGTAGCGTGGCGCGCGAACCGGGTGGCCATGGCGACGCCAAGCTCGCGCGCAAGGCGCGTCTTGACCTGGCCGGCCACCGGCGCCTTGGCCATCACCACCAGCCGGCAACGAAAGGGCGCCGCACGCGCGCGCGGCGCCCTTCCCTGGTGTTTGAGGCGGCGTGGCCGCATGCGACTCCGAATAAATGCGTTCAGGCGCTGACCGGGTTGAACACGTAGCTGTTGCCGTCCCTGGAGATCGTGCCCGCGCCCGGCACGCCGTAGTGATAGCCGGTGATCGTCACCTTGTCGGCAATCACCCTGTCGAACATCTTGCGCTTGGTGGCATCAGCCGTGGTCGGATCGCTATCGAAGGCCACGATCCAGTCCGGATTCTTGAAGAACAGCGCCGGCAAGTTGGTCACGTCGCCGAGCACGATCAGCTGCTGGCCACCCGAGCCCAGGTGAAAGCTGGTGTGACCCACGGTGTGGCCCGGCGAGGCGATGGCGCGCACGCCCGGCACTACCTCGATGTCACCCTCGAACTGGCGGATGTTCGACCAGCCGGGGAACACCGCCTGGATGCGCTTGGCCGCTCCAGCCGTCACCGCAGGATTGGTCCAGAACTTGTACTCCGTGGCCGGCACATGGATCTGCGCCTTGGGGAAGATTGGTGCGTTGGTCTCCCGGGCCATCAGGCCGGTGATGTGGTCGGCATGGAAATGCGTGATGACGATGGTCGTGACCTCGGTCGGGTCGATGCCGGCCACCTTCCACAGGTCGTTGCGAGCGATATGGCCGACGGTCGGAACCAGCTGCCCGCCGGTGCCGGAGTCGAACAGCACGAGTTCGCCGCCCCTTCTCACCGCGGTGACCGTGTAGGGGATCGGCACATGCGCGTCGGTCAGCCCGCCTGCCTTGAGCGCGGCCTTGACGTCGTCCAGGGGTGCGTTCTTGACGAAACCCGGATCGTGCGCCTTCTCCCAGACGCCGTCGTGTAGCTGAATGACCTCCATGTCGCCGACCTTGAACTTGATCACTCGGGCCGGGCCGGCTTGCGCGAACGCGGTCCCCATGAACTCGAGCGGCTTGTCGAGACCGAAGGCGGCTGCGGCCGTTGCGGCAGAGATGACAAATCCGCGACGTGAAATGCTTTGCATGGCGCTCTCCCAGGCTTTTCGTTGACGAAGCGATGCGCTTCGCAGCCGTAGACGACGTGGGGACGACGGAGCTTCCGCGCTCACACACAAGTGATGGTCGAGCGGCTGCTGCAGTGCAGCGGAGGCCGCATCTCGAACCGCTTCTTCTGCTCGGCTGGCGTCAGCTCGGGTTCTTTGCGCTGGGCATGCTTGCTACTTGCGCGCCCGATCCAACCGGCGCCTCTCTTGATCGGCCCTTTCGAGTTCCGCCACCTTGCGGTTTGCGTCGTCTGCCAGGGCCTTCATTCGGGCCTCCATCTCTGCAGCTGTGACGGCTGGCGGCCGGTTCTTGCCGTAGATCCAGTCCAACAAGCTCATGTCGTCCTCGATAGGTAAGGCTGGCAGCACCTTGGTATGGGTTGGTCAAGTGCCGACATCAGCCGTACAGCCGGTTGATGACGGCAGGTCGCACGCGGAGGAAATAGAGCGTCAGGCAACTCAGATTGCGCATCGAGCGAAGCAGGTAGCCGTCGCGCCGGAACCGCTGGGCGCTCGTCACCGCGCGCGCCTGCAGCATCACGATCTGCCGCCGCTTGAGCCGGCGCAGCAGATCGACGTCCTCCATCAGAGGATGGGGATTGTGCCCGCCGGTCTGGGTGTAGAGCAGCTTTGGTATCAGCAGCCCCTGATCGCCGTAGGGCAGTTTGAAGGCCGCGCAGCGTAGCTTGACCAGCTGCTCCAGCACCCGCGGCCTCACCCCGATATCGTCGAGTGCGAAGCGGAAAGCTGCTGCCGCTTGGGGCCGCTTGCCGGCATCGACGGCGCCCATGAAGGCGCTGGCATCGCGCTCCCAGCCCTGCTCCAGGACGGTATCGTCGTGCAGGAACAGCAGCCAGGGGAAGCGGGCGCGCCTGGCGCCGACCAGCATCTGATAGCCGCGGCCTCCGCTGCGCTCCACGAACTGCGCGCCAGACTGGTCGGCAATGGCGCCGGTGCGGTCGGTCGACCCGCCATCCACCACGATCACCTCCCGCACGATCCCCTCGACGGTCGCCGGCACCAGGGCCGTGAGCGTCTCGGCCAAGCCGACTTCGGCATTGAGCGTCGGTATGATCACCGAGATCATCAGGGGGCGCGTCTCCGTCTTTATGCGGCGGCACTATAGGTGCTGATGCAGGTGGCGACAGCGGCCATCTACCCAGCGTGTTAAGAAAAATGTTCTTGTTATGTTCTAATCCTGCAGCTAGGCTGAGAACGATGCGCGACGATCCAACCCAAATCGACGGCGAGAGGCGGCGCGGCCGAGGCGCCCGCTCGAACAGGGTTGGACGCTACGAGACCGAGCTGCGTGAGGCCTTCGACGACGGTTGGGAGAGCCTTGGCGAGCTGGAGGCCTTCAAGACCGAGGTCTTCCCCGAGACGGCCAAGAGCATCATTGCCCACAATGACAGCCCCGATCTCAACTTCTCGCAATCGATCAATCCCTACCGCGGCTGCGAGCACGGCTGCAGCTATTGCTATGCGCGGCCCACGCACGCGTTCCTCGGCCACTCGCCCGGGCTCGACTTCGAGACCAAGCTTTACGCCAAGGTGAACGCTGCCGAGCTGCTCGAGCGAGAGCTTGCTAATCCCCGCTACGTGCCCAAGGTGATTGCGCTCGGGGCCGTGACCGATCCCTATCAGCCCATCGAGCGTGAGCATCGCTTGTCGCGCTCGGTGCTGGAGGTGCTCGACCGCACCAGCCATCCGGTCGGCATCGTCACCAAGTCGGCGCTTGTCGTGCGCGATATCGACATTCTCTCGCGCATGGCAAGCCGCAGGCTCGCCAAGGTGGCGATATCGGTGACCACGCTCGATCGCCAGGTTGCGCGCAAGATGGAGCCGCGCGCGCCGACGCCGCAACGCCGTATCGACGCTATCAAAGCGCTGAGCGAGGCGGGCGTGCCCGTGTGCGTGATGGTGGCGCCGATCGTGCCCGCAATCAACGACAACGAGATCGAAAGCATCCTGGCAACCGCATGTGAAGCGGGCGCAACCGAGGCCGGCTACGTGGTGCTGCGATTGCCGCTGGAGCTGAAAGAGCTGTTTCGCGAGTGGCTGGCGACCGAGTTTCCCGACCGCGCCGCGCGCGTCATCAACATCCTGCGCTCGATGCATGGGGGCAGGGACTACGTGGCCCAGTTCGGCATGCGCCAGAAGGGCAGCGGCCCCTATGCCGAGCAGATCGGCCTGCGGTTCCGGCTGGCGACCAGGCGCCTTGGCCTCAACGAGCGCCATCTTGCCCTGCGCGCCGACCTGTTCCAGCGGCCGGTGGCCAGGGGCGGGCAGATGAGCCTGCTTTGAACCTGACAGCGTTTGTCAGGAGCCCTTGCAGCACCGATGCGCGCAAATCGCAGATCGGTCATAGGCGTTTGATCTGACATCACAATCTAGGACAGCGCGCGGGTTGCGCAGGAAACCACCGCCACAGGAACGCCCTATCGTTTAGCACCCTTCGGGGTGAAGGCGTGCGTTCGGGGGAAGGCCTCAATGACGAAAAAAACAAGGTCGAAGGTCGGCAACTTTCGCGGCGGTATGCGTGGCCCGTCGTTCCCCGACGTGCGCTCGCGCGCGCTGGACTCGCTTGGCCGGGAGTGGCTCTGGGTCGTCGATGACCGCATGCGCGACTATGGCGAGATCGACTACGTGCGCCGCGTCATCCGCATCAACCACGCCATGCACAAGGAGGAGCGCGGGTCCCTCATCGACACGCTGTTCCATGAGGAGCTGCATCGCCTGTTCCCGAATCTCGGCGAGCGCGCGATTTGTGCCATGACGCGGCTGCTGCTGCCGACCTTGAGCCGACAGTACCGGGCGTGGCTCTATTCCCGCATCCGCCAGCGGTAGGTGGGCGAGCCTGTGCCCTGCGAGTCGGTGTCGCTGCACGCCTTGCAAACGCAACGGCGCGACAAGGACCAGGGTGACACGGACACGCCGATTTCCGCCGTTGCATCGGGAGCACAGCTGCGGCTCCTTTGACACCGCCCCTTCATCACGCGAAGCTGCTCCAAACGGGGCAAGGCGATTCGCGCGATGCGGGCGACATTCGAGCTGGAAGCGGTCGAGCTCGAGATTCACGGCGGGCCGGTCGCGGGCGTCGATGAGGCGGGCCGGGGTCCCTTGGCGGGGCCCGTGGTCGCCGCCGCCGTCGTGCTCGACCCCTACAACATCCCCGACGGCATCGCCGACTCCAAGACGCTGGAAGCAGGCGTGCGCAAAGAGCTCTACCGGGCGATCCTGGAAACTTCGCGCGTCGGCATCGGGGCCGCCGACGTCGAGCGCATCGACAGCGAGAACATTCTCAACGCGGCGCTGTGGGCCATGGCAGATGCGGTGGCGCAGCTCAGCTGCAAGCCGAGGCTGGTGCTGGTCGACGGCAACAAGGTGCCGCCCAACCTCGAATGCGCGAGCCGGGCCATCGTCAGGGGCGATGCCAAGTGCCTCTCGATCGCTGCGGCCTCCATCGTCGCCAAGGTGGCGCGCGACACCATGATGATCGAGCTTTCCCGCAACTATCCCGAGTATGGCTTCGAGCGGCACAAGGGTTACGGCACTGCCGAGCATCACGCGGCAATCGAGCGCTACGGCGTGACCCCGCATCACCGCCGCTCCTTCAAGTCGGTGCAGCTGGCGCTGGGGCTGGTCGAGGCGGAAGCCTGAGACCTGCGCAACTCGGGCGCTCAGCAGCTGGTTGCTCGAATGCGAGGCGGATGCTTGGGTTAAGCATTACCGCGGCCCTGGTCCGGCGTGGCGCCAACGCGCCTGACAAGCGCCCCGGCACAAGCTATATGCCTCAGCCATGATGCAGCGCGCCTACGACTGGATGATGCGCACCGCCTCCCACGAGAAGGCGCCGCAGGGGCTGTTCTGGGTGTCGTTCGTGGAAAGCTCGTTCTTTCCGATCCCCCCGGACGTGATGCTGATCCCCATGGTGCTGGCCAAGCCCGCCAAGGCTTGGGTTTACGCGGCGATCTGCACGGCGGGGTCGGTGCTGGGCGGCATCCTCGGCTATGCCATCGGCTATTTCTTGTACGAGACGTTGGGCCAGTGGCTGATCAATCTCTACGGCCTTGCCACGCAGGCCGAGGCTTATCGCGCCGCCTACAACCAGTGGGGATTGTGGATCATCCTCATCAAGGGCCTGACCCCCATTCCTTACAAACTCGTGACAATCGCCAGCGGGGCGGCGGCCTTCAACTTCTGGGTTTTCATCGCCGCCTCCATCGTCACGCGGGCGGCGCGCTTCTTTCTCGTCGCCGCACTCCTATATTGGCTGGGTGAGCCGATCCGCGACTTCATCGAGCGCAGGCTCACGCTGGTGACGACGGCCTTCGTGGTAGCTCTCGTCGGTGGCTTCGTCGTGGTCAGATATCTGCTCTGATCGGCCAAGCGATAGGGTTTCATGCTGACACTGACCTCCCCATTGCAGCGTACTTCCCCCTACATGATCGGCGGGGTGGTGCTGGTGGTGGCGGTCGCCGTCATTCTCGCCGCGCTCGCCTTCGAGCACATCGGCGGCTACACGCCTTGCCCGCTGTGCCTGCAACAACGCTACGCCTACTACGCCGGCATCCCGGCGCTGCTGGCCGCCCTGGCTTTGCTGAGAACGGATCGGGCTACGGCTGCTGCTGCAGTCTTTCTCCTCGTTGCAGTCGCTTTCCTGGCCAACGCCGGTCTCGGCACGTATCAGGCGGGCGCCGAGTGGCAGTTCTGGGAGCCGCCGGCCTCTTGTGCGGCCCCCTCCGAGCTGCCGACTTTCGACCTCAAGCGGCCGAGCTTCGATCGCATTCCGGCAAGCTGTGGCGTTGCCTCGTGGCGCTTCCTCGGCGTCTCCTTCGCCGGCTGGAACGTGGTGTCCAGCGTTCTGCTGGCGGCGGGCTCGCTGGCGGCCGCTTGGGAGGTTGTGACTGGCCGCCCTGGCCGCTGATCGGCCGTAGCGCTAGACTTGGGCGTCAAGGCAATCCACTGGGATGGCAGATGCGGTATCTCACTGCGCTTGCGGTTCTCGCTTTCCTCTCGGCGGTTCCGGCCATGCTGGCTGCCCAGGAGGCGGAGCTCAACGCGGCGGCCGAGCGTGATGCAGCCGAGGCCGACACCGCCAAGGCCGGCTCCAAAGACACCAAAAACACCAAGGACGCCAAGCAGGCGGGCAAGACGAAGCCCGCCAAAAAGGCGGTGGTGGTGCCGGCCAAGCTTCTGTTCGGCGCCGCCAAGACGCCCGCGCCGCTCGCCGCCCGCTCCATAGGCTTCTACGCCAAGGGCTGCCTTGCGGGCGCCATGGCCCTGCCGGTCGACGGACCGGCCTGGCAGGCCATGCGTCTGTCGCGCAATCGCAACTGGGGCCATCCGGAGCTGATCGCGTTGGTGGAGAAGCTCGCGGTCGAAGCCAAGGAGAACGACGGCTGGCCAGGCTTGCTGGTGGGCGACATATCGCAGCCGCGCGGGGGGCCGATGCTTACCGGCCATGCCAGCCACCAAGTCGGGCTCGACGCCGACATCTGGCTCACGCCGATGCCCGACCGGCGGCTTACCGAGAAGGAGCGGGAGGAGCTTTCCGCCACGTCCATGCTGGCGGACGACCGCGTCTCGGTGAACCCGCAGGTGTGGACCGAGGCGCACGCTCGCCTGCTCAAGCGCGCTGCCGGCTACAAGCAGGTCGAGCGGATCCTGGTGCACCCGGCCATCAAGAAGGCCGTGTGCGAGAGCGCGGTTGCCAAGGAAGGGGATCGCGCCTGGCTGAGCAAGGTCAGGGCGTACTGGGGCCACTACTATCATTTCCACGTCCGCATTGCCTGTCCGAAGGGCAGCGCCAACTGCGAGCCTCAGCCCTCCGTCGGCAGCGACGATGGGTGCGGGGCCGACCTCAAGCGCTGGCTGGCACTCGTGAAGACCCCGCCCAAGCCCGCTCCGCCCGGTGCTCCGCCCCCGGAGCGGAGGCCGATCACGCTCGCCCAGCTTCCCGCCGATTGCCGGGCTGTGCTAGCGGGCAGCGGCGCGCCGATCCCGCCGGTGCCGGTGCCGGCCAAGCAGGCCAACCCCGCCAAGCAGGCCAAGCCCGCAGGCCAGAAGACACCCGTCACCAAGTAGCGGCCATGCTCTTGCCGTAATGCCCCGCCGGGATAGGCCGCAACGGGGAGTTGACGGACGCGCCGGCCGGGCCGGCGAGGGGCAATGACGATCCTGATCACAGGCGCCACCGGGCTCATCGGGCGGGCGCTCACGCAATCGCTGGTCGACCATGGCATACGGCCGCGCGTGGTGACGCGCAGGCCGCACCGCGCGCTCGAGATGTTCGACAGCCGTGTGACCGCGTTCGAGTGGCATCCGCGCACGGAGCCGCTTCCCGCCGATGCGCTCGATGGAGTGGAGCGCATCATCCATCTGATGGGAGAGCCGCTCTACGGGCCGCTGACGCGCGAGAAGAGAGCGCGCGTTGCAGCATCGCGCCGGATCGGCGCCGATCGGATTGTCGATGCGCTGGGGGGTCGCTCGCGCGTGCATCTCATTGCAGCCTCGAGCGTGTCGGTCTACGGCTACGGCGATGGGCCGGCGCTCACCGAGACCACCGCGGTGCAACCGCCGCGCAATAAGCTCGCCCTGGCGCTCATCGCCTGCGAGGAAGCGGCAGAGCCTCTGCGCGCAAGCGGTGCCGTCGTCACCCAGGTGCGCCTGGGCCCGGTGATCGCGCCCGGAACTTTCCCGGAGCAGCTCAAGGCGCTATTCGACCGGCGCATGGCCTGGCGCAATGCGCACCCGGAAGCCGCGATCCCAGCCATCGATCACGTCGACGCGGTTGCGCTGCTGACGTGGCTCGCGCTCTCCAGGCCCATGCCCGGCGCGATTCATGCCGTGGCGCCTGAGCCCCTTTACTCCGCAGACCTGGAGAAGCTGCTAGCCCAAGTCTCGCCGCGCCGCGGCCGCACCGGCCTGCCGCGCTGGATGCTGCGCCGGAAAATCGGTGTGCTCGCCGACTTCGTGCACAGCCGCCGGCGTGTGGTGCCACGGCGCGCGCTGGATGCAGGCTTCAGCTTCTCGCGCCCCGATCCGCTGGAAAGCGTGCGTTCCGTGCTTGCGCAACACGCCGCCGCCCAAGGAGCAGCGCAAAGCGGCCCGGTGATCGGCGCCATGGCGCACAGGGCCTAGAGCAGGATCGGCCAGGAACGATCTGGCTCTAGCCGGCCGCTGCCTTCACGCCGACACCCACCGGGCAGGAGAGCCCCGTGCCGCCGAGACCGCAATAGCCGTGCGGCACCTTGGCGAGATACTGCTGGTGATAGTCCTCGGCGAAATAGAACTCGGGCGCATCGACGATCTCGGTGGTGATCGGCCCATAGCGGTTGGCCGAGAGCACCTTCTGATAGGCTTCCTTCGACGCTTCGGCCGCGCGCCGCTGCTCGGGCGAGGTCGCGTAGATGCCTGAGCGATACTGGGTGCCGACGTCGTTGCCCTGGCGCATGCCCTGCGACGGGTCGTGGCTCTCCCAGAACGTCTTGAGCAAGGCCTCGTAGCTCACCTTCTTGGGGTCGTACACGACCAGCACGACCTCGTTGTGCCCGGTGCGGCCGGAGCAGACTTCCTCGTAGGTCGGGTTCGGCGTCAAACCGCCAGCATAGCCGACTGCGGTCAAGTAGATGCCGTCCCCCATCTCCCAGAACTTGCGCTCCGCGCCCCAGAAGCACCCCAAGCCGAAAATGGCCTTCTCGGTGCCCTCCGGATACGGGCCCTTGAGCGGACGCTTGTTGAGGAAGTGCCTAGCTGCGGTCGGGATCGGCTCGGCGCGGCCTTTGAGTGCCGTCTCGGCCGTCGGCATCTCGCTTTTTCTGCGGGCGAACAGCATGGGGACTCCACTGTTTCGGGGAAAGGCTTCCTAGATATAGTGTCGCAGGCACCGGGGCGCCACAATCTCACATTGGCTTGAACCGGTAGCCGGCGGGGAGGCTAGTTGGCGTAGATGTTGATTGTCCGCCGCCGTCTGCCGGCAAACGCCAGCAACAGGCCCAGGGCTCCGAATACGGCCCAGGCAGGCAGCTGCAGCACCTTTGCTATGCCCCAGGTCCAGACCAGGGGATGGGCGTTGCGCTGCACACTATTCTGCGCCGATTTGAGAGACGTCGGCGAAATGGCCAACCATGCATCTTGCACGGTGGCGAAGCTGACGCGGCCGCCAGCTTGCCAGACCGTCCCGTCGTAAACGGCGAGGATCACCGCCACAAGCAAAAGGAAGCCTGCCATAAATCGCACCAGGGCTTTCATGGTCGTGTGGCCTGTACCCGAGCTGATCTCATCGTCACGGGCCCGCGCCGACGGACCCGACAGTGAACGTAGCATCGCCCGCCGGCAGCGGGCCGCCGGGCATGCAACACCGTTCTTTTAGCAGCTTGCCGGAAAAGGCGAAAACGTCGATAGTGCCGCCGCCATTTGCCCGGGTTCCCAAGATCCGGTGCGCCGCTGGCGGAGGCTGGGAGCGGTACTACAAGGGGACGCCATGGATCTTTCTATTCTTGTCATGTGGGTGGGAAGCGGTGCCGTCGTCGGCTGGCTGGCCAATCAGATCATGACCGACCGCAGCTACGGCTTGCAGGGCGACATCATCATCGGCGCCGTCGGGCGGCCTGGTCGGCGGCCTGTTCTTTCCGCAGCTCGGCTTCCTGCTCGGCGGCGGGCTGCTCGGCCATATCGTCAACGGCGTGGTCGGCGCGGTGATCGGCGTGTTCGCCAGCCGCTACGTCAAGCAGGCCGCCTAGGCTCACGCGCGGCCGATCCAGCGGCAACGTCGGCAATCCAAATCGCCTGCTAGACGATGCGCTTCTCGCGCAGCGCGGCGATGGCCTCTGGCGTCGTAGCCGAGCTCGCCCAGGATCTTGTCGGTGTGCTCGCCGAGCTTGGGCGCGCGATGGCGGATCGAGCCCGGCGTCTCCGACAGCCACACCGGCACCTTGGCGAGCGGCGCCGGCCGCGGCGCGCCCGGGAACTCGGTCTGCTGGAAGAAGCCCATCGCCTTGATGTGCGGGATCGTCCAGCGTCTGCTGCGGCTTGAGCACCGGGCCCGCCGGGATCTTCGCCGCGCCCAGGATTTCCAGGGCATCGGCGGTGCGTGCGCTCGGCGCACCAGCGGCCCATGCGCTCGCTGATGATGGCGCCGTTGTCGCCGCGCTAGATGTCGTCCTTGAAGCGCGGGTCGGTGAGCCAGTGCTCCTCGCCCATCAGCTTGGCCCAGCGCTTGAACAGCGGGTTGCCGACCACCTGGCACAGGATCCAGCCGTCCCTGGTGCGGAAGATGTCGACCGGGCGCGGAGGTCTGGCCGCGGTTGCCGGTCGGCACGCGGTTGGCCTGGATCACCGCCTGCTCGATCAGCAGCGCGTTGCCGAACGTGACGGCGGTGGCCAGCAGCGCGCCCTGCACCCACTGGCCCTTGCCGGTGGCCTTGCGCGCCATCAGCGCGGCCATGGTGCCGAACGCGCAGTGCAGCGCGGTGCCGAAGTCGACCCACGGCACCTGCGCGCGATAGGGCTGGTCC
Organism: uncultured Alphaproteobacteria bacterium; assembly: GCA_963724565.1. Classification (GTDB taxonomy): domain Bacteria; phylum Pseudomonadota; class Alphaproteobacteria; order Rhizobiales; family Hyphomicrobiaceae; genus AWTP1-13. Next base: position 108,561 of record CAVRVK010000002.1, read on the forward strand.
TCGGTGCCGGTCATGTAGACGGCGCCCGACATGACCTGGCCGATGCCGTCGAAGCCGACGCGGTCGCTGTAGGGGCCGCCGCTGCCGTAGGCGGTGACGGTGGTGAGGATGATGTCGGGCTTCACGGCCTTCGAGCAACTCGTAGTCGAGCTTCATGGCGGCGAGCGTCTGCGGCGGCAGGTTGGCGATCACGACGTCGGCGGTGGCGACCAGCTTGCGCACGATCTCCTGGCCCTCGGGCATCATCGGGTCGAGCGTCAGGCCCAGCTTGTTGCGGTTGATCTGCAGGAACAGCGCGCCTTCGCCGGTCTCCGCCACCGGCGCCTGGAAGCGGTCCTCGCTGCCCTCGCGCTTCTCGATGCGGATCACCTCCGCGCCGTGCTCGGCGAGCATCGCCGCGCAGTAGGGGCCGGCGATGTAGCGGCCGAAGTCGAGCACGCGGATGCCTTCAAGAACGCCGGCCATGTCCACCCCCGTTCGTCTGCTTGCGTGTGCGCACACATGCCATTGCGCCGTCGCATCTGTCGCAGCAGGACGGGCAACCCGTTGGCGCGTATCGAGCTTCGCTACAAGCTAGCACGCGCTGATCGGCAGCCGGCGAAGCCTGCTGCTGCGGATAGCAGGCCATAATCAGTGCGTAGTGGCAGTTGTGCTGGCTGCACAAGGGCCGAGCACGCTAACGTGCAGCGTGCTGCCCGGGCCGCCGGAGGCCGCCCGCGCGCGGGCATGAATCGATCGAGACAGCGGCCCATATAGGGAGCGAAGTCATGGATCCATAGAGCTCTTATCATCTTGCTCATCATCGGCGCGATCGCCGGCTGGCTGGCCGGTCAGATCATGACCGGCGGCGGCTTCGGTCTGGTCGGCAACATCATTGTCGGCATCGTCGGTGCGTTCGTTGCCGGCTGGCTGTTGCCCCGCATCGGCCTCTACATCGGCGGCGGCATCATCGGCGACATCATCAACGCAGCGATCGGCGCGGTCATCGTGCTGTTCGTGATCGGCCTGATCAGGCGAGCGTAGGCAGCGAGCTGGCGGCGGGCGGCGCGCACTGGCCGCCGCTGCACGTGACGGCTCATATCGAGCGCCTCGCGCAGCGTGATCTTCAAGGCATCGAGCAACTGCGTGCGCGTGCGCTCCTGGCAATTGACGTCGGGGATTCCTCGATCCAGCCGATCCACCAGCGGCCGCTCTTCTTGATGACCCGCGTGGATCGACTCATGCAGCGCTTTCCTCCTGGGCCTGTGCCGCCAGCTGGGGCTCGGCAGCGATCACGCGCAGGTAGCTCAGAACGGCGCGCTCGGGCAGACGCCGGCCCTGCTCCCAATTCTGCAGCGCGTCGAGATCGAGATTGTAGCGCCGCGCAAACTGCTCCTGCGACAGGCCTAGCTTCGTTCGCAGCGCACGCACGTCGACGGCCCCCGTCACGATACGTGTCGCTTTGACGCCAGCCTTGCGCAACTCCTTGGCGAGTACGGTCACATCCTCGACCGTCGGCACGTCGAGCACGACTTCCCCGTCGTCCAGCATGGCCTCGACGGCCCGTTTGGCACGCAGCATGGTCATGCCGCGGCGGCGAGGGCCATGGCCGCGTCGATGGTTTTGAGCTTGGAGCGGTCAGTTCCCGGCCGCAGGACCAGGTCGGCGGATGAACCGGATCGAACGCGGTTTACGGCCCGGACGGGCCCCAGTCGTGCGAACCGCTCCTTCAATTTCGATCGCATCGTAGTCCATCCTGTCCATCACGAGATCCGCCAGCAGGCGCAGGTGCGCGGTGCCGATGGCATTGGCAGTAGCGCCCTGCATGTGCATCCGGACCAGGCGCAGCGTTCGGCCTCGAACCTGCACTTCCGCCATGGCCATGAGAGAACCGGCAGGAGTGCCGAAGCGCGCGGTCACGACCGGGTCGTCGGTTTCGTCGTCGACGATGTCGAACGTAATCTCGTCCGGCCGCCAGCGCGTGAAGGTCTATACGCCTATGGCGTATAGATTTCAAGCTACCCCGGCCGCACCTGGCCGGTGCCGCGCACCACGTACTTGAAGGTGGTGAGCTGCTCGACGCCGACGGGCCCGCGCGCGTGCAGGCGGCCGGTGGCGATGCCGATCTCGGCGCCCATGCCGAACTCGCCGCCGTCGGCGAACTGGGTCGAGGCGTTGTGCAGCACGATCGCGCTGTCGAGGCGGGTGAGGAAGCGGTCGGCCGTCGGCCTGGTCCTGGGCGACGATGCAGTCGGTGTGCTGCGAGCCGTACTTCTGGATGTGGGCGATGGCGCCGTCGACGCCGTCGACCACCTTCACCGAGATGATGGCGTCGAGATACTCGGTCGACCAGTCCTGCTCGGTGGCCGGCTTGACGCGCGCATCGGCCTGCTGCGCCGCCGCATCGCCGCGCACCTCGCAGCCGGCCTCCAGCAGCGCCGCGACCAGCGCCTGCAGCATGCCCTCGGGCGCGGCCTTGTCGACCAGCAGCGTCTCGGTGGCGCCGCACACGCCGGTGCGCCGCATCTTGGCGTTGACGACGATTGCCTTGGCCATCTCCAGGTCGGCGCTGCGGTCGACATAGGTGTGGCAGATGCCTTCCAGGTGCGCGAACACCGGCACGCGCGCCTCCTCCTGCACGCGCGCCACCAGGCTCTTGCCGCCGCGCGGCACGATCACGTCGATGGCGCCGTCGAGGCCCTTGAGCATCAGGCCGACGGCCTCGCGGTCGGTGGTGGGCACGAGCTGGATGGCGGCCTCGGGCAGGCCCGCCTCGCGCAGGCCGCGCGCCAGGCACACCTGGATGGCGCGGCTGGAGTGATGGCTGTCCGAGCCGCCGCGCAGGATCGCGGCGTTGCCGGCCTTGAGGCACAGCGCGCCGGCGTCGGCCGTCACGTTGGGCCGGCTCTCGTAGATGATGCCGATCGACGCCGAGCGGCACGCGCACGCGCTCGATTCTGAGGCCGTTGGGCCGCGTCCATTGCGCCGAGCACGGCGCCGACCGGATCGGGCAGCGCGGCGATCTCCTCCAGCCCCTTGGCCATGCGCCTCGATGCGCTTGGGGTCGAGCATCAGCCGGTCGAGGAACGACGCCGGCCGCTCGGCCTCGTCGGCGGCGGCGAGGTCGCGGCGCGTTGGCCTCGATGATGGCGGCGGTCCGGGCGCGCAGCTCGCGCGCGGCGGCCAGCAGCGCGGCGTTCTTGGCTTCCGTGGACGCGAGCGCCAGCGCGCGCGCGGCTGCGCGCGCCTGGCGGCCGAGCGCGCGCATGGCCTCGGCGACGTCCTCCAGCGTCTCGGGCTTTCTCGTCTGCATCGGTCGTCGTTCAGGCCTTGCTCAGCACCATGTCGTCGCGATGCACCAGCTCGGTGCGGCCCGCGTGGCCCAGGATGGCGGCGATCTCGCCGCTCTTGCGGCCGATGATACGCGCCGCGTCGGCCGCGTGCATAGGCGACGAGGCCGCGGCCCAGCTCGCGGCCGTCGGCGGCGCGGATGATGACGGCGTCGCCGCGCTCGAAGGCGCCGTCGACGCGCCGCACGCCGGCCGGCAGCAGGCTCTTGCCGGAGAGCAGCGCCTTCTCGGCGCCGGCGTCGATCTCCACGCTGCCCTTGGGCTCGAGCTGGCCCGGCGATCCAGCGCTTGCGCGCCGTCACGGGATCGGAGCGGCGCCAGGAACCAGGTGCAGGCGCGCGCCCTCGGACAGCGCGCGCAGCGGATGCATCACCTTGCCCGAGGTGATCACCATGTTGGTGCCGGAGGCGAGCGCGATGCGGGCCGGCCTCGATCTTGGTCACCATGCCGCCGCGCGACAGCTCGGTGCCGGCGCTGCCGGCCATGGCCTCGATCTCGGGCGTGATCTGGCGCACCTCGTCGAGGCGCGTGGCGTCCGCGCCGCTGCCGGGCGGCGCGGTGTAGAGGCCGTCGATGTCGGAGAGCAGCACCAGGCAGTCGGCGCTCATCATGCTGGCGACGCGGGCGGACAGCCGGTCGTTGTCGCCGTAGCGGATCTCGCTGGTGGCCACCGTGTCGTTCTCGTTGACCACGGGGACGGCCCTCTGGGCGAGCAGCGTGGCGATGGTCTGGCGCGCATTGAGGTAGCGGCGGCGCTCCTCGGTGTCGCCGAGCGTGAGCAGGATCTGCGCGGCGGTGAGCCCGTGCGTCTCGAGCGACGGCCTGGTAGGCGCTGGCGAGCGAGATCTGGCCGACGGCGGCCGCGGCCTGCGACTGCTCCAGCGCCAGCTCGCCCCGCGGCAGGCCCAGCACGTGCCGCCCGAGCGCGATGGCGCCGGACGACACGATGATCACCTGCTTGCCGGCCTTGGCCAGCGCGGCGATGTCGCCGGCCAGCGAGTCGAGCCAGGCGCGCATTGAGCGCGCCCGCGCGCGTGGTCGACGAGCAGGCTCGAGCCGATCTTGACGACGATGCGGCGGGCCTGGCCCATTGCGGGCGGGCGGCGGTCTGGCAGGGCTTCGGCGGCAGACATCGGTAGCGGCTCTGGTTGCGGCGGCCTCTGTAGCAGGATTTGGCCGCCGTCGTCAGGGCTTGCGTTGGCCACCTTTGCGCAAGGCTAACATCGGGTGCCGGGCTATGGTGCCGATCTCAAGGTGAAGGCCGCGCCATGCCGCTCCACAAGCTTCGGCCGAGGACCCAGGACCAGGGCAGGGCCGTCCAGGTTGCCGATTTGCTCGGCGCGCCAGCGGCACCCGAGGCGCTGGCCGTGACGATGTTCGAGCACAGCGCCGCCCACGTGGGTGGTGGAGGCCTACTATGCTGAGGCGCCGTGCTCTGGCAGCGTTCGAGCAAGCGCTGGCAGGATATGGCGATGGATTGGCGAGGCCATCGCTCGAGGCAGTGCCCGATGCCAACTGGGTGGCGCTGTCGCAGGCCGCGCTGCCGCCCATCAAGGCGGGCCGGTTCGTCGCGCATGGCGCGCACGACCGCCCGCGCTTCGCCATGCGGCGTTGGGCCATCGAGATCGAGGCCGGCGAGGCGTTCGGCACAGGCCACAACGCCACCACCGTGCTCTGCCTGGAGGCGCTCGACAGGCTGATACAACGGCGGCGCTTCCCGCGTGTGCTGGATCTGGGCTGCGGCACCGGCGTGCTCGCCATCGCCGCAGCGCGGGCGCTGCCCGACGCGCGCGTGCTGGCGAGCGACAACGATCCTGTAGCGTTGGGCATCGCTGGTGAGAATGCGCGGCTCAACCGCGTCGGCGCGCGGGTCGAGACCGTGTTGGCCGCCGGCTTCGACCATCCGGCCCTTCGCCATGCTCAGCCCTTCGATCTGGTGCTGGCCAACCTGCTGCCCAGCCCTCTCATCGCGCTGGCGCCGCCGATGCGCCGCGCCATCCGGCCTGGCGGCATTGCCGTGCTGTCTGGCCTGTTGAATCATCAGGCGCGCGAGGTCGCGGGCACGTATCTCGCTTCAGGCTTTCGCTTGCTGGAGCGGCGGCAGGATGCCGGCCGGACTGTGCTGGCACGTCGAGCGGCGGCAGTGAAGCGCGCCGCCTCAAGGACGCCAGGGTGCCGGCTCCTCGCCCTCGGCTGCGGCCGCCTCGCGCTCCTTGCCTTGCGCCTTGCCGATCTCCTTGGCCAGCGCGGCGAGTACCTCCCTCACGCCCTTGCCCGAGACGGCCGACAGGATGCAGCGGCTTCTTGCGCGCGGCAGCTTTCAGCTCCGCGACCTTGGCGGCAAGCGTCTTCTCATCGAGCGCGTCGCATTTGGAGAGCGCCACGATCTCCTTCTTCTTCTCGAGTCCCGCCGCCGTAGGCCTTGAGCTCGGCCCGCACGGTGCGATAGGCACCGGCGATGTCCTCGCCGGTGGCGTCGACCAGGTGCAGCAGCACGCGGCAGCGCTCGACGTGACCCAGGAAGCGCGTGCCGAGGCCCGCGCCCTCGTGCGCGCCCTCGATCAGGCCCGGGATATCGGCCAGCACGAAGTCGAGGCCCGCCTCGCGCACCACGCCGAGGTTGGGATGCAAGGTGGTGAAGGGGTAGTCGGCGATCTTGGGCTTGGCCGCGCTCACCGTGGCGAGGAAGGTCGACTTGCCGGCGTTGGGCAATCCGACGATGCCGGCATCCGCGATCAGCTTCAGCCGCAGCCAGACCGTCAGCTCCTCGCCGGGCTGGCCGGGATTGGCATGGCGTGGCGCGCGATTGGTGGACGACTTGAAATGCGCGTTGCCGAAGCCGCCGTTGCCACCGCGCGCGAGCCGCACTCGGTCGCCGGGCTTCAGCACCTCGGCCGAGCAGCGTCTCCTCATCCTCGGCGAACACTTGCGTGCCTGGCGGCACAGCGATCACCGCATCTTCGCCCGACGGGCCGGCGCGGTTCTGGCCCATGCCGCCCGTGCCGCTCTGCGCCTTGAAGTGCTGGCGGTAGCGGTAGTCGATCAGCGTGTTGAGGTTGGCGACGCATTCCACCCACACGTCGCCGCCCTTGCCGCCGTCGCCGCCGTCGGGGCCGCCGAACTCGATGAACTTCTCGCGCCGGAACGAGACGCAGCCGGCCCCGCCTGCCCCGGAGGCGATGTAAATCTTGGCTTGGTCGAGGAACTTCATGGGCGTCGCGGGTTCCGGGTCTCGCAGGGAGCGATCTGGGCCGTGGGACTAATAGACGGTCGGCCGCGGGCGATCTACCCTCAAGACCGGACTCCCCATGATCCGCCCCGAACGGAAGAAGAGTGCCGGAAGCGGCTGTTGGCGATCCCTAAACGGTCGGGATGGTGCCGCCGTCAATCACGTATTCACTGCCCGTGATTGAAGCAGCGCGCGGTGAGACCAGGAACGCGATCAGATCAGCAACCTCATTGGGCTTAGCGGGTCGACCGATCGGGATGCCGCCCAACGAGTCCATCAGGCCCTGCCGCGCCGTCTGTTCATCGCTACCGGCTTCAATTGCAAGGCGGGAAACGAGAGCAGCCGCCGCGGTCGTCTCGATCCAACCGGGCGCAACGCGCACTACGCGGATTCCCTTCGGGCCCACCTCTTTGGACAGGGCCTTGCTGTAGTTCGAGAGAGCCGCTTTTGCCGCAGCATACGCGATAGTCGACTGCGCAAGAGGCATCTGCCGCTGGATCGAGGTGATGTGCACGATCACGCCTGACCCCTTCTTGATCATTGCCGGCAACAGAGCGCGGTCAAGGCGCACGGCTGCCATCAGATTGAGGTTGAATTCTTTTTGCCAAACGTCGTCATCGAGCACAGCGAACCCCCCGGCCGGCGCCGACGAGCCACCGACGACGTGCACGATGATGTCAACGCCACCAAGGTGCCTGCCGACAGCATCGACCACAGTGGCGCAACCTGCGCGCGTGGCGACGTCAGCGGCAACGAACATTCCATCTGCTGGTTGAGGCCCAGACCGGGCCGTGGTCAGGACCTTGGCACCCATCTCTGTCAGCCGCGCGACGACCGCCCCGCCCAGACCCTTGGTGCCGCCGGTGACGAGGGCACGCTTCCATACAAGTCGATCGAGATGGCCGCCGGGCATCACCGAATCTCCAGAGATACGATCTTGCCGCCTTCGATCTCAAAGATATGGTCCAGCGTGATCGGGCTGCCTGGGAAATTGCCCGACACCCTGCCAGTCACGACGACCTTCCCGTCCAGCGTGGATACCGCGAGTGGTTCCACCGAATGATGATACTTTTCACCGGTCTCGAACCGCCATGCCTTGATCTCGGCAATACCTTTGATGCTCCTGCCCTCGTCGCGCACGGTGGCGTTGGTGGCGAAACATCTCTCGATGGCCGATGTGTCGTGTGTGTTCTCCGACACGAAGTAGGTTTCGAGTGCCGCTGGCAATTTGATGCTCATCGCCCCTCCTTGTCGTGCGTTTGGGCGTTGCCGTTGCCCGAGACGAACGATGGGCTTAGGGTAGCCAAATGGCAAGAACGCACAAAAAAGTAAGGTACTTACCTGGGCGTAAGGACAGAGGACATACGCCTGCGTCCGCCGCCGAGGGTGTGGAACAGGTGCTGCAGGTTCTGGAAGGGCGTTGGAAGCTCGTGATCTTGTTCCACCTGTTTGACGGCAAGCTGGTGCGCTTCTCGGAGCTCGAGCGGGCCATCCCCTCGATCTCCCAGAAGATGCTGATCCAGCAGCTGCGGCAGTTGGAGAAGGACGGCGTCGTTCGCCGGATCGTCCATCACCAGGTACCCCCTAAGGTCGAATACGGTCTGACCGATTGGGGCGAGGCCCTCTGTCCGGCGCTCGATGAGCTGCTCAAGTGGGCTGCGTCGCGCGAGGACTTCAAGGGTGCCTCAAGCTCTGAAGCCTGAGGTGTCGGTTGGGCTGCTTGGGGTCAAAAGCGGCAAACTTTTCGGGACGCGCAGCACTTCACTTGTTGGCCCAGCTGCGGACGTGCGGGCGCTGGGCTTCTGCTGTGCGGTGGTCGACGCTCTGCGGGTACACGACTCAAGCCGGCCAGCCGGCGAGCCGGCTCAGCCACGCGCGCCAGCGCGGCGTCGAAGGGGGCGCGGTGACGTGCGGCGGCAGCATCTGCATGGCACGCTGTGCGCTCAGCCAGTAGGTGACGGCCTCCACATCGTGGCCGCGGGCGACGCTGCCGATGGTGCCCCGGCCGACCGGCTCGAAGCCGAGCTTGCGCAGCACTCCGGCCGAGGCCCAGTTGTCGACGAAGTGCGAGGAGGTGAAGCCCGGCAGCCGGCGCGTCTGAAACCCGTAGTGCACGATGGCTTGCGTCGCCTCGGTGGCGTAGCCCCGGCCCCACCACGGGCGCCCGAGCCAAAAGCCGAGCTCGGCGGCACCGGAGCGCCGGCGATAGTAGCCGGCTCCGCCGATCAGCTGGCCGTCGAGCTCGATGGCGAAACGCACCTCGCCGCGGCCGGGCCTCAGCCAGGCGTAAGCCTGCGATTGCGACAGCGGATGGGGGATATCGCTGGTCATGGAGGCGACCGCCCAGTCACCGGCGAGGCGGGTGAACTCGGCCGCATCGCTGCGGCGAAAGGGCCGCAATAGCAGGCGTTCCGTTGCGAGCGTAACCATGGGATGGAGCGTCGCCGGGCGCGGGGTGCCAAGTCAACCGCTGTCAGCACAAGGGAGCTATTCGACGCCTCCGCCCGGCGCCCCCGGTGGGCCTGCAGGCGGTTGGCGTCGCGTCAGGTCGTGCCCTAATTCTGCCGCGCTCTTGCTGGCGGGCTTCACCGACACGTAAACGCGTCCACTGCGCTTGGTGGCGAACTCGACGCTGCCCTCGGTCAGGGCGAACAGGGTGTGGTCCGTGCCCATGCCGACATTGGAGCCCGGGTGGACCTTGGTGCCGCGCTGGCGGACCAGGATGTTGCCGGCCAGCACCTGCTCGCCGCCGTATTTCTTGACGCCGAGCCGCCGGCCCGCCGTATCGCGGCCGTTGCGGGAGGAGCCGCCCGCCTTTTTGTGTGCCATTGCTTCGTCCCTTGCCGATGCCGGATCGCCCTCAGGGGCCAACGATTTCCTTGATGCGCACCACTGTCTGGTGCTGGCGGTGTCCGCGCTTGCGGCGCGAGTTCTTGCGCCGGCGCTTCTTGAAGGCGATGACCTTGGGCGCGCGGCCCTGCTCGACCACCTCGCCGATCACCTTGGCGCCGTGGACTGCGGGCGCGCCGAGCTTGGCCTTGCCGCTGCCGCCGACCATCAGCACCTCGGTGAACTCAACTTTGGCGCCCGTCTCGCCGGCCACCTTTTCGATCTTGAGCACCTGGTCGGCGGTCACACGGTACTGCTTGCCGCCGGTTTTGATGACAGCATACATGCCTGATTTCCTTTGGACTTCTACGCTCGGCCTGGCTCAGCCGGCAGCAAAAGCGCCGCGCCTGGCGATCTCGCGGCGCACTATTATCGAGGGCCCCTGCAAAGTCAATGTTTTGGCAACTGGCCGTCGATGCGGCGCCAAACGGAGTTCCTACAGGTCCGGACCGCCCGTCTTGGGCTCGTGATTACGCACGTACTTGTCCGTGTCGACGGTCCCCGGGGGCTGGCAGCCGGCAACAGCGAGGCCAACGGCCAGCATCAGAAGCAGTTTTCGCATGCGTGCCCTCTCGATGGCGCGGCACGGCCGTATGGCAGATAGCGAGCGCTCGATCAATCCTGGCGCGCTGCCAGCTCGACACCTGCGCCGGTTCGCGGATTGTCCCTGTTGTCGGGCAATAGCACAAGAGCAATGGCCATGACGAATAGGATGTCGAGCAAGAGCCGCAACGCCTTGGCTCGCCTGGCATCGTAGGCACGATGACTGAGTCGTGGGCTGCGGTCCATCGCCGGCCTGCGGGATGCGTGTTGTGGGGACTCGAACGCAGCGTCGGGGGCATCGTTCCCGACCGGCAGGCCGCCCAATTTTCGGTCAAGCGATCACGATGCTCATTCTTCAGCCACCGCCCGATAGAACTCCGTGCTGGTGGTGGCGTGGCGCAGCCGGCCAAGCACGTCCTTGTCGCGCAGCTTGCGCGCGACTGCGGCGAGCGCATTGAGCTGGTCGAGCTGGGAGGACGCCGGCAGCAGCAGCAGGAACACGAGGTCGACCGGCTGGCCGTCGATGGCATCGAACTCGATCGGCTGCTTGCAGGCGGACCAGGAGTCCAAACGGCTTCTTCACCTCGCGGAAGCGCGCATGCGGGATGGAGACGCCGCCGCCGATGCCGGTGGAGCCAAGTTCATCGCGCTTTTCGATCTCGCTCGCCACGACGTCCGCCGGCAGGTTGAGGGCCGATGCGGCGCGAGCTCGCCAGCTCCTTCAGCAGGCCGGCCTTGTCGCTGGCCCGCACGTCGATCGCCACGTCGGACGCGCGAGAGAAAGTCCTTGATCTTCATTCGCGCTCCTGAGCGTCTCAGACCGGCTGCGGCCGATCGGTTGCCTACTCGGGCGCCCGCAGCCGGTAGCCGATGCCGGTCTCGGTCAGGAGATACTGCGGGCGCTCGGGGTCGGCCTCGATCTTGCGCCGCAGCTGGCGCACATAGACCCGCAGATATTGCGTGTCGGTCGGCTCGTCCCAGAGCTCCTGCAGCAGGAACTTGTGCGTCAGCACCTTGCCGGCGTGCTGCACGAGCAGGCGCAGGAGGTCGTACTCCTTGGGCGAGAGCTTCACCTCCTTGTCGCCGAGCTTGACGATCCTGCGCACGAGATCGACGCTCAAGTCGCCGACCTGGAAGACCGGCCGCTCGCCGTGCACCTGCAGCTGGTGGCGCAGCGCCGCGCGCATGCGCGCGAGCAGCTCGTCCATGCCGAACGGCTTCGTCACGTAGTCGTCGGCGCCGAGATCGAGCGCCGCGACCTTGCCCGCCTCGTCGCCGCGGCTCGACAGCACGACGATGGGCAGGCTCTCCTGCGCGATGGCGGATCCTGCGCAGCAGCTCCAGCCCATCGATGTCGGGCAGGCCGAGATCGAGGATGACGAGGTCGGGCTTCTTGGCGAGCAGCTCGAGCGCGGTCTTGCCATTCGGCGCATCGAGAACCTCGTAGCCGTGCGCGGTCAGGCCCATGCGCAGCAGCTTGCGGATCGGCGGCTCGTCGTCGACCACCAGAATCTTGACGGGCGCCGCGCTCATGCGGCGGCCTCCGCTCGTTCAGCCGCTTGCGGCGATGGGCAGGGTGATGGTGAACACGGCGCCCGGCCGGTCGGTGCGGTTTGCCGCCGCTGATCGTGCCGTGCAGGGCCTCGACGAAGCCGCGCGAGATGGCCAGGCCCAGCCCGGTGCCCGCGCGCACCTGGTCGCCCTTCTGCACGCGGTAGAACTTGTCGAAGATGCGCTCGAGGTCGCCGGCGGGAATGCCGTCGCCTTCGTCCAGGACCTGCAGCCGGACGCTGTCGCCGTCGCGCCAGCTCTGAATGCGGATGGTCGTATCCGGCGGCGCATACTTGGCGGCGTTGTCGAGGAGATTGAACAGCACCTGCTCGAACAGCACGGCATCCACCATCACCATCGGCAGGTCGGAGCTGATCTCGACCTCCACGCGATGCTTGGCCAGGATCTTGCTGGCGCGCTGCAGCGCGGTGCCGACGATCTCGCCGATGTCGTGGGGCGCGAGCGTTGGGGACGACGGCGCCCGACTCGAGCTTGGTCATGTCGAGCAGGTTGGCGATGAAGCGGTTGAGCCGCTCCGATTCGTCGATGATGGTGGCGAGCAGATCGGCCTTGGCCGCATCATCGAGCGACTTCGAGAGATCGCGCAGCGCCCCGGCGGCGCCGAGGACGGCCGCCAGCGGCGTCTTGAGATCGTGCGAGATCGAGGTCAGCAGCGCCGAGCGCAGCCGATCGGTCTCGGCGATCGCGCTTGACGCGGTCGATGTCCTCGACGAGATGCACGCGCTCGATCGCCAGCGCGCCCTGGTCGGTCAGCGCATCCAGCAGCCGGCGCTGCTCGGCGCGCAGCAGCGCGCCCGGCTCGTCCCGTGCTGATGCCCAGGATGCCGATCGCGCCGCGGCCGGTGCGCATCGGCAGGAACAGCCACTTGGCGCCGGGCAGCGCGTCGGAGTCGCGCCCAGCCGGGCGGTTCTTCTCCCAGGCCCACTTGGCGGCGGCGAGGTCCGCCTCGTCGAGCGTGTCCTCCGGCGGGTAGCCGGCCTTGAGCGCGATCGAGCCGTTCTCGGGCAGCAGCAGGACCACGCGCACCTTCAGCATCGAGGCGATCTGATAGGCGGTGGCCCACAGCACGTCGTCGAGCGTGCCGGCGCCGGCCAGCTTGCGGCTGAAGGCGTAGAGCGATTCAACGGAGCGCACGCGCTCGTGCGCCGTGACGGTCTGCGTCTGCCCGCGCGCGGCGAGATTGGAGACGACGATGGCGAGCACCGCGAACAGCACGAAGGCCGCGACGTTGGTCGGATCGGTGATGGTGAAGGTGTAGACCGGCGGCAGGAAGAAGAAGTTGTAGCAGAGCGAGGCGGCGACGCTGGCCACCAGCGACGGCCACAGCCCGTAGCGGACGGCGACGCCGACAATCGCCGTCAGGAATATGAGGTCGACGTTCTCGATGCCGAACAGGGGCCGGAGCGAGCATGCTCGACGCCGAGCGCGACCGCCACGGCCAGCAAGGCGACGATGTAGGGCAGCGGGTCGAAGGGCTGGGACGCGTTGGCTGCGACACGGCTCGTTGCGTTGGGCTCGCTCGGCCAGCTCCTCGCCGGCGATGACGTGGACGCTGATGTTGCCGGCGCGGCGCACCAGGTCGTGCACCACCGAGCCATGCAGGATCTCGAACCAGCGCGAGCGCGTGGACTTGCCGATGATGATGTGCGTGACGTTGTTCTTGTGCGCGAAGCTCGATCACGTCGTCGGCGATGCGCCGCGCGGCGGCCGGGACGGTGATGGCCTCGCCGTCGAGGCGCTCGGCCAGCCGCAGCGTCTCGGCGATGCGATCGCGCTCCTCCTCGCTGAACTGCAGGCTGCGCCGCGGTCTCGAGGCACAGCGCCGTCCAGGGCGCGCGCAGGCGGTCGGCCAGCCGCTTGGCATAGCGCACGAGGCCGGCCGAGCGCGGGTCCTCGTTGACGCAAACGAGAATCCGCTCGCCCGCCGCCCACGGCCCCGGGATGGCGCGGGCCTGCATCTGCTCGAGCAGCTGCTCGTCCACGCGCTCGGCCGTGCGCCGCAGCGCCAGCTCGCGCAGCGCCGTGAGGTTGGCCGGGGAGAAGATAGTTCTTGAGCGCCCGCTCGGCCTGCTTGGGGACGTAGACCTTGCCTTCCTTCAGGCGCTGGATCAGGTCGTCGGGCGTCAGGTCGACGAGCTCGATGGCGTCGGCGCGGTCGAGAACGGCGTCGGGCACGATCTCGCGCACGCGCACGCGCGTGATCTGCGCCACCACGTCGTTGAGGCTCTCGATGTGCTGGATGTTGACGGTGGTGTAGACGTCGATGCCGGCATCCAGCAGCTCCTCGACGTCCTGGTAGCGCTTGGGATGGCGGCTGCCCGGGAACGTTGGTGTGGGCGAGCTCGTCGACCAGGATCAGGCTCGGCCGCCGCTTGAGCGCGGCGTCGATGTCGAACTCGCTCAGGATGCGATTGACGTAGACCGTCGGCTTGCGGGGAAGAACCTCGAAGCCTTCGAGCAGCGCCTCGGTCTCCTTGCGCCCGTGCGTCTCGACGACGCCGACGACCACGTCGACGCCCTCCTTCAGCTTGGCGCGGGCGGCCTGCAGCATCTCGTAGGTCTTGCCGACGCCCGGCGCCGCGCCGACGAAGATCTTGAGGCGGCCGGCGCGGCCTTCTCCTCCGCCGGGCCTCGGCGAGCAGGGCTTCCGGGCGAGGGTCGCTGCTCCAGGTCAGTCCGCTGATCTGCCATGGACCAATCGGGCCTGTGCGGCCCGCCGGCTGGCTCGGCCGCTACTTTGCCGCCAGCCCGATCGAGGGCCATGTTCAGCGCCAGCACGTTGACGCGCGGCTCGCCGAGGAAGCCGAGCGAGCGACCCTCGATGTGCTGATCGACGAGCTGGCGCACGCGATCCTCCGGCATGCTGCGCGCCTTCGCAACGCGCGGCACCTGGAAGCAGCGCGGCCTCGGGCGAGATGTGCGGGTCGAGACCGCTGCCGGAGGTCGTCACCAGGTCGATCGGCACCTTGGCGCTCGGGTTCTCGTCCTTGCGGGTTTCCACATCGCCCTTGACGCGCTCGATCAGCGCCTTGCTGGTGGGGCCGAGGTTCGAGCCGCTCGAGTTCGCGGCGTTGTAGGGCGCGTCGACGGTCTTGGACGGGTCCTTGGGATCGGGCGCCACCGTGGCCGACGGCCGGCCGTGGAAGTAGCGGTCGTCGGTGAACGCCTGACCGATCAGCGACGAGCCGACGACCTTGCCGTCCACCACGATCAGGCTGCCGTTGGCCTGGCGCGGGAACAGCACCTGCGCGATGCCGGTCATGGCCAGCGGATAGACGAGGCCGGTGAGGATCGTGAACAGCACGATCAGCGATGAGCGCCGGGCGGAGTTCTCTGAGCATGGGTGTACTCCTCAGGCGAGGTGCAGGGCCGTGACGACGAGGTCGATGGCCTTGATGCCGATGAAGGGGATGACGATGCCGCCGAGACCATAGATCAGCAGGTTGCGCCGCAGCAGCGGGCCGGCGCCGATCGGGCGGTAGGCGACGCCCTTCAGCGCCAGCGGGATCAGCGCGATGATGATCAGCGCGTTGAAGATGATGGCCGACAGGATGGCGCTCTGCGGCGTCGCCAGGTTCATGATGTTGAGCGCCTGCAGCTGCGGGTAGAAGGCGAGGAACATCGCCGGGATGATGGCGAAGTACTTCGCCACGTCGTTGGCGATGGAGAACGTGGTGAGCGCGCCGCGCGTCATCAGCAGCTGCTTGCCGATCTCGACCACCTCGATCAGCTTGGTCGGGTTGGAGTCGAGATCGACCATGTTGCCGGCCTCGCGCGCGGCGACCGTGCCGGTGTTCATGGCGACGCCGACATCGGCCTGGGCGAGTGCGGGCGCATCGTTGGTGCCGTCGCCGCACATGGCGACCAGCTTGCCCTTGGCCTGCTCGTCGCGGATCAGCTTCAGCTTGTCCTCGGGCGTGGCCTGGGCCAGGAAGTCGTCCACGCCGGCCTCCGCGGCGATGGCCGCGGCGGTGGTCGGGTTGTCGCCCGTGATCATGATGGTGCGGATGCCCATGCGCCGCAGCTCGGCGAAGCGCTCGCGGATGCCGCCCTTGACGATGTCCTTGAGATGGATGACGCCGAGCAGCTTGCCGTCGCGCGCCACCGCCAGCGGCGTGCCGCCGGACTTGGCGATGGTCTCGGCCATCGCCTGGATTTCGCGCGCCGCATCGGTGCTGACGCGCCGGCTGCAGCGCCTGAGCGGTGGCGGTGCGCGACACGGGTGCAGGGGTCCCGCCGTTGAGGTAGCGCGATGATGGCGTCGACGGCGCCCTTGCGGATCGACGTGGTGCCGAACTCCACGCCGCTCATGCGGGTCTGGGCCGAGAACGGAATGAAGCTGGCGTTGAGCTCGCTCATGTCGCGGCCGCGGATGCCGTACTTCTCCTTGGCCAGCACGACGATGGAGCGGCCCTCCGGCGTCTCGTCGGCGAGCGAGGCGAGCTGGGCGGCATCGGCAAGCTCCTGCTCGCTGACGTTGCGCAGGGGCTTGAACTCGGTGGCCTGGCGGTTGCCGAGCGTGATGGTGCCGGTCTTGTCGAGCAGCAGGGTATCGACGTCGCCCGCCGCCTCGACCGCGCGGCCCGACATGGCCAGCACGTTGAAGCGCACCAGGCGGTCCATGCCGGCGATGCCGATGGCCGACAGCAGCGCGCCGATGGTGGTCGGGATCAGCGTGACGAACAGGGCCACCACGACGACGACCGAGATCGGGCCGCCGGCGTAGTTGGCGAAGCTCGGGATGGTCGCCGTGGCGAAGACGAAGATGATGGTCATGCCGACGAGCAGGATGTTGAGCGCGATCTCGTTGGGCGTCTTCTGGCGCTCGGCACCCTCGACCAGCCTGATCATGCGATCGAGGAAGGTGGAGCCCTGGCGCCGCGGTGACGCGCACGCGGATCCAGTCGGACAGCACCTGCGTGCCGCCGGTGACGGCCGAGCGGTCGCCGCCGGACTCGCGGATGACCGGGCGCGGACTCGCCAGTGATGGCCGCCTCGTTGACGGAGGCGACGCCCTCGATCACCTCGCCGTCGGACGGGATCATGTCGCCGGCCTCGACCAGCACGATGTCGCCGACCTTCAGGCTGGTGCCGGCAACGAGCTTGTAGTCCCTGGAGTTGGCCGCGCCGCAGCAGCTTGGCCTGCGTCTCGGTGCGCGTGCGCCGCAGCGAGTCGGCCTGCGCCTTGCCGCGGCCCTCGGCCACGGCTTCCGAGAAGTTGGCGAACAGCACGGTGATCCACAGCCACAGCACGATCTGGAAGGTGAAGCCGAGGTTGCTCGCCGCCCGCTGAAGAGGTCGCGCAGCAGGATCACGGTGGTCAGCGCCGCGACGATCTCGACCACGAACATGACAGGGTTCTTGACCATGGCCCGCGGGATCGAGCTTGGCGAACGCCGAGCCGATGGCGGGCACGATGATCGCGGGGTCGGCAAGTGCGGACACGGCGACCCGCTTGCGAAGAGTGGAGCTTTCCATGACTTTATCTCCGGGAATTCGTCAGAACACCATCTTGGCCTGCATCGCGAAGTGCTCGGCGATGGGTCCGAGCGCGAGCGCGGGGAAGAAGGTCAGGCCACCGATGATGACGATGACGCCGACGAGCAGGCCGACGAACAGGCCGCCGTGGGTGGGGAACGTGCCGACGGAAGCCGGCACTTTCTTCTTGGCAACCAGCGAGCCGGCCACCGCCATCATCGGGACGATGACGAAGTAGCGGCCGACCAGCATCGCCAGGCCGCCGGTGGTGTTGTACCAGAGCGTGTTGCCGGTGAAGCCGGCGAAGGCCGAGCCGTTGTTGGCGGTCTGCGAGGTGTAGAGATAGAGCACCTCGCTGAAGCCGTGCGGACCGGCGTCCTGCATGCTGGAGAGGCCGAACGGCAGCAGCACCGCAGACGCCGTGAAGCCGAGCATCGATCAGCGGCAGGATCAGGATGGCGAGCATCGCCATCTTGACCTCCTTGGCCTCGATCTTCTTGCCGAGATACTCGGGCGTGCGGCCGACCATCAAGCCCCGCGACGAACATGGCGACGATGACCATCAGCAGCATGCCGTAGAGGCCGGAGCCGACGCCGCCGTAGATGATCTCGCCGAGCTGCATCATGATGATGCGGGATCATGCCGCCGAGCGGCGTGAAGCTGTCGTGCATGGCGTTGACGGAGCCGTTGGAGGCAGCCGTGGTGGCCACGGCCCACAGGCTCGAGTTGGCGAGGCCGAAGCGCACCTCCTTGCCTTCCATGTTGGCGGGGTCGAGCCCCAGCGCGGCGAAGTGCGGGTTGCCGGCCGCCTCGGCCCAGTAGGCGATCGCGACACCGACCAGGAACACGACGCGACATCGCCGCGTACAGCGCCCAGCCCTGGCGCTCGTCCTTGACCATGCGGCCGAAGGTGTGCGTGAGCGCGGCCGAGATCAGCAGGATGTAGAGCACCTCGAGGAAGTTGCTGAGCGGCGTGGGGTTCTCGTAGGGGTAGGCGCCGTTGGCGTTCCAGAAGCCGCCGCCGTTGGTGCCGAGCTGCTTGATGGCGATCTGCGAGGCCGCCGGGCCCTGGGCGATCGTCTGCTTGGCACCTTCGAGCGTGGTGGCATCGACGTAGGGACCCAGGTTCTGCGGCGTGCCCTGCCAGACCAGGACGAGCGCGGCAACGCGGCAAGCGGCAGCAGCACGTAGAGCGTGCAGCGCGTCAGATCGACCCAGAAGTTGCCGACCGTATTGCCGGAGGCGCGGGCAAAGGCGCGAACGAGCGCGATCGCCAGCGCGATGCCGGTGGCGGCCGAGACGAAGTTCTGCGTGGTCAGACCGACCATCTGGCTGAAGTAGGAGAGCGTGCTCTCGCCGCCGTAGTTCTGCCAGTTGGTGTTGGTGGTGAAGCTGACGGCCGTATTGAAGGCAAGGTCGGCCGGCTACCGCGGACATGTCCGCCGGATTGAGCGGCAACAAGGCCTTGAAGGCGCAGCAGTGCGTAGAGCAGCACGAAGCCCGCCGCGTTGAACAGCAGCATGGCGACCGTGTAGGTGATCCAGTGCTGCTCGCGCTTCTCGTCGACTCCGGAGACGCGATAGAGGAACGTCTCGACGGGTTGCAGCACGGGCGACAGGAATGTGCGCTCACCCTCGAACACGCGGGCCATGTAGCGGCCCAGGGGAACGACGAGCGCCGTCAGCACCGCGAAGTAGATCGCGATCTGCAGCCAGCCATTGATGGTCATGACGGCCTCTCGCTAGAACTTCTCGGGCCGCAGCAGGGCATAGATGAGATAGACGAGCAGCACCGCGGTCACGGCGCCGCCAAGGATGTATTCGACGAGCATGGGAAACTACTCCGTTAGAGACGATCGCAGCCGAAGGCGTAGGCGATGCTAGGGCGAAGAAGCCGAGGCCGACGGCCAATAGGATCACGTCCAACATGGGTCTCTCCTGGAACGAGAAGGTCGAGGTCATCTCATGCGCAAGCGGCGCGGTCCGCCTTGACGCCCGTCAACGGGCGAGGGTGCTGCGCTGCACGCGGCGGATACTTGCCCTTTGGCGCATATAAATTCGAGACGGCGGGGGTCACTGCTTCATAAAGATTCCATAAAGACAGCAAGATCCGCACAAAGAGAGCGGCCCTTGGGGGCGCGTTGATCAAGGAACCGGCAGGGCGGTAAACCGAGTGAACAGAGGAAGAGAGCTGATATGTCCAAACCCAGGAGAGTCCGAGTTGCCAGCACATGGGCGGTGGCCGCCATCGCCGCGATTTCTATGCTTTCCGGACTGACCCTCCTCGGTCGTGCGTCGGCACACGGCAATCACACGTTTGCGGCGGGAGAGCCCGGAGATCCGAGGAAGCCGTTTCGGGTGGTCGAGGTGCTGATGACGGACGGTGCGGGTACTATGGCTTACGCGCCCGACCGGCTGGAGGTGAAGAAGGGCGAGCAGATCAAGTTCGTGCTCAGGAACGTCGGCTCAGTCGACCATGAGTTCCTGATCGATACCTTCGCCAACAACGCCAAGCACAAGAAGGAGATGGAGAAGCATCCGCATATGGACCATAGCGAGCCCAATGCCGCGCGTCTGAAGCCAAACGCGCGCGCGGAGCTCCTTTGGCGCTTCACCAAGGCCGGCACATTCGAGTTCGCGTGCCTGATCCCCGGTCACTACGAGACGGGGATGAAGGGTACGTTCATCGTCAAGTGAGGGACTGCGGCAGGCGGGCCGAGACATGAAAGCCATGGTCCTGGAGCAGCCCGGTCGTCCGTTGCGGCTGCAGCAGCTGGCGAAGCCTGTGCCGGGTCCGCGGCAGGTTCTCGTCAGGGTCTCTGCCTGCGGCGTGTGCCGGACCGATCTGCATGTCGTCGACGGCGAGCTGACGGAGCCGAAGCTTCCCCTGGTTCCCGGTCACGAGATCGTCGGCCGCGTGGAGGCGGTGGGTGCCGGGGCCGAACGCTTCGACATCGGCGACCGCGTCGGCATTCCGTGGCTCGGCCACACCTGCGGGGTGTGCTCCTATTGCCGCGAGGGCAAGGAAAACCTCTGCGACGCACCGGCCTTCACCGGCTACCAGATCGACGGCGGGTACGCGCAACACACGGTTGCAGACGCGGACTACTGCTTTGCGCTTCCCGAGCGCTACTCCGACGTCGAGGCGGCGCCGCTCCTGTGTGCAGGTCTCATCGGCTATCGCTCGCTATGCATGGCAGGCGAGGCCCGGCACCTCGGCATCTACGGCTTCGGGGCGGCGGCCCACATCGTCGCGCAGGTGGCGAGGTTCCAGGGCCGCTCGGTGTATGCCTTCACCAGGCCCGGCGATACCGCTGCGCAGGCGTTCGCGCGCCAGCTCGGCTGCGTGTGGGCGGGAGGATCGGATGAAGCGCCGCCGGAAAAGCTCGATGCCGCGATCATCTTCGCGCCTGTCGGCGCGCTGGTGCCCCTGGCGCTGGCACAGGTCCGTAAGGGCGCCACGGTAGTTCTGGGCGGTATCCACATGAGCGATGTCCCCGCCATGCCCTATGAGCTGCTGTGGGGCGAGCGTGTGGTGCGCTCCGTCGCCAACCTGACCCGCCGGGATGCCGAGGAGTTCCTGGTGCTGGCCGGGCAGGCCGCGCTGCAGATCCACGCCGTGCCCTTCGTCCTGGAGGCCGCCAACGAGGCGTTGGACCAGCTGCGATCGGGTCAGCTCACGGGAGCGGCTGTGCTCGTCCCCGACGCCGAGGACGAAGCGCAATAGCCGCGGGGCGGGACGGGCTCGCGCAACCGCGCCCGTCCCCCGATCGATCGGCAAGCGGGCTACATGCCCCAGCGACCGCCCATTCCGACCATCGGCAGCACCATGTCGTCCGCCTCTTTCTTCTGGTTGTCGGTCAGGGTCGCGTAGAGGCTCAGAAGGCTACCTTTGACTTGCCTCGCCTCCTCGAGCCGCGTGACCATGAACTGCTCCTGCAGCTCCATGCGCTCGGGCAGAGTCTTCGCCTTCGCGTCTGCGTAGAGGGCTTTCATGCGCTCGTAACGCTGCTTGGCCGTGTTGCGGATGGCCTCAGCCAGCTCGTTCCATGCGGCCGTCTGAGCCTCGGTGATGGCAAGATCGGTCTTCAGATAGGAGAGTTGCCGCTCGACGCGCTCCAGCATCCGCTCGGGCCCACGGCTCGACCACCGCCGGAAGGGGCCGTCGCGCCACATGCCTCTGTCATCGTCGTCCCACATGCCCCAGCCGCGCTCGCGCATGTGGCCGGGCCCTCCTTGCGCCAGAGCCTGCACCGCAATAACGGATGCCAACGCCGCCGCGGCAAGCGTCACCGTCAAAGCCTTGTGTTTCATGGCAGCACCTCGAGGTTCGTGTTGATAGCGAATGGTTCGGAGAGCACGGCAGCGCCTGCTATGCGCTGATGACTTTGGGCAGCAGGCCCACATTGTCCTCCACTCGCTGGACGCCCTCTATGCCCTCCACCAGAACGCGCAGCGCGCGCCGCTGATCGTCCGAGCCGACCGCGCCCCACAGCTCGACCACGCCGTCCTTCACCGTGATGTTGACGAGCGCCGCCTGCAGCCACGACTCTTTCTTGATCCGCGCCCAGATCGCTTTCTGCAGGGCGCCGTTGTCGTGCCTGGTTGGCGAAGCGGTGATCGTCGCCTCCGCAAGCTTGCGTACGAGGTCCGCCCGGCTGATCATCCCGACCAATTTGCCGTCCTGGATCACGGGCACTTGGCGAATGCGGTGCGTGTCGAGGATCTCGGCAACCTCCGAAAGCGGGGTATCCTTGGACACCGAGACGACGAACCGCGTCATCACGTCCCGCGCGACAATCCCATGACTCTTGATGAATTCGCGGGCCTTGGCGTCGGAGTCGGCGAACATCTCCAGCCACCACTTGCGCCGCTTCTCCGTATCGGTCTCCCTGCGGTGGCCAAGGTCGGTCTGGCTGACAATTCCCAATATCCGGCCCTCGCTCGAGACGACCGGAACGGCACTGATGCGATGCTTCACCAGCAGCGCAGCGATCTCGCGCACGGTTGTGCTGGGCCCAACCGTGATCACGTCCTTGGTCATGGCTTCATGAGCTTGCATGGCGTCACCTCCGAATACAGGCGCCGAAACTGCGGCAGCGCGGGCCGTGCAGCCTTGATCCGCGTCAACCCAATGCCGTTGCCGGTAGGGATCACCCTCTGGAAGGCCGCCGGCAACGTCATCGACGGGGCCGCCAAATCGCTAGTACGCGGCGAAAAATAAGGGTCGGGTTTGATCAAGATCAAAGAGCTTGGCCGCTAGGTCTCGACACTCGCCCTCCAACGAAGCAATTGCGAAGGGGAGGCCTCATGGGCGGGCTCGGCAGGGAAAACGTCAGCAACAAGGGCGAGTTCATCCAGCGCGACCGGGGCTGGCACCCGCCTGCGTACACGCCCATCTACAAGACGAGCGTGACGCGGTCGCCGCGCCTTGCCCTGTTGTCGCTGCAGAATTCGCTGTCGGAGGTGACCGGACCGCTGTTCGCAGCCAGACGAGCTCGGCCCCCTCGACAACGACCTCATCCGCAACTACGCGCACGGCGGCGAGCCGATCGGCGAGCGCATCATCGTGCACGGGCGGGTGCTGGACGAGAACGGCCAGGCCGGTGCCGAACACGCTGGTGGAGGTGTGGCAGGCCAATGCCGGCGGCCGCTACCGCCACAAGAACGATACCTACATCGCCCCGGTCGACCCCAATTTCGGCGGCTGCGGGCGCGCGCTCACCGACGCCGATGGCTACTACTACTTCCGCACCATCAAGCCGGGCCCCTATCCCTGGCGCAACTTCGTCAACAGCTGGCGGCCGGCGCACATCCACTACTCCGTGTTCGGCTCCGGCTTCGCCCAGCGGCTCATCACCCAGATGTACTTCGAGGGCGACCCGTTGATCCCGAAGTGTCCGATCGTCAGCACCATCCCCGACCCCGAGGCCGTCAAGCGCCTGATCGCGCCGCTCGACCTCAACGCCAGCCGTGCCGATCGACTACGCTCGCCTACCGCTTCGACATCGTGCTGCGCGGGCGCCGCTCGACGCTGTTCGAGAACAAGCTGGAAGGGAACTGAAGCCATGGTGCAGCCGCTCGACTATCTGCGCGAGACCGCCGTCGCAGACGGCGGGTCCCTACGTGCATATCGGCCTCATCCCGCATCAGGCCGGCTTCGAGATCTTCGAGAACAACTTCGGCAACGTGCTCGCCGGCGCCGAAGACGCGCGGCGAGCGCATCACGATCGAGGGCCGGGTGATCGACGGCACGGGGACGCCGCTGCGCGACGTGCTGGTCGAGATCTGGCAGGCCAACGCGGAAGGGCGCTACCGGCATCCGGCCGACACGCCAGACGCCAAGCCGCATCGACGAGGATTTCCGTGGCTGGGGGCGGGCCGGCTCCGACTTCAAGACCGGCCTCTACACCTTCGAGACCATCAAGCCCGGGCCAGGTCGTCGGGCCGCAGCGGGCACAAGCCCATGGCGCCGCACATCAATTTCTGGATCGTGGCGCGCGGCATCAATATCGGCCTCAACACGCGCATGTACTTCTCCGACGAGGCGACCGCCAACGCCGCCGACCCGGTGCTCAACCTGATCGAGCAGGAGGTGCGCCGTTCCACCCTGATCGCCGAGCGGAGATGCGGGACGGCAAGATCGTTTACGACTTCGACATCCGCATCCAGGGCGAGAACGAGACGGTCTTCTTCGATATCTGAAGCGGGCAGCGGCAGACCCAGACCTATGAACGCACGCAGCTGGAGAGCATCGCCGCGGAGCGCACGCCGCAACTGTCGCGGGCGTGAAGCGTGCGCCGGGTGCCCTTCGATGCGCCCTGGGCCTGGCTGGCGGCGGGCTGGCGCGACCTGTGGACCGTGCCGCAGATCAGCCTCGCCTACGGCGCCCTGTTCGCGGCGCTGCCGGCGGCGCTGGTGCTGGGGCTGACGGTGGGCGGCCTGGAATCGCTCGATCCTGGCGCTCGGCGGCGGCTTCCTGCTGATCGGGCCCGTCGCCGCGGTCGGCCTCTACGAGACGAGCCGGCGGCTGCGAGCACGGGCGAGCGCCATGACGCTCGGCGCTGTCCTCGAGGAGCGCGCTGGGCGGCGCCCGGCCAGCTCGGCTTCTTCGGCGCGATCCTGGCCTTTTGCTATTTCGTCTGGCTGCAGCTCGCATCGCTGCTGTTCATGCTGTTCTTCGGCGGCAGGCGCGGCTGGCCGCCGGCCAGCGATTTCGTGCCGACCCTGCTGTTCACGCCGCACGGGCTCGGCCTGCTGGTCACCGGGACGATCGTCGGCGGCATCCTTGCCGCGCTGGTGTTCGCCATCTCGGTGGTGTCGGTGCCGCTGCTGATGACGCGCCGCATCGATGCGGTGAGCGCCATGTCCGCGAGCCTGGCGGGCGGTGCTGCGTCAATCCGAAGCCGATGGCGCTGTGGGCGGCCCTGATCGCCGGCTTCATGGCGCTCGGCATCGCCACGCTGTTCGTGGGGCTGGTCGGTGATGTTCCCGCTGGTCGGGCACGCGACCTGGCACGCCTTCCGCGACGTGGTGCCGGAGCCCGACGGCTACTTGTGAGGACCGGGCCCGTCGTCGTCCTGCAGGGCGCGCCAGCCGGCACCGTCGAGGTCCTCGTACTGGCCGCTGTCGAGCGACCACAGGAAGGCGACGAGCCCCAGCAGGCCGAGCAGCAGCGCGCAGGGAATGAGCCAGGCGAGCGCGGTCATCGGGCAAGCTCCAGAGCGCATGGTCTTGAGCCGCACCGCGTTGGCGGTGACGGCGATCGAGGAGGCCGACATGGCGACGGCCGCGAGCAGCGGCGTGACCAGACCCGGCCATGGCGAGCGGCACGAACACGGCATTGTAGCCGATGGCGATGGCGAAGTTCTGCAGCGCCATGCGGCGGGCCGCTCGCGCAACCGCAAGCGCCTCCAGGATCGGCGCCAGGCGCGCGCCCTGGAACACGGCGTCGGCCGCCGTCTGGCTGATGTCGGCCGCGCGTCGAGGGCGAGAGCGAGGCGTGGGCGGCGGCAAGCGCGGGCGCGTCGTTGAGGCCGTCGCCGACCATCAGCACCTTGCGGCCCTCGGCCTTGAGCTGCTCGAGGCGGGCGATCTTCTCGGCCGGCAGCGTGCCGGCCATCCAGCGATCGATGCCGGCGGCGGCTGCCGCGGCTTCCACCACGGCCGCCCGGTCGCCGGAGAGCAGCTCCGTGCTGGAAGCCTGCGCCCTGCAGGCGCGCGAACGACCTGCGCCGCGTCGGGCCGCAGACCTGTCCTCGAAATGAGCGCGACGGGCGTGCCGCTCGGCGCCGCGGTACCACACCGTTGCCGTCTCGCCGTCGCGGGCGGTGGCGCCGACCCAGGCGGCGGAGCCGAGCCGCTCGGTGCCGTCGGGGCCGGTGCGCTCGAGCCCGAAGCCCGGCGACCTCGCGCACGTCGGCGGCCGGCTTGACCGTCGAGCCCGTGGCCTCGGCCGCGCGCACGACCGCGCGGGCGTAGGGGTGGCGGCTGGCGGCCGCCAGGGCGGCGGCGCGCGCCAGCGACATCGTCGTCGAGGCGCTCCTCGCTCCGGCCGAGCGCGGGCTCGCCGAGCGTCAGGGTGCCGGTCTTGTCGAACACCACCGTGTCGACCTCGGCGAGGCGCTCCAGGCCGTCGGGCGCCTTGACCAGCACGCCGCTGCCGAACAGGCGGCTGGTGGCAGCGACCTGCACCGCCGGCACGGCCAGCGCCAGCGCGCACGGGCAGGTGATGATCAGCACGGCAATGGCGACCGTCAGTGCCGTCTCCCAGCCCTGCCCGGCGACGAGCCAGCCCAGGAAGGTGGCGACGCCCAGGATGTGCACGGCCGGCGCGTAGAGCCCGCGCGGCGCGGTCGGCGAGGCGCGACGTAGCGCCCGCGCGCCTGCTCGGCTGCGGTCATCAGGCGGCCGATCTCGGCCAGCAGCGTGTTCTGGTCCGTCGCCGTGGCTTCCGTCACGAGCGCGCCCGACAGGTTGACCGTGCCGGCATAGACGCGGTCGCCGGGGCGCGACTGCCGCGCGGCGTCGTCTCCCCCGTGATCAGGCTGTCGTCGACCTCGCCGCGCCCTTCGACGACGCGGCCGTCGACGGCGAAGCGCTCGCCCGCCGCCGTCACGATGCGCATGCCGGGCGCGAGCTGGCGCGCGCTCGATGCGGATGCGTGGTGCCGTCGGGCTGCATGACGGTGGCCGCCGTGCCGCGCAGGCCCAGCAGATTGGCGGCGGCGCCGGCCGCGCGCGTGCGCATGCGCTGGTCGAGGAAGCGGCCGACCAGCAGGAAGAAGAGCAGCGTCACGGCCGCATCGAAATAGACCTGCTCGCTGCCGCGCATGGTCTGGTAGAGGCTCATGAGCGTGGCCAAGCGTCACGCCCAGCGAGATCGGCACGTCCATGTTGAGGCGGCGCGACCGCAGCGCCTGCACGGCCGAGCGGAAGAACGGCTGGCCGGCGTAGGCCACGGCCGGCAGCGCGATCAGCGCGGAGAGCCAGTGGAACAGCGACTGCACGGAGGGGAGCATGTCGCCGCCCGAGGACGACCACACCGACACCGACAGCAGCATGATGTTGGCGGCCGCGAAGCCGGCGACGCCGAGGCGCTTCAGGAAGTCCTTGTCGCTCGCGTGCGTCTCGCTCGCGGCCTCCTCGGCAAGCTCTGCCGCCTTGAATCCGGCCCGGCCAGCGCCTCGACAAGATCGGCCGAGTTGACGCCCGCGGCGCCGTGCACGGCGGTGACGCGCCGCGCCGACAGGTTGGCGCGGGCGCTGGCGACGCCGGGCACGCCCGCAAGCGCGGCCTCGACTTTGCGCATGCAGCCGCCGCAATGCATGTTCTCGACGACCAGCGTCGTTGTGGCGGTGTGTAGGTTGGGTCGAGCGTCAGCGATGACCCAACTCGCAAGGTCTTCCAGTTCGGTGTTGGGTCTGCGCTTCGCTTGACCCAACCTGCGTGCGGTATCGGTTACGGCTTCAGCCACAGGCGCCTCCGTGTGCGGTAGATGGGCTCGGCCTCGTCCGCCCCGGCGAAGGCCTCCAGCGTGACGATCCAGTTGCCTTCGGCGAGCGGTGCGGACCTGCGCCTCGTAGCGGCCGGGCGCCTGCTCGGCGAGCGCGAGCCGGATGTCGTGGCGATTGGTCGACGGGCGGCCGAGCACGCCTTCGATCTTCAGGCTCCGCACCGGCGGCCGTCCGGCTCGGCCAGCGCCAGGCTGACGCGCCCGTCCCGGCGTCACCTCGAGGGTCTCGACCCAGCCGAGCTGCGCCTGGCGCGCGTCGGCCGCGATGCGCTCGTTGTAGTGCAGGCCCTTGCGGTAGGGCTCGTTGGCGACGAGGCCGGTGTGCGTCGACAGGGCCGGTAGATCATCGCCCCGTTGGCGACAAAGACGGCGGCGAAGAAGGCCAGGAACACGCCGAGCACGTGGTGGCCGCTGCAGGCCTTGCTCCTTCCGCGGCGCAGCGGGCAGCATGGTCGGGCTCATGGGCTCCTCCCGGGACGGTCGCTGGGCTTCTGGAAATGGGTGGCGCGCGCCGTCTCGTCGCCGGAGGCGGCATCGCGCACGACCAGCGCGAAAGGAACCGTGGCGGCATCGGCTTGGCCAGCTCGCGCCGGCGGCAGGGTGACGAACACCCGCAGCTCGCGCAGATCATCGGTGGTGACGCGAACCTTGGCGCCCGCATCCATGCCGACGATGGCCATGCCGGCGCCCTCCAGGCCGCGCGTCTCGAGCGTGAAGTCGCGCGGCTGGTGCAGCTTGTTGAGGATCTTGACCGTGTAGCCGTTGCGCACGCCGCCGTCGGACAGCAGCACGTAGGGCGGGTTGCGGTCGTGCAGCACGTTGATGTCGAGGGTGGAGCGCTTGAGCAGCGCCGTCAGCATGATGAGGCCGACGAGTACAGATGAGGCCCCGGTAGAGCAGCGTGCGCGGCCGGATCAGCCGCCAGGGCGCCGACGTGCCCTTCGCCGCCGCCTCCTGGCTGGCGATGGTGTCGTAGGCGATCAGGCCGCGCGGCCGGTCGACGCGGTCCATGATCTCGTTGCAGGCGTCGATGCACAGCGCGCACTGGATGCACTCGAGCTGGGAGCCGTCGCGGATGTCGATGCCGGTGGGGCAGACGGCGACGCAGGCGCGGCAGTCGATGCAGTCGCCGCGGCCCTCCCAGGGCTGGCCCTTCTTGTGCGCCCCGCGCGGCTCGCCGCGATGGGGCTTGTAGCTGACCAGCAGCGTGTCGTGGTCGACCATGGCGCCCTGGATGCGCGGCCAGGGGCACATGTAGATGCACACCTGCTCGCGGGCGATGCCGCCGAGCACGTAGGTGGTCAGCGTGAAGATGCCGAGGAACAGATAGGCGATGGCCGGCGCCGTGCCCGTCAGCAGCTCGCCGGCCAGCGTCGGCGCATCGCGGAAGTAGAACACGAAGGCGCCGCCCGTCGCCAGGCCGATGGCGAGCCAGGACAGGTGCGTCATGCCCTTGCGGAAGAGCTTGACCGGTCCCCAGCGGCGCTTGTCCAGCGCGATGCGCTGGTTGCGGTCGCCCTGCCAGAAGCGCTCCACCACGACCATCAGGTCGGTCCACACCGTCTGCGGGCAGGTGTAGCCGCACCACACACGGCCGGCGACCGAGGTGATGAGGAACAGCGACAGCGCCGCCAGCACCAGCAGGCCGGTGACGAAGTAGAACTCCTGCGGCCAGATCTCGAGGAAGAAGAAGAAGAACCGGTTGTTGGCCATGTCGAGCAGGACGGCCTGGTCGGGCAGGTCGGGCCCGCGATGCCAGCGCAGCCAGGGCAGCGCATAGTAGATGCCGAGCGTCACCGCCATCACCAGCCACTTGGTGGCGCGGAAGCGGCCATGCGCGAGCTTGGGGTAGACCTTCTGGCGGCCGGCGTAGAGGGAGCGGTCCTCCTTGCGGTTGACCGCCTTGGCGTCCAGGCGCACGACGCCGGGCGCCGCTTCGTTGCCGGCCGGCACGATGTAAGCGTCCATGTGCGTCATCTCGACCTTCGCCGCCCGGTGTCGGTGCTCAAGCACCAACCGAAGACAGCGCATGACATCCTCGGGCTTGTCCCGAGGATCGCAGTGTTCGGCAAACGCCGGAGCTCGCGGATTGCTGGATGGTCGGGCCAAGCCCGACCATGACAACTTGCCTGGCACCCGTCGCGGCCCGGACACTAGCGGGTCCTTTCCTTCTCGCGCATCAGCTCGGCGATGCGCCGCTCCTCCCATGCGGACCCGAGCAGGCCGGTGTTGGTGAAGACGCCGTGCAGGACGAGGAGCAATCCCCAGCCCATGGCCGGCCACTGCACCCACCAATTGGGGCTGCTCGTCACATTGATGAGAAAGAGCATGCAGATCACGGCCGCGTAGACGATCAGGTGCTGATAGAAGGCGCGCAGCGCCCGAACGCGCTGGCGTGCTTCACGGTAGGCGGCATCGTCCGGCGTGGTCATCGTATGGTCTCCGGCGACTACGCCTGTCATGGCCTCACCCTGCCTCGCCGGCAGCGTAGCACTTTGATCTGGCGCAACGAGGAAGGCGGAACCGGCCGGGGGCACTGCCGGCCCGCCACCCGCTGCCTGCGGCACTACTTGCCGCCGCCGAGGCTGTGGACGTAGACGGCCAGCGACTTCAGGGTCTCGGGGTCGAGGCGGCCGGCCCAGGCCGGCATCATGCCGCCGCGCCCGGTCCTGATGCTCTCGACGATGGCCTGCCGGCTGTTGCCGTAGAGCCAGATGGCGTCGGTCAGGTCGGGGGCGCCTTGCTCCTGCTTGCCCTTGCCGTCGGCGCCGTGGCAGGTGGCGCATTGCTCGGCAAACAGCGTCTTGCCCCGCGCCACGGCGGCCGGTCGCTTGCCTTGCCTGTCAGCGACAGCACGTACTCGGCGGTATCGCTGATCTGCTTGTCGTCGAGCAGCTTGTCGAGCCCGTAGCGCGGCATCTGCGAGGTGCGCGTCTCCTTCCGCTCGGAGCGTATGCCGAAGCTGATGGTCTTGTGGATGTCCTCGATGCTGCCGCCCCACAGCCATTCGTCGTCGTTGAGATTGGGATAGCCGGCAAAGCCCTGGGCGCCGCGGCCGTGACAGGGCGCGCAGTTGGCCTGGAAAGCGGCGCCGCCGCCGGCGATGGCAAAGCGCAGCAGGTCTGGGTCTGCCTTCACCTTGTCGAGCGGCGTGGCCGCCAGCTTATCGCGGTAACTGCGACTGCGCGGCTTTGGCGGCGCTGACCTCGCTTGCCACTGTCGCGCGCTGGCTGTAGCCGAGCAGCGCCCGTGGTGTAGCCGGACAAGTGTCGGCCAGGCCGGATAGGCGATCCAGTAGCCGATGGCCCAGATGATGGTGGCGTAGAAGGTCCACACCCACCACCTCGGCAGCGGCTTGTTGAGCTCCTTGACGCCGTCCCACTCGTGGCCCGTCGTCTCGACCCCGGTGACGTCATCGACCTCGCGCTTGCTCGTGTTCATCGGGGCCTCCGCTCACTTTGCGCTGCTGGCTTGTCTGCGAGGCCGAGCGCGCGCCGCTGCGCATCCTCCAAGCGCGGGCCGTTCTTCGGCCAGAACACGTAGGCCAGCACGGCCGCGAACATGGCGATGAACATCAGCAGCGACGTCACCTGACTGATGGTGGCGATGGTGTCGTAGGTCATGGGGTCTCGCCTCCGCGCATCAACGCAAATTGGGGCCGGAGGCATCGAAGGTGGCGAAGTCGACCAGCGTGCCCAGCACTTGCAGATAGGCGATCAGCGCGTCGAGCTCGCTGGGCTCGGTGCCGGGCCTGCCGTCGAACTTGCCCACCTTGGCCTTGGGGTAGCGGCGCAAGAGCTCGCGCGCCGGCCGGCTGTCGGGATTGATTTGCGCGGCCAGGTCCTGCAGCGCCTTGCCGATCATCTCCTCATTGTAGGGGACACCGACCAGCTTGAGCGTCTTGAGGCGCTCAACGATATCGTGCGTATCGAGCTTGTTGTCGGCGAGCCAGGGATAGCCCGGCATGATGCTCTCCGGCACCACCGAGCGCGGGTTGATCATGTGCTCGGCCTGCCATTGGTCGGAGTACTTGCCGCCGACGCGGGCGAGATCGGGCCCGGTACGCTTGGAGCCCCACTGGAAGGGATGGTCGTACATGCTCTCGGCGGCGAGGCTGTAGTGGCCGTAGCGCTCGACCTCGTCGCGCAAGGTGCGGATCATCTGGCTGTGGCAGCCGTAGCAGCCCTCGCGCACGTAGATGTCGCGTCCAGCCTGCTCGAGTGGGGTGTAGGGCCGCATGCCCTTCACCTTCTCGATGGTGCTGTCGACCCAGAACAGGGGCGCGATCTGCACGATGCCGCCGATCGACACCACCACCAGGATGCCGATCAGCAGGATGAGGGAGTTGCGCTCGAAAACTGCGTGGTTCATGGCTGCCCCCTATTCCGCTGCCACTGGACGCAGACCGGGTGCGGCAGCGATGCGGGGTTGCTCGGCCACGTCGACGGGCTCGTCGCCGCGCACCGTGCGCCAGATGTTGTAGGCCATGATCAGCGCGCCGATGAGGAACAGCAACCCGCCGATGGCGCGGATCACGTAGTAGGGCTTCATGGCCTCCACGGTCTCGATGAAGGAGTACTGCAGGAAGCCCAGCTTGTCGTAGGCCCGCCACATCAGGCCTTGCGTGATGCCCGACACCCACATGGCGGTGATGTAGAGCAGGATGCCGATGGTCGAGACCCAGAAGTGCCATTCCACCAGGCGCAGCGAGTAGAGACCGCGCCGATTCCACAGCCATGGCACCAGGCAATAGATGGCGCCGAACGACACCATCGCCACCCAGCCGAGCGCACCGGAGTGCACATGCCCGATGGTCCAGTCCGTGTAGTGCGATAGCGAGTTGACCGCCTTGATGCTCATCACCGGCCCCTCGAACGTGGACATGCCGTAGAAGGCGACCGACACCACCAGCAGGCGTACCACCGGGTCGGTGCGCAGCTTGTCCCACGCCCCCGATAGCGTCATGAGGCCGTTGATCATGCCGCCCCACGACGGCATCCACAGCATGATCGAGAAGGTCATGCCGAGCGTCTGCGCCCAGTCGGGGAGCGCGGTGTAGTGCAGATGGTGGGGCCCGGCCCAGATGTAGAGGAAGATCAGCGTCCAGAAGTGCACGATGGAGAGGCGGTAGGAGTAGACCGGCCGTTCCACCCGCTTCGGGATGAAGTAGTACATGATGCCGAGGAAGCCGGCGGTGAGGAAGAAGCCGACCGCGTTGTGGCCGTACCACCACTGCGTCATCGCATCCTGGACGCCGGCGAACACGATGTAGCTCTTGGTGCTCGTCAGGCTGACGGGGATCGTGGCGTTGTTGACGAGATGCAGCATGGCGATCGTCACGATGAACGCGAGGTAGAACCAGTTCGCCACGTAGATGTGCGGCTCCTTGCGCTTGGCCAGCGTGCCGAGGAACACCAGCAAGTAGACGACCCAGATGATGGTCAGCCACAAATCGGCGTACCACTCGGGCTCGGCGTACTCCTTGCCCTGGGTGATGCCGAGCAGGTAGCCGGTGCCGGCGATGGCGATGAACAGCTGATAGCCCCAGATCACGAACCAGGGCGCCCAGCGGCCCGCCAGTCGCGCCCGGCAGGTGCGCTGCACGACATAGAACGATGTGGCGAGGAGAACATTGCCGCCGAAGGCGAAGATCACCGCCGAGGTATGCAGCGGCCTGAGCCGCCCGAAGCTGGTCCACGGCAGGTCGAGATTGAGCGCCGGGAACGCCAGCTGCCAGGCGAGCACGTCGCCCACCACGAAGCCGGCGATGCCCCAGAACACCGCGGCGATGGTGGCGACTTTGATGGGGCCGTCGACATATTCATCGGCCTGGCCGTGCCAGTCGGGCTTGCTGAACGAGACGCTGAGGATGAACATCGCGGCCGCGGCGCCGGCCAACAAGAACAACAGGCCGTGGAAGATCATGGCCGGGTGGCGCGAGCCCAAAATCACGAACAGCCCGATCGCCACTATCCCAGTAGCGCCGATGAGCGCCATGGCATCTGTGAACGCAGCCCGCTCCTCGACCCTCGTGGCTGCCATGTGCGCCCCATTCGCTTGTTGCACGCGTGGGCGGCTTCTCTCATGGAGGCTGTGCCGCCTCGTTGATCTAGATCAAGAAACGGGGGATCGCCGCTGCTAGGGCCCAGTCAACGGTCAATTTCCACAGCTTCATGCATTCGCAGAGAGTGCGCTCAGAGCACGCCCGCGGTCCATACAACCAGTTCCCTGGCGATCTTGCCGAAGGCGGCATCGAGCGCGGCCGCTGCTGCAGCGGTGTTGACTGCGGAAGCAGGCGCCGTGGCGCGGAACACCCGCGCGCCGACCACGCCGCCCTTGGCGTTCAGCACCTTGGCCGCCAGCTCGATCTCGGCCATCGGCTGCGGCTGCGCGGTCAGCTGAAAGGTGCGAACGTCGATCAGCAGCTTGTGGTCACCCTCGAAGCCGTCCGTCGCCCGGCCGACGGCGCTCACGTAGTTGGCGTTGTCGAACGTCTCGATCAGCTTGGCCTGCAGGAGCTTCGGCAGGCTGTCGGCCCACAATGCCGGCTTGGCCGACGCATCGGGCGCCGGCGGCGGGCGGATCAGTATGGTCTGGGCATCGATCATGACGAGCGCGGTCGGCTCGGCGACGACCAGCTGGGCCGGTTTCACCTTGGCGGCCGGCCGGAAGTCGCGCGGCGAGGTCAGGTCGTAGTAGGTGGTTGGCGTCTTGGCGGCGCCGCCGGTCATGCGCTCGAGGCCCGCAACGATGCCGTCGAGCTTGTCCGAGTTGCGCGCCAGCGCCGCCGAAAAGGTGTTGAGGTTGGCAATCGTTGACTGCAGCGGCTCGGCGTTGTCGGCCAAGACGCCGTTGAGGCCGCGCAGCGCGTCGCGGGCAGCCTGCGTCAGGCTCTGGCCGGCCGTGGGCGGTGCAACCAGCAGCGGCGGCTCGCCTCCGCTCGCAGTCAGGACCGGCGCGGAAGGATCGCCACCGGTGAGCGCGATCACCGGCGCGCCAGCCAGGCCCTGGAAATCGATGTCGACCTTGGTGTTGGCGCGCACCGGCGTGGCGGGCTCGATGGCGATCGTCACCATGACCTCGCGCGGGTCGCGCTGGTTGAGCTGCAGGGCCGTGACCTCACCGACGCGGATGCCGTTGAACAGCACCGCCGAGCCTCCGAGCAGCCCCGCCACCGGCGTCTCGAAGCGCACCTTGTAGAGCGTGCGATCGCGCAGGCCGGCGACGTTGTTCATCCAAAACACGAACGCGAAGCCCGCAACGATGGTGGCCAGCACGAACGCGCCGACTTGGATATAGCGTGCCCGTATTTCCATGCGTGTTACCTCACTGCGCTCCT
Organism: uncultured Alphaproteobacteria bacterium; assembly: GCA_963724565.1. GTDB lineage: Bacteria > Pseudomonadota > Alphaproteobacteria > Rhizobiales > Hyphomicrobiaceae > AWTP1-13. The sequence continues at coordinate 142,955 of CAVRVK010000002.1, forward strand.
TGCGCCAGCCCGTGCACGGCGAGATGGGCGCGCTTGCCGCCGAAATAAGATTTCACCCACGGATGCTCGCTGGCGAGCATGGCTTGCATGGGACCGACCGCCACCACCCGGCCATCGGCAAGCGCCGCCACGCGATCGCACACCGTATTGAGGCTGTCGAGATCATGGGTCACCATGAACACCGTCAGCCCCAGCGTGTGCTGCAGCGTCTTGATGAGGGCGTCGAAGTCGCCTGCCGCGATGGGGTCGAGCCCCGAGGTCGGCTCGTCGAGAAAGACGATCTCGGGGTCCAGCGCCAGCGCGCGGGCGAGCGCTACGCGCTTGGTCATGCCGCCGGACAGCTCCGAGGGGAGCTTGGCGGAATCGGCGGCGCCGATGCCCACCATCTCGAGCTTGGCGCGGGCCACATCCTCCAGGAGCCGCTCGGAGATGGCGAGATGCTCGCGCATTGGAAACTGCACGTTCTGCAGCACGGTGAGCGAGGAGAACAGCGCGCCCTGCTGGAACAGCACGCCCCAGCGCCGCTCCACGGCCCTCCGCTCCTCCTCGTCGGCGCGGTCGAAGTCGGTGCCCAGCACCTCGATGGTGCCGCGCCGCTTGGGCAAGAGGCCGATGATAGTGCGCAGGAGCACGGACTTGCCGCCGCCGGAGCCGCCGACCAGCCCCAGGATCTCGCCGCGATGCACATCGAGCGAGAGCCCGTCGAGCACGACACGATCGCCGAACCCGACCACCAGGTCCTGCACCCGGATCACGACTTGTGCGCTCGCGCCCGCCATCCCGCTCACATTCCGATCGAGGCGAAGAAGATGGCGAAGACGCCGTCCAGCACGATGACGAAGAAGATCGATTTCACGACCGCGGTGGTGGTCTGCAATCCGAGCGATTCGGCGCTGCCCTTCACCCTCAGGCCTTCGGAGGCCGCCACCACCCCGATCACCAGCGCCATGAACGGCGCCTTGATCATGCCCACCTTGAAATGCGTCACCGAGATTGCCTCTTTGAGGCGGTCGATGAAGATTTCCGGGCTCATGCCGCCGTAGAAATATGCCACCAAGCCGGCGCCGTAGAGGGCGGACAGGGAGCCGATGAAGGTGAGCGCCGGCAGCGCCAAGATCAGCGCGACGACCCGCGGCAGAATGAGGATCTCGACGGGATCGAGCCCCATGGTGCGCAGCGCATCCACCTCCTCGCGCATCTTCATGGAGCCAAGCTCGGCCGTGTAGGAGCTGCCCGACCGGCCTGCCACCATGATGGCCACGATCAGCACGCCGATCTCGCGCAGCACCAGGATGCCGACCATATCCACTACATAGAGGTCGGCGCCGAACTTGCGGAAATGGAAGATGCCCTGCTGGGCAATGATGCAGCCGATCAGGAACGTGATCAGCACGATTATCGGCACCGCCTGCCACGCCACTCGATCGAGGTGATGCACCGCCGACGTGAGACGAAAATGCGCCGGCCGGCGCAGGGTGTTGATGAGCGCGATGCCGATCGCTCCCAGCATGTTGAGGAAGGGGACGAACTCGCGTCCCAGCTCCACCACCGTGCGCCCCAGAGCCTCGAGGCCTGCAGCGATGCGCCCCGTCCTGGGGGGAGGAGCGGGAGGGGTGAGATTGACGGTCTGCACCTCCTCGAGCAGGCCCCGATATTGCTCCGGAACTCCGGTGAGCCGGGTTTCTTTGCCGCGGGCTCTCCCCTCCCGGGCGATGCGCTCGAGCAGCCAGGCGCCGAAGGTGTCGAGTGCGCGCACCCCGCTCAGGTCGAGTGCCAGTAGGCGCGCATCCTCCAGGTCGCGAACCGCGGTATCGACGAGTTGCTCGAGCGTGCTGGCGTGGCGCGCTGTCCATGCTCCGGCGGCGGCGAGTTCGAGCCGCTCGTTCTCGCGCACGCTCAGGAGGCTTGGTTGAGAGCTCACCACAGGTCCGCAGCGGGGGGTTATTCGCAAAGATGACTTATAGCACACCGCATGTCGTCGGCGTTGCGCCCTGTCAAGCGCATGCCGACAAGCGTGCCGTTCACGCTGCGGGTTGCGACCTATTGTCCGGCGCTGCGGGCCGGCGTGAACTCGTGCGTCTGCACGGTATCGGCAGAATGTCTCAGCAAAATGCGGCAACTGCGGTGCTGCTGTCCGGAGTCGGCGGAGCTGACCAAGAGCACGACAGCGTTCTGGCGAACATGATCGGTGAACCTGGCGAACACGTCGGGCAGCAGCCAGGACGAGGCCAATGTACGGTCACCTTGGGTCCACGTGGCCTCCTTGAGCAGCTTGCGCAGGAGGACACCATTGGTGCCGACGACTTCGACATCGCCAAGCAGGGGGTAGAGTGAGCGCACGCGGCCGGAGTCGAGAGAGCCGCCGAGCATCGGGAAAGCGGGGCTCTCGGGCTGCATGACGCCGCTCAGAGCTTTTCGCGTTCCCGCAAGGCACATGTCGCGCCGCTTGAAGCCGTGGGCGTGCAGATCGGCGATCACGTTTCCAAGCCCTTGCGGCTCATAGAACACGCCGCTCGCCAGCCGGAACGTATCGTCTGCGTTGTCCATTGCCGCCGGCACGCCTTCCGACTTTGCCTCGTGCACAGTGTCCAAATCGCCCGGAACCGAGCACGTACGATCGATCACGCATTGCGGCTGAGGTGCTCTGACGTTCAACGATCGCCCCCGCCCTCAGCCAGCCGCTCGAGCCCCTGCATATCGCGAATGTGGACCTTGGCGCTTTGCTCCAGGTCAATGATTCCGAGCTGCCTCAGCTTGGTGAACGTGCGGCTGACGGTTTCGATCGTCAGGCCGAGAAAATCGCCGATATCCGAGCGCGTCATGGGCAGATGAATGGTGGTTGCGTCGCCGCCGGATCGTTTGCTGCGGCGCGACATGGCGAGCAAGAAGGCCGCTACCCGCTCCGTGGCCGTTCGCTGACCGGTCGTCAGGAGGAGATCATGGGCAGCTTCCAGCTCCTGGGAGATCATCTCGTAGAGCTTGATTGCGAGCACAGGATCGTGCCGCGCGATCTGATGCACCGTGCTCAACGGCAACGAGCGCAAACGGCATGGCTTGGTCGCCTGCGCGTTGAACTGATGCTCGCCCAGCGAACCGAGGCCGACCACGTCGCCTGGATAGGCAAAGCCGAACACTTGGCGGCGGCCGTCGGGCAGAACCTTGTAGAGGCAGATGGCGCCAGTCTCGACGCGGTAGAGATGGGATCTGGCATCCCCCTCGGTGAAGACGTGCTCCTTGGCCTCGATGGCCCGGACCGGCGCTCGCGAGATATGGGCGTCCAGGCCGTGCGACGCCGAGGGCTGCCGCTCTGCGGTCCGCTGCGAAATCGGGCGCGCGACTGAGTACTCTGATAGCGAGGCTTCCTGCAGCATGACTGTCTCTCCTCGTGTGTGGCGTGGGCACAGGAGAGCAGCCGCCGGCTGCACCAATTCGGCATCCAGGAAACGGATTGTAATAAATTGTAACGGCGGCCTTCGAGCGTGCTGAGCTTGATGGAAATCAATACGAGGCGTGCTGGGATCGCCGATAGTGAACGCTCGGCGGAGGGCACGCCAACGGAGTGCACCATGTACAAAACATCGAGCAAAAATCCCTATTGGGGCACGGCTCTGCCTCCAATCCTGACTGGGAACCCGTTCTGGCCGGTCGGCCCGGCCGCACAGAGCAGCGCCATCGCAATGGCGGGCTTCGGCAAAGTGGCCACGGAGTGGATGAGCTTTGTGCATCGCCGGCTGGGCGAGGACGTGCATCTGGCAGCGCAGCTCGTCGCTTCGAAGTCGCCTGTGGAGTTCTGGGGCCACTACTCGGATTTCCTGCTGAAGGCAGGGCAGGACTACTGGCAGGAATACGTAACGCTCGCCAAGCTTGCGGGCGAAGGCATCAACGCCAGCTCGGAAGCCGGCCGCGAGCACAAGGTCGCTGAGAACGTGGGCGCCGAGGCGGCGCAGACGCCGGACGTGGCGCGCGCAGCATGAAGCCCTGACGCGGCCGCAGTGCATACCCGTCCAAGGGAGGGGACATGTACAAGCATATCCTGATCGCCACCGACGGGTCGGAATTGGCCGGCAAGGCGGTGGCTGCGGGGCTGCAACTTGCCAGGCACATCGGGGCCAGAGTGACGGTAGTGACCGCAACCGAGCCATGGTCGGCGATGATGCATGGGGAGCCGGCCGCTTTGGCGTTTCCAATCGAGGAATACGAAAAGGCCGCCGCCGAGAACGCTCGCCGTATCCTCTCGGCCGTCGAGGAGGCCGCCAAGAAGCAGGGAGTTGCCTGCGAGACAGTACACGTCAACGATTTCCCTGCCGAGGCCATCACTGGCACAGTCAAGGCCAAGGGCTGCGACCTGATTGTCATGGCGTCGCACGGACGCAGGGGCCTCGCGAGAGTGCTGCTGGGAAGCCAAGCCGCAGCGGTGCTGACACAGAGCACGGTTCCCATACTGGTCTGCCGTTAGAACGACGCAAGCGCCGTTTGAGCAGGCGGGGCGCTTTTTCACGGCAACTCAGTCCGTGCGGCAGACGAGTACCGGCAGTGTGCTGTGGCCGATCACCTTTGTGGCCTCGCTGCCGAGCAGCACGCCGGCGATGCCGCGTCTTCCGTGAGAACCCACGATGATGAGATCGCAGCGCTCTTTTGCGGCTGCGTCTATGATCGCCTGGTGGGGATCGCGATGGCGACAGTGGAGCGTGCGGCACTCCACCCCGGCATATTGCGCCTTGTCTGCGACGGACCTCAGGAGGTTCTCCGCCGCCGCCTTGATCCTCAGCTCATAGTCGTTCTCCGGCACGATCACTCCAGGTACGACTGCCGCCGGCTCTCTGGCGAACTGCACCGCCCATGGCGTTGTCACCGTGATGATAGTAACCTGCGCTCCAAGTGCCCGCGCCAGCGCGATCCCGTGCCGCGCTGCGCCTAGCGAGGGCCGGGAGCCGTCCACTGCGATAAGAATACGTCGGTACATGGCTCGATACCTTGGCGTTCCCGGCGTGCACCCGGTTCTAGCCTTCTCAATCTCAGTCCACGCCGTCCGCCCTGCCTTGACCCGCATCAAAGGGGATTTGCCGTCGGGACCACTCCTTTCGCGCCATTTACCTCGACGATCGCGATCAACCGAGCCATGAAAGACTGGGGCCGTGGCGGACTTGATTCGCTGCGGCAGTCCCGCCATCCTGATGCGAGGGTGTGCATCAACGCCAAGGAAATAGGCCCATTCCAGGCCTGGGAATGCAATCGAACGTGGCACGCAACCAAGGGTTTCGGTGATGGCCAATGCCGACACTCAGATTCTGATTGTCGACGACGAGCCGGAAATCCGCGCTCTTCTGCGCAAGTGCTTCGAGCGCGAAGGGTTTCAGGTCGCGGAAGCCAAGGACGGGGCGGAGCTGCGCGCGCGCCTCGAGGGCCGGCCTGCCAGTCTCATCACGTTGGACCTGACGCTGGGTGGCGAGGACGGCCTGGTGCTTGCGCGTGAGGTCCGCGCCAAGTGCAATATCCCGATCATCATGATCACGGGCAAGGGCGATACCATCGATCGCGTGGTCGGCCTCGAGCTCGGGGCCGACGACTACATCACCAAGCCGTTTCAGCTGAGAGAGGTGGTCGCGCGTGTGCGGGCGGTGCTCAGGCGCTACAATCCTGCCGATCAAGGGGCGCCCGGCGCCACCGGCGCCGATCATGAGCGCTACGCGTTCGGAGACATGGTGCTGGACGTGACCTGCCGGGAGCTGAGCGCCGGCAGCGGCGAGGCGCAGGAGCTCACCACCGCCGAGTTCAACCTGCTCGAGATCTTCGCCAAGCGGCCGAACCGTGTGCTCTCCCGCGACAACATCATGGACCTGCTCAAGGGCCATGAATGGTCGCCGGTGGACCGCTCCATCGACGCCCTCGTAGGGCGCTTGCGCAAGAAAGTCGAGCCCGATTCCGACCAGCCACGATTGATCAAGACGGTGCGCGGCGTCGGCTATGTTTTCACCGCCGACGTCAAGCGGCTCTAAACGGCCTCGATGGCCCTGCGCAGGGCGCGCACGAGCTCGGTCCCGGAATAGGGCTTGCGCAGGATCTCGAGTTCCGATGACCAGGCCGCCTCCCCCGCGCGCGCCACGTCCTCCGCAAAGCCCGATGTCAGCAGAATTGGAACCGTCGGCGCATTGGTGCGCATCCACTGTGCCAGCTCGAAACCCGACATGCCGCCGGGCATGACCACGTCGCTGAACACGAGATCGATCTCTTGCCCGAACTCGAGCACCTGCACCGCTTGCGCGGCATTGCCCGCCTCGATCACCGAGTAGCCGAGGTTGCGCAGCCGCCGCGCGGTCACTGTTCGCACTTCGGCATTGTCCTCCACGAGGAGAATGGTCTCACCAATCTCGAGGGCTGCGGAGGCCACCTTCCTGGAAGCGGTGCGACGCTCCGCCTCTGCCGCCACGCGCGGCAAATAAAGATTGACCGTGGTGCCTTTGCCGACCTCGCTGTAGGCGGTGACGTGCCCGCCCGACTGCTTGACGAAACCGTAGATGACGCTGAGCCCCAGGCCCGTGCCCTTGCCCGGTTCCTTGGTGGTGAAGAACGGCTCGAAAACGCGGGCCAGCACCTCACGCGGCATGCCGATGCCGGTGTCCGACACGGAAAGCCGCACGTAGTCGCCGGACTGAACGCCCACCTCGGTAGCGACGTCGCCGTCGTCGAGCCTGACGTTCTTGGTCTCGATCACCAGCTTGCCGCCGCTGGGCATGGCGTCGCGCGCGTTGATCGCAAGGTTGAGGAGGGCGTTCTCGATCTCGCTGGGGTCGGCTCGCACCTGCCACAGCCCCGGTGCCAGGAGGCTGGCGAACACCACCGTCTCGCCCAAGGTTCGGCGCAGCAGCTCGGCCATGGTCAGCACCTGCTCGTTGAGGTCTAGCACCATGGGATCGAGCTTGCGCCGGCGGGCGAAGGTGAGGAGGCGGTTGGTCAGCCGCGCGCCCATCAGTGCCGCGTTGTTGGCGCGGGTCAACAGATCGCGTTGCTCCGCATCTTCCAGCACCATGTCGAGCAGCTCGTGATTGCCGGTGATGATGGTTAGCAGATTGTTGAAGTCGTGCGCGATGCCGCCCGTCAGCTGGCCGATGGCCTCCATGCGTTGCGACTTGCGCAGCGCCTCGTCCTGCTCGACCTGATGGCTGATGTCGCGGTTGAGAGACAGGAAGCCGACGGCCTGACCCTTCTCGTCGCGCAGAACGGAGATCACGGTCTCGGATGGGAACACCTCGCCCGACTTCCTGCGGAAATTGATCGTGACGGTCTCGGGGCCCGCTTGCAGTTGCAGGCGCTCTTTCATCTTTGCCAAGCGCTCCGATTCTTCGGCGTCCTCGTAGAGAATGGCGGTCGTCTGGCCGATCAGCTCCTCGGGCACGTAGCCGAATACACGCGTCACCGCTGGATTGCAGAGGGTGATCGTCTTGGCTTGGTCGACGATGAGAAGGGCGTCGGGCAACTGGTTGAAGATGGTTTGCAGCAGCGTCTGCTCGCGCAAGGCGTCGGTGGCGACCTGATCGGACAGATCGTGAATGATTCCCGTGAAGTAGGGCCGGTCATCGACCGAGAACTGGCTGACGGCAAGGTGTGCGGGAAAGATGGCGCCAGTCTTGCGTCGCGCCATCACCTGGCGGCCGATGCCGATGATCTTGCGCTCGCCCGTCTCCAGATAGTGCTGGATGTAACCGTCGTGCCGGCTGCGGAAAGGCTCGGGCATCAGCACGTTGACGTTCTGGCCGACGAGTTCGTCGCTCGAGAAGCCGAATAGGTCGCTGGTGGCAGAATTGACCGTGCGGATGATCCCCCGCGCATCGATGACGATGATGGCGCCGGCGGCGCTCCGCAGCGCCGCTTCCAGCATCTGCGGGCTAAAGGCAGTGTCGGGCATCTCCGGTTCCTCAACGGCGCGGCAGTATAGCCAAAGTTCAACACTCTGTGACAGCGGAGTGCCGCTTCCTGGTCGGCCGGCTTTCGGCCACGGCAGGGTGGGTCCGCAATGTGGGCAGTTGGGTGTGATAGATATATGAAAGGACGATAGGAGCTGCGTGAGAGAGCTGCGGCGCCCAGCGAGCGACCGATCATGACAGAGCGAGCGGGCTCCTGCGCGTCGCACCCGTTTTGACCATGGTCAAAGCTGGGCCCACGGAACACGGCATGGTGTGTCCTCAGCGAGCCGAAAGGAAGACCAATGAAGCACAAGCGAACGTGGGTGGTGATTGCAGATGGCGGCCATGCGAAGGTGTTCGAGAGTCAGTGGCCGGATATTGATCTGGCTCCTGTCGAGGGCATGGTCTTCTCCGCCGACCTGCCGCCTGCTCATGAGCTCGTGAGCGACCGGGCGGGGCGCGACTACGAGTCCCACGGCCACGCGCGCCACGCCATTGAGAGCCATTCCGATCCGCACCGGGAGCTGAAGCGCCAGTTCGCCAAGCGGGTCGCCGGCATTCTCGAGACCAAGCTGACGGAGAAGCGGTTCGACAAGCTCGTCATCGTTGCGCCACCGGTGACGCTCGGCGACCTGCGCGAGGCCTTGCCCAAGAGTGTGCGCGCGAAGGTGACGGCCGAGCTGGCGCACGATCTGGTCAAGACGCCTCACAGCGAGCTTCCCCGCCACTTGAAGGGAGTGCTCGGCGGACGCTCCGCGCAGTAGAGCTGCCGTTGGAGCTAGCCGGCCTCGAACTCGGCAACCACTGGGGCGTGGGAGGAGGCAGAAGACCGAGCGTGCCGGGCATAGGCGACGATCTCGTCGCTCGAGGTTTCGTTGTGAACCTCGATGCCCCTGGAGCGGGCGTGCAGCGCGCGGCTCACCAGAATATGATCCAGCATCTGCGGCCGCCCGTGATGCAAGACGCTCCAACGCCGGTCTTCGGGCAGCGCCCGGTCGAGAATCACCAGGGACCGGCTCGACAACGCCCCGTTGCCGGTATCCTCCTCCGCGCCGACGATGATCTTCAGCGGCACTTCGTGGTCCTCGGCATTGAAATCGCCTGCTACGGCGATCAGCCCGTGCGCTTCGGCGTCGAACATCTGCTCCAGCAGCAGACGTAGCTCGAGGGCCTGGCCCGAGCGCCGCAGGGCGGAGAGGAAATAGCCTTCCGCCCAACCGCCGACCGTCTTCCACACGAACGGCTCGAGCTTTTGTCCCGGCACGTTGGAGGCGAGCGGGGCGCGCAGATGCAGATTGACGACCGTGAGGCACTGGCGGTCTGGCAGCAGGATTTCGGCGACAAGCAGGGGCCGGTCGAAAAGCACCGGCTCGACCTCTTGGGGGCGCGGATCGGCCGTGATGGGTCGCATCCGCAGCGGCTCGGCCAGCGCGTGCAAGACCTGCCGATGCGCCCGGATCGGATGGCGCGACAGCGTCACCAGGTTGTGCACGTCGGCGGCGCCATGGCCGGTGGGGCCTGTTGTCGCTGCCCGCGCGTAGCCGGCATAGCGCGTGCCGGCGAGCAACCGGTCGAGCGCCGCCAACGTGCGGTCGCGCCGGCCGGGGACGTGCTGGCCGTTGACTTCCTGCAGGCACAGAATATCCGCACGCAGGCGCTCGAGTGCTGGCCGCAGGACTTCGGCGCGCGCCTCGAGCGGCATGGCGGCCCTCGGCGGCAGGTCCAGGCTTTCCAGATTGAAGGTCGCGATTCGCATCGGATCGTGCAGGCTATTTTTGCCCGGCATTACCCAGACTGTCGATGAAGCTCAGCAGCCCATCGATCTCCCGCGGATTGAACTTGAACTGGGGCATGTCGGGATGGCCCGTGACAATACCCTCCGCCAACGCCTCGGCCAGATGCTCGACGGGATACTTCTTCGGCAGCAGCCGGAAAGGCGGCGCCAGGGCCAAGGGGCTTGGCCCGGCCGCCGTAATGTCGTGGCAGCGGGCGCACAACCGCTCGGCAATTGCCCGACCCTTCTGAACGTCCGGGTCGCGGGCAATGACCGGTGCTACGGTCAAACCCGCGACCAGCACGGCTGTGGCCAGTCTTGTTGTGGCCAGTCTCGTCCACATGGTCGCTATCGGCACGCCAGCCCTCTGCTGTTTGTGAGCACGCACAGCCTCGGAGCGAGCAGGAGCTCCTGCAGTGACGGCTTGGTGCTCTCGGTTGTTGCACGCACCATCCTGAGACCGGGCTGCCTTGTCATTGACCGGCGTCAAGGGCATTTGGAGCGGGCTTGTGCGCAAGCAGACCACCGGCGGGTGCGGCAGGGCGCTTTTCGACGCTGGCTCGGGCATCGAGCCACAGCACGCGACCGAGAATCGCAAAGCCGGACAGCAGGGTGGCGGACGAGACCTAAAAAAAGGCCGCAAGACTGCTTGCGTTGGCGGGGGCCTGACGCTAGGTCAGGCGGCTTCGGAGAGGTGGCTGAGTGGTCGATAGCACCGCACTCGAAATGCGGCATACTCGCAAGGGTATCGTGGGTTCGAATCCCACCCTCTCCGCCATGTTCCCCCTTCGCACACAGTAAGCTCTGAGAACGCACACTGTAACTCACGGTGTCGATAGGCGTCTGGAGCCGTCCAAGCGCGTCTTTTATTTGCATTGAAACCAATGGATTGGTAGAGTGTGCCATCCGCCAACCTTTGGTGGAATAGCCGCGGTTGCAGTCTCCGTTTGTCTCAACCTCAACCACCTCATCTTACGCCCAAAGGGGGAACTAAAGGGGGAACTTCTATGGCCAGACTTGGTCCCCAGCACTGCTTGAACCCGACGTTCGTCCGAACCTGCAAGACGCCGGGTGTCTACATGGATGGCGGTGGGCTGCGTTTCCGCGTGATGCCGAACGGTAGCCGGACCTGGATCATGCGCATCACGATCCGGGGTGTTCGCCGCGATATCAGCATCGGACCGCTGGCGACCCTTTCCCTCGCCAAGGCGCGTGAGAAGGCACACGACATCCGCAAAGCCGTCGCGGATGGGCGTGACCCGGCGTCGGAACGACGAGCCCGGCGGAGTCCGCCGAAGGCTCCGAGCGAGGTCATTGCCACAAAGAAGGAGCCGACTTTCGAGGCGTGTTGGCAGGCCTACTGGACCGTCAAAGAGCCGCAGCTGTCGAACGGTAAGCATCGCGACCAATGGGTATCGACGATGACGACCTATGTGCTGCCGCACATCGGCCATCGTGCAATCGGCGACATCAAGCCTGGTGAGATCATGGATCTGCTGAAGCCGATCTGGCACACGAAGGAGGAAACAGCCCGACGCGTGCTGCAGCGGATCGACTCGGTCTTCGTCTCAGCGATCACGCGCGAGCTTCGTGACAAGGCCAGCCCCTGCACCGGTGTCGCCCGAGAGCTCGGCAACCGTCGCAACAACCAAGTCCATCACGCGGCGCTTCCATACGCGGAGGTCGCGTCGTTCATTGGGAAGCTGCGGCAACGCGCGGGTCCGCTGGCCAGCCGGCTGGCATTCGAGTTCCTGGTTCTAACCGCGACCCGCAGCGGTGAGGCGCGAGGCGCGGCGTGGAGCGAGATGGACCTACCGGCCCGTCTCTGGATCATTCCAGCCCAACGCATGAAGGCTCGTGCCGAACACATTGTGCCGCTGTCCGACCGAGCCGCCACGATCCTCAAGATTGCTCGCGCCGCCGTTCCTGACAGTGACCTGTGCTTTCCAAACGCCAAGGGTGTTCGTTTCTCCGACATGGTTTTCACGAAAGCGTTGAGGGATATGGGGCTCGGTGAGCGCGCGACAGCTCATGGGTTCCGCACATCGTTCAAGACCTGGGCAGCCGAGACGGGGGTGCGCGATGAGGTGAGCGAAGCCGCGCTCGCGCACACCGACCCCAATCCGGTTCGCGCTGCATACCGACGCACGACATTTCTCGATGAGCGGCGTGTCGTGATGCAAGCGTGGGCCGAGCTAGTAGAGGGCGTCACCGGTAAGCATAGGAAACTCACAGCCCGCTTGAGAAACGGTCAGCGCCAAGTAGACGTAGTGAGATAAAGGACTACAGCATACTTGAGGGGCGCCGCGGAACCGTTCCTCATAACCTGAAGGTCGTAGGGTCAAATCCTACCCCCGCAACCATCATCGCAGAAAAGGACTTTGCGTCCGTAAGGCAAAAGCGGGCGCAGGGCTAAAGAGCCTCATCATCGAGGCGGCGATGGGAACGGTACCCGCCGGCAGAGGCCCGGTGGCCCAAGGAATCGTGGAACCGGCTCTCGCCGTGTGTCCCCGCGCGGGGGTAGTCAACTGCCTCGACAGCAGGGCTTAACTTGTGCTGGCCTTGAGGAGCAGCTCAACGCCCGTAAGGAGGAAATCGGGCCGTGGCTGTTTCCCTTGCGACGCGTTCCCCTCTCGCTTATCCGCCATCGCATGCAGCACGATATTGTTGTTCCGGTCGCCCACCAGCGGCGGCATCTGGCCGGCTGGTGTAGCCTCGTCGACCGCATAGCTCTGCTGGAGCAAGCCTGCACGTGGCAGCGTTCCCAAAGGACCCTTGGCAACCCATAGTAGGGTGAACTGGTCAGGAAGCTTGCCCGCGACACTGATGCTCCTCACCGTGCCGGCATACTCTTCTCGCGGACCGTTCGTCCCCGGCAGGAAGAAGCAGACCATCTCACGCGCTTCGCTGCCGGCAGTCTTCTGATCCGAGCCGGTCGCATCGATAACGTGCGCCAACGTACAGGAGAGCACGCCAAGCTCCGTCTGCACGTCTGAGCCGGACCTGGTGTCGAACCCCAAAAACATCGGCACAAGCACGATTAACCACCACCGCATGGCGTTATCCTATGCTTTCTATGCAAGTCAGCGGCTGCTGGCTGCAGGCACTGTCATAAGCTTGAAGGTTTTGGCGGCGCCACTTTCTGGCGACGCCGCGCCCTCGGCGCTTAAGGATCACCGAGGTCCTCCAGGCCACGAACGCAGAAGCCATCAAGAGTACATCGCGTTACCTCCCGCCGTGGCCGGTTCAAGAGATGCAAGCGCCTTGGCGAAAGCTGAAAATGCCAGGCACCGGACGCTACTCGCCTGACCCAACACTGATGCGGATGTAACCCGCGCAAACAGCCGTCAGCCAGAGTCGGAAAGTACTCATTACAGCAAGGAGGCCCGGCACAGCTTCTTTCGTCGCGTGTTCGGGCGAAGCCACATAATGAAGCACTGGTTCATGCAGCGTGGGGCCAGAATTGCGGACCGCATTAGGTGGATGCTCCGGAAATCAAGCCTGCTCCGGAGCATCCTCCAGTAACTAGCGCTTCGCTAAGGGCTACTTCACCTCGCTTGAACGCACCAGCGTCACCAAGTTGCAGACAGACTAACGACCGCCAACCCCGCGCTCTGGCCATGCATCGACGCACAGTCGTTTAATTTCTGCTCGGTGGCTGAAAGCCTCAAATGTTCAACGCAAGCTGTTCGTCGCCCGCGGCAATTGCGGAGGGTAACCTCGCGGCGGCTGATACGCATGACTAGAGCTGCCGCCCTTTCGCGAACGCGTCGACATCGCGTTGTGCCCGGGGCCCATCGAGCTGGTATTTCGCTTGGACCTGGGCCACCAGATCGTCCCTATTTTTGAGGGCGGCAACCTCGGCGTAGGTAAACTTGCTCCACTGCTTCTGGATTTCGCCTCTCATTCCGGTGGGCGGTACTATTGGCTTGCTAAATTCCGGCTGCGTGATGTTGGACATTCCGCATCTCCTAAAGAATTCTGATTTCGAAGTAATTTGAATGACCGTCACTCAAACCACAACGTATACATGGCTTCAAATTGCGCTCCAAACAGGTGTAACCAGAAATAAATATTTTGGACATCTAGATTGCAGTCTAAGCACACGTTAGATTTTTGCTCTATGTGCTGCGTCAGTAAGGCGTAGTTTCTTATGCCAAAATATCTAAATCGCAAGAACATCTTGCTCGCTGTACTGCATCGCTTCGCGCCCTGCGGGTTAGAGACCCGGTCGGTTGCTTGCAGCGACGCCCAACGCAGCGCACGTTGCTCCGCCACGTCAGTACTGCGCATCGCAGTTCATGACGGCGTTCTGTCGCGGCGCATCGCGACCATGGTCTCGATATCCGAAAGACTGCCCCCAGCTGCAGCTGCCAGAACGGCAGAGGCGGCCGCCTTCTCGTTAGGGCTATCCACAATGGGTACTTTCCGAGCCTTGGCAGTAACAGCCGTCTCGTGCGCCCATGATGTGGGCAGCATGAGATCTGTTTAGCGTACTCGTGGCCCCAACTATCGGCAGCCCGCTTCCCCACGAAGCTGGGTTGCCTTTTTTCTATCTTGCTCACCCGCGCACTCCGCGCCTCCCCCCTCCAAAATCGGTGACGTTACGCCGGGCCGCGCGACGTAAGTACTTTCCGAACCTATCCAAATCAAAACGCCTGTGCATCTTTGCGGGACCATTCGAAGGAGAAGGCCATGGATGTTCCCGCACAGACTAAGCCTGCCGTATGGGGCGCAGTTGGCGGCGCGATTGCCACACTGATCCTCGGGTTCTACTTGGGCGGGTGGGAGACGGCGAGTTCCGCGAGTTGGATGGCGAATGAGCAATCCGAGAAGAAAGTCATCGCCGCCCTGGCTCCTTTCTGCGTTGAGCGGTTCCTCAAGTCGGCTAACGCGGCACAATCGGCTGAGCTGCTCACGCTTACAACCAACTATGAGCGCGGCAGTTTCCTCGAAAAGGCCGGCTACACCACTTTGCCGGGGTCAACGGTGACGAACTGGGCTGTCGGGCGCGCATGCGGCGATCTCTTGGCTACTGCTGCCAAGAAGTAAAGTCGGCGGAAATCCGTCGTTGTGCTGAGCGCACCGCGCCCGAGTTAGCCGATCTGGAGTACCCCTTCCACATTCGCAAACGGATGCAGGTAGATCATGGCGAAGAACAAGACCACGGGCGATAACCAGCGCAAGGGTGCGGTTAAGACCCGCTCGCAAATCAAGAACCCGATCACCGGTACATGGACCAAGCGCGACGACAGTACCGGCAAGTTCATGGACGTGAAGGCCGATCCCAAACCGTTTAGAGGCGTGCGCAAAGAAAAGCGCAAATAACACCGTCTTCTCCCCACCTCATTCGATTGCTGATCCTGTGCCGCCGCGTCGCCCTGTCGAAGGCGCACGCATGCGGCCGTTGAAGCCAAACCAATCCCCTCGTGGCCGATTTCCTTTGATCCATTAGCGCACTGGAAGGCCAAGCGCATGGCCCTGCATTGCTCAGCTTCTACCTTGCGCGCAAAGAAAAGCCCACGCGGGGGGTCACACGCATCATGATGAACATCCAACCAGGCGGCGGCGAATGAGCTTGCTCACGGTCGTTTCCCCGGGCCTCAAGGTTCTTTTCGACCGCGTCGGCAAGCCGGAGGTCATCGACCGACCGCCCGTGCTTAGGCTTGGCGGAACGGGCGCGGTCATCGCCTGCAATCACGTCGGCTGGGCCGACAGCCTGTGGATGGCCTACGCGGTCTATCCAAGGCAGCTGCGCTACATGTCGAAAGAGGAGCTGTTCGGTTCGCCGCTGGCAAGATGGGTTCTGCAGCACGGCGGTTCCATTCCGATCGATCGTGCCGACCCTTCGCCAAGTTCGATCAAAACCGCGGTCGATATTTTGCAGAACGGCGAAATCATTCTGATCTTCCCGAGCGGCACGCGTAAAGGAGAGCATGTCGCGTTCAAGCGGGGCGCTGCGACAGTCGCGCTTCACGCCCGGGTGCCACTTGTGCCCGCCTTCTACGAAGGCCCCAAGCACATGCAGATTGGCCACATCATGCACCGACCGCGCATCCGCGTGACGTTTGGGACACCGATCCCAACGACGGAATTGCCGTCTGGAAAGGCGACGACATAGGCCCTCACTCGCCAACTCGAAGGTGCGATTGCCACACTGCAATCGACCGTGAACTTAGACCTCTCCGCTGCGTAGAGGTGGATCACCGCGAGCACATGCCCAAGTCGCTGTTCGCATGACCGCGCTCTGGTGGCAGACGGGCGTGATCTACCAGATCTACCCGCGCTCCTTTCAGGACACGAACGGCGACGGCATTGGCGACCTCAAGGGGATCGAGCGGCGGCTCGACTATCTGGCCAGCCTCGGCGTCGACGCGATCTGGATCTCGCCCATCTACCCCTCGCCGATGGCCGATTTCGGCTACGACGTCGCCGACTATTGCGACGTCGATGCGCGCTTCGGCACGCTCGCCGATTTCGACGATCTGCTTGCTCAAGCCCACGCGCGCGGGCTCAAGGTCCTGCTCGACTTCGTGCCCAACCACACGTCCGACCGGCATCCCTGGTTCGTCGAGAGCCGCTCCTCGCGCGACAATCCGAAACGGGACTGGTACATCTGGCGCGATCCCGCCCCCGATGGCGGGCCACCCAACAACTGGATCAGCGATTTCGGCGGCTCGGCCTGGGAATGGGACGAGGCCACGGGCCAATATTACTACCACGCCTTCCTGAAGGAGCAGGCGGACCTCAACTGGCGCAATCCGGCCGTGCAGGCGGCGATGTACGACGTGATGCGCTTCTGGTTCGACCGCGGCGTGGACGGCTTTCGCATCGACGTGCTGTGGCACATGGTCAAGGCGGCAGACTTCCCGGACAATCCGCCCAACCCCGACTATCAGCCGGCGATGGGCGACATGCACCGCGTGCTCCAGCTCCATTCGACCGACCAGCCCGAGGTGCACGAGATCGCCGCCGACATGCGCGCCATCGCCGACAGTTATGGCGCCGAGGGACGGGGCGAACGCGTGCTGATCGGCGAGATCTACCTGCCGGTCGATCGGCTGATGCACTACTACGGCCGCGAACGGGCCGAGGTGCACCTGCCCTTCAACTTCCAGCTCGTCGATGCACCGTGGGAGGCGCGCTCCCTCGCAACGCTGATCGCCGACTATGAGGCGGCGCTTCCGCCGGGCGGTTGGCCGAATTGGGTGCTCGGCAACCATGACCGGCCGCGCGTCGCCACCAAGCGCGGGCAGGCCCAGGCCCGCGTCGCGGCGATGCTGCTGCTGACGCTCCGTGGCACGCCCACCCTCTACTACGGCGACGAACTGGGCTTGAGCGACGTCGCGATTCCCGCTGCCCAGGTTCAGGACCCCCGCGAGCTGCGCGAGCCCGGGCTCGGCCTGGGCCGCGATCCGGTCCGCACGCCGATGCCCTGGGACGGGAGCGCGAATGCCGGCTTCACCACGGCCGAGCCATGGCTGCCGCTCAATGCCGACTGGCCGACGCGCAACGTCGCGCAGATGGCGGAGGAGCCGCATTCAATCCTGACGCTCTATCGTCGGTTGCTGGCGATGCGGCGAACGCATCCGGCGCTGTCGATCGGCGACTTCGCGCTGCTGGACGCGGAGGGCGATGTGCTCGCCTATGAGCGCCGGCACGGCGCGGAGCGACTGATCGTGGCGCTCAACTTAGGGAGACAGCCGCAACGCCTGCAGTTGCCGGACTGGGCGAGCGATTGCCGGCCGCTCCTGTCCACGCTCGCCGACGCGGCGCCGGCCGTAGACGGTGCCCTGCTGCTGCGGGGGAACGAGGGCGTGATCCTTACGCCCGATTGACGAAAGCAAGGAAGGACAATCGCTTGCGTATCGCCATGCTGGCGCCGATCTCCTGGCGCACCCCGCCGCGCCACTATGGTCCATGGGAGCTGGTGACGAGCCTGTTGACCGAGGCGCTGGTGGCGCGCGGCGTCGACGTCACCCTGTTCGCCACCAAGGACAGCCAGACGGCGGGCAAGCTGGCCGGCGTGTGCCCGGCGCCCTATTCCGAGGACCCCACCATCGACGCCAAGGTGTGGGAGATGCTCCACGTCGCCCATGTCTTCGAGCGCGCGGGCGAGTTCGACCTCATTCACAACCAGGCCGATTTCGTGCCGCTCGCCTTCTCGCGGCTGGTGGAGACGCCGGTGGTGACGACGATCCACGGCTTCTCCTCGCAACGCATCCTGCCCGTCTTCAAGGCGTACGAGGATCGCGTCCACTATGTCGCGATCAGCGACGCCGACCGCCATCCGGACCTGCGCTATGCGGCGACGATCCACCACGGTATCCGGCTGGAGGACTTTCCCTTCGACCCGCACGGCAGCGACGACCTGCTCTTCTTCGGCCGCATCCACCCGGACAAGGGTGCGGCCGAGGCGATTGCGGCGGCACGCCAGGCGGGCCGGCGGCTGGTCATGGCCGGCATCGTCCAGGATCAGCACTATCATGACGAGCACGTCGCGCCCGCGCTCGACGACCGTTCCGTCGTCTATCGCGGCCCGGTGGGCGGGGCGGACCGCACGAAAATCCTCGGTTCCGCTCGCGCGCTGCTCCACCTCGTCAACTTCGACGAGCCGTTCGGACTATCGGTCGTGGAGGCGCTCGCCAGCGGCACCCCGGTCATCGCCTCCAATCGCGGATCGATGCCCGAGCTGATCGACCATGGCGTGACCGGCTTCCTGGTCAACAGTGTCGATGAAGCCGTGGAAGCGATCGGCCGTATCGGCGAAATCGATCGCGCCGCCTGCCGGGCGGCGGTGTCCGCGCGCTTCACGGTCGACCGCATGGCCGATCGATATCTGGAACTGTACCGGTCGCTCCTTGCCTGAGGAGATGAGCCTGACGGTCCCGTACACTCTGCAAAGCAGTCGAACGGCCCTCCGATCTGCCATAGCTTCTCCCCAGTATCTCATCGAGTGCGCTGGCCATGGTGTCCAACTCAGATATGCGGGCTCCGGCAATGCCTCCTGCAAGACGCGAACTGGATCGGCGCGCGAACTACTCGAAGCAAACCACCGCATCCCGCTGCTCCTATCACATCATCCAAGTCTGTTCCTGGCATCGTCCAACAGACGCCTGACCTGATCGATGGCTTCGCCATTAACCGGGCGATCGCCACACCTCGGCCGGCGGCAAGCTCACTGTTGTGCATCAAAGGCGCGGGGGCAGACTGTATATGGTTGGTCCTGGTCTGTCCGCCGGGTTGAGGTCTCTAGGCTCAGTCGTCGGGTTGAAGGTTCTGACGACGACCCTCGCCGGATCTGGCCGCAGATGCAGGTTCTGGCGGTTCAAGAATCGGGATTGAGACAACGTGGCCCCCTAGGGTCGTTCGCAGTGCGGTCGAGCGATTCTCGGCGCTGCGCATCAATTGTAATGTCGGTCTTGTCTGGTCAATGGCAACTGTGTGCTTTGACGCCCGCATCTCGACTAGACCAAGAAGATATGAAAGCGCTGATTCTGCACCTTTGTTCGCATTTGGCCGGTCCGAGTGAAGCCCATCCGCGCAGCCTCCCGTATCAGGATCGATCAATGTTATCTGCAAGTCGTTTTCGCCCAGGAACCAATAAAACGCGCGCAGCGCCCCCGCTGGCCACTCCGCGCTGCCATCCGCGCGGCACGCAACAAGGCAGGCTGAAATTGTTGCTGACGCCTCGAGGGGCTGTTGATCAAATGCTTCCGGTTTCTGGCGGAGCTTGCCGAAGCTATGGGTGCCGACTGGTCTGAAGCACCCTGTCGACGCGGTCTGTAGCGACATGAGCCAGCGCAGCGATTGTAGGCCGGCCACAATGTAGGACGGTGTATGGGTCGTCAGGCCCGTTTGCACCAGCGCCTGGGGAAGGCGCGCGTTATCGTACGCAAGCACGTTTTCGAACCAGTGCCAACCTTTCGCGTTGTTGGCCGAGAGCTTGGCCATCAACCTGTCGGCAAGCAAAGTACGTAGGCGGTTGGCGAGGAGGTCACCACCGACGAGCGCGCAATAGGCGTCCAGTCCCAGGAGTGAGAAGGCCCAGGCTCTGGGGGAGTTGAACTCCTCAACGGCGGGAAGTGCGCCCTTGAAGAGTGCCGTTGCCCACCTGCGGTGAGAAGGATCGGGATCCTTGCGTGCGCATTCGGCCAATGCCCACAGCGTCCTGCCATGACTGTCTTCCGATCCCGTCTCTTCCAACCATCGGCGGTCGTAGCTCATGAAGTTTCGGAATTGGCGGGTGCGAGGGTTCCATGCGTGTTGAATAAATGCCGCAAACCGTCCGGTGACCGTCTCGGGCAATTGCAATTCGCCCGAGCTTGCAAGCAGGCTCGACAACAGCAGGGCACGGGCATTGTCGTCGATACAGTAGCCGTGAGAACGATCCGCTACCGAATAGGCGGCGTGCTGAAGCATGCCTGTGTCGTCGCAAAGTGACAAAAAATGACCGGTGCGGACATCCGGAATCGCGTGTTTTTTCGTGCGAGAGAGTGGCCGATGGGTTGGAAGCACTATTTCTTGCCGGGCGTACTCGCGTGCACCCTCGAACGTTGCCAGATAGCGCTTGGCCGTTTGCGCCCACGTCATCGAACGGCTCGTCGCATACGCCCGCTTGCGTACGGCATGACGGCGAACGTCATTTGTTAGCAAGCCGGAGATCTCGATACTCATGGCTTTGGCGTCTCGAAAGGGAACCAGAATGCCGCGCCCGTCACCGAGTAGTTCCTTGGCGTGCCAATAGGGTGTCGATACCACAGCCTTTCCCAGCCCAAAGCTGTAGGCGAGCGTACCCGACGTCATCTGCATTTCATTGAGATAGGGCGTCACATAGACGTCGCACATCGAGATGAAGTCGAGCAGCGTGGCCTGGTCGACGAACTGATCGAAGAAGGTGACATGTTCCTTTATGCCGAGCTCCTGCACGCGCGCCATCAAACTCTCGCGGTAAGCCTCGCCGTCATCGCGCACGAGATTGGGGTGGGTCGCGCCGAGAATGACGTACATCGCGTTCGGACAGGAAGCGATGATCCCTGGCATGGCATCGAGCACAGTCTCAATGCCCTTGTTCGGTGACAGGAGACCAAACGTGAGAATGACCGTCTTGGCCTCGAAACCGAATTTCGCTTTCGCGTGATGTGTGTCGAGGAACGGGAAATCCGGTATCCCGTGCGGTATGACTTCGATCTTGGCTGCTGGAAAACCGTAGACGGAACGGAGAAATTCTCGGCCTTTTTCTGCCATGACCACGATTTTTGCCGACGCATCAATGATACGACTCATTACGCTTCGCTGAGCGGCTGTCGGCTGGGCGAGCACAGAGTGAAGGGTCGTCACGATTGGCATTTCGAGACGAGACAGGAGTTCGACGATGTTGTTGCCGGCTTCACCACCGAAAATCCCGTACTCGTGCTGCAAGGAAACGACGTCGATTCCTGCCGTGTTCAGGAACTCGGCCGCCTGCACATAGTCATCGATCAATTGATCGCGAATCTGAAAACGTACGGCCGGCGGGTAGTCGTAGGTGCGGCCCGGGTCCGTCATGGCCACGACGCAGGTCTGAAGAGACGGACGTGCCGTGCCGACGGCACGGTGCAGGTCATCGGTAAAGGTGGCGATGCCGCAACGCCGCGGAAGATGATTGCCAATGAACGCAACACTCTGAAATGGCTTCATTGCACTATGTCCATGGGTTCCTTTGCCAAAGCTGCTGTTGTTCGAGTGAGTGGCGGGGCCCGCACTTTCGGTGGCAGTTTCGCGTATTCGGCGCCCTGCTGTCCGACGCGCTGCAACAAACGTGGAACAGGGCCCGCGCCAGCATGCGCGGCGAGTAGCGCGATGCCCTTGTCGTCGGCTGGGATGACCTGCGTGCACGCAAATTCAATAGCCATCGTGCTCCATTTGCGGTGCAAGCGTCGGAAAGGGATGGGTGACACCAATCGTGCGGTGACACGCCTCAACGTTAGCGGAGTGTGGGCTACCTCGGTACCTTCGGAAAGTACTCAGATGAGTGGCCTGACGAGCTCAGCCGTTTGCGCTCGCGCAGTACTGCTTCGCTGGGCGACACAAGGCGGCCCTTGGAACGCGCGCTTCCACTAACTTAGGAGTCGATCCCCATTACTGCTTCGGAAGTCGTGGTCACGAAGTGAACCTTGCCCTCATCGTCAACGTCGTCCTCAATATGGAATCTGACGTTGTTGCCAGTCGCTTTGATGAGAGGAAGCCTGTTTTCGCGAAACCAAGCCGTCACGTGCGTCCGAACCAGCTTCAGGTTCTTCCCGACGCGGAGGTCCAACGATGCTTCATCGACCACCTCGTACGCTTCCTTGAGGATGGTGATCCTCCAGCTGGTCAATGCTCACGCACCAGCTTCTTATGGTCCTTTGCAGATTTTGGCGCCAAAGAGTGTTGATGCCGCGCCTGACACCGGTGACGGGAGCAGAATTCGCCTGTACCATTGCCTTCAGCTTCTCGAGACCGCTCAGCATCTGTGCAAGTTCGCTTCGCGCTCGTCCCGCCTGCGCGCCATAAGGCGCGAGGGCGTTTGCGCGGACGCACTTTTGCTCTACGCGCAGTTCCATTCGCGCAATGATTCCACTCAACTGCTCTTGCATTATGTCTTCGCTGGCTGGCATTCGGCCTTTCCACTTTTTTTGGCTTGGGCGAGCCGGCGTTCGTGTTCTGCTTCACAACGATTTGCGTCCTTCCAGGATCGCTGCCGTGCCTCGCCCGAATTGTGCCCGCGAACCCAAGGGGGGACAGACTCGGAAAATACCTACGCGGCCTACATGGAAAGGCGATCTGCTTGGAACCCTTGCCGGATCACCCAATAGGCGGTGCGGGCACCGCGTTTCATCTGTAATTACTGCGGCACTGCCTGTGGCGGGGACGCCGTGCCGGAAACTGACGGGGCAATCCGGCCGGCCCGCGACGACGGTTCACCACCGGTCGCAAACAGCAGGACGACGATCACCAACCCCGCCCCGATCAGGAATTTCCCGAACGTGGACCTGGATATCTCCAGGCGGCTGCCGGCCTCCTCGGCCGGCCGCACATTCAAGCCGCTACCGCGAGGTAAGAGCTCTATCAGGCGATGGGCGATAGCCTTGGCATCTGTCTGAGCCCCTTGCCCACCAGGCAATCGCCCAATCAACAAAACCATTCGGCGCGTGGCCGAGTCCGTGGGCAGTTCGGACAACTCAGCTGCCTCCGCCCAAGGGTCGACGTTCAATCGCGTCAGCGCCGAAAGAACACTGAGCGGCATCTCATTCTTGTCAGCGCCAATCGGCGCATGAAGGAAGTCATTGAATTCTGGCCGAAAGAAAGAGATCGCTGTTGCTGGGGTCACTGTGGCCACCAATCATGTTGCTTGGACGCATGGAACCGACGAACGTGAGGGCCGCGTTCGTTTCTAGGCATCTTCGACGGTACGGGGACCGCTACGTCAGCTTCAGAAAGTACCTGAAGGCGCGCAGTGCAAAGCCTCATCATCAGTACCGAAACCGGTGCGATGTAACTGACCCAAGCCCAAGCCCGGTGACCCGCTCACGTACTTCCGCGTTTGGCTCCGATGCGGGTCCGTGCGCCTATAGCAGCGGCCCGCCGGCTCCCCCCGGTCGGCCACTTTGAAGGTGCTTCCGCAGTCCCCGTGCGGCAGCGCTGAAGACCGGCCGGTCGTTGCACTGACATAACGCTCGCATTCAAGGACGACGGAGCTTGACAACCAACACTGACGCGCAGGCAAAACGCCTGCGCGGCCGCACGCGCGTATCAGGTGCTTTCCGAACCTCGGCGGCAACAGCCACGGCATGCATACATGTTCGGCGTCGCGTCAGCTCTGCCTCAGGTCTCCCTCCTCTGTGGCGCAGCTGGCTCTGCAGCCGCGACGCTGCCCGCAAGCCTGATCAAAGGCCCAGACAATGCTGATAGAAAGGCGTGCCACACTGTCCAAAACGCGCACCGGCATCCAGGGCCTCGATGAAATAATCCGCGGCGGGCTTCCCACGGGCGCCCCACGCTCATCTGCGGAATGCGGGGTGTGGCAAGACGATGCTCGCCATGGAGTTCCTGGTGCGCGGGGCAGCGCAGTTTGGCGAGCCGGGCGTGTTCATGATGTTCGAGGAAAACGCGGCGGGTACTGCACGGCGAACGTCGCTCGCTCGGCTCGATTTGGAGAAGAGCTTGGTAGAGTAAAATGATCCTGCCTATTAGGTCGATATGAGCGCAGCGAATCGGGAAACGGGCCAGTACGATCTTGAGGGGCTCTTTATCAGCTCGGCACGCAATCAGATTCCATGGGTGCAGAAGCGCGTAGTGCTCGACAGGGTCGAGGCACCTCTCTGGGGCTGCCAAATCCACGCCATCCTGCGCGCGGAATTGCGCCGGCTCTCGCTGGCTCAAGGATCGCCGCATGACGACCGTCGTCACCGGCCAGAAGGCGATGCCCACGATCGCACGCCACGGCTCCGAGGGTACGTGGCTGATGGCGGATCGTCCTCGATCAGCGCATAACCAGCAAATTTCCACCCGGCGACTGCGGTGGTGAGGTATCGCGGTACTGCCCACGGCACCAACGATACCCCTTCCTCATCGGCGAGCAAGGGTTCTCGGTGCTGCCGATCACGTCGCTGCAGCTCGATCACCAAGCCTCCTCGGCGCGGGTCCTCACGGGCGTCGCGTCGCTCGACGAGATGCTCGGCGGCAAGGGCGTCTTCCGCGGCAGCAGCGTGCTCGTGTCCGGTTCGGCGGGCACGGGCAAAAGCAGCATCGGCGCCAAATTCCTCGACGCGGCGTGCCGTCGCGGCGAGAACGCGCTGCTCTTTACCTACGAGGAATCGAGCGCGCAAATCGTGCGCAACATGCGCTCCATCGATATCGACCTAGAGCCGTGGGTAAAAAAGGGACTGCTTCAGATTCACGCGTCTCGCCCCACGCTGTACGGGCTGGAGCAGCATCTGGTGATTATGCACGACGCCGTACGCGCGTTCCGCCCGAGTGTGGTCGTCGTCGATCCGATCAGCAATCTCACCCTCGCGCACAACAATTCAGAGGTGAAGCCGACACTCATGCGGCTCATCGACTTCCTCAAGGAACAGCAGATCACTACGCTCTTCACGAGTTCAATCCGGGCGGCAATACGACGTTGGAGGACTCGCAGCTCGGCGTATCATCGCTCATGGATACGTGGTTGCTGCTGCGCAATGTGGAGTTCAACGGCGAACGCACTCGTACGATTTACGTGTTGAAGTCGCGCGGCATGGCGCACTCGAATCAAGTGCGCGAGTTCATCCTGAGCAACGAGGGCATCGATCTGGTAGATGTCTACGTCGGCGCCGACCGCGTGCTCACCGGCACGGCGCGCGTGGCGCACGAGACACACGAGCGCGCCGCCTCCGAGATGCGCCGGCAGGATTACCAGCGCAAGCTGCTACGGCTTTGCTGGCAAACGAAAAGTGATCGAGGACGAGATCGTCGCCCTGGAACTCGAGGCGGAATCGGAAGCGGGCAAGAGACCTTTCAGCAAAAGACCGCGCAGCAGAACACCAAGACCACTGTGCGACTGCGCGCAGGCGCCAACGGCCAGGCGAAAGAGGAACAATCACCAACATGACAGCCCAATCGGCACGCCCAGCTGTGGCAACCACTGCGGCCTTCGAGTTGCGGCTCTACGTCGCCGGCCAGACCGCGAAATCGATTGCGGCCATCGCCAATCTCGAGCGCATCTGCGAGACGCACCTCGCCGGACAGTATCGTATCGAGGTCATCGACCTGACAAAGACTCGCAGCTCGCCGCCGGCGACCAGATCATCGCCGTGCCGACGCTGGTGCGTCGCCTACCCGAGCCGATCAAGAAGATACTCGGCGACCTTTCTAACGAAGAGCGCGTGCTCGTTGGACTCGACGTACAGCCGGCAAGGACCTGACCTTTCATGACAGAGTATGCCTCTGGCACAGACGAATTCGAAGCGATTGGCGCAGCCGCAGCGACGCGCGCCAATGCTCACTACGTCCTGCGGCTCTACATCACCGGCACCACGTCGCAATCCACG
The DNA here is from genome assembly GCA_963724565.1 of uncultured Alphaproteobacteria bacterium. Classification (GTDB taxonomy): domain Bacteria; phylum Pseudomonadota; class Alphaproteobacteria; order Rhizobiales; family Hyphomicrobiaceae; genus AWTP1-13. The sequence continues at coordinate 168,682 of CAVRVK010000002.1, forward strand.
CGGGCAATCTTGAACATCAGGAAGATTTGCGAGGAGCACCTGGAAGGACGTTACGAGCTGGAAGTCGTGGATATCTCCGAACATCCGGCGCTGGCCATAGGCGAACAGATCATCGCCGCGCCGACTTTGATCAAGAAGCTGCCACTGCCCCTTCGCCGGTTCATTGGCGATATGTCGCTGACCGAGCGCATCCTGCTCGGGCTCGGTCTCCGCAACGCAGCCGCGAAGGTGTCTTCAGCAAGAAACCCCTAAGTCGACATGCACGAGGAACTCCATACCGGACCGATGCTCCGCGCAGAAAACACGGAGCTGCGCGCGCGGCTGGAAGGGGCGGAGGAAACGCTCCGCGCCATTCGTAACGCCGAGGTCGACGCTCTCGTAGTCGAGAGTGCCGCCGGTCCGCGCGTCTACACTCTGCATGGCGTGGACGCGGCATCCAATCGCTTCCGCGGCGAAATCCTCGCGCAGGTCAGCGACGCCATTGTCGCAATCGATGGCCACCAGCGCGTCACATATGTCAACGCGGCCGCGGAACGACAGTACGGTTTAAGTGCGTCCTGCGCGCTCGGGCAACTCCTGTCGACGGTGTACGAAACCCGATGGCTCCATCCCGGAGCCGAGTCCGCCGCTGAGACAGCGCTGCGCAAGTGCGGCGAATGGCGGGGCGAAAACGTCCACGTCAGGCAAGACGGCCGCGAACTGCACGTCGAGTTAAGCATTACGGTACTGCGGGAAACTGTCGGCCAGCCAGGCGGCGTGCTCGCCGTCATCCGCGACATCTCCAAACGCAAGCAAGCCGAGGAGAAAGTGCGCGTTTCGGAAATCCGCTACCGCCGGATCTTTCGAAGCGGCGCACGACGGTGTCCTCCTCCTCGATCCCGACACGTGCAGGATCACCGACGCCAATCCCTTCATGACAGGGTTGCTCGGCTACTCGCACGACCAGTTGGTCGGCAAGGAGCTGCATGAGATCGGCCTACTGAAAGATGAAGGCGCGAGCCTTGAAATGCTCCGGAAACTGAAAAGCGAGCACCAAGTCCGCTATGAGAACTTGCCGTTCAAGAGTCAGGCGGGACAGCATCAGGAAGTTGAGGTGGTCGCCAACCTTTATGATGAGAACGGCCGGGCCGTCATCCAATGCAATATCCGCGATATCACGGAACGGAAGCGGGCCGAGGAGCACAACACACTGCTCATGGCCGAGGTCAATCATCGCTCCATGAACCTGCTTGCCGTGGTGCAGGCGGTCGCCCATCAGACCGCGCGCATGGGCGATCCGACAACTTTCGTGGCGCGCCTGTTCGAGCGCATCGACGGGCTGGCAGCCAGCCAGGACCTGCTGGTCAAGAACCAGTGGGAGGGCGTCGATCTTGCGGATCTCGTTGCAGCCCAGCTTGCCCATTTCAAGGACCTGATCGGCGCGCGGGTGCTCCTCGACGGCCAGCCAGCGCGCCTGACGCCGGCGGCCGCCCAGGGCATCGGCATGGCGCTGCATGAGCTGGCCACCAACGCTGGAAAGTACGGCGCACTCTCGAACGGCGACGGCCGGGTGCACATCTCCTGGCAACTCGGTGCGGCCGACAAACCAATGTTTTCGATGTCCTGGTTGGAGGAGGGTGGTCCCAATGTCGCCACCCCTACTCGCAAGGGTTTCGGCCAGATGGTGATCGGACGCATGGTTGAGGCGGCAGTCGACGGAACAGCAGAGATCGACTATCGGGAGAGTGGGTTCTCCTGGAGATTGAGCGCGCCATTCGCAGGCACGTTGCAGAAGGCACGAGGAGCATCATCCGCAGGAGATGCCCGTGGATAAGCAGCAGCAGGCGCGGATCCTTATTGTCGAGGATGAGCCGATGATCGCGCTCACCCTCCAAGACTTGCTCGTCGAAGCCGGTTTCGAGGTTCCCTGCGTGGCTGGCAAACTCGAAACGGCGCTTGCGCTAATTGAAGGCGCCGGATGCGATGCAGCCATCGTCGACGCCAATCTAGCCGGTGTGAGTACAAGTCCCGCCGCATTGGCGCTGGCAGCACGCGGCCTTCCCTTCATCGTGCTGTCGGGTTATTCGGCCGAGCAACTGCAGGGTGCTTTTCCTGCAGCGCTTTTCATGAGGAAGCCGTGTCGGCCGGATAAGCTCATCCACACGCTGAAGACCATTGTGTCCAACAAGATTGCCTCGGGCCGCTGCAGCCCATGAGTGGTGAATTTGCAATTCGTTCGCGCCGCTATTGTGGAGGCGACAGCCGTTCCTGCCGAGTAGACCCGGGGAATTTCACCCCGAGTCTCTCACAGATCCGGACTTGATACTCTCGCATCATCCGGCTCGTGCCACCGCACGAATGCTGCCGCCTTCCACTGAACGAAGGGCTCCTCCCGGCGAACCAGTTGGCCCAAATTCAGCGGCGATGACCTGCCCCCTTCGCTCCGGCCCCATTATAGGACCTTCGCCGCTACTACGAGGCAGTCCGCCACTCTCCGGCGCTTCGGTACTTTCGGCCTCGCGGTCGGAGCCGCTTGTGTCTTTTCCCTTGGCATCGCCGGCCAGGTTCTCACGTTCCGTACCAAAGCCTGGTCGAGCTTCGCGCCGCCTACACGCCGGATGCCGCTCGGTCGGTATCAGGACATCCTCCGAGCTGATCCCGGAGGTAGTGCCAGCCCCCGGTTTCGACATCGTCTATGTGAATTTCGACGCTTCTGCAGCGGTTCGCTTGCGCTCGCCTCTCTCGACCGTGCCTGCCGGGATCATGGTCCCGACGTTTCCGCGACGCTCACGACCGTGGCTTTTGACCACAGCCGCTCGCGGTGGCTTGGGATCAGCGACCTGATCGCCGAACCCGAAGGGCCCTCCTTCATCTCCAGTACAGTTGCGCAGCGCCGTGTGGACCGGCGATGCTCGTGACGCAAGGCACCACCTCACCGTTCAGCTGAGTTGCCAGTTTCTGAACCGGACATGCCTGCGGCACGTCAGGTTCTTCCGAGTCTGAACCAACACACGCCTTTGCGGATCGCGTCTTCGTTCTCATGGATCAAACGCACCTTGGCGCCGGGGGTTTGGATGCCCCGCCAGCACCGCATTTCGTTCGACACCGACTGCGGCGCCGGCGCCAGTGGCCACCGCGGCATCGCTGGTGGTGCAGCTGCAGACGCCGGTCTCCGGCAGACCAGATCGACCCGCTCGGCCGCCTCCTTGTCACCGGCGATGTCGGCAATGATCGAGCGCACCTGCTTATAGCCGGTCAATGGTCAGGAACGTCGGCGCGCGGCCGTAAGACTTCATGCCGGCGAAGCAGAAACCGGGCTCGGGTTGCGCCAGCTCGCGTGCGCCATGCGGACGCACCGTACCGCGGCTGTGCAGATTGGGATCGATCGGCGGCGCCAGGGTGGTGGGCACTCCAGGGCAGCGTCGAGCGAGATGCGCAGCTAGCGCAGAAAGGAGAGGTCCGGACGGGATCCGGTCGCCACGATCAACTCGTCGACTTCGACCTGCCGCACGCAGCAGGCGGAGCGTGACCGCATTCTCGCCGGCGAGAACGGGATGCGGTCCTAAGGTTTCTTGCTCAGGTAGACCTCTCTGCCAAGGAGTGGCCGAAACTGAGTAGTTTCCGAGGCTGCCTGCAGCGGTCGTGAACCCGTAGGGTCAAATATCACACGCGTCTCGACCAGAGGGCTCTTCCAGAGCGGCGGAAGAGCGCCGTAGAGACGAGTTGGTCCCGCAGTAGCCAAGAAGGCAACAGCCAACGGAGTTGGTTACGAATTGACGTGGTGGCTTCGCCAAACTCCCGGGATCAAAGGCTGGCGGGCCTCTTGTGGAAGAAGTACTCCAAATCGCCCGGTCCGAACTCAATCGCAAAGCAAACCAAGCCATGACGCAACAGCTCATGATCGACCATACGGATGCCGCGCCCGTCGTAGCGTCGCCCCATCCGGCCGCTCTGCAAGAGGTCAACATCTATAGCCACTCGACCCTTCTCTACTGGTGGCCGGCGTGGGTCTTCGGCTTTGTCATCGCGGTTCTCAACGCCGGGCAGGAAAAATTCCTGCCAAGCGCCGAAGGCGGCCAGCCGAGCTCGGCGCTTGGTCTCACCTACCTGTCGATCCTGCTGCTGTTGATTGTCTTCACCAACGTCCGGCTCCGCGGCATCAACTCGGTCGTCGCATTGCTCACTGTCGCTTTTGTCGCTGTGCTGCTGGCCTGGTTCGGCTGGTGGGATGATATCGCCAGGCTGATCCCGTACCTGTCGGTGCATATGAACACCGGCTTCTATGTCGTGTTTTCTTCGGGTCTGCTCATTATTTGGCTGATGATGTTCTTCGTGTTCGACCGGCTGACCTATTGGCGCGTACGCCCGGGGCAGATGACCGAGGAGCACCTTATCGGCGGCGGCGCCGAGAGCTTCGACACCAACGGCTTGCGATTCCAAAAGCATAGCTCGGATTTCTTCCGAACGGTGCTGGGTCTCGGTGCCGGTGACCTAAAGGCGACAGCGGCGGGTGAGCGCGGGGCAACGATCGAGATTCCCAACGTCCTGTTCGTCGACCGCAAAGTGCACGCCATCGAGAGGCTGATCTCCGTCAAGCCGGAGCGTACCTCGTGAGGCGGGACTAGCGCGTCTCCTGAAGGAGAACACCCATGAGCGCCAAGTTCTCGCGCGACAAGCCGCCCCGGATGATCCGCAAAGATGCGGCGATGTTGCCGCTCTTGTTTGTGTTGCTCGTTGTCCCGTTCGGTTTGGCGGGCGGTGCACTGGCTGAACCCTCCAAGCTGAAGGGAGAGGCCTTGCGACAGGCCGTGTCCGGGCGGACCGTGCTCATTGCAACGACGATCGGCTCATTTCCCATTCGCTACAAGAACAATGGCACGATGACAGGTCGCACGCCTGCGTTTGTCGCAAGCCTGGGGACGGAGAGAGACCGGGGCCGATGGTGGATCGTCGACGATAGTCTTTGCCAGCGTTGGTACCGTTGGCTCGGCGCAAAGAGATATTGCTTCAAGCTCCAACATGTCGGCGCAATCGTCTATTGGCTACGCGATGATGGCCTGTCCGGCACGGCCACCATCCGCGAGCCAGTAGCAAGGCTGCGGTAAGCAAGATGGCAGCCAGACCCGGTGGACGACACATGTTTAGGCCCTTCTCGCTCTCGCTGCGCATCAGCGTATTCGTCGGCCTTCACGTTGGCGTACTGCTGGGCGTGCTCGCTTTCTACTAGTTCAGAAGGACATGCCTACCTGATAGTTACTTTCCGAGTCGGGCCTGTCGTCAACATCACACCGACAATGCAGATCGCGACCAACGGCCACGAAGGCTCGTCGGGCGTCGCCTGTGGCCCGCGTCCATTCGAGCAGTTCCGATCGTTCTATCCGCAACGCCCTGAATTGTAGCAGGCTTCCGTTAGGCGTCCGTAGATCTCCGCACTGATTGCCGGCCCAATGTCAGCATCTGATGCTGTGGACGGGTGCGCCGGGAGACCGGCAGAAGGTAGACGGTGGAAGTCCGTCACGGTGAAGGCGTAGCGAGCCACACCGGCCCCGAGTGATGCACGGGCTGTCCGCGAGGGCAGACGCGAAGCGTTCACAGGGGAGTGCGCAGGCGAGGTATTGAGCGGCGTAAGACAAGTTCGGGGTGCCGATGTTTTCCGTCCCACAGAAGGCAACACGGCTCGTGTCGATATCGCAAGACACATGCCGGCCCCGCGTCGTCGTAGACCCTGGCATGCGCAGAAGCCTTTTGCACGGGAACCGGGAGATCTCCATCGCCGTCCCCGCCAGTCGTGGCCGGGACGTTGTCGGGAAGGCCGGAGGCCGTAGCCGACGATGAGCGCGATGGAGAAGTCGGACCTGCCCGAGGTAGCGAGGAAGCGAGCGAACAAGGCGGTTTCGACCGCTGCGGAGCCCGTGGAGCGAAGGGGCGGGGCCAAGGAGAATGCGGATCTGCAAAGCACGGTCCGGACGCAGAGCCGGGAGGCCGTGTCACAGGCGCAGGCCCGCATACGAGAAGCCGTCACCAGGAACAGACAGGGCAAGCTGACGGCGCTCTTGCATCACATCGACGTCGATGTTCTGCGGGCGAGCTTCTTCGGTCTGAAGAAGTCCGCTGCGCCGGGTGTCGACGAGATGACGTGGACCGAGTATGCGGAGACCCTCGAGGCGAACCTCGTAGACCTGCATGCTCGCGTCCACACAGGAGCGTATCGAGCGCTGCCGTCGCGGAGGAGATACATCCCGAAGGCGGACGGCAGACAGCGGCCGCTCGGCATCGCCGCGCTGGAGGACAAGATCGTCCAGGCTGCGGTGGTTGCGATCCTGACGCCGATCTACGAGGCGGAGTTCCTGGGCTTCAGCTACGGGTTCCGACCGAAGCGCAACCAGCACCAAGCGCTGGACGCGCTCGCGTTCGGGATTGGGAAGAAGCGGATCAACTGGGTGCTCGATTGCGACGTTCAATCCTTTTTCGACAAGGTCAGCCGGGATTGGCTGATCCGCTTCGTCGAGCATCGGATTGGCGACCGACGGATCATCCGGCTGATCTGCAAGTGGCTGACAGCAGGTGTGCTCGAAGACGGGCGCCTGATCGAGACAGGTGAAGGGACGCCACAGGGCGCGGTCATCAGCCCGCTCCTGGCGAACATCTACCTCCATCACGTCTATGATCAATGGGTCCACCAGTGGCGGCAGCGATGCGCCACCGGCGACGTGATCGTCGTGCGTTACGCGGACGACTCTATCGTCGGCTTCGAGCACCGGCACGAGGCAGAGCAATTCCTTGCCGATCTCAAGGCGAGGCTCGCTCGCTTTGGACTGAACCTTCATCCCGACAAGACGCGGCTCATCGAGTTCGGTCGGTCCGCAATCGCGAACCGCCGCGCTCGGGGCCTCGGCAAGCCGGAGACGTTCGATTTCCTCGGGTTCACGCATTATTGCGCAACCCGGCGGGATGGCAGCGGCTTCGTGCTCGGGAGGAAGCCGATGGCCAAGCGCATGCGAACCAAGCTTCGAGAGATCAAGGAGCAGCTCATGGCAACCCGTCACGATGGGATCGATGGGCAAGGCCAATGGCTTGCTCAGGTCCTGCGTGGCTGGATGGCCTACTATGCTGTGCCGATGAGCGGCTCGGCGCTCTCAGCATTCCGGCATCACATGATCGACCGCTGGCACGGCGCCCTCATGCGTCGCAGCCAGCGCCGTCGGTTGACGTGGCGCCGGATGAAGACGATCGCCGACCGGTATCTGCCATTCCCACGCATCCTGCATCCGTGGCCCGAGAAACGGTTCCTCGTCACCATCCAAGGTGGGAGCCCGGTGCGTTAGCAGCGCCCGCCGGGATCTGTGCGGGGGGCGGAGAGCAATCTCCGTCCCTACCGCGACCTCCTCCATCGGCGCGAGAGCGCCAATGACGTGGTTGCTGTTGAGGTGACCACGATTCGGAGGAGCCACGCATGCACGCGGTCACCATCGGCTTGGACATTGCCAAGTCTCTGTTTCAGGTCCAAGGCGTTGATTGTCGAGGCGACGTCGTCATTCGACGGCAATTGAAACGCCGACAGGTTCGGCCATTCTTCAAGAAGCTTCCGCCTTATCTGATCGGGATCGAGGCGTGCGCACCGTCGCACCATTGGTCGCGCGAGTTGCAGGGGGCCGCGGTCCTTGCATCGACGGGAATTTGTGACCCTGAGCCCGAACTCCTTGGCCTTTGCGGCAGCCCGGCGAGGGCGCGCGCCTTCGAGTAGTGTGGCGAGAGTGAGGATTGCCGTCGCATCGGAGCCTCGCCGGCTTCCGAACGGCAAGTGGCCGTCACCCTTTCGTCTGGCCGTTCCGGACCGCATCTGCCATCAGTCGGCCAAGCTCCTGCGCTTGCGTCGAATAGGCTGCCATTTGCACCTGCGCATGGCGACTTTGGATTTCTAGCATCTCCTCAAAATCCTTTGCCTTGGCGAGTTCGGCCGCCAGGGAATAGCTTGCATCCATGTTCTGCTGAGTGAATCTCATCGTCCGTTCCTGGACCTGCTTCAGGCCCGCTGTCAGCGGGTTCTCGGGCACCATGGCGCCTATCATGTCGTGTGCCTTGCGGGCCGCATCCATGAATTGGCCGCAGGCGGCTCGCGCCTGCTCCACGTTCCTTTCAGCCAGCTCGCGCATTTGCGCCGGAAACTCAAATTGCGGGGCACGAGCCATGTATCACTCCCGTTATCACCCAAGCTCGGATCCAAAAGTTCAAGATCATCCGCGGATCACAGTTTGTAGAGTTCATCTGCACAGGCGTCCACGACTCGGCTGTTTGATTCCTTGCCGAATTTTGCCCAATCGTTCTCTCTTACGAAGCGCTCACGATCCAGCGACGAGCTGATCTTCTTCAGTTCCACCAGTTTTGTTCGCGCGTCCGCAGCTCTGTTGAATTTGTCCACGCAGATTGGCGTCAGCACCTCAACGAGCGCGGCCTGCACTTGCTGTCGCGCCAACACGTCCGCCTTGCTGCCGGTTACCCAGCCACCCCATGTGAACCCTATGATTGCAAGCGCGGCTGCTCCGCCGACTGCACCCCAAAGGGCAGGCTTAAGTTGCGAAGGAACTCCCATAGCGTTCGTCTTTCAGCGAGATTTCAGGCCATCATTTCACTTTAGGCGTCGTGCACCGGCGTCGACAGACTCTGGAAAGTACTCATTCTGCCGACCGGGCATCATTATGGTTCGGTCAGGGTGCAGCGGGCGCCGCCGAGCTGCTGCTGGCGCCGCACATCGTCCGCCTGGAACGTGCCGAAACGAGCGCGCCGCGGCCTGGTCATGATCCGGGTGGGGAATTCTGCAGCGCATCGTGCGCGCGAGCGAGCCCCGTCAAGCAACCGGCACAAATCCCCCTCAGAACACGGCAAGTACCCGAATGGGCAGTCGGGTGAAAATGTTCGTGCGCGTCGTGAAGACCGCCAGGGGCGGGCTCAGGATCGGCATCCAGGATGACGGTGTTTTCCTTGCGGGAACATATCGATGAGCAGGAGCAGCCCTCGACCCGCTTTCCTCGACCAAACCACCAAACGAGAATCAGCCCGCTAATGGTGGGAGCACATCTCCGCCGGAAGCCACCCCCGACGACATTTCGCGGATCTCCGATCCCGCTCTCAAGATCGCGTGCGGACGCAACCCCCGAAACTGACGACGGACCAAGCCCAACCATCCGTCTACGAACGGGGCTTGCGCGTCGGCGCCGTCCGCTCATCTTCTCAGCGCATCGAGTATGATCGCAACCGGCTTTGCCGTGCTGCGTTCGCGCCCTGGTCCCAAGAGACCGCGAATGTCGCCGACATTAGGTACTTTCCGAGTCTGGCGCGTGTTTAGCGCTGCTGCTTTCGTAGCTGCGGCCCTCCGGGTTTCCCTCCCGTTTGGTCCCTTTGGGAGGCGCTTGCCCACCCCCTTCCCCGTCAGGCAGCGCCAGCGCCTTGGTCCAAGGCAGACAACCCATGATCAGCGACCTCGGTCCCCGACCCGGGTCGCGTTACCGACGGGGCAAACTTAGACCACAACCCGAATGTCGAAGGAGTTCATCCCATGAATCGAGTACTTGCCGGGCTTGCCGGAGCTGTCGCTCTCGCGGGCGTGAGTTCGATGGGCATCGCCCAGGCCCCCGAAAAAGGTGAGCGGCCCGCGGCCAAGCGAGATGCAAAACAACCGAGAGCCGCGCCAGCTCCCAGAGCCGCGCGGCAGCCAGACAGGCCGGCTGCTCGTGCCGCACCGGCTCCCAGAGCCGCGCGGCAAGCAGACAGGCCGACTGCTCGTGCCACGCCAGCCCGCAGAGCCGCGCGGCAGGCGGACAGGCCGGCTGCTCGTGCGCCATCAAAGCTTCCTGCTGCTGCCCAGCGCAGCCGCCCGCAACCGCGGGCTGCAGCTCAGGCGGAGCCGCGCCAGCCGGCCGAGCGCAAGCGCGCTCAGCAAGGTCAGCCCGTGGACCGCAAGATCGACCAGCAGAGCCGCCAGGCGCAAGACAAGCGCGCGCAGGACCAAGTGCGCCAGCGCCAGGCCAAGCCCGCCGCCACGGTCGGCCCGAAGCACGTCGAGAAGGACCAGCGTCGCCCAGACGCCGCCGCCAAGGGCGAGCCGCACGCACAGCCCACCGCGGCCCGTGTCCACGCCACCGACCAGCAGCGCCGCGAGGTCCACCGAGGGCTTTTCCGGCAGGGCAAGGTGGAGCGCATTGCCCGCAATCGGCTGGGCATTGCCCTGGCCGTGGGTAACCACGTGCCGCGGCGCCATCGCCTGCATCGGTTCACGCCGGCGCTGATCGCTCTTGCTCCGCTCTATGCCGCGTACAGCTACATCGTGGTCGACGACACGATCTGCGTGGTGGACCCTGACACCTACGCCATCGTGGACATGATCGACGACTCGATCGAGACCGCCGGCCCGCTCCCCGCTGCGCCACCGCTGGCCCTTGCACTCTCACCCGAGGAGATGCGTCTGATCTACGCGAGCGTGCCCAAGGATGGTATGCGAACGCAGTTGCGCATCCGCCTTGCCCTCGGCGCTGAAATCCCGCGCAGCGTCCAGCTCTTCGCCTTCCCCGATGCCCTCATAGCGCAGGTTCCGCAGATTGCGTCCTTTCGCTACATCGTGGTGGAGGACGATGTCGTGATCGTCGATCCCGCCGCCTACGAGATTGCGAAAGTGATCTCGGAATGAGCGGTTTCGGTCCGTGGCACTGAAGCGCAACAAAGTCCGGAACGCCACCAAGGTCCCTGGCGTTCCGTCATCTCCTCTTACGGACGTCACCTCTCGGCGGAACTCGCCTCGCTCCTGATACTCGCGGGCCTATCGGCACGAACCTTCGGCAGCCGGGTACACCATTCTGCCAATCAACACTGAGCATATTCCGTATCTGGCGTCGCCACATTCCTCCAGGTAGCTGTCCCATCCGGCGCCTTGCCGTTGATCAGCGCGGGGTCGGATCACGCAATCGTCCGCTTCGGCCGCGAGACGCGAGAGAACAGACGAAATGTGGCACTGAGCAACGCAGGAGAATATGCATGCAAGTTGAACCTCTGGTGATCTTGTTACTCATCGGTGCGATCGCAGGCTTCTTGGCAGGGATCATTGTCAAGGGGTACGGATTTGGAGTCGTCGGCAACGTCGTAGTCGGCATCGTCGGTGCTGTCATTGGTGGATGGCTACTGCCGGAGCTGGGACTGTTCCCAGGTGGCAATTTCACCGGGCAGATCGTCTCGGCTACCGTTGGCGCAATCGTTCTACTCCTCCTTATCAGCTTCGTGCGCCGGAGGGTTGCCTGAGCCGCCCAGATCGAAGCCGATCCATGTCTCGCGCGGCGCAGCGGGCCCATATCCTCAGTTTGAAATGTGGTGCTGGGAGAGCAGGTGGCTGCTGCTCTCCCGCGTTGAACTGATGCTGGCTCGGGGGCCTAGAACTCCATTAGACCGGCTTCGACAAGGATAGGGATTTAGGCGAGCGGCTTGACCCGTTGGTAGGTTTCCACACGCATTGAGGAGCATCGTTAATGCCATCCGCCGACGACCAGGTTGTTGGCGCCGGGGGAAGTTGAGGTTCAGGTGGACGGCCAGAAAGAGCCGGTGGTGGGAGCAGACCCGACAGCTTGGTGCGTGGTGGTACGTGTTTCTTCGATCGTTTCGACATCCTGCTTGTTCAGTGATGTCGCGGAACTTGAGCTTTGGCTGGAACGTTACTGGAGTGCAGGGACGGCGATGGCACCTACCCGGAGGAACGCAACGTGAGGAGGGTAGGCTTCGCCCGGGCCGCGGCGCTCTTGGGTCTGGTCGTTGTCGCCGCTATCGTCTATCGCGCTTATGGTCCGTCATCCACGTCCCCGGACCTGGCTTCGGATCACGGCACGACGCGCAAGGGTGCTTCCGCCAGTCGAGTTGTGCCGGTGATCACCGCCAAGGCTCAGCTCGAGGATTTCGGCATTCGCCGGCGCACCATCGGCATTCTGGAATCGCCCGCGATCGTGGTGGTGAAGTCGCGCATCGACAGCCAGGTGCTGGAGCAGCACGTCAGTCGACGGCCAGCTCGTCAAGAAGGGCGATCTCCTGTTCACCCTGGACGATCGCGAGATCCAGGCGTTGATCGCCCGCGACGAGGCACAGCTTGCAAAGGACAACGCAGCGCTCGACGCAGGCCGAGGCCGACCTGGGGCGCAAGCAGGAGCTGATCGACAAGAAGGTCGCGCCGCAGACAGCAGCTCGATCAGGCGACCGCAGTCTACAAGGCGGCCCAGCAGACGGTCGAGGCCGACCAGGCGGTGCTGCAGGCCGACCGTCTGAAGCTCGGATACGCCAAGCTCGAGGCGCCGATCACCGGCCGCGTCGGCGCCATCCGCGTGACGCCGGGCAATCTCGTCGGCGTCAACGATGCCGACCGGCCTGGTGACGATCACCCAGATCCAGCCCATCCGCGTCGGCTTCACGCTGCCCGAGCGCGATCTGGCTGCCTTGCGCAAGGCGTCCGCGGCGTCCCGCCGGCGGCCGTGCGGGTCTACACGCCGGGCTCGAGCACGCCGCTCGCGACCGGCGCGCTCGATTTCGTCGACAGCAGCGTCGACCCGACGTCCGGCACCATCGCCGCCAAGGCCAAATTCGCCAACGACAATCTCGAGCTGTGGCCGGGGATGTACGTCGACGTCGAGATCGATCTCGATGTCCGGCCCAAGACCGTGATGATCCCGGCCGTGGCCATCCAGAGCGGCCAGAAGGGTCCGTTCGTGTTCGTCGCCAAGGACGACCAGACGGTCGAGATGCGCAACGTCGAGCTCGTCGGCATCGAAGGCGATCGCGCCGCGCTGACGTCGGGCGTGACAGACGGGCGAGCGGGTCATCGTCGAGGGCCAGATGCGCCTGGCCAACGGCGCGCGCGTCGCCGAGAGCCGCCGCCGACGGCAGCAGCCCGGTCGGCGACAAGCGCCAAGGATCGCCAGAGCAGCGCTGCAGACGGCAAGGCTGCGCAATGAACATCTCGGAGTTCTGCATCCGCCATCCGGTCGCGACGACGCTGATGTCGGCCGCGCTGGTGACGGCGGCATCTTCGCCTACCTGTTCCTGCCCGTGGCGGCGCTGCCGCGCACCGAGTTTCCCGTCATCAACGTGTCGGCCTCCCTGCCGGGCGCCTCGCCCGACACGATGGCGAACGCGGTGGCGACGCCGCTCATCAAGCAGTTCTCGACCATCGCCGGCATCGACACGATCAGCGCCACCAGCGCGCAGGGCTCGACCTCGATCGCCATCCAGTTCAATCTCAACCGCGACATCGACAGCGCCGCGGCCGACGTGCAGTCGGCGATCGCGCGCGTGCAGCGCCAGCTGCCGAGCGAAATGACCGAGCCGCCGAGCTATCGCAAGGTCAACCCGGCCGATGCGCCGATCCTGATCCTGACGCTGAGCAGCGACATCGCGCCGCTGCCGGAGATGGACGCCTTCGCGCAGCAGGTGATCTCGCCGGCGCTGTCGACCATCGACGGCGTGGCGCAGGTGCAGATCTTCGGCAGCCAGAAATATGCCGTCCGGGTGCAGCTCGATCCCGATGCGCTGGCGGCGCGCGGCATCGGCGTCGACGAGGTCCAGGCGGCGGTCGCGGCCGCCAATGCCAACACGCCGGTCGGCACGCTGCAAGAACCTGCAAGCAGTCGCTGACCATCCAGGCGCAGACCGAACTGTCCAACGGCGAGCAGTTCCGCAACATCATCGTCGCGACGCGCAACGACCGGCCGGTGCGCCTCGGCGACCTGGCCGTCGTGACGGATTCGGTCGAGGACAATCAGACCGCGAGCTGGTACAACGGCACGCGCGCGATCATGCTCGGCGGTCTACCGCCAGCCCGAAGCCAACACGGTGGAGGTGGTCAATCGCGTCAAGGCGCTGCTGCCGAGCTTCGACGAGCAGCTGCCGCGCGCAACGACCCTGCACGTGCTCAACGATCGCTCGATCTCGATCCGCGACGCCGTCCACGACGTGCAGCTCACGCTGCTGCTGACGATCGCGCTCGTCATCCTGGTGATCTTCCTGTTCCTGCGGCGGCGTCACCGCCACCATCATTCCGGCGCTGGCGGTGCCGATCTCGCTGATCGCCACGCTCGGCGCGATGTATCTGCTCAATTTCAGCATCGACAACATTTCGCTGCTCGGCCTGACGCTGGCGGTCGGCCTCGTGGTCGACGATGCCATCGTCATGCTCGAGAACATCTATCGGCACATGGAGGAGGACGGCCTCGGCGCCGTTCGAGGCCGCCCTCAAGGGCAGCCGCGAGATCGGCTTCACCATCATGTCGATCACGGTCTCGCTGGTCGCCGTGTTCATTCCGGTGCTGCTGATGGGCGGCATCATCGGCCGCATCTTCAACGAGTTCGCCGTCGTGGTGACCGTGGCGATCTGCCGCCTCGGCGTTCGTGTCGCTGACGCTGACGCCGATGCTGGCCGCCAAGATCCTGCGCAAGCCGGAGAAGGACGAGACAGCAGGCGCGCTGGAGCGTCGCTGTTCGAGCGCGGCTTCGATGCCGTGCTGCGCGGCTACGACCGCAGCCTGCAAGTACAGCCTGCGGCACCAGCCGATGATGCTCGTGGTCTTCTTCGCCACGCTTGCTCGGCACGGCCTGGCTCGTGTTCGCGACGCCCAAGGGCTTCTTCCCGCAGGAGGACATCGGCCAGCTCTCGGTCTCGACCGAGGCGCGGCAGGACATCTCGTTCGAGGCCATGGTGGAGCTGCAGCAGCAGGTCGCGGACGCGTTCCGGCGCTCGCCGCACGTCGCCAACGTCGCCTCGATCGTCGGCGCGACGGAGGCAGCTCGGGCCTCAACAACGGCCGCCTGTTCGTCGAGCTCAAGCCGCGCGACCGAGCGCCCGGCGCTGCAGAAGGTGCTCGCCGACCTGCGGCGCGACACGGCCCGCATTCCCGGCATCAGCACCTATGCGACGCCGGTGCAGAACCTGCGCATCGGCGGACGCTCGAGCCGAGCCGAGTACCAGTTCGTGATGCAGAGCCTCGACCGGCGCGCAGCTCTACGAGTGGTCGCAGAAGATGGCGGACGCCATGAGCCGCGACCCGCACTTCACCGACGTCAACAGCGATCTGCAGATCAACGCGACGCAGGCGACGCTGATCGTCGACAAGGACAAGGCGAGCTCGCTCGGCATCTCGGCGGAGCAGCTGCGCTCGACGCTCTATTCCGGCTTCGGCAGCCGGCAGGTCTCGACCATCTACGGCACCGGCGACAGCTTCTACGTGGTGATGGAGTTCACCGACAAGATCAACTGGACCACCGCGGAGCTGCCGGACGTCCGCATTCGCAATGCAGCCGGCAAGCTGGTGCCGATCGGCGCCTTCGCGCGCGTCGAGCGCACGGCGGGCTCGCTCACCATCAACCAGCTCGGGCAGCTTCCCGCGGTCACGATCTCGTTCAACCTGCCGCCGGGCGTCTCGCTCGGCGATGCGGTGGCGCGGATCGAGCAACTGAAGGCGCGAGCTGAAGGTGCCGCCGCACCATCACCACCACCTTCGCCGGCAACGCCAAGACCTTCCAGGATTCGCTCGCCAACCAGGGCATCCTGCTGATCGCCGCGGTGGTGACGATCTACATCGTGCTCGGCATCCTCTACGAGAGCTACATCCATCCCTTCACCATCCTGACCGGCCTGCCGTCGGCCGTGGTCGGCGCGCTGCTGGCGCTGCGGCTGTTCGGCATGGATCTGAGCCTGATCGCGGTGATCGGGCTGCTGATGCTGATCGGCATCGTCAAGAAGAACGCCATCATGATGATCGACGTCGCGCTGACCACGCAGCGCGAGGGCAAGGACCCGCGCGACCGCGATCTACGAGGCCGCCCTGCTGCGCTTCCGACCGATCATGATGACGACGCTGGCCGCGCTGTTCGGCGTGCTGCCGATCGCGCTCGGCATCGGCGCCGGCGCGGAGTTGCGCCAGCCGCTGGGCGTGGCCGTGGTCGGCGGCCTGCTGGTGTCGCAGGTGCTGACGCTCTACATGACGCCGGTGCTCTACATCTACATGGAACGGCTGGCCCAGGGCGCACGCGCTCTGCCGGCCCGGATCGGACGCATGTTCGGCTGGGGCTCCCGCCAACCGGACGCAAGAGGCTGAATCCCGAGTTTCTTGTGGTTTTAGCAACACCAGGACACCGCTCGGTGCGCGAAGAAAGGCTAGGAACCGGACACCGGCAGCTTCACGCACTAGGAAGCCATGAACCCGATCTCGCGGAGGCGCGCAAACAAGAGAAAGATGGGCGCTCCGAGCGTCGTCAAATAGTCCCCTTGAATCCGATCGAAAAGTTGAAGGCCGACGCCGTCTAGCTGATAAGCGCCTGGCGATTCGCAAACTTGCGGGCCGGTAGCAGCAAGATAGTGACCTACGAATTGGGCCGAGAACGACCTCATCGTCAGCTGAGCCGTCTCTATGTGGGTCCAGGTGATGTTACCGTCCTCGGCTAGCGCGACTGCCGAGTGAAGCTGATGTGTCTTGCCTCGAAGTTGAAACAATCTGTCGCGGGCAGCGTCAACAGTCGTAGGCTTTTCCAACACCTTTCCGTCGAGTGAAACAACTTGATGGGCTCCAATGATGAGCGCTCCAGGAACACGCGCATTTGCCTCCTCGATCCTTGTTCGTGCAAGCAGCTCAGCCACATCGGCGGGATCTGCCTCCCCTAAAGTCTCGAGTAGCGCTTGATTTGTTGTGTTGTCCTCGAGGTTCAGCGACAAGACACGAAATGCAAGCCCGGATGCCTCAAGTAGGCGTCGCAGACTCCCCGTCTCGGATGCGAGGACTAGATCTTTTCTAATCGATCCCTCGATCAGGCTTGCACCACTGTCAATCATGCTGCGCACTCCCACGCCCGAGGGGGTCTCCACGCTCCGTCCGAAACACCGAGGCCACTCGGGCGTTGCTGTCATTCGATGACGGTTGCGAACGGGAAATCAATTGCCCGCTTCTTTGCGCTTGTGCGGCTGGTCGAGCGATAGGAATGGCACGACGCCCCGACCGCTCTTGCTGTCGATGATGATCATGTCGGCGCTGCCGAGTACGCGCTCCATGGTCTCCAGGTACATGCGCGTGCGTGTCACGTCGGGCGCCTTCTTGTATTCCTCCTGGACCTTCAGGAAGCGCGCCGTTTGCCCGACCGCTTCCGCGACCGTCTGCAACTGATAGCCTTTGGCGCCCTGCAGGATGCGCTCGGCTTCGCCGCGGGCCTCGGGAACGACGCGGCTGGCATAGGTGAATGCGTCATTCTGCAGCTTCTCCTTGTCGGCGGCCGCCGCTTGCACATCGCGAAACGCGTCGATGACCTGGGTCGGCGGGTCAATTTTTTGCAGCTGCACCTGATCGACGCGGATGCCGGAGCCATACTTGTCGAGCACGCCCTGCATGAGCTTCTGCACTGCCTGCTCGGTCTGCTGGCGCGCGCCCGTCAGGATCGGCTGGATATTTGACTGGCCTACGACGTCGCGCATGGCGCTCTCGGCGACGGCCTTCACGGTGCCTTCTGGGTTCTGGATATTGAAGAGGTATTTCAGCGGATCCTGGATGCGCCAAAAGACGACGAAGTAGATTTCGACAATGTTCTCGTCGCCGGTCAGCATCAGGCTCTCCTCCCGCACCGAGTTCACACTGCCGGCGACGGTGCGTGTCGCCCCGCTCGACCGCATGCCGATTTCGATGATGTTCTGCTGGGTCACTTTCGGCAGGCGCACCTCATCGATCGGATAGGGCATGCGGAAGTGCAGGCCGGGCGGTTCCTGGCGGGCGACTTTGCCGAAGCGCATGACGACGCCCAATTCGTCCGGATTCACGTGGAAGGTGAAGGCGTAGAAAGCAAGGACAGCCGCTAACACCGCCGCCAGCAGCAAAACAACCGGGCCTGGTATGCCTGTGCCCCCAGGCATAACCTGCTTGAGTTTGCCCTGACCGCGCTTCAGGATCTCTTCGAGATCGGATTTGTTTTGCGATCCTCCAGACCCTGGGCCCCACGGCCCGCCGCCTTTGCGGCCGCCACCGCTCTGATTGCTCCCAGGCATCACATCGCCTTTTTGTCGCGCTCGAATTTGCGCGAGAGCGTCCTTGGGACGACTTTGAGGATGATCAGAAGGACCGCGGCGCCGATGGTGGCTGAGACAATCGCGCTGACAATCCCGGCGCCTACGCGGATACCCAGCTGAGGCAGCAACCAGGCGCCGATGAACGCACCGATGATGCCGAAGCCCGTCCCCCTGCTCAAGTTGTCCGGCGAGCCAGCCCGCAACGAGACCGACCGCCAGCATAACGATCAGGCCTTCATTGGAAATGACCATGAGTTCACCCTTCTGCCCATCGCCAGGTCGGAAGTGGGCGCCAGATTTGCTTAGACTTTCCTCAGCGGCACACCTTGCGAAACCCGCAATTCGCGGAAGGATATCAATCGCTCCTGCGCTTCATCCCAAAGCGCGAGCCGCACGCATCCAAGACTTTGCAGGAGCGTGAGCCGGCCGGCACCGCTGGTGAGTTCGGGATGGTCGCGCAGCACGCGCGGCAGCCGATAGTAGGGAATGCGGCTACACAGATGATGCACATGGTGAATGCCGATATTGGCCGTGAACCAGCGCATGACAACCGGCAGATCATAGTGCGAGCTGCCATGCAGCGCTGCCTCATGGAGGCTCCATGAGCTGCCCTTGGCCCAGAACGTATCCTCGAATTGGTGTTGGACGTAGAACAGCCAAACTCCAATCGATGCGGCAAGCAGCGTGATCGGCAGATGCACGCGGATGAAGGCGCTGACACCGACGAACCACATTGTCGTCACGACAAGCAACCCAATCGCCTCGTTAGTGCCCATGGTAGTTAGCCAAGGTCGCCAACCCGCGCGCATCGCGCCAATGGGAAGCCTATGCTGCACTAGGAAAAGGAAAGCCGGGCCAATACCAAACATCACAGCGGGATGGCGGTAAAGGCGATAGGCGAGCCGCCGCCAATGGGATAATCCGAGGTATTCGCGCACGGTCAGCGTGTCGATGTCACCGACGCCACGACGTTCCAGATGGCCCGAACTGGCGTGATGGATGGCGTGGCTGCGTCGCCAAGGGTCGTAAGGTGTCAGGGTCACCACACCGATGGCGCGCCCTAGCCAGTCGTTCGCCCACCGACGGCGGAAGAACGCGCCGTCGCCGCAGTCGTGCTGGATCATGAACAGACGCACGAGGAAGCCCGCAGCCGGCACGGCGATGATCAGGGTGAGGCAATAACTCAAACCGAGGCTTGCCCACATCAACGTCCAGAGCAGCACGAGCGGTACGGCCGTGATCAAGACCTCAAGCACAGCGCGAACGTGATCAGGTTCCCGATAGCGGTCCAGAATGGGCGTCCAGTCGCGTGCATCCCCAGTACAGTTGGACGATTGTGCCTGCTTCAACATGGGCCGGCTCAAGGTTGGATCTTCTGGGGTGGCTCGCAACGCCGCGACGGACACCGCAAACAACATGCGGACAGAGACAAACAACGGCGAGGAAGCATCGTTCGAGCGTCTGCGATGAGGTGCGCGCGAGATGGCCAGTCAGGTCCCGGGTTCGCAGGAAGACCGGTAGCCTAGAACCAACGCCGACGGCCGTAGTAGCCCCGCCAAAGAGCAGTATCGCTACGATGACTATGAGCAGAAGTGTCGTGGTGTCCAAGTGCTCTCCTGTAACCACCTGAAACCCACGGGGTTCGGCTCACGCTATATCTAGGCTCAAGGAGATGAAACGAGGAGAGACGGAATCTACTCAGACCTCACGCAGAGATATCTTCCGGAGGATCTTGAGCGTGCTCCTACCAGATGCAAGGAGCCCCCGCCTTGGCGGTCATAGGTACTTTCCGAGGCTGGCCTGAGGCCAGCACGTGCGCGTATATGACGAACGACCCGCTGCGGCTTTCCTGCTGTCGGTTGTGACCCCTCCGGCCCTACTTGACCGGGGAGGGCGCTGGCCAACCCCCTACGCGCCAGGGCCCTGTTCCTCATCTGCGGTGTAGGCAAAGAGTTGCGGCTGGGAGCATGCCAAGATGCACATGTCCAATGAAGGTCTCCTCATCATATTGGTGGTCGGCGTCATTGCAGGATGGCTGGCCGGCCAAATCGTGCGAGGCACCGGCTTCGGACTGGTCGGCGATCTCGTTATCGGAATAGTCGGGGCGTTCGTCGGCGCCTGGCTGCTGCCCCAACTCGGCGTCCACCTCGGTGCGGGCATGGTCGCGGCGATCGCGAATGCGACTATCGGGGCTATCATCCTGTTGTTCGTACTCAGAGCAGCTCGTGGTGGAGGCCTGCTTGGGAGGCGGGGGCGTTGGTAAACGCCGATTTGACGGCCAGTTTTCGACGCGCGCCTGCAAAATCCGTCGCGCCCTTCAAATATCGCGATGCGCGGCGTGGGTACTTTCCGAGTTTGGTTTGTAGTAGGCGCTGGTCCCCCTATGTCGCCGCGTGCCGCGCAGTAGCGGCGCTGGTCCCCCTATGTCGCTGCAATCACGTCACAAGGAGTCACTATGAAAACCATTGTCATCGCGGCGCTCGCTGCGGCCGCGATATTTGCGTCCACCGCTGGATTCGCTCAGACGGCACCTCAGGCCGGCACAAAAACAACCACCGCGTTTGTGACGGTACAGCCGCAAGGCCAATGGCTGGCAAGTCAATTTGTCGGCCAGGCGGTGATCAATCAAGCCGGCCAAAATATCGGCGACATCAACGATCTGCTGTTCGACAAGACCGGCCGCATATCGACAGCGGTGATCGGTGTGGGCGGCTTCCTCGGAATGGGCGAGAAGAGCGTCGCCATACCGTTTGGCTCGCTGTCATTTACGGCGGACGGCACGGGCAAGCGGGTTGTCACGATACCGTACTCCAAGGAGCAGCTCCAGACGGCACCAAGCTTTCCAGCCCACTGAAAAGACGGTGTACATGCGCGCCAAGGAGCAGGCGAGCGACATGGGTCACAAAGCCATGGACGAGGCCCGCGAGTTGAAAGACAAGGTCGGCCA
The DNA here is from genome assembly GCA_963724565.1 of uncultured Alphaproteobacteria bacterium. Lineage (GTDB taxonomy): Bacteria > Pseudomonadota > Alphaproteobacteria > Rhizobiales > Hyphomicrobiaceae > AWTP1-13. The sequence goes on from CAVRVK010000002.1 coordinate 189,672, forward strand.
GAAAATCGAAGACATGCGAGGCGGGCCGGTCACCAAGTAGCAAAGCGATGCGAAAGTCGGGATCGCGGCTTTTTGCACGCCGTGAGCCCGACTCGAGCTCGTAGCCACAATGCTCCGCTTCTTTGGGCGTCTCACCCTCGCAGCAACAACCATCGCGTTAGCGTGGGGAACGCTCCTGAGCTATCAACCTCCGACCCCGGAGCCGCGTGCAGTGGCCAGCAGCGGCCCGGCCCCTCCAGCTCAGGTGACCACCACTGGCGAAATGCTCATCACCGCCGAATGGTTCGATCTCATCTTCAAGGGCATGCGCCCAGAGGGCGAGATGCCAACACTCAAGCGCCTCGGGGGCACGTATAGGACGCTCTGTGTCAGGCTCTGCGACGGTTTCTATTTTCCAATCAGCTATTCGAACTCGGCGCGAGCGGTTCGCGGGCGATGCCAAGCAATGCGAGCAGAGGTGCCCTGGCCGTTCCCGCCTTTTCGTCCACCGCAACCCGGGCGAGGATGTGGACAAAATGGTTGCCCTCGACGGCCGCCCGTACAGCAGCCTACCCGCCGCCTTTCTGCACCGGACGCAGTACGTCAAGGACTGCACCTGCGGAGGACTTCCTTGGGAGGAAGACGCGCTTGCCAGGCACCGCGCCTACGCTGCAGCCGCCACGAGCAAGGCCTCTGGTAAGACCGCTGTCAAGGCGCCAGCGGCTCAGTCCGAGCGGTACGCCGCCCAAAGACTAGTGGGCGCACAGTAAATTAGCCCAGCAGTTGGACGCCATCCCGGTTCGGATTTCGTCGCAAACTCCATGCACAGACGTAGGCCGAGCGGACGCCGTATCCACGCTCTTCGCGGCATCAAGGCTGGAACTCGCGGTGAGCGAAGTCAATATGAATGAAGCCTCTTCCTCGAGCTGGCCTGACCAGCCTCCAGGAGACTGCTCTGCTGCAAAGCACGGCAGCAATGTGGCACTGGACGCAGCATGTTGGTATGGTGGCGAGAAAAGGCGTCGAGGTTACTTGAGGGGCGACTACCGCGGCACGCTGCAGGTGTTGCGCCATGTTCAGGCCGCTCGACTTGGTGCTGCGCCGGGTTGTCAGCGCGGGCAACCTGGAGCTGGTTGATGCGCGAGGAAGGTCGCACCGATACGGCGACGGCGCCGGCCCGCCGGTCCTGGCCCGCATCGCCGACAGATGGCTCGAACGGCGACTGATTCTTGATCCGCGACTCGCTCTGGGCGAAGGCTACATGAGCGGCCGGCTCAGGATGGAACGTGGTCGGATCTACGATCTGCTGGCCCTTCTGGCGAGCAACGTTCGCCGGCGGCCGCTGCCATGTTGGACTACGGGTTTCGACGCTGCGCGCTTCATCATGCGCAGGATCATGCAGTTCAACCCTACCTTTCGTGCGCGGCGCAACGTGGCGCACCACTACGATATCGAGGGCGCCATCTACGATCTGTTTCTTGATCGGGACCGCCAGTACTCCTGTGCCTATTTCGCAGACGGCGTGGGTCTGGACGCAGCGCAGCTCGCCAAGAAGCGTCATCTCGCCGCCAAGCTCGCGCTTGCACCGGGACAGCGCGTGCTCGACATCGGGTCGGGCTGGGGAGGGCTCGGAATCTACCTTGCCAAGGCCATGGGCGCCGACGTCACTGGCGTGACGCTCAGCAGGGAGCAACTGAACATCTCCAATCAGAGGGCCGCCAGGGAAGGTCTGCAGCGGTCCGTGCGCTTCGAGCTCATGGACTACCGGAAGATTGCCGGCCGCTTCGACCGGATCGTCTCGGTCGGCATGTTCGAGCATGTGGGCGTCAATCATTACGCCACATATTTCAGGAAGATCGGTCAACTGTTGGCAGACGACGGTGTTGCCGTCATTCACACCATCGGGCGCTCGGAGCCGCCGACGGCGACGGACCCCTTCATCGCCAAGTATATCTTCCCCGGCGGTTACATTCCGGCACTGTCGGAGATGGTACACGGCATCGAGCGTTCAGGCCTTATCATTGCCGATATCGAAGTCCTGCGGTTGCACTATGCAAAGACCCTGCGTGCCTGGCGCGAGCGGTTCCTCGCCAATTGGGATAAGGCTGCCGCCATTCGCGACGAACGGTTCTGCCGGATGTGGGAGTACTATCTGGCCGGTTCAGAAGCTGCCTTCCGCTATCAGGGTCTCGTCGTCTTTCAGGTTCAGCTGGTGAAGCAGGTCGATACCCTCCCCTTAACACGCGATTACATCGCGTATGATGAGCAGCAGCTGCGCGAGCGGGATGCCATCAACGCGCGGCCACGTATGGCAGGCGAATAGGCCCGATTTTGTTCGATACGCGGCCGAGGTATTTCGGTCCTGCCAACCAGCGAACTCAGTCCCTCGGACATTAGGTACTTTCCGAGTCTCGCTGCGATGGCTCAGCGTGCCTACATGTTTACGGGCAGCAGAACGAGATCAGTTCAGCGTACTCGTAGCTGCTCTGCGATGGTTCGCTTCGGTCACGAAGCCCGCTGCGTGCATCACCCCCGCAACGACCCTACCAACGAATTGCGCCGCTTCTCGTGAGGCGCCGCACAACGGAGAATTCTCCATGCTTAAAGCTCTCGCACCACTTGCCATCGTGTCGATCCTGGCGGCCACGTCCGCATCGGCAGGGCCGGCCGCATCCTCACTATTGCAACTCAAGTCGGTCATGCCGGCCGACACCGTGCAGGTCGAAGACCGCGATGGGATCCGCGACAGGCGCAGTGCGCATCGCCAAGGGCGGGATCATAACTATACGCCTGGCCAGCGCTACGATCGCGCGCCGAGTCACTATCGCCGCCACGCCTATCGTCCGCACAACTGGCAGTCGCGCGGGTGCATTCTCGTCGGTCCGCTATGGTACTGCGCTTAGCGATTGACCAGACCAATTCGCGCGGGACGGCGATCGGTCACAGAAAAATGTGTTCCGCGCGGAACATCCCTGAACAAGTGGCTCTGCTTGAACACCATTAGGAGAAGCCTCATGCGTCGAACGATTATTCTTTCCCTGGCCGTAGCGACCGTCAGCGTTACGGCGTGGTGCGGTAGCGCCTCAGCTCAAGGCGTTGAAATCTATGTTGGGCCGCGGGCTTATGGATATTCAGACTACCGATACAGACCTCGAGGCTATGACTACACCAGACGACACTACAACACTGAGGCGGAGTTTGAAGGGGACTATCCCGGTCGATCCGGTGGCTGCGGCACATATCGTTATTGGAACGGCGACAGATGCGTCGACGCCCGTAACCGCCGATAGTAGTCAGCCCGCCGCAGTGTGGCAGCTGTGGCGGGCAGCAAGCGTTCACTCGCCGCGGGGCCCTTCTCGCACGCGATCGCAAGCTGCAAATGCTGGCGAGCCGGTCATAGGTATTTTCCGAGTCTGGTTGGCGCTTAGCGCACGCGCTTGTATGGCGCGGACCCTCCGACGCCCCTGCCGGTCGGTCTTTGGGAGGCGCAAGCCCCACCCCGTTGGGCAGCGCCGGCACCCTGTTTCCTTCAGGGCAGCTAATCCCATGACTAGCGCCCTCGGGTCGCCCCCGACCCGAGGGCGCACTCCTTCGACAACCGCGCCTTTGCAGCGCCAATGGTGAACGCATGGACCGCCCGCTAGCAGGACGCCTTGTCCTCATCGCCGAGGACGAGCCGCTCATTGCACTCGATATGACGCTCGCGTTTGAGGACGAAGGAGCGTGGGTCGTGAGGGCCCGCACTCTCAAAGAAGCCCTAGCCGGGGTCGAGGACCCTAACTTGTCCGTCGCCATTCTGGATCATGCGCTGAGTGATGGCGACAGCTCGCAGATCTGCGACCGCATGAAGGAGCGCAATATCCCATTCATCGCCTATAGCGGCTACGACCACCCTCGCGGGCCGTGCCTTGGAGGCGTGCACATCAAGAAGCCCGCGAGCATGTCGTTGCTGGTGACAACAGTTAAGGGTCTGCTCGCGCACCGTCCGGGTTCTGAACTGAGAACGCTCCTTGCGCGTTCTCCAACCTATTCGTCCTCAGGGCCGCATGCCGCTATAACGAGAACGAGGTAACGTGAAATTCTCACTCAGCAACTGGTGCTTGGCAGCGGCAGGCGCCTGTGCATTCGCTATACCGACGGCTGCCCTGCTTGGTCCGGCCAGCCTCGCGCTGTTTTTCTTGCTTGGCGTGTCGATCTTCGGCCTTGCGGTCTTCGTCCTAGACTTGAGAGGCTAGCAAGGCGCGAAGCGATCAGCCAAACGGCGAGAAAGCCCGAACCTGACGCCGTTGGACAAGTCACCAGCCAGAAGGAGGATCTCAGCGGAGGTCGTGGTCTGTTCTGGTTGGGTCTTGGGGTCTTCTTCGAGGGCGTGATCGAGCCGCACTATCCCAAGACGGGCCCGCAGGGCGGTCGGCGGCCGTTCCCGCTGGCTGTCATGCTGCGCATCTATTGCCTGCAGCAGTGGTACAACCTGTCCGATCCCGGCGCGGAGGAAGCGCTCTACGACATCCAGTCCATGCGCTCGTTCTGTGGCCTGGAGCTCGGCCGCGACGCGATCCCCGACGAAACGACGATCCTCAACTTCCGGCACCTGCTCGAACGGCATGATCTGACGAAAGCCGTGTTCGCGGCCGTCGCCGAGCACCTGGAAGCACGCGGCACACTGCTGCGCGGCGGCACGATCGTGGACGCGACGCTGATCGCGGCCTCGCCGTCGACGAAGAACCGAGAGGGCAAGCGCGATCCGCGAGATGCGTTCCGCCAAGAAGGGGAACCAGTGGTACTTCGGCATGAAGGCGCACGTCGGCGTGGATGCGAAGAGCGGGCTCGTGCACACCGCGGGCGTGACGACGGGGAGCGTCCACGACGCCAAGGTGATGGACCGCCTGATCCGCGAGGACGACCGCGCCGTGTACGGCGACAAGGGCTATGCCAGCGGTACGCGCAAACGGGCAGCCGAAAAGGCCGGTGTCAAATGGGCGGTGAAGGAGAAGGCGCAGCCGGGGCGCAAGCTGACGGCCCGACAGCGTGCCCGCAATCGTCGCTTCGGCAGCGTGCGTGCGAAGGTCGAGCACGTCTTCCGCGTCATGAAATGCCAGTTCGGCTACCGCAAGGTGCGCTATCGCGGCATCGTCAAGAATGGCGCACAGGTGTTCTCGCTGCTGGCACTCGCTAATCTGTACCTCGCCCGCAGGACACTTGCGTCCGCCTGATGCCAGCGGGGCCAAACGGCCCCACGCCACCGTCCAGGCGACGAACTTCGCTGAGGAAAGCTCGCTTCAATGCCCCCGACGATCGCAAGACCGCGTTGCTCAGAGGTTCCCTAGATCGTCATCGATCAGCGGAGCGTACTTGTCGCGCAGCCGAGTGAACTCTTGCTGAACGATTTCGAGCTCCCGATCGGCCATGTGATCGAGCTTGACCAGCCCGGTTCTCGCCCCTTCAATGCCGCGCAACAATTCATCGAGCTTCAGGGTGACAATTCTTGTCTCGCGGTTCTGCGTGTTCTGAATCAAGAAGACCATCAGGAATGTGACGATCGTCGTGCCGGTGTTGATGAAGAGCTGCCAGGTGTCCGAGTATTTGAAATAGGGACCCGCCACGCCCCATACGGCGATTGTGAGCAGCGCGAGCAGGAAGGCCCAGGGCGACCCAACGGCATGTGCGGTGCGCTCTGCCAACCGGCGGAACAAGTCCCTCATGTTTCAGCTCCTCCTCGGTTCAGGGAGAGCCTCCCTAACACACCGGAGGTGCGCGTTCCGTTGCCGCGCGGATTAGGTTGCCGCGCAAAGGACTTCGCATTCCGGCACCGCTCGACGCACGTCGTTTGAACGCCGAGTATTGTTTCTTTACCAGCCCGCATGATCACCAATCCAGGTTCATGATCACTAGTCCAGCTTGTGTCGCGGCCGCTGATTAATTGTGACACACCGCTAGCCCCGAAGCGGCTACGACGGAATGTGTCCCCCAAACTGCCCGCCGCTTGCTTCCCAGAGAGCGCCGGCGGCTCACTCTTCTCAGTCTGAATTCACCGGGCGCTAGGCCCAAACAGAGGGTTCGATGCACGGGAAGTTGCATCCAGCTTCGAGTCGGTCACTGAACGATTTCAACTTTTACTCGGGCCAGGCCGACGCCAGCCATGCCGAGAATTTCGGCTGCGCGCCGTGAAACATCGATGACGCGGCCTCTTGCAAAGGGCCCGCGGTCATTGATCCGAACGATCACGTGCTTGCCTGTCTGGAGCATCGTCACGCGCACTCTGGTCCCGAAGGGTACAGTCCGATGGGCGCCGGTAAGCCCGTTTTTGTCAAACGCCTCACCCGACGCAGTTTTCCCACCCCTGAAATAATAGGACGCCAGGCCGACTTCCTCGCGCTCGCCGGCCAGTGCCGCGTTCGAGATGAGGCACGCCAGGAGCAAGGCCAAGGACGCGAGCGGCAACCTAGTCCACCGAGCCATCAGTGCTATGCGGTCCATGCTGAAAGAGCCGGTTGGTGGAGGGCAACGCAAGACACTTGCTAGGGCCGTTGAAGCGGCAGCGTGGACACCTAGACCACGTCCCGAGACGCCTGTTCAAATGCTGGTTGATATAGCGGAGAACCTGCTTGGCGCGACGAAGAGCCGAATGTGATAGTGATTGCGACCGGTCTGTCGCTGTGTTGCCGGTCGAGATTGGCGAGGCAATCCGAAAGGTCTTCCAGTGTCGCGCCCTTTGCTAAGATGAACGAGAGCGCACGATCTTCGAACAGCGCGGTCACGCGGCTTTGTTTCAAATCGTGTCCACGGATCTTGTGCACGGCTGCCTCGTGTTCCCGGCGGCGAATTACCGACAGAGGGTTCGTTGGCAAACTGCGATTGCGCCAAGTGTAGCCCAATGCCGCACCCTGAAAATAGGGACGGCCTAACGGCGGGGACAAACTCGGAAACTACTCAATAGATGGGCGCTCCTCGGCGGCGCGTGCGGCTCTGCTGGGCGGCCAGCCCAGATGCTCGACGCCTCGGGAACAAGTCACGAATTCTGTATGCGGACGTCATGCATATCTGAGCGCCAATGACATCACGGATTTCGGATGTCAAAACCGCGCGGGGTTCACCGTTTCGCGGTGAATTATGAGCCGGCGGGTGCGTGGGTACTTTCCGAGTCTGGTAGCGGTTTAGCGCTTGTGTCCCTGTGCGCTGAAAGCGTCGTGGTCACGTACGCGTGTCTGTCTGTATGAGACCACAGTCAATGCGGAGTAGTGGGCAGTCGGAGGCCGTCAAATGCAACAAGTTTTCAATCAGCTCATTGAGTTTCTGAAGCAGGGCATCGCCGCGATCTTCAAGTTTGTGCAACTGATCTGGACGTGGGCGGTCGCTCAGATCAGCACGCTGCTGCAGGTTGACTGGCAGTCTTGGCCGCTGTGGAAGCAGGTCCTTCTTGTCATCATTATAGGTGGGATTGCTTGGGCACTTTACAGGGTCGCACGGGAGCTGTGGGAAGCCGGAGAGAGGATCCTGGCCGCCTTCGCCGCCTTGCTCGGCGTGCTGGTGCGAACGCTCCCCAGCGTGATCATGGCCGGACTGATTGCGCTGAGCGGCGTGTGGGTTCTCAACAACGTTGACCTTTCGTCAATGCGACTACCATCGTTCTTCCAGACCAGTTCCGTCGACGGACCCACAGACCGAGTCCCTGTTGATCGGCGCTAAAGTGAGGCGAGGCCCAGGGTGCCCCTTGTCGCGCCGAGATCCATACCCGGCTCGGGCAGCGTGAGCAGTAACCCGCCACAGCTAGTGTGTGGTAGGGACGAGGATTGCTCCTCGCCCCCCGCGCAGATCCGGACAAGCGGCTTTCCCGCATCCGGCTCCTGTCTCAGGTCGAACGCGATCGGCCTTCGGGGTATGGGGTACCCATACAGCTCCGATCCGTGGGATAGCGTGGTTGGAGCGATCCGGCGATCAGCTGGCGGCGCTGCCCGAGAAAGACGGCGACACCGGATGGAGAGACCATGCCATCATCGTCGGCTATGGGCGCGTCGGCGAAATCATCGGCGACGGCTTGAAGACCCAAGCTTTTCCTTTCGTCGTGGTGGATGAGAATCGGCGGCGGGTCGAGGACCTGCGCAAGCGCGGCCTAACTGCCATCTACGGCGACGCCACGGCCGCCGGCGTCCTGGAAGCGGCCGGCGTCCACCATGCGAAGCTGCTGATCCTCGCCATTCCGCAAGGTTTCCAGAAGCGGCGCATGATCGAGATTGCCCGCACGGCCAACCCTCACATCGCGACTGCGGTGCGGACTCACCGCGCGTCCGAGGTCGCCTATTTCAAGGATCAAGGCGTCGGACTGGCCATCATGGGCCGGCGCGAGGTTGCCTTCGGCCTGCTGCGCTACGCGCTTTCCCGCTTCGGGCTCGCGGACGAAGGAGTGCAGGCCATCGTGCAGACCGCACGAGCGTCAGGCGAGGGAGGAGCCTTCGAGCGTGAACCTGATACCGAGCTGCCGGAAGCGGTCCCGGAGCTCAGGGAGCATCGCGACGACCAAAACTGACTGCCTGATGGGACGTGCGACAGCCTGTCCTCGGTGTGGTGAAGGTCAAGAGCAACCGTGTCATAAGAGCATCCGCCTAACTGATGATGGCAGCGGGATGTAGGCTCGTCTCGGGAGACTCCGGCCTTATGCAGCAAACACACCTAGCGGAATCTCGCTGATTTGCGCCTCTTCCGCTACCCTGCTTGGCAGGCAATCAACGGGAGACCAGCCATGGCCAGTTGGATCAAGTGCACAAGCGAAGATGGCGCTCAATTGCGGGTTAACCTGGATCATGTTGTCGTGATCCGTCCCCATCGCAGGGATCGCGGCTTCGTGGGCAACGAAATCGTCTTCGCTGCTGGCAACCTCAGCTCAATCATTGTGGTCGAAAGCGAAGACTATCTGACAGGCTCTCCGCGCATCGAGCGAGGCCACGACCAAGTGTAAAGGGATCGGTGGAACGGCGAAGGACGCAAAACTGCAGTCGGCGTAGAAAGCCGACGCCGCTCCATCCAGACTAGGTACTCAATCTCAAGCAATAGCAAATCAGCCTATGAAGCCTTCCAGGTCCTTTGTGCTCAGGGAAGCCCCCGTCAGGTGCCATGCGCTTCCCCTTATCTGCCCTAGGTTGGTGTTGGTCATCGCTGCCCATAGGAGTACGTGGGGGTAGGCGCGGTGCCTCAGGCCGGGCAGTTCATTCCTACTTCTCTACGCCTGAGACGATCAACTCAGAACCAAGGCGTGAAACTGGTATGGTTTGGCAATGCGGTACTTCAACGCCACCGAAATCACGCGTCCCGAGGCTGATCACATCAGGCTAACCTGCAAAGAGTCGCTCTCGAACATTGTTGTCATTTCACTCGGCTCGAAGTGGTACGACGTCAGGCGCCTTACGGAGAAAGAGCTCCGGAATTTTGTCGACCAAATGCTGCGTCAGGAGCTGGAGCTCATTCGGGCCGGCTGTGACACACCCCACTAGCAATTCAGTTTCTTTCTCCGGAGCTGCCCGACGCCGGGCCTGCACTATGCAGCGACGATCCACCACGGTATCCGGCTGGAGGACTGTCCTTTTCGAACCCGCTCGACGACCGTTTCGTGGTGTATCGCGGCCCGCTGGGCGGGGTGGCCTGCGCGAAGCCCTAGGTCGCTGGTCGCGACATAGTTGTATCTGGGTCCGCGATATCTGTGGGCAGCGCATCTTCGACAAGATTCGTCAAATTTCCCGGCGAGCGCCTCCACGACCGATAATCCGAACGGCTCGTCAAAGTTGGTGGGGTGGAGCAGGCGCGCGGGGGGCCACTTCCTCGTTTCGATAGTCTTTATCCTGGATGATACCAGCCATGACAAGTCGCCGAAGGGCATGACGCCAAAACAACCGCAACGCGGCGGCAAGAAGAAATGAGATCGCCAGCAGGCGGGCTGAACTCGATACCTCCAAATGCAAAGCCCGCCATCTCGGCGGGCTTGTTGATAGGTATTTTCCGAATCTAGCTCGCGGCGCGGGCGGGTGCGCCTATGGCGTCGATCCTCCGGCGCCGTCGCAGCCGGTCGATCCTTCGGGAGGCGCAGCCCTACCCGGCAGCGTCGGCGTCCTGATTGGCCTCAGGGAGCCAACCCGTGATCAGCGGCCTCGGGTTGGCTACCCCGCCTGACCCGAGGTCCTGACCTTTGTATCTGATATAGGAGGACTAGGTGGCCACTGTTCGCACAGGTGCAGCGTTTGCCTTTTTGGCGGCCTTCGCAATGTCTGCGTACGCCGAGCCGATAGCCAACCAGTCGCGCTCTCAGATGAAATTGGCGCAGGACAAAGACAAAGACGTACTTACGCCCAACGCACTACCCGCTGCGAGATGCATGCAGGATTGCGACAACGCAGCCGAAATCGCTGTACCGAAGTGGAGTGCCGCGGCTCTCGTCGGATGTAAAGCGAGGTGCTGAGCCTTAGGCTGATGAAGCTCATTCATCCTCCAAAATGCAAAGCTTGCCACCCCCCGCATGAACAGCGGCCGCAGGATTCGCGGTTGCCGCCGGACGCTCGCTGATCCTGAAGCGGTTCGGGCTGTAGGGACGGATGTAAGGCTGCTGTAAGCCGCAGCTTGTACCCATGTGGCTGTCCACCAACGTTTGTACGCCAACCCAGACAAGTGGACTGCCTGGAGCGTCCGCAACCACCACCCACCGGTGCGGACGCTCCTTTTGCTTTTCCGCCTAGGGCTGTGACGGCGGCGCTTCCAGCACATTCTTAGGCGTCGAGAGCGCCTGCTTCGGCACCTTCCTCAGGTTCACCCGGTACCCGAACTTGGCGAGGTACTTAGGCATGTGCGGCTCGCTCATAGCTATACGCCTGGTCAGCGCTACGATCGCGCGCCGAGTCACTATCGCCGTCACGCCAATCGTCCGCACAACTGGCAGTCGCGGGGGTGCATTCAGGTCGGTCCGCTATGGTACTGCGCATAGCAACCGAGCGACCAGCAACTTGCCCGGGATCCAAACGGCAACCCCTACCGTGGTGTCTCGGGCAAATTTGTTCGGATCGGTTTTCTGGTCGTCGCTTGGCAAGCGAGACAATGGCGCTGCGCAGCTGGCCTAGTGCGTGGTTTCCCGGCGACGACAGCTCTTCATAATCTACTGCCAAGCGACCTCCGGCCGGACCACGTCCGCTTCCGCAAGGCCCAGCCGTCACACTGGCCAGTTCGTCATCTTGCTGTGCGCCGTTGGACGTAGCTGTCGATAATTTGTTTTGTGCCGCAACTCACGAAGCTGATCGTCAGCTTCGTAGCGTCAATTTCTGTCACGGTTCCCTCGCCGAACTGAGCATGGGAGATGTGGTCTCCGACGGCAAATGCGCTGACATACTGAATGTTGGCCTCAACACCAGCTGGCCGGGTTTTCGGTTTCACCCGTATCTTTGCCCCCTCCAGACCAGGTCGGGGAGTTCTGGCTTTCTTTGGCCGACTAGTAGCCGCTTTCGGCGGGAGCGCTGATAACGCATCGGGCATGGGATACTCGTTGGTTGGGGCGGTCATCGGTCAAAGGCGGCTACTAGGATCGGGAGCGCGCCGCGCTACATCATGCCGCCGTGGCCTTCGGCATGGCCGGCTTCTTTCTTCGGTGCCTCAGCAACCCCTGCTTCCGTCGTGATCATCAGGCCAGCGATGGAGGCCGCGTCTTGCAGGGCAATCCGAACGACCTTGGCAGGGTCGATGATGCCCCTCTCGAACATGTCGCCATAGTCGTCGGCCTGCGCGTCATAGCCGAACGAGCCTGATCGCTCATCCATCACCTTGCCGACCACGATCGAGCCCTCGACGCCGGCATTCTCTGCAATCTGCCGGATCGGTGATTGCAGGGCCTTGCGGACGATGTTGATGCCTGCGTCCTGGTCCTCGTTGTCGCCCTTGACTGTGATCGTCTTGGATGCCTTGAGCAGCATCACGCCGCCACCAGGAACGATGCCTTCCTCGACCGCGGCGCGAGTGGCATTGAGCGCATCGTCGACGCGGTCCTTCCGCTCCTTCACCTCGACCTCAGTAGCGCCGCCGACCTTGATCACCGCCACGCCGCCGGCGAGCTTGGCCAGCCGCTCCTGCAGCTTCTCTTTGTCGTAATCCGACGTCGTCTCCTCGATCTGCGCCTTGATTTGGCTGACGCGGGCCTCGATATCCTTCTTCTTGCCCGAGCCATCGATGACGGTGGTGTGCTCCTTGGTGATGGAGACGCGCTTGGCCTTACCGAGCATGGCGAGCGTAACGTTCTCGAGCTTAATGCCGAGGTCCTCGCTGATAACCTGGCCGTTGGTGAGAACGCCGATGTCTTCCAGCATGGCCTTGCGGCGATCGCCGAAGCCTGGCGCCTTCACCGCTGCGACCTTCAAGCCGCCGCGCAGCTTATTGACGACGAGCGTGGCAAGCGCCTCGCCCTCGACTTCCTCGGCAATGATGAGCAGGGGTTTGCCGGTCTGCACGATCGCCTCGAGCACCGGCAGCAACGACTGCAGGCTTGCAAGCTTCTTCTCGTGGATGAGGATATATGGCTCCTCCAGTTCCACGGTCATTTTTTCGGCGTTGGTGATGAAGTAGGGCGAAAGGTAGCCGCGGTCGAATTGCATGCCCTCGACGACTTCGAGCTCGCTGTCGAAGCTCTTTGCCTCCTCGACAGTGATCACGCCCTCGTTGCCGACCTTCTGCATGGCCTTGGCGATCATGTCGCCGATGGACTTCTCGCCGTTGGCAGCAACGGTGCCGACCTGGGCAATCTCGGCGGTATCCTTGACCTTCTTCGACTTCCTTTGGATTTCCTCGACCACCTGGATCACGGCCTTGTCGATGCCGCGCTTCAGGTCCATCGGGTTCATGCCGGCCGCGACAGATTTCATGCCCTCGCGCAGGATCGCGTGGGCCAGCACTGTGGCGGTGGTGGTGCCGTCGCCCGCCATGTCGTTGGTCTTCTGGGCAACCTCGCGCACCATCTGCGCGCCCATGTTCTCGAACTTGTCCTCGAGCTCGATTTCCTTGGCGACAGTGACCCCATCTTTGGTCGAGCGCGGCGCGCCGTAGGATTTGTCGAGAATGACGTTACGACCCTTGGGCCCGAGCGTGATCTTAACTGCGTTGGCGAGGATGTCGACGCCGCGCATCATGCGATCACGGGCGTCGGCGGAAAAGCGTACTTCTTTGGCGGCCATTTGAGTCTCCGGAGTATGTTCGAATGAAGCTGATTTCTGCTTATTGCAACTCTGTGTGCGCTAGCTTGCGACAACGCCCATGATGTCGCCCTCCTTCATGATGAGGATTTCAGCGCCATCGATCTTGACCTCGGTGCCGGACCACTTGCCGAACAGCACGCGGTCGCCTTTCTTTAGGTCCAGAGCAACGATCTTGCCGTCTTCGCCACGCACACCAGGGCCAACGGCAATGACCTCGCCTTGCTGCGGCTTCTCCGCGGCGGTGTCGGGGATGATGATGCCGCCAGTCGTCTTGCTCTCGCTGTCCAGCCGCTTGATAGCCACGCGGTCGTGGAGGGGTCGAAACTTCATGTCGTGTGCTCCAGTGTGATCGATTGCGGTCTGCTAAGACGGGTATATGCGGCGTGATCGCATCCGCTGTGGCTCGACCAGCCCCTCACCAGCCGCCGCTCCAGGCTGGCTGGTCACTCGCTCTTGTTTCTTTTTGAAGTTTCCACCAGCTCACGCGACGGCAATCCGACTGCGTCGCCCTGGCAAAGCTTCTTGGCGAGAGCGGCATCCTCCACAGAATCGAAACTGATCAGGATGGCCGTATGCCCCCAATCGATCCAGCGCCCAGGATGCCAGCCACTGATCTGTCCATCGCTGGCAAGTGCGTTGAGTCGCTTCGCCAGGTTGTCGACGCCAAACATTCTATTTGCGATGGGAAAGGTGACGGTGCGTTCAGCGGACATAGCTGTATATGGGGATGCCGCAAGCAATTGTCACTGACTACCAAAGCGCGCAGTCAAAAATACTCAAGACTTGGCCGTCGACGGAGTTTCAAGCGCGGCGAGCACTCCTCGGCGGTGGAGCGAGGGAGGGTTGGGGCGGGCCGGCGCGTGGATTCGGTTGCAACACATTCCGCTAGGTTGAGTGACCGCCCGCGCGCCAGATGTAGAAGCCCTTAGCGATGATGCTGCGAAGGATGGGCTCAGGACTGATCGCGACAGGTACCGGATCGTGTGCGCCGAGCTGAAACTCCTCCTTCAGCAACCAGCCCTGGGTGCAGCTGGTTCGCGGAATATTGTTTCCGGCTCTGTCGGGCGAAACAGCAAAGAGCGCCTCATCGCCACACTGGAACAAGTAAGCGGTCCGGGCGTCGCTTCGCATCCGTGGCCTCCCTTGTCGGTCACCTGGGCGCAAGCACACCGCATGGCTTGCGCGCCATTGGTTAGCCGAGCCGAGGGCTACATGCTTCTGCCGGCGTGGTCCCTCTAGGAGGACTTGTTGAGGGCTTCGGCGCAGGCGTCAGCCAATTCAAGCGGTCGATCTTGGCCGAAGGTCGCCCACCCGCCCTTCTCGACGTAGTCCCGGCGCGTCCACGAATAGTCGATCTTCTTCAGCTCCACGAGATTTGCCGCAGCATTTGCACTGGCCTTGAACCTCTCAATGCAAATCGGGGTCAATACCGCCTACGACAGCGGCTTGAGACCGCTTTGTTGTCAGCGCCTCTGCGCTGCCGGCGGTCATCCACCCACCCCACGTGAAGCCCCCTACCGCGAGCGCTGCGGCACCGATAGCCGCACCCCATAGCCCGTATGTCCATTTCTCTTCCATGGCACCTTCTGTGGGGTCGCTGCAAAGCTGCCCGGGCAGGAACGCACGAGATGGCGGTTGCTGCCAAGATTCGGAAAGTACCTATGGCCGTGTCCTCAGTCGTCTCTCGTGAGACGATGCACCTGGAACGACCGGCTGCTTGCACCACGAGCAGTGAGAGGGGTGTTAACCATGGGTAGCGACGCGGCCCGCAATCGCCATCGGGTTTCGCCACACACCTTGCTCATCGGACGGCTCGGTGACCCGAGCGCCTCTCATGTCTTCCATCGTCTGGCCGGCCTTGTCTTTCAACTCGCTGACCTGGATTTCGGGGCGCCAGAGACAAGCGCCCACTGGCCGATCAGGCTGCAGCGAGGGCCGTGCGGATCAGCGCCGGACAGGGACTTGGAGCCGGTCTTTCTCATGATGGCCGCGCGATGGTTATCGACCGTGCGCTGGCTGATGCCGAGATCGGCGGCGATGTTCTTGCTTGGATGGCCGGCGAGGACGAGCTCCAAGATCTGACGCTGGCGCGTGGTCAGACTGGCGACGCTTGTTGCAGCCGTCTCCCGCCAGGCAGACAGCTTGGCGGTGTCCCGCGTCTGATCGAGTGCGCGCTTGACGCTGGCGAGCAGATCTTCGTGGCCGACCGGCTTCTCGATGAAATCCACAGCTCCGGCCTTCATCGCTTGAACTGCCATCGGCACGGCGCCATTGCCGGTGATCACGATGGCTGGCAGCGCGTGGCCGTCGGCTTTGAGGCGTTCGATCACCTCGACGCCGCTCATGCCGGGCATCAGCGCATCGACCAGGAGGCATCCTTCGCGGCCCGGACGATAGGCTTCGAAGAAGGCCGGGCCGTCGGCGAAAAGCTCCACCGCATAGCCGTTCTCGCTAAGCAGATCGCGCATTGCCTCGCGGATGGAGCGGTCATCGTCGACGACGAATACCGTGGACGTTTGCTCTCCGTGCAGAAGGAGGGGCAGCTGCGCCGCGCTTTGTGGCGCGACAGATAGGGGCTTGGCGAGGAGGCGCTGGATCTGGTGCGTCAGCTCTTTTGCCTTGACCGGCTTGTTCAGATGCACGCAGCCGTAGCGGGCGATCTCACGCAAGGTGTCGGTCGAGATGTCACCGGTCAGGACAATGGCCGGGATTTCGTGCTGGCGCTGTTTCCGCAGGCTTGCGATCATCTCGAGCCCGTTGAGGCCGTTCGGCAGATTGTAGTCGGCGATGACTAGGTTCGGTGCGGACGACCTCTCCGCTGCCAACGCCAGCGCCTTGTGTCCGTCGGCGGCGACGAAAGTGCGATGGCCCTCGTCGTCAAGCAGGAGCTGAAGCAGTTCGCGTACCGCCGGATCGTCTTCGACGATCAGGATGGTGCCGCACGACGGTGTGCTCAGCTGCGCCGCGTTCTGGCTCGGAACCGACCGAGCCACCGCTCCGGTTCGTCCAAGCGGCACCTCGACCGTGAAGACCGAGCCTGCACCCAGACGAGACCGGACATCGATGTGATGCCCGAGCAGGTCGGCAAGGCGCCGCACAATGGCGAGCCCGAGACCGAGGCCCTTGCTCCGTTCCCGTGCCGGATTGTCGAGCTGATGGAATTCTTCGAAGATCGCTTGGAGTTCCAGTTCCGGGATGCCGGGGCCGGTGTCCCAGACCTCGATGCGAAGCTTGTCACCGCGTCGCCGGCAGCCGAGAAGCAGCTTGCCCTCGTTGGTGTACTTCACCGCGTTCGACAGCAGGTTGCGAATGATCTGCTCGAGAAGCCGCGGATCGCTGCGCACGGTCAGACTGCTCGGGACCACGCGCCAGCCCAGGTCGTTGGTCGCCGTGTGATACGTGAACTCGGTCCTCAGTTCGTCGAGCAGGCGCTTGATCGGAAAATCGATGATCGCCGGACGCACGATCCCCGCTTCGAGCTGGTTGATGTCGAGCAGCTTGTCCAGCATGCTCGACATCGAGTTTACCGTCTGGTCAAGTCTGCGGACGAGTTTCAGTGTTGGTTCATCGCGAACCCGCTTTTCCAGCATGCCCTGGAGCAAGCCTATGGTTTGCAAAGGTTGGCGCAAATCATGGCTGGCGGCCGCGAGAAAGCGCGATTTGGCGACATTGGCGCGTTCCGCCTCGGATTTCGCAAGCTCCAGCGCCTTGCCCTCGCGCTTGACCTCGGTGACGTCAACGATCGCCACCAGGACCTTCCGCTTCGCTAAAGGTTCCTTTCGAAGCACGCGGGCACTCATCGAAAATACCCGCCGTCCCACGCCCGGCAGTTCGATCTCGATCTCATGATCATTGATGGTGGCGCCTCGAGCCTGGATCGAGGTCAGGAATTCGCGGAGCGCAGGCACATCGAGATGACCAGCAGCAGCCAGGAGGTTTCGCCCGATGAGTTCTTCGGGCTTGATCGAAAAGACCCGATGGAATGAGCTCGATGCAGAAACCACCCGCAGCTCGTCATCTAGTACGACCAGCGGCTGGCGAATGGTGGCGATGATGCTGTCGAGATAGGCGCGCGCGGCCTCGATTTCTCGCTCGGCGGCTTTGATCTCGGAAATGCCGGCAAAGGTGATCACTACCCCCTCGATGCTGCTGCCGTCGCTGCGATAGGGCAGGATGCCGCGGATATACCAGCCGCCGTCTTCGGCTTTGACCTCGCGCGTGACCGGCGCGTGGCTCGCCAGCACAGCTCGCGCATCCGACAAGAGATCGCCGTCTTGGAACCTGCGCGTCAGGTCGGCGAGCGGCCGACCGACGTCGGAGGCGATGACATTGAAAAGCGACTTCGTGGCCGGCGTAAAGAAACGGATGTTCAGGTCACAATCCAGAAAAAGTGTCGCCACGTCGGTGCTGTTGAGAATGTTCTGGAGATCGTTGGAGGTTGCGCGCTGTTGTTCGACCGTCTCATGCAGCTGGCTGTTGAGGGCAGTGAGTTCCTCGTTGAGAGACTGCAGCTCCTCCTTCGAGGTTTCCAATTCCTCGTTGGTCGACTGGAATTCCTCGTTGACGGACATGGCCTCTTCATTGATCGCCTTCTGTTCCTCGTTGGCGATCTCGAGGTCGCGAATAGCACTCTGCAGGTCCTTGCGCGTTACCTCGAGCTCCTGCTCGAGCTGAGTAACGCGCGACGCGTCAGCTGCCGATTCAACGGGACTGACGGCTCGCAGCTTGGGCGCAGGATCGTCAATGAAGCTGACGAGCAGCAGACCCTCGCTATCGCTCTCGACCGGCAGGGCAGTGATGCTTACTCCGACCGGCGCCCATCGCGCCGGACTTGCGCGCCCGTGACGGTGACGCGCGTTTGGTCTTCTTTGGCGCGCTGGATTGCTGATCTGAGCTTGCCGCGCAGTCCCTCGCGCGCCATGGCAAGCACATCTCGCGTGTCCTCGCCTGAGGCGACCTTCAGATAGCGGTCCGCCGCGCCGAAGTAGTAGAGGCCCTCGTGCTTGGCATTGATTAGGACGGAGGCCGGCGCATAGGCTTCCAGCAACGTTCGCTGCGATAACTCCCCGAAGCCGGACCGTCGCGGTGCCGCTTGTTGCCCTATGCCCTTGGTAGGCAGGCGGACCGCGTCACTGTTCGCACGTGGAAATTCGACCTCGCCCGGCCGGCTGCGACCGACATGCCGGTAGATCCGCTGCTTCTTGCTGATCGGCTCGAACCGATCCGAGACGCCGCCGACCGTTTCGGACGAACCCAGGAAAAGCACACCTCCTTCCCGTAGCGCGAAATGGAAGAGGGAGAGGATCTTCCGCTGCGCCTCTGCGCTCAGGTAGATGAGCACATTGCGGCAGGAGATGAGATCGAGGCGGGAGAACGGTGCGTCAGCCAGAAGGCTCTGGCCCGTGAAAATAACTGCCTCACGCAACTCGCGCACGACCTGATAGTGGTGGTCCTCTTTGGTGAAGAAGCGAGCGAGCCGCGCCGGGGTCACGTCGGCCTCGATCGATTCGGGATAGATGGCGTTGCGGGCGAACGCCACGCTGTCCGCGTCGATGTCGGAGGCGAACACCTGCAGCTTGATATTGCGTTGTGCGGCCGCGATCTGCTCGAGAAACAGCATAGTGATGGAGTAGGCTTCTTCGCCGGTGCTGCAGCCGGGCACCCAAACGCGCAAAGGTCGATCCAACGACTGCTGGCGCACGAGCTCGGCAATCACCGTCTCCGCCAACAGATCGAAGGCGGTCGGATCGCGGAAGAAGTGCGTGACGTTGATGAGCAAGTCCTTGGCGAGGTGCTCTCGTTCACTGGAATCCTCGCGTAGCACCTGCAGATAGCGCGTGCTGCTCTCCAGACCCGCCATCGCCATGCGCCGCTCAATTCGACGTTGCAGTGTTCCTGGCTTGTAGAGCGAGAAATCGTGCGGGGTCTTTGCGGCCAACAGATCAATGATGTCTGCGAACGCTTCGTTGACGTCGTCAGGTGCTCGCAGACCCTTGCCATCCTTGACGTAGTTCTGGCGACCGTACCGAACGAGCGCTTGCGGGATCTCTGCCACCGCCAATACTAGGTCCACACCGCCGGTTTTAATGGCGCTCCGTGGCATGCCGTCGAAGGCCGCCTCCTCCGGGTCTTGCACGATGACGAGCCCGCCTCTTTCCTTCACCGCCTTCAACCCGAGACTGCCGTCGGTGCCGGTCCCCGAGAGGATCGCGCAAATGGCGCGCTCGCCGCATTCTTCGGCCAGCGAGCGCAGAAAGAAATCGAAGGGCATACGCGCGCCGTGGCGCTCCAGGGGTTTGGAGAGCCGGAGAGTGCCCTCGGCAATTGCCAAATAGGCCCCGGGTGGAATGAGGTATACGTGGTCGCGCTCGAGGCGCATCCCGTCTGTAGCCTGCAGCACCTTCATCGGCGTGTGACCGGCCAGCAGATCGACCATCAAGCTCTGGTGCTTTGGATCGAGATGCTGGATCAGCACGAAGGCCATGCCGCAGTCAGCCGGCATCGCGTCGAAAAACCTTCTGAAGGCGTCGAGGCCACCTGCCGAGGCCCCAAGTCCTACCACCGGGAAATCAACACTCCCGCGCTTCGGCAATGCGTATCTTTGAGGCTGCGGCCGGGCCTGGCCGGCCTGTCGCGCACTTCGTCCTGGCATTTGACTTGGCTTTCGTGGGCCCTGAATTCCCCGGGGGGCACGCACGCCGCCCGCTATCACTTTATCACAACCGCCGCACCCACGCGACTAACGGCGTCTGTCGGGATTTTGGCCCTGTTGGCCAATTGGCTGTTGAGACTAGGTAGGTAAATTCCACAACTTGGCGGCAACGTTCACTTCGTGCGCACTTGCCCGGGCGCAGCATGAGGTCTGTCTAGCGTACTCGTGCGCGCGCCCACACCGTCGGCGGCTTGGCTTCCACCCCGCGAAGCTGGGCCGCCCCTTTCCTCACTGCCGGCGACTGTTGCACGCATGGCTTGCCGTCGATACCGCGGCAGTAGCTGCCCTGGACTTGGAACATACCCTTGTCGTCGACGGCTGCACGCCTGTGGTAGGGCCTAGGTACTTTCCGAACCTAGCGTGGCATGCCGCCAGGCACCTACGGCTAGGCAGCATAGAAGTGACCGCGGCGACCGCGTCGGTTCTCTTTGTTCGATGGGATATGATTGGTGGTCATCGTGACGCCCGCAGCTTCGGTTTCCTTCTTCAGACGCGAGTTCGATGACTTTCTCTACGCGCCGATCGGCACGGAAAGAAATGAAATGCCGCTCAGCGTCCTTTCAGCGCTTGCACGACTGGACGTCGATCCTTGGGAGGAGGCAGCTGAACTATCGGAGCTGCCGAAGGACACCGCCACGCAGAGATTGGCTTCATTGATCGCGCGGCTGCCTGGCGGCCGATGGGCACAGGCCGATGCGAGGACAATTGCAAGTCGCTTGATTGAGCTCTTGCCCCGCCGTCTCAGTCCCCGGATGCCATTGGCTGAGCAGGCTAGCGGCGTTCGTGCGATGACCGGCCCTACTGTCGCGACAATTCTGATCTGCGCCGCACTAGCCATCATTGCCCTCATCATGGCAGCGAGCTGCGAACCTTCGTCGCGAGGTGATCAGGCCGACGCGCCTGCCGTCACCGACTACCCGCCCCAGCAGACACTACCGAGATACCGCTAAGGACGATTGGCATGAAAGACGCGCGCAGTCCTAAGCTAGCTGGAGAGACGACGATGGCGAGTTGGATCAAGTGCACAACCAAGGACGGGATCGAGGTTCGGCTTAATTTGGATCACGTAGCCATGATCCGTCCGCTTACCTCGATCGTGGCTTCGCAAGCAACGAGATCATCTTCTCTACCGGCACCCTCAGCTCAATCCTTGTGACGGAAGATCAAGAGTATCTGGTTGGGCCTCCACGCATCGAACAGGGGCGCGACGAGGTGTAGGACGCGCCGAAGCGCAAGGCATGAGCTTCGTCATTGCCGCCGGCCCGCGGCTCATTGCGCGGACGCGGAGGGACTGCCCAACCGGAGCGGCTCTACTTCCCCGCAAGCTGATCCGTCAGCTCCCTTAGCCGGGCGATTCGCGCCCGCACCAACTCCAAGTTCTTGCCAACACGCAAATCACAACATGCCTCGTCGAACAGCTCGTAAGCCTCAGCCAGGATGTGATCCTCCAGCTGATCAATGTTCATGCGTCACCTTCATGGATCCTGGCACTCCGCAGTAGGCGCTGTCTTAGCTTGAGGTTCTTGGCGGCGTACGCCGAGCCACAGCACGCCTCTCCTGCCTATCCAGCCACGCCAACCACAGCATGGCAGCGGTGAAAGCCACGAAACCCCAGGCAAGCGCCGTGTACATGGTGCATGACTCCTTGGCCCACTGGTCGCGCGGCTCTCAGTCAATGCCTGATACGCGATCATGTTGACGACAGGCCAAACTCGGAAAGTACCTATCAGGTAGGTACTTTCCGAACCTTGGCAATCCATGACACGTGTGAACTGGTGGTGGCGGGCCGCATGCGATCGGTAGAGCGCGCTCGCTGCTCTAACCTTCGGGGGCCGGTTTCCCTCGCGGAGTTCGGCCGCCGTCTTTTTGCGTTCGCCCGGATCGTCCCATGCGTGTGTTCCTCTTTGCAATCGCGACCCTTGGCTTCGGAACTGGCGCAACGTTTGCGCAAACACCTGTTCCAATCCTTTCGCCCTTGCGGCTCCATGACAGCGGCATCGTCGATTGCATGCAGATGTGGGATTCGGGGACTCATATGACGAGGCAGGAATGGTCTCGCGCATGCAGGCGCGTCCAGACACGCCTTGATGGCCTTGACGTTGATGCGATCATGGGCGTGAAGAAAGCGCAAAGATGAGCCTTCGCGAAATCGCGCTCCGCACGAAGCTGCGGGAGTTGAATATCGAGTACAGCGCGCTGGTTAGGAGCAAAACGGGGGAAGGTCGGTTCGTGCGAATGGGGGAACTGACGGTGGAACGGCGGGGGCTGATGGCGCTGATAGCCGAGAACCGATTTCAGCTCGGCCGGACCGTTGCTGTAGGCCGACGCGAATAGCGCCTGGGGCGCCGATGGAGTAAAAAACCGATTCATCTTCTCGCGCTTTTCGCGGTCGCTTAACATGTTCTGCTTTTTCACAAGCGGGCAATAAGCGGTCAGTAGGTGATTGACGATTTCAGTGTTATCCGCTCGGGGGTACCTTCTCTTTAGGTCCGCCGCAATTACGCTGATGGCATTTTCCTGTTCAGAACCGCTCAAGGCGGCGGAAGCACGGGCCACGTCGGCAGGCGTTTCCTTTAGCGCCATGCCGGTCGTTTGCGGTTGGACTTCAGGGCAGACAAATGCTGCCGTCGTGTTTTGTGGTCGTGCCATCCACCAGTAAAGCCCGCCCAGGCCCGTAGCTCCGACGGCAAGTGCCACGCGGTAGCCTGACTTTCATCATCGTACCGGGTCACTTCGCATAAGATCCACCCGCAGCCCTGAGGGAAAGGTGGCAGATGGGAGGGTGCTCCAGTACGTCGTCGCGGCGCATGAGCATCCAGAACGGTGGCTCGGGCGTGCGAAGCCATTCGCCAATCCGCGCGCACGCCGACCCGCAGCCCGATGAAGATCGAGCGGCAGACCATCTGTGGAACATAAGCACAGAGGGTTGGATAATTCGGGTCGTTAAGGTCCTCTCGGTCTCTCCACCTTCTCACTGAGACGCTCGTCGACCACAGCGCACTCCTTCGGCCTACCGACCGTCACCCGAATGGGCCGAGACCCGCGCTTCTTGACGGAGCTTGCCTCCGGCAAGCCGCGGGGCTCGGTCGCGCTGGCCGTGGGGCCGGCGCGATAGGGCGGGACGCCGGGCCGCAGCCCGGCGGAGGCCCCAAAGCCTTCCTCAAGCCGCTCGACTTATCGCGACAACCCGAGGTCCCGAACTCGCCCTCGGGCAAGCGCCATCGTGATTGTCCGGTCGCGCACGCTGATTTCGATGTCCTTGCCGCGCATGTTCAACAGCTCCGGCCGCCATGGAACAAGCGTGAACTCGTGACGGCCTTTGATCACCGCGAGGCGCTGCATGGGCAGGTCGATGGTGCCGACATGTTTGCCGCTCATGCGCATGCCTTCGACGGGTGCCTCCGGCGGCATTGCCAGCTGTGCGGATAGCTTTTCGGCGGCGACCGTGATGCCTTTGTGGTTCAAGTCCCGCAGCATGTCCGGCTTCGGCGTGATGGTTCCGGGCTGCTCGACACGTGCATGGCGGTTCACGATCAGCCACTCCTCGCGCGCGATGAGGGCTTTCGAGACGTCCGCGCCGAACCCCTTCTCGTGGATGATTGGCTTCGTTTCGGCGACGATGGTCTGGTCGAGCCAAGTTGCGGCCTCGGCGGTGGCAAGTCGCTCGACCGGCCAGTAGGACACGACCTCGATCTGGGCGTTGCGCATCTTGGCCTTCCCGCCACCGCCCGACAGCGCGACGATCATCCCCGGCTGAGGGATGCCGTGGCCCGCAAGCCTGCCCGTCTCGGCATAGTGGATGCGGCCATCGATGCCGTCGACGACGAGATACTTGCGGTCGGTCATCTCGTCGGCGATGCCGACCTCGACGACGCGGCCGATGACCGACTGGGATTTCGGTGCGCTACTGAAGATGGCGAAGTCGCCAGCTGGGCGGCCGATGCCGTGCGCGCGCATGACCCGGTTCATGGTCACCATGATGTCGCCGCGCTCGCCCAGGCTACGCAGCTTCGTTTCGAGCTGGGGATCGATGGCCCAGACGCCGGTGGTCTTCTCCCCCGCCAATCCCATCTGCTCCAGCCGCCGCAGCCGGCCTACCCGCAGGCTCTGTTGCGCGTCTTCACGACGTTCGGACCGGCCGCGCGCGGCGTCGGCCATGGCCGACACGACGAGCACGTTCTCCTTGGCGCCCTTCAGGATGCCGCGATCGAGCGATGTGAACCGCTCGGCCTTCATCTCGTTGGCGAGCTTGATGAAGCGCTCGAACTCCTGCTCCGGACCCAACTCCAGGGTGACGAGATCTTGCGCGCGATGGCGCATGCCGTGACTGATGTAATGGCGTGCCATCACGAGGTCCTGGCCGCGGTCGTCGTGGCCAGCGATGACGATGTGGGTATGCGGATGCCCGGTGTTGAAATGATCGACGGCGACCCAATCGAGCTTCGTGCGGAGGTCCTCCTCCATGTCCCGCATGAGATCGCGCACGAACGGCTTGAGGTCCACCATGCGGCCACCGTCCTCCGGCGCGACGATGAGGCGGAACTGATAGGTGTCGCCCTTCTGACGCTCCAGGAAGTTGCCACCGTCGGCCACATCGTGCTCCCGGTCGTAGAGCTGACCGGGACCACCCTCGCGCGTAACGCCGTCGCGCATGATGTAGTGTTGATGCGTGCGCGCCGCCGCAAGGTCCGACGTCCCGTGCCGAGCAATGCGTGCCTTGACGATGACGCGGCGCCAGCCTGGCGGCGGCGGTGTCAGTCCATAGAGCGCACCCTTACCGCGGCCGAGCTCGGCGACGGGCCGTCGCGTCAGCGCATTGGCCCAGGGGGATTTGGGTGCGCTTTGCCGCGTGGTCGCCTTGACGACCTCGCGCGTGAGGCGACCGGATTTGATTTCGCGGCGCGATCGAGGCTTGCCGATCTTTGGTTCAAATTCTGGGTTTGACATGACGCGCTCATGCGCCCATTTTCTAGTTTCAGTGTCATATCACTTTTGGATGAATTGAAGGCCGCCCTGAGACTGAAATGCGGTCCATCTGTCTCTAATGCCGAGCGCACCAAAAATATTTTGGGCGCACCTTATGACATTGATTCTACTAGCTAATTGGTGACCATAGCGTCAACTATCTATCTTGCCCTATGACCTGCCTCTTTCCATCACCTCCGCCCCTCTCGACAAAGTCCCTCAAGGTTATCCATATGGTGGGTGAAGGGCGCCTCGGCTAACTATAAAACCACAAACGTCGAAGGCGCTCAATTGAGAATGATTGGGATATGAAAATGACTGCCTTGGACGAATTCGGATCGTACTGGACAGCACTACACAACCGCGCCCGGAGAACGAGCCGATCTCCTGGAGATCAGGCCTCGCCCCGCTTCCCCCCGGAGCCGCCGTCGCTCGCTCGTCCCACCCCACAGGGGCGAGCGGCGGCGGCGGAGGGGGCGAGCGCTTCCCCTTGGTGGGCCAGAGCGAGCGCCGTCTTGGAGCGCTTTGCGCCGTGGTTGTTCGAAAGCGTTCCGGACGATGAATTGTGCGCGCGCATGGTCGAGCAGTGGTCTCTACGACCACAACACGAGGCGCGGATGCATCGTGGCACCGGGCAGCATAGTGAGCCCATGCCTTCGGAGGCTGCGTGCCAAATTCGGTCAACAAGAGCCGCCAATGCGGAGACGCCGACCGCCGAACATGTCGCTGTTGAGGGTTTGAACCATGCGTCAGCGCCACGCGCTCTATCTTTCCCAGGCGATGACCCAGCAGCTGCAGATCATGGCCGAGACGCATCGCGTCGCCAAGTCGGAGATCCTGGAGCGCGCCCTGAAGCGGTACCTGGCGAACGAGAGCGGCGGTCCACCGGCCGACCTGTTGGCCTTGCAGCAAGAGTCGAACGGCCGGTCGCTGCGTCGTCTCGAACGCGACCTCGCCATAGCGGCAGAGTTGATAGCGACATTCGTGCGCTACTTTTTGACGATTACGCCGCCGCTGCCCCGGAGCGAGCACACGGCGGCGCGGGCGCTCGGTCAACTCCGGTTCGACCAGGTGATCGAGGATATTGCCAGACGCCTTCGAACCGATCGCAGCCTGATCGCGCGGGTCGCAGCGATCCTGACCGAGAGGCCGCAAAGCACGAATTCAGACGGCCAGCAACCGGATGCTGACCATGCGCTATCCACGACGAACACCTCGCCACGGACCGCGAATGAGTGATTTGTTCGAGCACGCTCAGCGTCAAGCGTCGCAAACGACCGACGACGAACTCTGGAGCGTAAAGGTCGTCCGGATGAAGACCGGGCTCTCACGGGCAACGGTCTACAAGTACATGGCGCTCGGATTGTTTCCACGCCAGCGCCATCTCGGTCCGGGTCGGGTAGCGTGGCGCGCCTCCGACGTACGAACATGGATCGAAAGCCGGCCTGAATAGCCGATGCTATCCACAGACCGAGACAGGTACGGACACCAACAACCTAATGCCGACCGGTTGCCGGCAAAGGGGGAATTTTCGGGGGAACTTAAGCTGCAACCACCTCGAAAACCCAGTGGAATCGGCGTTCTTAAATCCCACCCTCTCCGCCAAGTCAATTTGAATACCAAGGAGTTTTTCATTTCCCTTCTCGCCAGCCCATGGTTGGCCCCTGGGCCTGGCGTTTCGAGGGCCACCACCTGTCGCTGACCGTCGCGTCATTCGCAAAGCCAGGCGGGCTTGTTTGATCCCGCGCAAAGCCTGCGGCGGCGGCAACTGCACAGTTCCCGCGCATATGCGCGGAGGAAATGCCATGTCTATTACGGATAAGCTGCCCTCGACCGCGGCTGTCGAACGGCAGAGCTCGTCGCTTCTGAACTGGGGGTTGATCCTCGCCATCGCCGCGCTGATCGCGGTCATGCTGCTGCCGACGCCGGCAGGATTGCCGGTTGCCGGCCAGCGCATGCTGGCCATATTGGCGTTCGCGGTCATCGTGTGGATGACGGAAGCGCTCGACTACGCCGTTTCGGCCATCGTCATCGCCGCGCTCATGGCATTCCTGCTCGGGACGGCGCCGAGCGTCGCCAACCCCAAGGTGCTGCTCGGTACCAGCGCGGCGCTCGGCATCGCCTTCAGCGGCTTTGCCACCACGGCATTGGCGCTCGTCGCCGCGGCACTGTTCCTGGCCGCTGCCATGCAGGTCACCGGGCTCGACCGGCGCATCGCCCTTGTCATCCTGTCGCGGGTCGGCACCGAGACGAAAAGCGTGCTCGCCGGCTCGATGCTGGTCGGCATCGTGCTGGCGTTCCTGGTGCCTTCGACGACGGCGCGCGTCTCCTGCCTGGTGCCGATCATGCTCGGCATCATCGCCGCCTTCGGCATGAGCAAAAAGAGCGCGTTCGCCGGCATGCTTATGATCACCACCACGCAGACCGCGAGCATCTGGAACGTCGGCATCAAGACGGCTGCCGCGCAGAACATGGTGGCCATCGGTTTCATCGAGCGCACGCTCAACGCCACCATCACCTGGGGCCAATGGCTGATCGCCGCCGCGCCGTTCGCCATCATCATGACGATTGCGCTCTACTTCGTGATGACGCGCATGATGCCCGCGGAGGTGGACGAGGTGCCGGGCGGCCGCGACGCCATCGCCAAGCAGCTTGCCGAGCTCGGGCCGATGAAGGCGTCGGAGATGAAGCTGCTGGCGATCTCGCTCACCTTGCTGGGATTCTGGGCCACGGAGGGCGTGCTGCACAGCTTCGACACCAGCTCGACCACCGTTGCAGCGATCGCGCTGATGTTTCTCCCCGGCATCAGCATCATGACCTGGAAGGAAGCCCAACCCAGGATTCCCTGGGGCACCGTGATCTTGTTCGGTATCGGCATCAGTCTCGGCACGGCGCTGCTGCAGACCCGCGGCGCGGTGTGGCTCGCTGACCTGGTGGTGGCCCAGTTCGGGCTGAAGCAGGCAACCGCCTTCTTCATCCTTGGCGTGATGAGCCTGTTCCTGATCGTCATTCACTTAGGGTTTGCCAGCGCCACCGCGCTCGCATCCGCCATGGTGCCCATCATCATCGCCGTGCTGCAGGGCGTCGGCACCCAGGGCATCAACATCGTCGGCATGACCATGCTGCTGCAGTTCGTGGTGAGCTTCGGCTTCATCCTAGTGGTGAACGCGCCGCAGAACATGGTCGCCTACGGCACCGAGACCTTCGAGGCCAGGGACTTCGTGCGCACCGGCCTGGTGATGACCGTCATCGCCTTCGCGCTGGTGATGATCCTGGGCGCCACCTACTGGCGCTGGCTCGGATACGCCTGAGGGGGCCGATCGGGGTCTTGACCCCGGTCAAAGTCGAACGATCGTCGGCGTCTATTGCGCCCGTACGGCCGCGGCCGCGCAAGGTCTTCGGCCGGATTGAGCCGCATCAAACCCCGCAAGGGGTAAGCGGCATAGGATGCATATCCAGTTGAAGAGCAAATGGCGGCGACAATGAACAAGCAGCCCACGCGGGACGAGCACTCCGAGATTCGCGCCTTGCTCGGGCTCGACCAACCGCAAGTGTCGCAATTCCTGAGCCGCAGGCTGTTGGCATGGGCCGGGCTGGTCGTGCTTGTCTTGTTGCTTGCAGCGACATTGGTCTTCCGCGCGGGCTCGGGGGCTGAGCAAAGCTTCGTCGTGGAGCCGGCCACCCGCACCGATCTCACGGTGATCATAACGGCGACGGGCTCCGTGCAGCCCACCAACCAGGTCGATGTCTCGAGCGAGCTGTCGGGCACCATCCGCAACGTCCTGGTGGACTTCAACTCGCCGGTGAAGGTTGGCCAGGTGCTGGCCGAGCTCGACACCGACAAGCTCAAAGCGACGCTGAACAGCTCGCGCGCCAGGCTTGCCTCGGCAAAAGCCAAGGTCCTCGATGTCGAAGCCACGCTGGTGGAAAAGAAGCTGGCCTACGAGCGAAAGAAGACGCTATCCACGAGCAAGGTCTCGTCGCAGCAGGACCTGGACACGGCCAAGGCCGCAAACGATCGGGCGGAAGCCGCGGTCGAGAGCGCCAAGGCGGATGTGGGCGTCGCCGAGGCCGACGTACAGCTCAACGAGACGAACCTCGTCAAATCGCGCATCGTTTCGCCGATCAATGGCATCGTGCTGAAACGCAACGTCGATCCCGGACAGACCGTCGCCTCCTCCTTGCAGGCCCCGATCTTGTTCACGATCGCCGAGGACCTCGCGCAGATGGAGGTGCAGGTCGACGTCGATGAAGCCGACGTGGGCAGGGTCAAGGAAGGTCAGCAGGGCACGTTCTCGGTGGACGCGTATCCGGACCGGAAATTCCAGGCGCGCATCCGCGAGCTGCGCTACGGCTCCGAGGTGGTGCAGGGCGTCGTCACCTACAAGGCGGTTCTTTCGACCGACAACGCGGGCCTGTTGCTGCGGCCGGGCATGACGGCGACGGCCGAGATCGTCGTGCAGCAGGTCGCCCAGGCACTGACCGTTCCCAACGCTGCGCTGCGATACGCTCCGCCTGCCAAGCAGTCCTCGGGCCCGAGCCTGATGCGCAGGCTGGTGTCGGGCAGGCCGCAGTTCCGCGCTGCGAGCGAGCGCGAGGAAGCGGGACCCAACCGGAAGGTGTGGGTCCTGAAAGACGGCGTGCCGGCGCCGGTCCCCGTGGTGGCCGGCGTTTCCGACGGGCGGCGCACCGAGATCGTGCGCGGCGCAATTCGGGAAGGGCAAGGCGTCATCGTCGACAGCACGACAGCCAAGCGGTGAGCGGGGTTGCCGTGCACGAACAGACGGACAGGCTTCACGCTCTGATCGAGTTCACGGCCGTCACCAAGGTTTACGGCGAGGGCGACGCGGCCGTGCATGCGCTGGCCGGGGCGGACTTGACGATCCAGGCGCGGGAGTTCGTGGCCATCATGGGCCCGTCGGGCTCCGGCAAGTCGACGGCCATGAACATCATCGGCTGCCTCGATACGCCGACCTCCGGATCGTACTTGTTCAAGGGCATCGAGCGGCGTCGGCGTCCTCGCCCGCGACCAGCGCGCGCTGCTGCGGCGGCACTATATCGGCTTCGTGTTTCAGGGGTTCAACCTGCTTCCCGCACGTCGGCCATCGAGAACGTGGAGCTGCCCCTCGTCTATCGCGGCATGCCGTTGCGGGAGCGGCGGGAGCTGGCGGCCCAAGCGCTCGACCGCGTCGGGCTCAAGGGACGCGAAGGCCACACGGCGAGCCAGCTCTCGGGAGGCCAGCAGCAGCGCGTCGCGATTGCGCGGGCGATCGTGACGAACCCCGCCGTGCTGCTCGCCGACGAGCCGACCGGCAACCTCGACACCAAGACCAGCCGGGGCATCATGGACCTTCTCACCAGCCTCAACCGCGACCAGGGTATCACCGTGCTGATGGTGACCCATGAGTCCGACATCGCCGCCTATGCCCAGCGCGTCATCCGCTTCATCGACGGGCGCATCGCCTCCGACGTCGTGAACAAGGAGGCCGCGTAATGGTGCTCGAGACGTTCAAGCTCGCCCTGCAGGCGCCATCCGGCGCAACGCGATGCGATCGTTCCTCACCACGCTCGGCATCGTCATCGGCGTGGGTGCGGTGATCGCCATGGTGACGATCGGCAACGGCACGACGGCCAAGGTCACGGCGGAGCTGACCAAGCTCGGCAGCAACCTGCTGTTCGTACGCCCGGGACAGTTCGGGCCCGGCCGCTCCAGCTCCGACGCCAAGCCGTTCAATCTCCGCGACGTCGAAGCGTTGAAGGCGCAGCTTCGCGGTGTGCGCGCAGTGGCACCCGCGGGCCAGAAAGTGGCGACGGTGATCTACGGGTCGGAAAGCCGCAGCACGCCGGTGATCGGCACCGACAACGGCTACTTCATCGCGCAAGACTGGCAGCTGACAGCCGGCCGGCGCTTCCTGGAGGGGGAAGTGCGCAGCGGGCGCGCCGCCTGCGTCATCGGCGACACGGTGCGGGACAAGCTGTTCGGCGGTGACAGCCCCCTGGGGCGGAGCATCCGGGTCAACAAGAATCTCATGCGAGGTCATAGGATTGCTCGCGTCCAAGGGCCAATCCAGCTTCGGCACGGATCAGGACGACATCGTGATCGCACCGCTGCGCATGTATCAGCGCCGCATCGCGGGCAACTCGGACGTCGCCACGATCCTGGTGTCGGCGGAGGAAGGGACCGACACGGCGAAGGTTCAGGCGGACATCGAGCGGCTGCTCAGGGAGCGGCGCAACATTGCCGCCGGCAAGGAGGACGACTTCTCGGTGCGCGACCTCAAGCAGATCGCGCAGACCATGACCACCACGACCGTCATACTGACGGGTCTGCTGGGTGCGGTTGCGGGCGTGAGCCTGCTGGTGGGCGGCATCGGCATCATGAACATCATGCTGGTGTCGGTCACCGAGCGGACGCGCGAGATCGGCATCCGGCTGGCGATCGGCGCGCTGGAGGGGCAGGTGCTGATGCAGTTCCTGGTGGAGGCGGTGGTGCTGTCGGGGCTCGGCGGCCTGATCGGGATCACGCTGGGCCTGTCGCTTGCGGGCCTTGCGACGCGGGCCCTCGACGTGCCGTTCGTGCTCGATCCGACCATCGTGCTGATAGCGTTCGCCTTCTCTGCCTTTGTTGGCGTCGTCTTCGGTTACTTCCCGGCGCGGCGTGCCGCGCACCTCGACCCGATCGAAGCGCTGCGGCACGAGTGAGTGTCGCTGTGGCGCCCGGCGACAAGGCAGGCGCCTCACTTGCCGCCCCCTGATCTAAGGGCGCCGAGGCAAAGCCACTCGTGCCTCGGGGTATGCAGTCAAGAAGTGGCGGAGAGCCATGAAGAGTTCGCGGGCATGCTTGCGATCGCCCCGCGCGAGCGCTGCGCGGATATCGTCTCGCAGCATTTCCCGGATCCTTTCCGCGCCGTGATCCTGACAGAGGAGGTATTGCGCCAGCGCGGCGGCCGCAATCTCGGGGATGTGCTCATGCTCAGCGATGGCCAACACCTCTTCCTCGCTGAGGCCGCACATGGAGATGCAGTCTTCGAGCGTGATCATGGGTGGCAAGTTCTCCCGACGCCTGCGCGGCTAGACAGAGCAAATCCAGCATCGCCGCCGAGGCTGCGCATTGACACTTGTCAAAGCGGGCACGGAAAAATCGCTGCGCTAGATTCGCTGGACGAGATTGTTTGCCGCTAAGCCCGCTGGAACATCAGGACGCTGCAGCATGCTCATAGATGTCCTCTTCCTGGGCGTTATGGATGCGCACGAGCGCCTCGATGGATTCGATCACGCGCTGGGCGTCGCGGATCAGGTAGCGATCCGCGTCGGCAGGAAGTAGACCCTCGGCAATGCGGCCGAGCAGCCTCGCCTGATGGATGATCTCCCGATGCGCCCGGCTCATCGCGCCGAGGCCGTGGGAGTCGGCGAGGAACTTCGATAGGCGCGGGTAGACCGCACTTTCATCATCGCGCTCGTGCACCACGATTTGCCCAGCAACGAGCCGGTTCGCCTCGGCAATCAGTGCCACGGCGGCCGAGGCTTCGGCATCGTCCAGGGCATCGGCAATCGCCCGCAGGCGGTCAAGCGTTACCTCGAGCCGCTCATGGTCCTCCCGCAGCGCGCGCGCCGTCGCAGGTGGCATGCCTTGCCGGCCAAACTTGCGACCGGGGCCCAGCGCGCGAAGGGCGTTGAGGATGACAGCGACGTCGATGGCTTCTTGGGTGAGCGCTCCGGCGACCGGCGTCAGCCACCCGACCGCGGCGGCAGCCATCGCCAATCCCGACAGAGCCATTCCGGCGACGATGCTCTGCACGGCGATCGTGCGGGCGCGGCGCGCAATGACGACGGCGTCCGAAACCCGGTCCAGGCGGTCAACGAGAATGACGACGTCGGCGGCCTCCGAGGAGGCGCTGGCGCCGCGGGCACCCATGGCGATGCCGACATCGGCCTTGGCCAACGCCGGGCGCATCGTTGATGCCGTCGCCGACCATCAGCGTCGGATGCAGGCGCTGCTCCATGGCGACCGCATCGACCTTGTCGGACGGCACACGGTCGGCGAGGACGGCGTCGAGATCGAGGGCGGCGCCGATCGTCTCGGCGGCATCGGCGCGGTCGCCGGTGACCATCACGATGCGCGCCACCCCGGCGGTTCGCAGCGACTGGACGGCACGCGGCGTCTCGCGCCTGAGCTCGTCTCCCAGCAGCAAAGCGCCGATGGTGCGCCCGTCGACGGCGACGAAGACACTGAGCGCCGATCGCCAGGCGGCGCGCCGAAGCGCGCGCACGGCCCAGTCCTCCGGCCTCCTGGAGCCGTGCACGAGCTGGTGCGAGCCGGCCCTCACCTCCCGGCCGCCAATCTGGCCGTTCGACGCCAGAGCCCATGGTTTCGCGCACATTCGATGGAATTTCGAGCCGCAGGCCCTTCGCCATGGCCGCCTCGACAATGGCCGTCGCCACGACGTGTTGCGATGCCTGCTCGAGAGACGCCGCCAGCCGCAGCACCTCGTCTGCGCTCTCGCCCGGCGCCGTCTCGATGGCGACGAGGCGCGCGCCGCCGACCGTAAGGGTGCCGGTCTTGTCGAACATCACGGTGTGGGTGCGTGCCAGCGCTTCGAGAGGCCCGCCACCCTTGATGAGGATGCCGCGCCGGGCAGCCTGCGATACGCCGGCGATGAAGGCGACAGGCGCGGCGAGGATCAGCGGGCACGGGGTAGCCGCAACCAGCACGGCCAACCCTCGGATCGGGTCGCCCGAGATGAGCCAGGCACCGGCTGCAATGACGAGCGTGATCGGCAGCAGGAGCAGCGCGTAGCGATCGGCCAGGCGTATGAACGGGGCTTTGGCGGTCTGGGCCGCCGTGACCATGCGCACGATGCCGGCATAGGTGCTCTCGCCCGCAGTCGCGGTGGCCCTCAGCTCGAACGTCTCGCCCGCGTTCAGCGTTCCGCTGCGCGCAAGCTCTGCCTGGCGGCGATTGACGGGCATGGGCTCGCCGGTCAGCGCCGACTCGTCGATCATGGCGGCCGGACTGGCGATCACCCCGTCGACCGGGACGACCTCGCCGGCGCGCACCAGGATCGTATCGCCGACGGCCACCTGCTCGATGGCCACATCCTCGACTGCGGCGCCCGAACGGCGGTGTGCAATTCGCGGCGCCCGGTCGACTAACGATTTGAGGTCGCGTTCAGCGTGAGCAACGGCAAAGTCTTCCAGCACGTTGCCGCCTGCATACATGACGGCCACAACGGCCGCGGCAAGACCTTCACCGAGGAGAAGGGCGGAAGACATGGAAACGAAGGCGACGGCGTCGACCCCCATGCGGCCCGACAGAAGATCGCGCACCATCGAGGCCAGAAGCACAACTACAACAGGCAACGTCCCGCACGCCCACATCCACTGAGCGAGCACTGTCCTGCCAGAGAAGGATGCGACGAGGCCAAGGACGAGCCCCCCTAGAGCGGTGGCGATCAACCCTCGCCGGATGATGCGTTCTGCGGCCATCGCCAATGATCATCGTCCTGGGAATGCAGGCATTGCCCAAGCATGGTCGCGCGACTTCGCAGCGAATTCACGCCATGGTCGAAGGCCTTCTTTGCTGCCTGATGGCATAGAACAACGCGCTGCGGGGCCATTGATTGCGATCAACGGGCCTCGTTGCATGGCCGGCGAGCACGCCCGCACCAGCCGCCGAACCGGCTTTGACCACGGTCAAAGTGAAGGTGCTCCGCTAGGGGTACGAGCCAAGGGCTGGTGATAGCCCTCGAGCGTGCAACAGATGAAGCTCCCCAGACCATTTGCCGACCGTCGTGCTGCCGGCCGCGCATTGGCAAAAGCGCTGGCGGCGAGGCATCTCACTGCCCCCGTGGTGCTTGCCCTGCCGCGTGGGGGCGTTCCGGTTGCAGCCGAGATCGCAAGCGCGCTTGGGGCACCTCTCGACATCGTGCTCGTGCGCAAGATCGGCGTGCCGTTGCAGCGCGAGCTCGCAGTTGCGGCGGTTGTCGATGGCGGGGAGCCGGAGGTGGTGGTCAACGAAGATGTCGCCGAGCTTGCCGGCATCACGGCGGAATATGTCGGTGCCAGCGTCAAACAAGAGCTCGAGGAGATCGAGCGGCGCCGCAAAGCCTATCTGCAGGGGCGCGCACGAGTGCCGCTCGAGGGCCGAACCGTGATCCTCGTCGATGACGGCATAGCAACGGGGGCCAGCGTCCGAGCCGCCTTGAGAGGGTTGAGGAGGAAGGCACCCAAGGCACTTATTCTCGCTGTTCCGGTTGCCCCGGCCGAGACTATCGAGGCTCTCAGGAACGAGGTCGATGCGATTGTCTGCCTGCGCATGCCCGATCCGTTCTTTGCCATCGGCATGCACTACGCCGACTTTCGCCAGGTGAACGACGAAGAGGTCATTCGCCTCCTTGCCGAGCAGCGGGACGAGCGCACACCACCCGCGCAGGCAGAAACGGCAAAGGCGCAGACTTCCCGCGCGGCGCTCGAGGCAGCTTCCCGACCTCCACGCCGCAGCGGCTGAATTGCGGGTGGAGCCCACGTACCGGTTCCAAGGGTCGAGGCATTGAGCAAGATCAAATGGGCCTTGCAGGCGAGCGGCTATGGATCCTGCAAGGCTCGAAACTCTACGAGGCGAGGCTAGTGAAATGACAAAGCAACCGAAGCGCATCGAGGTGCGTTCAAGCGAGGAGCTGCCGCCGCTTGCCATCTCGCCCGAGAAGGTTTGCTTCGTGATCGTCAAGGCGCGAGAATTCGATGTCAAAGACGTGGTGACCGAGCCCGACACGGGTTCCAACCCCTCCGATGACAAGATGATCTCCGTGCTGGAGGATCACGGCGACGACCCCGTGCTAGAGGAGCTGACCTCTTTCATTTCCAGCATGAGCGAGGACGAGCAGATCGATCTCGTCGCGCTCGCCTGGCTTGGGCGCGACGACAACACGATCGACGATTGGCAAGCCCTTCGCGAAGAGGCAGCCCGCGCCCACAGCTCGCGGACCACGCACACGGCCAACTACCTTCTCGGCACGCCACTCGTCAGCGACTATCTCGAGGAGGGGTTGTCACTTTTCGGGTTGTCCTGCGAGGACTTCGAAGCCAACCGGCTCTGACGGCGCGCAGGCGGTCTTTTGCAGGGAGGTAACGATGTACAAGCACATTCTGATCGCGACCGACGGCTCCGACCTTGCCCGGCAAGCGGAGTTGACAGGTTTGACGCTTGCCAAAGCGCTCAATGCCCAAGTCACGGCCGTCACCGTCACCGAACCTTGGGATGCATTGTCCATGGCGGCGCTGGCTGAGCGCGGCAAGCCCAATCCAGTGGCGGACTACGACGAATGCATGGCGGCGGCCGCAAACCGCATCCTCTCGGGCGTCAGCGAGACGGCCAAGAAAATCGGCGCTTCGTGCGCGACACTCCATGTCAAAGACCGCTACCCTGCCGAGGGTATTGTCGAAACCGCAAAGGCGCGGGGATGCGACCTGATCGTGATGGCCTCGCACGGGCGCAGGGGCATCTCGAGAGCACTCCTGGGCAGCCAGGCGACAAAGGTCGTCACCCTGAGCCCGATGCCGGTTCTCGTCTGCCGTTGACGGCCGCCTGAACTCTCTCGGCCTCCTTGGCCATCACCTCTGAAGCCAGTCACCCCAACTATTGAGGATACGGCACCCAATCCTCACCCAGTTTGCGGTATCGCTTCTTGACGGCGGCCCAGGCGACGCGGTGAGCGATCTCCTCCCGGCGAAAAGGCTCGCGAGCGCCATAGGTCCGCCAGGCGTTGTTGAAGGCCTCGCGGAAGATGTCCTGGGCGTGTTGCGGCAGATGGCTTCTGATTCTTGCGGGCAGATCGTCATTCGACGCGTAGGGCATGGGCCGAGATCCTCCCTGCTGACAAGGCATGCGGCGCAGCACAGTCGAGGCTGCGCCCAGATGCCACGCGACCACAGTTTCGCTCTAAGCTTTCACGTTCGGCCCTAGACACGAGGGAGCATTGACGGAGGTCAAATATCCGGCCGCCGCGGAGGGCTAGTCGATGAAACGGACGGCGCCGCGCGGGGGCTGGTGCTGACCGACAGCTGCGCCACGGGGCCACGCCATGAGTAACGCGGTAGTTGTGAGCGGGAAGGCATTTCACGGGGTGAGGTATCTCATCTGGCATGCCCTGCTCCTGGCGACCTGCTGGGCGGGAGGTCTCGAACGCCGCCGACAGGAGCGCGGAAGGCAAGGCGATCCTCCGCGAGCACTGTGGACGCTGTCACGCCATCGAAGCAGCCGGCGAGAGCCCGCTCAAGACGGCGCCGCCAATGCGGGACATCTACCGCCGCTATGCGACGCGGGAGCTGCAGCAGGAGCTGTCGGAGGGCATGGTTTCCAAGCACAAGGAGATGCCGCAGATCAGCTTCTCCGACGAGGATGTCGCCGCCATTCTTGCCTATCTCTACGATCTCGCACGCAAGAAGTGAGGCCGGCTCCACCCGCCGCGCATTCACACGCGCTGCGCAGGCGCCTCGGCCAGGTGTCGTCTGCTCTTCAGAACGACTTCAGCTCGATCTGCGCATCGGCCAGCCGTCGATAGAGGCCTACACGCCGGCGGACCGCCCATATGTCGTAGAGAAGGATTTCCGCGGGACGCCAGTTGGCGACCCACCCGAAGATCATGATGCCCTCGGCGAGGAGCTGGCCAAGTGCCGATTGCGGGAGTGCCGCGCTCAGGACCTGGCTGAGGCCGATGCAGAACGCAAGCACCGCAACGCCGATAACAAGCGACCGCCGCCCGACGCGAAGGAGATCCTTCAGATCGCGCTCCAGCATACCGGCGCGATATGTGAAGTAGTTGCCGATGGCAGACTCCAGGTCTCGCTCCTGCGCTTTCTTTTCCTCGCTTGCCGGCAGATGAACGACGATCCGAAAGGGCGCCCCGGTGTCGACTTCACGGGCCCAGCCGACGATATACGCCTCGGCTTCGTCGTCGAGGTCGCGTTCGGTGAAGGGCGAGGGATCGAGCGAGTTGAAGATCTGTCCGAGCTCGCGAATGCGCACCTCGATCGTGGCGTGGTCGAGCGGTTGTGACTTTGCGGGCATCAAATGGACAAGACCTTGCGTCCACAGATCCAAACCTCGTCTGCGGAGCCTTATCCGGGATAGCGCGGCTGCCGCAGACGGACGCAAATCTCGCGTCTTCACTGGTGGTCTTGGTTGATCGACATCAATGAGCATCGCTCGCATTGCGCCTATGCGGAGCGTTGGAAGGTTGCTCGCCTTCGAACAATGATAGCCATCAGGGCTAATACCGATGGCCGACGTTGCACAACCGCAAGACATCGAAATCCTCCCCCTCCGACTCAAGGGGTTGTTGACGGTTCCGGACGCGGCGAGGGGCATCGTCCTCTTCGCACACGGAAGCGGCTCGAGCCGCCTGAGCCCGCGCAACAACCAAGTTGCTCGCGCGTTCAATCGCGCCGGGCTGGCGACACTCCTGTTCGATCTCCTGCTGCCGGCCGAGGCGCAAGATCGCCACAAGGTGTTCGACATCCCGCTTCTCGGGGCGCGCCTGGAAGTGGCGATCGACTGGATAGAGGAGGAGGAGAGCACGGCCGATCTCCCGGTCGGCCTTTTCGGCGCCAGCACCGGCGCGGCGGCGGCACTGACCGCGGCCGCGCGACGGCCGCAGCTGATCGCGGCCGTGGTCTCGCGAGGCGGCAGGCCCGACCTCGCTGCGGACGCTCTTGCGGCTGTTTTGGCGCCGACACTGCTGATCGTCGGCGGGCTCGACACAGTCGTTATCGAGCTGAACCGTCGCGCCATGGCGCAGCTGACTTGCCCGACGCGCCTGGAGATCGTTCCCGGCGCCACGCATCTTTTCGAGGAGCCAGGGACCCTCGAGCGCGTGGTTTCGCTGGCGACGGCGTGGTTCTCGCAGTATCTGGAGTCGCGGACAGCGTAAGCAAGAACCCGATCCCAGAGGACTTGGCCACGCATGAAGGAGCCGGACACACCAGCAGTGTCGCAAAGCTATCTGCTTCCCGTCGAGGACACGCAGTTCCTCCTGCGGGACGAGATGAGGGCCATTCGCTTCGCCCTCGAGTATGCAAAGGCCGATCTGGCGCTGCGTGATTGGGGCATACGCTCGACCATCATCGTGTTTGGAGGGGCTCGCATTCCCTCGCCGGAGGCGGCAGCGCTGTCGGCTGAGGCGGCCCGAACGGCAGCAGAGAAGCAACGCGCCGAACGCCTTGGGAAGCTGTCGAGCCACTATCAAGTTGCGCGCGAGTTCGGCCGGATCGCCTCGCAACGCGGCGGGGCCTTCGCTCCCAAGGCACGCTGGCGTGACAACGTCATTGCCACCGGCGGAGGCCCCGGCATCATGGAGGCCGCCAACCGTGGCGCTTTCGATGTCGGCGCTCCGAGCATCGGCTTCAACATCACCTTGCCGGAGGAGCAGAAGTCCAATTCATACATCACGCCGGAGCTCAACTTCCGCTTCCATTACTTCGCCATGCGCAAAATGCATCTGGCGATGCGCGCCAATGCTCTGGCGATCTTCCCCGGGGGGTTCGGCACCATGGATGAGCTGTTCGAGCTCCTTACCCTGCAGCAAACGCGCAAGGCTCCGCCGGCCCCCATCGTGTTGTTCGGTGAAGCCTACTGGCGCCGCATCGTGAATTTCGACGCCCTTGCCGAGGACGGCATGATCTCGCCGGCGGATTTGCAGCTGTTCGAGTTCGCGGAAACCGCGGAAGAGGGTTGGGACTCGCTCGTCCGCCGTGGATTGCGTGCGCACACGCCCAACAACAATCGCCAGCTGCCATGACGGCCGGACAGAAAGCCAGGCGCGTGCTCATCATGGGTGCGGCCGGCCGCGATCTCCACAATTTCAATACCGTCTTTCGTGGCGATCCGGCCTGCGAGGTCGTCGCGTTCACTGCCGGTCAGATCTCGGGCATTTGCTGATCGATCAGCTGCCAGCTCCCGCCGTCTTCAATCAGGGAGTGCGGGCGCAGAAATTGATGTAACAAGGCAATTGGCGTGGTAGGGCTCCATCGCCCTCTCTGCCACTCCCGGTGTCACCCCACCTACCATCTCGGAAGCGATCGATGCAGTACACCATGCTCGGCAGAACCGGACTGAAGGTGAGCGTGGCCGGGCTCGGCTGCGGCGGCAACAGCCGCATCGGGCTCGGCACCGGCCTCAGCGAGGCGCAGTCGGTCGCGCTGGTGCACGAGGCGCTCGACCTCGGCGTCAATTTCCTCGACACGGCGGCCGCCTACGAGACGGAGGCGCTGGTCGGCAAAGCCATCAAGGGCCGTCCGCGCGAGGCCGTCGTCATCTCCACCAAGAGCCACGCCACGTCGGGACCTGCTGTGCTGGCCAATCTCGACACCTCGCTGCGCCAGCTCGGCACCGACTACGTCGACATCTTTCATCTGCACGGGCTCGGGCCGGCCGCCTACGACAAGGCGATGGCCGAGATCGTGCCGGGGCTCATCCGCGCCAAGGAGCAGGGCAAGTTCCGCCACCTCGCGGTGAGCGAAACGGGCCCGCGCGACCCCGAGCACAAGATGCTGGAGCGGGCCGTGGCGGAGGGGCCGTTCGAGGTGTTCATGCTGGGTTTCAGCATGATGCATCAGAATGCGCGCAAGCATCTGCTGCCGGGCACGCGCGAGAAGGGCATCGGCACGCTCTGCATGTTCGCGGTGCGCAACATCTTCTCCAAGCCCGACGTGCTGAAGCAGACGTTTGGCGAACTGGCTGCCGAGGGCAAGGTGCCGGCGGAGCTGGCGCGAGAGGCGAACCCGCTGGGGTTTCTGGTGCACGAGGGCGGGGCCGAGAGCGTGGTCGATGCCGCCTATCGCTTCGCCAGGCACGAGCCCGGCATCGACGTGGTGCTGTTCGGCACCGGCAGCGTCGATCACCTGCGCGCCAACATCGCCTCCATCCTGCGCCCGCCGCTGCCCAAGGCCGACGTAGCCAAGCTCTATGCCCTGTTCGGCCACCTGGTCGGCGTGGGGCTCGACCTGCCGGACCGCATCAAGGATGCGCAGGCGCGGTAGGTCGAGTACTCGATAACTCTGGCCAGAATGTTTTCCTCAGCCGGAGCCTTACCGCCTTTGACCCCATCCAGACATTCACCTGGGCAGCCCGACGGATAATGCTCTCTGCACGTCCGCGACTGGACGAGCGCAGGTCTCCCCCTATCGAGGGATGAAAAGGTTCGCGCCCGCTACCCTTGGCCCGTCTGAAGCCGTCCGTTCACAATGTTGCCGCAAAACGGTCTCACGCAGGCAAGCCTCATTAGCGATGACTTTTAAGCACTTAGGGGGTGCTGCTCAGATGCTGCAAGAAGTTGAAGCGATCCAGCGCTGGTCGTTGTGGACCCGCGTTACGATGACTGGTGCGGCGGTTGTCGCAACATACTTGCTTCAAATTCCCCTGGAGCGCGAAATACCCGGCGAACCCTTCCTGTTCTTCTTCTTAGTGGTGATCGGCGCGACGTTTGCCTTCGGGGCAAACGCGGGGTTCGTTGGAGTGGCGATGACCACGGCTCTTTCGTTTCACTTCTTTGAACCGGTCGGCTCTTTTGCGCTCCACCATGCCGCAGACCTGGTCAAGGTTGAGGTCTACGCGATCCTGGCAACCGCCTGCGTGTTCGCTCTCGCCCGATACCGTGACGCTCTGAATGCGTCCTTCAAGCGAGCGGAGGAAAAAAGGTCGCTTCTCTTTTCAGAGCTGGCGCATGGTGTTGCAAACAACTTCACCGCCATTGCGGCTTTGATCAGCTTGAAGTCTCTCTCCATCAAAGATTCCAAGGCCCGGGCTGTCCTCGACGAGGCAATTGAGCAGATCAAGGTGATGGGACGCGTGCATGCTCGGCTGCGGGCTGGTGATCAAGAGGCATTGTTGGACAGCGAAGAGTTTTTTGGCGAGCTGTGCAATGATCTCAGAGCCTCGGTGGCGTGCGGTCGGTCGGTTTCGATCGAATGCAAGGCCGACAGCCTTCCAATCAGTATGGATCAGGCATCGTCGCTTGGTCTAATCGTCAACGAGCTTGTCACGAATGCAATCAAGCATGCCTTTCCCCATGGCCGGACCGGCCGAATCCGGGTTGCCTTCGAAGCCTTCAAAGATGAATTGAGGCTTTGCGTGGAAGACGATGGTGTCGGCTTTTGTCCCCGTACGCAAAAAGATGCTGGAATGGGGCAAGAA
This sequence comes from uncultured Alphaproteobacteria bacterium, assembly GCA_963724565.1. Taxonomy (GTDB): domain Bacteria; phylum Pseudomonadota; class Alphaproteobacteria; order Rhizobiales; family Hyphomicrobiaceae; genus AWTP1-13. The sequence continues at coordinate 231,727 of CAVRVK010000002.1, forward strand.
CTGGTATCAGGGCTGGCGGGTCAACTCAGCGGCAATTTGGAAGTCGCATCGACTACCGCGGGCAGCTCATTCCGCCTGTCCGTTCCGTGCGCAAGTCCGGTCCCGCCCCGATCGGAGCAGCTTGCAGCACCGAGTATCCATTGAGGTGCCGAGTTCTTTGCGCTCAGCATGGATATGAACGGCAGCTCATGGCACTCCGCGCCGGGCAAGTCGTCGCCCGTTGGGTCGAGCGCCGGCCAAAGACCAAACACCGGCGCGTAGGTTGGGTCGAGCGATAGCGATGACCCAACACAAGGTCTGCACCAAGGCCGTGTTGGGTCTGCGCTTCGCTTGACCCAACCTACGGGTCGGCGAGCTTATCCCCGGGGCGCGAAGCTGTGCGCATAATGGCACGTCGCTGCTTGCGACGGGGCGCTCGGATCCAGCACCCAGCGTGGCAGCGATCGGCGCCTGGAAGGTAGGCCCTCGTGTTGGAGGACCGAGCTCCGGGAGGCCTGGGAAACCCGCTGACGAGGAAGCGCCAGCAATGGCGGGAAATCGTCGGCCGCCCAATGGCTGCATGGCAACCGCTCTAGCGTCAGCCATGGCGTGGAGCGGCAAGCCGAAGAGCGTACCAGGACAGAAATCGCCGTAACGCGGGTGCCGCAAGGCAACCCAGGGGACCCCCCAAGGTCCCAGAGGGCTCTCACAAGGAGCCCTCGAGCAGGCCCGGCCGGGTCTGCTGGGGCCGGAGGACAACCGGCCCCCGGGTCGCCCTGAGGGCGCCCGCGTACCCGTCGCACCTCGCGCCGGCCCAGGGGGCCCCGCGGGAGGGACGGCGCGTGCGCCGATGCCAGCAACCCAAATCGAATGAGACGCGAATGAGAGAGCAGATGCCCCAACTGAACGTCGACGAAGCGATGGCCGAGTTCCAAGCCGTCGCGAAAGACCTCCTGGGCGACAGCCTTGCGCGCCGCCCCGCCGCACCGCAGACGCCCCAGGAGGCCGAGGACAGCCGGTTCCGATTTGCCGAGTTCGATCCTGAGTCTCGGCCTGCCCCGACCCGAGAGCCTGCGCCAACGAGCGCTGTCGCCGCAACCGACTTTGCCGGCATTTCGAGCGCGTGCATGCCAAGCGGGCCTCCGGCCAGAGCGCGCATCCGCGGCGCACGCCCGGCGCCGAGGCCTGCCGCTATGCGATCTGGGTGTTCATGAACAGCGGAAGATGAGCGGGCGGCGATTGCGTAGCGATGCCAGGTTGGGTCGAGCGCAGCGATGACCCAACACTCGCCGGCGCGAACGGTATTGTGTTGGGTCTGCGCTCCGCTTGACCCAACCTACATCTGCCGGGTGTCACTGGCTGTCGAGCTGCTTGATGCCGAGGTCCTTGAGCAGGCCGCCGAAGTCGCGCACGGTCTCGCCGATCAGCGCGCTCATCTCGGCCGGCGTCGACGCGGTGGGGATGGCGCCGGACTTCTCCATCACCGAGCGGTACTCGGCGCTGTTCACCGCCGCCACCACGGCCTTGTTGAGCTTGTCGACAATGGGCTGAGGTATGCCCGAGGCACCGCACATGGCCCACCAGCCATAGTTGGTGATCGGCACGCCCTGCTCGGCGAGCGTCGGCAGCTTCGGCGCGGCGGGAAGCCGCTCGGGGCTCGTGAGGCCCAAGATCTTGACCTGGCCACCCTCGTGCAGCGGCAGACTCAGAGCCAATGGCCCGACCATGAACTCGAGCCGGCCGCCCACCACCTCCTGCAGTGCCGGTCCGGTGCCGCGGAAGGGCACGCCCACCATGGAGATGCCCGCCACCTTCTCCAGCTGCTTGGCGAGGATTTCGGTCACCGAGCCGGCGCCGACGCGGCCGTAGTTGAGCTGGCCGGGCTTCGATTTCGCGTAGGCGATGAACTCGCCCATGTTCGCCACAGGAAGAGAGGCCGGAACGGTGAAGGCATAGTAGGCCTTCGACACCAGGCTAATCGGGGCGATGTCCTCGAGCTTGTAGGCCACGCTCTTGTAGAGCAGCGTGTTGGTGGCATCGATATAGGAGCACAAGAGCAGGGTGTGCCCGTCGCGCGGCTGCGCCAGCATCTCGTTCAGCGCGATCATGCCGGCGGCGCCGGTCTTGTTCTCCACCACCACCGGCTGGCCGAGCGACTCGCGCAGCTGCTCGGCGACGAGGCGGGCGGGAACGTCGCTCGGGCCCCCGGCCGGGAAGCCGACCAGCAGGCGGATGGTGCGGTTGGGGAAGTCCTGTGCCTGCGCGCTGCCCACGGCAATGGCGGCCGCAACGAGCGCAATCAACGGCACGCACGCGCGAGCCAATCTGCAGATCATGTTCCCCCCTTCCGGATTGATGCACCGCTGTCATACCGGAACTTCGCGAAGCGAAGTATCCGGTACCCAGGAGCGCAATCTTCGCGCTCTAACCTCGAAGCCCTGGGTCCCGGATATTGCGCTGACGCGCAATTCCGGGATGACAGGGAGAGGGGATCCTCACTCCGCCGCGGCCTTGTGGGCGGCCAGCACGTTGTCGGCGAGGCGGCCCGTCAGCTCCGCCAGGTGATGGAACTTGGCCGTGTAGGTGCCGACGCCCGCCGTCGCCGAGCGCAGCTCCACGATCAGATCGGCCATCTCGGACTCGGGGAGCTGCGCCCTGACCACGTCCCAGCCGGGCCAGCCCTCGCGCGCATCGAAGCCCAGGATCTGCCCGCGCCGCTGCGGGATCATGCCGTTGACGCGCGCGGTGGCGTCGGACGGGATGGCGATCTCCACCTCCATGATCGGCTCCAGCAGCACCGGACTGCACTTGGGCATGCCCTCCTGCATGCCGATGCGGCCGGCCTGGCGAAACGCCATGTCGGAGGAGTCGACCGAGTGGTAGGAGCCGTCGGTCAGCGTCACCGACACGTCGACCACCGGGAAGCCGCCGAGCGGCCCCTTGTGCAGGAAGTCCTGCACGCCGATCTCCACCGAGGGGATGAACTGGCGCGGCACCACGCCGCCGGTGATCTTCTCCTCGAACTGGAAGCCGCTGCCGCGCGGCAGCGGCTTGATGTCGAGCACGACATCGCCGAACTGGCCGTGCCCGCCGGACTGCTTCTTGTGCCGGCCGCGGACATCCTCGACGCCCTTGCGGATGGTCTCCTTGTAGGGCACCTGGCGCGGCTTCGACACGGCCTCCACGCCGTACTTGCGCTTCAGCCGCTCCAGCGCCACGCGCAGGTGCATCTCGCCCTGGCCCCACAGCACCATCTGGTGCGTGTCCTTGGCGTGCTCGAGCTTGAGCGAGGGGTCCTCCTCCATCAGGCGCGCCAGCGCGCCGGTGAGCTTCACCTCGTCCTTGCGGTCCTTGACGTTGATGGCCACGCCATAGACCGGCTGCGACGGCTCCGGCGCGGGGATCTGCACGCTGCCGCCTTTCTCCGCCGACAGCGTCTCGCCGGAGAGGATCTTCTCGAGCCGCCCGAGCGCCACCGTCTCGCCGGCCTTGGCGGGCACGCGCTTCTTGGCGTCCTGCCCGAGCAGGGAGAAAGCCGCGGCGGCGCGCTCCTCCGAGCGTGCGCCCTGCACGACGGTGCCTTCGCCGAACTCGCCGGACAGCACGCGCACGACGCTGATCTTGCCGCCATGCGGCGTGTACATCGTCTTGATCACGTGCGCGGCCGACTTGGCGTTCTCGAGCTTCAGGCGCCTGGCGGTCAGGTCGACGAACGGCGCCTCGTGACGCAGCGCCTTCAAGAGCCGCAGAATGCCGTTGCCGTTCTCGGCCGAGCCCAGCAGCACCGGCACGATCAGGCCATCCTGCACCTCCTTGACGAGGTCGGCGAACACCTTGTCGCGCGGCGGCTGCACGTCGGCCAGCAGCTGCTCCATCAGCTCGTCGTCGTAGTCGGCGAGCTGCTCGAGCATCTTGAAGCGGGCTTCCGTCTCGCGGTCCTTGACGGCGGCCGGCATCTCGATGACCTCGGCGTTGGCCTGCGTGCGGTAGACGAAGGCACGCTCCAGCGCGAGGTCGACGAAGCCCGAGGCGACGCCGTTCTCCCAGATCGGGATCTGGCGCAGGACGAGCGGCTTGGCGCTCGCCGGCTGCAGCATGGGCAGGATGTCGCGCACCTGGGCGTCGAAGGAGTCGATCTTGTTGAGGAACAGGAAGCGGGGGATGCCCCGGTCCTCGAGCTGCTTGAGGATGAGCTGCAGCGCCGGCACGCGCTTGGGATCGGGCTCGCACACGACGACGGCGGCATCGCAGGCCGTGAGCGCGAGCGCGCCTTCGTGCTGGAACTCGATGGAGCCCGGGCAATCGATGAAGGTGAACTTGTCGTCGAGAAAGGTGGCGTCGGCGATGTTGAGCTCGACGCTCATGCCGTGATCGCGCGCCTCGGGCGAACCGTCGCCGACCGTGTTCTTGTCAGTTACCTTGCCCTGGCGCGTGACGGCGCCGGTGCGCGCGAGGATGGCCTCCAGCAAAGTGGTCTTGCCGGAGAGGTAAGGCCCAACCAGTGCGATGCAGCGGGAGCTGCGGGCGGCTGAGCCACCATTCTGCCCCATGAGATCCTCCGTGATGCGCTCAGGCAAAGGGACGCTCAAGCTCGCGCGCGCCCGCGCCTGAGCTTCACGGGGCGCGTGACAGTATGGTGAACCCGCGCCAAAACGAGCGCAAGCACCCACATAAAATTTTGCTCTTCAACCAAAGGACAGCTTGTCGTGCGCGACAATGCCCGTATTGGCGACAACTGCAGACCATCAGGTGAAGGCGCAACACGGCCGTTCGCGTTTTGCCGATGGCCCGATGCTGATGCAGGTCGCGTGCTGCACTCGCCGCGTGCAAATTGGCTCGATGCAGTGCGCCTGTTCGATCTCGCATCCGCGAAGCGCAGCGCAGCAAGCCCCGGATCACGATGTATTGCGATTTTTGTCTTGACCGGCGGCGGGAATGACGCGCAAATCGCCGACAATATACGGCAAGACGTGTCGGGCGCGGGGTCCAGGAGTCTTTGCCTGGAACTGGACTTGAGCTTGCGAGTTTGATGTGCCATGGGAATGGAGACGCTACAAAGCGCTGCGCGGGCGGCCGGCTTTGCAATGGCCACGTCGGAAGACTGCGAAGAGGAACGCTCACCCCGCGAAGTCGAGCGCACGCAGTGGCGGCCGACGGAGGCAGTGCTTCTGCCGTTGGCCGAGCCACAGCAGCCGGGCAAGTTCGCGGACGCCGATGAAAGCTGTGTTGGGTTTCTTCGGGCGCGGCGCTCCAGCCTCGCCGGCTTGACGCAGCAAACTTGGCGATCAGATGGCCAGGGCCGCAGTAGCGGCCCTGTCGTCGTTTCGGCCGAGACATCATCGTCGGCATCGAGATCGCGCTCGAACAGCAGCACTTGCGGCTGCGACCCGCTCACTCCGACTTGCGGTGAACCCCAGCGACAGATAGAGCGCCTGCGCTTCCAGCATGGTGGGCAGCGTATCGAGGCAAATGCGGCGGTAGCCCAAGTGCCTCGCTTCCGCCATGGCGGCCAATGCCAGATGCCGGCCGAGACCTTGCCCCGCGCTGCCGCTCGCAGATACAACCGCTTCATCTCGCAAAGCTCGGGCGCGCCCGCGACGGGACGCACCGCGACGCATCCCACCAGTGCGCCGCTGGCGGTATCGCGCGCCAGCAGCATCTCTCCTTTGGGCGGGGCATAGTCGCCCGGCAGATTTGCCATCTCGGCGTCGAAGTCCTGAAAGCACAGGGAGACGCCGATGCCGGCTTCGTACTCCCGCAATAGGGCCACGATCGCCGACCGCTCGGCCTCGTTGAAGCCACGCTCGGTTCTAAATCGCATCATTGATAAAGGGTTGCCGCCCACGTCAGCAGCGCAGCGGCGAGCAGCAGCAGGGCGGCGCGCCGGTAGAAGCCGGCACTCCCCGCAGTCCCAGGCCGCGCGCAGGCGTTGCCAAAGCTGCATGCGATGACCTTGAGCGGGAATGATCCCTCTGGCAAGATCGCTTCGGCGCAGCGTCAACGCAAGCATTTCGCCATGAAGGTCCTATCGTTCGAGGCTGCCCGTGCCAGGCTACGCCCGGCACGGCCGACGCTGCCGGTGCTACCGCCGGCGGCGCTCAGCGGTTCCGTCTCCGCCAATGCACGCGCGCATCCGGCCGACGACATCGAAGACCGCATCCGCATGCGGCAGAACATTGCAGCGATGGTGGTGATCGTTGCCATCGTCGGGCTGGGCAGCTGGCTCATGGACAGCCTGCGCCACTATTCCCGCATCCAGACGTGCATCGAGGCCGGTCACCGCAATTGCGTGCCGCTGGACCACAAGTATCAACCCTCGCCCTATTATTGATCCGCCTTGGGCGGCTACTGTGCCTGCGGCGGGCTGGGGCGTGGCCTTGGCGGCATCCTGGGCCTCGAGCTGCGCGTACACGGTGTTGGCAAGGCGCGATAGCTCGTCGCGTGACAGCCGGCCGGACAGCGCGTAGGCAAGCGGCCGGTCGATCCAGTAGAACGAGCCGAAGCCATCGCGCTCATAGAAGCGGAACGACGTGTTGTTGAGCCCGGTCTCCTTGCGCACGTAGAGCGTCAGACGGCGTCCGCTGCCGTCCTCGTACATGAACTGGGCCGCCGGCAGGCCGTTCTGGTCGGGCAGCAGCCGGCCGCCCATCAGCCGCCAGCCGAGGCTGCCGAGAGCCGGCGCCCGCACGTCGGCGCCGACGCGCTTGGCCAGCCAGCGCACGAGATGCGCCTCGTCGGCCCTGACCTCGACCGGGTGGCGCACCTCCGGCACATAGACGGTATGCGCGCCGAGCGCGGTCGCCACGAACGCCACCTCGGCACCGCGCGGCTCGGCCAGCAGCCCCCGCGCGAGATAGCCGATGGCGCCCGCTGCGATCAGCAAGATGGCGGCCGCGACCAACCGGCCCAGTCGACCGCAGGTCGAGACGGCGCCGGCTGCCGAAGCGGCCAAGCGCCTTCTGCAGCTGCGGCGGCAGGGGCTGCTCCAGCCGGCCGGCATAGCGGTGCTTGATGGCCTCGTTGAGCTCGCGCAGCTCCCGCGCCAGCTCGAGGTCGGCCGGCGCGGTCGACAGCAAGGCCTCCAGTTCGGCGCGCTCTTCGGCCGCCAGCTCGCCGTCGACGTAGGCATGCAGCTCGGATTGGCTGATCCGGCGGGGCCCGCTCATTTGACCCTCCGCAACGATGGCCGGCTGTTGTTGTCGCCGCCCTGGTAGTCCATCAGCCCGCGCAAACGCTCGCGTCCGCGTGCGAGCCGCGACATCACCGTGCCGACCGGGATTTGCAGCACCTCGGCGGTCTCAGCGTAGCTCAAGCCTTCGAGTCCCACCAGCAGCACGACCCGCCGCTGCTCGCCGCTCAGACGCTGCAATGCGCTGTCGAGATCGTGGCCGCTGGCGCCGTCGGCTGCCGGCTCGGACTGGTCCACGCCTAGGCTCTCCAGGCCAACGTGCGGCGGCCGGCGCGATCTGCGGCGCAGACCATCCACGTGCAGGTTGTGCAGGATCGAGAACAGCCACTTGCGCGGGCTTGTCTCCCTCCCGCCATTGCGCAAGACGCGCCAGCGCTCGCTCCAGGGTGTCCTGGATCAGGTCGTCCGCCTCGCCGTCGTCGCCAAGCAGCGCCCGCGCGTAGCGGCGCAAGCGGGGTATCTCGGCTGCGACGGCTTCACTGCGAGAAACCAGGGTGCGGCTCCCTCAAGACGTGACGATCACCCGCACAGACGCTCGGGAGGTGGAGTTTATTCCCGCTTGCCCGTCAAAACAAAGTGTGTGTTGACGGCATTTACACGTCACAACGCCTAAGTAGTCTTAACTCGTGCGGGATTTGCCAAGCCGCGCCGCAAGCGGGCGGCGTCAACTGGACTTAGGGAGGAACTGCATGCTGAAGCGCGTAGGCTGTCTCACTGCGCTCGGAGGCGCCGTAATCTTAGGCACCAGCACTTTCGTCGCCTACGCACAGGGCCAGGACGCCATCGCCCAGCGCCGCGGCGTCATGAAAGCCATGGCCACGGCGGGTACCGAAACCTTCAAGATGTCGAAGGGGGAGCTGCCTTTCGACCTTGCCAAGTTTCAATCCGTAATGAGCACCTACCAGACCCAGGCAGGGAAGCTGAAGGACCTGTTCCCCGACAGCTCCAAGACCGGCGACACCGACGCCAAGCCCAAGATCTGGACCGCGCGCGCCGAGTTCAATTCCACCATCGATACGTTCATCGCCACGGCCAAGGCGGCGGCGGAGGCTGTCAAGGACGAGGCGAGTTTCAAGGCCGAATACCCGAAGGTCTTGCGCAGCTGCGGCGGGTGTCACAAGGAGGCCGACGGCTTCGCGCCGAGGCTGGCCGACAGTTTCAAGAAGCTCAAGTAGCCGGCCAGGCGCAAACGCGCCTTGCACTCCGGTTGGCAGGAAATGTATGAGCGGCGGCATCAGTGAGGCTGCCAGCCGGGAGAGGCTATGCTCGCTCGCGCGCTCATCGTCGTTGTCGTGGCCGCGGCGGCTGTGGCAGGCGCGCTCTACCTCCTGACGGCGCCGTCCGCCTGGTCGCAGCGGTTGGAGAGCCGCGCGGCCGATCTCGCCAACGGTGAGGCGATGTTCAACGCCGGCGGGTGTGCCTCCTGCCACGCCACGCCCAAGCAGGATGACAAGCATAGGCTCGGCGGCGGCCTTGCGCTCGCAACGCAGTTCGGAACATTCAAGGTTCCCAACATCTCGCCCGACGCGCGCTTCGGTATCGGCGCCTGGTCGGAGGAGCAGTTCGTCAACGCCATGTTGCGAGGTGTCGGCCGCAACAACGAGCACCTCTACCCGGCATTTCCCTACACCTCATATCAGCGCATGAAGCTCGAGGACGTGCGCGACCTGTTCGCATTCGTGAGGACCCTGCCGGCGGTCGCGGTGCCTTCCGAGCCGCATGCTCTGCCCTTCCCCTTCAATGTCCGGCTCGGGCTCGGCCTGTGGAAACTGCTCTATCTCGATGGCAAGCCGTTCCAACCCGATCCGAGCAAGAGCGCCGCTGTCAACCGCGGCGCCTATCTCGTCGAGGGACCCGGCCACTGCGCCGAATGCCACAGCCCGCGCGACCTCTTCGGCGGGATCATCCCCGACCGCCGTTTCGCCGGCGGCGTCGATGCCGAGGGCAAGGGCTGGGTGCCGAACATCACGCCTCATGCGGACGGGATTCCGCAATGGTCGGTCAAGGATATGTCGTTCTTTCTCGAGCAGGGCCTGTCGCCCGACGGCTCTGCCGTCGCCGATGAGATGGCAGACGTGGTCTCCAACATTGCAAAGCTGAAGCCGGAGGACCGCGAGGCCATGGCGGCCTATCTCAGATCGCTGCCGCCCCGTCCGGGTAAGGCGCCGCCGCCGAAGAAGTGAGGTGCAGCCGGAACTGTTTTGGCGGCCGCACAACCCATCTGATTCCTCTGCAGCGCACGTGTCTGCTTTCGCAGTGCGAAGGCGCCCACGCTAGCGCAGGCATCTTTCCGCCCGATTGCAAGGGCAGTCATACCAATTGACGGTGCGCATCGCGCTCGGGGGTAGTAGCGCGCGTCCGTCGGGGAGATTAGTCAGTCAAGAGGGCAACTTCTGTGATCGCGTCTGGATACCCCAGACGGGAAAGGGCGTTGATTCGAGGACGGGCGCGGCGAGGAAAAGCAGCAGGTAAAGGCACGATCGCATGAACTTCACGTTCGGGATCGAGGAAGAGTTCTTCGTCGTCTGCGAGGACACGCAGATGCTGGAGCCCACCACGCACGAGGCCTTTCTGGCCCGGGCCAAGCAGCTTTCCTGCGGCGCCGTGCGGCGCGAGTTGCTGCAGTCGCAGGTGGAGGCGGCTACGCCGGTTTGCAACACGTTTTCCGAGGCGCGCGGGCACCTCTTGCGCTCGCGCAAAGCGTTGGCGGCGGCCGGGCGAGAGCACGGGTTGGCGGTGATTTCCGCCGGCACGCATCCGACCGCAGATTGGCCCCTGCAGCAGCAGACCGACAAGCAGCGCTACGACGCGGTGATGGCGGAGCTGCAGATTCTCGGGCTGAGAAACCTCGTGTGCGGCATGCACGTGCACGTGGAGGTGCCCGACGACGATTTGCGTCTCGACGTCATGCGGCGCGCTATTCCCTTCCTGCCCATTCTGTTGGCGCTTTCCACCTCGTCGCCGTTCTGGCGCGGCATGAACACCGGCTTCTCCAGCTATCGCCTCACCTCCTACGACGAGCTGCCGCGCACCGGCCTGCCGCCGTTATTTTCCGACTGGCTGCAGTATCGCGGCTATATCGAGACGCTGCGCGAAGCCGGCGTCATCCGTGATGCGAGCTACATCTGGTGGGCGATCCGCCCCTCGCACAAGTATCGCACGCTTGGAGCTCAGAATTCCCGACGCGTGCACCTCGCTCGACGACGCCATCACGGTCGCCGCGCTCTACCGCTGCCTGGTGTGCGCCCTGATGGCGGACCGCACGATCAATAGCGCCATCAATTCGCCGACCCGCGCGCTTGCCAAGGAGAACAAGTGGCGCGTGCAGCGTTTCGGCTTGCGCGCGGAGCTGATCGACCCGTTTCGCGAACGGGCGGCCATCGATGCGGCTGGCGCCGCGCGGCGGCTGGTGGAGATGCTGCGGCGACAGGCCGCCGCGCTCGACTGCCTCGCCGAGGTCGAGCACGTGGAGACCATTCTGCAGCGCGGCACCAGCGCCGACCGCCAGCTTGCAATATTCCAAGCGGCGGTTGGCAAGGGCTGCACGGACGCTGAAGCATTGCAGAGGGTCAAGGCCTGGCTGCAGGAGGAGACTTCAGCCTGCTGCCATGAAGCGGCCGTATAGAGCCGGGTTGGGTTCAATACCTATTGTTCGGTTCTGGTTTCTTGATTCTGGGGCCTCGATGCGGCGCGGGACGATGAGCAGGCAGAGCGTCGGCTGGTACGTGACCTTCGCCGTTCTGGCGGTCGCAGCGTCTGTTGCAGTCTATCTGCTCACGGGTGAAAGCGCGGTTGGTGCGGCCGCGCGCTTCCTGTGGAACGCTCTGGTCTTCCTGGTCAACGGCGCCATCCGGCTGTTTGGCGGTCTCGTGCTCGTTCTGGCCAAGGGTGTCGGGCTGCGGCGGCTTTCGCGGCTCGCCACCTTGCTGACCGGCGTTGGCCTCGCCTACGCCGGCAACCTCATCCTCAGCGACGAAAAGCTCAAGCGCGCACACGGCTGGCGCGGCAAGCTCAAGGCCGCCGTCACGCTCGCCAACAAACGCTGGCAGGCCCTGCACCTCGGCTGGAAGCTCGCCATTGTCGCCCTCCTGATCGCCAGCCAGCTCTATTTGCATTTCCTGCTGATCGTCTTTCCCATCGCCTTCCTCGTGCCCGTGATGCGCCGCCTCTGGATCCGGATCGTCGATCTCGTCTTCGGCAGCTGGTACTGGCGCACCTTCGGGCGCCTGCATCGCACGATGGTGGCCGCGCTCGAGGCCATGCCGGGGCCCCGGCACGCGATCGGCGCGGTGCGGCTATGGCGCATCCGTTATCTGTGCGCCTGGCGGCTGTGGAAATACGACCCGACCTATCGCGACCCCAAGTCCGGCCAGCGCTGGATCAGCTTCGTCGAGCCCATGCGCCTGTGGTGGCAGGGCAAGCTCGACCGCTACATCGGCCGGCCGCTTCTGTCTGGCCGCAAGCAGGCGGGGCTGCCAACCCCGCATCGCGTCCGGGATTCGCCGGCTGTGGTGCGCACGGCGACGCCGAAGGCGTAGCCGCGCGGTTCGTGGCGAGGCATAGTTCCCTCTCCCCGCAAGCGGGGAGAGGGGGGAGAATGTCGCTGCAGGTGCAGAGCCTGGTCGGGCTCATCGTCATTCCGTTGATCGCCTGGCTCATGTCGGAGCGGCGCGCCGCGATCGGACCGGCGCGGCTGGCCCGCCTGCTGCTTGCCGGCCTTGGGCTGCAGCTTGTGATTGCCGGCATTATGCTGACCGTTGCTGCCGTGCGCGTCGCGTTCGATTGGGCGGCCGGCCACCGTGACGGCGCTGCAATCGGCGACAGGCGCCGGCGTGCAGCTCGTGTTCGGTTATCTGGCGGGCGGCCCGGCGCCGTTCCAGACCGTCGACCCGCACAACAGCTTCATCCTGGCGTTTCATGCGCTGCCGCTGATCCTGGTGATCAGCGCGCTCACCAAGCTCTTCTACCATTGGGGCGTGCTGCAACGCATCGTCCACGCCATCGGCTGGGCGCTGCGGCGTACGCTCGGCGTGTCGGGGCCGGTCGGCACATCGGCCGCCGCCAACATCTTCGTCGGCATGGTGGAGGCGCCGCTGCTGGTGCGGCCCTACCTCAAGAGCATGAGCCGCGCCGGTCTGTTTGCCACCATGACCGTCGGCATGGCGGGCGTGGCAGGTACGGTGCTCGCAGTCTATGCCACCATTCTCCAGCCGGTGCTGCCGGGCGCGGCGGGCCATCTGATCGTGGCTTCCGTGATCAGCGTGCCAGCCGCGCTGCTGCTGTCGGAGCTGATGGTGCCGCAGGAGCCGGCGAAAGCGGGGTACGCCCAGCCCGCCGAGGGCGATGCCGACAAGATCGTTGTCGAGGATCCGCCCCGCTCCAGCATGGACGCCATCGCGCAAGGGACATGGGAAGGCGTGGTGCTGCTTGCCAACGTGACGGCCATGCTGATCGTCGCCGTGGCGCTGGTGGCACTTGCCAATCAGCTGCTCGCGCTGGTCGCGGCGCCCTTCGGGCTGCAGCTCACATTCCAGCAGATCCTGGGCTGGGCCTTCGCACCGCTCGCCTGGCTCACCGGCATTCCCTGGACCGAGTGCGCTGCGGCCGGCGCGCTGCTGGGCGTCAAGACCGTGCTCAACGAATTCATCGCCTACCTGCAGCTGGCCGCCACACCCGGCGGGCTGTCGGAGCGCTCGCGCCTGATCCTGACCTATGCGCTGTGCGGCTTTGCCAACTTCGGCAGCCTCGGCATCATGATCGGCGGCATCGCCGCCATGGTGCCGGAGCGACGCGCCGAGGTGGCGAGCCTCGGGGCCAAGACGATGATCTCCGGCACGCTCGCCACCCTGATGACGGCTGCGGTTGTAGGGCTGCTGACGCCGGGATAAGAACAACCGCGGGTGGGAACGACATATGACCAGTCACAGCATGGTCGCCGAAACGGCGACGCGCATCTTCCGGGATCACTGCGATCCGCAAACCGTCAACCGCGCCAAGGACGACGCCTGGAAGGCGCCGGCTTGGGCAGCGCTGGAGGAAGCCGGGCTGACGCTCGCCTGGGTGCCCGATGCGTTGGGCGGCGCTGGCGCAGGTATAGCCGATGGCTTCGCCGTGTTGCGCGAGGCCGGTCGCTTCGCCGTGCCGCTGCCGGTTGCAGAGACGCTGCTCGCGGGCTGGCTGCTGGGACTCGCCGGCATCTCCTCGCCCAGGGGCGCGATGGCGTGCGGGCCCTCGCGCGACGGCGACCGGCTGACGTTGGCCAAGAACGGCACGCTCAACGGGCGGCTGCGCGCGGTCGCGTTCGCCGCAGATGCCAGGCATCTCGCCGTGCTGGCGCATCGCGAGGCCGGCGGCGGTGCCGTGGCGCTGGTCGAGACGAACGCGGTCCGCATTGCCGACGGTACCGGTATGGCTGGCGATGCGCTGAACGCTGTGGTCTTCGACAACGTGCGACCAGTGGCAGTCAAGGATGCGCCGGCTGGTTTCGACGTTGACGAGCTGCTGCAGCTGGGTGCTGCAGCCCGGGCCATGCAGATGGCGGGCGCACTCGAAGCCATCCTCGACCTCACGGTCGGCTATGCCAACGAACGCGTTGCCTTCGAGCGGCCGATCGCCAAGTTCCAGGCGGTGCAGCACAACCTGGCGCGGCTCGCGGGCGAAGTTGCGGCTTCCATCGCCTCCGCTGGATCAGCAGCCGATGCGATCGCCAATGCGAAGAGCTTCGACGAAGCTGTGTTCCTCGAGGCGGCCTCGGCCAAGATCCGCGTGGGCGAGGCGGCAGGCGAAGGCGCGGCCATCGCCCATCAGGTGCTGGGCGCCATCGGTTTCACGCAGGAGCACACGCTGCACCGCTTCACGCGCCGGCTGTGGGCCTGGCGCGACGATTTCGGCAACGAGAGCTATTGGGCCGTGCAGCTCGGCAAGCTGGTCGCAGCCAAAGGTGCCGATGCGCTGTGGCCGATGCTGGCCGCGCGATAGGGGGTGGCGATGTCGACGCAACTCGAGTTCGATCAGATGCGCCTGCCGCCCGAGTGCGAGCGGCTGCGGGCCGAGGTGCGCGAGTTTCTCGACCGGGAATTGGCGGCCGGCGCCTTCAGCCCGCACGGCGGCGGCATCGACGGCGCCTACAGCGCCGAGTTCAGCCGCAAGGTCGGCGCCAAGGGCTGGATCGGCATGACCTGGCCCAAGAAGTACGGCGGCCAGGAGCGGAGCTACCTCGAGCGCTACGTCGTCACCGAGGAGTTTCGCGTCGCCAACGCGCCGGTGCGGCTGCATTTCGTCGCCGACCGGCAGAGCGGTCCGATCCTGCTCAAATATGCCGCCGAGCGCATCAAGTCCGACGTGCTGCCGCGCATCTGCAAGGGCGAGGTTTGTTTCGTCATCGGCATGAGCGAGCCGAACTCCGGCTCCGACCTGTTTGCCGCCAAGACCAAGGCCACCAAGACCGAGGGCGGCTGGCTTATCAACGGCACCAAGGTGTGGACCAGCAACGCACACCACGCGCATTTCATGATCGGCCTGTTCCGCACTTCGCCGCCGACCAAGGAAAACCGCCGCCATGGGCTCACGCAATTCCTGGTCGACATGAAGACACCGGGCATCACGGTCAATCCGATCTACCAGATGACCGGCCAGCACGACTTCAACGAGGTGGTGTTCCAGGATGCATTCGTGCCCGACGACCACGTGCTGGGCGAGGTGGACGGCGCCTGGAAGCAGGCAACGAGCGAGCTTGCCTACGAGCGCAGCGGCCCTGAGAGGTTCCTCGAGACTTACTACGTGCTCTCCGAGCTGGTGAGGGTGCTGGGCGAGAAGCCCGATACGCGTGGCGCGGAAGGCCTCGGGCGGCTGGTGGCGCAACTGCATGCGCTGCGGCGCATGTCCGTGTCGGTCGCCGGCATGCTGGCGGCAGGCAAGGAGCCGGTGGTGGAGGCGGCGATCGTCAAGGATGTCGGCACTATCTGGGAGCAGAAGCTGCCGCACAAGGCGCGCGACCTCGCTGCGTTCGTGGAGGAAGGCGCGGCCAACCGCGCGACCTTCGAGGAGGTGAACGCGTTCGCCACCATGATCGCGCCCAAGCTCACCATCCAGGGCGGCACCACCGAGATCCTGCGCGGCATCATCGCCCGCGGGCTGGGATTGAGATGAGGGCAATCATGGATGCGCAAACCGTTTTGGCCCTCGAGGAGCAGCGCTACGGCGCCATGCTGGCGGGCGACGTAGCGACCCTCGAGCGCCTGCTCGATGACGAGCTCACTTATACGCATTCGAGCGGCGTGGTCGACACCAAGGCGACATACATCGCCGGCGTGCGCGAAAAGGTGTGGGAGTACAAGGCCATTGCCCGGGAAGACGAACGCGTCGTGGTGCGCGGCAACTGCGCGCTCGTGTTCTGTCGGCTGCGCATCGATCTGCTCGTGCGCGGTGCCCCGCGTAAGGTCGACAGCAAATCGCTGGCGGTTTGGCTGCAGGACGGACAGCAATGCAGGCTCCTCGCCGTCCACTCGTCTGCCGTGCCAGCGTGAGCCCGGGCCGCGGCCAGCCACAAATCTCAGACTTACGGTCCACCCTGCTCCCGGCGCTTGGCGGCGCGCTCGAAATGGGCGAGCGTGCTCGGCACCAGGGCACGATAGATGCGCCGGTACACCCAGCCTGGCAGGAAGCGGCCGCGCTCCTCGTAGGCGACCCGGCCGCGCGGATGCGCGAGCGTCTGGCGCTCGGCGCGTCCGCGGCGGTAGTCGGCCAGGAACTCGATGCCACTCACATGCTTGGCGCTCTTGTAGCCGTAGAGCGCGGGGGCGATCACGCGCAGCGGCGCCCCGTGATCGAGCGGCAGCGGTTCACCATCGAGTTGGTCCGCCAGCAGCGTCTCTGCATCGATATCGCGCCGGTCGATGCAGCTCTTGTAGCCGTCGAGCGAGGTGAGCTGGATGTATCTGGCCGAGGCACTGGGCCGGGCCTTCGGCACGATCAGCTCTTCCAGCACATCGGCCAAACGATATCCGCTCCAGTGCAGGCCCTGCCGTGTCCAGGTGGTAACGCAGTGGAAGTCGGCCACCATTTCGCGGCGCCGTAGGGCGGCGAGCGCGCTGAGCGGCAGGGACAGCGGCACATCAACGAGGCCGCCGATCGCAAGCTCAGGCAATGGGGGAATCGTCGGCCAACGGTCGGCAAATGCCGGAACGCCAAAGCGCGGAAAATTGTCGATGGCCGTTTGGCCAGGGGGCAGGGGCGAGCGCCCTGCGCTCACCGAGTCGGCACCGGCTTGTCGCCCCGGTAGTCGTAGAAGCCACGCTGGGTCTTGCGGCCGAGCCAGCCGGCCTCGACGTATTTCACCAACAGCGGACACGGCCGATACTTGGAGTCGGCGAGGCCCTCGTAGAGCACCTGCATCACCGACAGGCAGGTGTCCAAGCCGATGAAGTCGGCAAGCTCCAGCGGACCCATGGGATGGTTGGCGCCGAGCCGCAGCGCCTTGTCGATCGACTCCACGGTGCCGACGCCCTCATAGAGCGTATAGACCGCCTCGTTGATCATCGGCAGCAGGATGCGGTTGACGATGAAAGCCGGAAAGTCCTCCGACACGGCAGTCACCTTGCCGAGGCTCTCCACGAACTGGCGCGCCGCCCCGAACGTCTCGTCCTCGGTGGCGATGCCGCGGATCAGCTCGACGAGCTGCATCATCGGCACCGGGTTCATGAAGTGCATGCCGATGAAGCGCTCCGGCCGGTCGGTAGCGGACGCCAGGCGGGTGATGGAGATGGAGGAGGTATTGCTGGCGAGCATCGCGCCTTTTTTCAGCTGCGGCAGTAGGTCGGCGAAGATTTTGCGCTTGACCGCCTCGTCCTCGGTGGCGGCCTCTATGACGAGGTCTGCCGCACCCACCGCGGCCATGTCCGGCGCGTAGCTGATGCGCTTCAGCGCTTGCTGCATCTCGGTATCTTTGATGAGCCCGCGCGAGACCTGGCGCGCCATATTGCGCTCGATCGTGGCCAGTGCCTTGTCCACCGCCTCTTTCTTGAGGTCGTTCATCAGCACGTTGTAGCCGGCCAGCGAGACTACATGCGCGATGCCGTTGCCCATCTGGCCGGCGCCGATAATAGCGACCGTCCTGATCGCCACGGCGGCGTCCGGCTCCTGGCCCTTGCGGGTACGCTCGCCCGGGTCGCCGCCCCTTCTGGTCTTGAGGCTCGTCTCCATGACCCCTTGCTCCTTCAACCCGCTCGATCCCGGTATCACTTGCCCATCCTCTCCAACTCGCCCTTCAGCTCGGGCAGCACCTGGAACAGATCGGCCACCAGCCCATAGTCGGCGACCTGGAAGATCGGCGCCTCGCCGTCCTTGTTGATCGCCACGATCACCTTGCTGTCCTTCATGCCGGCGAGATGCTGAATGGCGCCTGAAATCCCGACCGCGATGTAAAGCTCGGGCGCTACCACCTTCCCGGTCTGGCCGACTTGATAGTCGTTCGGCATGTAGCCGGCATCGACCGCAGCACGGCTGGCGCCGACAGCTGCGCCCAGCTTGTCGGCCACCGGCTCCAGGTACTTCTTGAAGTTGTCACCCGACTGCAGGCCGCGACCGCCGGAAATTACGATCTTGGCGGCAGTAAGCTCGGGCCGGTCGGTTTTCTGGATCTCTGCCTTCTCGAAACTAGAAAGGCCCACGGGGGCCGGGGCCTGGATGGTCTCTATCGCTGCGGAGCCAGTGTTGGCTACGGCGGGAAACGCCGTGGTGCGCACCGTGATGACCTTTTTCTTGTCGAGGCTCTGCACGGTCTGGATGGCGTTGCCGGCGTAGATCGGTCGCTCGAAGGTGTCCGGCGACACCACCTTGAGGATGTCGGACACTTGCATCACATCGAGCAGGGCTGCCACGCGCGGCATGATGTTCTTGCCGGAGGCCGTGGAGGCGGCGACGGCCGCATCGTAGTCGGCCATCAGGCCGGCGATCAGGGCGGACAGTTCCTCTGCGAGCTGGTGCTCGAGATGAGGCGCGTCGGCGAGCAGCACTTTGGCTGAGCCCTCGAGCTTGGCGGCGGCTTCCGCCACCGGCTTGCAGCCGGCGCCGGCGACCAGTACGTGCACGTCTTGGCCCAGTGCCTTGGCAGCGCTCATGGCCTTGGCAACGGCAGGTGCGAGCGTCTTGTTGTCGTGGTCGGCGATCAGGAGGGTGGTCATGAAAGGATACCAGCCTCCTTGAGCTTGGAGACGAGCTCGGCGGCGTTGGCCACCTTGATGCCGGCCTTGCGGCCTGGCGGCTCTACCGTCGCCACCACCTTGAGCCGCTGCGCGATGTCGACGCCGTAGTCGGTGGGCTTCTTCACCTCCAGAGGCTTCTTCTTCGCCTTCATGATGTTGGGCAGCGAGGGATAGCGCGGCTCGTTGAGGCGCAAGTCGGTGGTGATGACGGCCGGCAGCTTGATCTTGAGGGTCTCGAGCCCGCCGTCGACCTCACGAGTGACTGCTGCGGCGTCGCCCTCGATCACCAGCTTGGAAGCGAACGTGGCTTGCGGCCATCCAAGGAGCGCGGCCAGCATCTGGCCGGTCTGGTTGCAGTCGTCGTCGATCGCCTGCTTGCCGAGGATGACGAACTTCGGCTGCTCGGCGTCGATGGCGCCCTTGAGCAGCTTGGCAACCGCCAGCGGTTCCACGGCCGCGCCCTCGGGCGTCTCGATCAGCAGGCCGCGGTCGGCTCCCATCGACAGTGCGGTGCGGATCGTCTCTTGCGATTTGGTGGGGCCGATCGAGACAGCTACGATCTCCTGGACCTGGCCCTTTTCCTTCAGGCGAACAGCCTCCTCGACGGCGATCTCGTCGAAGGGGTTCATCGACATCTTGACGTTGGCAAGCTCGACGCCGGAGTGGTCCGATTTCACGCGGATCTTGACGTTGTAGTCGACGACGCGTTTGACAGCGACGAGTACCTTCATTGCCCCTGAGGCTCCATGTGAGACACGTCCGCTCTTCCCCAGCGCACGTGCTGCACCGCAGTCGGCGCACTCCCCTGTTTGTCACATCACATATTCGACAGGCGTAAGCGGCGCTTCGCAATTGCGAAAGGGAAACCTAGGGCGGCGCTAGTTGGGTGTCAATTGGGCAACCCGCTAGGCACTTTGGACAAAGGCTGTGCAACAGCAGGTGTGGCATGGACGCTGCAACGGCGTAGCGCGCGAGACACTCCGCCGCACCCGTGTCGCTTAGGACACCCGCTCGCCGGCTCGCGCCAAACCCCGGTCGAACAGGGCGACGCCTGGGCGCCGCAGGATCAGGATGAGGACTGCGCCGGCCACCATGCCCCCCACGTGTGCCCACCAGGCGACTTGGTCGCCGGGCGCCAAGGCGATCATTATGATTTGGGTGACCGCCCACACGCCCAAGACCCACGCTGCCGAGATGCGCAGCGGGATGAAGCGGAACGCCAGCACCCACACACGCACGCGCGGGTGCAGGATGAGATAGGCGGCGATGACGCCGGCCACGGCGCCGCTGGCGCCGATCAGCGGTAGGTTCGAGCTTGCCTGCATCCAGGCATGCGCCAGGCCGCCGGCGATGCCGCACGCGAGATAGAACACCAGGAACTTGAAGTGGCCCACGGCGTCCTCGATGTTGTCGCCGAACACCCAAAGGAACAGCATGTTGGACAAGAGGTGCAGAATGTCACTGTGCAGGAACTGGTAGGTGACGAGTGTGAGCGCTTCAGGCACCGGCAACGGCTGATCGGGCCCCAAGACCGCGCCCCCCACGATCCGCACCTGGAACAGCTCGGTTGGAATGAGGGCGAAGCTGGCGATCGTGGCTTGGCCCGCAGGTGTGTTCTCGAGGAAGAATGCGACGACGTTGACCAGGATCAGGATGACGGTGACCCATTGGAAGCGGATGGTCCGCAGGGGATTGTCGTCCGAAAGGGGAATGAAGACCACGCGCGAACATCCTTCAAGCTGAAGCGCTGCAGCAGGTTTGGCTAGCGGTTCTGGCCGGGCACCCAGAGAACATCGTTCCTGCCCAGTTCATTGACGTAGCGGCTGGCGACGAACAGCAGGTCAGACAGCCGGTTGATGTAGGTCAGCGCGTGCGGACTGACGTGCTCGCCCGAGATTCTGGGCAAGCTCCACCATGCTGCGCTCGGCACGCCGGCAAACCGTGCGGGCCACGTGCAGGGCTGCTGCCGCGGCAGAGCCGCCGGGCAGAACGAAGGACCGCAGGGGGGTGAGCTCGGCATTCATGGCGTCGATCTCGGATTCCAACCGCGCCGTCTGGGCTTGGCTCACCCGCAGCCGCTCGCGCTCGGGGGCTCCGGCCGCGTTGTACCGCTCGGGCGCGCAGAGGTCGGCGCCGAGATCGAAAAGGTCGTTCTGGATGCGGCCCAGCATGGCGTCGACGCTAGGATGGGTAGCAGCTATGTGTGTGCGGGCTACCCCAATCGCAGCATTGGTCTCATCGACCGTGCCGTAGGCGGCGATGCGGGGCGCGTGCTTCGGCACCCGCTCACCCGTGCCGAGCGCGGTGGTGCCGGCATCGCCGGTGCGCGTGTAAATTTTATTGAGAACGACCATCGCAGCAGCCTTGCCGGGCTAGACCCGGTCCTCAAGATGCCAACCTACGGAGCAATTTGGACCAACCGGCGGCCAGCCGGTCGCACCAATCTTACCGGGTTGTCACTTTCCCCAAAGGTAGATCAGCGCCATCATGAGCAGGATGGCCAGAAACTGCAGGCCGACCCGCCAGCGCATCAGCGTCTGGCTCAAATTGGGGCTGGTTCCTCTCAGCATGTTCCAAAGCCCGGCCAGCAGCACTAAGAAAACGGCAAGGACTGCCGCCCAGATTAGAAGCCGTGAGCCTTGTCCCATTGCATTGGTCCGGTTCGTGCAAAGCTTGTACGCAGAGGCCAAGCCGCTGCGAGCCGTTATGCCGACACTACCCCCTCAGGGGCGTCCCGAGAATGCTCTGCTCGGCGACCAGCCATTGCGTTTTGCGCAACAAGCCGGCCACCCATGCCACAATTGCTTCGATCTTTTCATAGTGAATTGGCCGTATATGGGATTGGCGGCCAAGGCTGCAGTGCAATATAGCCAGTTTGGGACAAGGAAGGACCTGAGTTAGACGTGGCCGCTCAGCTAACAGGCAAATCCCGGTACTGGGTTGCTGCGGCAGCCGGCCTTGCGCTTCCTATCGCAGCGCTTGCCCAAGGCACGCCCGCCCCCGACGACGCCCGCAAACGGCTCGAAGCCGACAAGAAGAGCCTCGATGCGACGCAGAAGCGGTCGAAGGAAATCAAGGCGGACTTGGATAGGATTGCCGCCGAGCGGCAGCGCATCAACGCCCGCTTGCTCGAGACGGGCAAGCTCATTCACCAGAGCGAAGGCCAGCTCAATCAGATCGAGTCCAAGATGGACCAGCTGCAGGCGCAGGAGACGCACCTGCGCGGCGCGCTCGACGAACGCCACGGGACCATCTCGGCGCTGCTCGCCGCCATGCAGCGCATGGGGCGTAACCCGCCGCCGGTGATGATCACGCGGCGCGCGGACGCGTTGTCGATGGTGCGCAGCGCGATGCTGCTCGCGGCTGCCTTCCCCGAGCTCAGAGGACAGGCTCTGGCTCTCGCCGACCAGCTCAACGATCTTGCGCGGGTCATGTCCAGCATTCGCACGGAGACCGACAAGCTCAAGGCCGAGACGGGGCGCCTCAACGAGGCACGCGTGCGGTTGGCGATGCTGCAGGAGGAAAAGCGCCAGTCGCAATCTGAACGGCAGGCCGAGTTCGACAGCGTGCTCAAGGCGGCAACGCAGATCGCCAAGAACGTGGAAGACATGAGCGAGCTGATCACCAAGCTCGATCGCGAGGTAGCCGCGCGCACCGACCTCGGCGCCTACGAGAAAAAGGCCGCCGAGCAGCCGCCGACTTCCGAGGACCGCACGGCGGCGGTGCTTCAGCCCAACGCCGGCTCCGTGGCGATGCTATCGCCCGGTCGCATCATGCCGGGCATTGCCTTCGCCGCAACCAAAGGTCAGCTCCAGCTGCCGGCCCAGGGCCGCAGGGTTCTCGGTTTCGGCGACAAGACGCAGCACGGCGCCGTATCGAAGGGCCTCGTCATCCAAACGCGACACGGCGGGCACGTCGTGTCGCCGTGCGACGGGTGGATCGTGTACGCAGGCGAGTTCCGCACGTACGGCAAACTGTTGATCATCAATGCCGGTACCGGCTATCATATCTTGCTGGCAGGCTTGTCACAGATCGACGTGCAGTTCGGCCAATTCGTCCTCACCGGCGAGGCAGTCGGCGTGATGGGGGATGCTGTCAAAGGCACCCAGGCGGCCAGGTCGCAGGACAGTGGCCCAATCCTGTACATTGAATTCCGTAAGGACGGACGGTCCGTAGATCCCGACCCGTGGTGGTCGGATGCCTCTCGAAAGGTGCAAGGATGACAAGAAAATCCGACTTCGCTTTTTGGGCATTCATGATCCTTGCCGGTCTCGCCGGCGCGACGACCGTATTCAACGTGAGCCGCACATATTCGGCGACCTCCAACAACACCGAAATCTACAAGCAGCTCGACCTGTTCGGCGACGTGCTGGAACGGGTTCGCGCCGACTATGTCGAGCGGCCAGACGACGGCATGCTGATCGATGCGGCCATCAACGGCATGTTGTCCGCGCTCGATCCGCACTCCGCCTACCTCAATCCGAAGAACTTCCGCGACATGCAGGTGCAGACCAAGGGCGAGTTCGGCGGGCTCGGCATCGAGGTGACGATGGAGCAGGGCTCGGGCGTGGTTAAGGTGGTCTCGCCCATCGACGAAACGCCGGCGGCGAAGGCCGGCCTGATGGCCAACGACCTCATCACCCACCTCGACGGCGAGCAGATCGTGGGCCTCACCTTGGAGCAGGCGGTCGAGAAGATGCGTGGGCCCGTCAACACGCCGATCACCCTCACCGTCGTCCGCCGGGGCCGCGACGACCCCTTCGACGTGCGCATCGTGCGCGACGTGATCAGAATCAACGCTGTGAAAGCGCGGCTCGAGGGCGACATCGTTTACGTCAAGATCTCGACTTTCAACGAGCAGACGCACGCCAACCTGGTGAAGCAGGTCGATGCCCTGAAGAAGCAGCTTGGCAAGGCTCCGCGCGGCTTCATCGTCGACCTCAGAAACAATCCAGGCGGCCTGCTCGATCAGGCGATCGCCGTCTCCGACGATTTCCTCGACAAGGGCGCAATTGTGCTCACCAAGGGCCGGGGCCTCGAGGAGACGCAGCGCGCCAATGCGCGGTCGGGCGATATCGCCGAGGGCAAGCCGGTCGTGGTCCTGATCAATGGCGGTTCGGCATCGGCCTCCGAGATCGTTGCGGGAGCGCTGCAAGACCACAAGCGTGCAACCGTCATCGGCACGCGGTCGTTCGGCAAGGGTTCGGTGCAAACTATCATTCCGCTCGGCTCCAACGGCGCGATCCGGCTGACGACGGCGCGCTACTACACTCCGTCGGGGCGGTCGATCCAGGCCAAGGGCATAGAGCCCGACGTCATCGTCGAGCAGGAGCTGCCGCCGGAACTGCAGACCAAGGGTCCGCAGCGGGCGCCGAGCGAAGCCGGTCTGCGGGGTCACCTGAAGAACGACGCCAAGGACGCCAAGGAAGGCGGCGGCTCTTCCAGCTACGTCCCGCGCGAGGTGGAAAAGGACACGCAGCTGCAGTACGCACTCAAGATGCTGCGCGGGGAGTCGCTGCCGCCGCCCCAGCAGGCGCCTGCCGGCCCCGAGGCGTCGGTGCCGCCTGGGGTCAAGCAGAAGTAGTGTAGGCAATAGAGCGCCGGCCCGTGCGCCGGAGGTCCGAGCTTGGGCGCCTGTTTGGCGCCCAATGCTTTTGCAGGGCGACTTTGCCGGGCGACGCGTGAGGGACCCATGGCATCTGAGCAGCTCGCCTATCGGCCCTGTGTGGGCATCATGGTGCTCAATCGCGCCGGCCAGGTCTGGATCGGGCGGCGGCACGATGCGCCAGGCGAGCCGGAAGGCCCCGGGGCCTGGTGGCAGATGCCTCAAGGCGGCATCGACGAAAGCGAAGATCCGGGGAAGGCCGCGCTGCGCGAGCTCTATGAAGAGACCGGCATCCGCTCCGTTCGCATCATCGCCGAAAGCGCGGACTGGTACAGCTACGATCTGCCGGCCGCCTTGCGGCCCAAGGCCTGGGGCGGCCGCTATCGCGGCCAGAAGCAGAAGTGGTTCGTCATGCGCTTCACCGGCAGCGACGAAGAGGTGGCGCTCGCCCGGCCCGGGCACAAGGCGGAGTTCGACGCCTGGCGCTGGGCCGGCGCCGTCGAGCTGATCGGCCTGATCGTGCCCTTCAAGCGCGCCGTGTACGAGCAGGTGCTGGCCGAGTTTGCGCATCTGGCGAAGCCACAACCCTGATTTGCCGACGGTTCGCTTCGTTTTGCCTTCGCCGCTCCAGCACGCGAGGGCGTGGCAAACCGCGCAAAATCACTGGCATCGAAGCGCGCTAGCACGGCCAGCGGCTGAAGGGTTCGCCATGCGCTCCACCCCCGCGCCTGTCATCTCCGCGCTTCGCCCGGGTGTGGTCAGCGCCACGCCCGCGTTCAGGCCGCTGCCGGGTTTAGGCATGCAAACCGATACTGCGGCCCCACGACGGCATCACTCTAACAAACTGGCAAATCGCTTTTGGGCACACCCATTGAACTCGGGGTTGACAGGTACAATTCGTCGTTCATATTGTCTTCGTTTTTTGCATACTGCGAAATTTGCGCAATGGCAAGTGAGATAGGGCGTAGCTGCAGTGGGAGGAACTCTTCGACATGACATGAGGCGTATGGGCTCCCAAGCTGCGATGGCAACGGGGGAGGGGAGGCAGTTCGTGACTGATCAGTTCGGTGCGTTGCCGGCGGGTTCGGAAGCCAGCATTCGCCAGCACATTGCCAGGTATTGCGGTATTGAGGACGCGGGCTCCGCCGCGTCTTGGACGCTGTTCGGTGTTCAAGTCCCGTTCTATCGGGATGCATGGCTGGCGTACCTCCAGCGGCCGCCCATCGATGCCAGCCATCTCGGCACCCCGCTCTTCTTCTTGGTCCAGTTTCGGAGGCACAGCAATAGGGTTCGGCGCCTGATACCGATTGCTAACAGGGCCGGGTCCATCGAGCGAGCGAACCGAGAACTGAAGGTCACGATAACGGAGCAGAACCTCCTTCAATACCTGAGGTTCTACTACATGTTCACGCCAATGCTGGATCGGGTCGCGCCACTAACCGTTGGTCCGACGCAATACGCGGTGCCGACGACCATCGGGCATTTGGCGTTCAAGCCAGGCGAAGCGGAGCGCATTTCGCACAACGCCCGAGCGGGCAAGCTTGGATGTGATCAAGAGTGCATCGCGCGGGGTGCCACATGGCGCTACCTCGACGACGACACTCACGAACGCTTCGTTCCCCTTAGGTTCAAGCGAGGCAACTCGCGCGTTGCGGGCAGGGTAGTCATCCAATTCGAGGATGGCGTTTTTGCAGTCGACGTCAAGGTCCCCGCGTCGGGCGTTCCCACTCTGAGCAATCCCGAGTTGCTCTACCAGGGCGGCCTGGTCGAGCCGACCGTCCTTTCCGATCGCTCGCTTCCCACGTCCGACACGCTCAGCCTCGAACAGATCTGGCGTCACTTCAAAGGTTGGGCGGGGACGTCAGTGGGAAAGCTGCTGCGAGCTGTGCGCCGCCTCATTTCCTGGATGATCACTGCCGCGCTGGCCTACCTGTGGGCCCTCAGCGCGCTTTTTCCGATTCTGGAGGCCTTCGGAATCACCTTCCTGCGCGGGCACCTTGAATGGCTCAGCGGCGTCTTTGGATTGCAGGGGTGGCCGATGGCGCTGCTGCAACTGACCATCTTGGCCATCGCCGCGTTCTTGTCGATTGTCGTTTACCTGACGAACATGGACAAGATCTTCAACTGGATGTTCCGTCTACTTCCGAAGAGTTGGGAAAAATGGCTGGCGCGACAGCTCAACCCGCACATGGACAAACGTGATCGCGACCTCATCGCGCTCGACACCTTCCGCAAGCGAGCGCCGATGGCTGCTCGCCTGTTGCTGACATGGACGGGCTACGCAGTGCTGGCGTTTGCATCCATTCAGATCGCGCTCAACGGCATGTTTGGCGAGCAGAGCGCGTCGGCTCCGCAAATTCTCTGGAGTCTCTGCAAGCAGGCCGCCTTGAACATACCCGTGGTCGTGTACGCGATCATCCGTTTCCCCTGGCTATTCGGAGACATCCGGCCGGTAGAACAGGGCATCCTCAACCCAACGCTGCTGCTCGTTTTCCATGCTGTGATGGCTGTGGTGATTGTGAAGGGCATTCTCCGAATATGGGTCTTCACAAAGGAGGCAACGCCGCGCGCATTCTATCGCCGGCTCCGCCACCACCGGTAACACCAAGAGTGGCGTGTGCAGCGGGGGACTTCCCTAGCGCCCAAATGCCTTGAGCTGTTCGACGGCCGAGGCGGCCGCGAGGCGGGCCGCGTCGCTGGTGGCGGCGGTGAGCTCGGCCTCCGCGGTCGCGAGCTCGGAGGAGATGTCGGCCGCGCTCATGCCATCGACCTCCAGCGCACGCTCGGCGAGCACGGTGAGGCGGTCGGCGTCTACCTCGGCGAAGCCGCCCTTGACGAACACGCGCAACTTGCGCGCGTCGCCGAGCGTGGCGCTGACCACACCCGGGCGAAGCGCGGAGATGACAGGCGCGTGGTTGGGGAGCACGGTGAACTCGCCTTCGAACCCCGGCACCACCACCTCGCTGGCGTCCTGCGACAGCACAATGCGCTCAGGCGTCACCAGCTCGAACTTGAATGTGCCTGCCATCCCTCGATCATCCTCGAATACGCATTTCCTGCCGCATCAGGCCGCAGCGGTCTTGGCCTCTACCTCTTCCTCGCTCTGCACCTTGGTGCCGCAGAAGGGGCAGAAGTACATGGGGTGGTCGACCATGTTGGGTTCCTCTTCGCCCTGGGCGTCGAGCAGCCCGACCGACATGTAGAGCACGCCCGAATCATCGACAGCGATCAGGGGCTCGAAGTCCTCGCTGGTCAACGCGTCCTTCAGACCCTCACAGCAGTTGCCGAAGTTCCCAGTGTTGGCCATGCCCTCATTCCTTCTTGGTTCAAGCCGCCTCGGCCAGCTTCTCGGCCTTGGCGACGGCCTCTTCGATAGTTCCGACCATATAAAACGCCTGCTCCGGCAGATGGTCGTATTCGCCGGCACACAAACCCTTGAAGCTCTTGATGGTATCGGCCAGTTGCACGAACGCCCCGGGCGAGCCCGTGAACACTTCGGCGACGTGGAACGGCTGCGACAGGAAGCGCTCGATCTTACGGGCGCGGGCCACCGTCAGCTTGTCCTCCTCCGAAAGCTCGTCCATGCCGAGAATGGCGATGATGTCCTGCAAGGCCTTGTAGCGCTGCAAGATGACCTGGACCTGACGCGCAACCGTGTAGTGCTCCTCGCCGACGACGCGCGGCTCGAGGATGCGCGAGGTGGAATCGAGCGGGTCCACCGCCGGGTAGATGCCCTTCTCGGCGATGCCGCGCGACAGCACGGTGGTGGCGTCGAGGTGGGCGAAGGAGGTGGCCGGTGCCGGGTCGGTGAGGTCGTCGGCCGGCACGTAGATGGCCTGCACGGAGGTGATCGAGCCCTTCTGCGTCGTGGTGATGCGCTCCTGCAGCGCGCCCATGTCGGTCGCCAGCGTAGGCTGGTAGCCCACGGCTGACGGGATACGGCCCAGCAGCGCCGACACCTCGGAACCCGCCTGCGTGAAACGGAAGATATTGTCGACGAAGAACAGCACGTCCTGGCCCTGGTCGCGGAAGTGCTCGGCGACGGTGAGGCCCGAGAGGCCGACGCGGGCGCGCGCGCCGGGCGGCTCGTTCATCTGGCCGTAGACAAGGGCGCACTTGGAGCCCTTGGTGGAGCCGTTGTTCTTCTGCGGGTCCTTGTTGACGCCCGATTCGATGAACTCGTGATAGAGGTCGTTGCCCTCGCGCGTTCGCTCGCCGACGCCGGCGAACACCGAGTAGCCGCCGTGCGCCTTGGCGACATTGTTGATGAGCTCCTGGATCAGCACGGTCTTGCCGACGCCGGCGCCGCCGAACAGGCCGATCTTGCCGCCCTTGGCGTAGGGGGCGAGCAGGTCCACTACCTTGATGCCGGTGACGAGGATCGCGGCCTCCGTCGACTGCTCGACGAAGGAGGGCGCGGGCTGGTGGATCGGCCGCTTGGAGGCGGTCTTGATGGGCCCGGCCTCGTCCACCGGATCGCCGATCACGTTCATGATGCGCCCGAGCGTCTCGTCGCCGACTGGCACGGCGATGGCCTGGCCGGTGTCGGTGACCTCCTGGCCGCGGGTGAGGCCCTCGGTGGAGTCCATCGCCACCGTGCGCACCGAGTTTTCGCCGAGGTGCTGCGCGACCTCCAGCACCAGGCGGACGCCCTGGTTCCTGGTCTCGAGCGCGTTCAGGATCTCGGGCAGATGCCCTTCGAACTGCACGTCGACGACGGCACCCATCACCTGGCGGATGCGACCGACTTTATTGGTAGCCATCTTGCGTCCCTGTTTCTCACACTGTCACGTCAAAGCGCTTCGGCGCCGGAGATGATCTCGATCAGTTCCTTGGTGATGTTGGCCTGCCGCTGGCGGTTATAGCGGATCGTCAGCTTGTTGATCATGTCGCCGGCATTGCGGGTGGCGCTGTCCATGGCGCTCATGCGCGCGCCCTGCTCGGAGGCCGCGTTCTCCAACAGCCCGCGATAGATCTGGCTGGCGACATTGCGCGGCAGCAGATCGGCCAGGATCTCGTTCTCGTCCGGCTCGAACTCGTAGGCGGCCTGATCGCCGGCTTCGGCCTTGCCTTCAGGAATTTTCGCAGGGATGAGCTGTAGGGCGGTCGGCTTCTGCGTGATCACCGACTTGAATTCGGAAAAGTAGAGAGTAGCGACGTCGAACTCGCCGGTTTCGAACAGGGCGAGAACCTTCTTGGCGATGTCGGTGGCGATACCAAACCCGATCTGTCTCTGCCCGCGCAGGTCGACGCGATCGATGATTCTGCTGCCGAGATCGCGCTTCAAATTGTCGGCGCCTTTGCGGCCGACGGTGAGGATCTTCACCGTCTTGCCCTCGCCGCGCAAGCGGACTGCATCGGCGCGGGCGAGCTTGGCAATGTTGGAGTTGAAGCCGCCGCACAGGCCGCGCTCGGCGGTCATGACAATCAGCAGGTGCACCTCGTCCTTGCCGGAGCCGACGAGCAGCTTCGGGCCATTCGCGCGGTTGGCGCGCGCGCCCAGATTGCCGAGCAGCTTGTCCATGCGCTCCGCATAGGGTCGGGCGGCGAGCGCTGCCTCCTGCGCGCGGCGCAGCTTCGCCGCGGCGACCATCTGCATCGCCTTGGTGATCTTGCGCGTCGCCTTGACCGAGGCGATGCGGTTGCGGAGGTCCTTGAGACTGGGCATCTCTACGCCGCGAACGCCTTTGCAAATTTGTCGAGAGCAGCAACCAGCTGCTTCTCGGTGTCGGGCTTCAGCTCCTTCACGTTGCGGATCTCGTCGAGGATGCCGCCGTGCTGGTCGCGCAGTGTTCGCAGCATCTCCTGCTCGAACTTGCCGACCTTGTCGACCGGAATGGGATCGAGGTAGCCGCGAGTCCCGGCGAAGATCGTCACCACCTGCTCCTCGACTTTCATTGGCGAGAACTGCGGCTGCTTGAGGAGCTCGGTGAGGCGCGCGCCGCGGGCGAGCAGCCGTTGCGTGACGGCATCGAGGTCGGAGCCGAACTGGGCGAAGGCAGCCATCTCGCGGTACTGGGCCAACTCGCCCTTGATGCGGCCGGCTACCTGCTTCATGGCCTTGACCTGTGCGGCTGAGCCCACGCGCGACACGGAGATGCCGACGTTCACGGCCGGGCGGATGCCCTGGTAGAAGAGGTCGGTCTCGAGGAAGATTTGCCCATCGGTGATGGAGATGACGTTGGTCGGGATGTAGGCCGACACGTCATTGGCCTGCGTCTCGATCACGGGCAGCGCCGTCAGCGAGCCCGCCTTGTGGTTCTCGTTGAGCTTGGCGGCGCGCTCCAAGAGGCGCGAGTGCAGATAGAACACGTCGCCGGGATAGGCCTCGCGGCCGGGCGGGCGGCGCAGCAGCAGCGACATCTGGCGGTAGGCGACGGCCTGCTTGGAGAGGTCGTCGTAGGCGATCACCGCGTGCATGCCGTTGTCGCGGAAGTACTCGCCCATGGTGCAGCCAGTGAAGGGTGCCAGGTACTGCAGGGGAGCCGGATCGGAGGCGGTGGCGGCAATAATGATCGAGTAGGGCAGCGCGCCGCGCTCCTCCAGCACCTTGACGAACTGGGCAACCGTCGAGCGCTTCTGCCCGATGGCAACATAAACGCAGTAGAGCTTGACCTTCTCATCGCCCGTCTCGTTGAGCGGCTTCTGATTGAGGAAGGTGTCGAGGATGATCGCGGTCTTGCCGGTCTGGCGGTCGCCGATGATGAGCTCGCGCTGGCCGCGGCCGATGGGGATCAGCGCATCGATGGCCTTGAGGCCTGTGGCCATCGGCTCGTGCACGGATTTTCGCGGCAGGATGCCCGGCGCCTTGACGTCGACGCGCTTGCGCGTGTCGGCCTTGATGGGACCCTTGCCGTCGATGGGGTTGCCGAGCGCATCCACCACGCGGCCCAGCAGGCCCTTGCCGACCGGCACCTCGACGATGGCGCCGGTACGCTTGACGGTGTCGCCTTCCTTGATGCCGCGGTCGTCGCCGAAAATGACGATGCCGACGTTGTCGGCCTCCAGGTTGAGCGCCATGCCGCGGATGCCGCCGGGGAACTCAACCATCTCGCCGGCCTGCACCTTGTCGAGGCCGTAGACGCGGGCGATTCCGTCGCCGACCGAGAGCACCTGGCCGATCTCGGAAACTTCGGCCTCCTTGCCGAAGTTCTTGATCTGCTCCTTGAGGATCGAGGAGATCTCGAGGCGCGGATGTCCATCAGCCGATACCTTTCATGGCAACTCTGAGATTGTCGAGCTTGGTTCTGAGCGAGCCGTCGATCATCCGGCTGCCGAGCTTGACGATGAGCCCGCCGAGCAGGTTGGGGTCGACGCGAGTGTTGACCTGCACGTCCTTGCCGATTTGCGCGCGCAGGGCGTCTTTGAGCGCGGTCATCTGGTCGGGTGTGAGCGGATGGGCGCTGGCGATGTCGGCGCTGACCTCGCCTCGCTCCGCTGCCAGCAGGGTGCTGAAGTCCTTCAGCATGTCGGCGACGGCGAACAGGCGGCGGTTGCGGGCGATGAGCCGGAAGAAGTTGGTGGAGAGCGCGGAGATACCGGCCTTGCCGAGGAGCGCAGAAAGCGCTTTCGCCTGCTCATCGGCGGTGATCACCGGGCTGCGCACCAGCCGGCGCAGGTCCTGGCTCTCGTCCAGCATGGCCTGGAAAGTCTTGAGGTCAGTTTCGACCTGGGCGAGCTGGCCCTGCTCCTTGGCGAGCTCGAACAGCGCGGCGGCGTAGCGCCCCGCCATGCTTGCCGACATCGATCCGTCAGTGATCACGTGGAAAAGCTTTCGCCCGGAACAATGGGAGAACTTTTGTGCCGAAAAGCCTGCAGCGTCGGCACCCTAGCCCGCACGCTGCGCGCATAGCACGGGGCGGGCGGTGCAGCAACCGCGGCCCTGTGTATGGAATGCCGCACGCGCTGGGCTTAGGCCTTCCATCGCCGCACCAAGCATGCGCAGTGACTAACGAATCAGGACCTCAATGGCACAGCCGAGGGCCAACTATGGCCCGCCCTCG
This sequence comes from uncultured Alphaproteobacteria bacterium, assembly GCA_963724565.1. Classification (GTDB taxonomy): domain Bacteria; phylum Pseudomonadota; class Alphaproteobacteria; order Rhizobiales; family Hyphomicrobiaceae; genus AWTP1-13. The sequence goes on from CAVRVK010000002.1 coordinate 263,704, forward strand.
AGGCAGCGTTGGCCCTAGTCTTCGTCGGCGGTGCAGAGGCAGCGCTCGTGCCTTAGAAGTCCTGCCAGGTGTCCTCGGCCGGTGCGGGCTTGTGCAGCGTCGAGCCGTTGCGGCCGGCCGGCGTCTTGAGCTGACGCTTGGGTGCGTGCGCGTCGGCCTTGGAAGTGGCCTGGCGCACCGGCTCCGCCTTGTGGGCAGCCTGGGCCCGCCGTGCCGGCTGGAACTCGGCCACGTTGCCGAGCCGGAACTGGCCGACCAGGCTCGACAGCTGCTCGGCCTCCTGGGCCAGCGAGCGGCCGGCAGCAGTCGCCTCTTCCGCCATCGCCGCGTTCTGCTGGGTCACCTTGTCCATCTCGTTGACGGCCGTGTTGACCTGCTGCAGACCCGTCGCCTGCTCCTGCGCACCCGCCGCGATGTCGGACACCACCGTGTTGATCTCCGCCACCTTGGACATGATGCTTTCCAGCGACTTGCCGGTCTCGGCCACCAGCTGCACGCCTTCGCCGACCTGTGTGGTCGAGGTGGAGATCAGCGCCTTGATCTCCTTGGCGGCTTCCGCCGAGCGCTGGGCGAGTGCCCGCACCTCGGAGGCGACCACCGCGAAGCCGCGGCCCGCATCGCCCGCCCGCGCCGCCTCGACGCCGGCGTTGAGCGCCAGCAGGTTGGTCTGGAAGGCGATCTCGTCGATCACGCCGATGATCTGGCCGATCTGCTGCGACGACTTCTCGATTGAGCCCATGGCTTCGACCGCCTTGCGCACCACCTCGCCGCTCCGCTCGGCATCCTCCTTGGTGCCGGCCACGACCTTGCGGGCATGCGTTGCACCTTCGGCCGCCTTTTTGACGGTGGCGGTGATCTCGTCGAGCGCGGCAGCCGTCTCCTCCAGGCTCGAGGCCTGCTGCTCGGTGCGGCGGGAGAGATCGTTCGACGCGGTCGAGATCTCAACCGTGCCCGAGTTCATCGCCTGCGTGCTGGAGGAAACACCCTGCAGGGCCTGCTCGAGCTGCTCCAGCGCCGCGTTGAAGTCGGCCTGCAGCTTGCGATAGGCCTCGGGCAGATCGTCGGTGAGGCGGAAGGTGAGGTCCTTGGCGGCGAGCTTGGCCATGCCGGCGCCGATCGAGGTCGACACCATGGCACGCTCGCGGCCGATGGCTTCCTCCTCGGCCTTCTTGCGGGCCGCCTCGCTCCTGACGCGCTCCTCCTCGGCCTCGCGGTCAGCGCGCACCTTGTCGATGGCCGCCTCACGGAACACCAGCACCGCCTTGGCCATCTCGCCGATCTCGTCGCCGCGACCGGCACCTTCGACCTCGACTGCGGTATTGCCGCCAGCAAGGGCCGCCATGACCCCATTCAACTGGGCCAGCGGCTGGGTGATGCCGCGCGCGATGACGAACACGGTGGCGAGGCTGACGACCAGCCCCACCACGATCAGAATGCTCAGGATGATCAGAGCTTCGACGGCTTCGGCGTACGTCCTGGAAGTCAGCGCCGCCAAGTCTCCCGTCAGCCTGTCCTCGACCGTCTTGATCGCTTCGATCCGGGCCGTTGCGGCCTCGAACCACGTCTTGGCCTCGAGGCCCTTCAGATCGCCCGCCAGCCCGCCGCTGGCGATGATCTCACGCATTCTGTGCACGGTGTCGAAAACCGGCCCGGACATCGTGCCCGTGTAGAACTCGCGCTGCCCGGGCGTCGCGACCGCCAGGAAGCTGCTGAAGTAGACGTCTTGAGCCTGGGCCAGCCCCAACACCCGGCTGTAGGCCGCTGCGTCGAACTTGCCCGCAGCGATGCCGCCGGCGCCAAGGGCGCGCTCCTGGCCCGCGCGCTCCTTGCCCTGGATGAAGCTGACATAGGCGGAAACCGCCATCGCCACGTTGCCCTGGCCGCTGGCCTTGGCGATCTCGGTGGTCACTGCCAGGAGCTTGGTGATGCTGTCAGTGTAGTAGGCGAACGACTGGGGCGGAGGAATCCTCAGCGCCTCGACATCTTGCCGACGCCCATCGAGGCCCGCCACAGCCTGCTCGGCCTTCTCTATCGCGTCCTTCAACTCGCCTGCGGCAGTGGCCCCAAGCGTCTTCATGATGGCGACAGCGGGGCTACGGTCCACATCGGTGCGATTGCGCTGCGTCGGCAATTCCGAGCGCATCTGTGCGCCCTTGCTGCCGATATACAATGCAGACGTGCCGCGCTCTTTCTGGAGCTCATGGATGAAGCGGCCGATCTTGGAAACGCCGTCGGCTAGTGTGCCGAGCTTGCTCATTTCTGTGCGAGCTTGCGATTTGACCGACAGGTCGTATCCAGCCAAGCCAACGAGCAATATCACCGGGATGGTAATTGCTGCTCCAAGGCGATAGGATATCTTTAGATTTGCAAGCATTGCAGTGAGCCTTTTTCTGTTCGCTTGTAGAGCGTATCGGCTGAGCGCCGGTGCGACGTCTTTCCTGATTTCAGAGTTTCGTTGTATTTGCCAAGGCGGCGCGCGGCCGCCCTGTTCCGTTGCCGTTTGTCGATGACTTGTCCGGGCAGTAGTTTGCGCAGGGCCGCAAACCACTGCGCAATTCGATCATCGCGACAGTTTCCCCCTCAGAATTGCCCCGCTGTGTGGTCACCCAAAAGGATGCCAATCAGTTGGGCAACAGCTTTCGATTTGAGCAGGTTGAGAGAACTTGCTTAATGTTCCGTGTAAATCCCGGTTATTATGATAACTGACCTTGCGGACCCTACTAATACTATCTGCAAGTTTGCGCCAGGCGCAGGGAAACGCGATTACCAAGCAGGGATTTTCCGTTTATTGTTCGATCTGCATCCTCTGGTGCCGGAGATCGCTCAACTGCGGGCAATGTAGGCGACCGTGCGTATTCTCCGTTCGGCCAGATTGCGCACCTGATTGGCGGCCATCTGCGCATATTCGTCGCCAAGGAACGCTCCGAAACTCATCCTCCGGCGATCCGGCGCGCCCATGCGCGCAGCCATCTCCTTGAACCACGCGCCGCTTTCCTCGGTCGAATCGATCTCGCTGACGATCATGAAGCCCGCGCCCTCCAGCAACCGGCGCATTTCATCTGGTGTTGCGAGATGGCTGATCGACGGCTCGCGGGCCCACGGCACCGGGAAGAGTACGTCGCCGCCCTCGCCCTGGAGAACATCGTAGACGGCGAATATGCGGCCGGGCTTCAGCACGCGACGCACGCCGGCGTAGACGGCATCCTTGGCGGCGATGTTCATGGCCACGTGGATGGTCATGGCGGCGTCGAAGCTGCCGGCATCGAAATTGAGCGCCGTGGCGTCGCCCTGCTTGAACGTGACCCGATCGCTCAAGCCGACCCAGTGCGACATCGCATTGGCCGCCGCGCAGAAGTCGGAGGTCAGATCGACGCCCGTGACATGGCACTGATAGAGCTCCGCCAATGTCCGCGCGGGACCGCCGAGGCCGCTGCCGACGTCCAGAACCAGCGAGCTGGGGCCGATCTCCATCTTGCCGGCAAGCTCCACGGTGGCCTTGCGGCCGCGAATGTGGAACTCGTCGATCGGCGCCAGATCTGCCGTGGTGAGTTTCGTCAGGTCCTTGCCGGCCGCACGCAGCTCGGCGGCAATGATGTCCGTGAGACCGCCGGTGGCGCTGTAGTGCTCTTCTACCTTGCTCGTCATTGCAGACTCTCGCGATGGGCCTTGATCAGAGGTTATAGGGATCGATGTCCCCCGTCAGCCGCAGATCGGAGTGCGGCTTGGGTCGCGTGGCGAGCCTGGCCCGCAAATAGGCCGGCAGCAGCCTTACCCAATCTTCATCCTTCGGAAAAAGCGGTTGCGACGGATCGCGAGCGTTCAGACCGTATTCGCGTGCATGAGCTCTGCCGGGGACACAGAGCAAGGAGAACTTGAATGGCAGTATGGAAGGGATTGGTGGCGGGCGCCTTCGCGCTGGCGACTGTCGCCGCGCCCGCGTCGGCGACCCCGATTACAAACTCGTTTGCACCGCTGGCGGTCCAAGCATCCGATGGTGGCAGCGTCGTGGAAGTCAGGCGCGGCCATTACCGCGGGTATCGTCACTACCGCCGTGGCGGCAACGTCGGCCTCGGCATCGGGCTCGGAATCATCGGCGGCCTGATCGCGGCGGAAGCCTATCGTTCCTCAGCTCCCGGCTACTACGACGGCGGCGATGCGCGCGCGCTGTGCGCCCAGAATTTCCGCTCCTTCGAGTGGGATACGGGGATGTACACGACCTACTCGGGTGAGCGGCGGGTCTGCCCGTACCTCTGACAAGCTGATAGGTCCGTCTTCCCTCTGCGTTCCCGGAAGCCGAGCCCGGCTCTTGAGCCGAGGCGAGGCTCTCCGGGATCTTTACCCTTGCCAATTGGACACGCCCCATCTCTTGAAGGGGCCCGGCTCTGCGCGCCATGGACTTGATCCGGGATCAAGTCCATGCGCTCCGGCCGGGGACGCAAGGTCAGAGAAAGTTGTAAGGATCGATGTCCACCGTCAGCCGCAGGTCTGAGGGCAGCTTGGGCAGCGTGCCGAGCCAGGCGCGCAGATAAGCCTGCAGGTCGAGCTCGCGCGGCGCCTTGACCAGCAGGCGCCAGCGATGCCGGCCGCGGATCACGGCGATGGGCGCTTCGGCCGGTCCCAGCACTTCGATGCGGGCAGCCTCGGGTGCGTGGCGGGCCACGTCGCGGGCGAACAGCTCGGCCAGCTCCTTGTCGCGGGCCGAGACGATAAGGGCCGCGAGCCGGCCGTAAGGCGGCAGCAGGCCCGCCTGGCGCTGGCGAATCTCGGTGTCCAGAAACGCGTCGCGGTCGCCGGTGATGATGGCCTGCATGACGGGGTGCTCGGGCATGTAGGTCTGCACGAAGCCGCGCCCTGCGGTCAGCACGCGGCCGGCGCGACCTGTCACCTGATGCAGCAGCTGGAAGGTGCGCTCCGCGGCGCGCGGATCGGCGGTGCCGAGCCCCAGATCGCCGTCGACCACGCCGACTGTCGCAAGCTGGGGGAAGTGGTGGCCCTTGGCCACCATCTGGGTGCCGATGACGATGTCGGCCTCCCCCGCCTCGATGGTCTTGATGATCTCGCGCATCTCGGTGAGCGAGGGCACGAGGTCGGAGGAGAGCAGCGCCAAGCGGGCGTCGGGAAAGCGTTCGCCGACCTCCTCGGCGATGCGCTCGATGCCCGGTCCGCAGGCGACCAGGCTGTCGACGTCGCCGCACTTCGGGCACTTCTCCGGCAGCGGCAGCGAGAACCCGCAATGGTGGCAGTTGAGGCGGTGGCGGTACTTGTGCTCCACCAGCCAGGCGGTGCACTGGGGGCAATCGAAGCGATGCCCGCAGGAGCGGCACAAGGTGAGGGGAGCGTAACCGCGGCGGTTGAGGAACAGCAGCGACTGCTGCTTCTTTTCCAGGGTCTCGGTCATGGCGGTGACGAGCGCCGGCGCCAGCCACTTGCCGCGCTCGGGCGGATCGCGGCGCATGTCGATGGTGACCACCTCGGGTAGCTCCGCGCCCGAGTACCGCCCGGCCAGCACTACGCTGCGATAGCGGCCGGTGCGCGCGTTGACGTGGCTCTCGATCGAGGGCGTGGCCGACGACAGGATCACCGGGAACTTGCCGAGGCTGGCGCGCACCACGGCCATGTCGCGCGCCTGATAGTGCACGCGGTCTTCCTGCTTGAAGCCGCCGTCGTGCTCTTCGTCGACGACGATCAGGCCGAGCTCCCCGTAGGGCAGGAACAGCGCCGAGCGCGCGCCGACCATGACGCGGGCTTCACCGCTGGCGGCCGCGCGCCAGGCGCGCGCGCGCTCGGGCGAGGACAGCGCCGAATGCCATTCGACCGGCATGCAGCCGAAGCGGGCGGCGAAGCGATCCATGAACTGGCTGGTGAGGGCGATCTCGGGGAGCATGATAAGCGCCTGACGCCCGAGCTCCAGCGTGCGCGCCACGGCCTCGAAATAAACCTCGGTCTTGCCCGAGCCGGTGATGCCGTCGAGCAGCGTCACGGAGAAGGCCCCCTCGGCGGCGGCGCGCATGGCGTGGACGGCCTGGGCCTGGGCGTCGGCGAAGTCGACGGCGGCGTGCGCGGGATTGGGCCTGCCGAAGCGCTTCTCTGGGATGGCCACCTCCACCAGCACGCCGGCTTCGATCAGGCCGTCGACGACGCCGGCAGAGCATTGGGCCTCGGCGGCCAGTGCGCTTTTGGCGCGGACGAGGCCGTCGCCGGCGATCTCGAGGGCGCGCGTGCGTGCAGGCGTCATACGGGCCGGGTGAGCCGCTTCCGCGTTCAGGCAGACGCCGAAGCGGGGCTTCACCGGCTCGAACAGGGACGATGGGCCCATCATCATGCGCACCACCATGCCGAGGGAGCTGAGCGTGTAGCGCGCTACCCATTCGGCAAAGCGCAGCGATATGGCAGGCAGCGCCGGCACCTCGGGAAGAGAGGCGGTGATGGTCTTCAGCTTGCGGTCGCGCGCCGGCTTGCCTGGGTCGCCAGCGGGCACATCCCAGACCACCCCGATGCGGCTCTGGGGTCCGAAGGGGACCAGGACATAGCTGCCTGGCGCGGCTTGGATGTCCGGCGGCAGGAGATAGTCGTAGGTCTGGTCCAGCGCCACCGGCATCAGCACGGGCACGCTTGGCCCCTGCGCCGGCGCGGGCCGGTGCTCATCGAGGCTTGCAAGCAGACTTTCCACGCGGCGCCCCTGGACCGAAACAACGGCGAATCATCGGGGCTATGGTTATAGGCCTGGCGAGGCGAACAAAAGGCGAATTCAGCGGGCCGGGCGGCCTGCCCACAAGGAGCCTACCCTGCTCGCTATGCGGCCCGCTCGGCGAGCTGGGCCTCGCTCACGACGCGCTCGAAGGCCTCGGCGGTGCACTTGATCCGGTAAAGGCGATTGCCGCCTTCAGTCGGCAGCTGTCGCACGATGGTGCACTCGCGGCTGGCGGCCGGAAAACCCATTCTGCTTGGCTTGAAATCGAGGGTCTGGCCGACGCTGAACTTGTGACCCGCCATCTAACGCTCCTCACAGCGATAAAAAGCGCCTTCCTCTTCGAAGGCGCTCAGGAGTGTGGGCCCAATCAGTGCAACGGATGCGGGCCCACCCTCGAATGTGGCCGGTCTAGGCCTTCTGGATCTGGCCGGCCTGCTTACCACGTCCGCGCTTGTCGTCCTCCAGCACGAAAGTAACCTTGTCGCCTTCGTTCAGCGAACGGATGCCCGCAGCCTCGAGCGCCGTCGCGTGCACGAACACGTCCTTGCCGCCACCATCGGGCTGGATGAAGCCGTAGCCCTTGGCCGTATTGAAGAATTTGACAGTACCTGTGACGCGCATGTGGGAGTTCCTTATATCCCGTAAGCGTGGAGTCGCCGGTCACTTCGAGCCGCACACTCGGCCCGGTTGCTCAGACATGGGAAGCGCTGGGGATGACAAGCAGCAGAACCATAGGTCGTGAGGTTGCACCCCGTTGGGGGTGCACCGGCTGCGAGCGTATATGAGACACGATGGAGGCAGAAGCAAGACACAGATGTGGGAAGTGGAGATGCGTTTGACCCCTGTATCAGCGCGGTTTTCGCGTGATGTGGCCCTTGGCGCGGGCGTGCCGCCAGGTCCAAGCTTTACCTTCCGTTAAGTCGGCGCGGCGATGTTGCCGAAGCGTTCTTCTCGAACGAGGCCATGCGCATCTCGACCCTCACGGAAATTCTGGACGACGGCGGGCTGCCGCTGGGGAACGACCTGGGAGAAGCGGTCGAGGCGTGGCTCGCCCACCTGGCGCAAGAGCGCGGACGCGCCGACAAGACGCTCGAGGCCTATGAGCGTGACGTGCGCCAATTCCTGGGCTGGCTCAGGAGCAAGCTGGGCCATGCGCCCTGCATGGCCGATTTGGCAGGCCTCGACGCCAAGGATTTCAGGGCCTTCATGGCGGCGCGCCGGCGGGCCAGGTTCGCGGGGCGCTCGCTCGCCCGCACCATGTCGGGCTTGCGCACTTTCTTTCGCTGGCTCGAGTCGACGGAAATCGTGAGGAACCGTGCGCTTCTGCAGGTGGCCTCGCCGAAGGTGCCGCACGGCGTGCCCAAGCCGTTGACCGTCGAGAAGGCCGCGGCGGTGGTCGATGGCGGCGGCTTGGCGCAGCTCGATTGGGTTGCGGCGCGGGATGCGGCGGTGCTGCTGCTCTTGTACGGCTCCGGTTTGCGCATCTCGGAAGCCTTGGGCGTCCTGCGCAAGGACGCTCCGATTGGCGAGGGCCAAGAGGTGCTGCGCGTGACCGGCAAGGGCGGCAAGGAGCGACTGGTGCCGGTGCTGCCCGTCACATGCCAAGCTATTGCCCATTACGTTTCGCTTTGCCCCTACCCACTTCAGCCAGCAGGGCCGCTGTTCTTGGGTGCCAAGGGCGGGCCCTTGAGTCCGCGTATCGTCCAGCTGGTGATGGAGCGCCTGCGGGCGCAGCTCGGACTGCCGGAAACGGCGACGCCGCATGCGCTGCGCCATTCGTTCGCCACGCACTTGCTGTCGGCGGGCGCCGATCTGCGCCAGATCCAGGAGCTGCTCGGCCACGCCAGCCTGTCGACCACGCAGATCTACACCGAGGTCGACCGCGACCGGCTGCTTGCCGTCTACGAGAAGGCGCACCCGCGTGCCTGAGGCGCGTATGGCAGCCAAAGGCCCGCGGTCTAGTGCAGGTTCAATAGGAGGTCGACTGGTGACCTCGTCGAGGGCGCTCACGAGCCATAGTATGCGCCCACCACCCATGCGGCGAGAATGGCCGCCACTACCATCAGCGCGAACCGCCAGTTCTCCTCAAGATAAGGGTGACCGACACGCCGCCACCAGGTACGAAAGACACTGCGGAGACCCTTGAGTTTTGAATCTCCCTCGTTGCGGGTCGGCATGACTGGACAACCTTCGTATGAAAACGGTGAGACGCTGGCACAACCAGGTCGTGGCCATCTTACTTGGCGGTTTGCTTGGCGGTATGACTATCCTCGCAACCTGAGGTGGGCCACCAGCGCGGGCAATTTATCGTAAACGTCATAGACTTACGACGGCCCGTAGCCACGTGCGAAGGGGCCCGGCCCTGAGCACGCCACGCAAGGCGCCACGATCATGTCACGCCAGTGGCTGATGATTTCCAACCGAGCGCAGTGCGACCTTGTTGCGACATCCTTGTGGAAGCTCCCGATGCGGGTCTCGAGTGCGTTGCTGTTCGTCTTGGCGCTCCTCGCTTCGCCGTCCGCCTGGGCGCAGGCTCCGACTTGCACAGGCAAGAACGTGCTCGACGAGCTGCGGGCGAGCGACGAGGCCGCGCATGCCCGGGTCATGGCCGCGGCAGCGAGCACCGAGAATGCCAACGCTATTCTATGGAAGATTGAAAAAGGCCGAGCTGCCCCCTCGCACCTGTTCGGCACCATGCATCTGACGGATGCGCGCATCAATGCCCTGCCGCCAGGTGTGAGGGCCGCGCTGGAGGACTCCGCCGGCTCGTTCTCGAGATCGAAGACATCTCGCCGGGCGGCTTCATGAAGTTGCTCACGACCAGCCCGCAAATGGTTCAGCTGATGCTGTTCACCGATGGTCGCCGGCTCGATCAACTTCTTGGAGCCGACGACTACCGCAAGATCATGGAGGTGCTATCGCGTTCAGGCGTGCCCCCGCAGATGGGCGGCGTGTTCCGGCCGTGGGTGGCGACGCTGATGCTTTCCGTCTCTGCCTGCGAGCAGCGCCGCATGGGTGCGGGCCTGCTGCCGCTCGATGCCAACCTCGCCAAGGACGCCGAGAACCGTGGCATCAAGGCGGAGGGGCTGGAGACGCTGGAGTCCCAGTTCCAGGCGCTGGCGAGCGTGCCCGAGCCCGACCAGGTCGATATGCTGAGAGTTGGTGTGCGCTTCTACGACCGCATCGACGACTTGCTGGAAACCATGGTCCAGCTCTATCTGCAGCGGCAGCTCGGCGCCATCTGGCCTCTGCAGCTTGCGCTGGCGGAGAAGGTGGGCGTACCGGCCCGGGCGTTCGACTCGGCAGAGAAGAGCTTGCTTGCGACGCGCAATCTCGCCATGCGCGACAAGGCGCTCGGCTATTTGGAGGACGGCAACGCCTTCATCGCCGTCGGCGGCTTGCACTTGCCCGGCAAGCAGGGGCTCGTGACACTGCTGCGCGAGGCAGGCTACACCGTGACAGCCGTGGAGTGAGCGCTTGGCGACCGGAGTGACCCCATGACCAAGACCGCGTTGATCGTCGGCACCGGATCGGGCATCAGCGCTGCCTTCGCGCGGGCGCTCAGGCACGATGGCTATCGCGTCGCCCTCTCCGCGCGCGATACGGCCAAGCTCGCTCCTCTCGTCAAGGAGATCGATGCGCTTGCCATCTCGGCCGATGCGACCGACGCCGGCAGTGTCGCCAAACTTTTCGCCGAGGTCGATCGCGCCTTCGGCCGTCTCGATGTGGTGCTCTACAACGCCAGCTACCGCACGCGCGGGCCCTTCCTGGACCTCGATCCAAAGGAGGTGGCGAAATCGATCGAGGTCTCTGCCTTCGGCGGCTTCCTCGTGGCTCAGCAGGCGGCCAGGCGCATGATCCAGCAGGGCGAGGGCGCGATCTTCTTCACCGGCGCCTCGGCCAGCGTGAAGGGCTACGCACAGTCGGCGCCGTTCGCGATGGGCAAGTTCGCGCTACGCGGCATGGCGCAGTCGCTGGCGCGGGAGCTGCAGGGGAAGGGCATCCACGTCGCTCACTTCGTCATCGACGGCGGCGTGCGCAGTGCCGAGCGCGGCCGCGTGGAGAGCGCCAGGGCTGCGCCCGACAGCTTCCTCGACCCCAAGGCCATCGCCGAGACCTATATGGCGGTCTTGAAGCAGCACCGCAGCGCCTGGAGCCTGGAGGTCGAGGTGCGGCCCTGGGTGGAGAAGTTCTGAAGCGCGCTAAGCCCGCCTTCGCTCAATTCCGCTCTAGGTGATCTGACGCGGAAAGCGTAGGCTGCGCCATCGTCTGCCACTGCTTTCGGGCGCAGACGGCTGAGAGACCGCGTGCGCTCTTGCCCTCGAGGGACAGGAGCATTGCTATGAGTGCGTGGATCAAATCTCAGGGCCTGCCCGAGCTCGCCGCCACCCTGCTGGTCATCGTGCTTGCCTTGGTGCTGGCGTTCGCAATCCTCACCAAGCAGTGATGCGTTGACTGCTGCTAAAGCGGCCGCACACGCCTTCCCGCAGTTCGACGAGCCCTCGCCGGATTAGCTCCTCCCGCGTTCCCGCGGTGTTTCGGCGCGCCCAGAACCGGCAAATTGCGCAAATTGATTGGTATCCCCATCGATTTTGCTCTATAACCATTCCCGTTCCACATGGCGGCCATCAGAAGCTGTGCTGTTCTCCGGGAGGCTCCAACGATGGCAACAATTATCGAGCTGACCCTCAATGGGCGAAAACGGGTCGACGCGGTACCCGGCAACCGGCTGCTGCTCGACTATCTGCGCGAAACAGCAGGCCTGACCGGCACCAAGACCGGCTGCGACGGCGGCGAATGCGGCGCCTGTACGGTGCTGGTCGACGACAAGCCCATGCTCTCCTGCCTGACGCTGGCCGGTGCGGTCTGCGGCAAGCGGGTCGATACAGTTGAGTCGCTCAGCAGGGGCGGGGCGCTTTCTGCTGTGCAGCGCGGCTTCCATGAAAAGCTGGGCTCCCAATGCGGCTACTGCACGCCAGGGTTCATCATGGCGTCCGCCGGCCTGCTCCGCCGCAACCCCAAACCCAGTGAGGACGAGATCCGCGAGGCGCTCGGCAGCAACATCTGCCGCTGCACCGGCTACGTGAAGATCATCGAGGCCGTGCAGCACGCGTCCAGCCTGTTGGCATCGGGCGAGGCGGTCAGCCCATGAACGAAATCCCGCGCAAAACCCCCGTCGGCCACCCCATCGGCGGCTATATCCCGATGGTGGATGGGCCGGAGAAGGTGTCCGGCCGCGCCAAGTACACCGCAGACGTCATCGCGCCCGGTACGTTCGCGGGGCGCATCTACCGCAGCCCCTATGCGCACGCCGAGATCCTGGGCGTCGACGTCTCCGACGCTCTGAAGCTGCCGGGCGTGCTGGCTATAGTAACGGGCGCCGATTGCGACAAGCCGTTCGGCGTGCTGCCGATCGCCCGCAACGAGTATCCGCTGGCGCGCGACAAGGTGCGCTACAAGGGCGAGCCCGTGGCGGCGGTGGCGGCTATCGACGAGGTTACCGCGGACAAGGCCATCCGCCTCATCCGCATGCGCGTGAAGGAGCTGCCGGCCTATTTCAAGGCGGCCGATGCGACGGCGGCGGGTGCCGTGCAGCTGCACGAGAAGAAGCCCGGCAACCTCGAGCGCGATGTGTTGTTCGAGCTCGGCAATGTGGCGGAGGGCTTTGCCGCGGCCGACCTGGTCCGCGAGGCCACCTACAACTGCGCCGAGGTGTGCCAGAACCAGATGGAGATGCACGCGGCCGTCGCCGACTACGACGCCGTGCGCGACCGCCTCACCGTGCACGCCTCTACCCAGGTGCCCTACTACGTGCACCTGATGCTGTCGCAGATCCTCGACATGGACATGGCGCGCATTCGCGTGGTGAAGCCGTTCGTCGGCGGCGGCTTCGGCTGCCGCACCGAATGCCTCAACGTGGAGCTGATCGCCGCGCTGCTGGCACGCAGGGTTGGCGGCGCCGTGCGCATGGTCATCAACCGCGAGGACACCTTCATCACCCATCGCGGCCGGCCCGAGACCGACATCCGCATGAAGATCGGCCTCAGCAAGGCCGGCAAAATCACGGCCGTGGAATGCGAGTGCATCCAGCGCGGCGGCGCACACTCGGGCTACGGCGTGGTGACGATCCTCTACTCGGGCTCGATGCTCTACGCCATCTACGACCTCAAGAACGTGAAATACGTGGGCAAGCGGGTGCTCACCAATACGCCGCCATGCGGCGCCTTCCGCGGCCACGGCACGGTCGACGTGCGCTTCGCCTTCGAGAGCCTGCTCGATGAGATGGCGGACGAGATGGGGCTCGATCAGATGGCCCTGCGCCGCGCCAATTTCCTGAAGGCGCCGACCTTCACCGACAACGACCTGATGGTGAACAGCTACGGCCTGCCAGAGTGCATCGACTGGGTGGAGGCTAAGAGCGGCTGGAAGGCGCGCAAGGGCAAGCTGGCGCACCCTGGCGACGGCAGGCGCAAGGGCCTTGGCTTTGCCTGCTCGCACTACATCTCGGGCGCGGCCAAGCCCGTGAACTGGACCGGCGAGCCGCACGCCACGGTGAAGCTGAAACTGGATTTCGACGGCTCCATCGTGGTGCTGACGGGTGCTGCCGACATCGGCCAGGGCTCCTCCACCATCCTGGTGCAGACGGTGGCCGAGGTGATGGGCCTCGATATCTCCCGCGTGCGCATCGTCTCGGGCGACAGCGAGGTGGTGCCCAAGGACAACGGCTCCTATTCCTCGCGCGTCACCTTCCTGGTCGGCAACGCGGCCATCGATGCGGCCAACAAGCTCAAGGCCCTGATGGTTGCCGCGGCAGCGCGCAAGCTCGACGCGGACCCAAGCGACATCGAGTGCCTGGGCGAGGTCTACCGCGCCGGCGCGCAGGACAAGGGGCTCACCTTCGAGGAGGTGGTGGCCGAGGCGCTGAAGGACGACGGCACCATCACGGTGACGGGCAACTACTCCACGATCCCGGAGTCGCACGGCGGCAAGAAGTACCGAGGCGCCGCCATCGGCGGCACCATGGGCTACAGCTACTCCGCTCAGGTGGTGGAGGTGACGGTCGACGAGGAGACCGGTGAGGTCAGCGTCGACAAGGTGTGGGTGGCGCACGACTGCGGCAAGGCGCTTAACCGCTTGACCGTTGAAGGCCAGGTGCAGGGCTCGGTGTGGATGGGCATGGGCCAGGCCATGAGCGAGGAGGCGGGCTACCACGACGGCCTGCTGGTGACGGCCAACATGCTCGACTACCGCGTGCCGACCATCCAGGACTCGCCGCCGATCGAAGTCGGCATCGTCGAGAGCGACGACCCGCACGGGCCGTTCGGCGCCAAGGAGGCGGGCGAGGGCTCGCTGGCGGCCTTCCTGCCGGCGCTCACCAATGCCATCGCCGACGCCACGGGTATGCGCTTCAACGATCTGCCGGTGACGCCCGACCGCGTGTTCGCCGCGATCGAGAAGCGCGAGCGGGCGGCGGCCGGCAAGCGCAATGGGAACGCCTGATGGAGGCCCTGCCGGAGTTTCAGCTCGTCACCCCCACGACGCTCGCCAGCGTGCTGGAGGCGCGTTCGGCGCACCCCGAGGCGCAGCTGTTGGGCGGCGGCACCGACCTTGTGGTCAACATCCGCCGCGGCATCGTCGCTCCGCCGGTGCTGATCGACATGAACCGCGTGGCCGAGCTGCACACGATCCGCGCGGACGCAAGCTCTCTCGAGATCGGCGCCTCCGTCACGCTGGCCGAGGTGGCCCGGCATGCGCGCATCATTGCGCATTATCCCGTCGTGGCCGAGGCCGCCGCCTCCATCGCCGGGCCGACCCAGCGCAACATGGGAACGGTCGGCGGCAACATCTGCCTCGATACGCGCTGCATCTTCTACAATCAAAGCGAATGGTGGCGCTCCGCCAATAACCACTGCCTCAAGACCGTGGGCGATGTGTGCCACGTCGCGCCCAAGAGTCGCGGCGTGTGCTTCGCCACCTACAGCGGCGACCTCGCTCCCGCCTTGTTGACGCTTTCCGCCGAGGTCGATGTTGCGGGCCCGGCCGGCCAGCGCTCGATGCCGCTGGGCGACCTTTATATGGGCGATGCCAAGCACGACGGTTCGGGTCGCGGCGACGGCAAGCATTTTCTGGCGCTGCAGCCCGGCGAATTCGTCACGGCCGTGCGCGCCAGGGCCATCCCGGGCCTGCGCTCGGCCTACGACAAGATCCGCATCCGCCGCTCGATCGAGTATCCCGTCGCCGGCGTCGCCGTGGCGCTGCGACGCGAGGGCGATACGCTCGCCGATCTGCGCGTCGCCATCACCGGTACCAACCCGCGGCCCGTGCTGCTCGACGGCACCGCCGAGCTGTGCGGTGGCCCGCTCGACGAGCGTGTGTTCAAGGGCCTCGATGCGCTGGTGCGCGACCAGATCATGTCGATGAAGACGACGTTCACGCCCGGCCACTATCGCCGCCGCGTCGCCGGGGTGCTGGCGCGCCGGCTGGTGCAGCGGCTGTTTGGGTAGCCTAAGCCTCAGACAATCTTTCCTGGGTTCATGATGCCGTCCGGGTCGAGCGTGCGCTTGATCGCGCGCATGGCCTCGACAGCGACGATGCCGTGCTCCGGCTCCATGAAGTGCTTCTTGCCCTGGCCGATGCCATGCTCGCCGGTACAGGTGCCTTCCATGGCAAGCGCCCGCTCGGCGATGCGCTCCGCGAAGGCCTTGGCGCGCGCGACTTCCTCGGCATCCTCCATGTTGACGAGAGCCGAGGCGTGGAAGTTGCCGTCGCCGACGTGCCCGACGATGGGCGCAATGATGCCGATGCGCGCGATGTCGGCCTTGGTCTCGGCAACGCAGTCCGCAAGCCGCGAGATCGGCACGCACACGTCTGTCACCATGACCTTGGCGCCGGCGCGATAGGAACGCAGGCCCCAGAACACGTCGTGCCGCGTCTGCCACAACCGCGTGCGGTCCTCCGCCTCCTTGGACCATTCGAACGCGGTGCCGCCGAACTCGGCAGCGATCTCGCCGAAGCGCTGCGCCTGCTCGGCAACGCCGGCGTGCGATCCGTGGAACTCGAGGAACAACGTGGGCTGCTCGGGCATGGCGAGCTTGGAATAGGCGTTGCAAACCCGCACTTGCATCTCGTCAAGCAGCTCGACGCGCGCCATCGGGATGCCGGCTTGGATCGCAGTGATGGCCGCATCGCAGCACGCCTGCACGGACGGGAAACGGCATACGCCCGCTGAAACGGCTTCGGGAATTCCGTGCAGCTTCAAGATCAGCTCCGTGATGACTCCTAGCGTTCCCTCCGCGCCGACGATGAGGCGAGTGAGGTCGTAGCCGGCTGAAGATTTGCGGGCACGCCGCGAGGTCGTCATGAGCTCGCCGTTCGCAAGCACGACCTTCAATGCGAGGACGTTGTCCTTCATGGTGCCGTAGCGCACCGCCGTAGTGCCCGATGCGCGCGTCGATGCCATCCCGCCGAGCGAGGCATCTGCACCCGGATCGACCGGGAAGAATAGGCCCTGGTCGCGCAGGTAGTCGTTGAGCTGCTTGCGCGTGATGCCGGGCTCGACGACGCAGTCGAAATCTTCGGCATGGACGGCGAGCACGCGGTTCATGTCGCGGAAATCGAGTGAAACGCCGCCCAACGGTGCATTCACGCTGCCCTCGAAGGACGTGCCGGCGCCGAACGGGATGATCGGCACTCGGTGCCTGGCACAGATGACCATGGCCTGTTGAACATCTTCGGTCGATTGCGGAAAGACGACCGCATCGGGCGGCTCGGGTGCGATCCACGTGGTGGTGTTGGCGTGCTGCTCGCGCACGGCTTGCGATGTCACGAGCCTGTTTCCAAACGCTGCCGCCAGCTCAGCGAGAGCCAGCTCGGTTGCAGCATGGGCGGGCGCGGCGCCAGCACACGAGAGCATGCGTCATCCTCCAGATCAAAAAAAATACGCGGCGCAGCTTGGAGGTCGAACGCCCTCAAAGTAAACTCACTAAGTAGTATACTTGGAGAAGAGGCGGCAATGGCGCGCACGAAGGAAGCAACTCGTAAGCGCATCCTCGATGCCGCCTACGTACTCTTCCGCCGCAGGGGCTTCACGCGGGTCAACGTCGACGAGATTGCCGAGACTGCGCAGATCACCAAGCGCACGCTGTACAGTCACTTCTCGAGCAAGGACCAACTGTTGGAAGCAGTGCTGGAAGCCCAGCACGCGCTGGCTTTCGATGCATTCCAGACTTTCGGCAGGAAGCTGCCCGCTGCACCCGCGGCGATCGTCGAAGCGCTGTTCGATGATCTCTCCGTTTGGTCGTCCAAGCCGAGATGGTCGGGGTCGGGCTTCACCAGGCTGGTCATAGAATTGGCGGATCTGCCCGGCCATCCGGCACGCACGATCGCTAAGAGGCACAAGGCGCTGCTGGAGGGGCACTTCGCCGGGCTGTTGCAGGCTGCCGGTGTCGAGTTGCCCGCCGAGCGTGCCCGCGAGATCTGGCTGCTATCCGAAGGCGCGATGGTGCTGTTCTTGATCCACGGCGACCGCGCCTACATTCGCGCCGCAGCCAACGCTGCCAAGACACTGGTTTCCGGCACCAGCAAGACCAGGAAGCGGGGCTAATCGGCACGGCCGGGGTGATACGCACCCGGCCGTGCCATGAGGGCCGGGTACGCGATACTTCATCCGCGGCTCCTCAACCCAATCAAAGCGACTTTGGGTGAACTTTGAGTGAAGGTTATGTGAAGCGTGCGTTATACCCCCTGGGTCAGCTCGGCCCTGACCCAGCGATCGAGGAAGTTGCCTAGCCAGGTCTGCACTTTAGGTCCGTACGCAATATGGCCATCGATGTGCTCCTGACGCTCACAGGCGCCTTTCAGCTGCATGCGCGTGTTGTTGTGGCCGGTCCAGCGGTGCACCTGCGCGAAGGTGATCTCCGGGTGAAACTGTACGCCGAAGGCCGCAGGTCCGTACGCGAAGGCCTGATTGGGAAAGGCATCGTCGGATGTGGCAAGTAGCCGCGCGCCCGCAGTCAGCTCGCAGCCCTCGCGGTGCCACTGGTAGACGTGGTCGGGGAAGGCGCCGAGCCGGTTGCCCTCCTCCGTCGTGAGAAGCGGGTAGTAGCCGATCTCCGCTCGTTCCTCGGGATGGAACTCGACCTTGCCGCCCAGATGAATGGTCAGCATCTGGGCACCGAGGCAGATGCCGAGGAACGGAGCCTTCTCCTTCAACGCTACGCCGATCCAATCGATCTCCGTGCGAACGAACTCGTCCTTGTCGTTGGCGCTCATCGGGCCGCCGAAGATCACGGCGCCGCTGTGGTTGGCGAGCGTTGACGGCAGCGGCTCGCCGAAGCGCGGCTTGCGGATGTCGAGGTGATAGCCGTTGCGCACGAGCCACTGGCCGACGTGGCCGGGGTTGGAGTTCTCCTGGTGCAGCACGATCAGAACGGGCTTCTTGCCCGGGGAGGCGTTTGCGGTGCTCGGCACCTGGCCGACCGCGCGTTCCTCGCCATGGGTCTCGGAAGGTCGAGCGTCAAGCATTCGTGCGGTCACCCCTAGTGTGATGATCGAGAAGTCCGCCACATCGCGCTGGGCTAGGATCGGGAGCGGACTTCTCGATCTGAATCACACTAGCATTGTGATTTTGCTAGTGTCCGTCAGATCGCGAAATTCGTACCGCGCTCGCTGCAAACAGAGACGAATTTCGCGATCAGGACACTAGCGCGGTTTCAGCAACCATCCAACGATGGGAACCAGTATTCTATGCGGCATGATGCGCATCGCCACGGCCAGAAACGGATTGATCAAGCCGGGCACCACAACCCGTAAACCCAGCAGGAAGCCCAGGTAGCCTGCGCGGGCCACGAACCGCGCGGAAGCCGGCACCACGAAGGTCCGATAGAAAGCGTTCTCCGCCCCCATGCGGGCATGGAAGGCGGTGTTGACCGGACCCGGCGCCAGGGCGCACACGCGCACGCCTTCGCCGGCCGTTTCCGAGGCGATCGCCTCGGTGAGCGAGAGCACGTAGGCCTTGGTGGCGTAATAGGCCGCCTGGTTGGGCCCGGGCGTGTAGGCGCCGAGCGAGGCCAGGTTGAGAATGCCGCCGCGCCCACGCACGCGCATGGCGGGTAGGAAATGCCGGGTCAGCTCGGATAGCGCGCGCACGTTGACGTCGATCAGGCGCACCACGTCCTCGGGCGGATGGGCATGGAACGGGCCCGAGAGGCCGATACCGGCACTGTTGACGAGCACGTCGCAGTAGGCGCGTTGCTCGGCGAGCGCCGCTTCGATCTTCTGAATGGCGTCGGCGGCCGTGACATCGGCGGGGACGGCGATTGCCGTGACGCCGGCCTCGGCGGAGATGCGTGCGGCGGCTTCCTGCAGCGGCTCCCGGCGGCGCGCCACCAGCATCACGGCGTTGCCGGCAAGCGCAAATCGCCTGGCGAGCTCGTAGCCGATGCCCTCAGAGCCGCCGGTGACGACCACCATGGGTGTAAGCCCTGCATAGTCCGCCAGCGCCGCCGGGTTGGGCCGCCACCAGCGCCGGCGCCAGGCCTGGGCGAGCGAGCTCAGGGGGTTCTGCATGATCGATCCAAGGTTGTGCGCACGGCATGATAATTGGGAACGATTGCCTTGGCATTTAGGCAGCATGCGAGTAGGGAAGCCGCATGCGCACGCAAGTTGGAATTGTCGGTGGAGGCCCCTCCGGTCTGCTGTTGGCCCGGCTGCTGGGGCTCGCCGGCATCGAGGCGATCGTATTGGAGCGCCGCACGCCGGAATACCTGCGTGCGCGGGTGCGGGCGGGGCTGCTCGAGCAGGGCACCGTGGACGCCTTGGCGGACGCCGGCGTCGGCGAGCGGCTGGCGCGCGAGCGCCTAATCCATGAAGGCGTGGAACTCGCCTTCGACGGCCGGCGCCATCGCATCGATCTGCGCAAGCTGTCGGGCAAGGTCGTCACCATCTACGGCCAGGCCGAAGTGCAGAAGGACCTGATGGACGCGCACGCCGCCATGGGCACGCCGGTGGTGTACGAGGCCGAGGACGTGAGCATCCACGGCATTTCCGGCGAGACGCCGCGGCTGCGCTACCACAAGGGCGGCGCCAGTCACGAGATCGAGTGCGACTTCATCGCCGGCTGCGATGGCTTTCATGGCGTGAGCCGCCAGGCCATCCCGCAGGAAGTGATCCGCATCTACGAGCGGGTGTACCCGTTCGGCTGGCTCGGCATCCTGGCCGATACGCCGCCGGTCAACCACGAGCTGATCTACAACAACCACGAGCGCGGCTTTGCGCTGTGCACCATGCGCTCGCCGACCCGCAGCCGCTACTATCTGCAGGTGCCTGCGGACGAGGACGTCGAAGACTGGTCCGACGACCGCTTCTGGAGCGAGCTGAAGCGCCGCCTGCCGCCCGACGCAGCTTCGAGCCTGGTGACCGGGCCGCGGCTTGAGATGAGCGTGGCGCCGCTGCGCTCGTTCGTGGCCGAGCCCATGCGCCACGGCCGTCTGTTCCTCGCCGGCGATGCGGCCCATATCGTGCCCCCAACGGGCGCCAAAGGCCTGAACCTCGCGGTCTCCGACGTGCGGTTCCTGACGCAAGCGCTGGTGGCCTACTACAAGTCGGGCCGCACGGACCTGCTCGATGGCTATTCGGATCGGTGCCTGGCGCGGGTATGGAAGGCCCAGCGCTTCTCCTGGTGGATGACCAATCTGACCCACCGCTTCCCCGAGGCGCTGCCGTTCGAGCGCCGCGCCCAGGCGGCCGAGCTTGCCTATCTCGTAAGCTCCCAGGCCGCGCAAACCGTGCTGGCGGAGAACTATGTCGGCCTGCCAGTGGATTAACCCGCCGACCGCCCGATCAGCTAGCAGCGCGTCCGGTCGCCTTCCAGCGGCGCTTGACTTGTGGGGGCCCGCGCCGGAACCCTTGTCACCGTCCCGCGGCAGCGGCATGCTGCCGTCGTGCGGGTCAATTCCCTTCGTCGCCCTTGCGTCGTCGATCCTGACCGCAACTTTCAGTCCGCGAACAGCGAGCGACCGGGGGCCACGCATGCAATCTCCCTATCTCATCGAGCACCGGCACATGGCTGTGAAGCGATGCAAGCACGGCCTGTTCATGTACAACCGCAACGACGCGTTCGTCGGGCGCGGGCTCGACCTCTACGGCGAATGGTGCGAGTTCGAGATCCAGTTGCTGCGGCTGTTCATCAAGCCGGGCGACATCGTTGTCGATGCCGGCGCCAATATCGGTACGCACACGGTCGCGTTTGCCAACATGGTGGGGCCCACGGGGGTCGTGCATGCGTTCGAGCCGCAACGCCGCAATTTCCTGATGCTCGCCGGCAACGTCGCCATCAATGGCTTGGAAAACGTGTTCTGCCATCAGGCAGCGGTCGGCGACGCGATGGGCAAGATCCGCCTGCCGCCGCTGCCGGCCTCCGACACCAATTTCAATTTCTCCGCGGTGTCGATTGCGGGAGGTTCCAACGACGGAGAGAGCGTGCCGCTGGTCACGCTCGATTCCCTCGACCTGCCCTCGTGCCAGGTGATCAAGATCGACACCGAGGGTATGGAGCCGCAGGTGCTGAACGGTGCACGCTCGCTGATCGACCGCTACCGGCCGTTCTTGTATCTGGAAAACAACGAAGCAGGGGCATCGCAGCGGCTGAGCACACTGTTGGACGGCTACGGCTATACCGCCTGGTGGTCGATCTTTCCGTATTTCGATGCGCGCAACTTCTATTCCAACCCCGTCAATGTCTGGGAGAGGATCGTCCCGGCATCCAACCTAATTTGCGCCCCGAGGGAGAAGAACCTGCAGATCTCCAATCACGAGCCTTTCCTGGGGGCGCAGGACGATTGGATGAAGTGTATGCAGCGGATCAGCAGCCGCGGCCAGCAGGTGGCGAACGGCGTCGATCACGCACGATAGCTGGTCTCTCCTCGACGTAGTCGCTGGCCGCGCTCGCTCTCACCCTCGCCGGGTGCCGATGCCATCGAGCGCCATCTGGCCATGGTCAAAGGCAGCGCGTAAGCTGGTGGCGGCTGCCAACCGGTGAGGAAGTACCCATGCTTACGCTGTATTACGCGCCCGGCGCGTGCTCGATGGCCCCGCATATCGTGCTCGAGGAGGCCGGCGAGAAGTACGAACTGAAGCGCGTCGATTTCAGCAAGGCCGAGCAGCGCACGGAGGCCTATCTCAAGACGGTGCATCCGCTGGGGCGCGTGCCGGCGCTCGGCGGCATCGATGCCGGCGCCCCGCTCACCGAGAACACCGCCATCCTGCCCTATCTCGGCAAGCGCTATAAGCTGTGGCCCACGGACCCGATCGCCGAAGCCCGGGCGCTGTCGCTCATCGGCTATTTCGCCGCGACCGTGCATCCCGCGCACGCGCACATCTCGCGGCCGGAGCGCTACGCCACCGACAAGGACCATTTCCCGGACATCCAAGCCCAGGGCCGCAAATCGTTCTACACCTACCTGCAGCAGATCGACGGCATGCTGGCAGGGCGGCAGTGGCTCTCCGACGCCTACTCGGTGCTCGATCCCTACGCCTTCACGTTCTATGTGTGGGGCGTGCGGCGCGAGCTGCCCGTGACAGAGCTCAAGAACTACGTCGCCCACAAGGACCGCATGCTCGCGCGCTCCGCCGTGCAGCGGGTGGTGGAGGACGAGAAGCTCAAGGTGTAGTTGGGGTGGGCCGCAAGGCCACGCATTTGCCCTCGCATGTGAAGAACCCAGCATCGTCCTCGGGCGCATGCCTTTAGCCCCGCGGTGCCATGCACCCGGGGTTATGGGGTAGGAGGAGCAGGGCGCCCTGCGCCTTGTCGACCCAAGAGTTGCGTTGCACAGGCGCTCCGAGCGCCCTGCTCTGCCAACATCCGGGCCCCTACATGGCGATCCGTGGGGTCTCACGGCCGGCCCGCAGAGGCTTGCGGACTGCGGCCCCCGGCTCCTGATCCGAGACGGCAGCTCTAGAACTGCCGTCCCGTGTCCGGGGTAGAGCGAACATTAGCACGGCTGCTGGGGGGCGGGGATAAGGTAAGATCGGGCCAGGAGTGGAGGACGAGAAGCTCAAGGTGCAATCATCTGGCCGCGAGGCCCGTCGAGGGGTGGCGGAATTGGCACGAGGCGCCCTCACTGCTCTGGTGCTTTGCATGCTCGCCGGCTCGGCGGGCGCGAGCGACGATCGCGCGCCTGAGCGCCATGCGATGGTGGAGGCGATCCAGCGGATGGCGCTCTCGATCGCCGGCGGGACGGGCGCGGCTGGCATCGACCCGCAGGTGCTGGCGGCGCTGCGGTCGGTGCCGCGTCACGAGTTCGTGCCCGACAAGATATCGCCTCTGGCCTACGCCAACCATCCGCTTCCCATCGGCCACGGCCAGACCATCTCCCAGCCGTTCATCGTCGCGCTGATGACGCATCTGCTGCAGCCAAAGGAGAGCGACCGTGTGCTGGAGATCGGCACCGGCTCGGGCTATCAGACCGCCGTGCTGTCCGTGCTGGCGCGCGAGGTCTACTCGGTCGAGATCGTGCGCCAGCTCGGCGAGAGCGCGGCGCTAACACTATCGCGCCTCGGCTATGCCAACGTCACAGCCCGGATCGGCGATGGCTACCAGGGGTGGGAGGAGCATGCGCCCTACGATGCGATCATCGTTACGGCCGCACCCAATCACGTTCCGCCAGCGCTGATTGTGCAGCTGAAGCCCGGCGGACGGCTGGTCATCCCGGTCGGCGAAGTGTCCCAGGACCTGATGCTGGTGATGAAAGCCGCCGATGGCACCACGACCACCACCCGCATCGTTCCGGTGCGCTTCGTGCCACTCGTGCGCGGGAAGCAGCCTTGATGCGAGTATGATGAAAGGGGGCCACCCTTGCGGGCAGCCCCTCTCCGTCGCCGTCCATCCACCGCCTCACGCCGCCGGCTTTGCCGCGTCGCCCTCACCGCGCAGGCGGTAGAGGTTCTGCAGCAGGGCGTCGAAGCCGCCGGCCGCGCCACCCGTGTGCAGGTCGATGCGGCCGACCTTCTCCACCAGCTTCTCCAGCGCCTCCAGCTCCTTCAGGCGCAGCAGCAGAGGGTTGTCCTCCATCAGCCGTGCCGTGTTGAGCAGCGAGCGCGTGGCCGCCGTCTCCTCCTGGCGGCGGATCAGGTTGGCCTTCGCCGTCGCGCTCCGCCTCCACGACCTTGTTCAGCAGGTCGCGCACGTCGCCCGGCAGGATCACGTCCTTGACGCCGATCTCGCCGATCTCCACGCCGAGCGCCGCCGCCCGCTTGGTGACGAACTCGCGCACCTCGCGGTCGATGGTGTCGCGCGCCGCCAGGATCTCGTCCAGCGTGCGCGTCGCCACCGCCTCGCGGATGGCGAACTGCACCAGCCGGTAGACCGTGTTCGACACGTCGCCGGCAGCCAGCGCCGCCTTCTCCGGGTCCACCACGCGGGTGAACGCCGTCAAGGTCACGCGGATGCCGACGCGATCCTTGGTCAGGATCTCCTGCGCCGTCACCTCGAGCGGCGTCGGACGCGTGTCGACCTTGGCGATCTTCACCGTGCGGCCCACCGCCCAGAAGGCGTGGCGGCCCGCCGGCAGACGCTCGATGAGCTTGCCGTCGATGAACAGCAGGCCCGCCTCGTGCGCCTCCACCTGGCCGTGCACGACCATCGGCGAGCGCGCCGGGTCGAGCTTGTCCAGGTGGCGCTTGGCGACGCGCACCTCGGTCGCCGGCGTCGATGCGCTCGACGTCGACCGTGGTGATCGTCTTCCAGAAGGCGCGCGTCGTGTTCGGCAGCACCAGGTGCTTCGGCTCGCCGTCGAGCGAGACGATGGCCACCTCGGTCGGACCCGCCTGCACGATCTCGAAGTGCTCCGCGGCAATCGCCGGGTGCGTCTTGGCGATCCGCAGCGCCTTGTCGGCCGGCACCTCCGCGCGCACGACCTTGACGACCTCCGCCGCCAGATGGCGGCCGAAGTCGAGCGCCACGAAGCGGCCCGGCTCGAGCACGCGCACGAGGCGGCCGTCGCGCGTCAGGAACGCGCGCTCGTCGTCCTTGACGACAATCTTGAACTTGAACAGCACGACACAGTCTCCAATCCGTTTCTTGTTATCTCCCTCTCCCCGTCCTTACGGGGAGAGGCCGGGGTGAGGGGCAGCGACAAACTGCAGGTCAGCGCCTGTGTCTGTCCCTCACCCTAACCCTCTCCCCACGAAGAGTGGGAGAGGGAATTTCAGCAGGTCCGCCGGCCGCATGTCCCACGCCGAGACCACGGGCCGGCGCTTGAGCCGATGGCTCCGCGCCGTCCGCGCCCGGCTGCGTCCGCGCCGATCCGAAGATCAGGCACGCCGGTGCCAGGCCTCGGGCTTGGGGCCAAAGGCGGTATCCGCGCCGGCGCAGAGCGCCGCGACGTTTGCCTATCCGGCCGCCATCTCGGCCGGAGCCTCGATTGTCAGCAGGATGAGCTGGGAAGCAGCCGGCTTCCCCGTTGTTTGGCTCGCTTATCAGGCGAGTGTTCGGTACTAGCGAACATTGGCTACGACGTGGGATTCGAACCCACGACCCTCAGAGTTGAAGTCTGATGCTCTATCCAGTTGAGCTAGTCGTATGGAGGAGTCCCGAAGGACCCCGAACCTATCGAACGCGGAACACACCACCGCAAAGCAGCGCGCGCCAGCCGGGACTCAGCGAGCCCGTACACGAGGCGTTCGGCAGGGGCGCGGCTGATACCGGAGATTTCGGCGAAGTCAAAGCGTGATTGGGGAAAGGTGATGGCGGAGCGCCGTAAGTTGGGTCAAGCGATAGCGCAGACCCAACACTGTCCGGGAATTCTACCTGTGTTGGGTCGTCGCTGACGCTCGACCCAACCTACACCGCTCACTTCCGCCCCACCGCCGCCATCGCCGCCTCGCGCGCCTGCATGGTCGAGATATAGCCGCGGTTGTGAGTCGGGCTCAGCACGATCTCGTTGATGCACAGGTGCGGCGGCTGCGCGGCTACGAAAGCGATGACGCGGCCCAAATCCTCCGGCTGCATCATGCGTGCCATCGTCTCGGGCGTCTCCGGGATCGGCCGGTTCACCAGGATCGGCGTTGCCACCTCGTTGGGGCACAGCACTGAGCTGCGGATGCCGTTGCGGCATTCCTCGAGGTTGATGGTGTGGCTCATGGCGACCATGCCGTGCTTGGCGGCCGTGTATGCAGGGCCCGACACCGGCCCGATGAAGCGCCCCGCCCACGAGGAGGTGTGGATGAACACGCCGTCCTTCCGCGCGCGCATGATCGGCAGCGCCGCCTGCACCACGTAGAACGCGCTCGTCAGGTTGCCTGCAATCACGGCGTCGGCGCCGGCCATCTCGAGCTTTTGCCAGCTGCGGTTGGTGACGTTCATGCCGGCGTTGTTGACGACGATGTCGAGGCGGCCGTGCTCGGCCTTGATGGTGTCGGCCACTTTCTGAACGGCGGCCGCCACAGTCAGGTCGACGGGCTTAACGCTGGCTCTGCCGCCGGCCTTGGCGATCTTGTCGGCCACCGCTTGCAGCGGCTCCTTGCGCCGGCCGGAGAGCACCACGGTGGCGCCCTCGCGCGCCAGGGCGATGGCCGCCGCCTCGCCGATGCCGGTGCCCGCACCCGTCACCCAGGCAACTTTGCTGTCGAGCGTTCCCACCGAATTTCCCTTATGCTTGCTGGCGCTGGTTCGCCGCCAAAAGTCATCGCCCCGCCGTTGCCGCGCAGCAGGCCGCGGCGTTTCTGTCCTCCGATCACGGTTCATCACGCGTAGGTGAGAACAGCTTCAGAACCAGGCGGAGCGCTCCCATTTGGCGTCGCGGCTGCCGGAAGGGCAAGGCCGGGATGAACATGCGAGGCATGAAGCAAATGTTGGACATTTCGGCAGACAGGGCTGCCACGGCGGAAGTCGTCGTCGCCGACCCCGCCAAACTGCAGCGCGTGCTGAGCGCGGTGACGCTGGGGTTCGCTGCCGATCCCCCGAGCCGCTGGCTGTTTCCGCAAGCCGACGCCTACCTGCAGCATTTCCCCACGTTCATCCGTGGCCTCGGCGGCCCCGCCGTGGAGCAGGGCACAGCTTTCGTGACGCCCGACTACGCGGCCGTGTCGCTGTGGCTGGCCCCGGGTGCCGCCTCCGACGAGGCCCTGCTGGGGCAGCTGGTCGAGGAGCACATCGCGCCCGAGAAGCAAGCCGACGTGGCCGCCGTGATCGAGGAGATGGGCCGCTACCACCCGCAGGAGCCGCACTGGTATCTGCCGTTCATCGCCGTTCAGCCTGCCTGGCAGGGCCAGGGCCTCGGCGGGGCGCTGCTCGGTTATGCACTCTCGGTGTGCGACGCGGCCGGCCTGCCGGCCTATCTGGAATCGACGAGCCCGCGCAGCCAGCCCCTCTACGAGCGGCACGGCTTCGAGGCCATCGGCGAGATCAGGGTCGGCCAATGCCCGCCGATCGTGCCTATGCTGCGGCGGGCGAGAGGCTGACTGGTGGCGACGGTGTAGAAGCGACAGGTCTACGCAAGCTGCGACCTCAACCCGGCTACTGTATTCATGTGCCGCTCGTGATCGCCGGCAAAGCGCAACACCAGGTGAGCTGGCCCCGGCCTGGGCATAGTCGTGGAGCCATGCGCCGAGGCCCGCCGCGCCGCCCGCGTAGCAGGCCTGCCGGTTCCTGAGGACGGCGGCGGGGTGGCTGTAGTAGCGCTCCAGGTAGGCGTCGAGCCGGGCGTTGGCCTTGCTGCGTCGTCGTCGACGGCGATGGTCAGATACATGGCGCCCGTGAGCGTGCTCGCGTCGCGCTCGGCCTTGCTTGCCGCCGCACGCACCTCGCGCCCACTGCTCGGCCCAGTGTGCAGAATCGGGCGTGATCGGCAGCCAGCCGTCGAAGTACTTGCCCGCGCGCTCGATGCTTGCCGGATGCGATGCCGCCGATCCACAGCGGCGGCCCGCCCGGCCGGTGCGGCGTCGGGCCCAGCACGCCGCCTTGCACCTTCCACAAGCCGTCCCAGTCGACCGGCTTGCCGCTCCACAGCGCGCGGCACAGCCGCAGGCCCTCGAGCAGGCGCCCGACGCGCTTCTCGAACGGCACGCCGGCGGCGGTGAACTCGGCGCGGATGTTCGGCAGGTCGGCGGCGATGCCCACGCCCAGGATCAGCCGCCCCTCGGCGATCTGGTCGAGGGTTGCCACCTGATGCGCCAGCAGCACGGGGTTGCGCAGCGCCGGCAGCAGGACGGCGGTGCCGAGCTCGGCGCGACGCACGCGCGCGGCGACTGCGGCCAGCAGCGTCAGCGGCTCGTGCCGCGGCCGCGCCAGCAGGGAATCGCCGACCCAGATCGAGTCGAAGCCCAGGCTCTCGGCGCGCTCGGCGAGAGCCAGAAGGGTGGTGGCCTGCGGTTGGCCGGCCATGATCTGCTCGCGGGTCGGCAGCAGGTATCCCAAACGCGGTGCCACGGCATCCTCCTACCATGCTGCGACGACACTACTGCGGTAGCGGGAGATGTTACAGCGGCGCGTCACATCGTGCGCCGGCTCTTGATGGCGGCGGCCAGCGTGCCTTCGTCGAGATAGTCGAGCTCGCCGCCGATCGGCACGCCCTGCGCCAGACGCGTCACGGTCACGCCGTGGCCCTGCAGCTGCTCGGTGAGATAGTGCGCCGTCGACTGTCCCTCGACCGTGGCGTTGAGCGCCAGCAGCACCTCCTTCACCGGCGGCACCGCGCGCTCGATCAGCTTGCCGATGTTGAGCTCGCCCGGCCCCACGCCGTCGAGCGGCGACAGGTGCCCGCCCAGCACGTGATAGAGGCCGCTCACCACGCCCGCCCGCTCCAGCGCCCACAGGTCGCCGATCTCCTCCACCACCACGATCAGCGACTGGTCGCGCTGCGGGTCGCGGCAGATGCTGCACGGGCTGACGGTATCGATGTTGCCGCAGTTGGTGCAGGCGACGATCTTGGCGGCCGCCTCGGTCGAGCGCCGCCGCCAGCGGCTCCAGCAGGTCGGTGCGCCGCTTGAGCAGCGTCAGCGCCGCCTTGCGCGCGGAGCGGTGGCCGAGCCCCGGCAGCCGCGCCAGCAGCGCGATCAGCCGCTCGATCTCGGGGCCTGCGGTTTGCTTCGCCATCGTCGTTGTCATACCGGGGCTTGTCCCCGGTCTCCATGCCATCTTCAGAACGCTGGAGCGAAAGCGGTGGGGTGAGATCCAGGCGAGCACCGACCTTCGCCGGTGCAGGCAAGTCGCCGGGATGACCCCGAAATATACGCAGGGGCCAGTGCGCTAAAACAGCTTCAGCCCCGGAGGCAGCGGCAGGCCGCCGGTGATCTTCCTGCATCTTGGCCTGCACGGCCGTCTCGGCCTTGGCCTTGGCGTCCTGGAAGGCGGCCAGGATGCAGGTCCTCCAGCATCTCGGCTTCGTCGGGCTTGATGAGGCTCGGGTCGATCTTGATGCCGCGCGCCTCCATCTTGCCGTTGAGCGTGACCTTGACGAGGCCGCCGCCCGACTGGCCCTCCATCTCGAGCGCGGCCAGCTCCTCCTGCAGCTGCTGCATGCGGCCCTGGATCTCGCCGGGCCTGCTTCATCATTTTCATCAGGTCTTTCATGGCCGCTCCTCAGAGGTGAGTGGTGAGATTGTGAGTAGTGAGTATCGCGTCGAAACCTCACCTCACCCTGTTCCGGTGTCGTCGGTCTTGGCGCCCGGCAGCGGCCGCACGCTGGTGATCTCCGCGTCGGGGAACTGCTTGAGCACAGCCGCCACCGCGGGATGCTCCTTCAGCGCGCTGATCTCCGCCGCCGCCTTGCGCTCGCGCTCGACCTCGCCGAGCGGCGCTCGCCCGGCGTGTTGCTCAGCGCCACCATCCAGCGCCTGCCGGTCCAGGCGTTCAGCTTCTCGCGCAGCTCGTTGGCCGAGCTCCTTCGGGCGCGCCGGGCAGCAGATGCAGCTCGATGCTGCCCGCCGGGTCGAACTTGACGAGGCTCACGTGCTCTTCCAGGTGCACCTTGAGCTTGGCCTCGCGGTGCGCGCCGGCCAGCTCCACCACTGCCGCGAACGAGCGCACGACCGGCAGCGCAGGCATCGCGTAGTCGAGCGGGGCTTCGCCGTCCTCGGACTCGGCTATCCTCGCCCGTATCTACATCCGCCAGCGTTCAGCGGAGCCGATGAGGGAACGCGGCTTTCCGAAGCGACGGTGTCGGCTTGCCGCTGCGCGAGCCGCACTGTATCGCCGCCCAGCGCCTTGATGATCTCGTCGGGCGGCGGCAGGTCCGCGGTGTAGGCGAGACGGATCAGCACCATCTCCGCAGCGGCGGTTTGGTCGGGCGCGTTGGCCGCTTCCTCCAGTCCCTTGAGCAGCATCTGCCAGGCGCGCGAGAGGATCGCCATCGACAGCCGGCCGCCCAGCGCGGCCGCGCGGCGCTTCTCCTCCGCCGGCAGCCCGTCACCGGCAGCATCTGCCGCCGAGCGATCTTGGCGCGCGTCGTCGGCGTGCACGGCCTCGGCGAGGTCGGCCAGCACCTGCTGCGGCTCGGCGCCGTCGCGGTGCAGCTCCGCGAACTGCTCGCAGCGCCTCGCCGGCATTGCCGGCAAGCAGATGCCTCCAGCAGATCGAAGATGCGACCGCGATCGGCGAGACCCAGCATGGCGCGCACGGGCGCGACGGCGACGCTGCCCGAGCCCATCGCCAGCGCCTGGTCGAGCAGGGAGAGCCCATCGCGCACCGAGCCTTCGGCGGCCCGGGCGATCAGCGCCAGGGCATCGTCCTCGGCCGTGCCGCCCTCCTTGCCGACGATCTTGCGGAAGTGCTCGACCAGCACCGGCACGTCGACGCGGCGCAGATCGAAGCGCTGGCAGCGCGACAGCACCGTCACCGGCACCTTGCGCACCTCGGTGGTGGCGAAGATGAACTTCACGTGCTCGGGCGGCTCCTCCAGCGTCTTCAAGCAGCGCGTTGAAGGCGCCCTTGGAGAGCATGTGCACCTCGTCGATCAGGTACACCTTGTAGCGGGCGACCAGCGGCCGGTAGCGCGCGCTCTCGATGATCTCGCGGATGTTGTCGACGCCGGTGTTGGAGGCGGCGTCCATCTCCAGCACGTCGGGGTGGCGCCCTTCCATGATCTCGGCGCAGTGGCGGCCGAACTCGGGCATGTCGAAGGTCGGCTTGTCGACGCCCTCGCGCTCGTAGTTCAGCGCGCGCGAGCCAGGATGCGCGCCGTGGTGGTCTTGCCGACGCCGCGCACGCCGGTCAGCATGTAGCCCTGTGCGATGCGGTCGGTGGCGAACGCGTTCTTCAGCGTCGTCACCATCGCGCTCCTGGCCGATCAGGTCGTCGAAGGTGGCCGGACGGTACTTGCGCGCCAGCACGACGTAGGGCGTCGGCCTTCTCGGGCCCCGCGCCTGTCTGCGTCACGCTCTGATCGGCTGCTGGTTTCTTCTTGGCCATGCCGGGCTGCTGCGCGCTCCAACGTCATCCCCGCGAAGGCGGGGACCCAAGTCACCGGGCTTCACGGGGCTCGGAGAATGCAGAGCACCGTCATTGCCAGCGGTGGGGGCAAAACGCCTAGCCACCTCGGACGGCGACGTGATCTGGATGCCCGCCTCCGCGGGCATGACGACTGAGTGGGAGGCTGGACAACGACCCGCATCTGGCTCGTTAGGGCTGCTTCCTTCCGGACCTGACCCGGTTGGCGAGGGACACGTCCGCCGCCAACCTCCCGGCCGGACTATCCTACGAATGGCCCGGCGATATCAACCCATGTCGCCTTTGTGCGGCACGTGCACACAGAATGCGTTGCGCGGCCGCCTCACCGCTGTGCTGATCTCCGCCCGCAAGCAGGGGAGCCCCTGGATGCCAACCGTCGGTGCGACGCTCGATGCTCGATCGGCTCGGGCCGAAGCGGAGCGACGCGGCATTCGTGAAATCCAAGCACGAAGCGCCCGGCGCGCGCTTCCTGCTGCTGGCCGACCTCAAGCCGGTGATCCGCTCCAACCCCGAGCGCACGACGGCCAAGCTGGCCTGGTTTTCGCGCGAAGAGCTGGCTGAGTTCGGCCTGCCCGTGGCGGAGGCGCTGTTCCTGGGCGTCGACAAGGCCGGCAACGGCCATTTCGCGCTGGCCGTGACCGAGCACCGCACCCGCCACGTGCCGGGCGCCATCGAGAAGCTGCGGCCCATCGTCGATCTGCAGATCGCTCGCCATGCAGGGCACCATGTCGCCCGAGGAGCTGTCGCTGTGCGGCCAGGCACGCGCGCTGGCGCAGTGGCACGAGAACGCCCGCTGCTGCGGCCACTGCGGCGGCACCACGCTGGTCAAGGACGGCGGCTGGCGGCGCAAGTGCTGGGCCTGCGGGCTCGAATGGTTCCCGCGCACCGATCCGGTGGTCATCATGCTGATCACGGACGGCGAGCGCTGCCTGCTGGCGCACGAGCACCGCTACGGCGACAAGATGTACTCGACGCTGGCGGGCTTCATCGAGCCCGGCGAGGACATCGAGCATGCCGTGCGCCGCGAGGTGCTGGAGGAGACCAACATCAAGGTGGGCGAGGTCAAGTACCACTCGAGCCAGCCCTGGCCGTTCCCGCATTCGCTGATGCTCGGCTGCATCGGCCAGGCGCGAGACCACCGACATCACCATCGACAGCGGCGAGATCGCCGAGGCGCGCTGGTTCACGCGGGCCGACGCGCGGCTGATGCTCGAGCGCAAGCATCCCGACGGTCTGCACGTGCCCGGCAAGCAGGCGATCGCCAACGCGCTGATCACGAGCTTTGTCGACGCAGGCTGAAATGCCACGTGACCGCGGCTTGCCGGTCGTTGCGCCAATCCATTGCCACCATGCGCCGCTAGCATTGACGTCGCTCGGCTGCAGCAGAAACCGTGTACGTGGTCTGCCCACTGCTCACGCCCGCATTCGAGGTCGCCGATGCCCCGTGAAGCCAACGCCGTCGACTTCTGGCGCGGCTTTGCGCTCGTCTCGATTTTCGTCAACCACATTCCCGGCATCTCCTACGAGCGCCTGACGCATCGCAATCTTTCGATCTCCGATTCCGCCGAGCTGTTCGTGTTCCTGGCCGGCTGGTCGCTCGGCCTGCTCGTCGGCAGCAGCGATGCGCAACGAGACCGCGCCGGCCTGCTGGCGTTCAGGCTCGGCGGGCGGGCGGTCCAGATCTACGCGGCGCAGATCCTGATCAGCAGCCTCGCGCTCGCCCTGCTGGCCGCCACCGCCTACTTCACTCGACAACCCGCTCATTCTCGAATGGCACAACGCGGCCGCCGTTCTTCCAGGACCCGGCGCACGCGCAGATCGGCATCGTGCTGCTCACGCATCAGCTCGGCTACTTCGACATCCTGCCGCTCTACGTGGTGCTCATGCTGGTGGCGCCGGCCTTTGCCGTGATCGACCGCTTCGCCCGGCCGCTGCTCGTGCCGCTGTCGCTGGCGCTCTACTTCGCCGCGCTCACGGTGCCGTTCACCGCGCCGACCTGGCCGGTGCGAGGGCCAGTGGTTCTTCAATCCGTTCACCTGGCAGGCCATCTTCGTGCTCGGCTTCGCCCTGTCGCGCGACGAAGGGCTCGGCGCGGTTGTGCGGCGCAACATGCAATCCGATCCGCTATGTCGCCGCTGCCTATCGTGCTCGATCACCGCGGTGCTGGTCTGGTTCAACTGGTTTCCCGACCCGACCAAGCTGCCGGAGCCGCGGCTGCTGTTCCTCAACGGAAAGAGCTTCCTGACGCCGATGCGGCTGATCCAGTTCCTGGCGCTGGCGGCCGTCTTTTCCGCCGCCTATCCCGCTATTTCGCGCCTGGGTGCCCTGGCTCACGGAGTTGCTGTCGATCCTGGGGCGCAACTCGCTCAACGTGTTTTGCGTGGGGTCGCTGCTAAGCTTGAGCGGGCAAATCGTTCGTTTCCTCTACACGGGCTCCTTGCTCGTTGATACGATCGTCGTAATCGGCGGGATCGGCCTGCTGTGGCTGACCGCATGGATGTCGGAATGGAGAGAACGGCAAACCGGCGCGCTAGCTGATCGCCGCACGGCACTGCTGCTCCGGCTCGCTGCGCTCGTGCTGGCGCTGGCCGAGCGGCGCTGCGGCGCAGACCGCCGCCGCCCGAGCCGCCGGCCGTGGCCAAGGAGTGCGGCGAGGCCGACGCGTCAGCGACACGCCGCTTGCCCAACAGCGCGCTCGCCCTGCAGCAGCGCAAGAAGATCAAGATCCTGGCGATCGGCGCGTCCTCGGCGGCGGTGCTCGGCATGGGGCGCGACGGCAGCCCGCCGCTGCTCGAGCAGATCCTGGAGCGCACCATCAAGGGCCTCGACGTCGAGATCATCAACCGCGGCTTCTCCGGCGAGCTGGCCGAGGCTGCCGGCGAGCGCCTCAAGATCGAGGTGGCGCTCAATCATCCCGACATCGTGCTCTGGCAGGTCGGCACCAACGACGCGTTTGCCCAGGTGCCGGTCGAGAGCTTCCAGCTTTCGGTGAGCAACGCCGTGCGCTGGCTCAAGGCGCACAACATCGACGTGATCCTGGTCGGCCTGCACTACATGAAGCAGCTCGCCAAGGACGAGCACTACCAGGCCATCCGCACCAGCCTGCGGCGCGATCGCGCACCGCCGAGAACGTGCTGCGCATCGGGCGCTACGAGGCCATGGAGGTGCTCGCCCGCACGATGCAGGCGAGCGGGCCAGCCCGAGCCGCAGGATTTCGGCCTGACGCGAGGCCGGCTACAACTGCATGGCGCAGTATATCGCGCGCACCATCACGGTCGGCCTGTTCGCCAAGGCGCCGCAAGAACGCATGCCCCGAGCCTGCCCGGCGCCGCAGAGCGCTGTGCCACGCCGCTCGAGCTATCCGCGCTGCGCGGCCTTGAAGCCCGCCGACACGGCCTCCTGCTCGGAGCAGAACCAGCGCTCGCCGCGGGCCTTCTGCACGCGCGCGCGCTCGTAGTCCGGCGACCACGGCAGCACGTAGGTGCGCGACGCGCCCGGCGATCTGCCCCTTGATGGGACAGCCCTCCGGCGCGCGCCGCTTGGCCTCCTCCCATAGCTTGGCGCGGTAGGCGGCCGGACGCTCGACATCGCCGCTCCACAGGCCCGCCTTGGCGGCGCGCGCCTCGCGCTCCTGGCTGGCGTAGCGCGCCGAGGAATGCTGCCGTCGGCGAACACATGGCCCTGGCGCACCAGCTCGGCGCCGACGTCCTTGTCGCCGACGGCGCATTGGCCAGGGCCGCGGCCGGCATCGTCACTGCCGCTCAGCGTGCAGCTGACGTTGCGGCCGTTGACGAGCCGCGACAGCGCCGCCTCCGCGGCCGCGCCGCAGCGCCAGGCCCTGGCGGCCTTGCCGCAGCGCTGCTCGCTCTCGGGCGCGTCGATGCCCGTGAGCTTCACGGTGGTGCCGCCGACGCGCAGGGTGTCGGCGCCGATGGCGTAGGCGCGCCCCTGCAGCGACTTGCCGCCGCCGATCGAGCGGCAGGTTGGCGACGCCGGCGAGATTGCCGAGGCCGGCCGCCGCTGGCAAACCAGGCCGCGCCGCCGACCAGCACCAGCAAGGCCGGCGGCCAGCGGCGCCCGCCCGACAGCGCCGACAGGCGCGGCAGGCGCCAGCTCGTCAGTGCGCGCCAGCATCGGCAGCAGGGCGGCCATCAGTACGATGCCGATGACAAGCGTGAGCACCGCCTCGCGGTCGAAGCCCACGCCGCGCGAGCGCCCGATGCCGGCACCCAGCGCGATGGCACCCGCGAGCGCCAGCGGGCCCGCCGATGTTGGGGCGCGCGACGCGCTTCCGACGATGGGCCGCGTCAGCACGCGCAGGCCGTGCGCCGAGCGACCGCCCAGAGCGCCTGCAGGCACGAGCCCGAGCGCGCCCAGCGCCGGCGACGCGCGCCGTCGCGGGCGGCCGAGCCCGCCGCGCGCGAGCCGGCGGCCAGCGCCGCGCCGGCCGCATTCAGCTGCTCGCCGGCGGCGCGCCGCGCGTCATGCACGCGCTCGCGCCGCGCCTCGCGCCGACCTTGATGGTCGTGCGGATGTACTTGTGCCACTCGAAGCCCTCGGGCTTCTTGCGCCAGGCGAACATGGGTGCTCTCCCCTGAGCGGTTCGCAGAGTTGGTGCACCGCGCCGGCAAAGCTCACGCTGCGGCGACCGACCCACCAAAGCCTGCTGCCGAATCGTGGCGCCGATGGGACGCCAAAATCAGCGCTCGATCAACCGAATTGCCGGTTCCCGATCGCGGCCTGCGCGGCACAGGGCTGGCTGCGACGCCGCTTCTGCGCGCTTGGCACTGCGCCGCGCCCGCCCTACAGTCCTGCGCAAAGCAAGATCGGGGGAACGCTAGGGATGGACGGCAGCAATCTTCGACTATGTCATCGTCGGCGCGGGCTCGGCGGGCTGCGTGCTGGCCAACCGCCTGAGCGAGGACGCCTGCGGTCAAGGTCGCGCTGATCGAGGCCGGCGGGCGCGACCGCAACCCCTGGATCCACATCCCCGCCGGCTACTACCGCAACTTCTCCAACCCCGCCGTCACCTGGCAGTTCGGCTCGGGGCCCGAGCCGCATCTCGATGGCCGCACCATCCCCTGGCCGCGCGGGCGCGTGCTCGGCGGCTCCAGCGCCATCAACGGCCTGCTCTACGTGCGCGGCCAGGCGCAGGACTTCGACGTCTGGCGCCAGCTCGGCAACGTCGGCTGGTCCTATCGAGGACGTGCTGCCCTACTTCAAGCGCGCCGAGGACCAGGAGCGCGGCGCCGACGAGTACCACGGCGCCGGCGGCCCGCTCGGCGTGTCCGACGTGCGCCTGCAGCCAGAACGCAGCTGTGCGAGGCCTTCATCGAGGCCTGCGTCGGCGCCGGCATCCCGCACAACGCCGACTTCAACGGCGCCGAGCCAGGAGGGCGCCGGCTACTTCCAGCTCACCAACCGCAACGGCCGGCGCTGCTCGGCGGCCGTCGCCTACCTGCGCCCGGCCCGCTCGCGGCCGCAACCTGAGCATCATCACCGACGCGCTGGTGCACGGGCATCGAGCTCGACGGCAAGCGCGCCACGGGCGTGCGCTTTGCGCGCAACGGGCGCGTCGAGACGGTCGCGGCCGCGCGCGAGGTGATCCTGGCCGCCGGCGCCATCGGCTCGCCGCACATCCTGCAGCTGTCCGGCATCGGCCCGGCGGCAGTGCTGAAGGCGGCCGGCGTCGCCCGTGCGCCACGAGCTGGCGGGCGTCGGCGAGAACCTGCAGGACCACCTGCAGGTGCGCTTCGTCTATGCCTGCAACGGCCCCGGCAGCCTCAACGAGGTCTGGCACAGCCGCTGGCAGCAGCTGCTGACCGGCGTCGAATACGTGCTCACCCGGCGCGGCATTCTCACCATCGGCGCCGGCGCGGTCGGCGCCTTCGCGCGCTCGCGCCCCGATGTCGAGCTGCCCGACATCCAGTTCCATTTCCTGCCCCTGAGCGCCGACCGGCCGGGCCAGGGCCTGCACACGTTCTCCGGCGTCACGGCCACGCGTGTGCCAGCTGCGCCCCGAGAGCCGCGGCACGCATCGCCGATCGCCAGCGCCGATCCTGCCGCACAGCCCAGGATCGTCTCCAACTATCTCGCTGCGGAGGCCGACCGGCGCGTGCTGCTCGACGGCATGAAGCTCGTCCGCCGCGCCACCAGCCAGCCGGCGTTCGCCAAGTACGTCGTGCGCGAGCACCTGCCGGGACCGGAGACGGCGAGCGACGAGGCGCTGATGGCCTATGCCCGCGCCTACGCCACCACCGTCTTCCACCCCTGCGGCACCTGCAAGA
Organism: uncultured Alphaproteobacteria bacterium; assembly: GCA_963724565.1. Taxonomy (GTDB): domain Bacteria; phylum Pseudomonadota; class Alphaproteobacteria; order Rhizobiales; family Hyphomicrobiaceae; genus AWTP1-13. The sequence continues at coordinate 301,124 of CAVRVK010000002.1, forward strand.
TGGGCAGCGACCCCAAGGCCGTGGTCGACGCGCGCCTCAAGGTGCACGGGCATCGACGGCCTGCGCGTGGCCGATGCCTCCATCATGCCGACCATGACCTCGGGCAACACCAATGCGCCCACCATCATGATCGGCGAGAAGGCCGCCGACATGATCCGCGAGGATGCCCGCGCCGACGCCCGTGCAGCGCTGACGGCTTCGGTAGCGCGGTCGCATGACCCGTCGCTGGCGCGAATCGCCTTGGCATCAGCGCTGCCGCTCGCGCTTTGGGAGGCGCCCGCGACCGCATTGCCCGCATGTGCGGTCGCCGGTGATGGCGAGGCGTCCGCGTTCGCGGCGCCATGTCACCCGAGCCGGGCGCCGCTGCGGCGCACGATGTCGGCATCGGTCAGCGTCTTGCGGTCTTGGCCAGGGCAGCCTCGGCGATCCTGCGGAAACTGCCGCAGTATAGCCGGGCGGAACCACAACAACGGCGCCAGCGGCGCCTCGGCGCTGAGCTACATCGCGGCTGGACATCGCCGATGCGGCGTTGCGGGATGGAACGGGAGGACGCCGCTGCGGGCTGTGAGCGGGCAAAAATGACACCATCGACTACGAGGCCGAATACAACAACCGCCAGCGCGTGCCGGAGCACGTCGAGATCACGAGCGCTGGTCGATGCTGGCGGCGGCCTACCGGCTCGCCGGCGACACCAGATGGACCAGCCCTACGGCACCCGCGAGCGCCAGCGCTACGATCTTTCACGCCGCGGGCGACGATCGCTCCGCTCGTCGTCTACATCCACGGCGGCTACTGGCAGCGCGGCGACCGCAAGGACTATTCCTTCGTGGCGCGCGAGCTCAACGCCCACGGCATCACCGTCGCCATCCCCTCCTACTCGCTCTGCCCCGCCGTCTCGGTGATGGAGATCGGCGACGAGATCCAGCAGTGCCTGGCGGCGCTGTGGAAGCAGACCAAGAAGCGCCCCGTCGTCGTCGGCCATTCGGCCGGCGGACACCTGACGGCGGAGATGCTGGCGCGCGACTGGAGCGGCTTTTCCGGCGTGCCGGCCGATCTCGTGCGCGCGCGGCTACGCCATCAGCGGCGTGTTCGACCTGGCGCCGCTGATCGGCACCAGCCTCAACGAGGCGATCGGCCTCACCACGGGCACGGCGCGCGTCGCAAGCCCGCTGTTCCGGCCGCCTCCGCCCAAGGGACGCCGGTTCATTGCCGCGGTCGGCGGCGATGAGAGCGAGCGAGTTCCTGCGCCAGAGCCGGGCCATCGCCGAGGGGTGGAGCAAGGTCGGCGTCGATGCCACGTGCGTGGTGATCGACGGCACCAACCACTTCACCATCGTCGACGAGCTGATCCGCCCGGACAGCGCGCTGCTGGCGCAGATCGTGGCGCTCGCGCATGAGGAGGCGGCACGCTGAGCGAACGCTCAGTGCTTGCGCCGCAGCATCAGGCGCGCGTCGATGATCGAGCCGGAGATGGGCGCCAGCCGGCGCCGCTCGGCCTCCGTGATCTCGGCCAGCGCCGCGGTCAGACCGCTCGGCAGCCCGGTCGAGGCCAGGCACGCGCTGGAGGTCGTCGCGAATGTAGACGAGCGTTTCGCGGATCGTGTCGAGATCGACCAGTGGGACGTTCGGCTTCTGCCGCAACGGATTCCACCAATGCGCTCTTTGAACTGCTGCCCCGCCCTCGGGTCTTCCGGCAAGCGCCGGGAAAAGGAAAGGGGCAAAGGCGAGAGCAGTTAACAGTCAGTCTTAATCGCCGACGTGGCCGCGCCGCTGCCGCACAGCTGCGGTATGCTTGTGCAATCCAGCGTTTGCGAAGCAACTGGCGGAGCCGTGCACATGGAAACGCAAAGAGCCGTCGTCGTCGCTCGGCACGGCAACCCCGGGCGGCGGCTTTCCGGTCTACGGGCAGGCGTTCGCCGAAACCGTCAACGAGTTCGAGCCGACGCTGGAGGTCAGGCCGCAGAACACCAAGGGCAGCACCGAGAACATACCGCTGCTGGAGGCCGGCAGGATCGACCTCGGCCTCGTGCAGGGCGAGGCGGCGCATGGAGGCGCTGAACGGCATCGGCCGGCCGCCGGCCGACTTGCGCATCCTGGCGGCCATGTACGCGATCGCCCGGCATGTTCGTGGTGCGCGCGGATAGCCCCTATCGCGCGATCGGGGACCTCGAGGGCAAGCCGCGTCGCGTTCGGCGCCAAGGGCTCGGGCCTCGTCATCCTGGCGCGCTACGTGCTCGACGGCCTCGGCCTCGATCGCGACAAGGACTTCGAGGCCATCTTCCTCGACCGCGCCGGCGACGGACCCGAGATGGTGATGAGCGGCAAGGCCGCAGCGCTGTGGGGCGCCGGCGTCGGCTGGCCGGGCTTCGACGGCGGTGACCGAAGGCCCGCCGGCGCGCGCTTCATCGTGCCCGACGCCGAGCGGCATCGCGCGCATCCAGGCCAAGCACCCGTTCCTCAAGACGCTGACGGTGCCGGCGGGCACCTACCCGGGTCAGACGCAGCCGATCGTCTCGGTGGGCTCCTGGAGCTTCGTGCTGGCCCGGCCGACGCTCTGCCGACGACGTCGCCTACAAGCTGGCGCGCGCGCTCCACAAGGGCGAGGCCGCCATCGCCAGGCGGCTCGATCAGGCGCGCGAGACGACGGCCGCCAACACGGCCGCGGCCGCACCCAAGCGCGAGCTGATCCATCCCGGCGTGCTGCGCTATCTGACGGAGGTCGGGTTGGTCGAAGTAGGCGTGTCATCCCGGCGCTTGGCCCGGGATCCATCGTCCCGCAGGCTCCGGCGTTTGCAGATGCCTGGATCCCGGCAACAAGTGCCGGGATGACAGCGCTCACATATGGATGGTGCGCTTGTCGACGGCGAGCGCCGCTTCCTTCACCGCCTCGGTCAGCGTCGGATGGGCGTGGCAGGTGCGGGCGAGGTCCTCGGCCGAGCCGCCGAACTCCATGATGACGGCGGCCTCCGCGATCATCTCGCTCGCCGGCGCGCCGATGATGTGCACGCCCAGGATGCGGTCGGTGGCGGCGTCGGCCAGGATCTTGACGAAGCCCTCGGTGGTCTTGTTGACCTTGGCGCGGCCGTTGGCGGTGAACGGGAACTTGCCGACCTTGTAGGCGATGCCGGCGGCCTTCAGGTCCTCCTCGGCCTTTGCCGACGCGAGGCGACCTCGGGGAAGGTGTAGATCACGTTGGGGATCACGTCGTAGTTCACGTGGCCGGCCTGGCCGGCGAGGATCTCGGCCACCGCCATGCCCTCGTCCTCGGCCTTGTGCGCCAGCATCGGCCCGGCGATCACGTCGCCGATGGCGTAGATGCCGGGCACGTTGGTCTGGTAGTGCGCATCGACGACGACGCGCTTCCTGTTGTCGAGCTTGACGCCGGCAGCCTCGAGGCCCAGGCCCTCGGTGTAGGGCACGCGGCCGATGGCCACCAGCACCACGTCGGCCTCCACCGTGGTCGCCTCGCCGCCGGCCGCCGGCTCGATCGTGACCTTGTGGCTGGCGGCGTTCTTGGCGACGCCCGTCACCTTGCTGGCGAGCTTGAAGCTCATGCCCTGCTTCATCAGGATGCGCTGCAGGTGTTGCGCGCCACCTCGCAGTCGATGCCGGGCAGGATGCGGTCGAGGAACTCGACCACCATCACCTCGGCGCCGAGCCGGCGCCACACCGAGCCGAGCTCCAGGCCGATCACGCCGGCGCCGATCACCAGCAGGCGCTTGGGCACCTTGGGCAAGCGTGAGCGCGCCGGTGGAGGAGACGATCGTCTCCTCGTCGATGTCGACGCCGGGCAGCCGCGCGACGTCCGAGCCGGTGGCGATGACGATGCTCTTGGTCTCGAGCTGCTGCTTCTCGCCGCCGTCGAGCGCCACCTGCGACCTTGCCGGGGCCGAGGATGGTGGCGGTGCCGTGGATGGTGTCGATCTTGTTCTTCTTGAGCAGGAAGGCGACGCCGTCGACGTTGCCCTTCACGCCCTGGTCCTTGAAGGCCAGCATCTTGGGCGAGATCGAGCTTCGGCGCCACCTCGATGCCCATGCCGGCGAAGCTGTGGCCGGCCTCCTCGAAGAGCTCGGAGGCGTGCAGCAGCGCCTTGGAGGGGATGCAGCCGATGTTGAGGCAGGTGCCGCCGTAGGTGGCGCGCTTCTCGACCACGGCCACCTTGAGGCCGAGCTGCGCGGCACGGATGGCGCACACGTAGCCGCCGGGTCCGGTGCCGATGACGATCAGGTCGTAGGTCATTGCTGTCTTCTTGCCCGCGTCAGACAGTCATCAGTTTATGGATGTCAGCTTGGCGCTGGGCATCGCGGCGCAGCGAATCCGCTCCGAAGTCGATCTCGTTACCGTCGTCATCAACCCAAGAGATATGATGTCCATACTCCTCCAGTCGCATCTTCTTAAAATTCTCAGGAGATTTCAGATACTTGAAAATGCGGCCGCGAGCGATAATCGGCCTCAAGTCGACGACGCCCTCGTAGCCGTCGTCAAACACCAGCTTGACGACGCCGTGGATGATGACTTCCGCAGAGACGATACGCGGCAGGGGCTTCATACGATCCTCTTCACCGGCTGACCGCTGCGCGCGCGGTCCCAGGCCTCAAGCAGCTGGACTTGGCGCGGCTTCGCCCACAACAAGAGCTTGCGTAACCGTGCCTTGGGCAAACGGCCGCGGATCAGTCGCATCGTTTCGATGTCTACCACAGCCCGGTATTCAGCGGCGAGGATATGAAAGTGTGGGCGGCCATGGTCGTTGGCGTAGACGTAGATCTTCATGCCGTCCACGATCGCCACCTTCACCATTGCCTTTCTCCCAGCAGGTAGGGATAGCTGCCGCTGGCCCGGTGCCGATCAAGATAAGCTCGCGCGTCACGACTATCTCAAACCTTCCATTCCCTCTTCACCGGATCCCAGATGCCTTCGGCCTCCAAGCGGACCGCATCGGCACACAGGTCTATCTGTTCGCCCTCGGGGGTGATCCATTCGAGTGAGCTCCCGCCACATCCAGGATGTGCAGTTCGCAACAATTCAGGATCACGCAAAGGGGCGAAGATTTCGCCCTCATCCGCGAGTCCCTGGAAGTTGAAGGTGGCCTCGTAGCCATCAGCGAAAGTAAGGACGAGAATTGGTGCGTTGGTCGCGTCGACCGAAACGATCGTCTGCCCAAGCTCTACTCGGCCCTCCCAAGGATATTGCTGACGAGCTTGTTCTCTTCGCGGCGCCATGCAGCCAGCCTTACACCTCCAGCAGGAACCGCTGCGGGTCCTCCAGGCATTCCTTCACCCGCACCAGGAAGGTCACGGCGTCGCGGCCGTCGACGATGCGGTGGTCGTAGCTGAGCGCCAGGCTCATCATCGGGCGGGCCACGATCTGTCCGTTCTTGACCACGGCCCGCTCCTCGATGCGGTGCATGCCGAGGATGCCCGACTGCGGCGCGTTGAGGATCGGCGTCGACAGCAGCGAGCCGAACACGCCGCCGTTGGTGATGGTGAAGGTGCCGCCCTGCATCTCCTCGATCGACAGCTTGCCCTCGCGCGCGCGCCGACCGAAGTCGGCGATCGCCATCTCGATCTCGGCGAGCGACATGCGGTCGGCCTCGCGCACCACCGGCACGACCAGGCCGCGGTCGGTGCTGACCGCCACGCCGATGTGGTAGTAGTTCTTGTAGACGATGTCCTCGCCGTCGATCTCGGCGTTGACCGCCGGCACCTCGCGCAGCGCCTGGATGCAGGCCTTCACGAAGAAGCCCATGAAGCCGAGCTTGACGTGGTGGCGCTTCTCGAACAGCTCCTTGTAGTCGTTGCGCATCTTCATGATGGCGCTCATGTCCACGTCGTTGAACGTGGTGAGCATGGCGGCGGTGTTCTGCGCGTCCTTGAGGCGCCGGGCGATGGTCTGGCGCAGGCGCGACATGCGCACGCGCTCCTCGCGGGCCGCATCGCTCGGCACCGACGGCGCGCGCAGCTGGTGAGCGGGCACGGCGGCGGTCGACATCGGCGTCAGGGCGGTGGCCGCCGGCGCGGAGGCGGACGCCCTGCTCTCGGCAGGCTTCGCTGCCGCCGCGGCCATCACGTCTCCCTTGAGCACCTGCCCGCGCCTGCCGGAGCCCTGCACGTCGGACGCCGACAGCCCCTGCTCCTCCATCATCTTGCGGGCCGCGGGAGCGGGCGGCATGCCGCCATTGCCGCTGGCGGGGACAGCCTGAGGGGCAACGGCAGCGGGTCCTGCCCGTGCGGCTGCTGGCGGCGGCGTTGCGGCCTTTGGCGCCGCAGGGGGCGGCGTTGAAGCTACCGCTCCGGCGCCCTCGGCAATGGAGCCCAGGATCGCGCCGATACCCACGGTGGTGCCTTGGGGCACCTTGATGTCGGATAGCACGCCGGCGGCCGGGGCCGGCACCTCCACCGTCACCTTGTCGGTCTCCAGCTCCACCAGCGGCTCGTCGGCCTTCACCGCCTCGCCCGGGCTTCTTGAACCACTGGCCCACGGTCGCCTCGGTCACGGACTCGCCGAGCGCCGGCACCTTGATTTCGATGGTCATCGCATCATCACCGCATCTCTTGACCGCTCAGCTGGCCAGCGCCTGCTCTACCAGCGTCTTCTGCTCCAGATTGTGCTTGCTGGCGAGCCCCGTGGCCGTCGCGGCCGACGAGGGACGGCCGACGTAGCGGGCCCGCGGAATGGCGATCGGGGTGTGCTGCAGCACCCACTCGAGGTTGGGCTCCATGAAGCTCCAAGCGCCCATGTTGCGCGGCTCCTCTTGCGCCCACACCACCTCGGCCTTGGGAAAGCGAGACAGCTCGGAGACCAGCGCCTTGGCCGGGAACGGATAGAGCTGCTCGACGCGCAACAGATAGACATCGTCGATGCCTGCTGCCTCGCGCGCCTCGTAGAGGTCGTAGTAGACCTTGCCCGCCGAGAGCACCACACGGCGGATCTCCCCATCGGGCTTCAGCTTGATCTTCTCGCTGGGGCGCGACTGCGCATCGTCCCACAGCACGCGATGGAAGGTGGTGCCGGGCCCCAGCTCGCTGAGCTCGGAGATCACCCGCTTGTGCCGCAAGAGCGACTTCGGTGTCATGATGATCAGCGGCTTGCGGAACTTGCGGTGCAGCTGCCGGCGCAGGATGTGGAAGTAGTTGGCGGGCGTCGTGCAGTTGGCGACCTGCCAGTTGTCCTCCGCGGAAAGCTGCAGGAAGCGCTCCAGCCGCGCGGAGGAATGCTCCGGCCCCTGGCCCTCGTAGCCGTGCGGCAGCAGGCACACGAGGCCCGACATCCTGAGCCACTTGCGCTCGCCCGAGGACATGAACTGGTCGAACACCACCTGCGCGCCGTTGGCGAAGTCGCCGAACTGCGCCTCCCACATGACCAGCGCATTGGGCTCAGCCAGCGTATAGCCGTACTCGAAGGCCAGCACCGCCTCCTCCGACAGCATCGAGTTGATCACCTCGAAGCGGGCCTGGTCCGGAGAGACGTATTTCAGCGGCGTGTACTGGCGCTCGGTCTCCTGGTCGGTCAGCACCGAGTGGCGTTGCGAGAAGGTGCCGCGCTCGCTGTCCTGGCCGGACAGGCGCACGGGGAAGCCTTCCTTCACCAGCGTGCCGAATGCCAGGGCCTCAGCCATGGACCAGTCGAGGCCTGAGCCGGTCTCCACCATCTCGCGCCGGCGTTGCAGCAGCCGCTGGATGGTCTTGTGGGCGTTGAAGTCCTGCGGGATCGTGGTGATGCGCCGGCCCACGTCCTTCAAGGCGTCGATGGCCACGCCCGTCTCGCCGCGGCGGGCCTCGTCCTCGGCGAAGCCCATTTTCGACCAGCGGCCGTCGAGCCAGTCGGCCTTGTTGGGCTTGTAGCCGTCGGAGGCGCGCAGCTCCTCGTCGAGATGGGCCCGGAACTGAGTCTTCAAGCCCTCCACGTCCTGAGCCGTGACCACCCCCTCTTCCACCAGGCGTTGCCCATAGATCTCGACAGCGCTCTTGTGGTTGCGGATGGCGCGATACATCAGGGGTTGCGTGAAGGCCGGCTCGTCGGACTCGTTGTGGCCGTGCTTGCGGTAGCAGAACATGTCGATGACGACGGGCTTCTGGAACCGCTGGCGGAACTCGGTGGCAATCTTGGCGACATGCACCACCGCTTCCGGGTTGTCGCCGTTCACGTGGAAGATCGGCGCCTCCACCATCTTGGCGACGTCCGAGCAGTAGGGCGAGGAGCGCGAGAAGCGCGGGGCGGTGGTGAAGCCGATCTGGTTGTTGATGATGAAGTGGATCGAGCCGCCGGTGCGGTGGCCCTTCAAACCCGACAGGCCGAAGCATTCCGCCACCACGCCCTGGCCGGCGAAGGCCGCGTCACCGTGAATGAGAAGCGGCAGCACGGGCGTGCGCTCGCCCGGCTTGCAGCCGCGCTGGTCCTGCTTGGCGCGCACCTTGCCGAGCACCACTGGATCGACGATCTCGAGGTGCGAAGGGTTGGCAGTGAGCGAGAGGTGCACGTCGTTGCCGTCGAAGGAACGGTCCGACGAGGCTCCAAGATGGTACTTGACGTCGCCCGAGCCCTCGACGTCGTCGGGCTTGAACGAGCCGCCCTTGAACTCGTTGAAGATCGCGCGGTGCGGCTTGCCCATCACATTGGCGAGGACGTTTAGGCGCCCGCGATGCGCCATGCCGATGACGATCTCTTTGACGCCGAGCTGGCCGCCGCGCTTGATGATCTGCTCCAGCGCCGGCACCATGGCTTCCGCGCCGTCGAGGCCGAAGCGCTTGGTGCCCGTGTATTTGACGTCGGCAAAGGTCTCGAACAGCTCCGCCTCGACCAGCTTGTTGAGAATCGCACGCTTGCCTTCGTTGGTGAAGGAGATGTCCTTGTCCCGGCCCTCGATGCGTTCCTGAATCCACGACTTCTGCGCCGGCGAGGTGATGTGCATGAACTCGACGCCGATGTGGCGGCAATAGGTGCGGCGCAGGATCTTCACGATCTCGCGCACGGTCGCCATCTCGAGGCCGAGCACCTTGTCGATGAAGATGGGCCGGTCGAGGTCGGCTTCCGTGAAGCCGTAGGTCTCGGGCTTTAGCTCCTTGTGGATCTTGCGCTCGGTCAACCGCAGCGGGTCGAGATCGGCCGCCAGGTGCCCCATGACGCGATAGGCGCGGATCAGCATCAGGGCGCGAATGCTGTCCTGGATGGCGCGGAAGGAGGCGGCCGGGCTCAGCTCCACGCCGCCGAAGCTGGCGCGGGCCTGCAGCTTGTCGTGGAGCGCGGTGGCGGTGGGGCCGTAGTCGCCGGTGAGGGCGCCGATCAGCTCGGCATCACCGCCGGTCGCTTGAGGAACTGTCGGGGCCGCCCAGGATGGCCCCTGGTGGCCATTGTCGGCAGCGCTCTGGTCCTCGTGCAGGCTGGCAAAGAAGTGGCGCCATTCGTCGCTGACCGAGCCCGGGTTGCGCTCGTAGCGCGCCTGCATCTCCTCGATGTAGGCGGCATTGGTGCCCTGCAGGAAGGAGGTGCGGGCGAAGGCTTCGTTCTTGGGTTGGCGGCTCATGGCTGATCCGGTCTTGCAATGGGTATCGGCGCAGGATCGCACGCAACGTTAACCAAACTAGGTGCGCGGGAGGCCTACTACCACATCGCTCCGACTAGTACAGGCTGCAGATGACAAAATGCCGTGTGGGATGGTGTCGGACCCTGCGAGTCTGACACCAAGGGTCTGCCCGCGCTTTGGGCAGCGCCTTCGAAATGCTGTCGGTACAACCGTAGCGAGCCTGAGGGCCTCAGCTGCGTTGGCGCAATGGTGTCAAACCCGCAGCGTCTGACGCCCCGCTCACCGCGAGAACCAGCCCTTGCCGCCGCCGTTCAGCACCTTTGACCAGCGTGGTGCCGAGCGAGGCGGGGCTGTCGGCCACGGCGATGCCGGCCGACTGCATGGCGGCGACCTTGTCGGCCGCCTTGCCCTTGCCGCCGGCGATGATGGCGCCGGCGTGACCCATGCGCCGCCCCGGCGGGGCGGTCATGCCGGCGATGAAGCCTGCCATGGGCTTCTTGCGGCCCTTCTTGGCTTCGCTCTTGATGAACTCGGCGGCGTCCTCCTCGGCCGAGCCGCCGATCTCGCCGATCATGATGATGGAGTTGGTGGCGGGGTCGGCGAGGAACATCTCCAGCACGTCGATGAACTCGGTGCCCTTGACGGGATCGCCGCCGATGCCGACGGCCGTGGACTGGCCGAGGCCGGCGTCGGTGGTCTGCTTCACAGCTTCGTAGGTAAGCGTGCCGGAGCGCGAGACAATGCCGACGTTGCCGGCCTTGAAGATGTTGCCCGGCATGATGCCGATCTTGCAGGCGTCGGGGGTGAGCACGCCCGGGCAGTTGGGCCCGATCAGGCGCGACTTGGAGCCGTCGAGCGCGCGCTTCACCTTGACCATGTCGAGCACGGGAATCCCTTCCGTGATGCACACGATCAGCGGCATCTCGGCGTCGATGGCTTCCAGGATGGCGTCGGCGGCAAAGCGCGGCGGCACGTAGATGGAGGTGGCGGTGGCGCCGGTCTTCTTCTTGGCGTCCATCACGGTGTCGAAGATCGGCACATTGGCGAGCTTGGGGTCGGGGTGCTTGCTGCCGCCCTTGCCCGGCGTCACGCCGCCGACGATCTGCGTGCCGTAGGCCAGCGCCTGCTGCGTGTGGAAGGTGCCCTGGCTGCCGGTGATGCCCTGGCAGATGACCTTGGTGGACTTGTCGACGAGGATGGCCATGGGGTGCGATTCTTCCTAGCGGCTCTTCTGCCGGTTTTCGGCTCGCAGCGTCTCGATCACCGCGTCGGACGGACTGCAATCAACGTACGTCTGTTCTCTAACGGTCAACCGCCGACCGGCACGGTCCGCGAGGACGGACACGTGTTCGGCCAGCAGCACCTCCAGGGTCGTGCCGTGTTCGTCGGCGTACTGGCGAGCTCTGCGAAGCAGGCCTTCGTCCACCTCTACCTCGATCACGCTCACGTCCGATCTCCGTCGCGTCAATGAGAGCGTTGGGTCTGCGCTTCGCTTGACCCAACCTACGCCTCAACCCAGCTTCTTCACTTCGTCCGTGATCTTCTTGGCGGCGTCGGCGAGGTTGTCGGCCGGCACGATCTTGAGGCCGGACTTGGCCAGGATCTCCTTGCCGAGCTCCACGTTGGTGCCCTCCAGCCGCACAACCAGCGGCACCTTGATAGCCATCTCCTTGGCGGCCGCCACCACGCCCTCGGCGATGATGTCGCAGCGCATGATGCCGCCGAAGATATTGACCAGGATGCCCTTCACGTTGGGGTCGGACAGGATGATCTTGAAGGCCGCCGCCACCTTCTCCTTGCTGGCGCCGCCGCCCACGTCGAGGAAGTTGGCGGGCTCGAGCCCGTAGAGCTTGATGATGTCCATGGTGGCCATCGCGAGGCCGGCGCCGTTGACCATGCAGCCGATCTGGCCGTCGAGCTTGACGTAGTTGAGGTCGTACTTGGAGGCCTCGACCTCGGCCGGGTCCTCCTCCTCGATGTCGCGCAGCGCCTGCACGTCCTTGTGGCGGAACAGCGGCGTTGTCGTCGAAGTTGATCTTGGCATCGAGGCACACGACCTTGCCGGCCTTGGTCACCACCAGCGGGTTGATCTCCAGCAGCGCCATGTCCTTCTCGACGAAGGCCTGGTAGAGCTGGCCGATCAGCTTCACGCACTGGTCGATCTGGTCGCCTTCGAGCTTGAGGGCGGAGGCGACCTTGCGGCCGTGGAAGGCCGAGTAGCCCGAGGCCGGGTCGATCGACAGCGTGACGATCTTCTCGGGCGTGTCGTGCGCCACCTTCTCGATGTCCATGCCGCCTTCGGTGGAGGCGATGAAGGAGATGCGCGAGGTGTTGCGGTCGACCAGCGCGGAGAGATAGAGCTCGCGGGCGATCTCGGTGCCGTCCTCGACGAACAGCCGCTTGACGACACGGCCGGCCGGCCCGGTCTGGATCGTCACCAGCGTCTTGCCCAGCATCTGCCCGGCGAAGGTCTTCACCTCGTCGATCGACTTGGCGAGGCGCACGCCGCCCTGTCGCCGGCCTCTGCTTCCTTGAACTTGCCCTTGCCGCGGCCGCCGGCGTGGATCTGCGCCTTCACCACCCATACAGGCCCGGGCAGCGCCTGCGCGGCCTTCACTGCGTCATCCACCGACATGGCGGCGCCGCCCTGCGCCAGCGGCACGCCGTACTGCCGCAGCAGCTCTTTGGCCTGGTATTCGTGGACGTTCATGGTGCGTAGGAGTATCCGGCGCAGGACGTCAGCCGGCATATCTGGTATACCGTATGCCAGATGGCGAACTCGCTAGAGCTCAGCTGGGCCGCGGAAGCTATAGTGCACTGCGGGAAGCGATCATTTCAATTTCGACCTTCGCCCCCAAGGGCAAGCGCAGCAACCGCGATGGTGGAGCGCGCCGGATAGGGCTCGCTGACGTAGGACTTGTAAACTTCGTTGACGGCCGCGAAGTCGGCCATGCTGGTGAGGAAGATGGTGGTCTTGACCACGTGGCGCGAACGTGAGGCCCAGCCGCATCGAGGATGCGCCTTCAGGTTCTCCAACGATTGCTGTGGCCTGCGCCGCTGATATCGCCTTCGACGAGCTTGCCGGTTGCGGCGTCGAGCGGGATCTGCCCCGAGATGAAGACGAGATCGCCTGACTCGATGGCCATGGAATAGGGCCCGATGGCCTTGCTCTTGGGCGTGCTGATCGCCTTTTTGCCATGCCGGCTTCTCCGTGGGACCTGTTCGCACAAGCTCGAGATCCCGGACAGCGCTTCGCGCTTCCGGGATGGGCACTACGTGGCCAGCTGCGGTGCGATCTTCATGCAGGCGTCCACCAGGCCCTTCACCGAGGCGACGGACTTCTCGAACATCTGCTTCTCGGCCTCGTTCATCTCGACCTCGACGATCTTCTCGACGCCGTTGGCGCCGATCACCACCGGAACGCCGACGTACATGTTCTTCACGCCGAACTGGCCGGTGAGGTAGGCGGCGCAGGGCAGCACGCGGCGCTTGTCCTTGAGGTAGCTGTCGGCCATGGCGATGGCGGATGCGGCGGGCGCATAGAAGGCCGAGCCGGTGCCGAGCAGGGCAACGATCTCGCCGCCGCCGCCGCGCGTGCGCTTGATCATGGCGTCGAGCTGCTCCTGGCTGAACATGCCGAGCTTGACGCAGTCGGGCAGCGGAACGCCGCCGATCGTGGAGTAGCGCATCATCGGCACCATGTCGTCGCCGTGGCCGCCCAAGCGTCATGGCGCGCACGTCTTCGACCGACACGTTGGCGGCTTCGGCCAGGAACAGGGCGAAGCGCGCGGAGTCGAGCACGCCGGCCATGCCGACCACCCTGTTGGTCGGCAGACCGCAGAACTTCTGCAGCGCCCACACCATGGCATCGAGCGGGTTGGTGATGCAGATGACGAAAGCGTTGGGCGCGTATTTCTTGATGCCGGCGCCCACCGCCTCCATGACCTTGAGATTGGTGCCGAGCAGGTCGTCGCGGCTCATGCCCGGCTTGCGCGGCACGCCGGCCGTGACGATGCACACCGCGGCGCCCTCGATGGCGGCATAGGGATCGACGCCGGCGCCGCCGAGTCTTGGCGTTGAAGCCTTCGATGGAGGAGGTCTGCGCCAGGTCGAGGGCCTTGCCCTTGGCGACGCCCTCCATCATGTCGCACAGGACGATGTCTCCGAGCTCCTTGAGGCCTGCGAGGAGAGCGAGCGTACCGCCGATCTGGCCTGCGCCGATCAGCGCGATCTTGGTGCGCGCCATGTGCCGAGCTCCCCGTGCTGTGAGTGCTTCGAGCAGGCGCCTCGGCCCGCATGGCGGATTTGGTTAACCCGAAAGACGCGGCCGTTCAAGGACGAGGGGGGTGCGACGCGGCAACCATGCACTCCCATAGGAGTTCAAGCAGCGAGCAGCGGACTATGCTAGCGCCACGCATGCATGCAGCAGTCTCGACGGCACAACAGGTATCTGCATCATCGGCGCCGGCGCCTCGGGCCTGGCGGTGGCGAAGAATTTCGTCGAGCGCGGCATCCCCTTCGACTGCCTGGAACGCGAGCAGGACATCGGCGGGCTTTGGAATATTGCCACTGAAAGCGGCATCGTCTACGAGACGACGCACCTCGTCTCCTCCATCAGCTCCACCGGCTTCGACGACCTGCCGATGCTGGACGAGGACTACCCCGAATATCCGAGCCATGAGCCGCGTGCTCGGCTACTTCCGCGATTTCGTCGCCAAGTTCGGGCTCGCCCCGCACATCGAGCTCGGCAAGCGGGTGGAGAGGGTCGCGCCGCGGCGGCCAGCCTGTGGGAGGTGGCGGTCGCCGGCGAGGGCCAGCCGCGCCTCTACCGCGGCGTGGTGGTGGCGAGCGGCCATCACGATGTGCCGCGCATGCCGACCTATCCCGGCACAGTTCTCCGGCGAGATCGTGCACTCGCGCCAGCTACAAGAGCCCGAAGCAGGTGCGCGACAGGCGCGTGCTGGTGGTGGGCTGCGGCAACTCGGCGGCCGACATCGTGTCGGATGCCGTGCACGGCCGCTCCACAGGTGTTCCTCAGCATCCGCCGCGGCTACTGGTTCGTGCCGAAGTTCATCCTGGGCTTCCCCACCGGCGACGTCATCTCCTACGTCGAGATGCTGCCGCTGCCGCGGCTCGCTGAAGCGCTGGCTGTTCCAGGGCACGCTGTGGCTGCTGCAGGGGCCGCCCTCGCGCTATCGCATGCCCGACCCCGACTATGCCATCGACCAGGCGCACCCGACCATGACGGACGAGATCCCGCGCCTCGTCGCGCACGGCAAGCTGACCGTGAAACCGGAGATCGCGCGCTTCGATGGCAGCGGTTCGTCTTCAAGGACGGCACGGCGGAGACGATCGACACGGTCGTGTTTGCGACCGGCTACCAGCCGGTCATCCCGTTCATGGACGAGGGCCTGATCTTCGACGCCAACGGGCGCGCCGCTGCTCAATGCTCAACGCGGTGCACCCCGAGCATGAGGGGCTGTTCGCCGCGGGTCTCGCGCAGGCCAACGGCAGCATGTGGCGGCTGGCCGACTACCAGGGCGAGCTGATCGCCAACCTGATCGTCGCCGCGCGAGCGCGATCCCGAGCGTGCGAGGCGGATGCGCGAGGTGCTGCCGCGACCGGCAAGCAGCGCGCGCGTGCGCGGCTTCGTCGCCTCCGACCGCCATCGCCTCGAGGTGAACTACTACGACTATCGCCGCCTGCTGAAGCGGCTGATCCGCCGCTTCGGCCCCGTGCGCAAAATGAAGCTCGGCTCCACAGCACCGCACACGGCGCGCAGGATGCCCGAGACGGTGGCGGAGTAGATCAGGCCGGCTCGGGAGCCCTGAGGCGCTCGGCGCGCGCGGCCAGGTAGCCTTCCGTGCGCATCTCGATCAGCCGCGAGGCCGTGCGCTCGAACAGGAAGTGCACGTCGCCCGCTGGATAGAGCCCGTCGGGCTCGGCGGCGGCCGAGACGACGAGGCCGACGCGGCTGTCGTAGAGCGTGTCGATCAGATTGACGAAGCGGCGCGCCACGTCGCGTGCGCCGAGGCCATCACCGGGATGCCGTCGATGAAGAGCGTGTGGAACTTGTGCGCCAGCGCCAGGTAGTCGAGCGTCCCGAGCGGCTGCTCGCACAGCTCAGCGAAAGAGAAGCGGGCGACGCCCATCGCCGCCTGCGGCACGGCGAGCTTGCGGCCCTTGACCTCGAGCGCCAGCGGCGCCCCTGCGCTGATTGCCCGTCAGCTCCGCCCACAGCCGGTCCATCTGCGCCTTGGCCTCTGCGTCGGCAGGCGTGAAGTAGAGCGGCTTGCCGGCGAGCTTCTCCAGCCGGAAGTCCTTCGCCGCCAGCAGCTCCTCCACCTCCATGTTCTGTTCCAGCAGATCGATGAAGGGCACGAACAGCTGGCGGTTGAGCCCGTTGCGGTAGAGGTCGCGCGGGCGGCACGTTGGAGGTGGCCACCACCACCACCTGGTTGTCGAACAGGCCCGCGAACAGGCGGCCGAGGATCATGGCGTCGGCGATGTCGGTGACGTGCATCTCGTCGAAGCACAGCAGCGCCGTCTTGGCGGCGATGGCGGCCGCGACCTGCGGGATCGGGTCGCCCGGCATGTGTCTTGCGCGCGGCGGCGATGCGGTCGTGCACCTCGGCCATGAACTCGTGGAAGTGAGTGCGCCGCTTGTAGCGGAAGGTGGTGGTCTCGAAGAACAGGTCCATCAGCATGGTCTTGCCGCGGCCGACGGGACCAAAAATGTAGAGGCCCTTGGGGGCCGGCTGCGGCGCGCGAGAGCATGGCAGCTATGCCGTTGCGCGCTGCGGCGCCAGTGCCGCAGGCTGCGCGCCAGCTCGTCGAGCTTGGCGGCGACTGCAGCCTGCGCCGGGATCGGCCTCGATCGTGCGCGCAGCGACCAGCGCGCGATACTTCTCGCTGAGAGTCATGGGCGCCTCGGCTAGCGTGGCGGCAGCGCGCCGGTCAAGGCGACACGGGCGCGCCGTGCCGCAAGTGCAGGTGCCGGCGCTGCTACGCAGCGAGTGCTCTCGTGCGCGCCGGACGTGGCCCATCGCCACATGTGGCGACGCAGCATCATTCACATGCATTGGCGTGTCACAATAATTTGCAATCATACCAGCGCCACCTTCGAGCAGGCGATTGTGCAATGCAGTAGCAGACCCCAAATGGAGAGTTAGCCGCGCGAGGCCAAGGCGGCCGACCAAGACTCGGATGCGGATAGTAAAGAGGGGTTGATCATGAGCGAACATCAAGCCGGCGAAGGCATCATTCGCCGACTGTGGCCGACGGAAACAGACAAGTTCCGCGACCACCTGTTGCGGCTGGACAAGCGACAGCCGGCGCATGCGCTTTGCGCACTCGGTGTCGGACGCCTTCATCGAGGACTATGCGCAGCCGGATGAGCGAGTACGGCAGCCTGGTCTACGGCTACCTCGTCGACGGCAAGGTGCGCGGTGCGGCCGAGCTGCGCCGCCTGGGCGACACCTGGGGCGAGGAGGCGGAGGCCGCCTTCTCCGTGGAGAGGCGCCTACCAGGACCACGGCGTCGGCACCGACCTGATGGGCCGCGTCGTGCGCGCGGCGCGCAACCGGCGCATCCGCCGGCTCTACATGAGCTGCCTGGCCGAGAACGCCAAGATGCAGGTCATCGCCAAGAAGCACGAGGCGGTGCTGCGCTTCGAGTACGGCGAGGTGATCGGCGAGATCCTGCCCGAGCAGCCCAACTACTTCTCGATGGTGGCCGAGGCCGCCGAGGATCGCGTCGGCTTCATGATCGCGGTGCTGGAGCTGCAGAGCCGGATGGTGCGGGCGGCGTAGGGCAGCCCGCGTCAGCCCGGAGCCGCTCGTCCGCCAGGCTGACGAGGCACTGGGCGAGACGGGCTTACTTCTTCTTGCCGCCTTTCGTTCTGCGCCTTCGCGGCTGGCGCGCCTCGGCGGGCACCTCGGCGGCGGTGGCCTCGGCGATCAGCCGCTGGGCCTGGCTCGACCCAGTCGTCCTTCTCGATGCGGCCGTCGAGCGCCAGCGCCTCGTCGACGTTGGCGATGTCGTCGTCGGAGAAGTTGGCGATCTGCTCGAACTTGATGACGCCGAGGCCGTTGAGCCGCGCCGCCAGCTCGGCGTTGAGCGCCCTTGATCTGGGTGAGGTTGTCGGGCTCGCCCTTGGGCTTCTTGAAGCCCTTGAAGGCGGCGTTGAGGCGCTTGGCGCGCGCGTCCGTGCGCTCGAAGATGCGGGCCGACTTGCCGCGGCGGCCGCGCAGGTAATAGAGCTTGGCGCGGCGCACCTTGCCGCGGCGCAGCACCTCGATCTCGGCGATGTAGGGCGAGTAGATGGGGAACACGCGCTCCACGCCCTCGCCGTAGGAAATCTTGCGCACCGTGAAGCTCTCGTTGATGCCGCTGCCGGAGCGGGCGATCACGACGCCCTCGTAGGCCTGCAGGCGGAAGCCCGGGCCCTTGGCCTCGTCCGGCTTGGCCTTCTTCTTGTCCTTGGGGTCGGCCTCGAGGCCCTCGATCACCTTCACCATCACCTTGACGGTGTCGCCCGGGGCGAACTCGGGGACGATGCGCTTGGCGGTGACGGCGCGCATCTGGTCGCGCTCGATCTCTTGGATGATGGTCAGGGTCATGGCGAGCCTCGAGGAGTGCAGCAATAGCGCGCGGTTCCGCCCCCGCCCAACCGCGGATCAGGGCACCCACACGGCGAATGTTCGGGAAAGCCGATTGGCGCGGGTTCTAGCGCAGTCGGGGGAGCCTTGTCGATGGGGAATGGCAGTTTATCGCGGCCGGTTGCAGGCCCGGTTCCGGCCGCCTTGCGGGAGGGCGCGGCGGGGGCACCTGCGACGGCTGTCGTGATTGCCCTACCGCGGCCACTTGGTGCACAGCTTGGCGCAGGGCACATCCAATCGCGGAAAAATCGGTCACAGGCATGCCCTATTCCGACTACCGCCCCGACCTGATGGGCTCGGCCACGCTGGAGCCCTCGGGCGCCTTCGAGGCGGGCTCCATGCAGAGCTTCACGCTGGTCTACACGGCCGGGGCGTTCGGGGTGGACGATACCGGCTCGATCAAGATCGGCTTCCGCTTCGCCACCGACTTCGGCCCCGTGCAGTTCACCGACCCCAAGGCGCCAGGGCTACACGACGGTGGAGGCCTCGAACGGGGCGACGCTGGAGGCCAAGTGGGAGTTCAAGCGCAACATCCGCCCCTGGAGCCGGTCGCTCTATGTCGGCGTGGTGAAGGATTTCCTGGCGCCCGGCGACACCATCACCATCCGCTTCGGCGACCGCCGGCAGGGCTCGCCCGGCATCCGGCTGCAGACCTATTGCGAGAGCGCAGTTCGAGTTCCGCGTGTTCGCCGACCCGATCGCCACCTACGACTACGTGGCGCTGCCCGAGAGCCCCAAGATCGCCATTCGTGCCGGGGCCCGGCGTGCGCTGGCGCGCGGTGCTGCCGACATTGGTGCGCGCAGGCGAGCCGTTCCGGCTTGTCGATCAAGGCCGACGACAAGTGGGGCAATCCCGTCGAACCTGGTGGATCGCACGCTGCGGCTTGTGGCCGAAGGCGCGACGATCGCCGGGCTGCCGGACACGTTGCGCTTCGCGCCGGGCAGCTTCGCCGCGGTGGCGGAAGGCTTGCGCGTGGAGACGCCCGGCGACTGCGTCGTCCGCGTGCTCGACGAAGCGGGCGAGGAGCTGTGCCGCTCGAACCCGCTGCGCGTCGTGGCGAAGGACACGCGCGCTCGTGCACTTCTGGGGCGACACGCACGGCCAGTCGAACGAGACGCTCGGCACCAACACGGCGCGCGAATATTTCGAGTTCGGCCGCGACAAGGCCTTCCTCGACGTGATGGGCCACCAGGGCAACGACTTCCAGATCACGGGCGCGTTCTGGCGCGAGCTGAACGCGCTCTCGCACGGAGTTCGACAAGCCGGGCCGCTTCGTGTGCATCCCGGGCTACGAGTGGTCGGCCAACACGGCGGTCGGCGGCGACCGCAACGTGCACTACCGGCACGAGGGCGAGACCATCCACCGCTCCTCGCACGCGCAGATCGCCGATGCGACCGACATCGTCGACGAGAAATCCGACGCGCACACCGCGCAGCGAGCTGTTCGAGAAGCTCGAAGGGCAAGGACTGCGTGGTGATGGCGCACGTCGGCGGGCGCTACGCCGACATCAAGTTCGCGCACGACCCGATGGAAACGGCGGTGGAGGTGCACTCGGCCTGGGGCACGTTCGAGTGGATCGTGCGCGACGCGTTCGAGAAGAACTATCGCGTCGGCATCGTCGCCAACTCGGACGGGCACAAGGGGCGGCCGGGCGCGTGCTATCCCGGCGCCTCGTTCTTCGGCAGCTACGGCGGGCTCACCTGCTTCCTGGCCGAGCGGCTGGACCGCGACGCCATCTTCGAGTGCATGCGGCGGCGGCGGCACTACGCGACCACGGGCAACCGCGCGCTGCTGAGTGTGGCGGTGGACGACGGCGTCGCGAGCCGAGGTGTTCGTGCGCGATCCGGCGGCGGGGCCGACGAAGTCGGAGACGGTCGCGGCGGCTGATCATGGGCGATATCGCCCGCGTGACCGATGACGAGGTGGAGCTGGCGATCGAGGTGATCGGCTCGGCGCCGATCGAGCGGCTCGACATCTACGATGGCCTCGATCTGATCGAGACCGTGCGGCCCTACGGTGCAGAGCGATCTCGGCCGGCGCGTGCGGCTCGTCTACTCGGGCGCCGAGTATCGCGGGCGGGCGCGCACCACGACCTGGGACGGCTCGCTGACGATCGACGGCAACCGCATCGTGCGCACGGACGTGATCAACAACTGGAACCTCGACCGCGGCATCCAGAAGCAGGACGCGACCAGCGTGACGTGGAAGGCGGTGACGACCGGCAACTACGGCGCCATCGACCTGTGGCTCGAGAGCCGGCGGCGGGCGGCTGGCGTTCAAGACCGCGCCGGTGTCGGGCGAGGTGGCGATCGCCGAGCTGGGCGTCGAGCCGCGCGTGTTCGAGGCCGGCGGGCTCGAGCGGAAGATCGAGCTGCAGCGGCTGCCCGAGACGATGCGCGAGCGGCGCATGGCGCTGCGGCGCAGGATCAAGGTGCGCGGCCAAGGGCGATACGCGGCTCTACGTCCGCGTGCAGCAGGAGGACGGGCACCGCATGTGGTCGAGCCCGATTTACCTTTTCAGCAAAAGGATGAGTAGCCATGCGTCAAGTTGACTCGGGCATCGACCGCGGCAGGTCAGTTGAAAAAGCGGTTCAGTTCCTTGAACGCGAAATGGTCCTTACCGCTGAAGACGGCGGAGAGCGGGCGGCTGGTCACACCGATCAGCTTGATCTCCTCGATCGGTCGGGGGTGGCCGGGGATTTGAGCACCCGCCATCTTGGGGTCCTTCAGCACTTGGAGCCCGCTCGGATCCATAATGTACGTGCCAAGGCCACGCTGACTGGATGCACCCGCGATCACGTCGTTGATGTGCTCGTCCTGAAAACTGTACCCGATGACCATGAGCTTCGAGTTCGGCTGGTTGACCGAGGAGGCGAAGAACTCATGGCATTTTTTCAGGACTTCGACCGACTGGATAGCGCCCGATTTCCTGTTGCCCATTATGAGGATTTGCCCGCCTGGAGCTGCTTTCCAGTTCATTGAACCATGCAGCTTCACGAGCGGCTGCATCCTGCGTGGGATGTTGAATGGTTCCTCTGGCTCCCAAACCTTATCAACGCCTCCATAGTGATCGTGGCCTAGCGCCCTGGGTCTCATGCCAGCGACAACCAGCCCGCCCCACCTCCCGCCGAGAGGTACCTGGTAGTGACTTTCCAGCAGCAAGTCTTGGTTGAGGGTGAAAATCGCGTCGAACTTCGACAGGAACCGCGCCACCTGATACTCGACCGCATTGGAGAACTCGAACGTCACGTCGAGGAGTGCCACGTTCAGCCGCTGGAACAGATCCACCACAGCGTCTTGGAACCGGCGCTGGCTCTCGGACGCTGGCGATTTGAAGCCCTGGAACGAGCTCTCGAAAGGCCCCCTGCGCAGGGTGGCCGACAGCACGGGATCGTCGTGCAGAGCGCCAAGAAGGCTACCCGTCACTTCATCCGAAAGCGGGCCGCCCCAGTTCCGTGTGAAGCCCGCGCCGATCAGCAGATAGTGAGGCATCTTGTGAGCAGGGCGGAAGGCGCGTGCATGCGGTAAAGGCACGCGCCATCGCCGCCGTCGGGCAGGCACGGAGGCCGTCGACGATGGCATCGGCATGCGGCCTCAGCATTTTCGGCGCCATCATCTGCGCGGAGAGCGGCAACTGCTGATCCGCCCAATTTCGGACTGCGCGGGGCCGGGCGGCGGCGATCCGGCTCCTCTATCTTTGCCCAGACCTCATGCTCCTTCCCGGCGGCCGTCGCCTGCGGGGCTGCTGGCGTTTCCAGAGCCGCAGGGGTGTTGGGTTACGGCCTTCGGCCTAACCCAACCTACGTGTCGCGATTGAGGATCGTCACCAGGCCCTTGTCGGGCTCGATCCGCAGCTCGTCGCCGGTGCGGATCAGCGTCGGTGGGATCGCCGGCCTCGAAGCGGTCGACCATGGTCAGCTCGGCGAAGGCGGCGCCCTGCGCGAGGATGGTGTTGGTGCGGTCGAAGACGATGGCCTTGGGCGCCATGCCGCGCGCCGCCATCTCGCGCAGCATCCAGGCCGAGGCGACGCCGCCCTTGGCCGTCTGCAGCACCAGGATGCGGTCGAGGTAGCTCTGGCCGTAGAGCTTGTGGGCGGGGCGCGAGAAGGTGCCCTTGAGGCGATCGAGATCGTAGCGGGCGGAGAAGTTGTCGGCGGCCACCAGCGCCGTGCCGGTGACGGTCGGGCCCGAGCCCCTTGTGGCACTTGAGGACGATCGGCATCAGCACACGATCCTCCCGGCGACCGCGCTGTCGATGCAGCGCTCCATGCGTCGCCAAGCGTCGGCTTGTAGCCGTAGCCGGCGATGATGTTGACGAGCTTGGCCGAGTTGGTGAGCAGGCGCTGCCAGCCGTTGGCCTCGGCCATCTCGCGCGCGTAGCTCTGGTAGAAGCACACGCCCGAGGCGACGATGCCGCCGGCGTCCTCGATGGCGCGCGGTCAGCCCCATGCGGTCGGCGGCGAACTTGATCTCGGGCGAGGTGGTGACGATCAGCGACGTGTCGGCGTGGATGCGCCGGCCGTCGAGCAGGCCGGCGACCTGCTGCATCTCGATCAGCGAGAGCTGCGGGGCGGCGAACACCACGACGTCGACCTTGTCGCCGGCCGCGGCATAGCCCGCATAGAAGGCGTCGAAGTCGGCTTGCCGCGATGGGCGTTGCCTGCGGCACGGCGCGGCCGGCGAAGGCATCGGCCGAGCGTCGGCGCCTCCGGCGTGACGCCGGGCATGTGGAACAGCGCGACCGAGCCGAAGCTCGCCAGCGCCGCGCCGAAGTGCTTGAGCTCGTCGGAGTTGGGCGGCGCGTCGAGCCCGCTGACGACCGGCACCTCCCAGTAGCTGTTGGTGGCCTTGCCGACGATGCCGCCGAGCGCGCCCCAGTCGGCGAGGTCGCGCGGGCGATGGCGCAGCTCGAAATGCTTGGTGCCGGCGCGATGCGCATCGAGATGATAGCCGTAGCGCGGCGTGCGGCCGGTGAGGCCGGCGGCGAGCGCGGACGGGCCGCCCTCGAAGTTGCTGCGCGCGCCCTGCACGCTGTTGGAGTAGATGACGACGCCGGTGTCGCCCATGGCCAGATGCTCGCCCGCACCGGCGGCAGGATGGTCTGGTAGTTGATGCAGGTGTTGGTCATCAGCACGCCGAGCGCCTCGAAGGCGGCGATGGCGCGCGCCTCGATGGCCGCCATGGCGTCGGTCTGCTTCAGGCGCTTGTAGGAGGCGAAGTCGAGCCCGCGCGGATCGGTGATGGTGGGGATGCGCACGCGGCGCTCGCGCCGCCGGCAGCGCCGCCAGCTCCTCGAGCCAGGCGACGCCGGCTTCGCCCAGGCTCTCGGTGTCGGCCATGATGTGGGCCTGGCCGACGGGCACGAAATCGGGCGCGTCGAAGAATTCGCCGACGGCGATCTGATGGTGGATGGCCCACTGGCGGGCGGGCCCGTGCTCGCCCGCCAGCATGGCCTGTTCCTCGTCCGTCAGCCGCATGCGAGCCTGCTGGGATCGCGGCTCACTTCTTGGCGTCCCCGGCCGGCTCGGCGGCCATGGCCGCCTTCAGCACGGGCGTGATGCGCGCCATCTCGCTCTCGACCAGCTTCTGCAGGCCGGCCGGGCCGCGATCGGCGCCCTGCGGTGCCGTGCTGCCGAGCTCGACGTAGCGCTCGATCGTGTCGGGATCGTCGAGCGCCTTGTTGAGTGCGTCGACCAGCTTGTCGACGATCGTCCTTCGGCGTGCCCTTCGGCGCGACCATGGCGTTCCAGGCGCTGAAGATGAAATCGACGCCCAGCTCCTTGGTGGTCGGCACGTCGGGCAGGCTTTCGAGGCGCTTGGGCGCGGCGACGGCGTAGGCCTTGATGGTGCCGCCCTTGATCTGCGGGATGACGTTGAGCGACTGGTCGACCATGTAGTCGATCTGGCCGCCGACCAGGTCGTTGAGGGCGGGCGCGGTGCCGCGATAGGCCACCAGCGCCGGCTTGAGGCCGAACTGGGCATTGAACAGCGTGCCCGACACGTGGCGAGATCGAGCCGACGCCGGCGTGGCCGTAGCTCAGCTTGGCGCTGTTGGCCTTGAGGTAGGCGAGGAACTCCTTGAGGTCCTTGGCCGCCGTGTCCTTCTTGGCCACGATCGCCTGCGGCGTGTAGTTGGCGATGCCGACCTGCTCGAAGCTGGTGGCCGGATTGTACTTGAGGTTGGGATAGAGCGCGGGCGCGGCCGACTGCGTGCCCATGTTGCCGACGCCGATGCGTGTAGCCGTCGGGCGCCGCCGTGGCGACGCGGGTCATGCCGGTGCTGCCGCCGGCGCCGCCGACGTTCTCGACCACCAGCTGCTGGCCCAGCGTGCGCGACATGTGCTCGCCGAGGATGCGGGCGACCACGTCGGTCGGCCCGCCGGCGGCGAACGGCACGATCACGGTGATGGGCTTGTTGGGGTAGGCCGTTTGTGCCGTGGCGGTTCCCGACGAAGGCGGGAAGCAGGGCAGCCAAGCACAGCAGCTAGACAGTCTCTTGCAGATCACTACGCGTCTCCTTGCTTGTTCGAAGCGTCTCCTGCACCGGTCGCCTGCAACTGTATGACATTAGGGTGACTTTTGTAACGTTGCCGTCGCAGGCCCTACTCATTTGTCGCGCGCCGACTTGTCTCGGGAAAATGCCGCTTTGGGCGACACGGTCAGACCCCAGACGATGGCCTCGGCAAGATGCCGCACGCGATCCGCTGATCTGTTCGCGCGGGCCCATCGTTCGCATGAAAGAGCAATGCAAATCATGCGCTTAATCGACGGTGGACGAAGCGGGCGCAACGATTGGCGGGGTGCGCGCATGCTGGAACGGTATGAAACCCGCCCGCCATAGTGCCCCGGGCAAAGCGCCGAAGCGGATTGCGAAGTCGTTGGGATTTAGGCACGTTGGGCCTGGAATATGAAGGGCCAAGTCCGGTTGCTGGAGGCTTGTGGGGCGCCTTGCGGACGGCCAGTGTTTCGAAGGGAGTGGCGTACATGACTTTGCGAATTATTTCCGAGGCATCAGCGCGCAATCTGGAAAGAGGACTGCATACCGGCCGCGACATCGGCGGTAGCCTGCAAGACACCTACATCACGCGCATGACCAAGCTGGTGCCGGCCGAGGCCATCACGGCCTACCCACTGTTCCTCAATACGATACAGCCTACCACCGCCGGCACTTCGCGCCCTTGGCAGTCGATACTGCTCGTTGCGGCCGTGGTCCTGGTCGTCGTCGTTGTGTTGCGCTGGAGCGCCACCAAGGGGCCCGATGGCAAGGCGCAATGGCCCGCCGTCATCCTGAGCGCCATCAGCTTCGTCATCTGGGTTTTCGTGATGAGCGCGAACTCCGATTTATGCGCAGGTCGCCGCCGACTTGACCAAAACGACGCCTTGGCTTCAGCCGCAACTGCTCTCTTCGCTAGCGCTGTTCGCGTGGACGGCAATTGCGCCAGCCTTGTACACCGGTGAAAAGCTGTAATCTCGAGCGCCCATCTGCGACAGGCGGGAGGCGTCCAACACACTCTGATCTAGTTCGTTGCGGGGGCAGCACCATTCGCATGGCCACGGCTGTGCGAGAGCTTTGTTCATGTTGATTGGGGGATGCCACCATGCCTGCCAACGGCGAGTTGGGGAACGAGTACACGTTGACGGACGAGGAGCTGGCCCAAGTCCGCTCCTACCGCGAGCGCTATGACGTCGAGACGAGCGATGTGCGTGCCATCGGGCTGCCGCCCGACGGCGTGTCCGCGGAAGAGCTGGCCGGCATCCCCGACGATGAAATCCGCGGCATGATCTCGCCGCAGGCCCGCGAACTGGTCATCACCCAGGAGATCGGCAGCCGGGCCGCTTACGACCGCAGGTACAAGCACCCCGAGTGGCCTGGCGCGCAGTCGGGCGTCACCATCGGTCTTGGCTACGATATCGGGCAGTCGGGGCTCGAGGACTTCACGCGCTCGTGGAAGGACAAGCTGCCGGCTGAAGCATTCGAGCGCCTGGCGCAGACGGTGGGCGTGGTCGGCCCGGCGGCGCGAGGCCTGCCCCGCACGCTGCAAGACATCGAGGTGCCGTGGGACGCGGCGGAGGAGGTGTTCACCAACTTCACCGCCCCCAAGTATGCGAGGTTGGTGCTGCAGAATCTGGCCAATGCCAGGGAGCTGCATCCCCACTCTTTCGGTGCGCTGTTCTCGCTCGTCTACAATCGCGGCGCCTCGTTCGGCAATCCCGGCGAACGCTACCGCGAGATGCGCAACATCCGCACCCACATGCACGAGCGGAAATTCGACCAGGTGCCGGGAGAGTTCCGGACGATGAAGCGGCTGTGGGTGGGGCAGGGGGTGCCCGGGCTGCTCAAGCGCCGCGATCTGGAAGCGGCGCTGTTCGTCCAGGGGCTGACCGCGCCGCCGATCGTTGCCGTCGCACCGCCCCCGGCGCCTGCGCCCGAACCGGCGCCCGCGCCTGAACCTGCACCCACGCCAGAACCTGCGCCGGTCGCTGTGCCGCAGCCGCAGGCGGAGCCCGCCCCCGCCGTCGTTGCGGCTCCCGCGCCCGTACCCGCCGCCGCGCCTGCCGATCTCGCCGGACCGGCAACTCGCGGTGCCGCGCGCACCCTGCGTCGCAGCCTGCGCATCGCACCCGAGGCCGACGAGGACTGGATCACGCTGGAGCGGGCCGTCGAGCGCGGGCTCGAGGCGCCGCCGGCAACGCGCGGAGGGCCGAGCTACACGGCCAGACGACGTCAGCTGGAGCCCCGACGACAAGAACCCCGAGTACCGCCACCTCGACAAGACGCTGGCCGACAGGGATTTCTCGTTCACGGCCAAAGACCTCGAGCTCATCATCGGCGCCAGCGGCTTCCAGCCCACGCGCGAGAACGGCGTCATCCTGTTCGGTCTGCGCGGGGCCGAGCTCGTCGGCGGGCCGAGCCAGATCAACAGCGATGCGCTGCGCCTGAGAGATGCGCGGCCCGACCATCGCGCGTTCCGCTGCGTCATCGGCGCCTACCACGTCGGCCGCCAGCAGCTCTCGGGCTTCATCGGCTCGACGGTTCCCAACAACGGGTCCGTCTATACGAACTGGGCCCGCCACACGAGCGGCGGCCCGCCCTACGGCAATATGCTGCTGTCGGGGTGCTATCGCTACAAGGTCGGCACCCACGTCGGCGGCGGCGGAGGTGCCAGGCGCCTTCAGGCTGCAGGAGGACGACGAGGTCGTCGTGATGCGCAGCAATCCTGGACGTGGCCTACGACACGCAGGACCATTGGGACCCGTGCGTGCCGCACGACAATCTGCATCCCTCCTTCCGCAACATGAGCTTCTCGTCGGCCGGCTGCCAGACGGTGCGCGGCACCTACAACGGGAGCGAGCACACGGCGAGTGGGGGCGGTTCCGCAAGGCTGTCGGCCTCGGCAGTAGCGACAACGGCAAGCGCTTCGACTACGTGCTCGATCACCGGCCTGGAAGCGGCGATTGCCGCCAAGAGCGCGGCTGCAGAGCATCGCGATCCGGGGCGATCCAGGCTCGCCTGGCGCGCATCCGCTACGGCTCGCAGGGCGACATCGTCAAGCGGCTGCAGCGGGCGCTGGCAGCGGCCGGAAACCGGCTTCTTCAATGCCGACGACAAGGTGGCGCTGGCTGCGCTGCAGCAAGGAGAAGCTCGGCTTCGCCGACGGCGTCTACTCGCCCGAGATGGATGCCAAGCTCGGCTTCAACGTGTTCACGGCCCCCGTCGAGGTGGCCACCGTCGAAACGCGCTCCCTGGCGCCGACCACCCGCGTCGCCCTGGTCATCGGCAACGGCGCCTACCAGAATCCCGGCGCCCGCCTGGTAAATCCCCCCAACGACGCGCGCGCCGTCAGCGCCGAGCTCGAGAAGCTCGGGTTCAGAGTGGACCTGCACGTCGACAAGAACAGGCGAGGAGATGAGCGAGGCCATCAGCCTGTTCGTCGACAGGCTGCAGAGCGGCGGTGAGGTCAACGCCGACACCGGGCTCGTCTTCTATGCCGGTCACGGCGTGCAGATCGATGGCGAGAACTACCTGCTGCCGACCAACGTGTCGGCCAGAAACGTGGTGTCGCTGATCGACAGCGCGCTGCCGCTCAACAACCTGATCCGCCAGCTGGAGAAGACCAAGAAAGCCGGCCTGATCTTCCTCGACTGCTGCCGCAACAACCCGTTCCCGGCGGCGACACGTGCGCTGGGCGGTGGGCTTGCCAAGATCGACGCGCCCGCCGGCACTTTCATCGCCTTCTCGACGGCGCCTGGGGCCGTCGCCCTCGACGGCGAGGATACGTCCAACAGCCCGTTCACGACGTCCCTGGTCACGCACCTGCTCCGAGGCCGGCATCAACATCTCGCAGATGATGATCAGGGTGCGCCGGGACGTGTTCGAGAAGTCCAAAGGGCAGCAGATGCCGTGGGACAGCTCGTCTCTGCTCGTCGACTTCGCTTTCGCTTCGACCACGACCACACGGTCTGCTGCGTCAAGCGCCAATGTCGCCGGAGGAGGCGGGCAAGAAGCGGCGTGAGGAAGCGGTGCGGACGGAGGCCGAGGCCTGGGAGCTGACGAGCCAGAGCAACAGCGAGCAGCTGCTGCGCAGCTTCATAACCACCTATCCCTACAGTAGGCATCGGGGCGAGGCGGTGCGGGGGCTCAAGTGGCTGCGCGTCAAGAATCGCGTGTTCTGGGTGTCGACGGTGGGTATGGCCGCGGCGGTACTCCTTCTGTTGCTGGCAACCGCCCAGTAGTTTCACCTGCGCGCCATGGAAGAGGCGAACGTCGAGTGGTCGGCGGCGACGTTGGCGTGGATCTCGCCGACCTCGGAGAATCGATCCGCTCAGGCAAGTACCTGGCGGGCTGCAGGATGCAGATGCATCTTCAGTTCCTGCGGTGCAAAGGCCTACAGCTTCAGCTTCGACGGCAACGACGGACGGTGCTACATCAAGGAAGACGTGCTGTTCAAGGATGATGGGCCCAGCGCCAAGGACATCGTTTCGTCGCACATGACGTGGTTCGGTGCACGCCGCAGTCCACCGCCCTTCACGATTTACTGGAACGAGATGTTCGAAAGCGGCGACGCGATCACGCGAGGACGGCGAGCGGGCGCGTGTGGGCGTCGTCAAGCCGCCGGCGCCTGATCAGGAAATCAAACAATACGGCGCTGAGTACAATACCTGGGGCTTGAGGCCAGCGAGCACGTTCGGACTGAAAAGCGCGAGGCAGATCCGGGCATCCGTGCCAGGCGGCTTTGCTTCGAACCTGGAGAAGTGCGTCGCGTTCACCTTCAATCAGCGTTGTACCAAGCGCTGCAGGCTGTTCGCTGGGTGCGCAGGACGAGGATGGCACAGCCCAAGGTCTGAAGGTGCCCCACTACAGCCAGCCGGATGCCAGCTCCAAACTGACGTCATGCCCGTGCCTCTGGTCATCAGCGGCATGCACCCAACGCGCACGCCGACGCCGCGCCCCGAAGATGCCAAGGGTCAGTGAGGCCGCTGGGAGTTGAATGTCCGCGCCTTTCCTGGAGGCGGACCAGGGCTTGACTGCGAAGCGGCTTGCGATTTTGGGGAACGTGGCGGTCCTGACGGGACTCGAACCCCGGCCTTCGCCGGTGCAGGCCCGCGACCAACGGCCTGACAAGCGGCTGCTCTGGCCGCTGAGCTACAGGACCGGCCGGCAGCCCGCGACATTCACGATCGTGGGCATGCCCTTGCGATCGATGCGCTGCTTTTCCTGCAGCCACTCGGCATCGAGCGGCGGCTGATAGACCTCCGCCACGCGCCACAAGCCCGCCGTACTCGGGCAGCTTCGACGCGTGCGCCGAGCCTGGCGCCGCGCGCCTCGATCCAGCCGATGGTGGTGGCGCTGCCTTGCTGCAGCGGCATTGATAGAACCGCATGTGCTGCTCCTTTGTTGGTCGGCGCACTGTCGGGTGACGGCTTGTGCCAGAGGCCTGCGATCGCGGGCGCTGTGCCAGCGGCTCACCTGGATTTCGTGCGTGCGGGCGTTGCAAAGTGTCTGGCGAAGCGCTGGCCTGCCGCGGCTCAATAGCCGAGCGCCGTCAGCGACGATCTCGCCGGCGCGGTGGCAGGTGCAGACGATGTTGAGCACTGAGCAGCATGGCGCGTCATATGATGCGCGAATGTGGCGCGGTCAAGGTCGCAGGGTGCGCATCAGCTTCGCGGCCCAGTCCGCGACGCGGCCGAGGAAGGCCAGGCACTTCTCCAGCTCGGCGACGTCGCAGGAACTCGTTGGGCGTGTGCGCCTGGGCGATGTTGCCGGGGCCGATGACGACGGACGGCGCGCCGCCGATCTGGAACAGGCTGGCCTCGGTGGCGTAGCAGACGGCGAAGGTGTCGTTCTGCCCGGCGAGCTTCAGGGCCAGCGGCACGATGCCGGACTTGGGATCGGCCTGGAACGCCGGCACCTCGTTGACGATGTCGATGGCGATGCCGGTCTCCGGCGCGGCGCGCTGCATCTCGGGCAGGCAGTGCTCGGCGGCGAAGCGCGCGCAGGCGCTGGTCCAGCGCCATGCCATCGAAGCCCGGCAGGCGGCGGATCTCCCAGCCGAACCAGCACGGCACCGGCACGATGTTGGAGGCGGTGCCGCCCTCGATCTCGGTCACCTGCAGGCGTGGTGTAGGGCGGATCGAAGCGCGGATTGGGCGGCAGCGCCTTCAGCTCCTCCTCCATGCGCTCCAGCTCGCCCAGCAGGCGGCCGGCATAGGTGATGGCGTTGACGCCCAGGTGCGGCATGCTCGAGTGCGCCGCCTTGCCGGTGACGTCCACGCTCCAGCGCATGGGGCCCTTGTGGGCGTCGACCACGGTCATGCTGGTCGGCTCGCCGACCAGCACCATGCGCGGCAGCGGCAGCGTCTTGCCGAGCTCGGCGATCATGGGTCGCACGCCGGTGCAGCCCACCTCCTCGTCGTAGGAGAAGGCGATGTGGATGGGCACCCTGAGCGTGCGCGCCTTGAACGCCGGCACCAGCGCCAGCACGCAGGCGAGGAAGCCCTTCATGTCGCAGGCGCCGCGGCCGTAGAGCTTGCCGTCGCGCTCGACGAGCGTGAACGGGATCGGTGTCCCAGGCCTGGCCCGTCACCGGCACCACGTCGGTGTGGCCGGAGAGCGCGATGCCGCCGACGCCCGCGGGGCCGATGGTGGCGAACAGGCTGGCCTTCAGCCCGTCCGGCGTCGGCACGCGCATCGCTGTCGACGCCATGGCGGCGCAGATAGCTCCTCGACGAACTCGATGAGCGGGATGTTGGTCTTGTGGCTGGTGGTGTCGAAGGCGACGAGCCGCGCCAGCAGCTCCTTCGCGGTGGCGAGCTCGGCGCTCATCTCGTCCTTCAATTCAGGCTGCGCGTCGTGTGCGGGCTGTCGAGCGAGAAGGCCGGGATCGCCACGTCGATGCGCTCGCCGGCCTCCGTCGTCATCTGGTAGCTGCCGACCATGATGCCCGACGGCGTGGTGAGCGGGCAGCCCGAGGTGTAGCGGAACGAGGCGCCCGGCTCCAGCACCGGCGTCTTGCCCACCACGCCGGGGCCGCGCACCTCCTCGGTGCGCCCCGTGGCGTCGGTGATGCGCCAGTGCCGGGTGCGCAGCTGCACGGTCTCGCTGCCCTCGTTGACGATGTCGATGGTGTAGGCCCACACGTAGCGGCTGTCGTCCGGGGAGGACTCCTCCTCCAGATACTGCGGCGTGACGCGAACGCGGATGCCTTGGGTCACGGCTTCGTACATGAGATCGCGCCAAATGAAGCTGCCAGCCCGCTGCTCAGCGGATTTTAGAGGCGGCGAGCGCGCGGTCAATGTCGGCGGCGAGATCGACGAAGGCCTCCAGCCCGACCGACAGCCGCAGCATGCCGTCCGAGATGCCAAGCTCCGCCCGCGCCTCGGGCTTGAGGCGCTGGTGGGTGGTGGTGGCGGGATGCGTGATCAGGCTCTTGGCGTCGCCCAGGTTGTTGGAGATGCGGATCAGCTTCAGCGCGTTGAGGAAGCGGAAGGCCGCGGCCTTGCCGCCCTCGATCTCGAACGTCACGACCTGCCCGGGCCCCGACATCTGCCGCTTGGCGAGCGCGGCCTGCGGGTAGTCGGGCCGGCCGCAGAACAGCACGCGCGCGATGCCCGGCTGCCCGGCCAGATGGTCGGCGATCTTGGCCGCGGTCTCGCACTGCGCCCGCACGCGCAGGGGCAGCGTCTCCAGGCCCTTGAGCATCACCCAGGCGTTGAACGGGCTCATGGCCGGGCCCGGTCTGGCGCAGGAAGGTGTGCAGGTGGTCCTTGAGGAACTTCTGCGAGCACAGCACGACGCCGCCGAGGCAGCGCCCCTGGCCGTCGATGTGCTTGGTGGCGGAATAGACCACGACGTCGGCGCCGAGCTTCAGCGGCTTCTGCAGCAGCGGCGTGGCGAACACGTTGTCGACGATGACCAGCGCGCCGGCCGCGTGCGCGATCTCGCTCACGGCGGCGATGTCGACCAGGTCGAGCGTCGGGTTGGCCGGCGTCTCGAAGAAGAAGGCCTTGGTGTTGGGGCGCACGGCCCGCTGCCAGGCTTGCGTGTCGCGGCCGTCGACCAGCGTGCACTCGATGCCGAAGCGCGGACACAGGTCCTGCGCCACGTAGAGGCACGAGCCGAACATGGCGCGCGCCGCGACGATGTGATCGCCGGCCTTGAGGAAGCACAGCAGCGCCGAGGTGACGGCCGCCATGCCGGTGGCCGTGGCGCGCGCGGCCTCGGCGCCTTCCAGCAGCCGCATGCGCTCCTCGAACATGGCCGACGGTGGGGTTGGAGAAGCGCGAGTAGATGAAGCCCGGGTCCTCGTCCTTGAAGCGCGCCTCGGCCTGCTCGGCGGTGTCGTAGACGAAGGACTGGGTGAGGAACATCGCCTCCGACGTCTCGCCGAAGGGCGAGCGCAGCGTGCCGCCGTGCACCAGCAGCGTCTCGGGCGCCCAGGTTGCGTGGCGGTGCCAGCTTGGGGGGGCTTGTCAGTCATCGCGCGAACTCCCTCGCCTGCTCCGACCGCAGGCAACAAAAAAACCGGCTTGAACATACGCCCTTTCGGTAGCCGGGCGCATTCAAGTCGGTTCACGCGCGCGGCCTTTTAGCGATTTCTTTTGCGTGGCTGCAAGCCGGCCGGCCAAATCACCACGTATCGAGGTCAGGAATTACAGGCTCGGGGCCTGGCGTCAAGCGGTACGAGGCACCACGGGCCCGGCCGCCGCGGTTTCTGTTAGTAAGGAATGCGCCCGTCCGGTGAATGTGCGGTCGCCCCCGTGCTAGTGTTCCAGGGGTTCAATATTGTCATGGTCGGGCTTGGTCCCGCCCATCCAGCCATCCGCCAGCTCCGGCGCTTGCCGATCGCTGGATCCTCGGGACGAGCGCCGAGGATGACATCGGTGTCATTCCGTTGGCGAGAAAGATCGCTTTGGGGCGGCACACACCGTGCAAAGCCTCCGGGAGGGGCGATGGGTCAGGACGTAGCGCCGCTGTTCCGCGCCCATAGCGGCAGGGCGGGCGAGGACGAGAAAGACGGACCTGCCGCGGGTCGAGGTGGGCGGCAAGCCCGGGCTGCTGCCGTTCCAGCAGATCGCCGCGCTGCGCGACCGCAAGAAGATCGATGCGCCGCGACGGGATCGCGCCAGACCAGATCCAGCCGGCCAGCGTCGACCTGCGGCTGGGGCGCAAGGCCTATCGCGTGCGGTCGAGCTTCCTGCCGGGCAAGGCGCACACCGTGCTCGAGCAGCTCGAAGACTTCAAGCAGCACGAGTTCAGCCTCGATCAGGGCGCGGTGCTGGAGCACGGCTGCGTCTACGTGGTGAAGCTGCAGGAGACGCTCGATCTGCCGCCCAGCATCTCCGCCGTCGCCAACCCCAAGAGCTCGACCGGGCGCATCGACGTGTTCACGCGGCTGATCAGCGACAACAGCGAGGCGTTCGACTGGGTGGAGGCCAAGTACTCGGGCGAGCTGTTCGCCGAGATCTTCCCGCGCACCTTCAGCATCAAGGTGCGGACCGGCACCCGGCTGAACCAGCTGCGCTTCCTGCGCCGCTCCGGCAGCCAGGACCGCTACTGGCGCCCCGAGCTCAGCGACGCCGAGCTGCGCAAGCTCGACAAGAAGACGCCGCTCGTCGACGGCGAGGCGGGCAGGGCCGCGATCCGCAACGGGCTCAACGTCGGCGTCGACCTGCAGGGCGACGGGCAGCAAGGGCCTCGTCGGCTACCGCGCGCGCAAGTTCGCCGACGTGCTCGACGTGGAAAGGCGCGACCACGACAAGCGCGACTTCTGGGAGCCGATCCACGCCAGCAAGGACGGGCGGCTGATCCTGCATCCCAACGAGTTCTACATCCTGGCCTCGCGCGAGCGGCTGCAGGTGCCGCCCGAGTACGCCGCCGAGATGATCCCCATCGATCCCGATGATGGGCGAGTTCCGCGCCCACTACGCGGGCTTCTTCGATCCGGGTTTCGGCTATGCCGAGGGCGGTGGCTCAGGGTCCAAGGCGGTGCTCGAGGTGCGCACCTCGGAGATCCCGTTCGTGCTGGAGCACGGGCAGACGATCGCTCGCCTCGTTTACGAGGATCTGGCGGAGCGGCCGAGCAAGATCTACGGGTCCGGAATCGCCTCCCACTACCAGGGCCAGGGGCTGAAGCTTTCCAAGCACTTCAAGTAGCCGGGCGCCCACGACCGATGCCCGATGGGCTGCCCGGGGCACGTGGAAGTGCCTTAATGGCGGCCCGGTGCCGTGGTAAGGGCCCTGTCGCCATGGAGGGCTAAGGGTCTGGGGGCGGCGGGCTGGCCGCGGGCACCTTTGTGTGTTTCTCTCCTCAGGCTTCGGTCGAACGGAAGGACACGATGAAGCGCAGCTCGTGGTTGATTGCCGGCCTGGTCTTTCTCGTCTGCGCTGGCCGGCACGGTCGCGCGCCGACGATGGGCTCAACTGCTTTGGCGAGGACATCGAGCGGCGCATCGAAGGCTGCACCGCGCTGATCGAGCGGCGCGACCCGGCGATCGGCGACCTGAGCTCGGTCTATGCCATGCGCGCGCTCGCCTACTCGCTGAAGGGCCAGTACGCGGTGGCGATCAACGACTACGACGTGGCCATCAACATGCGCCCGGATTTCGCGGTGGCGCTCAACAACCGCGCCTGGGCCTACTTCCGCTGGGGCAAGGCCGCGCACGGGCCTGCCGGACGTCGAGAAATCGCTGCAGCTGAGCCCCACCAGCCGCGCATTCGCTCGACACGCGCGCGCACATCAAGCAGGTCCTGGGCGAGCCGAAGGCGGCGCTGCGCGACTACACCAAGGCGATGTTCTTCGGCGGCTCGCAGATGATCAAGCTCTACCAGTGCGGGCTGACCGAGGCCGGCCACTACCAGCGGCGAGATCGACGGCGTTTGGCGCCGGGAGCTGCAGAACGCCTTCGAGGCCTGCGTTCTCGACAGCAACTGCGATCCGCTGCCTGCCGACGAGCAGTGCCGCGCGGCGACGTCTTAGCTATCGATAGAGCAGCCCAGCATTCAGCTGTGCGTCCCCGGCCGTAGCGCCCGGGCTTGATCGGCGATCAAGTTCGGCGCGGAGAGCCGGGGTCTTTACCTTCGCGGGGTAGAGATCCCGGATAGCCTCGCCCCGGCTCAAGAGCCGGGGCGAGGCTTCCGGGAACGCAAAGTCGCTACCCGAGGCCGCCCTGGCGCTCGACGAAGCGCGGCGACGGTGGCGACGCCATCGCCCGTCTTGAGGTTGGTGAACACGAACGGGCGCTCGCCGCGCATGCGCTTGGTGTCGCTCTCCATCACCGCCAGCGAGGCGCCGACGTGGGGCGCCAGGTCGGTCTTGTTGATGACGAGCAGGTCCGAGCGGGTGATGCCGGGCCCGCCCTTCCGCGGGATCTTCTCGCCCTGCGCGACGTCGATCACGTAGATGGTGAGGTCGGCCAGCTCCGGGCTGAAGGTGGCGGCGAGGTTGTCGCCGCCCGACTCGATCAGGATCAGGTCGAGCTCGGGGAACTTGGCGCTCATCTCGGCCACCGCGGCGAGGTTGATCGAGGCATCCTCGCGGATCGCGGTGTGCGGGCAGCCGCCGGTCTCCACGCCCATGATGCGCTCCACGGGCAGCGCGCCGGCGCGCGTGAGGATCAGCGCGTCCTCCTTGGTGTAGATGTCGTTGGTGATGGCGCAGATGTCGTAGCGGTCGCGGAAGGCCTTGCACAGCGCCTCCATCAGCGCCGTCTTGCCGGAGCCGACCGGGCCGCCGATGCCGACGCGCAAGGGGCCGTTGGGGGATTTGCTCATTCGCGTTCCTTCCTGTGGGGTCAGCCCTCGCGGGGTCTGAGCCCCATCTCGTCACGACCTGAACAGCCGCGTGTACTGCGTCTCGTGCCGCATGGAGGCGATGTCGGCCATGATGGCGGCGCCGCCGACGTCGTCGAGGCTGGCGGCCAGCGCGCGCGGCGACGAGGCGCGGGATCAGCGGCTCGAGGCGCGCGATGACGCGCAGCCCGTCGGTCTGGCCGAGCGGGATCAGGCGCACGCCGGCCGAGACGAGGTTGGCGGCGAAGGCCTGCATGAAGGCCTGCGCCGTGGGGGCGAGCGGCAGTGCCGTGCGCGGCGGCTGCAGGCACCGACGGCGACGGGATAGGCGATCTCGGTCGCCGTGCGCGGCGAGCCGCTCGATGGCCGGATGTGGCCACACGGCCTGCACGGCAGCGCAGGAAGGCCGCGCCCTGCGCCAGCGTCTCCAGCCGGCGCTCGGCGGACGGCGCGAAGGCTGCGGCCAGCTCGGCGCGCTTCGGCCAGCAGGCGTGCCGTCGCCTGCCGCGACCGCGCGCCAGGCCTCGGCGAGGAAGATCGCATCCGTGCGTCCGGCGCCGTGCACCAGGATATCCTCGATCCAGTCGCCCGAGCGTGGCGGCATCCTTGACCTTGCCGTGCTCGACCACCCATTCCAGCCCGTGCGAGTAGCGAGAACCCGCCCACCGGAAACGCCGGCGACAGCCACGTCATCAGGCGGGCGAGCGTGCGGGACGCTCGCGATCTGCTCCGCTCCGCCTTGCGGGGAGGGGTTAGGGGTGGGGCGCCTTCGCCATGCGCTGTCGTCATTCCCGCGCAGGCGGGAATCCAGACAACTGTCCACATCGCTCGCGGCCAGGTGTCATGGGTCCCCGCCTTCGCGGGGATGACGTTCGTGGTCTTGGTCACCGGCATCGCGATCATGATGGCTCGTGGTGGTGATCGTGCCATGATGAGTGCCCATGGCTGTGGCCCTGCACCGCGCCGTGGCCGTAGGCGCCGCCTTCCGGATTGAACGGGCGCTCCACGCGCGCACCTCGGCGCCGAGGCCCGCGCACCATGTCGGCGATGACGTGGTCGGCGCGGATGTGGATGGTGCGCTCGCCGATCTCGGTGGCGAGATGCCGGTTGCCGAGATGCCAGGCAATGCGGGCCAGCGCGCGCTCGTCCGCGCAGGTGATCTCCATCAGCCGCTCGGGTGCGGCCTCCACCGCGACGATGCGGCCGTCCTCGAGGCGCAGGCCGTCGCCGGCGCGCAGCACCGGTGCCTTGTCGAGGTCGAGCAGGAACGAGAGGCCGCCCTGCGCCGGTGAGCGCAATGCGCCGCCGCGTGCGCTTGTCGTAGTCCAGCCGCACGCGTGTCGACGCCCTTGCCGTCCCAGATGCCCGCCGGCACGATCCTGGTGGCTCTCAGCATTCGACGCTCCGTGTTCCCTCTCACCATCCTTCATCGGGAGAGGGCTAGGGTGAGGGGCGGAAGCATACTCCAGCCCTGCGCCAGTGGCTGCCCCTCACCCCGACCTCTCCCCGCAGGCGGGGAGAGGGGTCAGAACAAGAAATACCGCTGCGCCATGGGCAGCACCTTGGCGGGCTCGCAGGTGAGCAGCTCGCCGTCGGCGCGCACCTCGTAGGTCTCCGCGTCCACCTCGATGTTGGGCGTGGCGTCGTTCAGCACCATCGACTTCTTGGAGATGCCGCCGCGCGTGTTCCTCACGGCCAGCAGCTTCTTCTGCGAGCCGAGACGCTGGGCCAGGTAGCCGTCGATGGCCGCCTGGCTGACGAAGATGACGGCAGAGGAGGCGATCGCCCGGCCGTAGCTGCCGAACATGGGGCGATAGTGCACCGGTTGCGGCGTCGGGATCGAGGCGTTGGGATCGCCCATGGGCGCTGCGGCGATGGTGCCGCCGAGCAGGACCATATCGGGCTTCACGCCGAAGAACGCGGGGCTCCACAGCACCAGGTCGGCCCGCTTGCCCACCTCCAGCGAGCCCAGCTCGTGCGCCACGCCCTGGGCGATGGCCGGGTTGATGGTGTACTTGGCGATGTAGCGCTTGACGCGGAAGTTGTCGTTGCCCGGCGCATCCTCCTTCAGCTGCCCGCGCTGGCCCTTCATCTTGTGCGCCGTCTGCCAGGTGCGGATGATCACCTCGCCGACGCGGCCCATGGCCTGGCTGTCGGAGGAGATCATGGAGAGCGCGCCCAGGTCGTGCAGGATGTCCTCCGCCGCGATGGTCTCGCGCCGGATGCGGCTCTCGGCGAAGGCGATGTCCTCGGGGATGTTGGAATCGAGGTGGTGGCACACCATGAGCATGTCGAGATGCTCCTCCAGCGTGTTCACCGTGAAGGGGCGCGTGGGGTTGGTGGAGGACGGCAGCACGTTGCGCAATCCCGCCACCTTGATGATGTCGGGCGCATGCCCGCCGCCGGCACCTTCGGTGTGGAAGGCGTGGATGGTGCGGCCCTTGAAGGCGGCAATCGTATCCTCCACGAAGCCCGAACTCGTTCAGCGTGTCGGTGTGGATCATCACCTGCACGTCGTGATCGTCGGCGACCGACAGCGCGCAGTCGATGGCCGCTGGCGTGGTGCCCCAGTCCTCGTGCAGCTTCAGGCAAGAGGCGCCGCCCTGGATCATCTCGACGAGCGCCTTGGGCTGGGAGGCGTTGCCCTTGCCGGCGAAGGCGAGGTTCATGGGAAAGGCCTCGGCCGCCTCGATCATGCGGGCGAGATGCCAGGGGCCCGGCGTGCAGGTGGTGGCCGAGGTGCCGGTGGCGGGGCCGGTGCCGCCGCCGATCATCATGGTGAGGCCGGAGTTCAGCGCCTCCTCGATCTGCTGCGGGCAGATGAAGTGGATGTGGCTGTCGATGCCGCCGGCGGTGAGGATCTTGCCCTCGCCCGCGATCACCTCGGTGCCGGGCCCGACGATGATCGTGACGCCCGGCTGCACGTCGGGGTTGCCGGCCTTGCCGATGCCGGCGATGCGGCCGTCGCGCAGGCCCACGTCGGCCTTGAAGATGCCGGTGTGGTCGATGATCAGCGCGTTGGTGATGACGGTGTCGACGGCGCCGTCGGCGCGGGAGGTCTGCGCCTGGCCCATGCCGTCGCGGATCACCTTGCCGCCGCCGAACTTCACCTCCTCGCCGTAGGTGGTGAGGTCCTTCTCGACCTCCACGATCAGGTCGGTGTCGGCGAGGCGCACCTTGTCGCCCGTGGTGGGCCCGAACATGTCGGCATAGGCGGCACGCGAGATGCGGGTTGGCATGTGCTGTTCCTAGCGGTCGTCAACGTGGCGGAAGCCGGGGGTGCGGCTGGCTCTCTTGTCGAACGTGAGGGTGTGCGAGCATCCAGCGCTCAAATTCAATTGTGCAATCAGACAGTCCGCGAAGTTGGCGCTCGATTGCTCGAACTGCATTTGTGCTGCTCTCACCTCTGCCTCATTGCCGACGGTGATGTTCTCGCCATGAAGCAGGCGACCCATGACTTCCATGACATCTGCACGCGCGAGTTTCAGCTTCTGCTCGAGAATCCATGCCGTCTCAGCAACGACGATGACGTTAATGAAGAATTGTGCTCCGTCGGCACCGATGATTTGTGATGCCCGCTGCATCTCCGCATCGCTCGAGCCGACATCGCCTTCACCTGGCTGGATCAGCCAGCGCAGAAGGATGTTGGTGTCGAGGCCAATCACCGGCTGCGCTTCTTGGCGCCGCCCGACGCCGCGCGCGATCTCGCCTCATCGATCCAGCCACGAATCTCCTTGTCGCTGGGCGGCCTCGCCTTCCCTCGCAAAATGCCTCTCAGGTCGGCCAGGGTGCCGCTGCGAACTCTCAGCGCGTAACTTCCGTCCGCCTGCTCGACGAACACCACACGATCTCCGGGCTCAATGCCCAATCGGTCGCGAAGCTCGACGGGCAGCGTCACCTGCCCTTTGGATGTCACCTTGGCTTCCATTACGGTCACGGCGGCCTCCGCGCATGGGAAACGATGGCTTCCTCCTTACTTTAGTCAGAAAGTAAGGAATTCACAACTTCCCCATAATCTCCTGGCGGAAGCCGTAGACCTCGCGCTTGCCGGAGAACGGCACCAGCTGCACGTCGCGCGTCTGGCCGGGCTCGAAGCGCACGGCGGTGCCTGCCGCGATGTCTAGGCGGTGCCCGCGCGCTTTGGCGCGGTCGAATTTCAGCGCGGGGTTGGTCTCGGCGAAGTGGTAGTGCGAGCCCACCTGGATCGGCCGGTCGCCGGTGTTGGCGACGGTGAGCGTGATCGCCGGCCGGCCGGCGTTCAGCTCCAGGTCGCCGGAGGCGGTGATGACTTCGCCTGGGATCATGGCGCCCCTCCTCAGACGATGGCCAGCGCGACGCCGGCCGCCGCCACGAGCGCGCCCGCGCCGCGCACGATCAGCCTGCCGCGATCGCTGGCCGACACGAAGGCGATGCCGAGCCCCAACGCATGCAACGCCGCTGTCGCAAGCGCGAAGCCCAAGAAATAGGAGACGGCAGCACCTTCGGCCGGAAGCTCGGTGCCGTGCGCATGGCCGTGCAGCAGCGCGAACAAGGCAACGAGCGCCGCACCGGCGGCGACCGGCAGGCGGAAGGCGCCGAGCACCAGGAGGCCGAGCACCACCACCGAGGCGAGAATGCCGGATTCCACCAGCGGTAGCGTCACGCCGGCCACGCCGAGCGCTCCGCCGAGCAGCATGACCCCGACGAACGCTGCCGGCCATGCCCACAGCGCGCGGCCGCCGTTGAGGCCGGCCCACAACCCTACCGACACCATCGCCAGCATGTGGTCGAGGCCGGTGAAGGGATGGCTGAAGCCCCGCGAAGAACGAATACCCGTGGTCGACCCCGGTATGGGCGAGCGCCGTGTTGGTGCCGAGGACAGCAGCCACTATCGTCATGCCCGCGGAGGCGGGCACCCAATACACTTTGCCGAGTTGGTGCGGAGAATTGCATGGATCCCCGCCTGCGCGGGGATGACGCGAGCTTGCTTCGGTCGTGTCCATAACTGTCGGCTCCCTATCGAATCGGCTTGTGCACGGTGACGAGCTTCACGCCGTCGGGGAAGGTCGCTTCCACCTGCACGTCGTGGATCATTTCGGGGATGCCCTCCATCACCTGGTCGCGGGTGACGACCTTGGCGCCGGCCTCCATCAGGTCGGCCACGCTGCGGCCGTCGCGGGCACCTTCCACCACGAAGTCGGAGATGAGGGCCACCGCCTCGGGATGGTTGAGCTTGACGCCCCGCTCCAGCCGGCGGCGCGCCACGATAGCGGCCATCGAGATCAGCAGCTTGTCCTTCTCGCGCGCGGTGAGGTTCATTGCATCGCTCCGGGCATTCTCGTTGCTTCCTCCCTCAGCACCGCCACACGCGCGGCAGCGGCCCGCCGGCGAGCAGCGCCATCACCGGCTCCAGGTCCTTCTGCAGCGTGCGGCCGTCGCGGGCGGCGGCGCGCACGACGAGCAGGTCGTTCCAGGTGCTGGCCCCCGCTGCGCCGGCCGCATCTTGCAGAAGCGCACGCACCGCGTCGAGACGGGACGCAGCATCCGGCGCGGCATAAAGAGCAGCGCAGTAGCGCGAGCGCCGTCGAGGGTGGCGCCGCGGTCGAGGATGCCCGCGACCGGCCCATCCACGAGCAGGGTGTCGGCGAATACGAGCCTGCCGTCGCGCTGACGCGCCAGGCGTCGCGGGCAGCACCTCGATGCACGTCCTCGCCCATGGCGGCGCGGCCGAAGATCAGGAACTCCGACGGCCAGCAAGGTGGCGCCGGCGGACATCGCCACGTCGGTGCGCCGGTCGAGCCGGGCGCGGTCGAAGACGATGGTCGGCTGGGGCAGCCACGGCAGGCGCGCGCCGTCATCGAGGCCGAGGTCGACGCGGATCTCGGCGTCGCCCTCGAGCGAACGGTAGATCTTCTCGGCGGCGGCGGAGGTGACGGTGGCGCTGCAGCCGGCGGCCAGCGTCACCTCTATCGCGCATGCGGTCGCCGCCGGTGAGGCCGCCCGCGGTGTTGAGCAGCACGGCCTCGGGGGCTGCGCCGGCCGCGGGCTTGGGGAAGCGCACGCGCGCGGCGCCGGACTGGTACAGGGCGTCGACGCGCGTTTCCTCGCGGCCGCCCGCGAAGCCGAGGCGCACCGAGCCGTCCGTACGCGGCAACCACGATCGGGCCTGCAGCACGCCCGCAACTCCCTGCACTCTGTAGGTTGGGTCAAGCGAAGCGCAGACCCAACACATCCCCGTCGCATTGATCCGATGTTGGGTCATCGGCCTCCGCTCGACCCAACCTACACCGTAAGGTAACGCCGAACTTGGGCTTCCACCATCTCGGCGCCCTTGCCGGCCAGCACCACCTCGCCGCGCTCCATCACCGCGTAGGTGTCGGCCAGCTCGCGGGCGAAGTCGAAGTACTGCTCGACCAGCAGGATCGCCATTTTTCCCTTCTCGCGCAGGTAGGTGATGGCGCGGCCGATGTCCTTGATGATGGAGGGCTGGATGCCCTCGGTGGGCTCGTCGAGCACCAGCAGGCTCGGCTGGGTGACGAGCGCGCGGGCGATGGCGAGCTGCTGCTGCTGGCCGCCGGAGAGATCGCCGCCGCGCCGCCCCAGCATGGTCTTCAGGATCGGGAACAGGTCGAACAGCTCGTCGGAGATGGAGTGCTCGCTGGCGGGCAGGCGGGCGAAGCCGGTCTCGAGGTTCTCGCGCACGGTGAGCAGCGGAAAGATCTCGCGGCCCTGCGGCACGTAGGCGATGCCGCGGCGGGCCCGCTCGTAGGCCTTGAGGCGGGTGATGTCCTGGCCCGTCGAACAGGATGCGCCCGCCGCTCACCGGCTGATGGCCGACGATGGCGCGCAGCAGCGAGCTCTTGCCGACGCCGTTGCGTCCGAGCACGCAGGTGATCTTGCCGGGCTCGGCGGTCACCGAGACGTGGCGCAGCGCCTGCGCGGCGCCGTAGTGGAGATCGATGTTTTCAACCGTCAGCATGACCGCTACCGCCCCAGATACACCTCGACCACGCGCTCGTTGGCGCTCACCTCGTCGATGGAGCCTTCGGCCAGCACCGAGCCCTCGTGCAGCACCGTCACCTTGACGCCGAGTCGGCGCACGAACTCCATGTCGTGCTCGACCACGATCACGGTGTGGTCCTTGGCGATGTCGCGCAGCAGCTCGGCCGTGGTCATGGTCTCGGCATCGGTCATGCCGGCGACCGGCTCGTCGACCAGCAGCAGCTTGGGGTCCTGCGCGATCAGCATGCCGATCTCGAGCCACTGCTTCTGGCCGTGCGAGAGCGCGCCAGCCAGCCGCTGGCGATGCGCGGTGAGCCCGATGGTCTTGAGGATATCGCCGATGCGGTCGAAGTCGCCGTTGGGCGCCAGAACAGGTTGCGGCGCACGCGTGCGGTCGCCCTTCGAGCGCGAGGAGGACGTTGTCCTCCACCGTGTGGTTCTCGAACACGGTCGGCTTCTGGAACTTGCGGCCGATGCCGAGCTGGGCGATGGCGGCCTCGTCGCTGGCGGTGAGATCGATGCTGCCGTTGTCGAACAGCACCTCGCCGGTGTCGGGCCGGGTCTTGCCGGTGATGACGTCCATCATGGTGGTCTTGCCGGCGCCGTTCGGGCCGATGATGGCGCGCATCTCGCCGTGGGCGATGTCGAG
This sequence comes from uncultured Alphaproteobacteria bacterium, assembly GCA_963724565.1. Taxonomy (GTDB): domain Bacteria; phylum Pseudomonadota; class Alphaproteobacteria; order Rhizobiales; family Hyphomicrobiaceae; genus AWTP1-13. The sequence continues at coordinate 345,226 of CAVRVK010000002.1, forward strand.
GGAGAGGTTGTTGAGGGCGCGGAAGCCGTCGAAGCTCACGCTTACGCCGTTGAGATAGAGCAGGCTGTGGGTGATCTCGCGCGGCTTGTCGACTGCGGCGGTAGTGGCCATGGCTCGTCACTCCGCCGGTTGCGCGGCAGCGCCGGCGCCGCTCGCCCGGGCGCCGTTGGCGTCGAGGCGCGGCTCGCGCCTCGGCAGCAGCCCCAGCACGCCGCGCGGCAGGAAGATGGTCACCAGCACGAAGATGGCGCCCAGCAGGAACAGCCAGTAGGGCGCCAGCACGCCGATGGTGAAGATGGTCTTGAGGTAGTTGACGATGACCGCGCCGAGCGCCGCCGCCGATCAGCGTGCCGCGTCCGCCGACCGCGACCCAGATCACCATCTCGATGGAGTTGGCGGGCGCGAACTCGCTCGGGTTGATGATGCCGACCTGCGGCACGTAGAGCGCGCCGGCGACGCCCGCCATGCAGGCCGACAGCGTGAACACGTAGGTCTTGTAGTTCTCGACGCGGTAGCCGAGGAAGCGCGTGCGGCTCTCGGCGTCGCGGATGGCGATCAGCACCTTGCCGGCCTTGGAGCGCACCACCGCCTGGGCGATGAGATAGCCGAGCGCCAGCGCGACGCAGGAGAGCGAGAACAGCACCGCGCGCGTCTCCGGCGCGCGCACGCTGAAGCCCAGCAGGTCGTAGAAGTCGGTGAGGCCGTTGTTGCCGCCGAAGCCGAAGTTGTTGCGGAAGAAGGCCGAGCATCAGGGCGAAGGTCAGCGCCTGGGTGATGATCGACAGATAGACGCCGGTGACGCGGCTGCGGAAGGCGAACCAGCCGAACACGAAGGCCAGCACGCCCGGCACCAGCACGATCATCAGCGCCGCATAGGGGAAATGGTTGAAGCCGTACCAGTACCAGGGCAGCTCCTTCCAGTTCAGGAACATCATGAAGTCGGGCAGGATCGGGTGGGCGTAGCCGCCGCGGGTGCCGATCTGGCGCATCAGGTACATGCCCATGGCGTAGCCGCCGAGCGCGAAGAAGGCGCCGTGGCCGAGCGAGAGGATGCCGCAGTAGCCCCACACGAGGTCGAGCGAGAGGGCCAGCAGGGCAAAGCACAGGTACTTGCCCCACAGCGCCACGGTGGTGGTCGACACGTGGAAGGGCGAGGACGGCGGCACGAACACGTTGAGGCAGGGCACGACGACGGCCGCCGCCGCCAGGAGCCCGAGGAAGATCCAGCCGCGCCCGTCCGGCGCCTCGAGGAAGCGGCGCGTGATCATGCCTCCACCGCCCGGCCCTTGAGCGCGAACAGGCCGCGCGGACGCCTCTGGATGAACAGGATGACCAGAACCAGCAGCGCGATCTTGCCGAGCACCGCGCCGGCGTAGGGCTCGAGGAACTTGTTGGCGATGCCGAGCGTCAGCGCGCCGACCAGCGTGCCCCACAGATTGCCGACGCCGCCGAACACCACCACCAGGAAGCTGTCGATGATGTAGCTCTGGCCGAGGTTGGGCGAGACGTTGTCGATCTGGGACAGCGCGACGCCGGCGAGCCCGGCGATGCCGGAGCCCAGCCCGAAGGTGAGGGCGTCGATGCGGCCGGTGTTGATCGCCATCGAGCTCGCCATGCGCCGGTTCTGGGTGACGGCGCGCATGTGCAGCCCGAGCGTGGTGTAGCGCAGCGCCGCCAGCAGCAGCGGCGAACACGAGGCCGGCGAACACGATGATCCAGAAGCGGTTGAGCGTGATGGCGAGGCCGCCGAACTCGACCACGCCCGACATGAAGCTCGGCGTGCCGACCTCGCGGTTGTTGGGACCGAAGGTGGTGCGCACCGCCTGCTGCAGGATCAGGCTGATGCCCCAGGTGGCGAGCAGCGTCTCCAGCGGCCGGCCGTAGAGGAAGCGGATGACGCCGCGCTCGATGGCGATGCCGACCAGGCCCGCAACAAGAAAGGCGGAAGGGATCGCGATCGCCAGCGAGTAGTCGAAGAGACCCGGCGCGTATCGTCCGGATGATCTCCTGCACCACGAAGGTGGTGTAGGCGCCCAGCATCACCATCTCGCCGTGCGCCATGTTGATGACGCCCATCACGCCGAAGGTGATGGCGAGGCCGATGGCCGCCAGCAGCAGCACGGAGCCCAGCGACAGGCCGTACCAGAGATGCTGCACCATCGCCCATCGCTCCAGATGCTGGTCGATGGCGACGATGGCCGCGGCCGCGGTGCGCTGTACGTCGGGCGGCAGATCGGCGCGGCAGGCCGCCGAGCAGCGCGCGCGCGTCCTGGTCGCTGCGCTCGCGGATGACGGCGATGGCCTCCAGCTTGTCGACGTCGGAGCTGCCGGCCTGCATCAGGACGATGGCCGCGCGGGCCTCCTGCATCGCCCGCTTGACGCGCGCATCGGTTTCCTTGGCCAGCGCCCCCTCGAGCGCCGGCAGCGCGTTGGCATCGCGCGACTTGAACACGGCCTGTGCCGCCTCGAAGCGGCGGTTCGGGTCGGGCGCCAGCAGAGTGAGGCTGCCGAGTGCGGCCTCGACCGAGCGGCGCAGCCGGTTGTTGAGGCGCACGGTCTTGAGGCTGGCAACGGCGACGCCCGCGGCCGGCTGGCCGGTGGCGGCGTCCAGCAGGGCGCCGGCGGCTCGCGAACGTAGATCTTCTTGTCGTCGGGATTGAACAGCAGCCGGCCGTCCTGCAGCGCGCCGATGATCTTGACCGCCAGGGGGTTGCCGCTGATGGCCACGGCCGGTAATGGCCGCATCGGTATCGCTGAAGGAGTCGGCGGCGAAGCCGGCAAGCGCCTGCTCATAGCTCTGCGCGCTGCCCGGCAGGCTGCCCGCGACGAGCGCCATCACGGCAAGCATCAGCGCCGCCAAGCGTGCGCGAAGATCTGCCATCGCTGTCCCCGGTATCCAGGAGGCGGCGGTGTGCCCGCCGCCTCCTTCGAGTTTGTCGCACGGCTAGATCAGCTGCCGCACTTGCTCGTCTTGGTATTGTAGTTGCCGCACTTGAGCTTCACCCAGTCGGCGACGAGGTCCTTGGAACCGTCGAGCTCTTTGGACCAGGCGTCGCCCGGCACCAGGCCCGGCGTCTTCCACACCACGTCGAACTGGCCGTCGGCGCGGATTTCGCCGATCAGCACCGGCTTGGTGATGTGGTGGTTCGGCAGCATCTCCGAGATGCCGCCCGTCAGGTTCGGCACCTTCACGCCGACGATAGGCGTCGATCACCTTGTCGGCGTCGACGCTGCCCGCCTTCTTCACCGCCTCGACCCACATGTTGAAGCCGATCACGTGGGCCTCCATCGGGATCGTTGGTGACGCGCTTGTCGTTCTTGATGAAGGTCTTCCACTTGGCGATGAACTCCTTGTTGATCGGCGTGTCGACCGACTGGAAGTAGTTCCAGGCGGCGAGGTGGCCGAGCAGCGGCTTGGTGTCGATGCCGGCCAGCTCTTCCTCGCCGACCGAGAACGCGACGACCGGGATGTCCTTGGCGCTGACGCCCTGGTTGCCGAGCTCCTTGTAGAAGGGCACGTTGGCGTCGCCGTTGATGGTGGACACCACCGCGGTGCGCTTGCCCTGCGAGCCGAACTTCTTGATGTCGGCCACGATCGTCTGCCAGTCGGAATGTCCGAACGGCGTGTAGTTGATCATGATGTCCTCGGCCTTGACGCCTTTCGCCTTCAGGTAGGCCTCGAGGATCTTGTTGGTGGTGCGCGGATAGACGTAGTCGGTTCCCGCCAGCACCCAGCGCACGACCTTCTCCTCCTTGGCGAGGTAGTCGACGGCCGGGATCGCCTGCTGGTTGGGCGCGGCGCCGGTGTAGAACACGTTGCGCTCGCTCTCCTCACCCTCGTACTGCACGGGGTAGAACAGGACCGAGTTCAGCTCCTTGAACACCGGCAGCACGGACTTGCGCGACACCGAGGTCCAGCAGCCGAACACGGCCGCCACCTTGTGCTGGGCGATCAGCTCGCGGGCCTTCTCCGCGAACAGCGGCCAGTTGGAGGCGGGGTCGACGACCACGGCCTCGAGCTTCTTGCCGAGTAGCCCGCCTTTCTTGTTCTGGTCCTCGATCAGCATCAGCATGACGTCTTTCAGCGTGGTCTCGCTGATGGCCATGGTGCCCGAGAGCGAATGCAGGATACCGACCTTGATCGTCTCTTGCGCCCGCGCTTGGCCGGCCAAGGGAAATGCCGCGACAATGAGCAGCCCGAGGGCCGTCATGGCGGTTCGAAGTAAGTTTCGGGTCATGAGCTGAACACCACCTCCGTTAAGCATAGGGGTGCGTAGATGCCCCCCGCTGGTTAACAGCAATCGCCGTGCCATGCGGGGTTTTGGGGTGTACCCTGTTGATGGAAATCGCTTTTTCGCGTGTCCGACGGCCCCGCCCGAGGTTAACGAGCATCACCCTGATTATATTTTAGGCAACGTGCTCATTGCCTACGCTTTGGGCAACGCTTTGGGCAATTGATGTGCTCGGCGACAGCGTTGTGACAGGATCGCGAGGCCGGCGGGTTCCATGGCACTTGCGAGGCAAGGCCCCGTTAACCCAACTCGCCGAACATCCGCCGGCAAGCTGGCAAAGGTGGGCTGGACCCATGCGCAAGTTCTTCCTCGCCGCAGGCCTGATCGTCGCGATGCTCGGCGGCGCGGCCGCGTCGGCCCAGGCCCATGAGCCGTGCAGCAACTGCCTGGGCGGCTACTTCCTGCGGCCCTTCACCGACGCCCGCGACTGGCGGGGCCTGCCGACCTTCTACTACCGCGCTGTCCACCGCCGGCCGACCTACCGATACGTGGTCCTCAGGCCCTGCCGCGCTTGCCGTCATCGCTACTAGTTAGCTTTCTCGCGCTCACAGCAGCCCGCTCCCTCGCCGCGCAACGAGCCGCAGCGTTCAGTCCGCAATGCGGACCGACGATGCCTCCCCCCAAGCCGTGGGTTAGGCACTCGGCCCCAAGCCCCGTTGACCAAACCTTCCGCAGCCTGTGAACTGGCCATGCTGGCCCGGGGGAGCCGCATTGCGGACGGGGCACGCGCCGAGGAGGCGGTGCCGGCAGTCGCGCTGCGGCCGGCGCCGGCCGCCGTTCTCGCGAGGAAAGCATGCTCGAGGTCGCAGGCCTGTCGATCAGCTACGGCAAGCATCTTGCCCTCGACGGCGTGTCGCTCTCCGTCGGTCGCGGCGAGATCGTGGTGATGCTGGGTGCCAACGGCGCCGGCAAGTCCTCGTGCCTCAAGGCGCTGGGCGGCATGGTCCGCCCGCTGCCCGGCGCGCGGATTTCTCTGGGCGGGGCCGATCTTGCCGCGCTCGCCCCGCACGAGGTGGTGGAGGCGGGGCTGGCGCTGGTGCCGGAGGACCGCGGCATCTTCGCCGATCTCTCCGTGCGCGAGAACCTCAAGCTCGGCGCCTTCACGCGCCGCGCTGCCGCCCGCGAGGCCGAGAACCTGCAGCGCGTGCTGACCCTGTTCCCCCGGCTCGGCGAGCGCATGGGCCAGCTCGCGCGCACCATGAGCGGCGGCGAGCGGCAGATGGTGGCGATCGGCCGCGCCTTGATGTCGAGCCCCGAGATTCTGTTGCTCGACGAGCCCTCGCTCGGCTTGTCCCCGATCGTGTGCGGCGAGCTGTTTCAGGCGCTCTCGCGCATCAAGGAGCTGGGCGTCGGCGTGCTGCTGGTCGAGCAGAATGCCCGCCAGGGCCTTGCCATCGCCGGCCGTGGCTACCTGCTCGAGAACGGGCGTATCGTCGGCGAAGGCGCCGCGACCATGCTGCAGGACGATCCTGCCGTGCGCCGCGCCTATCTCGGCGGCGACGCACGCGCGGGAAACGGGCAGGCTGCGCGCGCGCCTCGCGCGCGGTCCTTGAGCAACGGCAGCGCGGCGCCGGTTGTGCTGCAAGCGCAGGCCCCAGCGCGCGCAAACGCGCACACGCACGCGGCCACGATCGCGACCGCGCCTCGCGGCAACGGGCTCCTCGCGCGAGAGCCCGCACGAGACGCCGCGCCCGCGCGCGCGGCTGCGCTCGCGACGATACCGGCGCCGCCGCCGGTCGCAACGCATGCCCCAGCGCATATCGAAACCGCAACCAACAAACCGACCCCCAGGAACGAAATAGGGAGTGAAGCCATGTTCGACGTCGACCTGATGATCAACAATGCGGACGCCAAGGCTGCCGCCGGCGCCACCTTCGAGCGCCTCAACCCGATGACCGGCGAGGTCGCCTCGCGCGCTGCCGCCTCCTCCGCCGAGGATGCCCGCCGCGCCGTCGATGCCGCCGCTGCCGCCTTCCCGGCCTGGTCGGAGATGGCGCCCGCCGCCCGCCGGGCGCTGCTCAACAAGGCCGCCGATCTGATCGAGGCGGCCGGGCCGAAGTTTGCCCCCGTGATGGGTGCCGAGACCGGCTCGACCGCCATGTGGGCCGGCTTCAACTGCTTCCTGGCCGCCGGCATGGTGCGCGAGGCCGCTGCCATGACCACGCAGATCTCGGGCGAGATCATCCCCTCCAACATCCCCGGCAGCCTCGCCATGGGCATGCGCCAGCCGGTCGGCGTGGTGGCCGGCATCGCGCCGTGGAACGCGCCGGTGATCCTCGGCGTGCGCGCCATCGCCATGCCGCTCGCCTGCGGCAACACCGTCGTCCTCAAGGCCTCCGAGATGTGCCCCGGCACGCACCGCCTGATCGGCGAGCTGTTCCGCGAGGCGGGCTTCCCCGCCGGAGTCGTCAATGTCGTCACCAACGCGCCCAAGGACGCCAGCGCCGTGGTCGATGCGCTGATCGCTCACCGGGCCGTGCGCCGCGTCAACTTCACCGGCTCCTCGCGCGTCGGCAAGATCATCGCCAGGAAGTGCGCGGAGTACTTGAAGCCCGTGCTGCTGGAGCTTGGCGGCAAGTCGCCGCTGGTCGTGCTCGACGACGCCGACCTCGACGAGGCGGTCAATGCCGCCGCCTTCGGCGCCTTCGCCAACCAGGGCCAGATCTGCATGTCGACCGAGCGCATCGTGGTGGACGACAAGATCGCCGACGAGTTCGTCGCCCGCTTCGCCGCCAAGGCCAAGTCGCTGTCCGTCGGCGACCCGCGCGAGGGCAAGGCGATCCTGGGCTCGGTCGTCGACCGCGGCGCGGCCGACCGTGTCATCTCGCTGGTGCTCGACGCGGTGGCCAAAGGCGCAAGGCTCGCCGCCGGCGGCAGCATCGACGGCACGCTCATCAATGCGCACGTGCTCGACCGCGTCACGCCCGACATGCGCATCTACGAGGAGGAATCCTTCGGCCCCGTCACCACGATCGTGCGGGTAAAGGGCGACGCGGAGGCGATCCGCGTCGCCAACGATACGCCCTACGGCCTCTCCTCCGCCGTCTTCAGCCGCGACGTCACGCGGGCGATGGCCGTGGCCAAGAAGCTCGACACCGGCATCTGCCACATCAACGGGCCCACCGTGCACGACGAGGCGCAGATGCCGTTCGGCGGCGTCAAGGATTCCGGCTACGGCCGCTTCGGCGGCAAGGCGGCGATCGCCGAGTTCACCGAACTGCGCTGGATCACCATCCAGTCCGGTCACCGCCACTATCCGTTTTGAGAGAGGTGCCTGCACCGCTCCGCTGCACCAAGCGCGCAGCAATCTCTGAGAGCTGCTCGCTTCGCGCTTGCATCCTCCCTTGCTGCTTGGCGTATGGCGAGGTTGACTGAGCCCGTCCGAACGCCTACCGCTTCAAGCGACGAAGAAAGCTCGCGCCGTTACATTTGTTTCCCTTGGTTTGGTGCTCTCTATGGTAGATCAGTATGCGCCGGATTCTGGATATGGGCCCGCAACATCCGTCACAACTCAACACAGGAAGCTCGGAGCTTTCATTTCCTACAGTCGTGACGACGTAGATTTCGCCGACCAGCTCGAGGTTGCGTTGCGCCTTTGGGGTTTCGACACGACCCTTGACCGGCATGCCATTTCCGGCGGGGAGGAATGGAAGCAAAGGCTGCAGAACCTGATACGCGAGGCGGATACAGTAGTGTTCGTACTGTCGCCATCGTCTGTGAACTCGTCCACCTGCGCCTGGGAAGTGGAAGAGGCAACGCGCCTCGGTAAGCGCATCATTCCGGTTGTATGCCGTGAATTCACCAGCGCGAGCGTGCCCCCGCGCCTGCAAGACTTGAACTATATTTTCTTCTACAAGGAACCCAAATCTCCCGACTCCGGGTTCGGCACTGGCCTTGCCAAACTCGTCGAGGCCTTGAACACCGATTTGGAATGGCTGCGCGAGCACACCCGCCTTTTCTTGCGGGCAACCGAGTGGGAAACGGGCGGAAAGCCGAGCAACCGGTTGCTGTCGGGCAGTGATGTCGATGCAGCAAAATCCTGGGCCGCGCGGCGACCGAAAGGGGCTCCGGAGCTCACTCCCCTGCACCTTGAATTCATTCGCACGAGCGAAGAAGCCGAGGACGAGCGGCTTCGCGAGCGGCGCAAAGAGCTGGACGACATGGCGAACGCGCAGCAGGAGCGTGAGACGGCCTTGCGCAGCGCCGAAAGCGCCTTGAACGACACGATACGGCTAAAGCGCCGGCAAGCCTGGGCTGGCGCCATCACCGCCACCATCCTCGCCGTCATCGGCTGGTGGGCGTATGGTGTGATCAGGGACCAGTACGCCGTTTCTCGCGAAGCGGCACGGACCGACATTCGCGGCCAGGTCATCGCCTACGCTGCGGCCTTTGGTTCGTGGGAGATGGATCTCGCCGCAGGAAAACTGACGTCGCCGTATACGACTCCGCTCGTCGAGAAACTGAGGCAGAAGAAGAACCTGGTCGAGGCCATAGTCGACGCCCACCAGCAGGTGCTCGATTCCTCGAAAGGCGAGCAGCGGCCGCTGCTTTCGACGAGCATGAATGGCCATCTCTACCTACATCGGCAGCCGAGCACGCGGCGCAAGATTGCTCTCGTTGTCTCGGCTGAGGAGGCGGGCGGTGGAATGCGCGGGCTCACAGGGCCGCCTCACGATGTCGAGGCCTTCATGGCTGCCTTGATCGAGACCGGATTTGCCAAAGCCGACATCATTCGGCTGCGCAATCCGGATCGGGATGAAATCGAGGCAGCCGTTGCGGGCATCAAGCAAAAGCTCCGCGCCGCGGCCAGCTATGGGGCCGGTTCACTGCACGCAGACCAAACGTCGGATCTGCTTGTTCGGACCTCTGCCGCATTCAAGGAGAAGCCGGTCAATCTTTCCCCCGAGAATACGCTGTTCGTGTTCTTCTTTTCCGGGCATGGCGTTGAAGTTGGAGGGGAAAGCTACCTTATTCCGAAGATGTTTCCCCGCGTGAATGAGGTCCGCAGCCCGGAGGATATTGAGAACGCCGCAGTGAAGGTGACGTGGCTTACGCGGATGGCCGAGGAGACGGCAGCGGCATCGGTGCTGATCCTGGATACACATTTCCCGACCATCGCCTTCGGCTCCACCGCCCGCTGAGCTGCGCTGGATCACCCTCCGGTCCGGCCACCGCCACTACTCGTTCTGATCGCAGCACGGGAAAAGCGCTGGCGCGGCGCTCGATCAATCCATCGAATTAAGGGGTTTGCCCGATGGCGGTGGGACCATCGCGCGTCGTATCTGCGGCTGACCATCGCCGCGGCAACCTGAACGCACGATGAGGAAGAACAGTCGCGGCGCCAGTGATCGCAAACGCGTGGAGGCTACCATGAGAAAAGTGGTCGCAATGCTAGGCGTCATCGCGGGCGCAGGGCTCCTGTATCTGTTGCCTCAGCTGGCAACGGCGCAGATAAAAGGACCTCAGTTCCTGTTTGTGCAAACCGCACAGAATGTGGCGTTCAAAGATGGAACGCTGACGCTGGAGAATGCCGCTCCGACGACGGTATTCTTCTCCGATCGGCCCGAACGGGTCACCGGCCACCTACGCAACGATCTCTTCATGAAGCTGTGGACCGAGGGCAAGAACAGCTTCAAGAGCGACCCGCCCAACGCCTCACTTTCCGTCTTCGATGCAAAAGGCGCCCAAACCGCGGTCGTTGAGCTGCGCAATCCCCGCGTGGAGGGCAAGAACATCGTCTACAAAGCGCGGGCGCTGCGAGGCACAATCCCGGAAAAGGGCGCAGCAAGCGCGCTGTTCATCGATGGTGACGGCGCCTGCAGTTTGGGCGTGTACGACACCGGCGATCCAGGCTATCCGTGCTGGGCGCAGAAGGCTTTCGCGCCGAACGGCTGAAGGTCGGCCTGCGCTGGCCTGCAATTCCTATGCGCGGCCCGCGGCCCTGCGAGCACCCGGCAGGGCCTCGGCCCTACGCGCTTTCGCGCTCCGGCCAGCAACGCATGACGACGAATGAGGCCGGCTTATTCCCTTCCTCCTTACTCAGCTTTTCGTGATTTGGCGGCGCGCGCTGGCTAGCTCAGCTTGGCGGCCGGCATCCGCGATCCGGGGCGCGTGGTGTCGCGCGCAAGTCTCAACAGACAAACGGGAGGATCGAAAATAATGCGCATGACCAGCTTGCTCGCCGCCTGTGCGGTTTCCACCGCACTGGCCGCGGTCTCGGGCGCCTGGGCCCAGACCCAGCCCGCACCACCGCCGGCGCCGCCGCTGTTCGCCACCACCAAGATCGACGGCACCGACAACGTCTACGTCTTCCGCTACCAGGGCCACCAGGCGATGTTCGTGGTGACGTCCGAGGGCGTCATCGCCACCGATCCGATCGGGCTCGGCCGGCCGCAGGCCGTCACCACTTATATCGACGAAATCAAGAAGGTGACGAGCCAGCCCATCAAGTACGTGGTCTACAGCCACAACCACTACGACCACATCACCGGCGGCAAGCCGTTCAAGGACCTGGGCGCCACCTTCATCGCCCACAAGAACGGCAAGGCCCAGCTCGAGCGCCTGCAGCCGCCCAACGTCGTGCTGCCCGACGAGGTGGTCGACGACAAGCGCACCATCACGCTCGGCGGCACCACGCTGGAGCTCAACTACGTCGGCCGCAACCACTCCGACAACATGCTCGTCATGCGGCTGCCCAAGGAGAAGATCATCTTCGTGGTCGACTTCATCCCGGTGCAGGCCCTGTTCTGGCGCAGCATGCCCGACAGCTGGCTCGACGAGTGGGAGACGTCGATCAAGCGCGTGCTGGCGATGGAGTGGGACAAGATGATCCCCGGCCATCCTGGGCCCGGCGGCCGGCTCGGCAACAGGCAGGATGCCGAGAACGTGTTGCAGTACATGGCCGACTTGTCGGCGGCGGTGAAGACGGCGGCCGACGAAGGCAAGTGCTACGACAACGCCATGAAAGAGGTGAGGCTGCCGAAGTACGAATCCTGGATCAACTACGCGATGTGGTTGCCAGGCAACGTCGAGCGCTATTGCCTGCTCTACCGCAGCGGGTTCTGACAGGGTCGGGTGGCGGCGGCCAACGCGGTCCTCGCGCTCACCGGCAAGCGCCTGCGCCACATGCCGTTCATGCCCGCTCGCGTGAAGCAGACGCTGAGCGCGTAAGTGCATTCCCGGAAGCCGAGCTCCGGCCCTTGAGCCGGGGCGAGGCTATCCGGGACCTTCCCGCGGCCGCTATGCGGAGCGGATTGTGGAGGCGAAGCGGTGCGGGCTTACAGGTCCCGACCGTTGCCCCTGAGCGTATGCTCCAACACCTTTTTAAGGTGTGGCGGCTCAGGCCGGCCCAAGACTGACGAGAACACCTGCTCGACGACGGCGGTTACCCCGTGCGGTTTTCAGGGTTTCGCCTGGGTGTCGGCTTGTCGTGCAACTGGCATTCCTATCAAGCCGGGTAACAGGAAGGAATGTTCAACATGCGCAAACTGATGTTCGCGGCCCTGCTGACCGCCGCGCCTCTCCTGGCGCTTGGCAGCACTCCCGCCGCAGCGTGTTGGGGCTTCGGGTACGGCTACAGCAGCGCCTCCTACGCCCCTCGCACCTACTCCTATGCCCCTCGCGCCCGCAGCTACGGCTATGCACCTGCCTCCAGCTACTATGGAGCGCGGGGGTACTATGGCCGGTCCGTCTACCGGCGCGGCGTCGTGGGTCGTGCGGCCTGGCGCGGAGGGCGTCGGTGGCGGTGAGCGCTTAGGCCTTAGCAACCAGGTCCAGGGCGCAGAAAAGGCTTAAGCATCAGCGCATTCAAAGCATTTTCTGCGCCCGGCATGGGTCAGCAGGTGGCACCTCTCGGATCTGTGCGATCCGGCAACAGGCGCCACCGATCGCCCCGCTGCGCGAATGCGGCGAACGTTAGTGCGATTCAAACCAGCTGAAGGGCGACGTGTAAGACCCCGCCCTCACGCGAGGTGCTGAGGCGCAATCCGCATTTCTGGAATACCTTCAACATCGACACGTTATCCGACAATACCTCGGCCGTCAGTTCCTCGAGGCCGGCGTCACGGGCAATCTTGGTGAGATGGCGCATCAGGGCGGCTCCGACACCCTGTCCTTGATACTGGTCGACTACGACGAAAGCCACTTCTGCCTTTCCAGGCTGCACGACGATGTAACGGCCGCCGCCGATGATCACATGCCGGCCCTCCTCTTCCAGCTCGGCTACCAAGGCCACATGATCGATGAAGTCGACATTCACAAAGTACGCGATTTGCTCTTCCGTAAAGTTGTGTTTCGGCGAAAAGAAACGACGGTACAGCGATTGAGCGCTGCTTCGACCTACTGCTGCGAGGAGCCCGTCCTTGTCATCCGGCGTTAGGGCCCTAATCCTGAATCGCCGACCGTCGCGCAGCGCCTCGACCATCTCGTACTTGGCCGCTTCCACCGCAGTAAGCCTTTCATGGTCCAAGTTTAGACAGTCTCGGCTCAGCCCTGGCAGGTAATAACGCGGGCAGCTTGTGAGACGACCGCCAGCGGCCTTGGACGCGGCAGACCAAAAAAAGAGTCACTGCCAGGCACATTGCGGTTCGTGGCGTTGCAAAAGTCCGTCACCCTGTCTCCAACCATTTCAGATGGAGGGTGTGGTCGCAGCTATTGGGGTAATCCCTGAAACTTTGCTCGGGGTCCTTGGTCTTGCCCGTCTGGCAAATGAACCCCATGGCGCACGCTCGGTCCCGCGAGTCGCCAGCACTACATCGATCCCGTTACTCGCTGGGCCGTAACGCTGAGCTTCGACCGCTTTGCGGACATGACCGCATTTGGCACGGGTCGACCGTCCATCTTCCGGCGGCTTCCAGGCAATACCTTCCCTGAAGCAACCGTAGCCGGCTGCGCCACCCGCTCACACCAGCGCCTGATACACCAGGTTGCGCGTCATTTGCCGGTAGCGCAGGCGGATCTGGCCGGGCGCGGCGGCCATGAACACCACGCTCAGCTCCTCCCTGGGGTCGACCCAGAAATAGGTGCCGTAGACGCCCGACCAGTAGTAGTCGCCGGCGCTGCCGGCCATGGCGGCAATCCCATCCTGCCGGCGCACGGCGAAGCCCAGGCCAAAGCCGTAGCCGGTGGCGGCCGGGTCCATCTTGTCGGCGATCATGTTGTTGAACGAGGCGGGCAGGTGGTCGGAGGTCATGAGCTTGACCGTGCCCCGGCCCAGGATGTCGGCCGAGCCGAGCCTGCCGCCCCGGCGCAGCATCTCGGCAAAGCGCAGGTAGTCGCTTGCGGTGGAGACGGCGCCGCCGCCGCCGGAGTCCCACTTCTGGGTCTTGTCGGTGGCATGGTGGGGGACGGCGTTGGCTTCGCCCATGATGGGGTCCTTGCCGAGCACCAGGGCGTAACGTGGGCGCTTGGCGGCGGGCAGGGCAAAGCCGGCATCGATCATGCCGAGCGGCCCCCACACCCGCTCCTGCAGGAAGGCGCCCAGCGGCTTGCCGGCGACCGCCTCCACCACGAAGCCCAGCACGTCGGTGGAGAAGCCGTACTCCCAGTTGCTGCCCGGATCGAACAGCAGCGGCGACTTGGCCAGCGCCGCGATCACCTCGTCCTTCTCCATGCGCTCGGCCGCCCACACCGAGGAGCCCGGATAGAGCGCGTGCGCTGGCGTGGTGCCGCGATCGCGGTAGGTGAGGCCCGAGGTGTGGCGCAGCAGGTCCTGGATGGTCGGCGGCTGCTTCGGCGCGCGCATGGCGCCGCCAGCCTCGGCCACCTTCCATTCGCCGAGCGGCGGCAGATGCTTGGATACGGGGTCGGCCAGCAGCACGCGGCCTTCCTCCACCAGCATCATGGCGGCCACCGAGGTCATGGCCTTGGTCATGGAGGCAATGGAGAAGATGGCGTCGGTCTTCAGCGGCTCTTTGCTGGCGGGGTCGCGGTGGCCCACAGCTTCCAGGTGCGCGAGCTTGCCGGCGCGCATGATGCCGACCACGCCGCCGGGGATGCGGCCCTCCTCCACCTCCCGCCGCAGCGCCTCGCCGATGCGGCGCAGCCGGGCTGATGAAAGGCCCACGCTCTCGGGCTCGGCCGGCGCAAGGGGGAAGGCTGTCATGGCGGCATCTCTCGCAGGATGTGGAACGCCGCCAGCATAGTGCCGGACGGGCATTGCCACAAACGACGGCGAAACCGTGAGGCGAGCCCTCCCGCCCGGTGATCAGCCCTGCTCGGTCGCTTCCCTGAGTGCGCGCATCACGTCCTCGCGCGAGATGATGCCGGCGAGCCTACCGTCGCTGCCGACCACCGGCAGGCTGCGCGCCCGCAGGTCCACCATCATCTGCAGGGCGCGGGTCAGCGGCGCGGCCGGCTCGACGTGCATGACCCGCTTGCTCATCATCTCGCCCACGCGTCGTCCCATCAGCTCGTCGTAGTGCGGCACGAGCTGGTCGGTCGTGAAGGCGAAGGCGCGCAGGAAGTCGAACTTGGTCACGAGCCCGAGCATGGCTCCGTTCTCCCGCACCGGGAAGGCATTGAAATCGTGGCGCTCGAACAGCTTCTCCAGCTCGCGCAGGGTCACGTCCCGCGTCACCGTCTTCACGTCGCGCGTCATGTACTGGCCGACGGTGCACTCGAGAAAGCGGTACATCGCTCCCTGGACTCCCTGGGCGGCGGATGCGTGCTGCATGGGCTGAGCTTCTCTCGCGACGGGCGGCAACCATAGCCGCCGCGAGCGTGCCCTGGCGCTGGCGCCTTGCCGTTGACCCAGATCAAGGCTGCGAGGTCCCGGAAGGGGATTATTGCGCCAAGTCAACGCCGCCCCAAATATCAAGGGCGAAGTGTAGCCATCTTCGTTGGTCCTTCAGAGTCAAAGGAGCTAGCTATGCCAAAGACCGAAATCACCAAGCCAGGCGAAACCCCAGTTGCCCGTCCGCGCGATATCTTCTCGGCCATGCGCGACGAGATGGACCGCGTGTTCGGCCGCTTCGAGCGGGACTGGCCCTTCCCCAGCCTGTTCGGGCGCGACGGCCGCAGCGCCATCCTGGTGCCCGACCTCGACGTGCGCGAGGATGCCAACTCCATCAGCATCGAGGCCGAGCTGCCCGGCGTGGAGGAGAAGGACGTGTCCGTTACGCTTGCCAACGGCGTCCTCACCATAAAGGGCGAGAAGAAGCAGGAGAAGGAGGAGAAGAGCGAGAACTATCACCTGACCGAGCGCAGCTTCGGCAGCTTCCAGCGGTCGCTGCGCCTTCCCGACACCGTCGACGACGCCAAGGTCCAGGCGAGCTTCGACAAGGGCGTGCTCAAGGTGACGGCAGCCAAGAGGCCGGAGGCCGTCAAGGCCGAGCGCCGCATCGAGATCAAGAAGGCCTAGTGTGATGATCGAGAAGTCCGCTACATCGCGCTAGGCAGGACTCGTGAGCGGACTTCTCGATCTGAATCACACTAGGATCATTGATGTAGCGAGTGTCCTTCAGATCGCGAAATTCGTAACGAGTTCGCTGCACGGTGAGACGAATTTCGCGATCAGGACACCGCGCGCAGCAGCACCATGGCTGGGCCCGACCCGGCGGGAGACGAGACCAATGTACAAGCACATTCTGATACCTACCGACGGGTCGGAGCTCGCAGGCAAGGCGGTTGCTGCGGGGCTGGCGCTGGCGAAGGAGTTCAAGTCCACGGTCACGGCAATCCACGTGACCGAGCCGTGGACGGCGCTCGTCGCCGGCGAGATGACCATGGGCTTTCCCTACCAGGACTACGACAGGAGTGCTGCCGAGAATGCCCAGCGCATCCTTGCAAGCGTCGCCGATGCGGCCAAGGCGGCCGGCGTCGCGTGCACCACCCTGCACGTGCCGGATCGCTTCCCGGCGGAAGCCATCGTCGAGTGCGCCAAGGACAAGGGATGCGACCTGATTGTGATGGCCTCGCACGGGCGCCGCGGCTTGTCCAAGCTGCTGCTCGGCAGCGAGACGGTGCGCGTGCTCACGCATACCACCGTGCCGGTGCTGGTTTGCCGCTAGCGATGTCGTGAGAGGCGGGGTCTAGCGCGGCGGTATGCTGGCGTCGCCGTCTTCCGCCCGCACCACCGGCTCCTGCCATGGCCCGCGCATATAGACGATGTCGCCGCCCACCATGTCGGCCGCGGTGATCGCGCGATCGGTCGGGACGTTCTGTTTGACGGTCAGGCGGATTTCCATGTTGCCGTCGTCGAGCCCGAACCGGCCGGACGCGCCGAGGCCCACTGTGCCGGATCGCGCCTGCACGACGTCGGCAAATGCCACGCCGTCGATGATCAGGGCTCTGGCCTCCAGCTGATCGATGGCCATCGGCGACCTGGCGAGCTTGCCCCATTCCGCGGCCTGGCCCGCTTTGGCGGCGCCGCGCAAGGCTTTGAGGTCGAGGGCCAGGCGTCCGCCGTCCGCCAGCGTCAGGGTGGTCTTGCCGGACAGGCGCCTGATCACCTCGGACGGCGAATAGCCGACGCTCGTCAGCTCAGCCGTCGCGGTGGCGCGACCGCTCAGCGCCGGCAAGCCGAGCCACAGGCCGGTGGTGGCGCCGGCGTCGATGTTCTCGACTTTGGCGCGCAGGGCATAGCGTGGCATCGCCTCGGTCATGATGGCGGTGACCTGCGCGGTGGCCGTGCCGGAGTTCACCTCCAGCTCCGTGATGTCCGCCTGCAGCTTGCCGGCCTGGGCGGTGATGGTCGCCGCACCCTGCCCCAAGGCATAGCCTTTGACCGAAATCTTGTGCGCGGAGAGCCGCAGGTCCGCATCGACGGAGCGGATGAGCGGCAGCGATAGATCGAAAGTCGACCACGAGCTCGGCGACAGATCGAAGCCGAAGAACTGGACGCGCGCGGCGTCGAGATAGGGCGTGAGGTTGAGGGACGTGAAGTCGAGGGTGGCATCGACCTGGGGCCGGTCGTTCGCCATGTTGAGCGCGAGCCTGCCGCTGGCCTCGTTCTGGTCGACGGTGATCTTGGCCTTCTCGAAGGCCATCACGCGCCGGGCCCACGTCAGCTGGCCCTTGATGGCGACGGCGTTGAACCCTTCGGTGGTGTGCAACGGCAGCCCGAACCAGCGGCCCACCCGCCTGAGGCTTGGTGTGGATGCCTCGGCGAGACCGGTGAGCTGCAAGTCCTCGCCGACGTCGGCATGTCCATCGAAGCTCGCCTCCAGCAGCGCGCCCTTGACGGTGGCCTTGAGCGGCCAGCGCGAAGGCAGTCGCTTGTCGGGCGACTGGCTGAGCGTGGCATCGAAGGCCAGGCGCTGGCCGCGCATCGTGAAGGTGCCCCGGCCGGCGATCTGGCCCTTGCGGCGGCCGGTCACCTCGGCCTGGATGTCGCTGATGGTCTCCAAAGTGCCGTCGAAGGCCGTGACGAGGAGGGTGCCGCGTTTGACGGTGATGAGATCGAAGCCGAGCGTCATGATCTGCTCGATCAGGGGCGACAAGGCACCGAGGTCGACGGCGCCTTCACCGGTTCCCTGCTGCGTTGTCGCTGCCCTGAGGCCGGCGGCATTGAGCGTGAACACCGGGCCGTCGAGCACGAGGCTCGAGTTGGTCCCGCCCGGCGCGGCATGGCTGGTGGAGTAGGCGTAAACCACGCCGCGGTTCAGCATGAGATCGGGCGCATCGCTCAGCCGGATCGGCGCCGACAGCACATGCATGTCGCGCGGAGACGCCACCACGGACGAGATAGCGAAGGGCTCGTCGGGGCGCCGGTCGGCTAGATAGAGCGGCGCAAGCACGGCGAACAGCAGACAGGCGAGCAGTGCGAGCAGCAGTTTTCTGAGGCGCCACATGACCGTCTTGTGTCGCATGCCCTGCGAACCTCGGCTCGGTTCTCTAACGCCTGAACTTTAAGCATCCGCCGCGCGACCCCGACTCGCGCATTGGTTGTCGCCTGCGAAGCGCACCGCTTGTACAAATCGCAGCCGCGGGGCGCAAGCTAGCCTGCTATGGTTGGGCGCCGTTCTTCGAACCCAGCTGAGATCGAAGGTTAAAGCATAGCCCTAGTCCGCGGAAACTGCCAGAGATCAATCGAGACACTGCAATGCCGACCCCCCTGTGGACACCCAGCGAAGCCCGTATTTCTCAAACGCGACTGACCGCCTTCTCTTCCTGGTTGTCATCTCGCACCGGCAAGCCGCTGACGAGCTACGAAAAGCTGCACCGCTGGTCGGTCGAGAACACCGCCGATTTCTGGTCTGCGCTCTGGGACTTCACGGAAATTTCAGGAGAAAAAGGCACCCCCCCGTTCCTGACCGACGCCGGCAAGATGCCGGGCGCGCAGTTCTTCCCCGCCGCGCGGCTGAACTTCGCCGAGAACCTGCTGAAGCGCACGGGCGGGGAAACGGCACTGGTGTTCTGGGGCGAGGACAAGGTTAAGCGCCGGCTGACTTGGGATGAGTTGAGATTAGAGGTCGCGCGCGCCGCCAAGGCCTTGCGCGAGGCTGGCGTGACCGCGGGCGACCGGGTGGCTGGCATGTTGCCCAACCTGCCGGAGGCGATCGTCGGCGCCCTGGCGACGGCATCGATCGGCGCGGTGTGGTCGTCCTGCTCGCCCGACTTCGGCGCGCAGGGCGTGCTCGACCGCTTCGGCCAGATCGAGCCCAAGGTGCTCTTTACCTGCGACGGCTATTACTACAACGGCAAGGCGATCGACGTCTCCGACAAGGTCGCCGAGATCGCCGCCAAGCTGCCCTCGGTGAACCTCGTGATCGTGGTGCCCTATCTCGGGCGCGAGAAGGCGATGGTGCAGGGCCTCAACACGGCGCTGATCAAGACCGGCCGCAGGGCGCTCACCTGGGAGGATGGGGTGCGTTCGCTGCCGGCCTCCCCGCTCACCTTCGAGCGCCTGCCGTTCTCCCACCCGCTCTACATCCTGTTCTCGTCGGGCACTACGGGCATGCCGAAGTGCATCGTGCATTCGGCTGGCGGGGCGCTGCTGAAGGTGCTGAGCGAGCAGCAGCTACATGGTGACATCAGCGCCGGAGACCGGGTGTTCTATTTCACGACGCTCGGGTGGATGATGTGGAACTGGCTGCTCACCGGCCTGGCGAGCGGGGCAACGCTGCTGCTCTACGACGGTTCGCCGTTTTATCCGAACGGCAACATCCTGTGGGACTACGCGCAGGCCGAGAAGGCCACACTGTTCGGCACGTCGGCAAAATACATCGATGCCATCAAGAAAGCCGAGCTTCAGCCGGGCAAGACTCACGACGTCTCGAGCATCCGGACGATCCTGTCGACCGGCTCGCCCTTGGCGCCCGACAGCTACGAGTACATCTACGCGGCCGTTAAGCCCGATGTGCACCTCGCCTCAATGTCGGGCGGCACCGACATCTTCGGCTGCTTTGTGCTCGGTGTCCCGACCAAGCCTGTCTATGTGGGTGAGATGCAAGGTCCGGCGCTCGGGTTTGCCGTGGAGGTCTTCGACGATGCGGGCAAGCCCAAGACCCAAGGCAAGGGCGAACTCGTGTGCACCAAGCCGTTTCCCTCTATGCCGGTCGGCTTCTGGAACGATCCCGGCGACGAGAAGTATCGCGCCACCTATTTTTCCCGCTTCCCTAACGTTTGGCAGCACGGCGACTACGCGGAATGGACTGAGCATGGCGGCATGGTCATCCACGGCCGCTCCGACGCGACGCTCAATCCGGGCGGAGTGCGCATCGGCACGGCTGAAATCTACCGCCAGGTCGAGCTGATGGAAGAGGTGCAGGAGGCTGTCGTCATCGGCCAGGAATGGGACAACGACGTGCGGGTGGTGCTGTTCGTGATCCTGAAGCCGGGCCTCACACTGGACGGGGCTCTGCGCGACCGCATCAAGAAGCAGATCCGCGTCGGCGCGAGCCCGCGGCATGTTCCGGCCAAGATCGTGCAGGTGGCGGACATTCCCCGCACCAAGTCGGGCAAGGTCACCGAGCTTGCCGTGCGCGATGTCGTCCACGGACGCCAGGTGAAAAACAAGGAGGCGCTGGCCAATCCAGAGGCGCTCGACATCTACCGCAACATGGCCGAGCTGGCGCGGTAGGCTATTCTCCATTTCTACCCCGAGAGTGCCCAATCGCAAGGCAGCGGTGTGGGGCCGTTCTCGCCCGTCACATTGACTTGGACACTCACGCCGTGCGTTTGTAAAAAGGCGCTGAGAACGGCGGCAGGCCGGCAGGAGAGCGAGGGTTTTCCAGGTGAACAAGGTGTACCCAAGTGCCAAGGCGGCACTCGACGGCGTGATCAAGGATGGGCAGGTGCTGGCGGTCGGCGGTTTTGGCCTGTGCGGCATTCCCGAAGCGCTGATCGCGGCGGTGCGCGACTCTGGTGCGCAAAACCTCACTGCCATTTCCAACAACGCGGGCGTCGACGGCTTCGGCCTCGGGGTACTGCTGCAGACGCGCCAGATCAAGAAGATGATCTCGTCCTACGTCGGCGAGAACAAGGAGTTCGAGCGGCAGTACCTGGCCGGCGAGCTGGAACTGGAGTTCACGCCGCAGGGAACGCTGGCGGAGAAACTGCGGGCGGGAGGCGCCGGCATCCCGGCCTTCTACACCAAGACCGGCTACGGGACGATCGTCGCCGATGGCAAGCCGGTCGCCGAGTTCGACGGGCAGAAGTACGTTCTGGAGCGGTCGCTCAAGGCCGACGTGGCACTGGTCAAGGCCTGGAAGGGCGACAAGTCCGGCAACCTCATCTACCGGATGACGGCGCGCAACTTCAATCCGAACGTGGCGACGGCCGGCAAGATCACGATTGCCGAGGTTGAGCACCTGGTCGAGACGGGCGAGCTCGATCCCGACCAGATCCACACACCCGGCATCTTTGTTCAGCGCATCGTCCTGAACGCGACGCCGGAGAAACGCATCGAGCAGCGGACAGTAAGAAAGCCGTGAGTCGTGAGTGGTCAATCGTGAGTGGTGCAGGTGGCCATTGAATCCTACAAGGATCTCGATGTCTGGCAGGTGGCCATGACGCTTGCTCAGGAGAGCTATCTGTTGACGACACCTTTCCCTAAGGACGAGATGTACGGAATGGCGGCCCAGATACGGCGCGGAGCGGTCTCAATCCCGGCCAATATTGCAGAGGGGTATGGCAGGGATCAGACTGGCTCTTTCGTGCAGTTCCTCAGAATCGCCCAGGGGTCCGCAAGAGAGCTGGAAACTCATCTTATCCTGACGGAAAGAGTCCGGCTTGCAGAGCAGCAGAAGGTAGCCCCACTCCAGGAAAGCTGCGAGCGCATCAGCAAGATGCTTCGGTCATTGATCCGCTCCCTGGAAGCGCGCAGGGCAGCCAACCAATGAAGCTTATTGCCACTCACCATCTCACCACTCACCACTCACGCATTTAGGAGCAAACCCCCAAATGGCATGGACCCGTGAACAGATGGCCGAGCGTGCCGCCAAGGAGCTGCGCGATGGCTTTTACGTGAACCTCGGCATCGGCCTCCCCACGCTGGTTGCCAATTACATCCCCGAAGGGGTGAACGTGATGCTGCAGTCCGAGAACGGCCTGCTCGGCATCGGGCCATTCCCGAGCGAGAACGAGGTTGATGCCGACCTCATCAATGCCGGCAAGCAGACGGTGACGACACTGCCGGGCTCGAGCTTCTTCTCCTCCGCCGACAGCTTCGGGATGATCCGCGGCGGGCATATCAACCTCGCCATTCTCGGCGCCATGCAGGTGTCGGAAACAGGCGACCTCGCCAACTGGATGATTCCCGGCAAGATGGTGAAGGGCATGGGCGGGGCAATGGATCTCGTCGCCGGCGTCGAGCGCGTTGTCGTCGTCATGGAGCACACGGCGAAGAAGAAGGACGGCTCGATCGACAAGAAGATCCTGGAAAAGTGCAACCTTCCGCTTACCGGTGTCGGCGTCGTCAACCTCATCATCACCGACCTCGGGGTGATCGAGGTCACCAAGTCCGGGCTCAAGCTGCTCGAGCTGGCTCCGGGCGTCACCAAGAATGAGCTTGCCGAGAAGACCGGCGCGGCCGTGCACTAGCGTGACGTCTGCGAAAGCCACCAAGCGGCAAACGTGAAGGCAATTCGCAAGACACGGCACTGGAGCTGAGCCGATACTCGGCGCCGTTTGCGCGAACGGTGTTTGAGGCCCCGAAACGAGGCATGCAGCCGGCATGAGCGCTATCAAGGGCTATCACGCACACGTCTACTTCGACGCTGGCAGCCGCGAGGCCGCCGGGCGGCTGTGCGAGGCGGCGGGGCGCGCCTTTCCGCTCGTCGTCGGGCGCATGCACGACAAGCCCGTCGGGCCGCACCCGCGCGGCAGCTGCCAGCTGGCGTTCGGCCCCGAGCTGTTCGCGCAGGTCATCCCGTGGCTGATCGAGAACCGCAACGGTCTCACGATTTTCGCGCATGCGGATACGGGCGACGACCTCAAGGATCACACCGCTCACGTGCTTTGGCTGGGACCCTCTGAGACGCTCGATCTCGCTGCGCTTTCGCGCTGAGGCGCGCGGCGGCGCGTCTCAGGCCAACCTGTCCAGCACGTCAGCGATCAGCGTGCGCGCTTTGGCATAAATGCCGGGCGCCTCGGTTTCGCGCGGGCCGCCGACGCCCAGCGTCATGTACGGACCAAACCTTTGCTTTTGGGCCTGCAGCCACGCCGCTGCGCGCTGCGCCGCATGCGCCTCGCCGGCATCGACCACCAGGAACGGCTTGCCGTGCTGATGCGCCCACTCCCGCGCGCGCTGGGTGCCGATGGAGGCGGGCAGGCCGGCGCCGTCGACGATGATCAGTGTCGCGTTGCTGTCGCGGACGTTCCACTCCGTGCGCTGGAGAGGGTGCGGGAGCGGCGTCTCCTTGAGGTGGGGATACTTCGCGAGCAGGCCCGGCGGATCGGGATAGTCCTCGGCCCAGCCGCCCTTGGGGCACCACCCGCCCCACTCCATCGCGCGCTCGACCGCCACGTCGAGCGCGGCGCGGTCGACGCCCGTCTGACCTCCGCTGATGAGCCTCATGGCCCATCTTGCGCAAACGGTAACGATGAATGCAAGGGCGCCAGCTTGGTCAGGCCGTGTCGCCGCCTCAGGCCGCCTGGCGCGCCAGGAGCCTTGCCGCAAAGGCCGGTGCGGCCGAGTCGAGCTTGCCGGTCTTCAAGTCCCCCTCGGAGAGAGCAAGCGTCGCCAGTGGTGCCTGCTGCGCCAGCGCCTCCATCTCGGCGAAGGCCTTCTCCGGCGGCGCGCCGGCGAGCGTGAGGAAGAACGCGATTTGCCTGAACCGGGCGGCTTCCTGGCGCAAATAGGCGCGCACGGGCGTTGCCGCGCGGAACGCCCACATGGGAGCACCGACTACCACCAGGTCGTAGACGCTGGGCGTATGCATCAGGGGTCCGGTGTGCGGGAGCCTGTTGGCCCAGCTGTCGAACCCTGCCTTGATGAACCCGAGAGGGTTCATCTGGTAGCGTGCGCAGTGGAGCTCCTCGAGGCTCGCGCCGAGCTCCTTTGCCAGAACCGTCGCGACCGACCGGGTCGTGCCCGTCAGCGAATAATAGACGACAAGTGTTTGCATCGTCGTGTCCGGTCCTTTCGTCCGCCCGATGCTCCAGCACAACGCGGAACGTCCCTGGCGCCGGCATTGTCCGGGATCAGGTGGGATAAGATCAAGCAAAACAAAGCGATGGTGCCGCGGCGCGTTCGCTGCCCGTGACCGGGATCAGGGTATCGCCACCGCCGGTCGGCGATAATGGAAGGGTCCTTCCGAAGTCCCCGGTCGAGACAAGAGAGCCTCGCACCGGGTATCGTCGCCTCTTGCCTCCTCGCTCAGTGCGAGAACAGGGTCGGCGCAGTCATGTGCTGGGCGATGTGGCGCGTTGCGCCGCCGAACACCAGCTCGCGCATGCGCGAATGGCCGTAGGCGCCCATCACCAGCAGGTCCGCATCGAGGTCGGCAAGGCGCGAGAGGATCTCATCGCCGACGCTGATGTCGGCGGCCACCGAAGTGCGGATCGTGGGCTTGATGCCGTGCCGCGCCAGCGCAGCCGCGATCGAGGTGTCGGGTGCGAGCGCCGGCTTCTGGCTCGCGTGCTCCCGGATCTCGAGAATGGTCACGCTCGCCGCCCCCAGCAGCAGCGGCAGGGCGTCGAACACGGCCCTCGCCGATTCGCGGCTGGCCTTCCAGGCGATCACAACGTTTTTCCCGACCATGGCATAGCGCCCCGCATACGGGATGACGAGGACGGGGCGGCCGCTTTCCAGCGCCAGACGCTCGGGAAAATCCAGCAGCGGCGACAAATCCCAGTCAGGGTCGGTCTGGCCAGCGACGATGAGATCGGCCGCGCGGCCCCATTCCATGACGACGGCAGCGAGATCGACGTGCGGGACCTTGACGACCCGCCACTCCGGCACGAACGAGCGGTTGGCCGTCATGCGCGAGAAGATGGCCGCAATCTCGTCGCTGTGCTTGTGCTCGCCGGCGGCCAGGCCGCCGAGCACCGAGCTGCCGGGCAGGCGGATCGGCGGGGCCGGCGTGCTGGCATAGACATGCAACCCGATGAGGTGGGCATTGTAGCGGGTCGCCAGCTCGACGGCCGGCTCCAGCACGACCTCGGCGCGCCGCGGGTCGTTCAGATGCACGAGAATGGTCTTGTAGGACATGGCGTCATGCTCCTTGCACGATCAGGGTACGATCAGGTTCGAATTAGCCTCGCGCTGGTGCGCTGATCCTCGTTTGATCCAAGTAGCGCCACGGCGAGCCGTTGGC
Organism: uncultured Alphaproteobacteria bacterium; assembly: GCA_963724565.1. Taxonomy (GTDB): domain Bacteria; phylum Pseudomonadota; class Alphaproteobacteria; order Rhizobiales; family Hyphomicrobiaceae; genus AWTP1-13. The sequence goes on from CAVRVK010000002.1 coordinate 370,217, forward strand.
CTGCACTATCTCTCATGGCTCTGCTTACGGTCCAATATAGCGCAACCCAGCCGGGGCAAAGCTATCGATGTAGGCCAGGAGCGCGGTGATGTCGGCGGCCGGCAGCTCGAACATCGGCATCTCGTCGTGGCCGGAAATAATGCCGGTTGCTTTCGCCTCGACCAGCATCTCGACGGGAAAGCGCGTATGCAGATCGCGGAACGGGATGACGATGGCGTGCGGCCGCTCGTCGTCGCGGCCGATGGCGTGACAGTGCGCGCACTTCGCCTCGGCAATGGCGCGTCCCCTCGCAATGGGCGACGGCGACTGCGCGGCTGTGCTGTCGGTGTGCAACGTCGCGAGCAAGACCAGGACCGCTGTTGCGCAAACTGCAACTCGCATGCGCCGTTCCCCATGATCGGTGCGGTTTGCAAGAAGCACACGTGCTCTAAGCCTTCGCCACCAGAACGTCGCAGGCGCCGGCTGCCAGAAATTCCTGAGCCAGGCTGCCCACCATCGCGGTTGCCATCCGGGTGCGGGCGTGCGTGCCCATTGCCAGCAGCTCCGCGCCGAAATTGCCGATGGCATTTCGCACCGCCGTAAAGGGGTTCTCCTCCACGATTTCCAGCTCCAGCCGACGGCCCGTCCCGACCTGGTCGACGATGGCTCGGAGGTAGCGTTCCTCCTGCTCGCGCAGTTTCCTGTTGGCAGCGTCCGTTTCGCGCTGTTCAGATGCCCGGCCCCAAAGCGGGGACTGCCACGCGTGCACAAGCTTTATTTCTGCTTCCGGAGCGATGCGGCAGGCCCAGTCCAGCGCGCGCTTGGCACCCTGCGAAAAGTCCATCGCCACCACTACGCGCTTGTAAGGTCCGTTGGGGTGCCGGTTGACCATGAGCACGGGCTCTTGGCTGAAGCGGATCACGCGCTCGGCCGTGGTGCCGGTGAAAAGCTCCTTGAGGCCGCGCTTGCCAGGCCCGCCGACCATGACGATATCGATCTGCCGGGTCTGCAGCACCTCGACGATGCTGGCGAACGGGTCGCCGACCACGACGGAGACGCCGATGCCCGGCTGGCTCTCCTCCGGCAAGGCGCGCTTCCAACTCTCCAGCTCCGACAGCGCCTCGGCTTGGCGCCTCTCGATCATGTGCGAGGTGAGGCCGTGCTCGACCACGTGCAGCACCGTGAGCTGGCAGTCCGATTCGGCCTTCAGCTGCACCGCGCGCTGCAGGGGGTACACCGACTTGCCCGTCAAATCGCTTGCCACGAGCATGTGGGCGACGTGTGCCATGCGAACCCTCCTCTGCCTGCAATCCAGGTGCCGTATGTTCGATTGTTCGATGCGATCGCAGTTGAGCATCGCGCGGCGGTTGTCGAATTGATATCGATCAAGCTGCAGGTGCAGGGCGGCGGTTGACCCGCATCAAGGCGCGGGCTGCGGTGCCCCATAAGGACTGCGAGCTGGCGTGCAGGAAGAAAAGAGAAAGCGCATGAACGAACGAGGCGGATCGCTGCTCGAGGCCGATGCGGCGGCTCCGGTGACGCTCGCCCGATCGCTGTCGCTGACGCATGCCACGCTGTACGGGCTGGGCGTCACCATCGGCGCCGGCATCTATGTGCTGATCGGCGCGGCGGCCGCCCGGTCCGGCATGCATGCGCCGCTCGCCTTCGTCATGGCAGCCGCGCTGATGGCCCTTTCGGCGGCCTCGTTCGCGGAGCTTGGCTGCCGCTTTCCGGTTGCCGCCGGCGAGGCTGCCTTCGCCCGGGCGGGCTTCCGCTCCGACAGGGTCGCGACCGCGGTCGGGTTGCTGGTGATTGCCATCGCCATCGTGTCGGCGGCCGCGATCAGCATCGGCAGCGCCGGCTATTTGGGGGTGCTTCTGCCGTTGCCTGCGCCGGTGCTGGTGGCGGGCGTCGTGCTGGCCATGGGCGCGGTCGCGGTTTGGGGTGTCAAGGAGTCGGTGAGCTTCGCCGGCACCATGACGGTCATAGAGATCGGCGGCCTGCTGCTTCTCACGTTTGCCGGCATCGCCTCCGATGCGCCGCTCGTATCGCGGCTGCCCGAGATCGTGCCGACGTCGACAAGTCCGGCCCTGCTGGCGGGGCTCGTCAGCACGACCCTGCTGGCGGTGTTCGCCTTTATCGGCTTCGAAGGCATTGCCAATGTGGCCGAGGAGGTGCGCGAGCCGCAGCGCAACCTGCCGCGGGCAATCTTTCTCACCCTTACCATCTCCACCCTGCTCTACATTTGCGTCGTGTGGATCGCGCTGGTGGCGGTGGGGCCCGGCGAGCTTGCCCAGTCGAACGCGCCGCTGGCGCTGGTGTTCGAGCGCCTGACCGGCGCCTCGCCGCGCACGTTGAGCCTGATCGCCGTGGCGGCGACCATCAACGGCATCATCGTGCAGATCATCATGGCGTCGCGGGTGCTCTATGGCCTGGCGCGGCAGGGCGAATTGCCCGCTGCCTTCGCCGCGGTCAGCCAGACGACCCGCACCCCGGTGTTCGCCACCGCCGTCACCACGGCGCTGGTGCTGCTCCTGGCGTTGACGTTGCCGTTGCATCACCTCGCCGACGTGACGTCGCGGCTCACCCTCGTCGTGTTCGCCATCGTCAACGTCTCGCTCATCCACATCAAGCGGCGCGATCCCGTGGCGCCGCACGGGGCCTACGTTGCGCCGGCTTGGGTTCCCTGGGCCGGTGCGGCAACGTGCGTGGCGCTCATCGCCGCCGATGTGTGGATGACGCTGACGGGGTCGCTGTGAGTAATCGCTCCTGCAGCTGCGATGACGGTCAACCTCGACAAGGATTGTCCGCTTAGTTCCGCAGCTGCGGGCCAGAGGGCCCGGCGTTGCGCCCTAGCAAGCCATCGGCACTGAAGCTTCGGAGCACGTCGATTGCGGAAGATGGGCTGGTCCTGGAGATTTGGCCCGGACAATCTGCCAGCCGTAACTGTGCAAGGCTTGCCCCAGGGCGCGATCGAAGACTTCGCGATAGGACGGCGACACATGCAGGCGAAACGCGTCGTAGCGGGTGGGCAGGAGCACCTTGCGACCCACATCGAGACGTGACTTGCAGCTGAAGCGATCGACCAGTTCGCCGTTGCTATCTCTTACGGTCCAGGTGGCGGTCATGGCACGGTCCCAGAGGTTTGAGCCACACTGTCACTTATGGTCAGGTTCGCTGAGCTGCTGTGCCCAAGGGCACACCTGATGACGCGGGGCTGATCGGCCTCTCAGCTCAGCTGCAGGCGCACGCGCTTGACGCCGGCGTCGCCCGGCTCGGGTGTGACGGCAAAGCCCAGCTCGCGGCACATTTGCAACATGGTGGTGTTGTCCGCCAGCACCAGCCCGTGCAACTGGCGCAAGCCTTCGGCCTTGGCGTAGGCGATCAGGTGCTGCATCAGCCGCCAGCCGAGGCCGACGCCCTTGAGGTCGGATCTCACCAGCACGGCATATTCGGCGCGCGTGTAGTCGGGGTCGGCGACCATGCGCACGACGCCGAGCAACCCGCCGTCGCCGGCCAGCGCGACGAAGGCCATCTCGCGCGCGTAGTCAATCTGGGTGAGCTGCGCCAGGAAGCGGTGCGAGAGGTCCGGCGCGGCGGTGAAGAAGCGCAGGCGCTGGTCGCCTGGGGTCACTTTGCCGAAGAAGTCGCGGTAGAGCGCCTCGTCCTCCGGGCGGATCGGACGAATGCGCGCGCGCCCGGCCGGCCCCAAGTCCACGTCGGCCGCCCAGTGCGCGGGATAGGGCCTAATCGCCATGGGGACGCGAGGCGCGTCTGCCGCGCCTGCAATGCGCACGCGGGCGTCCAGCGCGATCACGCCATTGGCGTAAGCCAGCAGCGGGTTGATGTCGACCTCGCGGATGTTTGGGTGTTGCGAAACGAGATGGCTCAGCCGCACCAGCGCCTCGGCGACGGCGCCGAGGTCGGCCGCGGGCCAGTCGCGGAAGCCTTGCAGCAGCCGCCACACGCGGGTGTGGCGCATCAGGTCGCGGGCGAGCTTGAGATCGAGGGGCGGTAGGGCATGCGCGGTGTCGCGCAGCACCTCCACTGCCGTGCCCCCGGCGCCGAACATCAGGAGCGGGCCAAAGGCGTCGTCCACGGACATGCCGAGGATCAGCTCGTGTGCGCGCGGGCGCCGTATCATGGGCTGCACGGTGAAGCCCTCGATGCGGGCTTGCGGCGCGAGGCGCGTTGCCCGCTCCAGCATGTCGGCCGCGGCCTGCTTCGCCTCCACGCCGCGCTCCAGTCCCAGCCGCACGCCGCCGACGTCCGACTTGTGCGAGATGTCATGGGACAGGATCTTCACCACGCAGCTGCCGTGCTCGGCGATGAAGCGCTCGGCAAGGGCTGCGACCTCGTCGGGGTCGCGGGCGACCTCGGTCGGCACGGTTGGAATGCCATAGGCTTTGAGCAGCGCTTTGGCCTCGACCTCGGACAGCACGCTGCGCCCGGCAGCGCCCGCCGCTTCAAGGATTGCGCCGGCGCGTTCCTGATCGACGGCGAAGTCGGCCGGCAGCGACGGCGGGGTGCGCAGCAGCTCTTCCTGCGCGCGCGAATAGCGCGCGAGCTGCATGTAGCCGTCGACCGCCTCGGACGGGGTGGCGAAGCTGCCGATGCCCTTCTGCGCGAACAACCCGCGCGCCTCGTGGCTCGCCCCATCGCCGAGCCACGCCGCCAGCACCGCTTTCTTGCGGCCGCCCGAGGCCTTGTGGCGTTCTACGGTGGCCGCCACCTGCTGGGCGATCTCGGTGCTGGAAGCGAGCGCGGTGGGACAATTCACGACCAGCACGGCGTCGTCATCGTCGGCCTCGAGCAGCGTCTCCAGGACGCGCATATATCGCTCGGGGCCGGCATCGCCGATGATGTCGACGGGGTTGCCGCGCGACCAGGTCGGCGGCAGTACGGCGTCGAGCGCGGCCAGCGTGGCTTGGGAGAGGGTGGCGAGCGTGCCGCCGAGGTCGCCCAGGTGATCGGCGGCGAGCACGCCGGCGCCGCCGCCGTTGGTTAGCACCGCCAGGCGCTCGCCCGTGAGCACGGGATGCCGCGCCAGAACCTCGGCCGCGCTGAAGAGCTCCGTCAGCTCGCGCACCCGCAGCACGCCGGCGCGGCGGAAGGCGGCTTCGTAGGCGGCATCGGTGCCGGCCAGCGCGCCCGTGTGCGACAGCGCCGCCTTGGCGCCCGTCGCGCTGCGCCCGGACTTGACCACGATCACGGGCTTGGAGCGTGCCGCCCGCCGCGCCGCCGACATGAACTTCGCGGCGTTGGTGATGCTCTCCATGTAGAGCAGGATGGCCCGGCTCTGGGTGTCGGCGGCCAGATAGTCGAGCAGATCGCCGAAATCGACATCGGCCATGTCGCCGAGCGAGACGACGTGGCTGAAGCCGATGTTGCGCCCGCGCGCCCAGTCGACGATTGCCGTGATCAGTGCGCCGGACTGCGACAGGAAGGCGAGGTCGCCGGCAAGCGGCGGGCAATGCGAGAAGCTGGCATCGACGCCGATGCGGGGCAGCATCAGGCCCAGGCAGTTGGGCCCCTGGATGCGCAATAGGTGTGGCCTGGCCGCTTCCAGCATGTCGCGCTTGAGCGCGTCGCGGACGCCGGCGGTGATCACGAGCGCCGCGCGGGTGCCCTTGCTGCCGAGGTCGCCGATGAGTTGAGGCACCGTGTCGGGCGGGGTGACGATCACCGCCAGGTCCGGCGCTTCCGGCAGCGCGGCGATGGAGGGGAAGCAGGCGTGCCCGTCGATCGCGGCATGCTTGGGGTTCACCAGCCAAACGGGTCCCTTGAAGCCGCCGGCGAGAAGGTTGCGGGCGGTGATCAGGCCGACGCTGCCGGGCCGCGGGCTGGCGCCGATAAGCGCAATCGAGCGCGGCTTCAGCAGGAAGTCGAGATTGCGCACGGTCATGCCGGCTGATCCTTCGCGGTCGCCTCGTGGGCGAGGCCGAGCGCCTCGGTTGCGCGGCGCAAGGTTGCAGGCGCCGTGTCACTCGCGTCCAGCAGGGCCCATGCGGGCGATAGTTCGCCTATGTCGGACAGCAGCTGGGCGCGCACGGTGTCCGGTGTGGCGTCGGAGGCATCCTGGTGCCGTGCGGCCACGCGAGCGATGAGCTTGGCCGGGTCCGCTTCCAGCCACAGCCCGCGGAATTCCACGCCGAGGCCGGCGGCAACCTCAGCGATGGCGTCACGCTCGCCTTCCTCAGCGAACACGGCATCGACGATCACCGAATGGCCAGCGGCGAGCACCAGGCGGGCGCGGTCGCGCAGCACCTGGTAGATGCGGGTGCGGGCTTCGCTGGTGTAGGCCTGCTCGGGCAGGTGCTCGGTCTCGCCGACGCCGGCAAGCGCTTTGCGCTCGAGATCGCTGCGCAGATGCACGGCACCGGGCGCGCTGCCGAGAAGCGGGGCGAGCACCGCAGCGAGCGTGGTCTTGCCGGTTCCTGACAGGCCACCGACAGCAATCAGGCCGGGCGGCGCGGGCTCGAGATAGCCGAGCGCGGCCCGGAAATAGCGTTGCGCGCGGCTCAGGTCCTTTTGCCGGGCGTCATTGTCTTCCTGCGCGGCCCGGTCGACCGTCACCATGGCGCGGACACCGGCGCGCAGGGCCAAGAACGCGGGCATTGCCGCTAGGCCCTGCAGGTCGAGGTCCTCCCGGCCGCGCCACAGGTAGCGGTTGAGGACGATGTTGGCCGACGGCCTTTGCGTGTGCAGGTCGAGGTCCATCAGCAGGAATGCCAGATCGTAGAGCGTGTCGACGGTGGCGATCGCCTCGTCGAACTCGATGGCGTCATACAACATGGGTTGCTGCCGCCAGATGACGATGTTGGCGAGATGCAGATCGCCGTGGCACCGGCGCACGCAGCCGCGGCGGGCGCGTTCGTCCAGGATCGAGGCCGCGCGCTGCAGGAGGTCGCCGATGCGATGCTGGAAGCGAGCGGCATCGGCTGGGTCGAACGCCTCGGCCTTGGCAAGGGCGCGGGCGACATCGGTTGCAATATGCTCGATGGGCCCCGTGCCAGAGGGCGCCGCCGCGCGTTCGGCCCGTTGGTGGCAGTCGTGCACGACGTCTCCGAGCAGTCTCGCGACCTCGCCGGGAATGGGGCCCTTCGCCGCAATGTTGCTCAGCAGCGCCGATTGCTCGAAGCGGCGCATGTGCACGGCCCATTCGACGATCTCGCCTTCGGTGCCGAAGGCCAGGGTGCCGCCCGGCGTGCGGCTGATGGCGACGCAGCCGAGATAGAGCTCCGGCGCGAAGCGGCGATTGACCTCAACCTCGCGCTCGCACGCGGCGCGGCGCTTGGCGAGCGTGGAGAAATCCATGTAGGGGAACCGCACTGCCCGCTTGATCTTCCATGCCTCGGAGCCGGCCAGGAACACCAGGTTGGCGTGGGTCTCCAGCCGCACGACACGGTCGACGCCGGCATAGGATGCCGGATCGGCGAGGAACGCGATCGCCGCGGCCTGATCGGGTTCGGCCACAGCGCGCGTTGGGCTTCCGGCGCTCGGGCTCATGCGGTCTGACCCGGCTGATGGGCGCGCGTGGCGTAGGTCATAGCATGCCGTCTTCCGTCTCTTGCTCCAGCCAGTAACGGCCGGGAGCCGTCTCCGTTCAACTGTCTACGAGCCCATGCCGGCTTAGCTGCGGCAACCCCATGCCTGCTTGATCAGGGTCAATGTCGCGCGCAAGCGCCGGCTAGACATTGGCCGGCAGCACGCCGAACGCGTCGCAAGGAGGTTTGCCGATGACTAAACACGAGCAGCTGCTGCGCCGGGTGCGCCTGGAGCTTGCCAGGGACCATGAGTTTCCGGACGGCAGTCGCGAGCGTGGATACGACTTCATCGCCCCGCTCGACCGCAAGGGCCGCATCGACGTCGACGCCTGGAAGGAGCTCAAGCAGAGCTGTCGCGTGCGCCGATTCTGGGCGCACGAGGCCGAGGAGGTTGGGCATATCGTGCACACGCGCGGGGGCTGGGCGTTCCACTACGACATCCACGGCGATGCGGGCCACGACGAGGCCGGATTCCGCTTCGACACCCATGCCTTCATCCCGGGCGAATACGTGTCGATCAAGGAGCAGGACGGGGTTCTGCGCACCTTCCACGTCGTCTCGGTGCGCGAAGTCGACTGAGGAGTGCTGAGCATGAATTTCGGCTGGCGACGGGGTTGGGGGGTGCGGGTTGTGCTGGCCGCCCTGATGGCCTTGCTTGCAGGCGGGCTGTTGGCGCCGCTGCGCGCGCAGGATGTGGCCGATGGATCGCTGGTCGACTGCGGCTCGACGGTCAGCTTGGACAAGCGCTTGCTCATGCAACAGTGGGCGACTCCCGGGGCCTGTACGCAGCCCGTGCGGACCCGCGTCATCGATCGCTTCCTGGGGTTCACGTGCGTGGAGCGCGGCACCGAAGCGGCCGCCTGCCGTGGCTTTGTGCCGGTGGCGGACAGCCGGGAGTTCGATACGACCAACTTCTTTCGCTGCTACGACCTTGGCCTGACAGGGTCGCTGGAAGGCATCCAGATCAACCGCTTGCGCGAGTGGACTGCGCCGCAGGACCAGTGCGACTGGGACCCCAACGCGGATGTGCTGGCCATGGAAGTCGATTTCGACAACGGCCAGGTATGCGTTGCCGCGCTGTGCATGCCGGTCGAGCGCCTGTCGGCGATCGGCAAGGTGCGGCTCAAGCACCTCTTGGAGAGCGCCTTCCGGGAGCTCGACCCGGCTGCGGAGGCGACCGGACCGCAGGCGGTCAAGCCGGCGCGTTCCCATTGACTTGCCGGTCCCTTTCGGACATCGGCCGTTGCAATCCTCGAAGGCCGAGCGATCGCTTCCCGTCAGCATGAAAAACTCGGAAAAATTAACCATCAAAAAAGTTCAAATCCTCGCACCCGGCCGCGTTTACCAGGCCTTTCCGGCTTCCCGGCACGCTGACGGGTGAAGCTTCATGGGTCGGGGGCCATGCGTCGCACATTCAATGGCTCTCCCTTGCAGCGTCATAGGACGACTATGGGTGGGCTTGCCGTGCAGATATTCACCGTAATGATCGGTGCAGCCGTTTTTGCGGCTTGGTTCTTTTTCACCCCGCCTGGTAGGCGCGCGCTCGAACATATCGGTATGTATACAGAATGTAGCGCAGACGCCAGATTATCGAGAAGAAGTTGCTTCCATAAACCCTAGGTCAAGAAGTAGCCGCCTAGGCAATCCAAGCGGCAGGTGTTTCAGCGTCGGTCGTTGGTGGTGGGAAGGTGTCCGAATCCGGCACTGAACCGAAGTAGGTGATCCCGCTCGACTTCTTGCGGAGTCAGAGTAGCAACGGACGTACGCGCCACCACATAAAGGCGTGCTGTTGAGGTGGAAGCGGATGTTGAGCGAATGCGCCGCAGACGTCGGCACGTCCTGGCTGCTGACCTGACGACATCCCGCGTTTGTGCCATGATCCGCTGACCTCTTGCGCCGGGGTCTAACGCCGCCCGCCTAGACTCAACGGCGAGCCCCCGCCAACATCGAGGGCCAAACACCCAGTGGCGCCAATGCGGGCGCGACTCTGGAAAGAAAGAGCCATGGCTAAGCACGGACCCGCCTTAGTGACTGCCAATGGTCGTGCGTATCGTCACCCGATTGCTCCAACTGTGGTTGTGTGCATCGACGGCTCCGAGCCCGGCTATATCGAGGCTGCGATCGCCCGCGGCCTGGCGCCGAACCTGGATCGCCTGCTCGAGACCGGCTCGCATCGCCTGGCCCACTCCGTCATTCCGAGCTTCACCAACCCCAACAACATCTCGATCATTACGGGCCGTCCGCCAGCCGTGCACGGCATTGCCGGCAACTACTTCTACGATCGCGCCGCAGGCCAGGAAGTGATGATGAACGACGCGCGCTTCATGCGTGCCGGGACCATCATGCAGGCCTTCGAGGAGGCTGGCGCTAGGGTCGCGGTCGTCACCGCCAAGGACAAGCTGCGCACGCTGCTCGGCAACGGGCTCGACCCGAACAGCAGACGCTCGATCGCCTTCTCCTCCGAGAAGGCCGACAAGGCAACGCTCGCCGAGAACGGGATCGAGAACGTGCTCGAATTCGTCGGCCTGCCGTTGCCGGAGGTCTATTCGGCAGATCTATCCGAGTTCGTGTTCGCCGCCGGCGTCAAGCTCGCGAAGACGTTCAAGCCGGACGTCATGTACCTGTCGACGACCGACTACATCCAGCACAAGGCGGGGCCGGACAGCGACGTGGCCAACAGGTTCTACGCCATGATGGACCGCTACATCGGCGAGCTCGACGAGCTCGGCTCGGTTGTCGCGCTCACGGCCGACCACGGTATGAACGACAAGCATCTGGCCTCGGGCGAGCCCGACGTGATCTACCTGCAGGATTGGATGGACAGGCGGCTGGGCGAGGGCAAGGCGCGCGTCATCCTGCCGATCACCGACCCCTACGTGGCGCATCACGGCGCGCTCGGCTCCTTCGCCACCGTCTACCTGCCGCAAGGCGCCGACCGGACGGCGCTACTCGAGGAGCTGGCCGTGCTCGACGGGGTGCAGATGGTGTGCGACAGCGCGACCGCATGCGCACGCTTCGAATTGCCGGCGGACCGCATCGGCGACATCGTCGTCATCTCGACAAAGCACAAGGTGCTCGGCACCAGCGCGACACGGCACGACCTTTCCGGCCTGACCGAGCCGCTGCGCTCGCACGGAGGGCTCACCGAGCAGGTGGTGCCGATGATCGTCAATCGCAGGGTCACCTGGCCCGAGGGCCAGCTGCGCAACTTCGATGTCTTCGACGTCGCTCTCAACCGCGTCGCGGCATGAAGGATCATAACCATGAACATTCGTTTCAACGCGGCGCCGGGGCGCCAGTCCACGCGCATCGCGGGAGCCCGAATCTGGCACTCTTGCCCCCTGTGGCCCGATTATCGCCCAGGTCCGTTGCCGGGGCTTCGACTGCCGTAGCCTGGCATGGCCTCGCGTTGGCACATCCGAGACCGCATTTGCGAGCTGGGGCGCTGGCGGGCCGGCGCCGCGGCAACACGGTCATGGTTGCCTGCAACACCCGCAATTCTGGCCGCCCCCAGCGACGCAAAATAACCAGTCGTTAACGAACAAGCCGCAATCTGTTTCCAGCCGAATTGGCGGTTGCGAATTCGACGCTCCGACGCTCTAGCGGAAAGCCTTGGGCGGTTTGGAGCGGACCGGAAGCATAGGCGTGGGTTCTGAAGCAGACGGAAACATCCCAATGATCGACATGACCAAAACGGACGGAGCGAAAGGCCAGGAGCTGATCGCGTTCCGCATCGGTACCCAGGAATTCTGCATCGACGTCATGTCGGTGCGCGAGATCCGCGGCTGGACGCAGGCCACCCCGCTGCCGCAGGCGCCGTCGTTCGTGTGCGGCGTCATCAACCTGCGCGGCACGGTGCTGCCGATCGTCGACCTGGCCGCGCGGTTGGGATTCACCCCGGCGCAGCCGAGCGCGCGGCATGCCATCGTGGTGGTTCAGATCGCCCAGCAAACCGTGGGCTTGCTGGTGGAGGGTGTGTCCGACATCTTCACGGTGACGGAGAACCAGATCCAGCCGACGCCCGACGTGGCCTCCGACATGGCCAAGGAGTTCGTGCGCGGCGTCATCGCCATGGATGGCCGCATGATCAGCATGATCGTGCTGGATTCCATCCTGCCGTCGGATCAGCGCAAGGCCGCCTAGTCTAGGCCACCGAGCGCAACGTTCCTTCTGGGGGTGTACCAGGATGCCGGGCTGCTGCTCGCCGGCATCGTCAGCATTGCCGCCATTTTCGTTCTGGAACGGCCGGCAACGAGGAGCGAGGCGGTCGGCGCATCCGCGTGACGCGCACCACCCCGGTGCCGCACGTGCGAGCGTGCAACGTCATGGTGGGCTTCAGGCGGAGGGGTAACCCGACGCCACCGCTCAGGATTTGTCCCACCTTCGCACTTGCTAGATGACCCCCCCTATTCGTCCGTTGTCGGTGCTAAGCTTCGTGCGCGGGTCATCGTGGGAGGGGTCGCAATGCTCAATACCTTCTCGGACTGGCTGTTCAATGTGCTCCTGTGGGGTGCAGTCGCTGCGCTCGTCGGGCTCAGCATCGAAGTCTTTGCCAGCCCAGTTCTCAACGGCTTGAATGCTTTGGTGGCGCTGGGCGTGGTGCTGGTGCTGTCACTGTTCTGGCCCAAGTATTAGGCCTGGTTTTGCAGCAACCCGTCATCTGAAGCCTCCGCTGTTGCGGAGGCCATCGGGGATCTGCCGCAATTGTTGTGCGTGCGGCAGACCCCGTCCAGAGATCACGCCGCAAGCGATCGCTTGGCCGGGATGACAGATCTGATCACGTCTTCAGCCGGTAGCCGGTGCGGAAGATCCACCACACGGTGGCAAGGCACAGGCCGAGGAAGCCGAGCGTCATGGCGAGACTCAAGCCCACGCTCACGTCGGCCACCTCATAGAAGCTCCAGCGAAAGCCGCTGACGAGATAGACGACGGGGTTGAACAGGGTGACGTTCTGCCAGAACGGCGGCAGCATGTTTATCGAGTAGAAGCTGCCGCCGAGGAACGTCAGCGGCGTGATCACCAGCAGCGGGAATGACCTGCAGCTTCTCGAAGCCGTCCGCCCAGATGCCGATGATGAAGCCGAACAGGCTGAAGGTCACGGCGGTGAGCACCAGAAATGTCAGCATCCAGAACGGATGGGCGACGCGCAGCGGCACGAACAGTCCGGCGGTGGCGAGAATGATGAGGCCGAGGATCATCGACTTGGTGGCGGCGGCGCCGACGTAGCCGAGCACGATCTCGGCGGCCGATACCGGGGCGGAGAGAATCTCGTAGATGGTGCCGGTGAACTTCGGAAAGTAGATGCCGAACGAGGCGTTGGCGATGCTCTGGGTGAGCAGCGACAGCATGATCAGGCCGGGCACGATGAAGGCGCCGTAGCTCACCCCTTCGATCTCGGTGATGCGCGAGCCGATGGCCGCGCCGAACACGACGAAATAGAGCGAGGTGGATATCACCGGCGAGAGGATGCTCTGCATCACCGTGCGTCGGGTGCGGGCCATCTCTTGCGAGTAAATGGCGCGGACGGCATGGAAATTCATTTGGCGCTCCGCACCAGGTTGACGAAGATGTCCTCGAGCGAGCTTTGCGTGGTGTTGAGGTCGCGGAAGGTGATGCCGGCGGTACTCAGGTCTTTGAGCAGCGTGGTGATGCCGGTGCGCTCGGCGCGCGTGTCGTAGGTGTAGACGAGCTCGCTGCCGTCGGCGTTGAGCTCGAGCCCCCGGCCCTGCAGGTGCGCCGGCAGCTCGGTGCGGCGGCCGTGCAGATAGAGGGTCAGCTGCTTCTTGCCGAGCTTGCGCATCAGCTCGTTCTTCTCCTCGACCAGGATCAGCTCGCCCTTGTTGATGACGCCGACGCGGTCGGCCATCTCCTCCGCCTCCTCGATGTAGTGCGTGGTGAGAATGATGGTGACGCCCGAGCTTCTGAGGTCGCGCACGATCTGCCACATGTCCTTGCGTAGCTCGACGTCGACGCCGGCCGTCGGCTCGTCGAGGAACAGGATCTGCGGCTCGTGCGCGAGCGCCTTGGCGATCAGCACGCGGCGCTTCATGCCGCCCGACAGCGTGATGATCTGGCTGTCCTTCTTGTCCCACAGCGACAGCTCTTTGAGCACCTTCTCGATGTAGGCTGGATCGCGCGGCTTGCCGAACAGGCCGCGGCTGAAGCTCACGGTGGCCCACACGCTCTCGAAGGCGTCGGTGCTCAGCTCCTGCGGCACAAGCCCGATCAGCGAGCGGGCCGCACGATAGGATTTGGCGATGTCGTGGCCGTCCACGGAGACGGTGCCGCTGGTGGCGTTGACGATGCCGCAGACGATGCCGATCAGCGTCGTCTTGCCGGCGCCGTTGGGGCCGAGCAGGGCGAAGATCTCCCCGCGCGCGATGTCGAGGTCGATGTCCTTGAGAGCGCGGAAGCCGGCGGCGTAGGTTTTCGAGACGCCGGAGACGGAGATTATGGCTGGCATATGGACCCGACAGACCTTGTGCGTTCCCCAGTGTCGAGCAGGCGCATGCCTCTCGCCCAACGCCGTTGCCGGTGACAGATCGCGCCGCGGCCGCACAATTTCAAGCCGTGGGTTGCCAAGAGGTGGGGAAGCTGCGGCTTCAGCGGAAGCCGAGCGCGCGCAGGACGTTGCGCACGAATTTGGGCGGGCGCGATTTGGAGCGCTTGGCCTGGCGGTTGGACTGGCGCTCGTAAACGCCCTCCGACGGCACCGGGCCGCCGGCGGCGCGCGGCCCTTTGTCGGGCTGCGCCGACTTGGGGCTCGTCTCCGCTGGCGCGGGAGCCGTTGTCGCAGGGCGGGGTCGGTCATCGGCGGCGTTGGCTTTGGGATCGGCCTTCGGGGCGGCGGGCGGAGTGGTGGCAGCAAGTGCGCCGACCGCGGCTGCAGCAGCTGCTGCCGGCACAGCGGAGCCGACAGTGGTGGTGGACTTCTCGCCTGGAGGGGCAGCCTTGTCACCCGGCTGCGCGGCCCTGTCGCCCGGCGGCGGCGCGGCCTTGACGTCTGTCGTATTGCAGACGGTGCCCTGGCGCTGCTGCACGAGGCTCAGCAGGATGTAGTCGGGATTGTCGATCGGCAGCGAGGCGTTGACCTCGTCGGTGAAGGCCTTCATCGCCATGCGGCTCGACGTGGTCCAGATGCCGTTGATCTCGCCGTTGTAGCAGCCGACGCGCTTCAGCTCGCGCTGCAGCTCGCGGGCGATCGAGGCACGGTCGCCCGCCGTGATCGTGGCCTTGTGCGGAGGCACCGGGGCAGGCTGGGGCGGCGGCGCCTGCTCGGGAGCGCGCTGCGGCACCAGCACCGTGTAGACGGGCGTCTGGTTGGCGGCCTTCTCCGAATAGTACGTGTAGCCAGCGATGCCGGCTGCCGCCAGAAGGCACGTAAGAAGGACTATGGCTCTGCCCACTGCTAGCCCCTGCCACGAACCGAGCACATGAGTTGCAACATTGCAGCCAACTTGGGGCAAAAGGAAGACATACGAGCCACCGCGTGGCCCGCTTGGGCCAAGGCTCAGCCGGCGAGCGGGGCGGGCAGCGCGGGCCCTGGCCAGAGTACGCGGTCTTGCGCGATTTCACGCATGAACCAGTCGTGGAACCCGTGTGCCAGCATCCACTCGATGCGGTCGCCGCGCCAGAAAATGCGCCGCCGCTCCACGTCGAGCTGGCGGATTTGGGCCATCAACGCGCGGGCGCGCTGCATGTCGGCC
Organism: uncultured Alphaproteobacteria bacterium; assembly: GCA_963724565.1. Lineage (GTDB taxonomy): Bacteria > Pseudomonadota > Alphaproteobacteria > Rhizobiales > Hyphomicrobiaceae > AWTP1-13. The sequence goes on from CAVRVK010000002.1 coordinate 385,449, forward strand.
ACGCAGACGGGGAGCTTGCGCATGCGCTCGAACCAGCCAGCGACTTTGGGGTGTTCGTCCGGCGAGAAGGCCACCTGCATGGCTTTGGCGGCGACGAGATGCGGGAACAGCGCAAAATCGGCGATGGAGGGCTCGCCGGACACGAACTCCCGGTTGGTCAGGTCCTGCTCGAGCCTGGCATAGACGAGCCCAAGCTCCTTGCGGGCGGCCCCCAGCAGGCCTTCCGGCATGACGTCGGGCCGCTCGGCCCAGCGCCAGTAGGAGATGTTGATGAGGATCGCGTCGATCAGCGTGTCGGCCGCGCGTTCCCAGGCCCGCGCATGCACGCGCGCGGCGGCGGAGCGGGGGTAGACGGGCCTCTCGGGATAGCGATACTCGAGGTAGGCGACGATGTCGGCCGAGTTGACGACGACGATGCCGCCGTCGACCACGGCCGGCACCTCCACACGGCCGTTCACGGCCTTGAGCGCCTCGTGGCTGGACTTGAGCAAGCCGTCCACCGCCTCGAAGGCGAGCCCCTTGTGCTCGAGGACCAGCCGCACCTTGCGCGCAAAGGGGCTGAATGCGCTGTCATAAAGCTTCATCGCCGCACCGCCGGGTTGCAACAAGCGACCGGGGAAGCTGACACAGGTTCCCTGGCTGAAGCAAGGCAAGGTCGGGCCGGGTGGTGCCTCAGTCGCGGCGCCGACACAGTTGTTGGCCAAGCAGGGTGCACGGCTGCCTGCGCTTTGTGGTTCAACTGGGCGGCTGTGCCGGCGGCGGCAAGCTTTGCTAAGGAGACGCGCGAATGAGCAACGGCTTCTTTTTCGTGTTGACCTTGCTGTCGGTACTGGGCTCGTGCCTGATCGCCGGAGCGTTCTTCGCGTTCTCGACCTTCGTCATGGGCGCGCTCGGCAAGCTGCCGCCGCCGCAGGGCATCGCCGCCATGCAGTCGATCAACGTGGTGGTGATCAACCCGTGGTTCCTCGGCGCATTTCTCGGCACGGCGGGGGCCTGCGCCATCCTGGTCGTTGTTGCGCTGATCTACTGGCAGGAGCCTGGCGCGGCGCTGCTGCTGACCGGGGCGCTGCTCTACTTGGCCGGGACGTTCCTGGTGACGATGGTGTTCAACGTGCCGCTCAACGACGCCCTGGCGGCGGTGGCGCCGGACAGCGCGGAAGGCGCCAGCCTGTGGAGCCGCTATCTGACGGACTGGACGAACTGGAACCACGTGCGCACGATTGGGGCCCTGGCTGCGGCCGCCCTGCTGACGGTCGCGCTTTGCCTGCAGGTAGGTAGCGAGGGCGCGGCGCCGGGGTAGGGTCGCCAGCGCAGCCAACAAGACGGAGGAGCCCGCATGTGCCGGTGGGTCGCCTATCTCGGTGAGCCGATCTTTCTCGACGAGTTCGTCACCACGCCGCGGCAGAGCCTGGTGGTGCAGAGCCGGCACAGTCGCGAGGCGAAGAACGCCGTCAACGGCGACGGCTTCGGCCTCGGCTGGTACGGCGAGCGGGAGGAGCCCGGCCTCTTCCGCGACGTGCGTCCGGCCTGGAGCGACGAGAACCTGCTATCGCTCGCGCGGCAGATCAAATCCGGCCTGTTCTTCGCGCACGTGCGCGCCTCGACCGGCACCGCCACCACGCGCGCCAACTGCCATCCCTTCCGCTACGGCAACTGGATGTTCATGCACAACGGCAGCATCGGCGGCTGGGACCGGGTGCGCCGCAGGATCGAGATGGCGATCCCCGATGCGCTGTTCGTGCATCGGCAGGGCACCACCGACAGCGAGGTCATCTTCCTGCTGCTGCTGGCGAACGGGCTCGAGGCCGACCCGCAGCGGGCCTGTGCGGCCACCATGCGCTTCATCGACGAAGCCATGCGCGGCGCGGGCGTGCGCGACCCGCTGCGGGTGACGGCGGCGCTGAGCGACGGGCGGCGCATCTACGCGCTGCGCCACGCCTCCGACGCCACCCCCGAGACGCTCTACGTGCGCGATCGCAAGAGCAGGGCCGGCACGCTGATCGTCTCCGAGCCGCTGGACGACGGCCGCGACGACTGGAGCGCCGTACCGCCGCAGAGCTTTGTCACGCTCGCGCCGGAGGGCCTGAGCATCGAGCCGTTCCAGGTCGATGCGGCGGCTTAGGTCGCGGTCCACCGTTGCGACGATCGATTGCCGCATGTGCAGACGGCAAGTCGAGGCTGCAGCGCGATTGCAGCGCGTGTAACCGGCATTCAGACAACCGCGCTGGATGGTCGATCGTGCACTAGCGTCGAGGCGCCGGCCAACTGGAGCCGGAGTTGCACGACGATAACGGCGCACCCCGCACCCAAGGCCATGTTGCGCAGCACCTTGTGTTGCGCGGTGCTCCGACCCAACGTCGATGCAGCTTGTATGTTGATGGGCAAGTTCCTAGAGTGCGGAACCTGTAGCGAAACTGACAAAAATGCAGGGAGGAAAGCCAATGCGTAAAGTCACTCGCCGCAAATTCCTGAAAGCATCGGGCGCAGGCGCGCTGGCTGCCAAGACCGGTGGAATAGCCGGTATCCTGGCCACCGGCATGGCGCCCGCCTACGCGCAGGGCACGACGGTGCACTGGTTGCGGTGGAACGATTTCGTGCCCGCGTCCGATCAGCTGCTGCGCAAGGAGATGCTGCCCGAGGCCGAGAAGGCTCTGGGGATCAAGGTCACATTCGAGACGGTCAACGCCAACGACCTGCAGCCGCGCATCACATCGGCGATCCAGTCGGGCGCAGGTCCCGACCTGATCATGCTCAACAACAATCACCCTCAGCTGTATGCCGCCAGTTGCGTGGACCTGACGGAGCTGGTCGAGACGCTGGGCAAGGCCGAGGGCGGGCATTATCCCCTTGTCAAGGCGAACTCGGCCGCCGGCAACAAATGGATATCCATGCCGTGGGCCATCATCGGCGGCATGATCGCCTACCGCAAGTCGTGGTTCGCAGAGGTCGGAGCCAATACGTTTCCCGAGACCTGGGAGCAGTACCGCGAAGTCGGCAAGAAGCTCAAAGCCAAAGGCCGGCCGATCGGGCAGACACTGGGCCACACCTTTGGCGACGCCCCGACATTCGCCTATCCCTATTTGTGGTCGTGGGGCGGCAAGGAGGTCGAGGCCGACGGCAAGACGGTAGCCATCAACAGCAAGGAAGCCATCGAGTCCGTCAAGTTCATGACCGGGTTCTGGAAGGATGCGCACGACGAAGGCGGCCTTGCCTGGGACGACACCAACAACAATCGCGCCTTCCTCTCGCAGACCATCAGTGCCACGCTGAACGGCGCCTCGATCTACATCGAGTTGCTGCGCAACCCCGACAAGTACATCACCGAAAAGGGTGCGCAACTTAAGACCGACATCCTGCACGCGCCGCTGCCCAAAGGGCCGGCCGGGCAGTTTGCCATGCACACCTACCACAGCCACGTGCTGCCGACCTATTCCAAGAACCAGGACGCGGCCAAGAACTTCCTGCGGTGGGCGCACTCCCGGGCGGTCTATGAGAAGTGGTTCCTCTCGCAGAAGGGCTTCGCCACCCCGTGCACGGCGGAGTGGGAGAAGCACAAGGTGTGGGACGAGGATCCCGTCATGACCCCCTACAAGGTCGCCGGCAAGCTCGGGCTTACGCCGGGGTACGCCGGCCCATCCAGCGCGAAAGCAGGCGAGGTGCTCTCAAAGTACATCATCATCGACATGTACGCCAAAGCCGTGCAGGGCATGTCGCCCGAAGATGCCGTCAAGTGGGCCGAAGGTGAGCTCAAGCGGGTCTACGTCTGAGGCACTCGGCATGATGGGCCGAGGTTAAGCATCAACGCCTTCGCAAGTTGCAGCTGGTTCGCACGGCCGGCACGACTTGCGGAGGCGCGGTTCCGCTGAGAAACGAACATGGCAGTAAGTGCCGTCACCACGCACGTTGCGCGAAGCGCCTCCGCCCCGGCGGCAGCGTCTGCTCGAGGACGAGCGGTGGCTCGCGTTCGTGCTGCTCGTGCCGACCATGGTGCTGCTCGGTCTCTTCATCGCCTACCCGTTCGTGCGCGGCATCATGCTGTCGGTGACCAGCTCACGCGTGGGGGTGCCCGGAGATTTCGTAGGCCTCGCCAACTACTACAAGATCTTCAACGACGGCATCTTCCGCACAGCCGTCTACAACACGTTCCTCTATACGGGCGTCACCACCGTCTTCAAGCTATCGCTCGGGCTGTGGCTGGCGATGCTGCTCAATCGCCATTTCAAGGGCAAGGCCTTCACCCGCGCCTTCATCCTGTTGCCCTTCATCATCCCGACCGTGCTGTCGACCTTCGCCTGGAAGTGGATGTTCGACCCCACGTTCAGTGTCATCAACTGGCTGCTGTTCCAACTCGGGCTCATCACCGGCCGCATCAACTGGCTGGGCGACCCCGACCTCGCCATGGCATCGATCATAGTGATCAACATTTGGCGCGGGGTGCCGTTCTTCGCCATCAGCCTGCTGGCCGGACTGCAGACCATCAGCCCCGAACTCAACGAGGCTGCCGCCATCGACGGCGCCAAGCCCTGGCAACGGTTCTGGTACGTCACTTGGCCGTTGCTGCTGCCGGTGACGATGGTGGTGGTCCTGTTCTCGGTGATCCAGACCTTCGCGGACTTCCAAATCGTTTACGTAATGACCGGCGGCGGTCCGGCGAATGCGACGCACCTGTTTGCGACCTACGCCTACCAGATCGGCGTCGGCACCGGACTGCTCAGTGAAGGGGCGGCCATCTCGCTCGCCATGTTCCCGATCCTGTTCCTGGTCGTGATCGTGCAGTTGCTCTACATCCGCCGAGTGGAGACGCGCTGAGCATGATCGAAGGCGCCAAATGGAGACGATGGGTCTTCTTCTATCTGCCGATGGCCTTCTTCCTGGTGTTCCTGCTGTTCCCGTTCTACTGGATGATCATCACCACGGTGAGGCCGGACGGCGAGCTGTACCGGCCCTGGAATTCGGTCAACTATAATCCGTTCTGGACCTGGAAACCGACGTGGGATCACGTCCGGTTCCTGTTCGAGGAGACGCTGTTTGCGTCTTGGTTGTGGAACACGATGGTCATCGCGCTGGCGTCTACGGCCATCTCACTGGTGTGCGGCGTGTTCGCCGGCTACGCGCTTTCGCGGTTGAACTTCCCGTTCGCCGGCAGCCTTGGCACCGGCATCTTCGTCACCTACCTGGTGCCGCAGACGCTGCTGTTCATCCCGCTCGCGGAAATGATCCGCAACTACCGCCTGGGTGACACGCCGTGGTCGCTGATCCTGACCTATCCGACCTTTCTCATTCCGTTCTGCACCTGGCTGATGATGGGCTACTTCAAGGCGGTGCCCAAGGAGCTGGAGGAGTGCGCGCGCATCGACGGCGCCTCGCGCTGGCAGGCCATGCTCTACATCATCATTCCGGTGGCGATTCCAGGCATCCTGTCGGCTGGCATCTTCGCTTTCACGCTGTCCTGGAACGAGTTCATCTACGCGCTTGTGTTCCTGTCCTCGGCTGAGCAGAAGACCGTGCCGGTCGGGGTCACATCGGAGCTGATCCGGGGCGACGTGTTCTTCTGGGGCCCGCTGATGGCAGGCGCGCTGCTGGGATCGGTCCCGGTGGCGATCGCCTACTCGTTCTTCGTCGAGCACTACGTGGCGGGCCTGACGGGCTCGGTGAAGGGTTGAATTCCTCTCACAGCAAACGGGCGAGAGGTGGTAGGCGCGGGCCGATGGGAGGCGGTTGAGAGCGAATGGGACAGGTCGTCCTGAAGGACATCAACAAGTTCTACGAAAGCGTCCACGCCGTCAGGGACTTCAACCTGCAGATCCGTGACAAGGAGTTCGTGGTGTTCGTCGGGCCGTCCGGCTGCGGCAAGACCACGACGCTCAGGATGATCGCCGGGCTCGAGGCGATCAGCTCGGGGTTCATCTCCATCGACGGCCAGGTGATCAATGACCTGGCGCCGATGGACCGCGACATCGCCATGGTGTTCCAGAATTACGCGCTCTACCCGCACATGAGCGTGTTCGACAACATGGCCTTCGGCCTCAAGATGCGCAAATTCGACCGCAGCGAGATCGGCAATCGTGTCAGAGAGGCGGCCGACATTCTCGGCATCGGCGAACTCTTGAAGCGCAAGCCGCGCCAGCTCTCCGGCGGGCAGCGTCAGCGCGTGGCACTGGGCCGCGCCATAGTGCGCCACCCGCGCGTATTTCTGTTCGACGAGCCGCTGTCCAACCTCGATGCCAAACTGCGCGTACAGATGCGTGTCGAGCTGAAGAAGCTGCACCTGCGGCTCGGTACCACGGCCGTTTACGTGACCCACGATCAGGTCGAGGCCATGACGCTCGGCGATCGCGTCGTGGTTATGAAGGACGGCCTGGTGCAGCAGGTGGGTGAGCCGCTCGACCTCTACAATCAACCCGCCAACAAGTTCGTGGCGGGGTTCATCGGCTCGCCGGCCATGAACTTCTCGACGGTGATGATTGCCGACGGCGACGGCCGCGTCACGGCCAGGAACGCCGGGCTCGAGATCGAGGTGCCGGCGCCGCTCGCAGGGCGCCTGCGGTCGCACATCGGCCGACGCCTGACGATGGGGGTGAGGCCGGAGAACCTGCACGTCGCCAGTACCGCCGATCCCGCGGGGCTGACGTTCGACTCCAAGGTGGAGGTGGTGGAGCAGCTCGGGTCTGAGATTCTCTTGGACGTGCGGGTGGGCGAGGACACCATGGTGGCCGCCGTCGACCCAACCACTCGCGCCAAGGTGCAAGACGCGATTCGCCTTGCTGTCGATCCTGCGCGACTGCACTTCTTCGATGCCGAAACCGACGTGGCAATCTGAACATGCGGTGGCACTACTGCGCGTAGGGCGTGCCGACGGCTTCCTCATCGACAGCGTAGATCCGGCAGTCGGTCGTGTGCTTCAGGCAGAGCCGCAGCGCTTCCTCCTCGGCGGCTTCCACAGTGCGTTGGCCGGACCTCCAGCCGAAGGCGCCTTTGGGGGACACGGCAAAGGCCTTGTGCGGAGCGGCGGCGAGAAAGTCGGCAAAGCCCTTGCGGCCGATCTCGGTGAGCTGGGGCGGCGGCGCAATGTCGACGGCGGGAAGTGGCAGCAGCGTGTCGCGCAACACCAGGTTCTGCCGCTTCAGGAACGCGTCCACATGCGGCGTCCACAGCGGGATGCCCTGAAAGAACAGGTTGTGGCCGTCCTCGCCGAAGGCTGGATGCTTGACGAACTCCGCCTGGCCGCCGCCGCTCTGGAAGGCCGTGTGCAGCTTCAGGGCGAGCGCGGGCCCGAAATAGCGGTCGTTGTCGGCGTAGACCCACAGCATCGGGATGCGCGAGCGACTGCCCATGAATTCGAAGGCGGCGATCAGCCGGTCCTCGCGGCAAACCTTGCCGTCCTTGGGCGAGCCCTGGCCGCCTGCAAAGTTGATGGCAGCGAGGAGACCGGCCGGAGGATCGGCGGTGAGGCGGACGCTGGCAAAGCCGCCGACCGACTGGCCGACGGCAATGACGCGCGAGGCGTCGATGTCGGCGCGCTTGGCGAGGCGTTCGATGGCGGCGCGCAGGTCGTCCACTGCTGCGGCGGTCGAGGCGAAGTAGTTGGCGTTGTTGCAGGGCCCGGGGTGCTCGGCGAAGACGCCACCCGAGTCGCCGAAGCCGCGGCGCATTACCACCACTGCCGCCCAGCCGCGGCGGGCGAGCTCGGTGGCCTGCGGCAGGAACGCCAGCGGCGTCATGTTGGGGCGCTCCTCGGTAAAACGCGGCGAGCCGTGGTTGATGAGGGCCAGCGGATAGCGTCCCTCGCCCGCCGGCCGCACCAGCATCGCCTCCAACCCGCGCACGCCCGCTCCCGGGGCGGGGATGCGCAGCATCTCGCGGAGGAACACGCCGTCTTCGCTGCTGGCGGGACACGCCACCGCGAGCAAGAGGCTGAGCGCGACGATCAACGGGCGCCACCGGCGCCCGCATTCCCAGCCTGGTATTCGCCAACTCGTCCCCATCACGCCCGTCCGCGGCAGCTCAGCGCCGCTGCATCAGCTCATCGAAAATCTGGCCGAACTCGATTGCGCCCTGCTTCTTCAAATGCACCTCCATGCGCTGGTCAAGGAGTGCCAGCAGCTCGGCTGCCGATTTGTCGCGCACGATGGGGTTGCGGCCATAGGCTCCCTCGCTGAAGAAATTGGAGGTCGGCATGCGGGCGCCGAGCGGCGTCATCATCTCGAGCCCGGTGCGCGGCCCGGCGAGGTTCATCAGCTCGATCTGGGCGCCGGTGAGATTGGAATAGCCAGCCGCGAGCGCGTCGTCCTTCAGCGACTTGAGCTTGAGCACCTGCAGCCAGGGCCCGAGATCGGCGTCGAGGTTGATGGCGTGGATGCCGAGGCCCGCCGGCGTGTTGGCAAAGCGCGTATGCGCGCTCCACTCGTTGGGCACGGTACGGGCGGCGCGGATCATCTTGCGCAGGATTGCCGCTTTGGCCTTGAGCTCGGTCGCGCGGTCTGCCGGCGTGCCGGGGGCCGCGGCCAAGGTTTGCAGGCGGCGCACGAACTCCTCGCCGTGCTTGACGACGCCGCCAACCGAGTTGGCGTGCAGCAGCTGCGCGTAGCCCAGCGCAGACGAGACGGGCTTGCCCTGCCGCGTCACGGGGTTGATGCCGGACAGCGTGTCGTAGGTGCCGAGCCCGCCTGTTTCCAGCGCATAGACGCGCACCACCAGGTCCTTGCTCAAGCCCACCTTGAGGGCCTCGCCGGCGTAGCGGCGCTTGAACTCGGCTTCGCTGGCGCGCTTCGGCACGAAGCCGAACTGCGCCTTGGCGGCGGCCAGGAAGTCCGCCACCCCGGGGAGCTGGCGTTCTTCGGCCGCGGGCTTCACCTCCGCTGCGATCTTGGCGATGTCGGCCGGCAGCTCCGGGCCCTGATACCTGGGCGGGTGGGTTTCGACGTAGTCGTTAGCCTCGTAGGGCTGGCGCATTACGCGCTTGGCCTTGCGCAGGTCGCGCTTGGCCTCGACCTTGCTCCAGTAGGCGCGGGTTTCGCGATCGAATTTGCTGCGCGCGGTGCGATAGGCGATGTAGGCGCCCTGCTGGGCAGGGCTGAGCCGCGCGGCCAGGTCGTCAGGCAGCTCTTGCGTGGCTGCAACAGGCGTGATGAGGGCCAGCACAAGCGCCAAGCCCAGCACCCACACGCTGAAACCAGCCGCCTGTCGCTTCGCCTGCATGCGTCCTTGCTCCTCCTGGTTTCGCTCAGGTCGTCTTGCCGGCACTCTCGGCCTTGGTATGCTCCGCCGCGTCCTTGGCGAACAGCTCCTCGAGCTCCTGGGTGTAGCTCTTGGCGCGCTCCTGCAGCCTCTCGACGTTGGTGTAGTGCTTGTAGTCCTCGTAGAGCCGCTTGCGGTCCATGGCCTGGAACGTGTCGACCGAGAATCGCACCTCGCGCTCGGGCAGACCAAGGCCTCGCAGCACCTCGCGCGTCAAGTCGATGGAGGCGAGAAACGTCTCGCGGCGGATGATCTTGATGCCCTCGTCCATCAGCCGGTGCACGTGGCGGCGGTCGCGGGCGCGGGCGTAGATCGGCACGTGCGGATAGTTCTGGCGCACCATGCGCGCTGTGCTCAGGGAGGCCTCGATGTCGTCGATGGCGAGCACGAAAGCGCGAGCTTTGCTTGTCTGGGCGGCCTCCAGGATCTCGTGGCGGCTGGCGTCGCCGTAGAAGATCTGGGCGCCGAACTTGCGCACGAAGTCGACCTGCTCGGGGTCGATGTCCAATGCGGTGACGGGGATCTTCTTGGCGCTCAGGACGCGCGCCACGATCTGGCCGACGCGGCCAAAGCCGGCAACCACGACGTGGCCGTCGTTGTCCGGCATCTCGTCGAAGGCGCGGACCGGTTTGACCTTGGGCGCCCATAGCTCGTCGAGGAGCAGCAGGAGCGGTGTGGCGGCCATCGACAGGGTGACGGCGACCGACAGCAGATCGGCGATCTGCCGGTCCAGCACGCCGGCGATGACGCCCGTGGCGAACAGCACGAAGGCGAACTCGCCGCCCTGCGACAGGGCCAGCGCCAGCCGTCGCGCGGGTCCGGACTCGAGCCCCACGCGGCGCCCCAGCACGAACAGGATGCCGGCCTTGATGGCAATGAGGCCGGCGACGATGGCGAGCACGAAGTGCGGGTTCTGCGCCAGCAGGTTGAGGTTGAGCGACATGCCGATGGCGGTGAAGAAGAGGCCGAGCAGCAGGCCTTCGAAGGGGGCGATGTCGGCCACGATCTCGTGGCGGTAGTCGAAGTCGGCGAGCAGCACGCCGGCGATGAAGGCGCCGAGCGAGGCGGGCAGCCCCGCCTGCTGCATGACCAGCGTCACGCCCACCACGGTGAGGAGCGCGCTCGCCGTCATGGCCTCCTTCACGCGCGTGCGCGCGACCAGGCGATAGACGCCGTTGAGGAGGTAGCGGCCCGCTACCACCACGGCCAGGATGACGCCGATGGCCTTGAGCGCGGCGGTGATTTCCATCTGCTGGGTGGCTGCAGCCGCCGAGACGGCGAACAGTGGCGCCAGCGCGATCAGCGGAATGGCGGCGAGGTCCTGAAACAGCAGCACGGAGAACGCCAGGCGCCCATGCCGCAGCGCCAGCTCGCCCTTCTCCTCCAGGATCTGCAGGGCGAATGCGGTCGAGGACAGCGACAGCGCCAGGCCCGCGAACAGGGCCGCCTGCCAGGTCAGTCCGAAGGCCATCCCCGCTGCCGCAAGCGCAATGCCCGTCACCGCCACCTGCGTGCTGCCGAGGCCGAAGATGCCAGCGCGCATGGCCCACAGCCGCTTGGGGCGCAGCTCGAGCCCGATCACGAACAGCAGCATGATGACGCCGAACTCGGCCAGGTGCAGCACCGAGTTCACCTCGTAGAGGGTGTAGACGAGGCCGAGGCCATAGGGGCCGATCAGCACGCCGACCAGCAGGTAGCCCAGCACGTTGGCAACCCGCAGCAGTTTGGCGAGCGGCGCAGCAATCACAGCAGCGGCGAGAAAGAGGGCAACTTGCGTCAGCGTGAGATCGTACATTCCGCCTGGATCTCCTGGGCCTTGAGCCGTCGGCCGCATACGAAGGTATCGGGCGGCCCAGGGCAACCAAAAATGCAGCCGATCCCGCGTGCTCGCCAGTTTCCGACCCTCGAAATGGTGGGATCGGTCGCGCAAAGCCACGGGCTCTGGCTCGACTGCGGCGAAAATGGACTTGTGGTCCGGGTGGGGCTAGCGCGAATCAGGCGGCGGGCCCACGGGTCTGCGGAGACGGACGGCGGGAGGCGCTGGCTACCTACAGGCTTGCGTGAAGTCCGGCCGGATCGCCGCTGTCAGCGCGAGAGCTGTCGAGCACGAGCGAGGTGGCGAGAAGCGCGACCGCGAGCAGGGCCGCTTCCAGCGCAAAGCGCAGGTAGCAGGTGCGCAGCACCTGCCCGACCATCCGTTGCGCCAGCTCGGGATCGGGACAGTGCCGGCGCTCCAGCCGACCGAGTGAGAGGGAGCCGCCAAGATTACCAATCTTCATCCGCTATGCCCCCCAACTCTGGCGAACTTGTTGCTCAGCTGCACAGCGGGCAAAGTGTGCCATCATCAGACCAATGCGTTACGGCAAGAGCTGTGTACGGGTTGCTGCGTGGTGACTACGTGAGTTCGGAAGTTGTGCAGCTTTGCCTTCATTTCGGCGGGCTATACCAGATGGGTGAGGTATAGGCGCGATTGGTCACAATCATCGGCACCTCGTCTCCCATCTTGATGTTGAAACGCTTGGCGTCGTAGGCGGTCCAGCGGGGCGTGGGAATTTCGATCACGCGTACGTAGTAGAAGGCGGGTTGCGACGCATCGAAGTCGGGGTCCTCCCAGAAGCCGGTCAACACGGGTGCTCCGATCGCATTTGTCCAAGTCGCGTTCTTTACGTCGACCGTGCTCCCGACCGGCGGCACCTGCCCGGTCGTTGGATCAGGCTGGCGGTCGCCCGACCAGGCCACGTCGATGATCTTTTCGTGCGTCTCGCCCTTGCCGTCGAGCCAGCCTTTGATGATCTGAACGCGATCGAGATAGGCGCCGTCGGGGTCGTAGACGGCCTTGACCATGAAGGTCGGCGCTCTGCCCTCTGGCCGGTTCGGCAGGTCGCCTCCCATGGGAACACCGCGCTTGTAGCCCTGCGCGACCCACACCCACTCGGGGTTGCCGATCTCATTGGCGGCGAAATCCCACCCGCCGAAAACGCGCACCGTCGGGCGCGTGCCGCTGGTGGCATAGACCTCTCCGCGATACATCGCGTCCCAGATCGCCTCGCGCGTGTTCTCGCGCGCCCACACGCCGCCGAGGCCGCCCGGCGCCATCTCCCACATGTAGGTGCTGATCTTGGGGGAGACGGGAGATTTGAGGAAATACTCCTTCCAGCGCTCGGGCTTCGGTTCGGCAATGGTGCCGACGCCGAAGTAGTTCTCCGCTCGTGTGGTGGACAGGCTGGTGTGCGCGTCGCTGCCGCCTATGAAGCCGAATTTGAACGGGTTTACGCCCAGCTTCGCCTGGTGCTGCAGACCCAGCTTGAGCGCTGAGCGAATATAATTGAACGGCAGCATCTCGGGAGTCGTCGCGATCAGCCCGAAGATGTTGCCCTTGTTCCAGCGCTCGAAGTCGGCAAACGCGTCGTCGGGCGAAAGCTGGGGCGTCGTCTCGCTGTCGCCTTTGGATTGGGTCACTTCTGCGAGGCGTTCGAACCTCGCACGCATCGCGGCGTACTTGGCGTCAAAGGGTTTGCCCTCCACCGTACCGATCGCCAGAGGCTTTGGAACATCTGAGGTCACCGGAGCAAACATCGTTCCGGTGGACAGGTTCGAATTGTGAGGGATGGCCATCGCGCGGCCGCCAGTCTTCTGTTCGTAGTCGGACAAGTATTTCCACAGATCCTCGGGGTTGGCGCTATCGAACTCCGAGAAGGGCAGGATCTGCTTGGTTCGGTTGGCGCCGTCGCGAAACACGACAATCCGGTGAAGATTGTTGCCTTGGATGGATTGCGTCCATTCGAAGCCGGTAAAGGCGGTGAAGACGCCTGGCTTGTTGTGGCGGTCGGCAGTCTCGAGCGTGTTGTGCCAGACCCTCTGATACAACGGTGTCAAAGCTTTGCGGGGAATGCTCGGCTTGGCGTCGGCAAATTCGGCCGTCATTTGCACAAAGGCGTCGTAGCCCTTCTCGCCGCCCTGTTTGAGGGCCTCGGCCCAGCTTTTTCCCGACGCCGTTTTCATGATGTCGGGGTCGCGTTTCTGGAACGCCTGGGGCAAGCCTATGTATTCGGCATGATCCGAAACCACCAACCAGTCAAACGGGCGCTCGAGCCGAACCAACTGGCCGGTGGAAGATCGAATCTGCTCACCCTGGGCAAAGCGGAAAGCCTCATCCGGCCCAAGGCGGTTGCCCACCAGGCCTGCATCCGGCGAATGCGCGGTGTGGAGGTGTTGATCGCCCCAGAAGACGCGGGTGGGGTAGCGTGCATCCGCGTAGGGTGAGTAGTTTTTGGGCTGCGGGGAAGTCTGTGCTCGGACCGCGATGGATGAGCTTAAAGCAAGCAATCCAATCTGGCTGACGGCTAGCAGTGCGACCAACCGGACCGTGGCAAGCATGGGGCGTTCCTCTCGGAAATGTATGAGAGCGGCTGTCCGACAGCGCCCTTTTACAGCCCCAGCGTCGTTGTGCTCCTTGATCAGACAAATCCGTACAAACCCTCTGCGCGAGCAAGACAAACCCCGAGTGATGAGGGTCGCGGCGCCTAATCGGCACGCAGTCGGGGGACCCGTGTGTTGCCGGTTGTTGACACGTGCGGTCGTTCAGCAACTTCGGCAAATTCGGGTCTTCAGCGGCGGTCCAGCCAGTTGGAATCGCTGCTCCACTCTACGTCCCCAGAACCCCTAGTTAGCGGAAGCATGCGGCTAGAGGACGGGATCGAATTAGAGAAGGCTCGCGAACCCGCAGCCCCTGGCGACCGATATCTCGGCGAGGGCCTCGATCCGCGCCAGCATCAGGGGCGCTCGATTGAACCGCCGGCCATGGCCGCGGCTGCCAGCAGCCGCGGGCGCTCGGCGTTCGCATCGGCCCGTCGCCGGCCGGCGTTCTTCGGTTGCGCGCTCTTGGGCATCGCGGCCTGGGGCATCGCGGCCTGGCCGCTTCCCATCTCGAGCAGCCAGCGCGCCGCCCGCAGGATCTCCTCGCGCCCCTTCCAGTCCGTACGGGCCCAAAAGCGCGTCAGCAACGCATCGGCCTTCGCCAGGAAGGGGGACGGCCCCAGCGCGCGCGCGCACACGAGGATGCCTTCGATCAATTCGTCGCGTTGCGAAAGGAGGGCAGTGACCTTCTGCTCATATTTGACTTTGGAGCCGCGGGCGTGCCGCTTTGCCACTACCGGATGTCTGCTTGCCACGTTGCCGCTCGTTCGAGGCGCTCCTGCTGGAGCTGGATCTCGAAAAAGCGTAGGGGGCGGCCGGTGGACCTATCGAGTAATCTTTCCGCGCCTGCGCATAAATTCCGCGTAAACACAAGGCCTTGACCCAAGGTCACTCGCCGTCGGTCGACAGGCGGTAACCAACGCCGAGCTCGGTGGTGAGAATGCGGGGCTGGGTCGGGTTCTTTTCGATCTTGGCGCGCAGCTTGCGCACGAAGATGCGCAGGTAGTGCGCATCGTCGGCGTGGGCGATGCCCCAGACCTCCTTCAGGAGGTGCTGGTGGGTAACCACGTTGCCGGCGTGCTGCGCCAGCACCTGCAGCAGCCGGTACTCCTTGGGCGAGAGCTGCAGCTGCTTGCCGTCAAGATTGACGTCGCGCCGCGCCAGATCGATGGTCAGCGGCCCCGCACGCACGACGGGCTCGCCGGCAGCGCCGCGCGATTGGCGCCGCAAGGCGGCGCGGGCGCGGGCCAGCAACTCGGCCATGCCGAAGGGCTTCACCACATAGTCGTCGGCGCCGAGCTCGAGAAGGCGCACCTTCTCTTCCTCGCTCGAGCGCACCGACAGGACGATGATGGGCACGCTCGACCAGGACCGCAGCCGCTCCACCACCTCCGCCCCATCCATGTCAGGAAGGCCGAGATCGAGGATGACGAGGTCGACGGGCTTCAAGGTGGCGGCGCGAATGCCGGCAGCGGCGGTGGCGGCCTCCTGGACGGCGAAGTTCTCGAGCTCGAGCCCCGCGCGCAGGAAGCGCCGGATTTTGTCCTCGTCGTCGATGACGAGAGTGACAGGAGAGCGATTAGGCATCCTGTCCCCCCGCGTGCTCGGTGGGCATGGCTTCGGTCACCGGCAAGACGAGCGTCGCGGTCGTGCCGCGGCCGATGCCGGCGCTGGCCACCTCCAGCCGGCCCCCGCAGGCGATGGCAAAGGCATGGGCAATCCACAGGCCGAGGCCGGAGCCCGAAGTGGAAGCCGCGGTCCTGGCGCCGCGATAGAACCGCTCGAAGGCGCGCTCGCGCTCTTGATCCGACATGCCGGCACCCTGGTCGGTGACGGAGATGGCGATCTCGGCGTTACCGGCATGCACCTCGATCAGGATCGGCGAGCCGCGAGGCGCGTACTTCGCCGCGTTGTCGAGAACCTGGACCAGTGCCTGCTCGATCATCACCGCATCGACATGAACGAGCGGCAGGTCCTCGGGAAGCTGCACCGCGACGCGATGGCCGGTCAGGTTGCGGCGCTGGCTGGCCATCGCCGCGTTGACGATGTCGGCAACCTCCGCCCAGGCCTTGTGGGGGCGCACGCTGGCGCTGCTGATGCGGCTCGCTTCCAGCAGCCTTTCGATGTCGCTGTTGAGCCGCTCGGCCTCGTCCCTGACGATGCCGGCGAGGCCCGCCAGGCGCGGCTCCTGCGCGATCGCCGGCGCCTGCACGAGGATCGAGGCAGAACCCATGATGGAGGCGAGCGGGGTGCGCAAACCGTGCGACACCGAGCCCATCAACGCCTCCCGCAGGGTCTCGGCCTCCGCGCGCAACTTGGCTTCGCCGATGGCGCGCGCCACGTCGAGACGCTCCAGCGTGGCTTCGGCATCCGCCAGTACGGCGGTGATGCGTTGATAGGTGGGATGCTCGGCCGAGGAACGGCCGGCCTGCGACACGCGGCCGAGGTCGATGGCGACGAGGCCGAAGGCGAGGTTGCGCTGGGAGACCGGGCGCACCATCCACGCGGTGCCGGTGATCGCGTCCTCGATCACGGCGGCGGTGGGGTTGCGCGGCCGCTCGATCCAGTCGCGGACGGCAGCCCGCACCGACTTCGGGGACGGCATCGTCCTCGCGCCGCAGAGCGGAGGCCCCGGCATCGAAATAGATGACGCGCCATCCGGTGACGACATTGAGGTGGTCTTCGATGGCCGCGTAGATCTGGCCGGGGTCGGTGGCGACCGCCAGCCGCTTGGAGAAGGCGTAGAGCGCGCGCATCTCGCTCTCGCGCTCCTCCGCAACCAGCGCATGGGTGCGCGCCCGCGCCGCGAGCTCGCCCGTCATCGCGGCGACGATGACGAACAGGATGAGGTCGAGAATATGCTCCGGTTGCGAGACGCGAAAATCGTAGATCGGCTCGTAGAAGAAGAATGCCGACGCGGCGATGCCGCCGACCGCGGCGGCGATTGCGGGAGCTATGCCGAGCCGGATGGCGGCGGCGAGGACGGGTATGAGATAGATGCTCGAGACGTGGTGCAGCACGATGAACTGCGTCACGCCGAGCAAGCACAGCGTCAGACCGGCAACGAGCGCGAGGGCGACCGCGATCCCCCGGACGTGGCCCTGGGCGAGCGCCAGGCCGGTCATGCGGTGGCCGATGCGCTGCTCGGCAGCGTCGAGCCCATCGCGGAAGATCTGCCAGGCTTTGCCGAACTGCGGCCGCCGCAACGTCACCATTTCCAACGCCTCTTTCCGACCCGCCCGTACGCTGGCCAACGGTGAGTGAGCCGGCGGCGCACGCAGTGTCTCACTTGATACGTTCTCATCAGCTTCCGGTCCGCTGTCCGCAAAGCGCAGCCTACTCACTGGTCCAGATATTCTCAGGCTAAATCAAAATCTTGCCGAGACAATCGATGCTTTGGACCTACGACGACTTGGCAACAGACATGGCGGAATTGCGAACTGTAGCGTCGCCTCCCATGGCCACCCCGACTCGGGCGCACGTCCATTGCGCGCGACGTGTCGAACGGTGTGCCGCGAAGACAACCGGGAGGCAAACTATGGCAACGATGGCGATGGATAGGCCCGAGCGCTCGCCGGGCATGACAGCGGAGGAGAGGCTCGTCATCTTCGCCTCCTCGCTGGGCACGGTGTTCGAATGGTACGATTTCTACATCTACGGCACGCTCGGCGTGTTCCTCGCCAAGTACTTCTTCTCCAACGTTGCCCCCAACATCGGCTTCATCTTCACCTTGCTCGCTTTTGCGGCCGGCTTCGCGGTGCGTCCGCTGGGCGCGCTGGTGTTCGGCCGCATCGGCGACATCGTCGGCCGCAAATACACGTTCCTCGTGACGATGAGCCTGATGGGCATCGGCACCTTCTTCATCGGCGTGCTGCCGTCCTACGCGCAGTGGGGCATACTGGCGCCGGTCGTGCTCATTGCGCTGCGTCTGGTTCAGGGCTTGGCGCTGGGCGGTGAATACGGCGGCGCGGCGATCTACGTCGCCGAGCACGCCCCTCACGGCAAGCGCGGTTTCTACACGTCCTGGATCCAGACAACGGCGACGCTCGGTCTGTTCATGGCGCTGCTGCTGATCCTCGGCATCCGCACCTTCATGGGCGAGGCCGCGTTCGCGGAATGGGGTTGGCGCATTCCCTTCCTGCTTTCGCTTTTGCTGCTGATCGTCTCCATCTGGATCCGGCTCAAGCTCAACGAGTCGCCGCTGTTCCAGAAGATGAAGGAGGAAGGCCGCACGTCGAAGCGTCCGCTGACCGAGGCTTTCGGCCAGTGGTCCAACCTCAAGATTGCCATCCTGGCACTGCTCGGCGCGACGGCCGGCGAAGCCGTGGTGTGGTACGGCGGCCAGTTCTACGCGCTGTTCTTCCTCACCCAGACCTTGAAGGTGGACGGAACCACCGCGCAGATCCTGATTGCAATCTCCCTCGCCATCGGCACGCCGTTCTTCATCGTGTTCGGCTGGCTGTCGGACCACATCGGCCGCAAGCCGATCATGCTGCTCGGCTTCCTGCTCGGCGTGCTGACCTATGCGCCGATGTCGCCGATCAACATCTTCAAGGCCATCACCCACTACGCCAATCCGGCGCTGGAGCGGGCGCTGGCAAACGCCCCGGTGACGGTGGTCGCCGATCGCAGCGAATGCTCGTTCCAGTTCAAGATGACGGGCACCGAGAAGTTCGTCACCTCCTGCGACACGGCCAAGGCGGCTCTCGTCGCAGCCTCCGTGAACTACCGCAACGAGGAAGCACCGGCGGGCACGCCGGCCGTCGTCAAGGTGGGCGATGAGACCATCTCGACCAAGCAGGCCGACTTCGGCAAGGCGATCACCGCCGCCATTGCCAAGCACGGCTATCCAGCCAAGGCCGACCCGGCGCAGATCGACTACTTCGTGACGGTGCTGCTGCTAACAGCTCCTGGTGATCTTCGTCACCATGGTCTACGGCCCGATCGCGGCGTGGCTGGTGGAGCTGTTCCCGACCAGAATACGCTACAGCGGCGTGTCGCTGCCCTACCACATCGGCAACGGCTGGTTCGGCGGCTTCCTGCCGGCGACCGTGTTCGCCATCGTGGCGGCAACCGGCGATATCTACTCGGGCCTCTGGTACCCGGTGATCGTGGCGGCGATGAGCTTCGTCGTCGGTCTGCTGTTCCTGCCCGAGACCAAGGACCGAGACATCACGCAATAGGTCGCGCAGGAAAACAGAGACTTCGCAAGAACGGCTCGGGGCCCGCGGCAACTTCTGTCGCGGGCCCCGAAGGCTTTTGGTGACTCAATAATAGGCCAGCACCTCGATACCGGCACCGCCGTCGTAGGCGGCAGTCGCGCGGTTGGCGGCAAGGTCGATGCGGGTGAGGAGGCCGCTGTCGTGGCTGGCAATGAGCACAGATTTGCCGTCGGGCGGGAAGGCCATGCCCTGCGGGCCCTTGGCGACGGGCACGATGGCCTGGCTTCTGAGGTCAGCGGCGTCGATCACCCAGGCGAGGCCGCCCGCGTAGGCGGTGACGACGAGGTGGCGGCCGTCGGGCGAGAACATCAACTTGGCAAGGCGCGAGCGCTTCGGGTTGGAGAGCGCCCACATCGAGAGCGGCACGCGGTCGATCTCCGTGTCGGTTGCCGTGTCGATCACGCGCAGGTCGTTGGCGGTGTTGTCGATGACGATGAGGCGGGCCCCGTCGGGCGTCGGGCATCAGGCCCTCGCTGCCGCTGCCGCTGCCGTTGCCGCTCGTGATGTCGGCGGCGCGAGCGGCACGCGGGCGGTGAAGGTGCGGCGTGCGGGATCGAAGGCGGCAAGGTCGCCCTCCTTGCTCGAGATGTAGAGCTTGGATTCGTCGGGCAGCAGCGCGATTTGGTGCGGGCCCTTGGCCGGGCAGTCGTAGACGGCCTCGATGGCGCGGCGGGCGGGGTCGACGAGCAGGAGCTTGCCCGGAATGTCGCAGGCGACCCACAGCTTGCCGGTGGACGTGGCGACCATGCCGTGCGGTGCGATGAACTCGCCGAGCGCGATGACGTCGGCGAGCTGGCGGGCAACGAGGTCGATGACCAGGATCTTGTTGTTGGGGTTCTTGTTGGCGCCGTAGATGCCGTCGCCGTAGAGCGGCACGAAGGCTGCGCGGCGATCGTGGGCGATGGCGAGCTCGTGCGCGGCGGGCTCGGGTGCCGGGAAGCTTCTCATCTCGCGCAGGCCCGCGGGATCGTAGAAGCGGATGTGGTTTGCCACCTTGTCGACGGCGACGAGGCCGCTGGAGCCGGTGATGTTGCTGCCGGCGTAGGGTGTGGTCATTCCGGTTCATTCCATGGATAGAGCGCCGAGTGTTGCCCAGGGTGCGGTTGCTCGCAATCGTCTCCTTGCGTCCCCGGCCGAAGCCGGGGGAAGAGGCGGCCTCGAATGGCGCGCGCCCCAATGTTGCGGGAGGAAGGACCCCGGATAGCCTCGGCCCCAGCCTGCGAGCCGGGCTCGGCTCCCGGGAACGCAGTCCCTACCTCCCGCCCTCGCCGACCAGCACGAACGGCGCCCAGGCGGAGGGGTGCGCCTCGTGCGGCGTGCCCTTGGTGATGAGCGCGACCATGGAGCGGCGCAGCGCCTCGGCGCGACCGATGGCGGGGTTGGCGTGCAAGCTCGGCGAAGGCGCCGGTGGTGAGCTTCACCGCCGCGTCGGACGCCACGTACCAGTGCGAGACCAGCAGCGCGCGCGCCTTGGCATAGAAGAAGGCGCGCGCCAGGCCGGACAGCGCCTCGGCATCGCCCTTGTCGCCGGCGGCGGTGTTGCAGGCGGAGAGCACCACCCAGTCGGCGTCGAGTTCGAGCTGCGCCACCTCGGAGGCCGTGAGCAGGCCGTCGTCCTGCTCCAGCTCGGCGGGAGTGGCGCCGTCCTTCGGCGGAGTGAGCACCAGCGCCGGCTCGGCCTTGGCGTTGAGGATGGTCTCGGTCTCGCCGGCGAGCAGGCCGTGGGTGGCGAAGTGCAAGACGCGGTGGCGCGCGAGCTTGCCCTCGCGGGAGAGCGCCTTGAGGTTCGCTTCGGTCGCCCGCGCTCCGAGCCACACCGTGTCGGTCTCGCGGCCGAGCGCGCCCAGTGCCTTGGCCACGGCGCACAGCTCGTCGGCGGTCTCGGGCAGCGGCGTCTGCGCGCGCAGCGCTGCCAGATCGACGCTGCCGCCGCGGAAGAAGGTGGCGAGTGCCGGGGATGCCCTTGGCCGCGGCCGACCACGCGCTGGCGCAGGGCTTCAAGATCCTGCGGACACCGCTGCTTGGCGCGCGCCTGGTCTGCTCGCGCCTTGTCAGCAGGGCTGCCGCTGCCATCGAGCAGCGGGTTGCCGAAGGCGATGTAGGGCTCCTTGGCCGTCGCGAGGGCGGCAGCTTGCGCAGCGCCTGCAGGCTGCCGACCGAGGGCAGCACGGTGACGGGCTGCTTCAGCGCGAGCCAGGCGGCGTCGCGGTAGTCCCTCTCCCCATACTTCATGGGTAGAGGGTCAGGGTCAGGGGCAGCGCTTGCGCCGACGATGGAGTTTGCTTCTGCCGCTCACCCTCTCGTCTCGCCGCAAACGGGGAGAGGGAGCGGTCACCAGCACGTGGAAAGGCAGGCTGGTGAGCGGGCCGGACGGCACGATGATCAGGCTCTTGCCGCTGGTCAGATCGGCGAAGGGCGCGAGCAGCACCTGATAGAGCTCATGCGCCGTGCCCAGGTCGAAGGGCAGCGGCGTCGTCGACGGCGAGGCCGTCGGGCGCGCAGCGCGCTGGCATGCGCGCACTGTTGGCTTCCCAGCGCTGGTTGACGCCGGACCAGGACCACAGGCCTTCGCGATCGAGCCCGCAGCGCAGCGCCGCCACACGCTCGCCGAGCGCCGCGGTGCCGAGCGGGATGCTGATCCAGCGCGCGTCGTCTTGGTCACGACCCAGGCCAGCGTCTCCTCGGGCAGCTTGCCCAAGCGCGGCACGTCGAGGAACAGGACGAGGGCCTCGTCGGCTTTCAGCAGCGCCTGGACGGCGGCAATGGTGAGCGGCTTGGGGTTGGCGAGGCTCGGCGTACTCCTGGAACTCGGCGGCGAGCCGCGCGTCGATGGCATCGAGCTTCGTATCGAGGCCGGCGATCGAGGCGCGCATAGCCTCTCGGCCGCCTTGGCGTCGGCCGCACCGACGGCGGCCAGCAGGCGCCTGTCCTCGCCCTGGCGGCGGGCGATCAGGTCCTGCCGCTCGCGCACGAGTCTGCGCCAGCGGCCCGCCGCCCTTGGCGAAGCGCACCGACATCTGCGCCAGCGCATCGGCGGCACCCGTCTGCAGCGCCCATTGCGCCAGCTCGAAGCCTTCCTCGCGCGCTTCGCGCTGTCGCATCGGCGCGATGGACGGCGCGGGCTGAAGCGCGCAGGGCCCACGTGTTGGCGGCCAGCGCGGCCTTGGCGAGGCTCGCCCGGTCGCCACCATCTGCCGCTGCGGCGCCGGTCATGATCGGCTTGGCGCGCCGGTGCAGGCTGCGGCCTCCGCCCAGTCGCCCCGCTCGGCACGCAGCACGGCCAGGTTGTTGAGACCGATGGCGACGTTGGGATGCTCGGGCCCGAGGCTCTTCTCGTCGATGGCGAGCGCGCGGCGCATACAGCGGCTCGGCCTCGGCCAGCCGGTTGGTGTCCTGCAGCAGCAGGGCCAGGTTGTTGAGGCGGATGGCGACGTTGGGATGCTCGGGCCCGAAGCTCTTCTCGTCGATGGCGAGCGCGCGCCGCATCAACGGCTCGGCCTCGGCCAGCCGGTTGGTGGCCTGCAGCAGCAGGCCAGGTTGTTGAGGTCGATGGCGACGTTGGGATGCTCGGGCCCGAGGCTCTTCTCGTCGATGGCCAGCGCGCGGCGATAGAGCGGCTCGGCCTCGGCCAGCCGGTTGGTGGCCTGCAGCAGCTGCGGCCAGGTTGTTGAGGCCTCTGGCGACGTTGGGATGCTCGGGCCCGAAGCTCTTCTCGTCGATGGCCAGCGCACGCCGCATCAGCGGCTCGGCCTCAGCGAGCCGGTTGGTGGCCTGCAGCAGCGTGGCCAGGTTGTTGAGGTCGTCTGGCGACGTTGGGATGCTCGGGGCCGAAGCTCTTCTCGTCGATGGCGAGCGCGCGGCGCATCAAGCGGCTCGGCCTCGGCCAGCCGGTTGGTGTCCTGCAGCAGCTGGGCCAGGTTGTTGAGGCCGATGGCGACGTTGGGATGACTCGGGTCCGAGGCTCGTTCTCGTCGATGGCAGAGCGCGCGCCGCATAGAGCGGCTCGGCCTCGGCCAGCCGGTTGGTGGCCTGCAGCAGCGTGGCCAGGTTGTTGAGGTCTCTGGCGACGTTGGGATGCTCGGGCCCGAAGCTCTTCTCGTCGATGGCGAGCGCGCGTCGCATAGAGCGGCTCGGCCTCGGCCAGCCGGTTGGTGTCCTGCAGCAGCTGGGCCAGGTTGTTGAGGCTGGTGGCGACGTCGGGATGCTCGGGCCCGAAGCTCTTCTCGTCGATGGCGAGCGCGCGGCGCATCAGCGGCTCGGCCTCGGCCAGCCGGTTGGTGACCTGGAGCAGCTGAGCCAGGTTGTTGAGGTCTCTGGCGACGTTGGGATGCTCGGGCCCGAAGTTCTTCTCGTCGATGGCGAGCGCACGGCGCATCAGCGGCTCGGCCTCGGCCAGCCGGTTGGTATCCTTCAGCACCTGGGCCAGCCAGCCGATGGCGGTTGCGAATTCGGCGCTGTTCTCGCCGCGCTTCCTGGCTATCTCGACGTAGCGCTCAGCAACCGCAGTCGCTTCCTGGTATTTGCCCGCCTCCGAGAGGCGCTGGACATCGTTGCTTAATGCGCCAAGCTCTGCATCGTCCTGCGCCCGCGCCGGGCCCGCGGCGCCCATCGCGCCGGCCAGCAGAACCGCTGCAACCAAAATCGCCAAAGCAAACCGGCAAGCCCGCATCGCGGCCCCCTCCTGAAAGAAACTCCACTCAATATCGGCCGAGCCTATCGCATGCCTCTGTGGCAGAGCGGCGGCACGAGCCTGGGGGTCGCCGCACGGGCCGCAGTTCTATCTGCCGGCTGCGCTTGGCCCCAGCCCTGGGAGCTCAAAAGCCGTAGAGGCGGGCGGGATTGTCGACCAGCAGGCGGCGGCGGGCGTCCTCGTCCGGCGCGAAGGCTGGGAGGAGGTCGACCAGGTCGGCCTCGTCGACGGCGATCTTCAAATTGGGATGCGGGAAGTCGGTGCCCCACAACACGCGGTCCGGGCAGGCCTCGATGATCCGCCGGGCCACGGGGATAGCGGCGGCGAAGGGCGGATCGGAGATGCGCTCGGCCCCGCTGACCTTGATCCAGCACCTCTCGAGCTTGGCTAGTTCCAGAAGCGCCTGCAGGGCGGGCTGGCCGGGTCCGAGCCTGCTATCCACGCGGCCCATATGATCGATGATGAACGGCAGCGGCAATGCGCGCATCATGGGCGTGAGCTCGGCAATGTCTGCAGCATCCATGTGCAGCACCACGTGCCACCCGAGCGGGGCCACGTTTGCGACAACGCGCTGCATCGCGCGCATGTCCGGTTGTCCCCCCAAGTGGCGCACGAAGTTGAAGCGCACGCCGCGCACGCCGCTCTCGTGCAGGGTCTTGAGCGTGCTCTCGGTTGCGTCGCCGGTCACCATCGCTATGCCGCGTCGGTTGTGCGGTGCTGCAGCAATGGCATCGAGCATGGCGGCATTGTCGGTGCCGTGGCAGCTCGCCTGTACGATCACCGCGCGTGAAAGCCCCAGTCTCGCGTGCAGGGCCGCCAGCGCCTCCTTGGGCGCGTCGGTGGGCGTATAGCTGCGGTCCTCCGCGTATGGAAAGCGGGCCGCGGGCCCGAACACGTGGCAGTGCGCGTCGCATGCGCCGGCGGGGAGCGTGTAGCGCGGGCGGCGTTGTTCCGCGCGATGAACAGCGCTTTGCGCACCGGTTGTGCCGCTATCCATGCCGGTATTCATCGCTCGGCGCCCCGTTTGTTCATCGCTTGGCGCCCCGTTGCTGTGTGCCGGCAATAGCCAGGCACAGCGCGGGATCGATGCCGAGCTCCTGCAGCATGTCGCCCGCTTCCCGCATCTCTTGCGCCCGCCTTATCCCGTGCTTGGAAACCCGTTCCGCGCAGCTGGCGGAAAGCTTCGTCCAGTCTATCCCCGGGTAGGTCTGCTGCAGGCTAGCGATCACCTCCCGCTCGACCTCCCAGGCGCGGGCGGCTGCCGTCATCTCGATCATCGCCGCCTCGATCGCCTTCATGACGATGCTGCGCGAAAGCTTCATCGCCGAGGCGCGGCCATACTCGGCCGAGACGGGGGTCAAATTCATGCCGAGGGGGTTCAGGATGTCCGCGGCCTGCTGCGCCGCCGGTCCGCCGGCCAGGATCGGCACCTTCAAGCGGGGCCCCGCCACGGCAGCCATCACCGCGCCTTCGACGTAGCGGGCGCCAGCCGCCTCGACGAGGGCCGCCGCCCGCTTCTTGGTCGAGGGCGAGGCCGAGTTGACGTCGAGGAAGATCTGCCCCGGACGCAGATAGCGGCCCGCCGCCTCCGCCACCTCCAGAGCCGCGGCCGCCGTCACCGCCGAGATGACGATGCGCGCATCGCGGCTGGCATCCGCCGCATCGCTGCCAGCCCGCACGCCCAAGCCTCGCGCCTCGGCGAGGCGCTCCGCCCGCACCCGCTGATCGTCGAACAGCAGATCGTAGGCGGCGATGCTCATCCCCTTGTCGGCGATGAGGCCCCTGGCGAAGGTGCGCCCGACCTCGCCGAAGCCGATGAAGGCCAATATCGTCATGTCGCGTTATCCGTATGCAGCCGCTGCAATCCCCTACAACTCTTCTCCATTGGACCAGAACTCGAACGCGAACGCCATCGGCCGTCCGCCGCGCCGCTCGATTGCGGCAGTGCCCTGTCGAACCGATTGGTCCGCCCAGAATTTCGCGACCCTTCGGCTGCCCCCAAAAAGCAGCGCAGCCCCCCAAAATGCGGGAGGCTGCGCAAATGCCCCGAAAATCGAAACGGATTACCAGCAGCGCCGGACCCAGCCGCAGTGGCGGCGTCCGCGGTGCCGCCAGCAACGCCACCTACGACTGCAGCGCACGTCGGTGCCCACGCCCTGCTCCGTCGCGGTTGCCCTGAGGCCGTCCAGCGTGCTCATCGCGGGCGCGGACTGTGCCGCCGAGACGGACAGGCCGATTGCGACCGCGACGATAGCTGCAGGTGCCAACCAAAAAGCGCTTCACTATGAATGCGGGGTCGTTCAGCCAAGACGCAGCTATGGCGTAGCCGTAAAGCAGACTTCCTCAGCGCGGGTTGCAGGAGGGTGGCCGCACGGCTATTGCTTGCTCCAGCACGTTGAGGTTCGACACAACACGATTGCAGTGGAGGAACGGAAATGGCGATCATGGAACAGGCTGTCCGCAAACCCCTCCCCTTCGACGCCGGCCGGCTCGACAAGCTGCTGGACGATGCCGGCATCGACGTGCTGGTCGCCACCTCCAAGCACAACATCCAGTACCTGCTCGGCGGCTATCGCTTCTTCTTCTTCGACACCATGGACGCCATCGGCACCAGCCGCTACCTGCCGGCGCTGGTCTACCGCAAGGGCAAGCCGGGCGATGCGGCCTACGTCGGCTGCGCCATGGAGACCTACGAGGAGGAGCTCGGCCGCTTCTGGCCGCCGGCGCTCGATCTCAAATGGACCGGCAGCGAAGCCGCCATGAAGCAGGCCGTGGCCCACATCAAGAAGCTCGGTAGCGTGCGCCGGGTCGGTGTGGAGAAGGCGTTCCTGCCGGCCGACGCGGAGGCCGTGCTGCGCCACGATCTCTCCAACGTCGACATCGTCGATGCCACGGTGCCGCTCGAGCGGTTGCGCGTGCGCAAGACTGCGGAGGAGATCGAATATCTGCGCCAGGCTTCCGAGGGTGTGGTCGCCTCCATGCTGGCAACGTTCAAGGCCTGCAAGCCTGGCATGACCAAGCACGAGGTCGCCGAGACGCTGCGCCGCGAGGAGGTCAACCGCGGCATGGTGTTCGACTACTGCCTCTTGACCGCCGGCACCTCGCTCAACCGCGCCCCGTCCGGGCAGCGCCTCGCCGCGGGCGATATCATGTCCCTCGACTCTGGCGGCAACTACAAAGGCTACATCGGCGATCTCTGCCGCATGGGCATCCTGGGCGCCAAGCCCGATGCGGAGCTGGAAGACCTGCTGGGCTTCGTTGAGGAGGTGCAGCAGGCGACCCGCCGGCCGATCAAGCCGGGGGTGCGCGGCGGCGACATCATCGACATCGGCGAGCGCATGGTGCGGGAGAGCACGCATGCCAAGTATACGCACTACATGGCCCACGGCATGGGGCTTGTTAGCCACGAGGGGCCACGGCTGATGAATCTGCCGAGGCTTTCCTATGTTGCCGCCGACGCCGACAAGCCGCTGGAGAGCGGTATGGTGATCTCCATCGAGACCACTATGGGCCATCCCAAGCGCGGCTTCGTGAAGCTCGAGGATACCGTCCTCGTCACCGACACGGGCTACGAGGCGCTGGGCGACGGCGGCCGCGGTTTCAACAAGGCCGGCTGACGGCCGCGTTCTTGGTTGAGTTTTCGAAACGCCGGCCCGCAATATTGGGACTCCCAAGGCTACCCAGTGGCGGCACTCAAAGCCACGGGCAGGCGAAGTTCTGACTCAACTCTGCCGAAGTTGCTGAAGAGGTGTTCCGTGCAGAGTGACGGTGACCCTCACCCGACGACCGCATCCTTGGCCGGATCGGTTCCGCAGTGAAAACGGAAGTGCTACCTTCCGACAGGGAACTCCGCCCCTTCCTTTCGGGGTTCCTCCCGAGTGTCTTGCCGCCGGGCAGCTGGCATTGCGGAGACCAACCGCGCCCGATCATCCGATATGGAGGAAACCATGGGACGAAAGTTCATCGATTGTCGCCAAATCCCGAGCGAAATGAACTGCACAGTTGCGATCAGTGCCGACAGCGAGGCCGAGCTCGTAGACGCCGCGGTCCAACATGCCGTGGCCGTGCATCGC
Organism: uncultured Alphaproteobacteria bacterium; assembly: GCA_963724565.1. GTDB lineage: Bacteria > Pseudomonadota > Alphaproteobacteria > Rhizobiales > Hyphomicrobiaceae > AWTP1-13. The sequence goes on from CAVRVK010000002.1 coordinate 413,087, forward strand.
CATCAAGATAGCCCGGAACTGCGCAACCAAATCAAAAGCGCCATCAAGGATGGGACGCCTCCGTTGGAAGTGCGATGATCCGCAAATCCAAGCCGGCTTGATCCCCGGTGTCCACGGCCTCGCCCTTTGGTCCCCCGTTCTGCCGGGAGTGACGGTGGTTATCATCGAACAGATAGTCGGCATTGCGCGCGAATTCTTGTTTTCGGAGCGTCAGCAGTCTGGCCTCGGCTAGCCCGCACCAGCTTGGGGCGGGGCCGTCAACAGCGCTCAGGCGAAGCCACTCTGCAGCGGTTGCGCGCTCGCACACAGACCGCTTCTGCGCAACCCCTCACCGAGAAAGTGATCGCCAACTCAAAATGTAAGGTAGCGGGCCCTTAGTACCGTCCGCCGACGTTTGCTTCCTCAAGAACCTCGCTGGAACCGTACCAGCCCATCAAATCAGAACAACGATTGAATTTCAGTCGTGCGAAACCCTGACGCCCGATGGGATGTCGGCCGCTGGCACACTTTCCCCGTGGCCCAGTATCCAGTCGTCAGCTCTCAGGGCTAGGTCGGCCCCGCGTGGATCGCTTCTGAGAAAACTGCGTGGATCGGGGTCCATGCTTGCCAATCGATCTTGGGCTGACGAAATCGCGCTGTGCTGAGATCGCGCGTGGAAGCTTCCCACTCTTCCCGTGCCGGCCGGACCCCGACGCGCATAGCTACCCTGCGCAACGGCTTTTGTTGTAACCGGCGGCAGCGGCAGGTAGGCTTTCGCCATGGGAGGAACCAACAAATGCACACTCGATCAGGCTGGGCGCTCGCCCTGAAATCGGCTGCCCTTGCGGGCGTTGCCGCGCTTGTCTGCTCGCTCGGCGGCACGCTCGCCTCTGCCCAGGAGACGATCCGCATCGGGCTCCCCACCAAGACTTACTACCCAACCATCATCGCCGAGACGGCGCTGCGCCAGGGTCTGTTCGCCAAGGAAGGCATCAAGGCTGAGCTCACCATCTACCGCAGCGGCGGCGAGACCTTCGAGGCGGGCGCGGCGGGGGCCGCGGACCTGCAGCTCAACTCGGCGGCTCTGATCGCGGGCGGGCCGCAAGAAGGGCGTCATGACCAAGGCCGTGGCCGGCGCAGCGCTCGGCTACTACGGCTGGTATCTGATGGTGAAGACCGACTCCAAGATCAGCCAGCGTCGCTGAGCTCGAGGGCAAGAAGGTCGGCATCACGGCGGCCGGCTCCGGCTCCGACCTGCTCGCCCTGTGGACGATGCAGAGCCAGCAAGCTCAAGTTCACCAACGTGCCGCTCGGCGGCGGCGGTCTGGTGCCCAACATGCTGTCCGGCAACGTCGACGCAGTGGTGCTCTACTCGCCGCTGTCCTTCAAGATGATGCAGGAGAAGCAGGGGCGCAGCTTGCTCGATTTCGGCGCGTCGGTGGAGCCGCATCTGAGCGGCCTGTGGATCGCCGACCGACAAGTTCATCGCCGAGAAGCCGCAGGTCGTGCAGAAGGCGCTCAACGCGCTCTATGGCGGGCTCGTCTTCCTGCAGGACAAGTCCAACCGCGCCGAGGCCGTCAAGATGATCGCCGAGATCGACGACATCCCGCGACAACGTGGCGGCGGCCGAGCTCGACGGCAACCTCATGAAGCTGTCGACCACCGGCGAGATGAAGGAGGAGTGGATGTCGCGCGCACTCGATCTGGCGCGGCTCGTCGGCATGACGAATCTGGCGCCGGTCGAGGAGACCTTCGTGACCAGCTTCAGGCCCGTGCCGACGAAGAAATAGCATTCCCTCTCCCCATGCTTCTTCAGCATGGGCAGAGGGTTAGGGTGAGGGGCAGCCGCAGACGCCGGCGCAAGTTTCTGCCCCTCACCCCCGACCCTCTCCCCGTAAGGATTGGGAGAGGGAGAAGAGGAAACCGTGAACCGCCTCAGCCTGATCCTGACACGCCTTGCTGCTCCTCGCCCTGTTCCTGGCGGCGTGGGAGTGGCTGCCGCGCCTCGGCATCGTCAATCCGCTGCTGCTGCCGCCGCTGTCCGACGTGCTGGCCATGCTCGTCAACAGCTCGGCCGCGCCGCAGGTGCAGGAGGCCATTGCGGTCACCGCCGGCGAGGTGGTCCTCGCCTTCATCATTGCCGTGCCGCTGGGCGCCGCCATCGGCGTGCTGGCGGCGGAGAACGACTATTTCGGCGCCGATCTTCAAGCCGATGCTGTTCTACGTGTTCACCGTGCCCAAATCGATTTTCCTGCCGATGTTCATCCTGGTGTTCGGCATCGGCTTCGGCCAGAAGGTCGCCTACGCCGCCTTCTCCACCATCTTCATCGTCATCATGAGCGCGGCGGCGGCGGTGGAATCGGTCAAGGCCGACCACGTGCTGGTGGCGCGCTCCTACGGCGCCACGCCGGCGCAAGTTCTCATGCGCGTCTATGTGCCGAGCATGATGCCGTTCCTGCTCGAGACCCTGCGCATCTCCATGATCTTCAACTTCACCGGCGTGATGATCGCCGAGATGTACGCCTCGCGCACCGGCATCGGCCAGCTGATCGCCAGCTGGGGCGAGAACTTCCAGATGCCGCAGCTGTTCGCCGGCGTGGTCCTGCTGGCGGCGGTCGCCATCGCCTTCAACGAGACCGTGCGCTGGCTGGAGGCTCGATGCAGCACCTGGCGGACGTGAAGGAGCTGAGCGCGCCGCAGACGCGGGCGGCGGCCATCGAGGTGGCCGGGCTCGCCCACATCTACGAGGGTCGCGAGGGCCAGGTGCCGGCGCTGGAGGACATCTCGCTCACGGTCGGGGCCGGGCGTTTCGTCGTCATCGTCGGCCCCAGCGGCTGCGGCAAGACCTCGCTGCTGATGATGATGGCCGGGCTCCGGCATCAGACCTCGGGCACCATCCTGTGCGCCGGCCGTCCCATCGACGCGCCCGACCCCGACCGCGTCGGCGTCGTGTTCCAGGAGGCGAGCCTGTTTCCCTGGCTCACCGCGCTCGACAACATCGAGTTTCCCGCTGAGCATCCGGCGCGCGCCCGCGCGAGGAGCGGCGCAGAAGCGCGCCAACGCCATGCTCAACCTGGTCGGCCTGCAGGGTTTCGGCAGCCGCTATCCGCACGAGCTGTCCGGCGGCATGAAGCAGCGCGTCTCCATCGCCCGCGGCCTGGTGCAGGACCCGCCGGTGCTGCTGATGGACGAGCCCTTCGCCGCGCTCGACGAGCAGACGCGCATGACCATGGGGCACGAGCTGCTGCGCATCTGGTCGCAGACCGCCAAGACGGTGGTGTTCGTCACCCACAGCCTGACCGAGGCCGTCTATCTGGCCGACGAGGTGCTCGTCATGTCGGCGCGGCCCGGCCGCATCATCGACCGCATCGACATCACGCTGCCGCGGCCCCGCACCTACGAGATGATGGCGACCGACGTGTTCGGCCGTCTGCGCGAGCGCATCTGGCAGCAGATCCGCACGGTGGCGTGAGGCAACACCATGCGACGACCCTCACCCGCCACCGTCCGCCGCCTGATCCTGGTGCTCATCCTGGTGCTGTGGGAGCTGGTGCCGCGCACCGGCCTGCTGGCCGAGCTGTTCCTGCCGTCGCTGTCGAAGACGCTGACCGTGCTGCGTCCAGAACTGGGAGGAGTACGCCGACGCGCTGCTGGTCACGCTCTACGAGGTGGCGCTGGCCATGCTGATCGCCTGCGGCGCCGGCATCCTGGTGGGCGCGCTGGTCGGCGGCCTTGCCGTGCTGCGCAACCTGCTGCTGCCCGGTGTTCTCGAGCCTCTACGCGGTGCCCATCGTCATCCTCTATCCGATCTTCACCGCCTGGCTCGGCGTCGGCTCGGAATCCAAGATCGCCTTTGCCGGCGTCTACGGCTTCTTCCCCGTGATGCTCTCCACCGCCGCCGGCATCCAGACCATCGACCAGAACTTTCTCGTGGCCGCCCGCAGCATGGGCGCCTCCCTGCCCCAGCAGATCACGCGCGTCGATCATCCCGGCCTCGATCCCGACCGTGCTGTCGGGCTTGCGCCTCGGCGGCGCGCTTGCCATCATCGGCGTGGTCGTCTCCGAGATGCTCACCTCCGCCGCCGGCATCGGCTATCTGGTGAGCAAGTACCGCACCGTGCTCGACAGCCCGCGCGTGTTCGCCGCCATTCTGATGATCCTGGTGCTGTCGGTGCTGTTCGATCACATTGGCGCGCTGGCGTGGAGCGGCGCACGCTCGCCTGGCAGACTGCCGGCCGCCGCGAGCGCGGCGCCGCCGGTGCGCCACGGAACGATTGCTGCCGCGCCGGCCGCCGCATGACCGCTTGAGCGAGAGTGAAAGCCATGACCCAACACCTGCTGCCCACCACTGTCGTCGGCAGCTATCCGCAGCCAGACTGGCTGGTGAACCGCGAGATGCTGTCCAAGACGCGTGCCGCGCGTGCGCATGAACATCTGGCGCGTGCCGGAGCCCTGGCTGGAGCAGGCACAGGACGATGCAACGATCGTCGCCATCCGCGACATGGAGCGCGCCGGTATCGACATCATCACCGACGGCGAGATCCGCCGCGAGAGCTACTCCAACCGCTTTGCCACCGCGCTCGAAGGCATCGATACCGACAAGCCGGGCCAGGTGAAGGCCCGCTCCGGCCACGAGACGCCGGTGCCGCGCGTCGTCTCCAAGATCCGCCGCAAGGGACCCGTCGAGGTGCGCGACATGCAGTTCCTGCGCGCCAACACGTCCCTTCCCGCCAAGATCACGCTGCCCGGCCCCTTCACCATGAGCCAGCAGGCCATCAACGAGTTCTACAAGGACGCCGACGAGATGGTGATGGACTACGCGGTGGCGGTGAACGCCGAGGCGCGCGACCTGGTCGCCGCCGGGGCCGACGTCATCCAGCTCGACGAGCCCTGGCTGCGCAACGACCCCGACGCCGCCAAGCGCATCGCGGTCAAAGCCATCAACCGCGCGCTCGAGGGCATCAAGGTGCCGACCATCGTGCACCTCTGCTTCGGCTACGCGGCGTTGGTGCCCGGCGAGACCAAGCCCGTCGGCTACTCGTTCCTGCCGCAGCTCGCCGACACCACCGCCCAGCAGATCTCCATCGAGGCGGCGCAGCCCAAGCTCGATCTCGGCGTGCTGAAGGATCTGGCGGGCAAGAAAATCCTGCTCGGTGTGCTCGACCTTGCCGACAAGAAAGCCGAGACGCCGCAAATCGTGGCGGAGCGCATTCGCGCCGGCCTGAAGCACGTTGCCGCCGACAAGTTGATCCCCGCCCCCGACTGCGGCATGAAGTATCTGCCGCGCGAATTGGCTTTCGCCAAGCTCAAGGCGCTCGCCGACGGCGCGGCCATCGTGCGGCGGCAGCAGGCAGGCTAGGCCGCATCCACTGGAGCGGTCGCTGTAGCCGGGCGCGTCATATTAACCCTGGGGAAAAGCCCCTCGTCTTGCCGCCCAGCTAACCTGGTGCCCTTGATAGACGTGCCCGCGTCCGCATGGTGCCGCGTTCGCCACACTTGTTCGATTGTGGCAATTTGTGTCCCGCACAGGATCGCGTTTGCAGCGCTCTTGGCCTATCCAGATGCCCACGCCCTTTCTGTGATAATGATCGGCGCCCAAGCGGTCCTGGCTGAAATTGCTGGGCGGTTTGGTAGAGGCACTGTCGCAATGAATGCAGCACCGCCTTGTTCCATGGGGTCGAGCGAACTTGGAGTGTGGGTGAGCCGCGCCTGGTTCGTCGCCGGCGCCAGCTCCACATTGCTGCTGATCCTGTTCCCGATGGCCGCGCCCATCGTTCTGGTTTCCTCGACGGCTGCTCTGCTCGGCTGGAATTTGGCAACGCAACGGCAGCTGCCGCTGTCGGCGCCGTCGGCGACCATCGTCACTCTGGTATTGATCGATATCTATCTCGTCATCAATTGCACTTGGTCGCTGAGCCCGGCGGACGCCGTGCGGTCGGTTGGCCTGCTGATGGTCATTACCGGTATTCTTTACCTGACGCTCAACGCTCTGGATGGAAGCGACCCGAGCGTGCTGCGCGCGATCGCCGTCGGCCTTGTGGTAGGCATTGCGCTGGCCGGCGCTGTGCTGTGCATCGAGGCCGTCAGCAGCCGCGCCTTGCAACGGTTGCTCATGGCTTACGTGCCGGCATTCGCGCCGAACCGGCACCACATGGAACTGGCGAAAGACGGCTCCCTTGCCATCCCTGCCTATCTCATGAACAGGAGCATCAGCATACTCACCGTGCTGTTCTGGCCTGCCGTGCTGTTGGTGGACCGGCTCGCCTTGCCGCCGCGGCAGAGGATTTGGCTGCTGATCGCACTGGCTCCGGGCGCAGCCGCCGTATTTCGCTCCGTGCATGGCACGTCGAAGATTGCGTTCGTCGGCGCCGCCCTCGCCTTCGGCATCTACCTGCTCTATCCGCGGTTTGTGACGCGGGTGGCGCGGGTGGGTTGGGTCGCGGCCGTCCTGCTCGTCATTCCGGCAGTGACGCTCGCCTTCAGCGCCCAGCTCTACCAGGCATCCTGGCTGCCCGAGAGTGCCCAGCATCGGGTCGTCATCTGGGGCTACACCGCCGAGCAGATCGCCCGTGCACCGCTGCTGGGCACGGGAGTCGCGACCGCGCGCGCGCTCAACTATCCGCACAACCAGAACAAGCCGCGCACGCCGGGTACCAAGTACCAGCCCTTGGCATCGCACAGTCACAACGCGTATCTGCAGGTATGGTACGAAACCGGCGCCATCGGTGTGGTGCTGGTGTTGGCCCTGGGCCTCTTCGTTCTGCGAGCGATTGCCGCCGCGCCCGGCCGAACGCAGGGTCATCTCTACGCCACTTTCGCCGCCTGCGCGCTGCTCGCCGCTTCCAGCTTCAGCATCTGGGCGCCGTGGCTGCTGTCAGCTTTTGCCATCGCCGCCGTTTGCGCCGCCGTGGCTCTGGCGCTTCGCGCGCCGGCGCCCGCGGAGTAGCCCGCAGCTCGAGCGCGACCGCGCGCCGCACCGGCATTGCCGCTTGACTCGCGCAGGCGTCACCGCTATTTAACCGAACGGTTACTTAACCACGCGGTTTACAAGATGCCCGCCGACCACCTCAGCAACACCTTTGCCGCACTCGCCGATCCCACGCGCCGGGCGATTCTCGCCCGCCTGGCGCTCGGCGAAACCTCCGTGTCCGAGCTGGCGGAGCCCTTCGACATGAGTCTGCCCGCCGTCTCCAAGCACTTGAAGGTGCTGGAGCGCGCCGGCCTCGTCGCCCGCGGCCGCGAGGCGCAGTGGCGCCCCTGCCGGCTGGAGGCTGGGCCGATGAAGGAAGCTACCGACTGGCTCGAGGCGTATCGCCGGTTCTGGGAGCAGAGTTTCGATCGGTTGGAGGATTACCTGCGCGAACTCAAGGCCAGCGAGAAGACGCCGGGCCGCAAGACTAGATCGGCGCCGCGCACGCGCAGCCGCCGTTAGAGATGCAAAGAAGGGAAGCCCGATGCTTGCACGCAATCAAAATTGCATGACCATGGTCTTGCCGTCGGACCGTGAGATCGTGCTGACGCGCGTGTTCGACGCGCCGCGCCGGCTGGTGTTCGAGGCCTGGACCAAGCCGGAGCATGTGAGGCGCTGGTACGGCTGCGGTGGCTACTCGCTCCAGGTGTGCGAGATCGACCTGCGCGTGGGCGGCGCCTGGCGCTATGCGTTGCGCGCTCCCGACGGCATCACGCATACGCTGCAGGGCACTTATCGCGAGATCGTGCCACCAAGCCGCCTCGTCTACACGGAACAATACGTCACGCCAGGGTTTACCAGCGGCGAGGCGATCGTGACCGTGCTGTTTGCCGAGCATGACGGCATGACCACGCTGACCAGCTCGATCCTGCATGCCTCCAAGGAGAACCGGGATCGCCATGTCGGCTCGGGCATGGAGAGCGGTGCTGGAGAAACGCTGGATCGCCTCGCCGAGCACCTGGCGACTATGGCGTGAGCCCTGCGCCCATTCGCTGAATCCGCTTGAGCACTTCGAAAGGAAATCCCATGCCCGCCCCAGCCAAGATCCCGCCGGTCACACCTTACCTCACCATCAAAGGCGCCGCCGCCGCGCTCGAGTTCTACAAGAAGGCCTTCGGCGCCAAGGAGAACATGCGCATGCCGGCCGAGGACGGCAAGCGGCTCATGCACGCCGACATCACCATCAACGGCGGCCGCGTGCTGATGTCCGATTGGTTCGAGGAGTACCAGATGGACGGCAAGGTCGACCCGCCGGGCCCGAAGCACCTGGCGCCGGTTGCCGTCGCCCTGCACTACACCAAGCCCGCCGACGTCGACGCCGCTTACCGCCGGGCCATGGAGGCCGGCTGCCGCAACATCCAGGAACCGCAGGACATGTTTTGGAATGCGCGCTTTGCCATGCTCAGCGACCCTTATGGCCATCGCTGGATGATGAACGCGCCGCTGCCGGCAAAGAAGCCCGAGAAGAAAAAGAAGTGATCGCGTAGTCGCGTCGCGGCCATCCAGGAGAGAGAAGTCATGCCCACGGGTGAGGCACAAGAGGCGCGCAGCGCCGCTCCGGCGGAGCAGCAGTTCGTCATCGAGCGCGAGTTCGACGCGCCGCGCGATCTCGTGTGGAAGGCTTGGACCGAGAAGGAGCGCCTGGCGCTGTGGTGGGGCCCCCGCGGCTGCAAGATCGAGGTCTTGAAGTTCGACCTGCGGCCCGGTGGCGTCTTCCACTACGCGATGCGTTTCAGCGCCGGCAAGCCCATGTACGGCAAGTTCGTCTATCGCGAAATCGCCGCGCCCGAACGATTGGTGTTCGTCAATTCCTTCTCCGATCCCGATGGTGGCCTGACGCGCGCGCCGTTCCCCCAGCTCGGTGGCAATTGGCCGCTCGAGGTCCTCAACAACCTCACGCTAGTCGAGCAGAACGGCAAGACGGCGGTCACGCTACGTGGCTATCCGATCAATGCCACGCCGACGGAGATCGCGACCTACGTCAGCATGTTGGATTCCATGCGCCAGGGCTTCGGCGGCACCTTCGATGCGCTCGCCGATCACCTGGCCAGAACCTAAAGGACGGAAAGGAAGTCATGCAGACCGTATCCCACGCTCCGGCCGCATCCGGAACCGCCCGCTGGATCGGGTTGATCCTGAGCGTCGTCGTCATCGTGTTCCTTCTGCTGGACGCGGTCATGAAGCTCGTGCCCCTGGACGTGGTGACGGAGACCTCGGCGCAGCTCGGATTGCCGGCGCACCTTTCCCAACCGCTCGGCATCGTCACGCTCGTCTGCACCCTCCTCTACGCCATCCCGCGCACGTCGGTGCTCGGTGCCATCCTGCTGACCGCCTACATGGGCGGCGCGATTGCCACGCACGTGCGCGTCGGCAGCCCGCTCTTCAGTCACATTCTGTTCGGCGTCTATCTCGGCCTGATGATCTGGGGCGGGCTTTACCTGCGCGATGAGCGCCTGCGCGCGCTCATCCCCTTCAGCCGCTGAGGTCGGTGGACATGCTGAGCGGAGCTGCAATCCTATTGAGCGGCCGGCGCGAGCTGGTGATCACGCGCACGTTCGACGCGCCGCGCGGTCTAGTGTTCGCGGCCTGGACCGATCCGAACCACGCGCGCGAGTGGTGGGGGCCGGTGAACTACCCGGCGCGCTATGTCGAGATTGATGCGCGACCCGGCGGCGCTTGGCGCATGTGCCTGAGGTCCACCGAGGGCAAACCCGAGCTGTGGCAGGGCGGCGTGTTCCGTGAGGTGGTCCCGCCCGAGCGGCTGGTGTTCACCTTCGCCTGGGACGAGGAGGGCGAGCGCGGCCTCGAGACGCTGATCACCGTCACCTTCGTGGAGGACAGCGGCAAGACGCGCATGACGTTCCGACAGGCTCCGTTCCAGTCGGTCGAGGAGCGTGATGGGCACAGCTGGGGCTGGAACAGCACCTTCGACCGCCTCGTTGGGATGTTGAAGGAAGCCGCGGCGGTTCGGGGCGACAGATCGCAAGGAGAACAGTCATGAGCACCATTGCAACCGAGAGACCGACCGCGCGACCTCCCGAGTTGGAGGTCGTGATCACGCGCACCTTCGATGCCCCGCGCGAGCTGGTGTTTCGCATGTGGACGGAGCCCGAGCACTTCGCGCGCTGGTGGGGCCCCAAGGGCTTCACCAACCCCGTCTGCGAGCTCGACGCGCGGCCCGGCGGCGCCATCCTCGTGCACATGCGCGCGCCCAATGGCGTCGTCTACCCGATGATCGGCATGTTCCGCGAGGTCGCACCCTGCGAGCGGCTGGTCTTCACCTCCATCGCCGAAGACGGCCAGGGCAATGCCGCTCTGGACGAGATCACGACGGTCACGTTCGCGGCGGAGGGCAGCAAGACCAAGGTCACGGTGCGCTCCAAGGCGGTGGGCGTCGCACCGGCCGCACCGTTCATGCTCGCCGGCATGGAGAAAGGTTGGTCGCAGAGCCTCGACCGTCTCGCCGATGTTTCCGGCAAGGCCGCGACGAGCCGCAAGCTGCAGCCCCATGGGCAAGGAGGAGATATGCAACCTCACACGACCGTATCTCGAGACGAGTGGCTCAAGGCCCGCAGGGCGCACCTGAAGAACGAGAAGGCGCTCACCCGCATGCGCGATCTTGTGGCCGCGGAGCGTCGTGCGCTGCCGTGGGTGAAGGTCGAGAAGGAGTACGTGTTCGACACCGCCGAGGGCCAGCAGACCTTGGCCGACCTGTTCGGCCGCAACAGCCAGCTCATCGTGCATCATTTCATGTGGCGGCACGATCTGGACCAGAGCTGCGCCAGCTGCTCGCTCGAGGCCGACCACGCCGAAGGCGCGCTGGTGCACCTGGAAAACCACGACGTGAGCTACGTGCGCGTATCCCGCGCGCCGTTGCCCAAGCTGCTGGCCTACAAGAAGCGGCTGGGCTGGAAGGCGAGGTGGGTTTCCTCGTGGGGCAGCGATTTCAACTTCGACTACCACGTGTCCTTCACCGAGGACCAGCTGGCCGGCAAGATCGACTACAACTTCACGCTGATGGACGGGTCGCAAGGGTTCAACGAGCTGCCGGGCCTCAGCGTGTTCGCCAAGAACGAGGCCGGCGAGGTGTTCCACACCTACTCGAGCTACGCGCGTGGCAACGAGGAGGCGATCGGCTCCTTCATCTATCTCGACATCACGCCGAAGGGCCGCAACGAGAAAGAGATCATGGATTGGGTGAAGCGCAACGACGAGTACGGCGTCGCTGAAGCCAAATCCTGCTGCCACTCACCCGACCCCGCGTAAAGCCGGGCAACGCAAAGAGGAGCGCTCACATGTCGTACGTCGATGGGTTCATCGTCCCCGTGCCCAAGAAGAACCTGAAGGCCTACCGCGAAATTGCCGCGAAGGCCGGCAAGGTTTGGCGCGACCACGGCGCGCTCGACTACAAGGAGTGCGTCGCCGACGACGTGAAGGTCGGCAAGCTCACCTCGTTCCCGCGCAGCGTGAAGCTCAAGAGCACCGAGACGGTGATCTTCTCCTACATCGTCTACAAGTCGCGCGCGCATCGCGACCAGGTCATCGCCAAGGTCATGAAGGACCCGCGGCTCGGCAAGATGATGGACCCCAAGGCGATGCCTTTTGACGGCAAGCGCATGATCTACGGCGGCTTCAAGCTGCTGGTCGAAGCCTGAAGCTAGAGCGACAGCCGAAACAGCAACGCGGGCGCCAGGCTGCGTCCGCGGCCGACCCCGCTATGTTCCGAGCAGAAGGACCAAGAAAATGAAGAAGCTGATACCGTTCCTGTGGTTCGACGGCCAGGCCGAGGAAGCCGCCAAGCACTACGTGTCGATCTTCAAGGGTGCCAAGATGGGCAGCGTCTCGCGCTATGGCGAAGCGGGCCCCGGCAAGCCCGGCACGGTGCTCACCGCCTCCTTCGAGATCATGGGGCTGGAGTTCGTGGCCCTCAACGGCGGGCCGCAGTACAAGTTCACCGAGGCCGTGTCGTTCCAAATCCCGTGCGATTCTCAGGAGGAGGTCGACTACTACTGGGAGAAGCTGGGCGAGGGCGGCAAGTTCTCGCAGTGCGGCTGGCTCAAGGACAAGTACGGGCTCTCCTGGCAGATCGTGCCGACCGCGCTGCCCAAGCTGCTGAGCAACCCCGACAGGGCCAAGGCCAATCGAGCCATGCAGGCCATGCTGAAGATGCAAAAGCTCGACATCGCCAAGCTGGAGGCGGCTTCCAAGGGATAAGCTGGGCGCGGCTCGCCGCGTTGCGCAGAAGGAGGGGTCACCCGTGTCCAAGCTACGCGTCAACGCTTTCGGCGTCTCGCTCGACGGCTACGGCGCCGGCCCTGGCCAGGATCTGGCCAACCCGCTCGGCGTCGGCGGCATGGGGCTGCACCAGTGGGTGTTTCCCACGCGCACGTTCCAGCAGATGCTCGGCAAGGAGGGCGGCACCACCGGCATCGACGACGACTTCGCCGCCCGCGGTTTTGCCGGCGTCGGCGCATGGATCCTCGGCCGCAACATGTTCGGGCCGGTGCGCGGGCCCTGGCCCGACGACACCTGGAAGGGCTGGTGGGGCGACAACCCGCCCTACCACTGTCAGGTGTTCGTCCTCACCAACCACCCGCGGGTATCCTTCACCATGGAGGGCGGCACCACCTTCCACTTCGTCACCGACGGCATTCATGCCGCGCTCGAGCGCGCCACTGCGGCCGCCAACGGTAAGGACGTCCGCGTCGGCGGCGGAGCCGCCACCATCCGGCAATATCTGCAGGCACAACTGATCGACGAGATGCACCTCGCGGTGTCGCCCGTGCTGCTGGGCTCGGGTGAGAGCCTGCTCGCGGGCATTGACATGCGGAAGCTCGGCTATGAAGTCGTCGAGCACGTGCCCAGCGAGAAAGCCATGCATGTGGTGCTCGCGCGGCGCGGCTGACGCGAAAGCCGTCGCCGCCGGAAGACCCAGAAGGAGTGCCCATGTCGCTGACGCTGCACTACCACCCTCTGGCATCGTTCTGCTGGAAGGTGTTGATCGCGCTTTACGAGAGCGGCACCGCCTTCAAGCCGCACCTCGTCGATCTCGGCGACCCTGAAGCAGCCGCGGCATTCAAGGCGCTGTGGCCGATCCGCAAGTTTCCAGTTCTGCAGGACGAAGCTCGAAACGGCCTGATACCGGAATCGACCACCATCATCGAGTATCTGGACCAGCACTACCCGGGGAAGATGCCGCTCATTCCACGCGATCCTGATGTGGCACGCAACGTCCGCCTCGCCGACCGGCTCTACGATCTCTACGTGCATCTGCCGATGCAGAAGATCATGACCGACCGGCTGCGGCCGGCCGGCAGGAACGATCCGCACGGCGTCGAGGAGGCCAAAGCTACCTTGCTCACCGCGCTCGGCATCCTCGAGAAGGACATGGGCACCAGAACCTGGGCCACGGGCGAGGCGTTCACGCTCGCCGATTGCGCTGCGTGTCCGGCGCTGTTCTACGGCAACATGGCGGTGCCGTTCACGGATACGCACCCGAATGTCGCCGCCTACCTGGCGCGCCTGCAGCAGCGGCCATCCTTCGCGCGCGTGCTGAAGGAGGCCGAGCCCTATTTCAAGTTCGTGCCGCGACAGAAATAGGCGCGGCGGCGGGAAGGGAAGGATCGGCCGGTGGCAAGCAGACGTCATTCCGTCAGGTCGGCCTCGTCGGGATGCGAGGCGAGCAGCCTGGCGAGCGTCTTCATGGCGGTGCCCAAATCATCGAGCGTGGGCAATCCCAGCGCCAGGCGAACGGCATTGGGCGCATGGCCGTGCACAACCGTGAAGGCGCTCGACGGAGTAAGCGCGATGCCACAGCGGGCCGCTGCGGCGGCGAAGGCTTCGGAGCGCCAGCCATCAGGCAAGTGCAGCCACGCGTGATAGGAGCGCGGATCGGCATCGATGCTGAAGCCGGCGAGACATTCCGCCACGATCGCCTGCCGTTGCTTGGCATCGCTGCGCTTGAGCCGCGTGATCTCGGCCGCCGTGCCGTCGGCCATCAGGCGCGTGCCGACATCGAGGCCCAGGGGCGAGACCGGCCAAGCGCCCGCGCGAACGGTGCCTGCAACCTTCTCCCGCAACCGGCGTGGAACATGCAAGAAGCCGACGGCGGCGCCGGGCGCGATGCGCTTCGAGAAGCTGTCGATGACGATGCAGCAGTCCTCGGCGCTTGCTGCGAGCGGCGGGTCGTCGCTCAGGAAGCCGTAGACGACATCCTCGATCAGGACCAAGCCGAGCTTGGCCGCCAGATTGATGATCTCCTCGCGGCGCGCATCGGGCATCGAGTGCCCGATCGGGTTCTGCAACACGGGCTGCAGATACAGGGCGGAGAGGGCACCTGCGCGATGTGCCTTGGCGAGCGCGTCGGGTCTGACGCCCTGCGCATCCATGGCAACCGGGACCACCGCCACGCCGAGCTTGGCCGCGATGGCCCTGATCATCGGATAGGTGACGGCCTCGACACCCAGCCGTCCGCCGACCGGGACTAGTGCGGAGACGGCCGCTGCGATCGATTGGCGGCCGCTGCCCGTGAACACGAACCCGTCGGCGCGCGGGCGCCAGCGCTTCGTCGTCATGAAGTCGGCGGTGATGCTGCGCGCCGCCTCGAGACGGCCCTGCGTCACGGGGCCCAAAGCGGCGCCCAAGGCGTCGGCGCGGAGGAGCCCTGCCAGCGACTTGGCGATCAACCCGGACTGATTTGGCAGGATCGGGAAGTTGAACTCGAGATCGATGCGTCCCTCGTGCGGCTCGCCGCGCATCGGCGCGGGTGATGCGGGCTGACCGGCGACGAAGGTGCCCCTGCCCACTTCGCCCACCACCAGGCCGCGGCGAAGGAGCTCGGCATAGACGCGGCCGGCGGTGGAGGCGGCGATGCCCTTGTCGTAGGCGAACGTGCGCTGCGGCGGCAGGCGACCGCCTGGCTTCAGGCGCCCGGCGGCGATGGCCGCCGCCACCTCATCGACGAGTGTCGTGTAATCGGTCATCGCGGTTTTATTGCACCGAGGGCAATGTTTCTATTGCACCGAACAATGTACCGAACCATATCACCGAATGCAACCGATCTGCACCGACGGCGCAGCGACAAACCGACTGCCCAGGCGCGCGGATCGAGCCGATCAGAGTGAGCAATCATGAGCACCAAGTCAGAACACTACGCGACATGGCCACAGACGGGCGCGGGCGAGGCAAGCGGCCGCTCGCGTAGCTGGCTCTGGCGCATCTTGGCAGGCTTCACGGAGGCAAGGCGCCTGAGCGTCAATCACCGCATTGCCCTCCACCTCGAAGGTTTGAGCGAGGTGCGGCTCGTGGACCTAGGTTTCTCCGCCGCAGACATCCGGGCGATCCGCGCCGGCCGACCCGTGGCCGAAGTGCTGGCGCGACGATCGCGACGATCCGGCCGAAACGCAGGAATGCACGAGGCAGCCTGAATTCAACTCCGGCGCGCTCGCCGCGCCATGAAAGGAAAGCACATGCTCAGAACGCTCGCATCAAGACCTGTCGATGATCTCGGGCCGTATTTGGGGCCGGTACCCGCCAGCAGCCGCTGGCTCGCCCTGCGTTGGATCGCCGCCGGCATGCAGGGTGTCGTCAGCTACACGGCCAAGCGGCGGTGGCTGCGCCAGGCCGAGCGCGACCTCCACGACCTGGACGATCGCATGCTCAAGGATATCGGCATCGATCGCAGCGAGATCACCCGGGTCGTGTGGCGCGGGCGGCGCTTCTAGGCCGGGCTTGTTCCCGATCGAAGCCCTTGGACCTCCGTCAAGATGCGATGTTGCTTTATCCGGAGCGCTTGAAAATCCGGTCCCAGAAGTAGATCACGAGGCCGTCGGCGATAGCGACCAGAGCGAAAACCAGCGCCACCAGCCGCGCCGTGTCGTCGGGGATGCCCAGCGTCTCGCGCAACAGGTAGACTGCCGCCGCGGCGAGCAGCGCACCACAGGCCAGCGCCGCAAACATCTGCTTGACCTGCTGCTCCGCCGTGGGCGGGCCGCCCCTGTCCTGGCTCATGGCTGGTCGCGCTCCAGTTCTTCCACCACCTCGCGCAGCTTGGCACGCAGCTCCGTCTCGTCCGGCGCGAAGTCGTTGCCCATCCACCAGCCCTCCAGACCGCTCAGGATCATACCCACTCTCGGCCCCGCCGGCACGCCGAGCGCCATCACGTCGGCGCCGCCGATCGGGAACTTGGGCGCCTGCCAGCGCTCGGGCAGCGCGAGGCGGTTGCGCCAGCCGGGGTCGTCTGGCTTGGCGCCGGATCGTGTCCACTCGATCAGCACGTCGTGGCGAAAGGCGTCCTCGCCGTATTTGTAGAGGTTCCACCGGGCCCTCTGCTCGGGTGCGGACGGATCGATGCCGGGTGGGCGCACGGCAACGCGCAGCAGCGTTGCCGCTTCCTCGTTCGACAGTCGCCAGTGCGTCCGCAGGCGCTCCGCGTCCTCGGGTATCTCGACCGCCAGCGCCGCCAGCCGCAACAGCGCGTCGCCTTTGCGCCCGAGCGCCGCCTCGATCGCGGCGAGCCGATCGAGCAGCGCCGGCCGCGGCACGGCAGGCAGCACCATCGCCAGCAGGCCGTGGGATCGCATCACCTCGATCAGCTCCGGCGCGCGGGCCTGCGACAGCAGCCGCAGCATCTCCTGGCGCACGCGTTCGGGCGAGAGCTGGGCGAGGCCGGCCCGCTCGCGCACGCACGCGGCCAGGCTGGCCGCATCGGGCGCGCCGTCGCCATATTCCGCCGTAAAGCGCAGGAAACGCAGGATGCGCAGGTAGTCCTCGCGGATGCGCTCGTCGGCCTCGCCGATGAAGCGCACGCGGCGCGCCGCCAGATCGGGGTAGCCGCCGAGCGGATCGAACAGCTCGCCGTCGGCGTTGCAGTAGAGCGCGTTGATGGTGAAGTCGCGCCGGCGTCGCATCGGCCGTCCCAGTCGTCGGTGAAGGCGACGGTGGCATGACGACCGAAGGTCTCCACGTCCTTGCGCAGCGTCGTGACCTCGTAGGGCTGCCCGCCCGACGATCACCGTGACCGTGCCGTGCGCGATGCCCGTCGGCACCGCCTTGAGCCCGGCCGCCTCGGCCGCGCCGATCACCTCGTCGGGCCTGGCCGTGGTGGCGATGTCGACCTCGCTGACGGGCTTGCCGACGAGCGCATTGCGCACCGCGCCGCCCACCACGCGCGCTGCAAAGCCGCGTGCGGCCAGCGCCGCGAACACCGCCTGGGTCTCGCTGTCCGTCGAGCCAGCTTGCGCCGCTCAGCTTCGAAGGGCGGGTGGCGTCCACTTGCGGTCCCGCTACTTCAGCACGCCCGGCTCGATTTGGCCGTCTTTCATGCGCGGCGGCGTGTAGGTCTGGTCGGGCCGGCCGCCTTCGCTGATGCGTGCCGTAGTAGATCAGCGTGGCGACCACCAGCACTGCACCGGCGACGAACAGCCAAACCAGCGGCGCCTCGTTGATGACTGTCGCCGGCCGAGGTGCTGCGCCGCGTCAGCAGCACGTAGGCCAGGTACATTGCAGCGGGCAGCAGGAACAGCAGGATGTTCTCGATGACGATGCGGATCATCGGGCAAACAGCCTCTGCTGCATGTTCTTCAGCATGCCGGCGGTTGCGCCCCAGATGTAGCGCCCCTGGTAGGGCATGGCATAGAAATAGCGCTCGCGTCCGCGCCAGGGGCGGGATGCCCGCTGGTGATTGGCCTCGTCCATCAGGAACGAGAGCGGCACCTCGAACACCTCGACCACCTCGCGCGTGTCGAGCGATTCGGGAAAGCCGGGCCGCACGAGAGCCACCACCGGGGTGATCTGAAAGCCGCTGCCGGTGCGGTAGCTGTCGAGGTAGCCCAGCGGCTCGATGAACTCGGCCGGCAGCCCGATCTCCTCGTGCGCCTCGCGCAATGCGCACGCCAGCGCGCTCGCGTCGCTTTCCTCGACCTTGCCGCCGGGAAACGAGATCTGGCCCGGATGGCTCGGCATGTCGTCGGGGCGCTGGGTGAACAGTACCGTCAGCTCTTCCCGCAGCACGATCGGTACCAGCACCGCGGCCGGCCTTGGCGGCGCCATGACCGCCAGGTCGCCCTTGAGCTCCGGGTTGAGGTCGAAGTCGCTGGGCCCGAATGCCTGGCCCGTGCGCGGATCGAAGATTGCCTCGGACGGCGCGCCATGCAACCCGCGCCCGGCGCGCGCGCGAAAGCCGGCCTCTGTGAACTGATCGACCATCCCGCGCAAGTGCGCCTCCATCGGCGCGCAACATAGCTGGTGCCCGGTCGACTTGCCACCGCTGCGCGACGCCTGCCACCCGCCACCAGCAACATCACAAAACTGCAATGCGGCGCTCCGCGCGTTCCAGTCGGGCCTGGGCGGTTCGCCTCAGTCGACGTAGGCGACCCTGTCCGACTTGAGCAGCTCCTCGATGCTCGGCAGATGTGTCATGCCGGCGCGGATCTTGCTCTGCGTCTCCTCCTCCATGCGGCGGATCTCGTCGAGGGCCGCAACCACGGCCTCCACCTGCGCCCGCGGAATGACGACCACGCCGTCACGGTCGCCCAGCACCACGTCGCCGGCCTCGATCGCCACGCCGCCGCACACGATCGGCAGCCCCACCCTGCCCGGACCGCTCCTGACGCAGGAGTTGGGCGTGATCCCGCGCGCGAACACCGGCAACCCCACCGGGACGATGCCGGTGCTGTCGCGCGCCATGCCGTCGATGACGATGGCGGCAACGCCCTTGTTCTTCGCCATCATCGTCACGTTGTCGCCCACCACGGCCGTCGCCGAGAAGGCGTCGGCAGCCGCCACGATCACATCGCCTGGTTCCGCCAGCGCCAGGGCGGCCAGGATCGCGAGGTTGTCGTCGGCACCGGTCTGACAGGTGAGCGCCGGGCCTACGAACTGCGGCGCGCTCAGGGTCCACCGGCTTGATTGCATGATCGAGCGCGGCGCGCCCCTGCATGGCGTCGACGATATGCCCGGTTTGCGCGCCGGCGAGCTTGGCGATCAGTGCGCGGGGCGGACGCGTGAACGAGCGGCGGATGGTCAGCAGCGGCGGGTCTTTCAGCATGGCATTTGTCCTCTAACCGGCCAGTGATAGAGCGCGGCGCCCGCCCGCCTTGCGGCCGGCGATCGCCCAGTAGGTGAGCCCGCCGGCGATACCGGCGAATGCAACGACGGCGGCGGCGCCAGCTACGATCGCCGGAAGGCCGATGGCCGCGTCGGGCGGAAGAGCTTCGCTGAGGGGACGGCTCGATCCCCAGATCAGGCCGAGGCCGTAGAGGGCGAGCACGCACAGCCCGATGGCCGCTCCCGCCACCGCGTAGAACAGGGGCGAGCGGACGCCTGCGCGCTCGGCGTAGACGCCAACGATGAGGGTCGGGATCAGCGCCAGCACGGCAACGAAGCCGCTGACCATCGACACGAACAGCGCAGTGATCCGAGCGAGGTCGAGATCGAACGGCCCCCAAGTCGAATCGGGCGTGTACACCAGGGCGAACCCCAGTATCGCGCCGGCGACAATGCTTGCCGCAGCGTAGGCAAAGGCGATGGTGATGAGACGCCGGCCCCAGCTCATGGGCGAACTCCCCGCTGCGCCAGGATCGGCGGAGTGCCTTCGCGCATCGGAAAGAACGCCTCGCCGCTCCACAGTCCGAGGCCTCGGTCCGCATCTTCCACGGCCAGCTCGACCAGATCGTAGTAGAGCGCGCGCGTCACCAGCGCCTCGAGCCGGCCGCGCACCAGCAGATAGGGCTTGAGGCCCCCGCTGCCCGCCTCCACCTCGAATCGGATCGGATGCTCGGGCCCCGCGGCAACGATGTCGTCGACGTTGGTGCGAAACGTCAGGCGCTGCTCGCGCCCGCTGCCCTGCACCTCCATCTCGACCGCCAGGAACGGCGCGTCCTCGACCGCCACGTCGATCTTCTCGGCCGGCGTCACCAGGTAGTGCTTGCCGTCCGCGTCCTTGCGCAGCACGCTGGCGAACAGCTTGACGAGCGGCCAAGCGCCCGATCGGGCTGCCCTGGTAGAGCCACACCCCGTCGGCGCGGATCGCCATGCCGATGTCGCCGCAGTAGGGCGGGTTCCACTTTTCGACCGGCGCCGGCCCCTTGCCTGCCTTGCGCCTTGAGCAGGGCCTCGAGCCCCGCGATGCGGTTGGAGTTGGCGTCGGCCGGCATGGCTTGGTTCGGGGCGCTCAGTTCGGGAACGGCTCGAGCGGCTTGGCGTCGGCTGCATCGGGCGGGGTGCGCGCCACGTTCATCATCATGGCGAGCAGGCTGTAGTAGCCGTTGAGGCCGATCGAGATCGATGATGCCCTGCTCGCCGAACAGCTCGAGCGCGCGCGCATAGGTGGCGTCGCTCACGCTCTTGTGACGATGCAGCTCGATGGAGAAGTCATAGGCCGCCGCCTCGTCGTCAGCCATCTTCTCGGGCCGGCGGCCCTCGGCGATGGCTTCGATCACCGCCTTGGAAAGCCCGGCCTCCAGCGCGTAGTCCGTAGTGGTGCGACCACTCGAACTGCTGGGTCCATTCGCGCGCCGTGACTAGGATTACCATCTCGCTCACGCGCCTGGGCAGCACATTACGAAACCGTAAGTAGTCGCCCATGCGCCTTGGCGCGCAGCATCACCTCGGGCGAGCGCAGCATCACCGAGAACGGCCCGATCGTTGCGTAGCCGCGGCCTGGCCTTGAATTCGTCGGCGGCTTTCTTCTGCTCCGCCGTCATGACCTCGGCCGCCAGCGGCGGCATTCGTTCCCTGCTCGGCATTGTTACTCCTGTGCCTATCCCCGCGTTACGGTGGGTGCGCTATAACATGGCAGTTTGCCGCCTTCTCGATCAGGCTGGCGCAACTGTTCATATTGTGACCATCTTTGCCAACTCAGGTTCGCTTTCCAAGCAGCGGAGCGTATAGTTTCCCGTCATGAGCACCATCACCCAAACCGACGACGCCATCGTCAGCCGCATCGAGATGGCCGGCGAGCGCATGCAGCGCGTTCACAAGGCGGCCGCCTCCGTCATCTTCGGCCAGGACCAGGTGATCGAGCGCACGCTCGTCACTCTGCTCGCCGGCGGCCATGCCCTGCTGATCGGCGTGCCGGGCCTCGCCAAGACCCTGCTGGTCGACACGCTGGGCAAGGTCCTCGGGCCTCGATGCCAAGCGCATCCAGTTCACGCCCGACCTGATGCCCTCCGACATCATCGGCGCGGAGATGCTGGAAGACGGCGGCCCGGGCGGGCGCCGCAGCTTCCGCTTCGTCAAGGGTCCGATCTTCGCCCAGCTGCTGATGGCCGACGAGATCAACCGCGCCAGCCCCAAGACGCAGTCGGCGCTGCTGCAGGCGATGCAGGAGCACCACGTCACCGTCGCCGGCCAGCGGCACGACGTGCCGGCGCCCTTCCACGTGCTGGCGACCCAGAACCCGCTGGAGCAGGAGGGCACCTATCCGCTGCCCGAAGCCCAGCTCGACCGCTTCCTGCTGCAGATCGATGTCGGCTACCCCGACCAGGGCGCCGAGCGGCGCATGCTGTTTGCCACCACCGGCATCGAGGAGCGCCGGGTGGAGCAGATCATCACGGGGCCGGAGCTGCAGGCGATTCAGCGCCTGGTGCGGCAGTTGCCCGTTCCCGACAAGGTGGTGGAAGCCATCCTGAAGCTTGCGCGGTCGGCCCGTCCCGGCACCGGCGCGGGCGCCGAGACCGACCGCCTGATCGCCTGGGGGCCCGGTCCTCGCGCCAGCCAGGCGCTGATGCTGGCCGTGCGCGCCAAGGCGCTGATCGACGGCCGGCTTGCTCCTTCGCTCGATGACGTGATCGCGCTGGCCGAGCCGGTGCTCAAGCATCGCATGGCGCTGACGTTTGCCGCGCGCGCCGAGGGCGAGTCGGCGAGCGGCGTCATCAATCGGCTGGCAGCGGCATTGGGGTAGGGGCGACACGGGTGGCGGCAAGCGGGTCTGCGGCGGAGAAAGCGAAGGGCGGCGCGAGCGTCTTCAAGCTCGAAGGCGAAGCGCAAACGCTTGCCGATCGTCTCCCCGACCTGCTGCTCGAGGCGCTGCGCGTTGCCAGCACCGTCGTGCATGGCATCCACGGCCGCCGGCGCGCCGGGACCGGCGAGACGTTCTGGCAGTTTCGCCAGTTCCAGGGCAGCGATCCTGCCACCGTCATCGACTGGCGGCGGTCGGCCAGCTCCGACACGCTCTATGTTCGCGAGCGCGAATGGGAGGCCTCGCACACCTTCTGGCTCTGGCCCGACGTTTCACCATCCATGGCATTCAGGAGTCACCTGGCACCCGTCAGCAAGCGCGACCGCGCCCTGGTTCTGACGCTGGCGGTGGCGGAGATGCTGGTGCGTGCAGGCGAGCGCGTCGCGCTGCTCGGCCTCACCGCGCCGATGGCGAGCCGCAAGGCCGCCTCGCGCATCGCACAAGGCCTCGCCGCCAGCGAGCACACGGAGGCCATGAAGGCGAGCCTGCCGCCCAAGGCGCGCCTTTCGCGGTTCTCCAGCGCCGTGATCATCGGCGACTTTCTCGATCCGCCCGAGCTCATTGCCCAGCGCTTGAACGAGATGGCGCAAGGCGACGTGCAGGGGCATCTGATCCAGGTGCTCGATCCGGCCGAAGAAACGCTGCCCTACCAGGGTCGCATGGAGTTCCGCTCGCCCGAAGGTGGCGAACGCTGGATCGGCGATCGCGTCGAGACCCTGCGCGACGCCTACCGCCAGAAGCTCGCCGACCACCGCGCCCGCATCGAGGAGGCCGCCCGTCGCATCGGCTGGTCGTTCCTCGTGCACCACACCGACCGGCCCGCTGCCGAGCCGCTGCTCGCCTTCATCATGCGCCTGCAGGGCATTACGGCCGACTACCGCTGGAAGCCAGAGGCGCGCGTGGGAGGCCTGCCATGACGCTCGGGCCCATCGCCTTCCTCAGTCCGTGGCTGCTGGCGGGGCTGCTGGCTCTGCCGGTGATCTGGTGGCTACTGCGCACGGTGCCGCCCCGGCCCCAGCGCCTCGAGTTTCCGCCGACGCGCATCCTGGTCGGCATCGACAACCGCGAGAAGACGCCGGCGAAGACGCCGTGGTGGCTCACCCTCATTCGCATGCTGGCGGCAGCCCTCGTCATCCTCGCGCTGGCCGAGCCGGTGCTCAATCCCAACCGCACCTCGGCGCTTTCGGGCTCGGGTCCCGTGGTGCTGGTGGTCGACAACGGCTGGGCCGCGGCTGCGCAGTGGTCCTCGCGCACGTCGATGATCGAACGGCTGATCGCGGAAGCCGAAGGCCAGAGCCGGCCGGTGATGATCGTGGCGACCGCCAGCGCCGCCAAGAGCCCGCCCGCCAAGATCGAGGCGCCAGGCACGGCGCGCTCGACCGCCGCGGCTATCCAGCCGCAGCCCTTCGCCCCGGACCGGCCAGCGGCAGCGGAGGCGATCGCGAGGGCGCTCGGCGGTGTGGCCGACGCCAGCATCGTGTGGCTCAGCGACGGCGTCGATCACGACGGCAACGCGCGCGCTTTCGCCGAGCGGCTCGCAGCCCTTGCCGGCTCGCGCTTTGCCGTGGTCGAGACGCGTCCCGGCCACGAGGCGCTCGGCACCAGCGCCACGGTTACCACCGGCGGCCGCCTCGAGGCGCAGGTGTTGCGGGCGGAGGGTGGGCTGCGCACCGGCGTGCTGCACGCGCTGTCCGCCCGCGGGCAGCGGCTCGGCCAGATTGCTTTCGTGCTCAATGTCGGCGACACGCGCGCGATCGCCTCGTTCGATCTGCCGCTCGAGCTCAGAAATCAGGTCACGCGCATCGAGATCGCCGCGGAGCGCTCGGCAGGCGGCCGTGCATTTGCTCGATGCACGCTCGCGCTGGCACCGCGTCGGGCTCTATTCGAGCGAAGTCCCGCGAGCAGGCGCAGCCCCTGCTCGCCCCGCTCTACTATATCGAGCGCGCGCTTACCCCCTTCACCGAGATCGCCAAGGGCGAGGGCGCCAACCTGCCTGCTGCAATCGACTCCATCATGAAGCGCAACGTCTCCGCCCTGATGCTGGCCGACGTCGGCGTGCTGCCCCACGAGGTGCACGAGCGCATCGCCGAGTGGGTGAAGAAGGGCGGCGTTCTGGTTCGCTTTGCCGGGCCGCGGCTCGAGAAGGGCGGCGACGATCTGCTGCCCGTCACCTTGCGCCAGGGCGGCCGCACGCTCGGCGGCGCGCTGTCGTGGTCGACGCCGCAACCGCTCGTGCCCTTCGGCGACGAGGGCCTGTTTGCCGGCCTGCTCGTGCCGCCCGAGGTGCTGGTGAGCAAGCAGGTGCTGGCCGATCCCTGCCTCTCTCGGCGCCGACGTGAAGGTTTGGGCGCGCCTCAAGGACGGCACCCCGCTCGTCACCGCCGCCAAGCGTGGCGACGGGCACTTGATCTTCTTCCACGTCACCGCCAATTCCGACTGGTCGAACCTGCCACTGTCGGGCCTGTTCGTGGAAATGCTCCGCCGCATCACCAGTCTCGGCAGCCTCGATGGCGGCGGCCAGGAGGCGCTGGACGCCGAGGGCAAGGAGGCGGGCGCCGGGGCAGGCGTCGAGGTGCTGTCGCCGCTGCAGGTGCTCGACGGCTTCGGTCTCCTGCGCAACCCGCCGCCGACCACGCAGGGCATCGCCGCCTCCAAGATCGCCGATGCCAAGCCCAACGCCGAGAACCCGCCGGGCTACTACGGCCCGGCCGGCGCACCGCGGGCCCTCAATCTGCTCACCCCCAAGTCTCTGCTCAAGCCGCTGCCGAGCCTGCCGATGGGCGTGGAGCGCCGCGTCTACGAGGGTGAGGCAGCCCAGCCGGTCAAGCCGCAACTGCTGGTGGCCGCCATGGCCCTGCTGTTTGCCGACATTCTGGCTGTGCTGCTGCTGCAGGCGGGCGGCCTGGGCGCCTTCATGGGCCGTGCTGCGGGCCGCGTCGGACGCGCCGCCGTGGTGCTCTTCGCCGTCGCCTTGGGCGCAGGCCTGCTGATGGCAACCTCGACGTCGGCCAGCGCGCAGTCGGCCCCGCCGCCCGGCAGCCGGCCCACGGACGCCGTCGCCGTCCAGGCCACCTCCAAGGTCACCTTCGCCTACGTGATCACCGGCGATGCGGCCACCGACGAGGTGAGCCGCGCCGGCCTGATCGGGCTCGGCAAGTATCTGACCGCGCGTACGGCGGTGGAGCCCGGCGAGCCCTTCGCCGTCAACATCGAGACCGACGAGATCTCCTTCTTCCCGATTCTCTATTGGCCCGTGCTGCCCAATGCGCGTCCGCTGTCGGAGGCCGTGCTCGCCAGGATCGACGCCTACATGAAACAGGGCGGCATGATCATCTTCGACACCAAGGACTACGGGCAGGGCATCCCCACCGGCTACAACATGCGCGGCGACGGCACCACGCCGCTGCAGCGCATGCTGGGCAACCTGGACATCCCGCGCCTGGAGCCGGTGCCCGAGCACCACGTGCTCACCAAGTCGTTCTACCTGCTGCGCGGCTTCCCCGGCCGTTGGGAGGGCGGCCAGCTGTGGGTCGAGGCCGAGGTGCCGCGCGACAGCGATCAGGGCCGCCAGGCCCGCCGCGTCGACGGGGTGAGCTCCATCCTGATCACGTCCAATGATTTCGCCTCCGCCTGGGCCACTAACGAGCGCGGACAGCCGCTCTATCCCGTGGTGCCCGGCGGCGAGCGCCAGCGCGAGATGGCGTTCCGCACCGGGGTCAACATCGTCATGTACGCGCTGACCGGCAACTACAAGGCCGACCTGGTGCACATGCCGGCGCTGCTGGAGCGGCTGGGGCAATGAGCAGCTGGTCGATCGACTTCGCGCCGATGGTGCCCGGGCGCAATGTTCTGGGCGGCCGTCGTGCTGGCCGCGGCTCCTCGTCGTGCTGCTGCTTGATCCGCCGCTCGCGCGGCGCGTCGCTGCGTGCCCTGTCGCTGGCGGCGCTGCTGCTGGCGCTTGCCAATCCCACCTTGCGCCAGGAAGAGCGCGAGAGCCTCGCCAACATCGCCATCGTCGTGGTCGACGAGAGCATGAGCCAGACGATCGGCGGCCGGCCCGAGCAGACCGCCGCCATCAAGCGCGAGCTGGAAGCGAAGCTGGGCGGCCATCAACAATCTGCAGGTGCGATGGGTGCAGTCGTCCAAGCCCACCGGCGAGCAGGCGGCCGGCACCAACCTGTTCCACGACCTCAACAGCGCACTCGCCAACACGCCGCCCGATCGCCTGGCCGGCGTCATCATGATCACCGACGGGCAGGTGCACGACGTGCCGAAGTCGGCGCAGGTGCTGGGCTTCGACGCCCCCGTGCACGGCCTCCTCACCGGTCAGCCCGACGAGTTCGATCGCCGCATCGAGGTGCTCAAGGCGCCGCGCTACGGCTTTGTCGGCTCCATCGCGCAACATCGAGCTCCGGGTGCGTCGAGACCGGCCGCAAGGGCCGCGCCGGCGAGCGCGTGTCGCTCAAGGTCCGGCGCGAAGGCAAGCCTGACGAGACCCGCAGCCGCCCAGATCGGCCGCACCGTCACCATCCCGATGGCGTTCCCGCACTCCGGCCAGAACATCGTCGAGATCGAGCTCGATGCGGTGCCGGGCGAGCTGACGGCCGCCAACAACCGCGTCGTCGTGGCGGCCGACGGCGTGCGCGAGAACCTGCGCGTGCTGCTGGTCTCGGGCGAGCCGCACGCGGGCGAGCGCGTGTGGCGCAATCTCTTGAAGTCCGATGCCGCCGTCGATCTCGTGCACTTCACCATCCTGCGTCCGCCGCAGAAGCAGGACGGCACGCCGATCAATCAGCTCTCGCTCATCGCCTTCCCGACGCGCGAGCTGTTCTCCGAGAAGATCAAGGACTTCGACCTCATCATCTTCGACCGCTACCAGCACCGCGACATCCTGCAGACGCTCTACTACGAGAACATCGCCCGCTACGTGCGAGGAGGGCGGCGCGCTGCTCGTCGCCTCCGGCGACGACTATGCCGGCAGGATGAGCCTGGCCAACACGCCGCTGAGCTCGGTGCTGCCGGCGATGCCGACAGGCCAGCTGATCGAGCGGCCGTTCAAGGCCAAGCTTTCGAGCGACGGCCAGAAGCACCCCGTCACGCGCGGCCTGCCGGGCTCCGAGGGCAAGGAGCCGACCTGGGGCCGCTGGTTCCGCCAGGTCGAGATCTCGCCCGCCCGCGGCCGCGTGGTCATGAGCGGGGCCGACGACCGGCCGCTGCTGGTGCTCGATCGCAAGAGCCGCGGGCCGCGTGGCCCTGCTGCTGTCCGATCATGCCTGGCTGTGGGCGCGCGGCTACGAGGGCGGCGGACCCCACGCCGACCTGCTGCGCCGGCTCTCGCATTGGCTGATGAAGGAGCCCGATCTGGAGGAGGAGCGGCTGCTGGCCTCCGCCAAGGGCCTCAAGCTCACCATCGAGCGCCGCTCCATGGAGGAGAAGGTCGGCCCCGCGCACATATCGGCGCCCGGCGGCGAAACGTCCGAGGTGACGCTCGACAAGGCCGGTCCGGGCCTTTGGCGCTCCACCGTCGATGTCAAGTCCCCCGGCCTCTACAAGATCGAGACGCCAGTCGACCTTGGGTCCGCTCACCGCGGTCGCCCACGCCGGCATCGAGGACGCGCGCGAGATGAACGAGGTGACGGCCACCGACGAGAAGCTGAGGCCTCTGGTGGAGGCGACCGGCGGCGGCGTGTTCTGGACCCGCGGCGGCAGCCTGCTTTCCAGCCTCTCCTCCTCGGGCGTCGAGCTGCCGCGCATCTCCATGCTCGCCAACGCGCGCGTGCTGGCGGGCTCCGGCTGGCTGGGCCTCAAGGATCGCGAGGCGTTCGTCACCCGCGGCGTCAAGCTGATCCCGATGTTCACGGGCTTCCTGGCGCTGGCGGCCCTGCTCGCGCTGATGGCGCTGACCTGGTGGCGCGAGGGGCGCTAGCGAAGCGTAGCCTATCTCGGAAACGGCCGCGGCACCGCAGTCGAGGTGGCGACCGCCAGCCGCTCGCCGGCGGCATCGCGCAGCATGCCCTGCATCGCCACGCTGGAGGAGCCGAAGCGCAGCACCTCGCCGCGCGCAACCACACGCGCCATCAGCATGGGCTTGAGGTAGGTCACGGTCATCTGCAGGGTCGGCACGTAGGCCTCGAAGCGCTTGGAGATGGTGGCGGCCACCGACATGGCGTCGTCCAGCATGGCGCAGATGAAGCCGCCCTGCACGTTGCCGGCCGGGTTGGCGAACTCGGGGCGCGGGGTGAAGGCCACCTCGGCCCAGCCGCCCTCCACCGAAAAGTCAACGAGCTCGAAGCCGAGCAGCTGGGCGCAGGGGGGATGCGTTGAGGGGTCGCGCAGCAGGGCGCGGATCTGGTCGTCGGTCATGGACATGCTTGGATTCCGGGCGCAAGAGCTGTTCATTCCGGATAGCACGGGCCTGAAGCGCCGCCAAAAACCCTGGGGAAAAGCCGCGTTCCCCGGCGTCCGCGACTCAACTAAACGTGTTCTGCTTGCCAGGCTGTGCTCTCGCCGGTGCCGACGGAAACCTCCCATGAACCTGCTCTTCCGCATCGTCTATGCCGCCCACGCCAAGGGCACCCATCACAAGCTGGCGCTGGATGCGCTGCGCAACATCACATGCGCGGACCACGACTTGTGGCAGCGGGTATTTCTGGCCCACGCCAAGCTCTACCTCGAAGGCTCCAAGGCGCCCGACGATGAGTTCAAGGATTTCAAGAATCACGTCCTGCATACCCGCGACGGCTTCTGGGGCGGGGCGCCGCAGAAGGTGGCGAGCTGGTATCATCATCTGGTGGAAGCGCTGCGCGTGCAGGACTGGCCGACGGCGGTCTACTGCGCCGGTGTCCTGAGCCATTACTACACCGACCCGCTGCAGCCCTTCCACACCGCCCAGTCGGAGGCCGAGAACAACATCCACCGCGCCGCCGAATGGAGCATCTCGCGCGCCTACGACGAGCTCTATGCGCTGGGCGCCAGCGATTTTCCGGACATGGCGGTTGTGCATGCCCGACGACCCCAACTGGCTGGTCCAGCTGCTCTGCCAAGGCGCCGAGAGGGCCAACGCCAACTACGAGAAGCTGATCGCGCACTACGACATCCAGCGCGGCGTGGTCGATCCGCCGTCCGGCCTCGATCGCGTTGCCAAGCGCATCGTCGCCGAGATGATCAGGTACGCCTACCTCAGCTACGCCGCCGTGCTCGATCGCGCCATCGGCGAGGCCGGCGTGCCGGCACCCGACGTCGGCGTGACGGCTGCCACGCTGATCGCAGCCGCGCAGATCCCGGCGAAGCTGCTCGCCCGCCGCATCGCCAACGCCGAGGAACGCCGCACGGTCGAGCGCATCTACGACGAGCTCGTGGCAACCGGCACCGTCGAGCGCAACCTGCCCGAGGACGACCTCATGGTGCGCACCCTTTATGCGCAGGAAGTCCTGGCTGGGCGTTCGCCGCAGCCGCAGGTGTCGAAGGTGTTCCCGTTCAGGCCGCGCGAGCGGGTGGTCACGCGCATCGACCAGGCGCGGGCCGCGCGTCGCGTCCAGGAGCCTTCGGCCGAAGTGATTCCGCTGCGCGCCCCAGCGCCGACGCCAGCCGCCGCTTTCATCCCCGCCGATGCAGTTGAAGCCCCGGCAGCCGCCGTTCCTCGCATATCCAATGTCACCCGCGCGCCCATGCTGTCGATCGTGCCGGCGACGCAACCGGCCGACGGCATGGTGGCCCGTACGCCACGGCCGCGCGCCGGGCTCACCGATCGGTTGGAACGCATCCCCGTCGTGCCCGCGACAAGACGTGAGAACGAGCCGCCGGAAGAGCCCGAAGTGGCCACCGCCGGCGCCATCGCCAACCCGCGCTTCTACCTCACGCTCGACCAGGACGTCGTCGACGGCCCCTCCATCGGTCCGAAGACCGCCGAGCGGCTGCACCCGCACGGCATCCAAACCGTGCGCGATCTCATCAAGGCCGATCCGGCGGCACTGGCCGTGCTCGTGAACGCGCGCCACATCACCCCGGAGATCGTTTCCGGCTGGCAGGATCAGGCCCGCCTCGTGTGCACCGTGCCGGGCCTGCGCGGCACGCACGCGCAGCTGCTGGTCGGTTCAGGCTACCGCTCCGCCGAGGCGATAGCCGCCGCCGAGCCCGACAAGCTGTGCGCCGATGTGCTGGCATTCGCCGGCTCGGCCGTTGGTCAGCGCCTGCTGCGCAACGGCGATCCGCCGGACATCGAGAAGATCAAGGGTTGGCTGGAGGCCGCCCGCAGCATGCAGGCGGCATGAGGAGCGCTCGGATCAGAACATCCCTTCGAACTTCTTCTTGAAGCGCGAGAGGCGTCCGCCGCGATCCGTCAGCGTCTGGTTGCCGCCGGTCCAGGCCGGATGCGTCTTGGGATCGACGTCGAGGGTGAGCGTATCGCCGTCCTTGCCGTAGGTCGAATAGGTGCTGAACGAGGTGCCGTCAGTCATCACCACCTTGATCATGTGGTAGTGGGGATGAAAGTCATCGTCTTTTTTCATGGGTTTCCAGGGCTCTAGCCAGGGCGGCCGCACATTCGGGCGCCACGGTTGCAATTCTCGGCGCTTGTTTACTCAAAACCAGGGCCCGGGACAAGCCGCCCCGGGCCGCAAAGTCTCAGTAAGGACCTTACCTGCGTCAGGCGGTCGCCACGGGCCCGCGCAGATCCCGGCGCAGCCCCATGTATTGCAGCTCGCCGAGCACAGCCACCACCACTGCCTGCAAGATGGCGAAGGCATAGCCGAGCGCGGTCGGCGTCACCCAGCCCGACACCAGCAGCAGCGCGCTGGCGATGGCCCACAGTGCATTGGCGGCAATGATGGCCCACACGGCTGGCCTCGAGATGGTCTCGCGCGTGGCGGTGAAGGCGACGAAGGTCACGTACGGCAGCAGCACGATGCCGGCCCATCGCAGCAAGGCTGGTGGAAGGCCCAGCAGGCCCTCGAGCAAGCCGGCGCCCGCAATCATCAGGAGGCCGGTGGCTCCGCTCGCCGCTGCATCGAGCGCCAACGCGCGGTGCAGGAACGTGGAGGATTGGTCATTGGACATTGGGGGTAGCTCCTTTCCTTGTTGCCGGTTACTGCGCGGCCGATGACGCGTGGTTGAAGAAGCCCGTGATCGCCTGCAGGCGCTCGCCGGAGATCACACCGAAATCGACGCCCTCGACGACTGGCGCTCCGCTCTCCGGCGCCAGCTGCCAGTTGAAGCGCACACGGTCGTGGTGGGTGTCGACTTCGCTCGTGCGGCGGTAGCGATGGCCGGGGAAGCGCTGGTGCACGGCCAGCACCATGGTGTCGATACCGGCGTGGCCGTCAGCCTGCAGCACGGGGTCGACGTAGATTGCGTCGTCGGTCCACACCGCGGCGATGAGATCGCGCCGGCTCTTGCCGTCGGCCTCGTTCCACTTGGCGATACAGCGATCGATCAATTGCGTGACTGTGCTCACAACGATCTCCTTTCGTGTTTCAGCAGGCGGCCGGATGGCCATCTGCAAGCGATGCCGCCATGATTTCGCGGATCGGGGGCGGCAGTCGATTACCTCGCCGGTTAAGGACGCTGCCTCCGGTTGAAGCCGCTCATGCCGGCTTGGACCGAGCTGCCGCGCTGCAGCACGCCGGGCGAAGGCACGCGACGTTCCCCGCTTGTTCAACGGCAGTCTCCCCCGCACTGCTGTCCGTGCTAGAAGGGCCCAATCCAACGCCGCGCGAGCCCGATGGACACGAGCGTCACAGCCAAGGCCCCTTACTTCGACGCCCGCGAGGTCGGCGGCCAGCTGGCGGCGTTGGTCGCCGCGCACGGCGGTGCGGCCGAAGCCCGTCCTGCGGTGCTCGAGCGCCTCAAGGCGTTGCTCAAGGCGGCGCGCACCGAGGCAGCCCGGCAGATCGAGGCCGACGGCAATGGCCGGCGCTGTGCGGAGGGCCTGTCGTCCTTCCAGGACGAGCTGATACGGCTCGTCTACGATTTCACCGTCAACTACGTGTACAGCGCCACCAACCCGTCCGACGCCGAGCGCATGGCGATTATCGCCACCGGCGGCTACGGCCGGCGCCTGCTCGCCCCCTACTCCGACGTCGATCTCCTGTTCCTGCTGCCCTACAAGCAGACGCCCTGGGGGGAGAGCGTGGTCGAGTTCGTGCTCTACCTGCTGTGGGACCTCGGCCTCAAGGTGGGCCATGCCACCCGCACCGTCGACCAGTCGCTCAAGCTCTCCCGCGGCGACATCACTATCCGCACGGCGCTACTCGACTCGCGCCTGATCCTGGGAGATGAGGCTCTCTTCGAGGAGCTGATGCGCCGCTTCCGCCGCGAGGTGGTGCAGGGCACTGCGCGCCAGTTCGTGGAGGCCAAGCTTGCCGAGCGCGATGAGCGCCACCGGCGCGCGGGCGAGTCGCGCTATCGCGTCGAGCCCAACATCAAGGATGGCAAGGGCGGCCTGCGCGACCTGCACACCCTGCACTGGCTCGCCAAGTACATCTATGGGCACGGGCCCAGCGAAGGCGGTGGCGAAACCTCGATCTTCCTGCCCGACGAGCGAGCCACCTTCCGCCGCTGCGAGAACTTCCTGTGGTCGGTCAGGTGCCATCTGCACTTTCTCACCGGCCGTGCCGAGGAGCGGCTGACGTTCGACGTGCAGCAGGCCATGGCCGACCGCCTGGGCTATACGGACCGCAGGGGCTTGAGGGCCGTCGAGCGCTTCATGAAGCACTACTTTCTGGTCGCCAAGGATGTCGGCGACCTCACCACTATCCTCTGCTCGGCGCTGGAGATGGAGCAGGTCAAGGGCTCGCCCGGGCTCACGCGCCTGCTCAATCCGCTCGGCTGGCGCACGCGCCGGCACATCCGCGCTACCAGCGATTTCCGCATCGACAACGGCCGGCTCAACGTCGCCGACCCCGACGTATTCAAGCGCGATCCCGTCAACCTCATCCGCTTCTTCGCCAGGGCCGAGCAGACGGATGCATTCTTTCACCCCAACGCCGTGCGGCTGCTGCGCCGCTCGTTGCGGCTCATCGACGACAAGCTGCGCAACGACGAGGAGGCCAATCGCATCTTCCTGGAGATGCTCACCTCGACCAAGAACCCGGAGCCGACGCTGCGGCGCATGAACGAGGCCGGCGTGCTCGGCCGCTTCATCCCCGACTTCGGCCGCGTCGTGTCGATGATGCAGTTCAACATGTACCATCGCTTCACGGTCGACGAGCATCTGATCCGCACCGTTGGCGTGCTGTCCGACATCGAGCGCGGTGAAGCCGCCGATTCGCATCCCCTTTCGACCCGGATCATCAACACTGTCCAGCACCGGCGCGCGCTCTACGTAGCGGCGTTTCTCCACGACATCGCCAAGGGGCGCGACGAGGATCACTCCATCGTCGGCGCCCGCATTGCCAGAAGCCTC
This sequence comes from uncultured Alphaproteobacteria bacterium, assembly GCA_963724565.1. Taxonomy (GTDB): domain Bacteria; phylum Pseudomonadota; class Alphaproteobacteria; order Rhizobiales; family Hyphomicrobiaceae; genus AWTP1-13. The sequence goes on from CAVRVK010000002.1 coordinate 446,397, forward strand.
GGTCCCCGCCTCGGCCTGACCCCGGCCGAGGTCGAAACCGCCGCCTGGCTGATCGAGCAGCACCTCAGCATGAGCCAGGTGGCGTTCAGCCGCGACATCGGCGACCCCAAGACGATCCGCGACTTTGCCAACATCGTGCAGAGTCCGGAGCGGCTGAAGCTGCTCCTCGTGCTCACCGTTGCCGACATCCGCGCCGTTGGGCCCGGCATCTGGAACGGCTGGAAGGGCCAGCTGTTGCGCGCGCTCTACTACGAGGCCGAGCCGCTGGTGGCGGGCGGCCACACCCAACTCGGTGCGCGCGAAAGGGCGGCAGCCGCGCAGCAGGCCTTCCGCAAGGCGGTCCCCGATTGGCCCCAGGACGACGTCGACCGGTTCATCGAACGCCACTACCCCGACTATTGGCTCCGCACCGACACGCGCAAGGCAGTCGAGCATGCAAAGATGGTGCGCGCCGCCGAGCTTGCCGGCACCAAGCTCGCTAGCCACTGCACCACGGACGCCTTCACGGCCATCACCGAGCTGTCGCTGCTGGCGCCGAACCACCCTCGCTTGCTGGCGCTGCTCGCGGGTGCCTGCGCCTCGACCGGTGCCAATATTTCAGGCGCACACGTCTCCACCACCCGCGACGGCTTCGCGCTCGACACCTTCCTGCTCGCGCGCGAGTTCGAGCAGGACGAGGACGAGATCAGGCGCGCGCGCCGCATCGTCGGAGACCATCGAGAAGCTGCTCAAGGGCGAGATCAGGCTCTCCAACCTGATGTTGAGCCGCAACACGCGTCGCAGCAGCCGCATCGGCGCCTTCACGGTGGCGCCGGAGGTGCTGGTCGACAACACGCTCTCCAACCAGTTCACGGTCGTGCAGGTATCGGGACTCGATCGGCCGGGTCTGCTCTACGAGCTCACCAGCACGCTCTCGGATCTCAACCTCGACATCACGTCGGCGCACATCACCACCTTCGGCGAGAAGGCGGTCGACGTGTTCTACGTCACCGACCTCACCAACAAGAAGATCACGAGCCCACAGCGCCAGGCCGCCATCAAGGCTCGCCTGACCGAGGTGCTCGCCACCCCCGACACCTGACCGGAAGGAGCTGATGCGGGGCCTTGAAGCCGCAACAATCCCCGCCCACCTTCTCGCCCGATGCCAATCCTCCGGTTCGCCCTTCTCGGCTTCGCGGCCGCCTTTCTCGCGCCTCTGGCTGCCCACGCGGCTTGGTGGCTGTCGCAGGAAGAGTCCGTGGGCTGGCATGACGCCGACTGGTCGAGCACCGGGTTGCTGCCGCCGGCAAGCGCCAAGCCCGATGCCGGTGTTTACGTGTTCGCCGGTCGCACCGGGCGGTGGAAGGGCATCTTCGCTCACCACAGCTGGATCGTGGTCAAGGAGCGCGGTGCCGGCTACACCCGCTACGACAAGGTCGCCTGGGGCCGCCCGGTGAAGGTCAACGGCTGGCCGCCGGACGGCCGCTGGTATGGGCACGTGCCCACGCTCGTCGCATCCATCGAGGGGCCGGCGGCCGAGCGCCTCGTCCCCAAGATCCGGGCAGCGGTGACGCGCTACCCCCACAACCGCCCGGGCGCCTATTCGGTCTGGCCGGGGCCCAATTCCAACAGCTTCGTGGCCTACGTGCTGGCGGCGATCCCGGAGGCCGGGATCGTGCTGCCGCCCACCGCCATCGGCAAGGACTGGCGGGCCGACGCCAGCATTTTCGGGCTCGCGCCCAGCAGCACCGGCCTCCAACTTTCGCTCGGCGGCTACTTCGGCATCACGGTTGCTTGGGTGGAAGGCGTAGAGATCAACGTGCTGGGCCTGGTGACGGGGCTAGACATCCGCCGCCCGGCCATCAAGCTGCCGGGCTTCGGCCGGATCGGGCTCGGCACGGCCTAAGGGTCAGCCCACCTGCGACCGCCCGCTAGTCCCGCGCAGGATGAGCGTGATCAAGAATCCAGCCACGAAGCCTCCGACGTGGGCCATGAAGGCCACTCCGCCGGTTTCCTCGGTCTGCGCCGGTGGCGGCAATCGACCCGACCCCGCTGAACACTTGCAGCACGATCCAGAAGCCGAGCACCACAAGCGCCGGCATCTCGTGATCTGGTTGTACACCAGCACCCTCACGCGGGCGCCGGGGAACAGCAGCAGGTAGCCGCCGAGAACGCCGGCGATCGCACCCGAGGCACCGACATTGGGAATGTTGGAACGCGTCGAGACGTAGTACTGCGCGAACGTCGCCGCGACCCCGCAAGCGAGATAGAAGATCAGGAACTTGACCGGCCCGAACTCGTCCTCGACGTTGTCGCCGAAGATCCACAGATAGAGCATGTTGCCGCCGAGGTGCAGCCAGCCGCCATGCATGAACATGGCGGTGAAGATGGTGGTACGTCTCGCCGGCGGGGTCCTGGCCGAACCGGCGCGGAATGAACGCCCATTGGCGAATGAATGCATCCCCGCCGTTGAGCTCGACCAGAGAAGAAAAGCACGTTGAGGGCGATCAGCCCGAAGGTGACGACGGGCAGCGACCTGCGCTGCGAGTTGTCGTCGCCGATTGGAAACACCATGGTTCGCGGCCCTCCCCTGCAACCGGCCGCTCATTCTTAGCCGGACACGCAGCCAACGGCGCCTACGCCAATTCCACCAAGCAACGCTGCTAACGGCGTTTCGTTGCACCGCTGCGTTTCGCAGGCACGCCTTGCTCTTGTCCACGCCCTCCGCTAGGGCTCGAGCCAGCATGAAGCTCTACCGCGCCTTTGCCACCGTCGGCGGCCTGACCATGGTCAGCCGCGTGCTGGGCTTTGCCCGCGACATTCTGATCGCCGCCACGCTGGGTTCGGGCGCGGTCGCCGACGCCTTCTTCGTGGCGTTCCGATTCCCCAATCTTTTCCGCCGCTTGTTCGGCGAGGGTGCCTTCAACTCGGCGTTCGTCCCGCTGTTTGCCGGGCCGGCTCGAAGGCGAAGGCCGCGAGGCGGCGCGCAAGTTCGCCGAGGAAGCGCTCGCGGGCCTCGTGTTCGTGCTGCTGCTGCTGACCGCCATCGCCGAAATCGCCATGCCGTTCCTGATGCTGGGCCTGGCGCCGGGGTTTCGGCGCAACTCCTGAGAAGTTCGATCTGGCGGTGCTGCTGACGCGCATCACCATGCCGTACCTGCTGTGCATGTCGGTGGTGGCATTGCTGTCGGGCGTGCTGAACTCGATCGGCAAGTTCGTCGAGAGCTCGGCCGTCTCCATCGTCCTCAATCTCACGATGATGGCAGCGACGCTCATCGCCATGGCCATGGGCTTGAGCAACGAGCCGCTGGCGGGTGTCGTGCAGGCCTGGGGCGTGTTCGCCGCCGGCATCCTCCAGCTCGCTCTCCTGCTCTACGGTGCTCACCGCAACGGCCTATCGCTCGAGCTGCGCCGGCCGCGCATGACACAAGGCGTGCGCCGTCTCGTCGCGCTCGGCATTCCAGGCGTGATCGCCGGCGGCGTCACGCAGCTCAACATCGTCATCGGCACGGTTATCGCCTCTCTGCAGAGCGGGGCCGTGTCGCATCTCTACTATGCCGATCGCGTCTACGAGCTGCCGCTTGGCCATCGTCGGCATTGCCATCGGCGTCGTGCTGCTGCCGGATGTCACGCGCCATTTGCGCGCCGGCAATCATGCTGCGGTGATGGACAGCCAGAACCGCTCGCTCGAGTTCGCGATGCTGCTGACCCTGCCGGCGGCTGTCGCATTGGCCGTGGCGCCCACCGCCATCGTGCAAGGCCTGTTTCAGCGCGGCGCCTTCACTGCCGCCGATACGCCGCCCACCGCCTACGCACTCGCCATCTTTGCGCTCGGCCTGCCGGCGTTCGTCATGATCAAGGTGTTCTCGCCCGCCTATTTCGCGCGCGAGGACACGGCAACGCCCATGCGCTATGCCGTCATCAGCCTGACCGCCAACACGCTGGGCTCGATTGCCCTGTTCTTCCTGTTCCGCAACCTCGGGCTGATGCCGCATCTCGGCATCGCCGTGGCGACTACGCTCGGCGGCTGGCTGAACGCCGGCCTGCTTTACGGCACATTGGTCCAGCGCGGGCACTTCGTTGCCGACGCGCGGCTCAAGCGGGCGCTGTGGCTCATTCTTGCCAGCAGCTTGGTGATGGGTCTCGGCGTGTGGGCCGCCGATGCGTACCTGGCGCAGGCCTAGTTCGTCGCCGCAAACGTGCTTTGGCGGGCGGCAGCGCTGATGGCGCTGGTCGCCACCGGCCTTGTCATCTATGGCGCCTGCGTCCTGGCTTCGGGGGCGGTCGAGCTACGGCAGCTGCGCAAGCTGCTCGGGCGATGAGCGTTCGCCATCTGATCCCATTGCCCAGCTGGAACTTGTGTGCGAAAGCCAGCGCCCATCGGAGGTCTTCCATGGCGTTCACCCCCCGCGTCTTTTCCGGCATGCAGCCGACCGGCAATCTGCATCTTGGCAACTATCTGGGCGCCATGGTGCGCTGGGTGGAGATGCAGAAGACGCACGAGTGCATCTTCTGCGTCGTCGACATGCACGCGATCACCATGTGGCAGGAGCCCTGCCGAGCTGAAGGATCAGATCCGTTCGGTCACGGCAGCCTACATCGCCGCCGGCATCGACCCGAAGACGAGCATCCTCTTCAATCAGAGCCAGGTGCCCGAGCACGCGGAGCTTGCCTGGGTTTTCAACTGCGTGGCACGGCTCGGCTGGCTGAACCGCATGACCCAGTTCAAGGAGAAGGCCGGCAAGGACCGCGAGAACGCCTCGGTCGGCCTTTACGCCTATCCGGTGCTGATGGCCGCCGACATCCTCGCCTATCGCGCCACGCACGTGCCGGTCGGCGACGACCAGAAGCAGCACCTCGAGCTCGCTCGCGACATCGCGCAGAAGTTCAACAACGACTTCGGCCCATCCATTCGCAAGGCCGGCTTCGAGGACGGGATCTACTTTCCGCTGCCCGAGCCGGTGATCATGGGGCCTGCCACCCGCGTCATGTCCTTGCGCGACGGCACCAAGAAGATGTCGAAGTCGGACGCTTCCGACCTCTCTCGCATCAATATGACCGACGATGCCGACACCATCGCCCGGAAGATTCAGAAGGCCAAGACCGATCCAGAGCCGCTGCCCACCGAGGAAGCCGGGCTTGAGAACCGCGCCGAGGCCGACAACCTCGTCGGCATCTACGCAGCCCTCGCCAACATGACGAAAGCCCAGGTGCTCAAGGAGTTCGGCGGCGCCCAGTTTTCCACCTTCAAGAAGGCCTTGGCCGAGCTTGCCGTCGCTCGCATCGGCCCCGTCAACGCCGAGATGACGCGGCTGCTGGCCGATCCCGGCCGAGATCGACCGCATGCTGGCCGACGGCGCGCGGCGGGCACGGGCGATTGCCGCGCCGATCATGAACGATGTGAAGGATATCGTCGGTTTTCTGCGCTCCTGAAGCATCTTAAGCGCCGCCATCAGACTTCTGTCACATTCCCGTGCGCGGCGGTGGCTTGCTCTATTGTTGACGGCCGCGCGCCATGGCAGCATGCGGCATGACCAAGAAACGCCGGGTCTTCGAGCAAGGCCACGCCCGCAAGCTGCTGGTGATCGTCGACGAATTGCCGGAGGTCGAGGGTGCGCTCTTCTATGCCGCGGGCCGCGCCTCCCATATCGGCTGGGCAGATCATGCTGCTCTACGTGATCGAGCCCGACAACCAGTTCTGGGACGCCGTGCGCCAAGTGCAGCTCGACGAGCAGACCAACAAGGCGAGGGCCCTGTTCCGCCTGTTCCGCCGCAAGCTCGCCAACGCCGGCTACGACAAGGTGGCGATCGAGGAGGTGATCCGCGAGGGCAAGCTGGTCGATACCATCCTGCAGCAGATCGAGGACGACGAGGACGTGGCAGTGCTGGTGCTGGGTGCCTCCAAGGAGGCTACGGGGCCGGGTCCGCTGGTCTCCTCGCTTGCCGCGGGCGCCACGGCCGGCAAGTTCCCGATCCCCATCACCATCGTGCCTGGCGATCTGAGCCTCGAGCAAATCCAGGCGCTGGCCTGACCGGCAATTGGCGGCCTGGGATTTTGACCCTGCGCCGCCTATCTATTAGTATGATTCTAAACTAGCGAACGCCCACGCCCCGCAGCCGAGAGGCCCTGCATGTTCATCCAGACCGAGCACACGCCCAACCCCGCGACCCTCAAGTTCATCCCCGGGCAAAACCGTCCTGGGCGACGGCAGCGTCGACTATCGCTCGAGGTCGGAGGCGGCAGGCTCGCCGCTCGCCACGCGCCTGTTCGACATCGACGGCGTGACCGGGTGTCTTCCTCGGCTCCGATTTCATCTCCGTGACCAAGGGCGATGCCGAGTGGCCGCACATCAAGCCGGCCATCCTCGGCGCCATCATGGAGCACTACATGTCCGGCGCGCCCGCCGTGGCGGGCGACGATGCGGCCGAGCAGGACGCGCATGGCGAGGAGTACGACCCCAAGGACGAGGACACGGTGAAGACCATCAAGGAGCTGCTGGACACGCGCGTGCGCCCAGCGGTTGCCAACGATGGCGGCGATATCACCTTCCATGGCTTCAAGGACGGCGTGGTGTTCCTGCACATGCGCGGGGCCTGCGCCGGCTGCCCGAGCTCCACGGCAACGCTGCGCCACGGCATCGAGAACCTGCTCAAGCACTTCTGCCCCGACGTGCAGGAGGTACGGCCGGTCTAGCAACTGGACCCACTGACACAGGCATAATGGCCCCGCTCGCCTGGCGAGCGGGGCCTTTGTCGTTTGGGAGGGGCTGATGCCGGCACGATTGGACGACGCTGCTCTGAAGCAGCTGTTCCTGGATGCGCGCACGCACAGGGCCTGGCAGCCGCGCGAGATTCCCGACAGCGTGCTGCGGGAAATCGTCGATCTCATGAAGATGGCGCCGACCGCCAACAACAGCCTGCCGGCGCGCATCGTGTTCGTGAAATCGAAGGCGGCCAAGGAGCGCCTGAAACCGCACCTGAGCGCCGGCAACGTCGACAAGACCATGGCCGCGCCGGCCACGGCGATCGTCGGCTACGACCTGCAAGTTCTACGCAGCATCCGCCCAAGGGCCAGGACCCTCTGAGCGGCTTCGCCGACAAGCCCGAGCAGGCGCACACGTGGCGTTCCGCAGCGGCTCGCTGCAGGGCGCCTACTTCATCATGGCAGCGCGTGCGCTCGGGCTCGATTGCGGGCCGATGTCCGGCTTCGACAATGCCGGGGTCGACAAGGAGTTCTTTGCCGGCACCGACGTCAAATCGAACTTCCTGTGCAATCTTGGCTACGGCGACCCGGCCGGCCTGCGCCCGCGCGGCCCTCGCTTCGACTTCGGCGAGATCGCGCAGATCCTCTAGTGTGATGATCGAGAAACCCGCGTCATCGCGTCAGGCCAGCTCGGGGAGCGGATTCCTCGATCTGAATCACACTAGCATCGCGATTCTGCTAGTGTCCTGATCGCGAAATTCGTCGCAGCCTCCAGCAAACTCGGAACGAATTTCGTGATCTGAAGGACACTGGGGCCGGCACATGAACATTCTGGCCTTCGACACCTGCTTGGGCGCCGTGTCCGCGGCGGTGCGATGGCGCAGCGCCCGCGGCGAATGGCTGCTGCGCGAAGCCTATGAAGCGCGCACCACCGGCCATGCCGAGCGCCTGTTTCCCATGATCGCGGAGGTCATGGAAGGCGCGGGACTCGCATTTTCCGCCATCGACCGCATCGCGGTGACCCTGGGTCCTGGCACCTTCACCGGCGTGCGCGGTCGGCATCGCGGCGGCGCGCGCGTTCGCGCTGGCCACGGGCAAGCCCGTGGTCGGCATGACGAGCCTCGCAGTCATGGCCCACCGCGCGCGACTGCTGCTCGGGCGGCGGGCGAAGGCACGCCCATTGGCGGTCGCCGTCGATGCGCGCCGCGACATGGTCTACTTGCAGCTCTTCGGCGATCGCGGCGATGAAGGCAGCGCGACGCGCTGCTGCTGACCCCCGAGCAGGCCGCCGCGGCGATCGGGCAGCGGCCGGTGCTGGTCGTCGGCTCCGGTGCGGCTGCGGTCGCTGCCGCTGCCGGCCGGCAGGCCGAGGCCCGCCTGCCCGACCTGCAGCCGCACGCGCGCATGCTTGCGCATAGCGGCGCCGGATCTCGTCCCCATCGACCGGTGACGCCGCTCTATCTGCGCCAGCCCGATGCCAAGCCGTCAGGTCGCCAAGTGCCCGCAGGATGCAGCCATGACCAAAGCGACTGCAGCCAAGCACGTGAGCATCCTGTGGGCGGGCCCCGATCAGCGCCGAGGACCTTGCGCGACTGCATGCCCCGCTGTTTCGACCAGGCCTGGGATGCCGCCAGCTTCTGCCAGCTGCTCGAGCCATCCCGGCTCCACCGCCTTCGTGGCACGCGCTGGGCAGCCCCCGGAGATGGCGGGCTTCATCCTCGGCCGGCTGGCTGCCGACGAGGCCGAGATTCTCACCCTCGGCGTTCGCCAAGGACTGGCAGCGCCTCGGCATCGGGCGGCGGCTGGTCGAGGCCCTGGGCCGCGCGGCCAAGAAGGCCGACGCGCGCGGCTGTATCTGGAGGTTGCGGCCAGCAACGCGCCTGCGCTCCTGCTCTACAAGCGGCTGGGCTTCGCAGGAGAGCGGGCGCCGCAAGGGCTACTATGAGCGCCCGGGCGCCCCGCCCGAGGACGCCATCAACCTGTCGCTCGCCCTCTGAGGCTGTCGCACGGTCCGTCGCGGTGGACGGCTCCGGGGGGCGTCACCTATAAACGGCCGATCAGAGATTCGCGCACCACACTTGCAGAGGACATGTCCGCTTCGCTGGAACAGGCAAGTCGCATCGAACGGCTTTGCGCCACCAAGCGGCTGCGCATGACGGGGCAGAGGCGGGTGATCGCGCGCGTTCTCTCGGCCGCCAAGGACCATCCCGACGTCGAGGAAGTGCACCGGCGCGCGCACGCGGTCGACACGCGCATCTCGCTCTCCACCGTCTACCGCACGCTCAAGTTGTTCGCCGCCAACGGCATTCTCGAGCGCCACGATTTCGGCGCCGGCCGCGGGCCGCTACGAGGAGGCCGCGCCGCAGCCACCACGATCATCTGATCGACATCGAAACCGGCCGGGTCATCGAGTTCAGAAACGAGGATATCGAGCGCATCCAGCAGCGCGTGGCGCGAGAGCTGGGCTTCGATCTGGTCGGCCACAGGCTCGAGCTTTACGGCGTGCCGGTCAAGCGCGCGCGCAAGTAGCCTTGATCGATTTGACGCTTTACGCCGCCCGACCGGCCCGGCTAAATCTCTGGCCCGAATGTTGCACTGCAAATAGCATCCTGCCTCGGCGTTGAGACGTTCGGCAATGACGGCGCCAAAGAAGATCTACGTCAAGACGTTCGGCTGCCAGATGAACGTCTACGACAGCGAGCGCATGACCGAGCTGCTGGCGCCGATGGGCTTCGCGGAGACGACGGCCATCGAGGACGCCGACGTCGTTCTCCTCAACACCTGCCACATTCGCGAAAAGGCCGTCGAGAAGGTCTACTCGGATCTCGGCCGCATCCGCGACGTGAAAGACCAGCGCCGCGCCGCCGGCAAGGACACGATCGTCACGGTGGCGGGATGCGTGGCCCAGGCCGAGGGCGCCGAGATCGCGCGGCGCGAGCCCAGCGTCGATCTCGTCGTCGGGCCGCAGAGCTACCATCGTCTGGGCGAGCTGATCGCGCGAGCGGACAGCCGAGGACGGCGCCGGTCGTCGAGACCGAGTTTCCCGAGCAGAGTCAAGTTCGCCGTCGCTGCCCGAGCGCGCACCGGCGCGAGCGGCGACGCGCCTTTCTCACCGTGCAGGAAGGCTGCGACAGGTTCTGCACCTTCTGCGTCGTGCCCTACACGCGCGGCGCGGAATTCTCGCGCCCCGTCGCGGACGTGGAGGCCGAGGCGCGCCGGCTGGTGGCCATCGGCGTGCGCGAGATCACGCTGCTCGGCCAGAACGTCAACGCCTACCACGGGCTGGGCCCCGACGGCCGGCCATGGTCGCTGGCGCGGCTGATCGCCCAGCTTGCCAAGATCGGCGGGCTCGAGCGCCTGCGCTACACGACCAGCCATCCGCGCGACATGGGCGACGACCTGATCGCCGCCCACCGCGACGAAGCCCAAGCTGATGCCGTTCCTGCACCTGCCGTTTCAGGCCGGCGCCGACCGCATCCTCGCGGCCATGAACCGCAAGCACACCGGCGCCGACTACCTGGCACTCGTCGATCGCATCCGCGCCGCGCGGCCCGACATTGCGCTCTCGACCGACGTGATCGTCGGCTTCCCGGGCGAGACCGAGGCGGAGTTCGAGCTCACGCTCGAGCTCATGGAGCGCGTCCGCTTCGCCCAGGCCTACAGCTTCAAGTACAGCGCCCGGCCGGGCACACCCGCCGCCAAGTGGAACAGCTGCCCGAGGAGGTGAAAGTCGACACGGCTGCGTCGGCTTCAGGACGTGATCGGCCGGCACCAAACGTCGTTCAATTCAACCTGCGTCGGCAAGGTCATGCCGGTGCTGTTCGAGCGCCAGGGCGCGCGCCGGGCAGCTGATCGGCCGCTCGCCCTACCTGCAGTCCGTTCATGCACAGCTGGATTTTCGCTGGCTTGGCAAGATCTTAGAGGTTGAAATTGCGGCCGCCGGCCCCAATAGTCTAGCTGGCGTGGTAGTGGCAGCTGCGCGCCGCTTGAGGCAAGCGGCCCAGAGTGTGGTAGGTTGACGTTGAGGATTCGCAGACCTGCAACCATTTCGGAGGCCGCCTAATTGACAGGCGTGCGTGGGCCAGCGGCAGCGGGCGTGGGCAAGACGCCCAGAGCCGAGCAGGCACGTTTGGTCGTGCCTTTCGAAGACAATCGTCACTTGAACCGGCTGCTCGGCGAGTACGACGGCCATCTGGCCCTGCTCGAGGAGCGCCTCGGCATCGAGGCGCACGCGCACGGCAACGTCGTGACGCTGACCGGCCCGGCGGAGGCCTGCGAGATCGGCGCGCGAGGTGCTCGAGAAGCTCTACGCGCGCGTCCGCCAGGGCGAGGATATCGGCGCCGGCGATATCGACGGCCTGCTGCGCCACGCCACGTCGGAAGCGCCCGCCAAGGACGGGCTCGCCCAAATCCGCACGCGCCGCAAGGTGATCACCGCCCGCTCGCCCAACCAGAGCAGCTACATCAAGGCCTTGGACCAGGTCGATCTCGTGTTCGGCCTCGGTCCCGCCGGCACCGGCAAGACCTATCTCGCCGTCGCCTACGCCGCGCAGTGCCTGGAGCGCGGACAGGTCGAGCGCATCGTCCTTTCCCGGCCTGCCGTCGAGGCCGGCGAGCGGCTGGGCTTCCTGCCGGGCGACATGCGCGAGAAGGTCGATCCCTATCTGCGCCCGCTCTACGACGCCCTGTACGACGTGCTGCCACCGGCCAAGGTGGAGCGCGATCTGGCGACCGGCGTCATCGAGATTGCACCGCTCGCCTTCATGCGCGGGCGCACCCTGGCGCATTCGTTCGTCATTCTCGACGAGGCGCAGAACACTTCTCGCCATGCAGATGAAGATGTTTCTGACGCGCATCGGCGAAGGCTCCAAGATGGTGATCACCGGCGACCCGAGCCAGATCGACCTGCCGCTCGGCCAGAAATCGGGCCTGGAGGAGGCGGTGGGCTGCTGCGCGGCGATCAAGGGCATCGAGGCGGTTCGCTTCACCTCAGGCGACGTGGTGCGCCGCGATCTCGTGGCGCGCATCGTCGAGGCCTACGACAAGGCCGGCAGGAACGGCTAGGCGCTGTATCGCGTATGAACGACCCAGGCGACAGTACGCTCGCAGCCTGCGGCCGACGACTCTGCGGCCGATTCCGAGCCTCCAGAACGGCTGTCGATCATCGATCGTCGCGGAGGCCGGCGACTGGAGCGGCTTTGCCGGCGCTGAAGCGCGCGATCGCCGAGGCCGCCGCGCGCGCTTGCCCACCACCCCCGCTGCGCAGGCGCGCGCGGCGCCGAGGCAACCGTCGTGCTCGGCGACGACGCGCTGGTGCGCTCGCTCAATGCCACCTACCGCGGCAAGGACAAGCCGACCAACGTGCTCTCCTTTCCGTTCCAGGCGCGCGCCAGGCGCCGGGAAGCCCGGCACCTGGGCGATGTCGTGCTGGCGGCCGAGACCATCGCGCGCGAGGCCGACGAGCAGGACATTCCGCCCGTGCATCATCTCCAGCACCTGGTCGTCCACGGTCTGCTGCATCTTCTGGGGTTCGAGCACGACGACGGACGCCCGAGGCCGAAGACATGGAGACGGCTAGAAATCGAGATCCTGGCAACGCTCGGAGTGGCCGATCCCTATGCACCAGCGGAGTCGAGGTGAGAAGCGCCATGAGCATCAAGGAACGGACGACAGCCAGCGCCGCGAGTCCGCCCTCGGCAGAGACGCCGGCCGAGCAGTCGCACGGCTGGCTCACCGGGCTCAGGGCGAAACTGGGCCTGCCCGGCGCGCCGACGCTGCGCACGACGCTCGAGAACGCGCTCAAGAACGCCGGCGACGGCGAGGCCTTCTCCGCCGAAGAGCGCGAGATGCTGCTGCGCACCCTGCGCTTCGGCGTGCTCAGGGTCGAGGACGTGATGGTGCCGCGCGCCGACATCATCGCCGTCGATGAGAACGAGCCGATCCGCGAGCTGCTGCAAGACCTTCGATGCCGCCGGCGTCTCGCGCGTGCCGCTGTTCCGCGAGACGCTCGATGACCCGCGCGGCATGGTCCACGTCAAGGACTTGCTGCGCTGGCTGATGGCCGATGCGCTCGGCCGGCCGGCGAGCGAGGGGCATGCGCCGTCTTCCGCCATCCGCCCGGCGCTCAGCCGATGCAGCGGCGGTGCCCGTGCCCGATCTGTCGCGCGTCGACCTGTCGAAGCCGATCGTGTCGGCCAAGCTGCGCCGCCCGATGATCTTCGTGCCGCCATCGATGCCGGCCGCAAACCTGCTCATCCGCATGCAGTCGACGCACATTCACATGGCGCTGGTGGTCGACGAGTACGGCGGCACCGACGGGCTCGTCACCATCGAGGACCTGGTCGAGCAGATCGTCGGCGACATCGAGGACGAGCACGACGAGGCCGAGGCCGCCAATATCACCGAGCGATGCCAAGCTGGGCCTGGTCACCGCGGCACGCACGCCGGTGCGCGAGCTGGAGGAGCATCTGGGCCTGAAGCTGCTGAAGCCGGAGGAAGAGGCCGACATCGATACGCTCGGCGGGCTCATCTTCTCGCTGATCGGCCGGGTGCCGGCGCGCGGCGAGCTGATCCGGCATCCGGCCGGCATCGAGTTCGAGGTGCTCGATGCCGATCCGCGCCGCGTCAAGAAGCTGCGCGTTCACATGCCGCGCGGCGCCGCCGTGGGCAGGCCGTCCCGCCAAGCCTTGACTTGAGCGGGCGCCCGAGCTTGAGCGGACGCTTCCGACGACCCGTCCAAGCGTGTGCGGCTCGTGAGTCGCCTAGGCGGCTGCCATCTTCGAGAGGCCCATGCCCGGCAGTGCTGTCGATAGCGGCGCTCGCCGAGCGCGTGAAGGGCCTCGATGGATGGCGCCGCCGCGTCGCCGCGCTGCTCGCCGGCGCCGTATCGGTGCTGGCGCTGGCGCCGTTCTTCGTCTGGCCCATCCTGTGGCTCACGCTGCCCGCGCTGGTGTGGCTGATCGATGGCGCGATCGCACGCGCCAGCCGCGATGCGGCGGCCGCTGGTACCGGCGGCCCGAAGGTGGCGGCCGCCGAGATCGGCTGGTTGTTCGGGTTCGGCTACTTCCTGGCCGGCCTGTTCTGGATCGGCGAAGCGTTTCTCGTCGAGGCCGAGGTGTTTGCGGTCCTGATGCCGTTGCCGTCCTGCTGATGCCAGCGGGCCTCGCGCTGTTCTACGCTGGCGGCAACGGCGCTCGCGGCGCCGTTCTGGAGACCGGGCGCCGCGCGCGTGCTGGCGCTGGCCCTGTCGCTATCGGCGATGGAATGGCTGCGCGGCCATGTGCTCTCGGGCTTCCCGTGGAACGTGCTGGGCTACGCGCTGACCTATCCCGTATCGCTCATGCAAAGCGCGGCCGTCTTTGGCATCTATGGGCTGACGCTGATCGCGGTGCTCATCTTCGCCCTGCCGCCGGTCCTGTGGTCGGAGCGCGCAGGCCGCCGGTCTCGCGCGCTCGCGCTTGGCGTCGCCCTTCTGCCGCTGCTCGCTCGCCAGCGTCGCTCGGCCACGTCCGGCTCGCGCTTGCCACGCACGGCCACGGTGCCGGGCGTGAAGATCAGGATCGTGCAGCCGAGCGTGCCGCAGCGCGACAAGTGGCGGCCCGAGAACCAGGAGCGCATTTTCTTCGATCACCTCGATCTGTCGCGCCGCGATCCGTCCGGCAACGTCGACAATCTCGCCGGCGTCACCCACGTGGTGTGGCCCGAAGCGGCCATGCCGTTCCTGCCGCTCGATACGCCCGAGGCCCTGGCCGCGATCGGCGACGCTGCTGCCCGACGGCACGGTTCTCATCGCCGGCGCGCTGCGGGCCGAGCGGGCGCCGCCGAATCGCCGCGCCTGCGCATTTCTTCAACAGCCTGCTGGTGTTCGGGCGAGGCGGCCTGCTGCTGACCCGCTACGACAAGATCCACCTCGTCCCGTTCGGCGAGTTCTTGCCGTTGCGAGGGGTGCTCGAAGCCATCGGCCTGCGCCAGCTCGCCAATGCCATCGGCAGCTTCGAGTTTGGCGCCTCGCCCCGCCCCCTGCTTGCCGATACCGGGTTTGCCCCCAGCCCTGCCGCTCATCTGCTACGAGGCCATCTTTCCGGCGTGCCCTGGTGCAGGGCGCGCAGACGACCTGGGGTAATGGTTAATGTCACCAACGATGGATGGTTTGGCAATACGACCGGGCCGCGCCAGCACCTTCATCAGGCCCGCGTCCGCGCCGTCGAGGAGGGTCTTCCCCTCATCCGCGCGGCCAATAATGGGGTTTCGGCAGCTTTCGACGCCTACGGCCGCCTGCTTGGGCCGGATCGACCTGGACGTCCGCGGGGTGATTGATGTGGCGCTGCCGGCTGCGTTGCAGCCACCACCCTATGCCCGGTTTGGCGATTCTATTTTCTTTACGATCTGGTTACTCGGAGGCGTCATTCTAGGCAGGGTAGTGCGGCGCTAGTTGCACACGTGTTGCGGCGTCCGCTATCAGCTGTCCAGGGGCATGGGGCCACTGGAAGTTGACGCTCTGGCGACTGCACCTACCACTTGTGTGCCAGGGCAACGAATGCGGGGTTTCGATGTCGAGACCAATCAGGGATCGCCGAAAACTTGGAAGGCGATGAAAAGGGTTCGCGGCGGCCCAATCCGATCGACATTCATGTCGGCAGCCGCGTGCGCTTTCGCCGCATGCTGCTCGGCATGAGCCAGGAGAAGCTCGGCGAGAAGCTGGGTCTGACGTTCCAGCAGGTGCAGAAATACGAGAAGGGCATCAACCGCATTGGTGCGAGCCGGCTGTTCGATCTTGCGCAGGTGCTCGGCGTGTCGGTGCAGTTCTTCTACGAGGAAGCGCCCGTCCGCGGAAGGACATTCCTTCACGCCGCAGGGCTTTGCCGAGAAGCCGGACGAGCATTCGATCGTCGAGTTTCTGCGCAGCCGCGACGGGCTGGAGCTGAACAGCGCCTTCGTGCGCATCTCCGACGTCAAGGCACGGCGCGCCATCGTCGACCTGGTCCGCAGCCTGGCCAACGACACCGAGGCCGAGTGACGGCGTTGGGAGGCGCCCCATTGGGAGGCACCCCAATTGATCTGGCTTCGCCCGGAATAGCCAAGTGCAGCACGCGGCGGCATTTTTTCGCTCGATCTTGACCCCTGACCGAAACACTGCAAGAACCCTCGCGGTTCTCGAAACACCGCCAGCCGAGGGGTCAGTCACGTGTCGCGCAAGTCTTATCTGTTCACCAGTGAATCCGTGTCCGAGGGGCATCCCGACAAGGTCTGCGACCGGATTTCTGATGAAGTGGTTGATCTTTTCTTTCGCGAGGGGCCCAAGGCCGGTGTCGACCCATGGCAACTGCGCGTGGCCTGCGAAACCCTCGCCACCACCAATCAGGTCGTGATTGCCGGCGAGACGCGCGGGCCCCAGCACCATCACCAAGGATTGGGTCGCCCACGTGGCCCGGCTGGCCATCAAGGACATCGGCTACGAGCAGGCCGGCTTCCACTGGGAGAAGGCCGACATAAAGGTGCTGCTGCATCCGCAGTCGGCTGACATCGCCCAGGGTGTCGACAGCGGCGGCAACAAGGACGAAGGCGCAGGCGACCAGGGCATCATGTTCGGCTACGCCTGCAAGGACACGCCCGAATTGATGCCGGCGCCGCTGTACTACAGCCACAAGATCCTGCGCCTGATCTCCGAGGCTCGCCACTCCGGCAAGGAGGCGGTGCTGGGCCCCGAACTCGAAGAGCCAGGTGACGGTGCGCTACGAGAACGGCAAGCCCGTTGGCGCAACCCAGATCGTGGTGTCGCATCAGCATCTGGTCGAGTCCATGACGTCGAATCAGGTGCGCGAGCTGGTCGAGCCTTACGTCAAGAAGGCGCTGCCTTCGGGCTGGATCAACAAGGACACGATTTGGCACATCAATCCGACGGGCAAGTTCTTCATCGGCGGTCCCGACGGCGACACCGGCCTCACCGGCCGCAAGATCATCGTCGACACCTACGGCGGCGCGGCCCCGCATGGTGGCGGTGCGTTCTCGGGCAAGGACCCAACCAAAGTCGACCGCTCGGCTGCCTATGCCGCCCGCTACCTCGCCAAGAACGTGGTCTCGGCCGGTCTTGCCGATAGCTGCACGATCCAGCTCTCGTATGCCATCGGCGTTGCC
This sequence comes from uncultured Alphaproteobacteria bacterium, assembly GCA_963724565.1. Classification (GTDB taxonomy): domain Bacteria; phylum Pseudomonadota; class Alphaproteobacteria; order Rhizobiales; family Hyphomicrobiaceae; genus AWTP1-13. The sequence goes on from CAVRVK010000002.1 coordinate 463,213, forward strand.
AAGCCGCTTTCGATCTACGTTGACGTGGCCGACAACCCCCACAAGATCGACGTGGCAAAGCTCGAGACGGTGCTCGGCGAGCTGGTGGACCTCTCCCCGCGCGGCATCCGCAAGCATCTCGACCTCAACAAGCCGATCTACGCTCGCACCTCGGCCTACGGCCACTTCGGCCGCGAGCCGGACAAGGAAGGCGGCTTCTCGTGGGAGAAGGTCGATCTTGGCGACAAGCTGAAGTCGGCTATGGCCTAGACGCGGAAGCTAGGCCGGGCCGGGCGTGACCCGGCCCACTCTCGGAGCCAACGATGGCTGCTGGTCCTGACCGGCCGCGCCCGCTGCGCAAGCTCATCGAGTTCGACGCCGAGACGTGGCATGCGCTGCGCGGTTTGTCGCAGGACAGCCATGAAATCGCTGCAGGATTTGGCCGACGAGGCGTTCCGCGACCTGCTGAAGAAGCACGGCCGTCCGGCGACGCTCAAGGAGGCGTTGCGCGAAAGCGTTCGCAGGTTGCCTGCCAATGACCCGTCGACAGCCGCAAGAAAGGCGCCAAGCGTTGATGCCGGTCGTCCACGGAGAGCGCCAGGGCTGTTCACTCAGCGCGCGCTCTCCCAGCCCTTTGGACAGCCGCATGGCCGCGATGATGATGCCGACCATCGAGTAGGTCTGGGGGAAAGTTGCCCCACAGCTCGCCCGTGTGGGGATCGATGTCCTCCGACAGCAGTCCGACATGATTGCGGCGGCGCCAGCACGTCCTCGAAGATCCGGCGCGCCTCGTCACGACGTCCGATCGCGGCGAGCGCATCGACGTACCAGAACGTGCAGATCGTGAAGGCGACCGAGGGCGCGCCGAAATCGTCCGGTGCTGTGTATCTTAGCAGGTGGCCATTGCGCAGCAGCCGCTGGCCGATGGTGTCGACAGTGGCAACGAACCGTTCGTCGGAGGGCGCCACTATGCCGAGTTCGTGCAGCAGCAGCACGCTGGCATCGATTTCGTCGCTGTCGAGGCTGCCGGCGAAGACTCGGTGCTCCTTGTTCCAGGCCCGATCGAGGATTGTGGCCCGCAGGCCGTCGGCCGATGCGCGCCACTGCTCCGCACGATCCGGCAGACCGAGGAATGCGGCAATGCGACCGAGCCGGTCGCAGGCGACCCAGCACATGGCCGCTGAGTAGGTGTGAATGCGCGTGCGGCCGCGATATTCCCAGATCCCGGCATCTGGCGTGAGCGCTTGGCGCAGCGCGAGCGTTCCCAGTGGCTCGAGCAGGTTGAACAGCGCCATGTCACCCTTCTGGGGCAGCCGCTCGTCGAAGAACATCTGCGAGGCGGCGAGAATGACGCTGCCGTAGACGTCGTGCTGGGTCTGCTCGACGGCGGCATTGCCGATCCTGACAGGGGCGTGCCCGCGATAGCCGCGCAGCGTCGGTGCGACCCTTTCCTCGAGGGTGGTTTCCGGCACGATCGAATAGACGGGCTTCAGGGTTGGCCGGCGCTCCAGAGCGATGACATTGGTCACGTACTCGATGAAGCGCTCCATCGTGCGCGTGGCGCCGACGCGGTTCAGCCCGTGCACGGTAAAGAAGGCGTCGCGGATCCAGCAGTAGCGATAGTCCCAGTTGCGTTGCGAACCCGGCGCCTCCGGAATCGAGGTCGTCAGAGCGGCAACGATCGCGCCGGTCTCGTGGAAACTGCACAGCTGCAGCGTGATCGCCGCTCGGATCACCGCTTCCTGCCATTCGAACGGCAGGTTGAGATTGCGCACCCAGTGCTGCCAATACTCGCAGGTCTGGTCGTGGAACTCGCGCGCGATGCGCGGAATGGATTCGGAAAAGCTTTCGTCCGGGTGAACGATGAAAGTCGAGCGGCTGCGAGAGGACGAATGCCGACTCGCCGACGATGTAGCTCACCGGCGCGTCGGTGGTGAGGCGGATGGCACCCGCTTCCGTGACATAGCGGATGTGGTTGCTGCCGGGTATCGGTGTCGCGGTGTGCCGGCCGTAGCCCATGCGCGGCCGCACCCGCACGCGGATGCGACAGACGCCCTTCAGCGGCTCGATGCGGCGAATGAGCATCGAGGGCCGATAGGTGCGGCCATACTGGCGGAAGCGCGGCGCGAAGTCGGTGATCGCGAAGGACGCGCCGGAGGCCGCCGTCACCACGGTGCGCACGATGGCCGTGTTGCGCACGTAGGCCTGCGCCGTGGTCGCCTCCTCGTCGAAATCGATCGAGAAGAAACCGGCGTCGGGCGCATCGCCGTCGACCAGCGCGCAAAACACCGGGTCGCCGTCGATGCGTGGCCAGCAGGTCCACACGATGCGCCCCGTCTCGCTCGATGAGCGCCGCGATATTGCTGTTGCCTATGACAGCGAGGTCTAGCGTCGGCCGTGGCTTCATGTCGCGAGGATCCTGGAAACCATTGCAAGCCAGCCCCTGACATCGGCGGGGCCGGAGAAGAACGCCTCAGCCCGGCTGAAGTGCTCTCCCGCGACCTTGAGGCCGCAGCCGCCGAGGCGAGCCGCGGCGGCAAATGCCGACTGGTCGGAGATGTCGTCGCCGATCATCACGGGTTGCCGTCCTCGAAAAGCGGGCAGTTCCAGCAATGTCTCGAGAGCCGCCCCCTTGGAGACGTGCCTCGGCACGATTTCGAACACCTTGCGCCCACGGCACAGGATCAGGTGGTCGGGGCTGTCATCGAGGAGCCGCTGCAGCGCTGCCTCGATCCTCGGCTCCGCAGTCGGCGCCAGGCGATAGTGGACCGCAATCGAGGCACGCTTGGTCTCCACCACGACGCCGCCTCCGCTTGCAGCCAACGCGCCCACGGCTGCGATCAAGGTAGGATCGATCGGCGCTGCGGTCAGTTGGATTTCGCCGTGGCAGGCAATCCTTATCTCGGCTCCATGCACTCCTGCCGCGACCGGAGCAAGCGGGGCCAGAAAGCGGTCGATATCAGGGATGGGTCTCCCGCTTACGATCGCCAGGGCGCCACCCAGTCGTCGCGTCAGGTCACCGAGCAGCGATGCGAGGTCGTCAGGGATGAGCACGCCTTGCGGGGTCGGAGCGATATCGATCAAGGTCCCGTCAAGGTCGAGGAAAAGGGCGCAAGCCGCGGTTTTCTCAAACGGTACCGTCAACGCTCACACCCCTCGCACGCTTCGCTCATGTTCCTTGATGGAAGATACGTTTGGCCACCCGCTGCGCCGTCGCAAGAACGGAGCCTTGCTGACCTACGCCGACCCGCACTCGCCGCGCAAGTGCCGCGTACGGCAGCGCTCCAGCTTCGTCCCATCGAGGCTGCGGCCCCCAGTCCATCCATCCCCGATCTAGTCAAGCGGCCGTCATTCTCGAGGCCCCGATAGCCCGCCTCGCGTGATGGCCGCTTCAATCGCTATAGTCGCCACACCTCAGCTTGAGAGAAAGCATGACCATGCCGTCTACTCCCTATCCCCGCGATCTTGTCGGATACGGGCGCAACCCGCCGCATCCGCGTTGGCCGAATGACGCCCACGTGGCCGTGCAGTTCGTGGTCAACTACGAGGAGGGCGGCGAGAACTGCATCCTGCACGGCGACGCCGCCTCCGAAGCCTTCCTGTCCGAGATTGTCGGCGCGCAGCCCTGGCCGGGCCAGCGCCACATGAACATGGAGTCGATCTACGAGTTCGGCTCCCGTGCAGGCTTCTGGCGCCTGTGGCGTCTATTCACGCAGCGGGCCATGCCGGTCACCGTGTTTGCCGTCGCCACCGCATTGGCGCGCAATCGGGAGGCGGTGGCTGCCATGAAAGAGGTTGGTTGGGAAATCGCCTCCCATGGGCTCAAGTGGATCGACTACAAGGACTTCACCAAGGAGGCCGAGCGCGCCCATGTGCTTGAAGCCGTCCGCATCCACACCGAGGTGACGGGCGAGCGCCCGCTCGGCATTTATCAGGGTCGCACCTCGGCGCACACGCTCGACGTCGTGATGGAGGAGGGAGGCTTTCTCTACTCCGCCGATTCCTACGCCGACGAGCTGCCCTACTGGGTGCGCGGGCCGCGTGGCCCGCAGCTGATCGTACCCTACACCTTGGACGCCAACGACATGCGCTTTGCCACGCCGCAGGGCTTCAACTCGGGCGACCAGTTCTTGGCTTACCTGAAGGATTCCTTCGATGCTCTGTATGCCGAGGGGAGGAATGGTCAGCCCAAGATGCTGTCGATTGGCCTGCATTGCCGCCTTGTCGGCCGACCGGGTCGCGCCGCGGCGCTGGAGCGCTTCCTTGACTATGTTCAAGGCCACGACCGGGTGTGGATCGCAACGCGCCTCGACATTGCACGCCACTGGATTGCAAAGCATCCGCTCCTGGGTGAGGCCATGCAACGCTAGGATCGTCGGTCTGAACACGCTTGCCTGATCGCAGGCTCCAAATTGCAACCGGCTGGCTCCATCTCTACGACTGTCCCTTGATCGTCTATCGGCCCGTTGCCGGGGGAGGGGGCAGGGTGCTGCACGCAAAACGAGCACGCCCCTGCGTGCAAAAACCGCCTTTGGGGGCAGCACGGCGACTGATAGGTTCTGCAGACTTGCCGGAGGCGACGGCAGAGCAGACGGGTGCTGCGCCCCAGGGGTGCAACGGTGATCGCCAGGGGAGTTATCGGAATGTCCGCTCAAGTTGGTTTTCGCGCACTGACCGGATTAGGGCTGGCGTTGGGTCTGTTGGCAGGCGCGCCCGGCGCGGCCTTGGCGCAGACCCCCGTCAAAGTCACCCTCGACTGGCGGTACGAGGGGCCGGCAGCGCCGTTCACCGTGGCGCTCGACAAGGGTTACTTCAAGGCCGAGGGCCTGGACGTGGTGATCGACACCGGCAACGGCTCGCGCGAGTCGATCCCGCGCGTGGCCGCGGGCACCTACGACATCGGCACCGGCGACGTGAACTCGCTGATCCGCTTCCGCGACGAGAACCCCTCGATCGATGTCAAGGCTGTGATGATGATCTACGATGCACCGCCGTTCGCCATCGTCGGGCGCAAGGGCAAGGGCATCACGGCCGATCCCAAGAGCCTGGTAGGCAAGAAGTTCGGCGCGCCGGCGGCGGACGGTGCCTACGCGCAGTGGCCGATCTTCAAGTCGGTCAACAAGCTCGACAATTCCACCATGAAGTTCGAGAACGTCGGCTTCCCTGTGCGCGAGCCCATGCTGGCTTCAGGCGAAGTCGATGCCGTGTTCGGCTTTTCCTTCTCGGTCTACCTCAACCTGAAATCGCGCGGCGTGCCCGTTGACGACATCGTAGTGATCCTGATGCGCGACCACGGCGTCGATCTCTACGGCAACGTGCTGATGGTGAGCCCGAAGTTCGCTGCCGAAAAGCCGGAGGCGGTCAAGGGCTTCATCAAGGCACTGATCAAGGGAACGCGCGACACCGTCGCCGACCCGGCTGCTGCCACAGCCACGATCATCAAGCGCAACGATGTGGCCAAGCAGGACGTGGAGAAGGAGCGCCTGGACCTGGCGCTGGCGCAGAACATCGTCACTCCCTGGGTCAAAACCAATGGCTACGGCGGCATCGACAAGGCGCGCTTTGCCAAGTCCATCGACCAGATCGGCCTCACTTTCACCTTCAAGGCGAAGCCGAAGGTGGAGGACATTTTCACAGAGGCGTTCCTGCCGCCGCCCGCAGACCGCAAGGTGAATTAGGAATTTCCTCCCCACGCTCTTCGGTGGGAGAGGGTTAGGGTGAGGGGCAGCCACATATGCCATCGCTCGCTTCTGCCCCTCACCCCGGCCCTCTGCCCGCAAGTGGGGAGAGGGGGGGGATGAGCGCCTTCGTTTCCATCGACAATGTCACCCACGCCTACGGCGGGGATAGCGGTGTCATCGCCGTCGATAAGCTCTCGCTCGCGATCGAGGAGGGCGAATTCGCTGCCGTCGTCGGGCCGTCCGGCTGCGGCAAGTCGACCTTGATGAAGCTGGTCACGGGGCTGCAGTTTCCTCAAGCGGGCACGATTGCGGTAGGCGGGGAGAGAGTTGCCGGGCCGCTCAAGATCGCCGGCATGGCGTTTCAAGCGCCCAATCTCCTGCCCTGGCGCCGGACGCTTGAGAACATTCTGCTGCCGCTGGAGATTGTGCAGCCGCATCGCCGCCGGCTGCGCACCGAGCGTGACGCCTACATTGCCAAGGTGGAGGCCCTGCTGGCGCTGGTGGGCCTGAGGGGCATGGGCGTCAAATATCCCTGGGAACTATCGGGCGGCATGCAGCAGCGCGCCTCCCTGTGCCGCGCGCTGATTCACGAGCCCCGCTTACTCATGCTGGATGAGCCATTCGGAGCACTCGACAGCTTCACCCGCGAGGAACTGTGGTGCGTCATGCGCGATCTGCATGCGGCGCGGCCGGTGACGATCATCCTGGTGACGCATGATCTGCGCGAAGCCGCTTTCCTGGCTGACCGCATTTTCTGCATGAGTGCCAGGCCCGGCCGCATCATCGCCGAGCGCCGCGTGGCCTTTCCCCGCCCGCGCAGCCTGGAGGTGACCTACACCAGCGAGTTCACGGAATTGGTGCACGATTTGCGCTCGCAGATCGCGAGCGCTAGGCAGGCGACATGAGCACGAGCGTCAATCGCGGGACTGTCGCGGCAGCGCCCTATGTCTTCAGCATCGCGTTCTTCGCGCTTTGGGAGGTGGCCTGCTGGCTGTTCAAGGTGCCGGTGTTCTTCCTGCCCGCGCCCAGCGTGATCGCGCGGGCGACGGTCGATTACTGGTGGCAGCTGCTGTTCCACTCGTTCCACACGCTGTGGATGACGCTTGCCGGCTTCGCTATCGCCGTGGTGTGCGGCATTCTGCTCGGCATCGCGCTGGGCGCCTCGCGCGTTGTCAATGCCGGCACCCAACCCCTGCTGGTGGGCTTCAATGCCATTCCGAAGGTCGCGGTGGTGCCGATTTTGATCTTGTGGTTCGGAGTCGGTTGGATCCCGCCCGTGATGACGGCGTTCCTGATCTCGTTCTTCCCCATCGTCGTCAACGTCGCCACAGGGCTTTCGACCATCGAGCCGGAACTCGAGGACGTGATGAAGGCGCTGGGCGCCAGGAAGTGGGACATCATGGTGAAGATCGGCATTCCGCGCTCGATGCCGTACCTCTTCGCCTCCCTCAAGGTGGCGATTACGCTGGCCTATGTCGGCTCTGTGATCGCCGAGTCCAATGCCTCTCGCTATGGCATCGGCAATCTGATCACGCGGGCGAGCGCCGATTTCAATGTGCCACTGGTCTTTGCTGCGCTCATCGCGCTGGCTATCCTGGGCGTCATCATCTATGCCGCGACTGTCGAGTTGGAGCGGCGCATGACCGGCTGGGCGCACCGCTCAGGGATGGGGCAGGGGTAGTGCAGCCCCGCCCACGGACGCGGGTGCTGGCGCGAGTTCGGGGCTGCGATCCTGGGGCAGAATACCGAACCGGCCCAGCGCGCGGACGATCTGCGCCCGATCCTCCACGTTGTCGCAGCGGCGCTCACCGAAACCGAGCGGTATGTTCTCCAGGTCGAAGCCCGGCACATGCGCGGTGATGAGTTTGCTCTTCTTGGCAGCGCGGCGCGCTTCGTCCCGAACCCAATGGGAAGCCGCCGCCGCATCCGACCAGATCACGATCACGGCCTTGGACGCATCCAGCGCAGCGACGATGGCGTCGTGCAGGTCTTCGCCCGAATACAACTCGCGGTCCCACCACACGTTGATGCCCTCGCCCCTCAGATACTTGATAAGGGGCTCAGCCAGCGCGCCGTCGCGACGAGAATAGGAGACCACCACGTCGGCGGGACTTGGGAACCGCGTGGTATCCTGCAACGGTGCAATCTCGCCGCTGCGCGTAATCTCGGCGGACCTGCCTCTGCGCTTCCCGAAAACCCAGCGAACAAACTTCTGCATGACACCTACCCACTCGGTATTGAGCGCACTTCACTGCCGCGCCTCTGATTGCAAACCGCACGTCACGCGATCGGTTTCTCCCCGTATTTCTCGAACAGGCCGTTGATTGCCTCTTGGCCCAGGGACTGCAGCGAGCGGCCCCGGTCCAGCGCCATTTGCCGGAGCTTTTTCGCGACCTCCGGGTCGACGTAGATGACGATGCCTTTCTTGCCGTGGCGCGAAGGGGCGCTGCGCCAATAGGGGGGTGGCTCCTGTTTGGGCGCGCGGCCCGATACCGCCTGCACGGCTTGCAGCAGCTTGTCCTTACTCACGAACTTGCCCTCTCGACCTTACGCACTCTCGCTTCGTCCCATTCGCACAGGCGCTTGTAGACGCCCCAGACTTCGCTTGCCGCCTTGCCCTTCGGTTCCTCCTCCGTCACGCCGAGCCCTTCACTGAGGGATCGGCTGAAGGACGCCCGGTCGGCTAGCCGGACGGGGAAAACGGTAAGCCCGTATTGCGCGGCAGCGGCCTGCACATCCTCCACCTGGGCTTGGGAGCCTTTGGCCGGCATCGCGTTCAAGACGATGGCGGCCTTGTGCTCGAGGCTGGCGAGCTTCAAGAGGTTCACCGTGTCTCCGATCGCGGGCAGATCGAGGATCGTGCCGCGCGTTGGGATGAGAATGATGTCGGCAGCCTTGGCAGCGGCGAGAGCGGTTCTGTCGGCTTGCGGCGGTGTGTCGACGAGCACCAGATCGGCGCCGTTTCTGCGCGCCGCGTCCAGCATATCGGTGAGCTTCTCGGGCAAGCCGGCGATGATCATTGGCTCAGCGGCTTCGCGGAGCACGGACCAGCGCTCTGCCGAAGCCTGCGGGTCCAAATCGATCACGAGCGTCGTGCGCTTCTTGGCCGTGGCGGCGATTGCGAGGTGCAACGCGAACGTGGTTTTGCCGCTGCCGCCTTTCTGACTGATGATGCTCCATACACGCATGCCGCAACGTTAGCGGTTTCGAAGTGCCCCTGCAAGCTGCCATGCTATCGATAGCATGCTAGCAAGTGAGATCTATATTGATAGCGTGATCGAATGTCCTCTACTTATCTGAAATAGCTATCGAATCGCGGCCGACTGGAACGATGCTCGAGCGCCGCGTTCAGCTGCCGCGGTAGGTGGTATAGCTCCAGGGCGAAGCCAGCAGCGGCACGTGATAGTGGCCCTCGGGCTCGGCGATGGCAAATCGGATCGGCACGACGCCCAGGAACGGACGATCGCTGGAACTGGCGCCGCGCGAAGCGAAATACGTGCCGATGTCGAACTCGAGCTGGTATCGGCCGATGCGCAAGGGTGCGCCAGAAAGCAGCGGCTCGTCGGTGCGTCCATCGGCGTTGGTGATGGCCTCCTTGAGCAGCCCATCGGCGCTGGCGCCGATCTCCTTCAGGACGACCTTCACGCCCGCGGCGGGCTTGCCAAATACCGTGTCCAATACGTGCGTGGAGAGACGGCCGTCGGTCTTGGGCTTGCCTGGGCCGTCAACAGCATCGACGAGCCGCAGGCGGGCAATGTGACCGATCTCCTGCAGGGTGGTGTTTCGCTCTGCCTCTGGATCGTGCCCGAGGCGGCGTTCGAAATTGTCGAAGATGGAATCGCGCGTGTGGCGGCGCACGCAGATGATGAACGGAATCCCGAAGCGTTGGCGATAGGCGGCGTTGAGACGCTCAAACCGCGCGAATTCCTGATCGCTCAGGCGATCGAGGCCGAGGCCACCCTGCTCCCGGCGCGACTCCGCCGTCATGGCCCCGGCACGCGCGACCTTGCTCGCGAGCTCGGGATGACCGCCAATGAGGGCCACTTGTTCGGTCTCGCCAGCTGTTGCAACCGCAGCTGCCATTGCCTGGTAGAGGTCCGAGACCGTGGCGAACGGACGAGCCGCATGTGCACGCTCCGCAACCCACGGCGCATGCTCGAAAATGCCGCCCAGGGCGCTCACGAAAGAGGCACGATCAGTGCTGTTGAGTTCGTCGAGGGTGGTTGCCACGAAGTTCGCTGTGTCTAGAGCCTGCCCCGCGAGGTGTAGCGCACATTTCGGCGGCCGGGGAGGGGCGCCATGCTTGGCAGCGGGCGGGCTGGTCACTACCATCGCTCCCATGTCAGGCAAGCGGGGCACATCCGGGAGCAGTCGGGCGGCTGCAAGACGAGGCGCGTTGCGCTACGGTCCGGCGCTCATGGCGCGGCTCGACGCGCTGGCCGCTTTCAGCGAGGTTCCGGGCGAACTCACGCGGCGCTATTTGAGTCGCGCGCATGTGCAGGCGATCGGGCAGGTCAAAGCCTGGATGACTGGAGCCGGCATGAGCGTGCGCACCGATGCGCTGCTCAGCCTGTTCGGGCGCTACGAGGGCAGCTCGCCCGGCGCGCCAGCCATCATGCTCGGCTCCCACCTCGACACGGTCGTCGACGCGGGCCGCTACGATGGAGCGCTCGGCGTCCTGGCTGCCATCTCGGTGGTGCAGGAGCTGGAGCGGCGCGGCGATCGGTTGCAACACGCCATCGAGGTTGCGGCGTTCGGCGAAGAAGAGGGCTCCCGCTTTCCTGCGCACATCCTCACGTCGTCGGCGCTCGTGGGCTCAGTCAAACCCGCTCAGTTCGATCTCGAGGACGCGGACGGCATCAGCTTACGGGGCGCGTTGAAGCAGGCGGGCGGGGATGCGAAGGCCTACAAGGCTTGCGTGCGCGCCAAGGGCGAGATTGCGGCCTACGTGGAGCTGCACATAGAACAAGGCCCCGTTCTCGAGAACAGCGGCTTGCCCCTGGCAGCCGTTACGGCAATCAATGGCTCCATGCGCTCGCGGGTGACGGTGACGGGCTTTGCCGGTCACGCTGGCACAGTGCCGATGAATGCGCGCCGCGATGCCTTGAGCGCGGCGAGCGAGATGATTCTGGCGCTCGAGCGGGTCGGGGGCGGCGAGCCTGACCTCGTCGTAACGGTCGGACGCATCAAGGCGCTGCCGGGCGCGCCCAACGTCATACCGGGACGGGTCGAGTTCACTATCGACATGCGCGGTCCTGCCGATGCCGTGCGCAAGCGCGCGCACGCGGCGTTGCTGCGGCAGTTGCAAGACATTGCCAGTGCTCGTCGCGTCAGCGTCGACATCGACACCTACCAGGAAAATGCAGCTGTCGCACTTGACGAGCGGGTAGGAGAGGCGGTGACCGAAGCTATCGCCGCCTGCGGTCACGAGCCGACTCGCCTGTCCTCCGGCGCTGGCCACGACGCCGGCATAATGCAAAAGCACTGCCCGTCGGGCATGATCTTCCTGCGCTGCAAGGACGGCATCAGCCACAATCCGGCCGAGTTCGATCACCGTTGACGATGCCGACCTCGGCGTCGTGGCGATCCTGGAAACCCTGCGGCGGCTCGACGCCCGTTTCGGGGCTCGAGGCTGAGACCGTGGTCGCCATCGCTGAAATAGCCGCCGCAGTTGATGCCGCCTTCGAGGAGGAGTTGGCGTTCCTGCGTGAACTTGTGCGGGTGCCGACCGATACTCCGCCGGGTGACAATGCCCGGCACGCAGAGCGCACGGCGGAATTGCTGCAGGCAATGGGCTTTGCGGTCGAGCGGTTCCCCGTCGAAGCCGAGACCGTGCGAGCTGCCGGCCTGACCTCGATCACCAATCTGATCGTGCGCCGCCGCTTCGGCGACGGGCCGGTGATCGCCCTCAACGCCCACGGTGACGTGGTGCCGCCGGGCGACGGCTGGACCAAGCCGCCCTACGAGGGGCTCATAGAGAATGGCCGCATGTACGGGCGCGGGGTCGCCGTCTCGAAGTCGGACTTCGCAACCTACACGTTTGCTCTGCGCGCGCTGGAAAAGTTGGGTCGACCGCTCACAGGCAGCGTGGAGCTGCACTTCACTTACGACGAAGAGTTCGGAGGCCTGCTTGGCCCCGGCCGTCTGCTGCGCACGGGCGCCACCAAACCGGATCTCGCGATCGGCGCTGGTTTTTCCTATGCAGTGGTAACGGCGCACAACGGCTGTCTGCAACTCGAGGTGACGGTCAAGGGCAAGGCCGCGCACGCCGCCATGCCGCAGGCGGGCGCCGATGCGCTTGCCGCTGCCGTTGCTGTGCTGGATGCCCTCTATCGCGAGCGCGAGGGCTACGTCGCGATCAGATCGAACGTACCCGGTATCGAGTGCCCGACGCTCACGGTCGGGCGCATCGAGGGTGGAATCAATACCAACGTGGTGCCGGACAGAGTCACCCTTCGCCTCGACCGGCGCATCATCCCCAGGGAAGGCCCCGCCGAAGTCGAGCGGCGGCTGAGGGAGGTGATCGGCAACGCCGTCGCCGATCGCTCTGGCATCTCGTTGGACGTTCGCCGGCTGTTGCTTGCCCACCCATTGTTTCCGCAACCGGGCCAAGAACGGCTTGTTGCGGCGATCAGTGCCCGGGCATCCGCGGTCTTCGGCGAACCCATCGGCGCCGTCGGCAGCCCACTCTACACGGATGCGCGTCTTTACAGCGAGACTGGCATTCCTATCGTGCTCTACGGTGCAGGACCGCGCTCGATCATCGAAGCCAACGCCAAGCGCGCGGATGAGAACCTGCTGCTCGAGGATTTGCGGCGCGCCACGATTGTGGTCGCTGGCGTGCTCTACGACCTCCTGGCGTAGGGCGCGGGTTGCGCTTGCGAAGCGCAGGCACGGGGGAAGGGGCGAGCGCAATGGACATACTGTGGGTGTGGGGGGAGGCCTTCCTGCGCTGGCTGCATATCATCGCTGGCGTCGCCTGGATCGGCACCTCGTTCTACTTCATCCAGCTCGACTACTCGCTCAAGCGCCGCGAGGGGCTGCCTGAAGGGGCCAGCGGCGAAGCCTGGCAGGTGCACGGCGGCGGCTTCTACCACATGGTCAAGTACCTGGTGGCGCCGGCACGGCTGCCCAAGGAGCTCACCTGGTTCAAGTGGGAGGCCTACACCACTTGGCTCTCCGGCTTTGCGCTGGTGATCGCCGTCTACTACTTCCACGCCAGCCTCTATCTCATCGACCCCGCCGTGCTCGACATCTCACCGGCGACGGGCATCGCCATCAGCGTCGTCGGTCTGGTGCTCGGCTGGGTGATCTACGATGCGCTCTGCCGCTCGCCCGTCGGCAACAACGAGACGGTGCTCGCCGCCGTCGGCTTCGTGTTCCTGGTGGTGCTCGCCTACCTGTTCAGCCGCGTCTTGAGCGCGCGCGGTGCCTTCATGCAGATGGGCGCGCTGATCGGCACCATCATGGTCGCCAACGTGGCGATGGTGATCATCCCCGGCCAGCGCAAGGTGGTGGCCGACCTGACGGCGGGCCGCGCGCCCGATCCGATCCACGGCAAGCGCGGCAAGCAGCGCTCGACCCACAACAACTATCTGACGCTGCCCGTCATCTTCGTGATGATCTCCAATCACTATCCGCTCGCTTACGCCACGCGCTGGAGCTGGGCGATCCTGGCGCTGGTCATCATCATGGGCGGCGTCATCCGCCACTTCTACAACACGCGCCACCAGGGCCTGCCGAGCCCATGGTGGACCTGGGGCGTGGCGACTGCCTGCGCGGTTGTCGCGATTTGGCTGTCGACCCTGGGTCCTGCCGAGCCGGCGCGCCTGCGCGCAAAGAGGGCGGAGGCGCCAACCGCTGTTACCTTCGCCCAGGTCGATGACATCGTGACGAGCCGCTGCAGCGTGTGCCACGCCGCCGAGCCGGTGTGGCTCGGCATCCCGCGCGCGCCCAAGGGCGTACTGCTCGATACGCCGGCGCGCGTCTCCGCGCACGCACGCGAGATCGCGGTCAGTGCCGCGTGGAGCAGCGCCATGCCCCCTTCCAACGTCACCGACCTGACGCCTGAGGAGCGCCGCCTCTTGGCCGCCTGGGTCGCCGCCGGCGCGCCACGATAGGCCGCGCCGCCGCGCGATCGGTCGACGTTGCAAGCCGCTCGGGTCCAGCATTCAGCCTTGCCGGCAAAACGCGGTCGCTCGCATCCCAGCGATGCGGCCGAACACGAGGGCGCGCAGCATGGCGACTGCATTGGGCGCCGTTCCGTAGAAGTGACCGGTGATTTCGCCGGCTGCGAAGAGGCCCGGCATCGGGCCGCGCGGGCCCAGCACTTCGGCATCGGTGTTGGTGGCAATCCCACCGAATGTGTAGGCAATCGCGCCGACCAGCGGGTAGGCGAGGTAGGGCGGCCGATCGAGCGGGCGGCACCAGTTGGACTTGGGCGGCGACAATCCTGGTGCAGAGCTCAGGCCGTCTGTGCGCGTCGCGTCGAAGCGGGCCTGGTCGCCGACGGCGGCAGCATTGTAGCGGGCGATCGTTTCCCGCAGGGGCTGCGGCGCGATTCCGGCTAGAGCGGCCAGCTGTTCGACCGATCCTGCAGCGTAGGGCGGCACCTCCGATCGAATTGCCCGCTCATAGTCGGGAATGTCGCGCAGCCTCGCATCAAGGATGGCATAGGCAGTACGCCCCGGCGTCCCGAAGTGGATGGTGCGGGCAAGGGTTTCCCACGTCTCGTGCACGAGGCGGCCGCCTTCGTCCATGAACCGGCGTCCGTCCCGGTCGACGACGATGCCGTAGGGATAGACGAGAACCACGGGGGCCGAATTGGCGCTTCTCGGATCGGTCGGCTCCGCATGCATGCCGCGCCAATCGCCAGCGGCCTGGGCTCCCGCTGCCAGTGCCATGCGAATGCCGTCGCCGGTACTGAAGTGTGTTCCGGGCGAGATGAGCTTCAAGCTTTCCGCCCCGGCACCGATGTGCTGCGCCAGCATCGCGCCATTGCCGGCAAATCCACCGCTCGCCAACACGACGGCTCGTGCCCCGATACGCTCACCCGCACCGGCTTGGGAGCGCACCTCCAGAGCCTCGATCGCGCCGTTGGCACCGAGCAGCAGCCGCTCGGCGCGCACCTCGTAGCGAACCTCGACGCCCGCGGCCCGCGCCGTGCTTTCCAGCGCAGTAAGAATCGCGCCGCCGCCTCCGACAGGCTGAATCCGTGCGGAGCCCGCGCTCAGATAGTAAACCGGCTGATGGAATGTCACGCCGTGGCTCGCCAGCCAGGCGACGGCGGCCGGCGCCTCCTCGCGCAGGCGCCGGAAATAGGCGGCATCCGCCCGGCCGCCTGAGGCGGCCTGTATGTCGTCCTCGAAGCCCGGCGCAACCCTGTCAGGCGCGGCCATACGCATGTAGGACGGGCTCCAGCGCGTATTGCCGCCGTGCTGTCCCTTGGGTGCGCTGTCGATCAGAACTACGCGGAGACTTGGTGCACAGGACGGCGCTGCCTGTGCAGCTGCCAGCGCGGCGCTGAGTCCGGCCGCCCCGCTGCCGACCACGACGATAGTGGCGCGCGCATCACTCATGGCGTTCGGTCATATCCACAGGACCTGCTTGCGGTAGCTCAAATCGTTGAGCAGCGGCGCTGACGGTCCCGCATGGAACACCGCGCCGCGTTCCAACGCAAACACGCGGTCGGCCAGTGCCAGCACCAGGTCTAGGTTGTGCTCGACGATCACGATCGAGATCTGCGAGCGCAGCCGGTCGAACACCTGGAACAGCTCCTGCACTACCGACGGCGCCAGGCCCTCGAATGGCTCGTCCAGCAGCAGCAGCTTGACGTTGCCCGACAACGCGCGCGCCACGGCCAGCATCTGCTGCTCGCCCCCCGACAAATAATCCGCCGCGACGTCCATGCGCTCCTTCAGCCGCGGAAACTGCTGGAAGATGGTATCCAGGCTCCAGGCTACGCCGCTGCCGCCGTCGCTCGATCGCGCGAGACGACCGAGGGCGAGATTATCAGCCACCGTCATGCCGGCGAACAGGCCCCGCCCTTGCGGGACGTATCCGACACCCAGCCGCGCGATGTCCGGGGCCGGCAGGCCGGCAATCTCACGCCCTCTGAACTCGATCTTTCCCGAGGCCGGCTCCACCAGCCCCGCCAGCGTCTTGAGCAGCGTGGATTTGCCCGCGCCGTTGCGGCCGAGGAGAGCCACGATCTCGCCTTCGCGCACGTCGAGCGACGCGTCGTTCAGGATGTGGCTCTTGCCATAGAAGGCGTTGACCCGCTCGAAACGAAGAATCACGCCCTCACGCGATGCGTCCGACCCGCGGGGAGCCACGGGCGGTGTCCCGGTGCCGGTGTAGACCTCTTGCACGCCCCGGTCGCCACGCACCTCTTCCGGTGTGCCCGACATCAGAATTTCGCCCTGGTTCATCACCGTGACGCGCTGCGAGAAGCCGAGCACCCGATCGATGTCGTGCTCGACGATCAGCACCGGGATGCTGGCAGCGATGCTCTTGATGAGGTTGGAGACGCGCTCTCGCTCGGCAGCGGCCAGTCCGGCCAGCGGTTCGTCCAGCAGCAGGATGTGCGGCTTGGACCCGAGCGCTACCCCCAAGTCCAGCAGCCGCTGGCCGCCATACGACAGGTTGCCGCCGGCGATGCCCTCGATACCCTCGAGGCCGAGGAACCGCACGAGTTCCGCCGTCTCGGCGTGGATATCGGAGTAGGTGTCGATATCGCGCCAGGCATTGAAGCGCGCCGGACGCCGGGCCTGCAGCGACAGGCGCAGGTTCTCGTAGACGGTGAGGCCGCGAAACAAGTGCGTAATCTGAAAAGATCGCGCCAGACCTGTCTGGCAGATGCGGTGTGGTGCGAGACGGTGGATCGTGCGACCCATGAGCCGCACGGTGCCCGTGGTGGGCGGAAATAGGCCTGAGATCAGGTTGAACGCGGTAGTCTTGCCGGCGCCGTTAGGGCCGATCAGGCCGTGTATCTCGTTGGCGCGGACGTCCAGGCTGAACTTCGAGACGGCGCGAATGCCGCCAAAGCTCTTGGACACGCCTGTGACCTGCAGAACCGTTCCCTCGTTCGCGGGCGGTTGAAGAAAAGGGGGGACGGGCAAGCCTTCGTAAATCTTGCGCCGGCTCATCGCCGCCGCTTCCTGCGGTGGCGGCCGCCAGCGTCGCTTGAGCTTGGCGTAGATGCCGACGAGGCCGTCCGGAGAGAACAGCACGAAGCCCACAAACACGAGGCCGAACCACAGCAGCCAGTTCGAGGTCCAGATCGACAGCAGTTCGCGGAACAAGATGTAGAAAAGCACTCCCAGGGCGGGACCGAGGATGTGATGCATGCCGCCGATCACGACCATGGCCAGCAACTCGCCGGAGAACATCACGGAGACCGCCTCGGCCGAAACGAGATAGGTCTGGAAGCCCAGCAGGGCGCCCGCGAGCCCGGTGACGACGGCCGACAGCACAAAGGCTGCAAGCTTGTAGCGCTCGATGGCGTAGCCCTGGAACGAGGCGCGCAGTTGGTTCTCGCGGATCGCCACCAGCACGTGTCCGAACGGCGAGCGGGTGACGCGCAGCAGGACATACAGCGCGCCGAAGGCGATCAGTGCCACGACGACGTAGAAGGCTAGCGGATCGTCGAGGCTCACTGGCCCAATCCCTCCGCGCGTTAGGCCGCCGAGGCCATCTTCGCCCCCGGTCACATCGGTCCAGCGGAAGGCGATCGTGTACGTGAGGGCCGCCAGCGCAAGCGTCAGCAGCGAGAAGTACACGCCCCGCCGGCGCAAGATGATGAGACCCACGACTGCAGACAGGGTGGCGACGAACACCATCGACAGGAGAATGGGAATTGCGATCTGGCCATTGAGCCAGTGCTTCTGGATTAGCGCAGCGGCGTAGGCGCCGATGCCGAACCAGGCGCCGTGCCCGAACGAAGTGAGCCCCGTGAAGCCCACCAGCAGATTGAGACCGATGGCGGCAATCGACAGGACCACCACCATGGAGGCGGTATTCACGGTCAGCCCCAGCATGCGCATGGCGAACGGCAGGGCGACGAGCGCCACAGCCGCGGCCAGCAGCCAGCGATATTTCGAGCAGCGTGGCTGAGCCATCATTCGAACTTCTCGATACGCTCGCCGAGCAGCCCGCGCGGGCGGACCAGCAGAACGAGAAACATGAGCACATAGATCGAGGCTTCGCCGGCCGCCGCGGCGAAATGAATGGTGACGCCGCGCACGACGCCGACCAGCACTGCGGCCAGCACCACGCCCCAGAAGCTTCCCAGGCCCCCGATCACCACCACCACAAAGGCGATCGTAATGATCTCCGCGCCCATGGCGGGGTGCACGATTGTAATCGGGGCAAAGAGCGCGCCGCCCAATGCCGCCATGCCGACGCCCAGCATGACGATGGTGGTCATGTAGGGCTGCAACCGGATGCCCAGCGCGGCGACCATGTCGGGGCGCTGAATGCCGGCGCGCACGACGCGGCCGAAGGATGTCTTGTGCAGCAGCAGCCAGACACCGGCGAGCACCAGCACCACGACGGCAAGTAGCGTCAGACGGTAGCGCGAGAACAGAAAATTGCCGACGATCACCGGACCGCGCAGGGCTTGCGGCATCGACGCCGACAGGGGCGCGGCACCCCAGATCATGCGGATCGCCTGCTCCGCGACCATCGCCAGGCCGAACGTCACCAGCAGGCTCAGGATCGGGTCGGCAGTGTAGAAGCGGCGCAGGATGAAGCGCTCGAACAGGATGCCGAGCAGGGCCACCGCCACCGGCGACAGCACCACGGCCGGGCCGAAGCCCAGATGCTTGGCGATCTCGACCGAAATGTAGGCACCGAGCGCGTAGAAAGCGCCGTGCGCGAGATTGACCACGCCGCCGACGCTGAAGATCAGCGAAAGGCCCAATGCGATCAGCAGGTAGTAGCCCCCGAGCACGAGGCCATTCACCACCTGTTCGACCAAGAACACGGGCCTGCTTTCTCACTCCCGAGGTGCCGAGGGCAGCAGCCGAGCCTCACCTGCGGAACTCCCACGGCGCTCTGGGCAGCGGTGCCGCAGCAGCGCAGGCACCGCCCGGCCGGCTACATTTGGCAGGGGTTCTGCTCCCGGGTCGGAGCCAGCACCTCGAGAAATTCGTTGGCGCCCGGAACGGCGGCGCCGAGAGCAAGGAAGTCCCACTTGTCCTTTGCCTGTCCCTTGGCTTTGACGGAGAACGGATAGGCTTCCTGCATGAGCTGATGGTCCCACGCGCGGAACCAGCCCTTGCGCGCCTTGAGGATGTCCATCTCGCCCTGCTTCTCGAAGAAGGCGACCAGCGTCGCGCTGTCGGTGGATTTGGTCTCGGTCATCGCCTGCGCCAGCATCTTCAGCGTGATGTACTCGATCCAGGCATGGTTCTCCGGCGGCTTGCCGTGCTTCTTGGTGAAGGTGGCGACAAAGGCCCGCGAGGCCGGGACGTCCAGATCGTGATGCCAGACCGTCGGCCAGGTGCCGCTCAGGTTGTTCTCGCCGGCGGCCCACGCGTCCGCGGTGTTCAGGTTGAAGCCGACGATTGGATAGGGCAGCCCGAACTCGGCATACTGCTTGATGAGGTTGGTGACCTGGTTGCCGGCAAGGTTGGAGCAGACAACGTCGGGGCTGGCCTGCCGGATCTTCAGCAGATAAGGGCTGAAGTCGGTCACGTCGGTGGCGACCAGCTCGTCTCCGATCAGGTTGCCATTATTGGCGGCGAAGAATGCCTTGGCCGCGCGCAGCAGGTCGTGCCCGAACACGTAGTCGGCAGTCAGCGAGAAGAACTTCTTGCCCTTCACCAGGTTGTCGCGCAGCAGCGCCTTGCCCACCGCGTTGACCATCACCGTGTTGGGAATGTCCATATGGAACGTGAACTTGTTGCAGTTCTTGCCGCGCAGCACGTCCGAGCGCGCGCCGATGCTCATGAACAGCCGCTGGTTGCGGGCCGCAACCTGGGAGATCGTGAGCGCAGACGCGGAGGAAATCTCGCCCATCAAAAGGAGCGCGCCGTCGCGCTCCAGCATTCGCTGCGCCTTGGTGGCGGCCGTGGCGGGATTGACCGAAGTCCTCGGAGATGATCTCCAGCTGGCGGCCCATGACGCCACCGGCCTTGTTGATCTCCTCCTCTGCGATCCTGAGGCCCAGCACCGCGTACTCGCCGAGCGCGCCCAGGAAGCCGGTCAACGGCGTGAGGTGACCGATCTTGATCTTGTCCGACTGCGCGCGGGCGATCATCGGCAGTCCTAGCGCGCTGGCACCCGCAAGCGCGGCGGCGCCCCTCAATACGCTTCTGCGGCTGTTGCTGTTCACGGCTCAATCCTCCCGGTTGCGGGGCACCCGCGCCATATCCGCGCCATGCGATGATATGAGAGGCGCTCTTCTATTGTCGGATGATGCGGGAGCCGGGGCTCGCCTGTCAACGCCAAAGAGGGCGAGGCTCTCAGGTGCCGGCGAGGCTCGGAGGGCCTGCTGTCGCCCCGGCGCCGAATTCCCTGGAGAGGCGATCGGCAGCGGCCTGAATGGCTTTCGCTCGGCTCTTCATTGCTTGCATCGAGAGCCGCCAGATCGGGGCGGAAATGCCGAGGGCACCCACGACCTGGCCGGTAAAGTCCCTGACAGGAACCGCGACGCATCGCACCTCGGGGTTGAACTCGCCGTCGTCGAGGGCAATTCCGCTCCGCCGCACTTCCTCGATCTCGCGCAACAGTGCCGGGATCTCCGTGATCGTGTTGTCGGTCGAGGGCTCGAGTTCGGCCCTCGCAAGAAAGCGCTCGAGCTGGTCGGGGTGCAGCGCAGCCAGGATCACCTTGCCCAGCGCAGTGCAGTGCGCCGGCCGCACGACCCCGACCCGTTCGGCGAGCTGGAACGCGCCTGGTCCGCTTGTTCGGGCAATGACGACGATGACATCTCCCATGCGCACGGCGAAGTGGCTGCTCTCGCCGGTCTTGGCCGACAGTTCCTCCATGATCGGCGTAGCAAGGCTCACCATTTCGATCTCATCGAGAGCGCTGGCGGCCAGCGCGAACAAAGGCCGGCCGATGCGGTAGCGCCTGCTGTCCGGCTCCTGGCGGATGTAGCCGAGGGCCACGAGGGTCTTGGCGAGGTGAAAGGCGGTCGAGTTGTGCAACCCGACCCGTTTGCTGAGATCGGCGAGCCCGATGCCTTCGCGATGCCGTGCAACTTCCTCCAGAATGGCGAAAGCGCGGCCGAGCGATTGCACGCCCACCCGCTGCCCGTCATTCGCCTTCTCGTCGCCATCGGGCCGCAGCGCCCGGCTCCGCCGTGCGACTTTGGCTTGGGCGAGAGAAGCCGCCTCGGCTCTCTCGGATGCCTTAGTTTTCGCGCGTGTTCTCACGACCAGGTCTCCAGGCAGGCGCCCTCAGGGCACACGGCATGGATATCATCGCTTGTTCCAGAATGGCAAATGCAAGCTCACAATATCGAATGGCATTAACTCGACCGGTGCCGGCTCTATGAGGTTGGCAGCAAAGGGAGATGGCTAGGGATAGAGGCGTCTGCAATGAGGAGGGCGAGCCCCAGCTCGGCAAACTTCGGCTGCAATACCTATTCCTACATGCGGTCGCAGGCCGCCGAGCGCTGTCTCATCAACCTTTCGGAGCTGGGCTTCCGGGAGTTCGAGCTGATGGTGCACCCCGGCCATTTATGGCCGGCGGAGCTGAGCGGCGAGCAGCGCGCCGGCCTTCGCCGTCTCATGGAAGAGCGCGACCTGCAGCTCGTCTCGCTCAACATGCCCAACATCGACATCAACGTGGCGGGCGCCGCAGCGGAGATGCGCGCCTATTCGCTGAATCTCATCACCGAAATCGTGCGGCTCGCAGGCGAACTTGGCGCTGAGGGCGTAGTGATCGGCCCGGGAAAAGCCAATCCGCTGTTCCCTGCCGAAGCGCATGAACTCGTCGGCCACTTCTATGCCGCGCTCGACCGGCTATGTCCGGTCGCCAAGGCCGCGGGCATGGCGCTGTGGGTCGAGAACATGCCATTTGCCTTCCTGCCCGCCATCGGCCCGCTGATGGAGGCGATCGAACGCTACGGCAACGACGCAGTGCGCATCGTGTACGATATTCCCAACGCGTACTTCATCGGCGAGGATTTTGCCGCAGGCCTTGAGCGTTGCCGCGACCGGCTTGCGCTGGTGCACTTGTCCGATACCGGCCGGCAAGCCTATCGCCACGATCCGGTAGGTGAGGGCACGGTACCCTTCGAGCAAGTGCCGCAGGCACTGGCTGCGGTCGGTTACGAAGGTCGGCCCATGCTGGAGATCGTCTCCCGCGACCCCGATCGCGACATCATCGCCAGCGCGGACAAGCTCGCACGCCTGGGCTTCGCGACGGGCCAGGTCAGGCACGAAAAGAGGATCAGGAACACATGAGCAGCGCCTTGCCATCCTCCGCCGACGTGGTCGTTGTCGGCGCCGGCAACGCGGCATTTTGCGCTGCCCTGGCGGCGGCCGAGAAGGGCGTTTCCGTGCTGATGCTGGAGCGCGCGCAGGAGGACGAGGCCGGCGGCAACAGCCGCTTCACGGCCGGCGCCTTC
The DNA here is from genome assembly GCA_963724565.1 of uncultured Alphaproteobacteria bacterium. Classification (GTDB taxonomy): domain Bacteria; phylum Pseudomonadota; class Alphaproteobacteria; order Rhizobiales; family Hyphomicrobiaceae; genus AWTP1-13. The sequence continues at coordinate 485,455 of CAVRVK010000002.1, forward strand.
CGCTGCGTCTACGACGGCGTGGAGGACTTGCGCGCGCTGATGCCCGATCTGACCGACGAGGAGGTCGCCAACTCCGACTTCGGCAGCTACCCGGAGGAGAAGTTCTTCGACGACATGGGCCGCGTCACCGAGTATCGCACCGACCCCGACCTGTGCGAGCTGCTCGTCACGCGCAGCAAGTCCACCATGCGGTGGATGCGGGACAAGGGCGTGCGCTTCGTGCCGATCTGGGGCCGCCAGGCCTACAAGATCGGCGGCAAGTTCAAGTTCTGGGGCGGGCTCAGCGTGGAGGCCTGGGGCGGCGGGCCGGGCCTGGTGGAGGCGCTCACCAACATCGCGCGCAAGAACAAGGTCGCCATCGCCTACGGCGCGCGCGCCGTCTCGCTGATCGCCGACGACGACGGCATCAAGGGCTTGCGCGTGAAGCGCGCCGGCAAGACCGTCGACGTCATGGCCAAGTGCGTCGTGCTGGCGGCCGGAGGCTTCCAGGCCAACGCCGAGATGCGCACGCGCTACCTCGGGCCCGGCTGGGAGCTGGCCAAAGTGCGCGGCACCCGCTTCAACACCGGCGACGGCATCCGCATGGCGCTCGACATCGGCGCCATGCCGACCGGCAACTGGTCGGGCGCGCACGCGGTGGGCTGGGACCGCAATGCGCCGGAGTTCGGCGATCTCACCGTCGGCGACAATTTCCAGAAGCACAGCTATCCGTGGGGCATCTACATCAACGCCAATGGCGAGCGCTTCGTCGACGAGGGCGCCGACTTCCGCAACTACACCTATGCCAAGTACGGCCGGGTGATCTTGATGCAGCCGGGCCAGTTCGCCTGGCAGGTGTTCGACGCCAAGATCATCCCGATGCTGCGCGACGAGTACCGCATCAAGCGCGTGACCAAGGTACGGGCGGACACTCTCGAGGAGCTTGCGGCCAAGCTGGAAGACGTCAATGCAACCAAGGCGCTCGAGACCATCAAGGCCTACAACGACGCGGTGATGACCGAGGTGCCGTTCGACCCCAACGTCAAGGACGGCCGCGGCACGCGCGGGCTGGCGATCCCCAAGTCCAACTGGGCCAACACCATCGATACGCCGCCGTTCGAGGCTTACGCGGTTACCTGCGGGCTGACCTTCACCTTCGGCGGCCTCAAGATCGATACGTCCGCCCGCGTGCTCGACACGGAAGGCGCAGTCATTCCGGGACTGTACGCGGCGGGCGAGCTGGTCGGCGGCCTGTTCTATTTCAACTATCCGGGCGGCACGGGCCTCACGAACGGCGCCGTGTTCGGCCGGATCGCCGGCACGTCGGCCGGCCAGCGCGCGGCTCAGCAGCCCTGATCCCTCTCCCCGCAGGCGGGGAGAGGGAGACATCACTCATCCGTCGGCGGGCTGGTAACCACCAGGAACACGAGGTCGACCAGGCCGGTGTTGGAGATCGCATGCTCCACCCCCGGCGGCAGAAAGATGAAGTCGTGCTTGCGCACGACGCGGGCCTCGCCGTCGATCTCCATCAGCCCCTCGCCCTCCAGCACGTGGTAGACCTGCTCCTGCACCTTGTGCTTGTGCAGCTTCACGTAGGCCATCGGCTGGTACATGGAGATGCGGTAGTCGATGTGGCGCGAGCCGGCCGTCTCCGGCATCACTAGCGGCTTCGACAGCGCTCCGCCGAAGTGATCGGGGAACTGCCGCCACGGCACCTCGGCGATATTGCGGACGAAGGCTGCGGGCTTGTCTCGTGACATGGCTGGTGCGCTTCCGCTTGCGGCAGGTCCACAGACCATCAGGGACGCGCGGCCGATCGTCAATCGCGCAAATCGTCCATGCGTTCTTGCGCCAGCGCGCGACTTGTTAATCGGCGGGCCATCGCTACCATCGCGACGACCGACACACCCGCGAAGGCCCAGCGCTCATGAACGACAGATATCTGAAGACCGGCATCTTCCTCGCGCCGTTCCATCCCCTTTCGGAGAACCCGTTGCTGGCGCTCGAGCGCGACATGGAGCTGCTGGTTCACCTCGACCGGCTGAACTACCACGAGGCCTGGATCGGCGAGCATCACTCGGCTGGCTTCGAGATCATCGCCTGTCCGGAGATGTTCATTGCCGCCGCCGCCGAGCGCACACGCCACATCCGCCTTGGCACGGGCGTCGTCTCCCTGCCCTACCACAACCCCTTCACAGTGGCTGGCCGCCTCATGCAGCTCGACTACATGACGCGCGGACGCGCCATGTTCGGCGTGGGGCCTGGATCGCTCGTCTACGACGCGGTCAAGATGGGGCTGAAGGCCGAGGACCAGCGGCGCAAGCTCGACGAGTCGCTCGACGTGATCATGGAGCTGATGCAGGGGCGCATGGTCACCAGGAAGACCGACTGGTTCGATCTCAACGAGGCGCGCCTGCAGCTCAAGAGCTACTCACAGCCGATGATGGAGATGGCGGTTGCGTCGTCCCGCTCCCCGGTGGGCGCGCTGGCGGCCGGCAAGCACGGCATCGGCATGCTGTCGATCGGGGGAACCTCGGACGATGCGCTCAAGGCGCACGCTGCCAACTGGGGCGTCTACGAGAATGCGGCGCGGGCCAACGGCAAGACGCCGGACCGGCGCAAGTGGCGCATCGTTACCTTCGCACACGTAGCGGAGACCCAAGAGCAGGCGCGCCGGGACGTGGCATTCGGGCTCGAGGACTTCAGGCGCTATTTCACGGAAGTTGCGACCTTCCCCATCATCCCACCGGACGTGACGGGCGACCCGGCGGAGTATCTCGTCACATCGGGTCTTGCCTGCATCGGCACGCCCGACGACTGCATCCGGCATTTCGAGCGGCTGTGGAAGGGCTCGAATGGCGGCTTCGGCGGCGTGCTCCTGCTCGCACACAACTGGGCGGATTGGACGGCGACGCAGAAAAGCTACGAGCTGATGGCGCGCTACGTCCACCCGCACTTCCAGTGCAACGCCAACGAGCTGCGTGTGTGGAGCTACGAAGACGCCAAGACCAAGTTCCAGACTGCCGGGGCACAATCGCGCGCGGCCGTGCAGGCGGCCATCGACAAGCACCAAGAGCGCAAGGGCTGAAGGTATTACGCGCGTAGGTTGGGTCGAACGGTAGCGATGACCAACGCAGGCAGGCGGTGCACATTCGCAAATGTGTTGGGTCTGCGCTTCGCTTGACTGAACCTACAATGTTTCCCCTGGCACCCAGCGCTTGCCGAACACGGGCTCCTTATGCGGGGCCGGCGGCAGCTGCCAGGTACCGGTGGCGGGTGGTCGCACTTCCGCGTCGACATGCACGTCGATCAAGAACGGCTTGTTGGCCTTGATGGCGTGCTCCAAGGCGCCCTTGAAGTCCTCCGACCTGGTGATAGTGAGCGCATCGACGCCACTGGCCTTGGCCCAGCCGGCGAAGTCCGGATTGTAGGGTGTCTTGTTGCGCCCCGTGTGGAACATGGTGCCGAGCTCGCGGCCGCCGAACATCCCCAACTGAATGTCCCTAATCGACACCCAGCCGAAGTTGTTCCAGATCACCCACACCACGGGGATGTCGTATTCTACCGCCGTGCACAGCACATGCGGCACCATGGTGAAGCAGCCGTCGCCAGCAATCGCCACCACGGGACGGTCGGGGGCCGCAAGCTTGGCGCCCAACGCGCCCGCGGCGCCGAAGCCCATGCCGGAGAAGCCCCAGGAGTTGAGCATGGTCTGCGGCTGGCGTGCCTTCCAGAACTGCATGTACCAGTTGTGGTTGACGCCCACGTCGCAGGCGAGGATGGCGTCGGGCGGCAGCACCGCCTGGCAGTCGGCGACGATGCGCTCGGGGCGGATGGGGGAGGCGTGAATATCGAAGTTGGGCCGAGTGAACTTCTCCCACTCCGCCTGCCAGCGCTCGATGTCGGCATGCCACTGGCGAAGTACGCTGTCACGCTTGGGCGCGCGCCTTTCCAGCTCCGTGAGGAGCTGGCGCAGGGCCGTGCGCGCGTCGGCCAGGATGGGGAGGTCGGGCGGGTAGTTGCGGCCGAGCTCGTCCGGGTCGACGTCGATGTGGATCAGCTTGGCATGCGGGAAGTTCCAGGAGTAGCCCGGCAGCCAGGAGGAGGCCGAGCGGTCGTCGAAGCGGGCGCCGATGGCGATGACCACGTCGGCGCGGCGGCCGGCCTCGTTGGCAGGATACGCTCCGTTGCGCCCGATGAAGCCCAGCGACAGGGCATCCGTCATGTCGAGGCAGCCCATGCCGTTGGGCGAGGAGATCACAGGAATGCGCAGACGATGCGCGAACTCGGTCAGCTCCTTGCCCGCCTCCGACAGCGTCACCCCGTGGCCGATGAATAGCACGGGGCGCTCGGCCTTCAGGATCATGTCCAGCGCCGCTGTCACCTGCTCGGGCGAGGCGCCGCTGCGCTGTGTGCCGAAGCGCGCCGCGGCTGGGGGAACTTCTACATCGTCCTCTTCCTGGAAGACGTTGAAGGGCACGTCGACGTTCACCGGTCCCGGCCGCCCCGACAGCATCGCCGTCATGGCCTGCCTGAGCGCCAGCGGCAGCATGTCGACGCGCGTCGGCTGGAAGCTGCGCTTCACCACGGGCCTGATGATATTGGGAAAGTCGGCCTGGAAGTGCTTGTTGATCTCCTGGAACGGGCTGCGGTTGAACTGCCCTGTGGGCACGTTGGCGGTGATGGCGAGCAGGGCGGAAGAGTCCGACAGCGCCACCTGCAGCGGCATGACGATGTTGCAGGAGCCCGGCCCGCACGAGGTGAGCGTCGCCACCGGCTCGTGGCGAACCCGGAAGTAGGCGTCCGCCATGTGCGCGGCGACCTGCTCGTGCCGCGGCGAGACCAGCTTGATCTTGTCGCGCGCGTGATGAAGGGCATCGAGCAACCCGACGTTGCCGTGCCCGCAAATGCCGAAAACGTAGGGAATCCTGTTTCGGATCAGGTGTTCCGCGATCAGGTCGGCACCCTTCATTCGCGTCATTGTCTTGTTTGTCCGCCTTTGTTCCCGTCGCGCCGCAGCGCGCTATCGAAGCACACGCATATCACAATATCGCTTATCATACAGCATTGTGAGAGCAGGATCGTACGGTCACAGCGGTGCATGAGGCCGTGAAGGCCTGAGGACCGTGAGTGCCGCGGTGCCCCTTGCGCAATGCCACGGTCAATCCTTCAGAACGTTTGCCGGTTCTGAGCAACCCACTCAATGAGCTGGCGTATGCCGGCCTTGACGCCGATCTCGGGTTTCCAGCCAAGGACGGTCTCCAGCTTGCGAATGTCGCTGACGTAGACGTGCTGGTCGCCGGGGCGCGCATCGGCCCAGCGCAGATTGATCTTGCGGCCGAGGCGCGTCTCTCGAGCATCTCGATGAGATCGAGCAGCGAGACCACATTGCTCCGGTCCGCCACCGATGTTGAACGCCTGTTGGGCTACCTTGTCGGGGGCACGGATGGCCGCCTCGTAGGCGCGCAGCAGATCGTCGACGTGCAGGACGTCGCGCACCTGCTTGCCGTCGCCGAAGATGGTGATGTCACGCCCGAGCAACGCAGGCGATGGCGAACCAGGCAACCCAGCCCTGGTCCTCGACGCCGAACTGGCGCGGCCCGTAGATGCATGACTGCCGGAACGAGGTGGCAGGTATGCCGTAGATCCTGCGCGAAATCGAGCGCGTATTGGTCGGCTGCACCCTTCGAGCACCCGTAGGGCGACAGGAAGTCGAGCGGCTCGCTTTCGCCGATGCCATGCGGCCGGTCGACGTAGGCGTAGCGGCTGCCGCGCAGCTCGGTGCTGGCTGCGGCGATCTTGCCGTAGACCTTGTTGGTCGAGGCAAAGATGAACACTGCTTCCGGGCAGTGCACGCCGCACGGCGTCGAGCATATTGAAGGTGCCGAGCGCGTTGACGGCAAAATCGGTGCGCGGGTCGGTGACCGATGTCGTGACCGCCACCTGCGCCGCAAGGTGCAGCACCGCGTCGAACTGGCCTTCCGCGAGGATACGCGTCGATGCGCTGCCTGGTCGCGCACGTCGACGTGCTCGAAATCGAAGGTCGTGCCGTCGCGCAGCCAGCGCAGGTTCTTGTCCGTGCCGGCCCTGGACAGATTGTCGAGAACCGTCACGTTCCAGTTCCGCGCGCCGAAATAGCGGGCCGCGTTGCTGCCGATGAACCCGGCCCCGCCCGTGATCAGATCTTCTTGGAACGTCATCGCCCCGCCGAACAGACGCGTCTCCGAATGCTCTGCCGCGTCTGCGTTCTGCTCGGCGCCCGCAGTGCAGCTGTCCAGGCCGGCTTGCGCCTTGCTGCACACGCTGCGCGGGGCACGCGGAACCCCTTGCTTTGCCAGCCGGCGCAGTTGATAGTACGCGGTCGCAGGATTGACAAGATGTCGCGAACGCACGAGCGGCGAAGGCGAAGCGTTGGTGTGGCAGGATGGATGCGCGAGGATGGAACTCGATGCGATCTGCAGCCGAATGCATCGCATGTTCGCTACGCGCGGAGGCAGTGCCTGACGTTGGTCCGTGCAGGCACAATGGAACTCGCAGGTTCTCGGGTTGCAGGCGGAGGTGCGTGAAGGATGAGAATTCTCGTTACCGGGTGGCGCCGGCTTCATCGGCTCCCACCTGTGCCGCCGCCTGCTCGCCGACGGTCATGCCGTCACGGTGGTCGACAACGAGTTCGAACGGCCGGCGCGAGACCGTGCCGCCCGGCGTCCAGTTCATGCGCGGCGACGTGACCCGGCCGGCGGAGGTCGAACCGGCCTTTGCCGCGCGGACTGGATGCGGTCTGCCATATCGCCGGGCAGGTCTCGATCATCCGCGCCTTCTCCGACCCGGTGGCGGACCTGCGGACCAACGTCGAAGGCACGCTGAACATTCTCCAGCTGTGCCTGAAGTACAAGGTCCCGCGGCTGATCTACGCGAGCTCGATGACGCTCTACGGCGACTGCCAGACCGTGCCGACGCCCGAGACCGAGCCCTGCCGGCCCGACTCCTACTACGGCATCACCAAGCACGCGGCCGAGCGCTACGTGCACGCGACCGCGCAGCGGCCCGATCTCGGTTTCGACTTCCGCGTCACGTCGCTGCGCATGTTCAGCGTCTACGGGCCGGGCCAGTCCTTCAGCAATCCGTATCAGGGCGTGCTCGGCATCTTCGCCGGCAACCTCCTGCGCGGCGAGCCGATCACCATCTTCGGCGACGGCGAGCAGACGCGCGACTTCGTCTTCATCGACGACATCGTCGAGGGCTGGGTGCGGGCGCTGAATACGCCCGCCTCGGCGGGCGGCATCTTCAATCTCGGCAGCGGGCGGTCGCTGTCGATCAACCAGCTCGCCCAGTCTGCCATCGCCGCCTTCGGCCACAAGCCCGGCGGCCACAGGATCGTGCGCGCGCCGGCGCGGCCGGGCGAGCAGCGCACGATCCAGGCCGATATCCGCCAGGCGCAGGCCGTGCTCGGCTGGGAGCCGCGAACGACCTTCGAAAGGGGACTCGCGGAGACGGTGCGCTGGGCCCGCAAGGAGTTCGGCGCCCGCCCTGTTGCCTCGCACTCGGGGGACGATGCGCGATGAAGCTGCTGCTCGTCATCTCGGTCGATCCGTGGACGCGGAGCGTGTCGACGGTCCACAAGTATGCGGCAGCCGCCCGGTCGCTGGGCCACGAGGTCGCCGTCTACGGCCCGCCGCATGCGGAGCTGCCCGGCGCTGCCGTTCACGACCGATCTGAAGGGCGTCGATCTCGCCCTGTTCGTCGTGCAGGTGCCGGCCGACTTTCCCGACATGCCCTACCTCGCGCGGCTCCTCGACGGCATCCCGCGCGAGCGGCGCGTCGTGGTGGATCTGTGGGGCCGCTTCAACGACACGATCCGGCTCGAGCACGACTTCAATCACCTGGAGAAGTTCGACGGCCATCTCGGCTGGGAGTGGGAGGAGGCCATTCGGGCGGTCTCCGACACGATCCTGCAGCCGACGCTGGCGCCGCTGCGGCCGAACGTGCGCTCGTTCCTGTTCCACGGCTACGATCCGGGCTCGGTGGCGAGGCCGTACGCATCGGCCGCGGAGGCGGCGGCGGCGTGGCGCGCGGCCGAGAAGCCCTACGGCGTGATGTATGTCGGCAGCAACTGGCAGCGCTGGGAGCAGGTCCGCCAGTTCCTGGAAGGCTACGGCCGGGTCCGCGAGCAGGTCGGCCAGGCCTGCCTGATCGGCTGGGACTGGGGCGCGCGACCGGAGTGGGCCGTGCAGCAGCGGCATCATGGGCATCGACACCGATCCGGCGCTGCTCGCCCGGCTCGACGTCGAGGTTCGCGACGGCGTCCGCTTCGACGAGGTGGTCGGCCTGCTCGGCAAGGCCCGGTTCGCTCCGGTCTTCCACCGCCCGCTGTTCCGCCATCTGGGCTTCGTCACCAACCGGACATTCGAGACCTTCTATGCCGACACGCTGCCGGTGCTGATGCTGCCGCGCGACTTCGTCAAGGCCGATCTACGGCGAGGCGGCACTGGCGCTGGTGCCGGGCGACGACGTGGCCGCGCACCTGACGGACGCCATGCGCCGGCCCGAGGTCGCATTGGGATGCGGTGCTCAAGACCCGGTCCCACCTGGCGCGCCATCACTCGTATGCGCGGCGCTTCGAGGAACTGGCCGCGCTCGCCGCACCGCGCGGCGGCGGCCGGGAGCAGCGCGGTGAAGATCCTGTTCGTGATGAAGCACCGGGGCAATGCGGGCAACACGCACGCGGTCGCCAACTACATGCGGGTCGCGCCGAAGTACGGCCACTCCGTCGCCATCTACGGCACGCCGATCTGGTATGTGCCGGAGCTGCAGTTCTCCATGGACATCTCGAGCTTCGATCGCGTCGTCTACGTGTTCGAGTCGGAGCTCTATCGCATCAAGCGCATGCAGGAGGCGGTCATGCTGGCCAAGTTCCCGCGGCAGCACCGGCTCATCCTCGACACGGACGGAATGTACAATCCGGTGGTCGTCATCGACGGCTACGACTTCAATCATCGCGACGAGGCCGAGCGCGCGCAGTGGATCGAGCACCTCGACGCGCTGAGCGACCGGGTCATGCAGACCACGCGTCGCGCGCCCGATCAATCCGCGGGCCGGCGCCTTGACGTTCTACGGCTACAACCCGGCGCTCCAGGTCGATCCCGCCGCGGCGCCGCCGAAGCAGTACGACATCCTGCATGTCGGCCACAACTGGTGGCGATGGCGGGAGGTGTCCGGCGAGCTGCTGCCGGCCTTCGAGCAGATTCGCGACCAGGTCGGCGAGATCGGGTTCATCGGCCTGTGGTGGGACGAGCCGCCGCCGAGGGACCGGCCGCCGGACCCGAGCAGGCCTTCGAGTCCGATCCCGAGGCGTTCCGGCGGCTGCGCATCCAGACGCCGAAGGCCGTCATGTACCACGACGTGATCCAGACGATGAGCACGGCGCGGATCAACATCTTCACGCAGCGCCCGCTGCTGCGGCACCTGAAGCACCTGACGCTCAAGTATTTCGAGATCTTCTGCGCCGACACCATTCCGCTGCTGATGCTCGACGCCGATCACGCGGAGGCCGTGTACGGGCCCGCCGCCCGGGACTTGGTGCTGTCCGGCCGGATCGCCGAGAAGCTGCTCGACGCGCTGCGCCGCCCGCAGCACTACCGCGGCGATCGTCGAAGACGTCCGCCGCCATCTGATCGCGCACTATTCCTACGACCAGCGGGTCGAGGAACTGGTCGCGGCCGTCCGCAACTAGCCCCCTGCAACGGAAGCGCACGATGAAGCTGGTGTTCGTCTACTGGGGCTACGAGAACGCCGGCAGCATGCTCGACCTGCGCGGCTATGCGCGCGCGGCGCGCAGGCATGGGCCACGAGGTGACCGTCTACGGCCCGCCCAATCCGGCCTTCGCCCTCGACTACTCCAAGGACCTCGAGGGCGCCGACGCCGTCATCTTCGTCTTCGAATGGACGACGGCGCTGCAGTTCGGCGACCGGCTGGACTGGACGCGCCTGCTGGAAGCGGTGCCGCGCCGGCGCCGCGTCGTGATCGATTGCGACGGCGCCTACAACGACCCGATCGAGTTCGGCGGCGACTACAATCACCGCAGCGAGGAGGAGAGCCGCTACTGGACCGACGTCTGCGACAGCCTGTCGGACAAGATCTTCCAGCCGACCTACCGCCCGCGGCGAAGCAATGTCCGCCCGTTCCTGTTCCACATCTACGATCCGACCTGGGAGATGCCGCTCGATTTCGCCGGCAAGGAATTCGACATGATCTATGTCGGCCACACCAAGTTCCGCTGGCGCGGCATGTCGCAAGGTGCTGCGGGCGATCGAGCGGGTCCGCGACCGGGTCGGCCGCGTGGCGCTGGTCGGCGAGGGCTGGGGCAAGCCCCTGGACTGGATGCAGTGGGACGACGGCAAGCACTATCGTCGATCGGGACTATCTGAAGCGGATCGGCGTCGAGGCCATGCCGCCGTGCCCTATCCGCAGGTCACCGACACCATCAGCAAGGGCGTCTTCAATCCGGTCGTCTATCGGCCGCTGTTCGAGCACCTGGGCATCGTCACCTGCCGGACCTTCGAGACGCCGGCGGCCGGGACCATCCCGCTGTTCCTGCTCGACGCGGACTATGTCACGGAGATTTTCGGCGAGCGCGCGCTGGAGCTGGTGCTCGAGGAGGAGGACGCGCACGAGAAGATTCTCGACGTGCTGGCCCGGCCCGAGCACTACGCGGAGATCGTGATGGGCATCCGGGAGGATTTCGGCCGGCGTCACACGCCCCGAGGCGCGCCTGCGCGAATTGATCTCGTTCATCGAGGAGTAGCCATCTGGAGCCGTCAGGGAACAAGCAAGGTGAGCCACGCGACGTCCTTGCTCGACAGCACCGCCGGCGCCCAGCGCATGCAGCTGCGCTACGGCTTCAACGAGATCGACGGCTGGGCGGCATTCGCGCTGGGCGAGCACCGCGAGGAGATCCGCCGCCGGCTGCGGCTGATGGGCACCAAGGTCATCCGCGTGTTCGTGTTCGACAAGCCGGTGCCGGATCCGGTCAAGGAGTGGCACCATGTTCGCCGCCGTGCTGCAGGCCGTGCTCGACGCCGGCGCCAAGCCGATGGTGACCTTCGCCAAGTTCCATCCGCCCTTCGACGACCCGCGCAACATCCGCGATTTCGTCGCCCGCTGCTGCGAGATCGTCTGGGGCTGCCTCGAGCAATGGGGCGGCGAGGAGGTGAAGGACTGGTACTGGTGCGTCTGGAACGAGCCGAACAATCCCGACGTCGGCGGCGATGTCACCTACGCGCAGTATCGCCGCATCTACGAGGAGCTGGCCGCCGGCGTCCTGCGATCTGCTGGAGCCGCACCTCGGCGGCCAGAAGGCCAGGATCGGCGGCCCGCCGATCGACGGCACCCAGCGGGCGTTCTGGATGGACTGGATCGCCCAGCTCGTCGACCGACGTCGACGACAGGATGCTCGGCTTCGTCAGCTGGCACATGTATGCGGACTGGCGGCCGGCGGTGCCGAGCGAGACGCTTGAACGTGAAGCTGTGGGGCGCTCCGGATTCACCGAATGGCGAGGTGTTCGAGGCCCTGGCGATGGCGCAGACGCCCGCAATACGAAGCCCGGGCGCGCGGCGTTGCGCGGCTGCTGCACGGCCGCGACATTCTGAACGTGTGCGGCGAGCTGAATACCGTGGCGCATCACGAGCACGGGTTTACCCTCGGCCTGAACCAGAATGCGTTCGGCGGCGCCTACTATGCCTCCGCACTCATCCATCTGATACGCGGCGGCGCGGAGCTGGAGATGCGGTGGACGGCGACATCGAAGAAGCTGGACTGGGGCGATCGCGACGACGCCTACGGCCTGATGACGATGACCGGCGCGCCGACGCCCGCGTGCTCTCGCCAAGCAGCTGTTCGCCCAGCACGTGCGGTATGGCGACTGGGTCGCTTTCCCGATCCGCCGCCCGAACGGCCCGGACGTCGATGCCATCGTCGCATGGGACGACAACGGCCGCCGCAGCGGCGTGTTCGTCAATACGACGCCCAAGCCGCGGGTCCTGAAGCTCGCCGACTGGGACGAGAAGCTCGAGGACTGCAGGAACGTCCTGCGCGTCGACGCCAGCACCGGCGACCGCGTGGCGCGGGACCGCTTCGACGGCACGGTCAGCCTGGACGGCTACGGCATCGCGGTGGCGACCAACGCGGCGGACACGGAGATGGACTGAACCGACGCAATCAGCTGGACGATGTGCGATGCGTCGGCGCCGCAGCGATGCAGCGGACGATCGGCCGATTCGCGGCGACGCGCCTGTCAGATGGTGGGAGTGACGCGTGGACAAGGCATTCGGTTGGATCGGGGAGATCTTTCAGACACTCCTGAAGCTGCTTCCCTGGCTCGTCATCGTGCCGGCGACGCACGGCGGCGTGGCGTTCGTGCGCGGACACCGCGTCAAGGAATGGAAGCCGGGGCTGCATTGGTACTGGCCGCGTGGCGACGAGCTACAAGCTCATGGCGACGGTGCGGCAGACGCAGATGATCAAGTCCAAGATCGTGATGACGAAGGATCTGCAGACCGTCATCGTCGGCGCGCTGGTCACCTACGTCGTCGACGATGTCGTGGCGGCGCTGGCGAAGATCGCCGACCTTCCCTCCGACATCATGGAGCGGTCGCAGGAGGCGATCCTGACCGAGGTCAGCAAGCAGACGCTGGAGGATATCCAGGCCGACCGGGCCGCGTTCAACGCGCAGCCTGACCGAGGCGGTGAGCAACGCGCTGAACGGCTACGGCGTGTACGTCCTGCAGGCGCAGCTGACCGAGTTCGCGCCCTGCCGGGCCTTTGCCATCAACGGGCATGCGGCCATCGGCAACTAGCGCTCTGGACCGGGTTCTAGCGCCGTGGCCAGCCTCCGCTGCGACGAGCGCAGACCGGCCGAGAGGCTGCGCGCGCAGCCTATCTCGATCTCATGCGCGACAGCCTGATCGGGCGGCTCAACGAGGACCCGCCGCTGCCGGCATCCAAGGTCGACGGCTACAAGCACGACCATCGCGAGTACGGCTGGGACTGGCCGTCGCAGGCGCCCTCCATGATCGGCGCCAGGCGCATGAACAACGTGCGCAGCGAATGCGAGCGCGTGATGCAGGCGGGCGTGCCGGGCGATTTCATGGAGACGGGCGTGTGGCGCGGCGGCGCCTGCATCATGATGCGCGCCGTGCTCAAGGCCTACGGGATTGCCGATCGCCGCGTGATTGCCGCCGACTCGTTTGCGGGCTTTCCGCCGCCGTCGGCAGGGGTGGCGGCCGACGCGAGCTTCCACCTGCACGCCTACAAGGATTTCGCCGTGCCGCTGGCCGAGGTGAAGGCCGCATTCGCCCGCTACGGCCTGCTCGACGAGCAGGTCGTGTTCCTGGAAGGGTTGTTCAAGGACACGCTGCCGTCGGCGCCCGTCGAGAAGCTCGCCGTGCTGCGGCTCGACGGAGACATGTACGAGAGCACCATGGACGGCCTCGTCAACCTCTACCACAAGCTCTCCGCCGGCGGCACGCTGATCGCCGACGACTACTACCTGTTCGAGTGCCAGCGCAAAGCCGTCGACGAGTTTCGCGCCGCGCACGGCATTGCCGACCCGATCGTCCAGATCGATCACTACGGCGGCTACTGGATCAAGAGCGGTCTGCCTAAAGTATCGCAGAGCGTTGCGCGTTCACACCTGCGGCAGGCTTCGATTGTCGTCGGAGAAGGGCGCGTATAGTTGCGCACTCCGGCTTCAGACTTGGCGATGATCAGCACGTAGCGTCGCGCGGTTGCCAGGTGCGCGCCAGCAGCAGAGTTCTGTCTGCCGCCCCATGAGAGAGTGCACTAGGTGACGGTTACTTCGAGCCCAGCTCCCTTCACGGGGTCTCAGACGCAGAGTTCCACGCCGGTCCGATCGGGAAACCTTGTTCTTCTCGCTGGTAGCCGGCTGTTGCGTTCGGTCTCTATTGGCTTTCGTCGTTCCTGCTCGAGGCACGTAACGGCACGCTCCATTTCCACGCGGATACCTGGTTGTACGCCGAGCTGGGCAAGGAGGATGTTTTCGGCCGGATTGCGCCCGACACACAGCTTGCGCGGATCTTTCGCTTCCATCCGGTGACGGTCGTCTTGGCGGCCGGTTGGATGAAAATCTTCCACCCTCTCACCCCATGGATCGCTCCGCCTCATCTGTTGAAGGCGATGTTCGCCGCGGTCGGTGCGGTTGGGGTGTGGGCGGCAATGTCCGCCTTCGCGGCGGTCGTTCCGCGCCGCTATGTAATTCTCTGGGGAGCCATTTACGCCAGCTCGCTCGGTGTCTGGTATTTCTCCAGCATCGAGGAATCGAAGATCGTCACGGCCACGCTGTCCGCGCTCTATATCGCGACCTATTTGCACCTGCGGAAGAGATGGACGACGCGCGACAGCCGTGCTCTTGACGGCAATCCTGCTGCTTGCCTGCCTCAATGAGATCACTGCCGGCTTTCTGGCCATTATTCCCGTGGTCGACACCCTGGTGCAGCGGGGCTGGGATGTGCGCAACAGCTGGTGGATCGCCCTGCACGGGCTCGCGGGCGTGTTTGCCTTCACTATTCTTGAAGGCATCATGCGCGGGTGGCCGAAAGCTGCAGGAACGCACCCGGAGGGTGCGACGCATTTCAGCATGCTGCTCTGGTACGCGGCCCAGAACGATACCAGCGCCAAAGGCCTTTATAAGTTCGCTCATCAAGTGGCTGTTCTTCAACATCGCTGCGCCGGAGCGTCACGCAGACCATTGGGCCGACCTCTCGATCAACTTCGGGGGCGATTTCGAGCCCGTGCTGATCAACTATCTTTCCTCGCCGATGATCGTCGGCTTGGTCGTCTTGTTCGGCGTGATGCTGTTCGCGAGCCTGCTGCCACGCAATCGCACCGAAACAGGGAGTAGCCACAAAGGCATCCTGCTGGCCCTTCTGGCCTACGCATTGCTGCGGAGCACGTTCTTCTTCTTCTTCAATTCCAAGGAATGCATGCTCTTCAGCTCCAGCGCAACGCTGGCTCATATGCTGCTGCTCGGCATGCCATTCACGGCCTCGAGCTTTCCGGCGAAGGGAGCCCTGCTTCTGCTCTTGGCAATGCTTCTCTTCCTCACGAACGGGGCCTTTATCATCGGCTGAGGAAGTCGCTGCGTAGCACAGGCTCGCTGCCAGGACGGGCCGGCCGCGCGTCGTGCAGCTATGACACTGCCGGCCTGAGCAATTGTCCGGGCGGGTTGAAGAACGTGCGTCGCCCGCACTTGATGCCCCATACTGGGCGCGCGATCTCTGCAATTGCCGAAGCCCCGCTCACGCAGGGCAACACGATCAGGTCCGCCGCATTGCCGACGGCGATGCCGTAGCCCTCGAGGTTCATCAGCCGTGCCGCCGCCGACGTGATCATGTCCAGGCACTGCCCGAGCTCTTGGGGCCGGCCGAGCTGGGCGATATTGGCGTAGAGGTTCGCCATGCGCACGAGGCAGGCGTCGCCGAACGGCGTGAACGGGTTCAGCACGTTGTTGGTGGCGAGCGAGCAGGTGACGCCGCTTGCCATGAACCTGTCGGCGCGGGTGACGCCGCGCGGCGCGTTGTGCGTCGCATCGCGGCCCATCAGGAACAGGTCGGTGGCCGGCAGCACGGTGAGGGCGATGCCGGCTTCCGCAAGGCGCCGCGCCATCTCGGCCTGCCTCTCTGGAGGGATGGCCGAAAGCTTGGTGACATGGCCCGCTGCGACGCGCCCGCCCCAGTGGTGCGCCTCGGTCAGCCGCAGCACCTCGTCGAGGTGCATCCAGGACGGGTCGAGGTCGAAGTCGAGATGCAGATCGATGTCGAGATCGAAACGCCTGGCGACGGCAAATACTCGGGCGAGGTGCTCGTCGGGGTGCGTATCGGCATAAGGGCAGCCGCCGATGAGGTCCGCACCCTGCTCGCAGGCGGCCACCAGCAGCTCCTCGGTGCCGGGATCGTTGATCAGCCCCTCTTGCGGGAAGACGCACAGCTGCAGGTCGAGCGCCCAGGCGTACTCGCGCTTCAGCTGCTGCAGCACATGGAAGCTTTTCAGCCCGATGCGCGGGTCCACCTCCACGTGCGTGCGCATGAACTGCGTGCCGGCCAGGATGGCCTGCTCCAAGGTGCGCCGCGCACGGGCCTCGATGTCGGCTTCCGCGAAGGCGGCCTTGGCGCGCGCGGTCTCGGCGATCGCCTCCTTCACCGTGCCGGCGGAAATGGTGCAGCGGTCGATGATGCGCGACTTGTCGAGGTGGATATGCGTCTCCACCAGCCCAGGCAGCACGAGCTGGCCGTTGAGCTGCTCCTCGCGTGCATCGCCGGACGGCAGCGCGGGCGCGATTGCCGCAATGCGGCCGGCGGCAATGCCGATGTCGGCGGGCTCGGCTTCGCAGCCCAAGATGCAGGCGCCGCGCAGGATGAGATCGAAAGCCATACCGTAGGACATGGGCCCCTACTCTGCCGCCTTCAGGCCGCCAAGGTAAGCGGCTTCCAGCGCCGGGTCCTGGCGCAGCGCGGCTGCGCTCTCGGCGCGCACGACGCGGCCCGACTCCAGAACATAGCCGCGGTCGGCGGCGGCAAGCGCGTGGCCCGCCATCTGGTCCACCAGCAGAATGGTGATGCCGCTGTCGCGCAGCTCGGCGATCACCTTGAACAGCTCGTCGATGATGGCCGGCGCGAGGCCCAGCGAAGGCTCGTCCAGCAGCAGCACGCGCGGACGCGCCATCAGCCCGCGGGCCAGCGCCAGCATCTGCTGCTCGCCGCCCGAGAGCAGGCCGGCGCGGGCGTGCAGTCGCTCGCGCAGGCGCGGGAAGCGCGTGAGCAGCGCCTCGATGTCGGCCTCGGCGTCGCCTTTGCGCGTGTAGGCGCCGAGCAGGAGATTGTCGCGCACGCTGAGCTCGGGGAACACCTGGCGCCCCTCGGGCACCAGCGCCAGGCCGGTGGCGGCGATGGTATGCGCCTCGCGGCGCTCGATGCGATCCCTGCCGAGCCGGATGTCGCCGGAGACCGGCCGCAGCAGACCGCTGACCGCGCGCATGGTGGTGGACTTGCCCGCGCCGTTGGCGCCCAACAGCGCCACCAACTCACCCTGGCGCACCTCGAAGGTCACGCCTTCCAGCACCGGCACTGCGCCGTAGCCGGCGCCCAGCTTCACCGCGTCGAGCTCGAGCGGCGGATTGGCCGGCAGTGGCTGCGACCGCGAACGCACCTGCATCTCGCCGCTGCCGAGGTAGGCCTCCTTGACCTTGGCATCGCGGCGCACGGTCTCTGGCGCGCCGGACGCAATGGGCCGGCCGGCATCGAGCACCACCACGTGGTCGGAGACGCCCATGACCAGCGCCATGTCGTGCTCGACCAGGATCACGGCGATGCCGGCATTCGCCAGCCGGCGCAGCACGCCGCCCAGCGCCGCCTTGTCGGCGCGCATCAGGCCGGCGGCCGGCTCGTCGAGCAGCAGCACCTTGGGCCGCGTCGCCACCGCGCGGGCCATCTCCACCAGCCGCCGGTCGACGTGGGCCAGGTCCTGCGCCGGCGTATCGAGCGCCCCCGTGTAGCCGACGAAGGCCAGCAGCCCCTCGGCCAACGCACGCTGGTCGTTCGAAGCGGCGCCGGCCAGCGGATGCCCGAGCCGGCCGCCGCGCATGCCGGCCAGTACGTTGTCGATGACGCTGAGCGAGCCGAACAGCTGCGTCGTCTGGTAGGTGCGGGCGATGCCGGAGCGGGCGACCTTCCAGGCTGGCGCGCCGGCGAGATCGTGCCCGCCGAGGCGGATGCTGCCGGCGTCGGGGCGATAGAAGCCGCCGATCATGTTGAGCACGGTGGTCTTGCCGGCACCGTTGGGGCCGATCAGCGCGGTGACGCGCCCGGGCTCGGCGGTGAGCGACACGCCGGTCGCCGCCCGCACGCCGCCGAAGGCGATGGTGAGGCCGTCCACCTGCAGCGGGGAGCGCTCCCCGCCGCCGAGGAACTGGGCGATGTCGAAGCCGGAGCGCGCGGGCGCGCGCGAGCCGCTGCGCCGCGTGTAGCGCGCGAGCGTGCCGAGGATGCCTTCAGGCGCCAGCCACAGCACCACCAGCAGCAGCGCGCCGAACAGCAGCAGGCGGTACTCGGCGAGCGAGGCGATCAGCTCCGGCAGCACGACGATGACGGCGGCGCCGAGCACCGGCGCGAACGTGTAGCCGGCGCCGCCGACGACGACGGCGAGCAGAAACAGGATCGACTGCGAGAACGGAAACGAGCTCGGCGCCACGAAGGTCATCAGCGAAGCGAACAGCCCGCCGGCGAGCCCCGTGAAGGCCGCCGACATGGCGAACGCCGCCGTCTTGACCACGACGGGATTGAAGCCCACCGCGCGTGCCGCGGTCTCGCTGTCGCGCACCGCCACCATGGCCTTGCCGAGCGGCGCACGCGCCAGCCGGTGGAACAGGTAGAGCGATACGCCCGCCAGCACCACCGACAAGGTCACCAGCCCGCGCTCGCCGTCGAGCCAGCGCCCGAACGCCGGCTGGGCGACGTTCATCAGCCCGTTCTGCCCGCCCGTCACGGCGCGCCACTCGATCGTCACGTGCTCGACGATGAAGGCGAAGGCGATGGTCATCATCGCGAGATACGGCCCGGTAACGCGCATGGCCGGCACGGCGAGCAGCGCGCCGATCACGCCGGCCACTACAGCGGCCGCCGGCAGGGCGATCCAGAAGCTCAGCCCTTGCAGGGTCAGCACGGCCATCACGTACGCGCCGATGGCGTAGAAGCCGACGTGGCCGATGGAGACCTGCCCAGTCAGTCCGACCAGGATGTTGAGCCCCACGCCGACGATTGCCGCCAGCGCCACCAGCGCCAGCACGAACGGCGTATAGCCCTGGCCCATGACCGCCAGCGCCAGCCCAGCCAAGGTTAGCGCCACGATGGCGACCGGCATGGCGGCGGCGCGAGTGCTCCCCATCGCGCTCCTCACACTTTCTTGATGGCGGCGCGGCCGAGCAGGCCTTGCGGCATGAGCGCCAGCGCGCCGATCACGGCCGTGAACATGGCGATCTGCGTGTAGCTCGAGCCGAACAGGGCCGTGATCATGGCCTCGCTCACGCCGTAGATGAGCCCGGCCAGGATCACCCCGGGTGCCGAGCCGATGCCGCCCAGGATGGCCACCGCGAAAGCCTTGATGCCGAACAGCGTGCCCATGTCGGAGTGCACGCTGAAGAGCGGCGCAATCAACAGCCCGGCAAGGCCCGCCAGCGCCGTCGACAACGCGAACGAAGCGGCAATCGCCGCCCGCACGTTGATGCCCATCAGCCGCGCCGCGTCGGGGTTCTGCACCACCGCCAGCAGCGCCTTGCCGTGGCGCGTATAGCGCAGCAGCACCGCCAGCGCCGCCGCCACGCCCAGCCCCACCAGCGGAATGATCAGCTGCAGCGGGAACACGCCGGTGCCGAAAATCCTGATCGGCGTGGTGGAGAGCATAGGCGGGAAGCCGCGCGGCTCCTTGCCGAAGGTGAACAGCACCACGTTGTCGAGCACGATACCGCCGGCCACCGTCGCCATCAGCCAGGCATTGGAGCCGCGCGCCACGAACGGCCGCACCAGCGTGCGCTCGACCAGCAGCCCGAACATCGCGCACAGCAGCAGCGAGGCGACGAATGCCAACGGCAGCGGCCAGCCGAGCCGCGTGGCAAACGTGTAGCCGAGCACGGCGCCCAGCATCACCGAGCTGCCCTGCGAGAAGTTGACCGTATTGGAGACGACGTAGGTGACGTGAAAGCCGAGCGCGATCAGCCCGTACATGCTGCCGAGGCACAGACCGGAGATGAGGGCGGACGTGACGAGAATGGCCGTCGGCTCCCTTGTCGCAGGGCGTCGAAAGGGGAGTGGGGAATAGGGAGTGGGAAGTAGGGAATGCTCAATCCCCTACTCCCTAATTCCCCACTCTCTACTCCGTTGTGGTCAGACCCGCAGGTCTGACCCTCACTGCGTCAGCGGCAGTATCTCGCCTTCGACGAAGCGCGTGAAGAGGTAGTCGGAGGCGCTCAGCGCATCCTGGTTGGCCGGCGTGAAGGGCTGCTTGTAGGTCTTGATCAGCCCCTCGTAGGTGCCGATGGCATAGAAGCCCTCGCGGACCTTCGGCCCCTCGACCGACCCGGCCTTGGCGATCGCCAGCGCGGTCAGGTGCATGGCGTCATAGGCGTTGGCGATGCCGACCGCCGGCGTGACGTCGGCCAGCGTCTTGATCTCGGGGTACTTCTTCTTAAGTGCTGCCAGCACGGCCTCGCCCTTGGCCGGCAGCTTGCCGGAGAAGCTGTAGGTCTGGATGAAGTGCACCTTCGACGCGCTGGCGCCGGCAAGCTCGCTGAAGCGGCCGCCGGCGGGGCCCCAGTGCGACACGATCGGCACGTCCCAGCCCATGCGGTCGAGCGATTTCACTACCTGCGCGGAGGGTGCGACGTTGGCGACGAGGAACAGCGCGTCGGCGCCCGCCTCCTTGAGGCGTGTGAGCTGCGGCACCACGTCGACATCGTTGGTCTCGAACTTCTCGATGCCGGCATAGCCCATCTTCTTGGCATCCAGCGCCGCCTTGAGGCCCTTCTCGTTGAACTCGCCCCAAGGGTTGTTGATCAGGATCATGCCGGGCTTCTTGGCGCCGTACTTGGCGACCGCGTAGTCGACCAGCGCCACATCCACCAGTTCGTCCACGGCGGAGACACGGAACACGTAGTTCTCGGCCGCGCCGTTGCGGGTGATCGGCGTGCCAGCCGCCCACACGCCCATGAACGGCACCTTGGCGCTGTTGGCGAACGGCACGATGGCGATCGAAACAGGCGTATCGAGGCCGCCGAACAGGGCGGCAACCTGCTCCCGCTGCACCAGCTCGCGCGCGGCCACCGCGCCCTTGGCCGGGTTGCTTTCGTCGTCGCGCACGATGAGCTCGATCTGCTTGCCGAGCAGGCCGCCCTTGGCGTTAATCTCGTCGGCGGCAATGGTGAGCCCGCGCACGATGGCCTCGCCCGACTTGGCCGACTGGCCCGACATGGCGGCCACCAGGCCCAGCTTGATCTTCTCCTGGGCGGCAGCCGGCACCGCTAGCAACAGCGCGCAGGCGGCGGCAATCAGGGAGCCTCGGCTCAACTTGGTGACTGGGCTTTGCATTGGCATGGACGCACCTCTCTTGGGCTCGAACCTGGGCTCAATCGACGCAAGCCATATGCCAGATCGTATACACTGTAAATGCAAGATCGCGTGCAAAACTCTAGAAAGGCTGGCCTCAAATTCAGGCAACTGCCCTCGTTGTGGGCACTATTGGCAGCTGCAAGTGCATGCGATATACGAGCGAAGCGTATTCGATTTTGCGCCAGCTTTTTCCCTAGGGGACAGCCATGAGCCACGCCGTAGCCATGCCGACCGAGGAGACCCGCCGCGCCGCCGAGATCGTCGAGCGCTTCCTGGTGGCCTCCATGGTGCCGGATCCCGAGACGGCGGCGCGCTACATCTCACCCGAGCTCAAGATCACCTTCACCGGCGGGCGCAGGTACGGCCACCCGCGCGAGACCACGGCCTTCAATGCCAAGCGCTACAAGTGGGTGAAGAAGCGCATGGAGCGCACCGACGTGGTGGCGGGCACCGGCGAGACCATCGTCTACAACCTCGGCACGCTCTACGGCGAATGGCCGGACGGCACGCCGTTCGAGGGCAACCGCTACGTCGACCGCTTCGTGGTGAAGGGCGACAAAATCGTGCAGATGGACGTGTGGAACGACAGCGCCGAGCGGCTGCTCACCATGCGCGGCATCGAGGCATAGACGGCGCTTTTGTCAGCGCTTCGGGCGCACAACGGCGCGCCGCGCAACGGTGCGCGGCCCTGGCGCATAGTCGTCGAGCACATCGCGCAGCTCACGCCGTTTCTGCGCCTTGGTCTGGATCAGCGCGCGCCCCGCCACCGCCTCCAGGTGGCTGTCCATGGCTGCGGCGGCGCCTTCGGGATCGTTGCCGGCGAGCGCGGCGATGATGGCGCGGTGCTCGCTCACCGCGCACTCGGACGAATGCGGCCGGCCGTAGATCGCCAGGATCAACCCCGCGCGCGAGGCCACCTCGCTCACGTAGCGCGCCAGCAGCGCATTGCCGGTCATCTCCGCCAGCAGCGTGTGGAACTCGCCGGCGAGCCTTATCGACAGGGGCTCGTTGGTGCCCTGCGCGGCCTCCTCGCTCCGCACGTGGTCCTCCAGCCGCGCTTTCTGGTCGCGGGTGAGCTGGCCCGCGAGCCGCAGCACCACGAGGCGCTCCAGCCCCCGCCGCACGTCGAAGATGTCGCGCGCCTCGTCCCAGCTGGGCCTGGCCACCGCTGCGCCGCGGTTGCGCCGCAGCTCCACCAAGCCCTCGGCGGCGAGCTGGCCCAGCGCGTGCCGCACCAAGGTGCGGCTCACCCCGAAGCGCTCGCCGATGGCGTCCTCGGGCAGCTTGGCGCCCGGCTCCAGCGCCTGCTCGATGATGGCATGGCGCAGTGTGCGGTAGATGGCGGCCGCTCGCTCGCTTCCGATTTTCGCCGTGTACTTCGACATGCCGAGGCTCACTGGAGACCACCTCTAATATACGAACCGACTTCCTGCCGCCGATTGTTTTTCATCAACGCAAGCCGAACTACTGCTGCCCGTCAGCCGCCAGTCCGGCCCTTGCAAGCGATCTCCTAGCCATGCCCCTGCGGAAACAGCCATTGGCCGTGCCAACTGCCGACTAGGCACTATCCTGCCTCAGGGCGGGGAAGAGGAACCACAACCGGACCTGCACGACCGAAGCAGGACTACTAGGGCAGCGCGCAATGTCCGACGAAGGCGCCGGCGATGAGCACGGGCAGCATGGCGGGGCTGCGCCTACTTCCGTTGCACCCCCGACTCCGGAAGAAGCGGAGCGAGATCACCTACTTCAGTTCCGTGCCAACGGACATCCCAAGGAATTGCCCAGCATCTCTCATGACTCAGATCCCCCGTTTGGGAGACAGTGGTCAGGTTGCATTCGATTCTGCTCGCACTGATACCGCCGCAAGAGCGTTTCCCACAGGTGGCGCAATCACCGGACACTGCCGCTGCGGTTCCTCTTTTCCCGGTCGTGCTCACCGGGATTCTGCGTTCGGTGCCCGAGGCCGCCGCCGCGCTTCCACACCCGCATGCGAAGTCGTGAGCTAAATCACCAAAATTCGTCAGGTAGTACGCGCCCCATCCCTGTACGATTCAGCGTGTAATGTGATTCGAACGATCTGGACGCGCACCAGGCGCTTACGCGATGGCAACGACTTACTACCGCGGCTACCGCATTTGGCATGACAGAACACACCGCAAGTACTTTGCGTTCGTTTGGCCGCCAGGACGGTCGCAAGCTCCGCTAAGAACCATCAGCGTGACGCCGCGCCAAGGGGCGCCCGTGCTCTTGCGCCGGGTTCGCGCCCTTATTGACGTCGAAGAGACCAAGAAAGCAGCGCACCACCGGCACGCGTAAATCCCTCAGCTCCGTGCCCGACGCACTTCCCTTCCAAAATCTGTGAGCCGAACTCGTTCGGAATTCGTGACCGGCGCTCCCTTCCGTAAAGCGGTTTAATCCTGGCGGGTGTAGCGGCCCGCCAATCGGCAGGCCGTCAGAACCATCGTCCTGCCGGTTAGGGACATGCCGCACCGCTCCTGTACCCCGCCTTGCTTCCTGTAACGGAACTCCTTGGTATCCGCCGCCCAGGAGCCGGATTCCAAGTCGTAGGTATATTCGGTTGTGCTCAGAACGAGAGTTTTGGATCCCGTCCAAGTACTGCCAGCAATGGGGTGCGGGGGCGGCCCCATTGGCGTAGTGCAGCCCGCCGACAGAAGCGCAAGGAGAGGCAGCATTCTCATCGCTCATAGTAGCACCAGATGAGAGAGGTGTCGTTGTCTGTGGCTAGACGCTACCGACGGTAAGTAAACCCCTCATAGCTGACGGACTTGCCGGTGTAGGAGAACGGCAAGGCGTGCCAAGGGCCGTCGCCCTCGGAACGGCAAGTGGATATCCGTTGTTTCGTCTGGTACCCATGGTCCGCTGCAACAGATGGCGCATTTACGACGGTGATAGGAAGCCAAAGCAGACCCTCCTATGCCCCATATCTCCACCGACGACGGCGTCAGGCTCTACTTCGAGGAAACCGGTAGCGGCTTGCCGATCGTTTTCGTGCACGAGTTTGCCGGCGATTACCGAAGCTGGGAGCCGCAACTTCGCTACTTCTCGCGGCGCTATCGCTGCATTGCTTTCAATGCGCGCGGCTGGCCGCCGTCAGACGTTCCGCAGGACGTAGCGCGCTATTCACAGGCCCGCGCCTGTGACGACATCCGCTCGGTCCTCGATGGGCTGAATATCGACAAGGCGCACATCGTCGGTCTGTCGATGGGCGGGCTCGCCACGCTGCATTTCGGTCTGACATACCCTTCCCGCGCCCTCTCGCTGCTGGTTGCCGGGGCTGGCTATGGCTCAGAGCCCGGCGAGCGCGAGAAGTTTCGCGCCGAAGCCGTCGTCATTGCCGCCAAGCTGGAGAAGGAGGGCATGGCCGCCTTCGCGGAGGCCTATGCCTATGGCCCCACCCGCGTCCAGTTCGAGAATAAGGACCCGCGCGGCTTTGCCGAGTTCAAGGCGATGCTGGCGGAGCATTCCGCCAAGGGCGCTGCCAACACCCAGCTCGGCGTGCAGCGGGAGCGCCCGTCGATCTTCGCTCTGGAGGACAAGCTCGCTGCGTGCCAGGTGCCGATGCTGGTCGTCACCGGCGACGAGGATTGGCCGTGCCTTTTGCCCAACGTCTTCATCAAGCGCACCTGCCCCTCCGCCGCCCTGCTTGTGATCCCCAACAGCGGCCACGCGGTCAACATCGAGGAGCCCGCTGCCTTCAATGCGGCCCTCGCCGATTTTCTCGCCCAAGTCGATGCCGGCCGCTGGCCTATGCGCGATCCCAGGTCCGTCAAGGAGAGCATCACCGGCATGACGAGGTAGCAGCCGCAAGCAGCCGATTGCGGCTCAAAGCGCCTGCGGCCCAAGCGTAACGGCGCAGGCGCGAAGTGCAATGTTCCTTGGTCGGCTACCACGGAGAGGCAGATGACCACCAACACCGTCCCGTCGGGTGCCTTTCCAAGAAAGCCCCTGCCCAGGCGCTTCTGCAATCTCGACCGAGTATTGCACGCGCTCGAGGCCCGCGGCCTCGACGGCATCGTGGCCACGCTGCCGACCAACGTCTTCTACCTGTCGGGGTTCAACGGCATCGCGCACAAATCGGACGAGCCGCGCGTATGTGCCGTTATCCTCTCGCGGCATGCGCCCGAGCATCCAGTCATGGTAATCGCCGACTACTATCTCGCCACCTTCCTCACGCAGCCGAGCTGGATCGAGGATATCCGGCCGTTCCGCGCGGTGATGATGCCGCTCGACCGTCCGGCACAGAAATCCGATATCGACCGCTTCATCCCGCCGGCAGCCAGCGGCAAACCATGGATTGAGAATGCGCGCAAGCAGTACGCATTCGACATGGGCAGCACTCTCAAGGGCGCGCTGCGGGAGCTGAAGCTCGATCATGCGAAGGTCGCCTTCGACGACCAGGGCTTCGGGCTGAGGCTCGGCATGGATGGCCTCAACGTCGCCGACGGCTACGATCCGATGATGTTCGCCCGCGCCATCAAGACGCCGGTCGAGCTCGACCTTATCCGCCGCGCAACGCGCCTCAACGAGGCGGCGATCCACAAGACGATTGCCTGCTGGCAAAGAGGCGCGACATGGCGCGATCTCAACATCGCCTACGCCCGCTCGGTGGCCGAGCTGGGCGGCTTCGTGCGCGATCCAGGAGGAATGGTCTGGGGCCATCCCCGCGGCACCGACCAAACCATCATGCTTGCGACCGGCTTCGAGGACAGCGAGGTTGAGCCCAGCACGCACGTCATGTTCGACTGCCACGGCACCATCGATCTCTATTGCTGGGATGGCGGCAAGACATGGGTGGTCGACGGTGAGCCCGAGGGTGACGGAAAGCGCTGGGCGAACGCGACCTCGTCCGTTGCCGAGACCCTGCTAGCCGCCATGAAGCCGGGAGCCCGCATCAAGGACCTGCAGGCTCTCGCGCGAGCGACCTACCGGAAAGCGGGTGTGGCCGATCCAGACCGCGCCATCGTCTTCTTCCACGGCCTCGGGCTCTCGCACATGGAACTCGAGCTCATGACCTCCGACGGGACGGTGCAGGGCGGCGACTGGGTTCTCGAAGAAGGCATGGTTGCGCCCATCCACCTGCTCTACCCGGGCGGCCAGTTCGACCGCTCCTGGTGCGAGGAGGTTGTCGAAATACGCAGTGACGGCGGCAAGCCGCTGTTCTCGTGGGGATTCGATCCGATCACGGGGAGTTAGCTCTTCTACCCGAGAGGCCTAGCCCAGATACACGCCGCCGTTCACGTGCAGGGTCTGCCCGGTGATGTAGCGCGCCTGCGGACCGGCCAGGAAGTGCACCGCCGCGGCAATTTCCTCCGGCGTGCCGAAGCGTCCCGCCAGTGTCCTGCTGACGTTGTGATGATGCGGCAGCTGAGCCTTGGGGTCGCGCGCCGTCTCGATCAGCCCCGGCACCACGCAGTTGGCGGTAATCCCGTCTTGGGCAAGATCGTGCGCCAGCGCCCTGGTGAAGCCGATCAGGCCAGCCTTGGCGGTGACCACATGGGCCCGATGCTTCGTGCCCACATGACCGGAAACCCCACCGATATTGATGACTGCGCCGGCGTCGCTTTGCTTCAGATACGGCAGCGCCGCTTTCACATTGAGGAACGCGCCGTCCAGGATGGTCGCCATCACACCACGCCAATCGGCCAGCGACATGGCCTCGAGCGACCTTTTCTGGCCGGCCCGCCGCATTGTTGACGAGCACGTCGATGCGGCCGAAACGCTCGATCGTTGCTGCCACCATGCGCTCCACCGCGGCTTCATCGGTGACGTCCGCGATCGCTGCCAGCGCCTCACCGCCCCGGGCCTCGATCTCACCTACCACCGCGTCGATGTTGGCACGGTTGGCCCGGCCATTCACCACCACCGCCGCGCCGCCGGCCGCAAGCTCGAGCGCGATGGCGCGCCCGATGTTGCGTCCGGCCCCGGTGACGATCGCGACGCGGCCCGTCATGCTCTTTTCCCGTTTCAGTCATGCCTCACCCACGCAATGTCCTAAGGTCCAGTTTTCCGTCGTAAAGCCGGCGCGTCAGCGCGAGCGCGGCGTCGATCCTATCCCTGTCCCATCCGCCGTGACGGCAGCACAGGGCGAACTTATCCTCGATGTCGGTGCGCGTGAGCGGTTCCTGCGCGCCTCCACGCATGTGCGGCTGGCGCTCCTCAAGGACGCGGCCGTCATGCAGCTCCATGCGGATATGGCCGGTGAATGCGTTCGGATAGGGGTTGTTTGGATCGACGACGTAGCGCACCTGGCTGGCGAGCGCGAGCACGGCCGGGTCTTTCACGGCGGCATCGGTGAAGGCGTCGAGCCCGACATTGCCGCGCACGAAAGCGGTGGCGATGCAATAGGGCTGCGAGAACTTGGCGGCATAGCCGTTGGGCGGACGCTGCTTGTCGGCCAGCGGTTCCCACAGGCGATGCACCGTGCCCGCACCAACCTCGCAGATCATCTCCTTGATCTCGCCCGGCTTGACACCACGCGTCGAGAGCCGGCGCGCGCAGTCGATGTAGGGATGCGTCATGGTCCCGCACGGGTACGGCTTGAACGCCAGGGTCTCGGCGACCCAGCGTTCACCGAAATCGCCGGTCAGCGCGCCGTAGTCGCCTTGCGTCGTATTGGCGAAGCCGTGGAAGAAGCCGTGCGCGCCTTCGAACACCGTGCGCGGGCCGACAAAGCCGTGCTTGGCGAGCAGGGCCGCGCGCAGGCCCGCCTGCGCCGCCCAGCCCGGATGCAGGCGTTTGGTCCAGGCGCCTTCGGCGAGATATTCGATGATGCCCGACGCCATGCTGCCGGCGATGCCGAGCGCATCGACGATCTGGCGCCGGTCGAGTTTCAGCGCCGCGCCGATGCCGGCGGCGGCTGCCATGGCGCCGAGCACTGCGGTCGGATGGAAGCCGGCCTTGTGCACCAGCTTCGGCGCGACGAGGCTGAGCCGGCACAGTGTCTCGACGCCGATCGCGATGCCCGCGAGCGCAGATGCGCCATCCGGGTTGTGCCGCTCGCAGGCGGCGAGCACTCCAGGCACTATCACCGCGCCGGCATGCACCGGCCCACCCTCGAAGGTGTCGTCGAAATCCTCGCCGTGCGCAGCGGTGCCGTTGACGAAGGCGGCACCCGCCGCGCTCAGCGTGCGCTCGTGCCCGATGACGGTGCATGGGCCGTCGTCGTCCCAGCCGGCGAGCGCAGCTCTGACGTAGTCCTCGTTGCGCGCCGTGACGGCGAGCCCGATGACGTCGAGGGCGAGGTCCTCGCACTTCGCGCGCACCGCGGCCGGCAGCCGCGCGGCATCGAGCATGACGATGCGCTCGGCCAGCTGCTCGGCGACGGAAACTGCGGGAAGCGCTTGCTGCATGGGCGATCAGGTGTTGCGCAGGCGGGTTCCGCCGAAGCCGGGGATGCGGTTGACGCCGATCACGACGCGCGAAGGTGAGCACCAGCATGGAGAGGCCGAGCACCGAGATTGCGCCGAGGTCGCCGCTTTCCTTGAGGTCGAAGATCAGCACGGACACGACCTTGGTCTCGGACGTGAACAGCATGATCGCCGCCGACAGCTCGCGGATGGTCGACACGAAGATGAAGCACCAGGTCGCCAGCACGTTGGTGCGCAGCAGCGGCGCGGTGACGTGCAGCAACGCCTGCAGCCGCGTCGCGCCGAGGATGCGGCTGGCCTCCTCCAGCTCCGGATTGACGGCGCGGAATGCCGACTGCAATTGCTGATAGGCGGCCGGCAGCTCGATGGTGACGTAGGCGATGAGCAGCACCCAGAGCGTGCCGTAGAGCACCAGCGGCGGCCGCGTGTAGCTCAGGAACAGACCGACGCCGAGCACGATGCCCGGAATCGCGATCGGCGCCGTGGCAAGGAACGCCGAGCACGCGATGCCCCGTCACCGCCCGCCGCGCGGTCAGATAGCTGATGGCCAGCGCCAGCACCGTTCCCAGCGTTGCCGAGGCGAGGCCCAGGATGAAGGTGTTCTTGAGCGCAAGCTGGGTCGAGGACAGCTCCAGGAACGTGAAGTAAACGTTGTGCAAGGTGGCGTTCGCCGGCGTGACCAGCGTGGTGGCGATCGGCGAGAACGCGGCGTTGAACAGCGCGAAATAGGGCAGGAACACCGGCATGCAGAGCACGAGCGACGACGAAGGCCATCGCCGGTACGACGAACCAGCCGAGCTTGATCAGTCGCGGATCGGCACCCTTGCCGCCGACGACGGAATAGCCTTTGCGGCCGAGGATCATGCTGCTGCGCGCGCAGCAGCATGACGGTGACCACCAGAAGCGGCAGCGAGGCCGCGGCGGCCAGCTCCGGCTTGGGCGGATACTGGAACAGGCTCCAGATCTTGGTGGTCATGGTGTGGAAGCCCGCCGGCAGCGCGAGAATCGCGGGCGAGCCGAACAGGATCATCGCCTGCAGGAACGCGATCAGAACGCCGGCGAGCAGCGCCGGCACCGCGAGCGGGATGGTAATGCGGCGCGCGGTCGTCCAGGTGCCGGCGCCGAGCATTGCCGAGGCATCTTCCAGGTCGCCCGGCATGCGGTCGAGCGCGTTGGCGATCAGCACGAAGACGTAAGGAAACGTGTAGCAGGAGATGACGAAGATCAGCCCCGGCAGCGAATAGATGTTGAGCAGGTATTCGTCCTGCGGCGCTCCGGTGGTGAAGCGATAGAGCTGGTTGAGCAGCCCGCTGTTGGGCGCCGCAAGGATTTCCCACGCCACCGCGCCAAGGAACGGCGGCGTCACGAACGAGGCGGTTACCAGCGCCCGGATCGCATAGGTCATCGGCAGGTCGGTGCGCGCGACCAGCCAGCCCATCGGGGCCGCGATCACGCAGCACAGCGCGGCGGAACTGACCGCCACGATGATCGTCGTGAGCAGCGGATCGAGGAAATCCGGGTCGGTGAAGAATTGCCTGGAAGTGCTCGAGCGTGAAGGCGCGCGCACGTTGGTCGCGGGGTCACTGTCGTGAGACTGTAATAGACCAGCCAGGAGATCGGCAGAATGACGAGCACGCACAGCAGCGCGGCGAACGCGATCAGGATCGGCATCGAGACATCGATCTTGAACGCGCTGCGCTCCGCGCGCTTGTGCGGGCAAGGCGATGGTCATGCGTGCGCCCCGGTGGACGGGGCTGCCTGCCGGCAGTCGCGCGCTGTCTCTCCTGCCTCCCCGGCAAGCGGAGGAGCGAGCAGACTTCGGCTCGTCGCGGTGCATTCTGCACGCCTCTGTCGTCGTCACACCTTGAAGATCGCCGCGTAGCGCTTCTTGACGTCCTCGGCGGTCTTCTCGACGCCCTCCGGGTCCTCCTTCATCAGCTTGATGTCCTTGAGCGGCCGCACGCCCTTCTTCTCGACGGTCTGGCCGTGCGCCGAATACTGGCAGGCGCCGTCGACGATCAATCTGCTGGCCCTCGCGCGAGTGCATCCAGTTCTGGAACAGGCGGGCGGCGTTGGGATTGGGTGCGGCCTTGAACACGGCGCTCGGTCCGGCGGCGAGCGGCGTGCCCTCCGCCGGGTAGACGATGTCGATCGGCTGGCCCTCCTCGCGGTAGCGGATCACCAGGTAGCCCGCACCGTCGGCCATGACTGCCCGCTCGCCCAGCGCCACCTTCTTGGGCGTATCGGTCGCCGACTGCACCTGCATGACGCGCTGCTTGGCGAGCTTCTCCAAGTAGTCCCAACCGAGATCGCGCGCGATCTGAAACGTCGCATTCATGATCGTGCCGCTGTAGGCAGGGTGCGCCTTGACGATCTTGCCCGCCCACTTCGGGTCGAGCAGGTCGGCGAAGCTCTTCGGCGCCTCTTCCCTCTTCACCAGGTTGGTGTTGTAGGCGATCGGCGAGACAGAATGCGCGTCGTCACATGGTGCGCCGTCGGGGTCGTAGTATTCCCTGTCGAAGTGCTTCGCCACTTCCTCCGGCAGGTAGGGCGCCAGCCATTGGTTGCGCTTCCAGATGATGCAGTGCGCCTGGTCGGCGGTGTTGACCACGTCGACGGCGTGGATGTTGCTGGAGTACTCCTGGGCGATGCGGGTGAAGATACGCTCGGCGCCGGAGCGCTCGACGCGCACGGAGATGCCCGGGAATTTCTCCTCGAACGCCTTGGCCAGCTGCTGCGCGAAGGCCAGGTCCATGGCGGTGTAGAATGCGACCTTGCCCTCCTTCGTGGCGGCCTCGATCAGCGCCGGCGTGATCGCCTCGGCCGGCGGCGCGGCGGCACGCAGCGGGCTCGCGTAGACGGTGATTGCCGCTGCGGCCGTACTCTTGAGCGCATCGCGCCTGTGTGATTTTCGCCTGTCGCATCGACGCATTCCTCCTCAGTCCCTGAACTTGCGCTCTTGCTACGTCGCGTCCAATTCTCGCCGCGGCTGCTGGGCTCACACCTTGAAGAGCTGGCTGTAGCGCGCCTTGATCTGGGCACTCAGCTTCTCGACGGCGGCCGCGTCGTCCTTCATCACCTTGATCTGCGACATCGGCTTGCGTCCGGGCTTCTCCTTGGTGAGCGCGTGCACCGACCGCATGCCGCCGTGGTCGATGGCGAGTTGCTGGCACTCGGCTGTGAACATGTAGCACTGCAGCAGGCGCGCGGCGTTCGGGTTCGGCGCCGCCTTGAAGACGGCATTGGGCCCGACGATGAGCGGCGTTCCTTCGGTGGGGTAGATGAGCTCGACCGGCTTGCCGGTTTCCTTGAGCTGGAACATGCCGTACTCGATGCCGTCGGCCATGATCGCGCGCTCGCCGAGCGCCAGCTTCTTGGGCGGATCGGCCGCCGACTGCACCTGCATGACCCTCTGCCCGGCGAGCTTCTCGAAGTAGTCCCAGCCGATGTCGCGCGACATCTGATAGGTCGCGGTCAGGATCGTGCCCGAGTAGCTCGGATGCGCCTTGACGATCTTGCCTGCCCACTTCGGATCGAGCAGGTCGGCGTAGCTCCTGGGCGCCTCTTCCGCCTTCACGAGGTTGGTGTTGTAGCCCATCGGGCAGAGAAACACGCGGAAGCTCGCGAACATCCCATCGGGGTCCTGGTGCTCGGCGGGATAGTGCTTGGCCACGTCCTCCGGCACGAACGGTGCAAGCCAGCCATTGCTCTTCCAGACGATGAGGTGGGCGGCGTCCGAGGAGTTGACGACGTCGACCGCGTGGACGTTGCTGCCGTACTCCTGGCCGATGCGCTGGAACACGCGCTCGGCGCCGGTGCGCTCGACGCGCGCGGAGATGCCCGGAAATTTTTCCTCGAACGACCTCGCGATGCGCTCGGCCAGCGGCAGGTCGACGGAGGTGTACCAGGCGACCTTGCCCTCCTTCTTGGCCGCCTCGATCAATGCAGGCGTGATCGCCGTTGCCGGGGGTGCCGCCGCGCGCAGGGGCGAAGCAAACATTGTCGATGCCGCGATCGCGGCCGAAGCCTTGAGAACGTCACGTCGCGACAAGCCTGCTGTTGCGCATCGCAACTCCTCCCTGTGTTGTCGACTTCTCGGTGTCGACTTTTGTTACGTCGTCCCGACGAACATATCCTGGATCATCTCGGACATGTTCCTTTTGGGCAATCAGCTTCCACTTTTCGGATACCATGCCTACCCGACCAGAATCCGGCAGCGGTCGACTGGCATGCGGACTTGGACCAGGCTTCCCGGCGCTATGTTCTCCGCCGCCGGGGTAATCACGCGCAACTGC
Source organism: uncultured Alphaproteobacteria bacterium (assembly GCA_963724565.1). Taxonomy (GTDB): domain Bacteria; phylum Pseudomonadota; class Alphaproteobacteria; order Rhizobiales; family Hyphomicrobiaceae; genus AWTP1-13. The sequence continues at coordinate 518,286 of CAVRVK010000002.1, forward strand.
GTTCCGTCCGCGGCCTCGACCATATAGTCGCGATTGCCGCCGAGAAAGACGTTGCGGACCACGGTTGCGGGAACGACGTTCTCCTGGCCGCCCTGCTCGGCCGTCGTCAAGACGATGTGGTGCTGGCGGATCGACATGGCGCCGTCGCTGCCGGCAGACCAGCTTGCCGCCGCTGCCGCGCAGCGCGACGCCGGCGAGCGAGATGCGGCTGTCGTCGAGCACTTTGCCCTTCACCACGTTGCTGGAGCCTATGAAGCGCGCGACGAACTCCGAGCGCGGGCGCTCGTAGATGTCCTCGGGCGAGCCGAGCTGCTCGATTCGACCGTGCTTCATCACCGCGATCAGATCGGCGGTGGTCATGGCCTCGGACTGGTCGTGCGTGACATAGACCGTCGTATAGCGGTACTCGTCATGCAGGCGGCGCATCTCGAAGCGCATCTCCTCGCGCAGGTTGGCGTCGAGGTTCGACAGCGGCTCGTCGAGCAGCAGCGTCTCCGGCTCGACGATGAGTGCGCGCGCAAGCGCGACGCGCTGCTGTTGGCCGCCGGACAATTCGCCCGGATAGCGCGTCTGCCAGTTCCGAAAGCTTGGTCGTAGAGAGGATGGCGTCGACCTTGCGGCGGATAGTGTCGCGGTCGATCTTGCGCAGGGTCAGGCCGTAGGCAACGTTCTCGGCCACCGTCATGTGCGGCCACAGGGCGTAGCTCTGGAACACCATCGACACGTTGCGCCGCTCGGGCGGCAGCGTGCGCCTGGGCGAGGAGACGACGCGGTCGCCGATCGCGATCTCGCCGGCAGTGGGCTCGACGAAGCCGGCGACAAGACGCAGCGCCGTGGTCTTGCCGCAACCCGACGGGCCGAGCAGGCATACGAGCTGGCCATGCTCGATTTCGAGCGAGACGTTATCCAGGGCAACTGCGTTGCCGAAGCGCTTGGTGAGACCTCGCAAGGATACCGAAGACACAGAGCCCTCCCTTAGTCGTCTGCGAAACGCCCGCAGTCGACTGCCTTATTCTGCGTCGGCGGTTGCAGCTGCCCGACTACTGCACCAGAAAGTATTGCAACCATGCGCTACTCTCAACGATGACGGGACGCCAACCAGCGCGGCCGATCCCGCCAGCACAACAAATACCGAGAATGATGGATCGGGATGACAGCCAGAGACCCCCAGCAGCAGGGTTTCATTTGGATGGCCAAGTAGGCGCTTGGCGCCAGAGCCGCTCGACATTAGGCTCGTAGGGTTCAATTCCGGGTCTGGATTCACGTGTCCGCTGGCGACTTCAGCACGGTCGTTCCACCCCAACAAGCGGACGTGCCCAAGACCAGCAAGTCACGGGGAGTTCGTGCCGATAACCGACGTTGCTAGCTATTCCGGCAGCCCTGCTTTTCGCAGGCCGTCCTCGAAGCTCGCTAGGTCTCCTGGCCGGCGAAAAGGTGGCGCCCAATCCTTGATATTGCTAACGCGCATGGTGGGATGGAGCTCGCGCAGGCGCGCCATGGCTTTTTGCGCCTCCACGAGACGTCCGGCGAGCGCGTTGCTTGCTGCAGCTATGAGTAACGTGGTCAAGTAGTTTGTTTGCTCCCACAACGCCTTCTCCGCCCAGGACGAAGCTTCCCGATAGCGGCCCGCGAGAAAATGTGCGAACGCAGTTCCCGCCTGCATCCCGATGGTATGTGGATCGAGCGGGCTCAAGCGCATGGCGCACCCAAAATGATCGATGGCTGTATCCGTTTCACCCAGCCAAACACGTACCCAGCCGCTGGCGTACCAAGCCCCCGCGAGGTTCGGATTGAGCACGAGAGCGCGATCGACGAAGGTGGCCGCGACGTCCAGGTCGCCGACGACGAATCGCTAACGCATGGGCGCCTCGAGAGAGCGCGACCGCGTCACCCTGGCCCAATTCCGCCGCGCGCCGCGCCAATCTTGAGGTCTCAGCGATTTCTTGGGCGCGATCGGTCATCCAGCCATTGATCTTGCGCCAGGCATAGCACCATGCAGCCATGCCGTAGGCCGAGGCAAAATCCGGGTCGAGCTCAATCGCCTTGTAGAACAACGGCAGCGCCTCGTTGATCGCATCCCGCGTTCGCAGGTAATAGCTTGCCATTCCGCGCAGATAATAGTCATAGGCGTCGAGGCTCTCGGTCGGCTTGTGCTTTGCCCGTTGGATCTCCGCCTGCTCCAATTGTGGCGCAATCGCTCCTATGACGCTCGCGGCGACCCGGTCCTGCAAATTGAAAATGTCCTCGAGCGCGCCTTCAAATCGGTCCGCCCAGAGGTGAGCTCCGGTCGAGGTATCGATGAGCTGTCCGGTAATACGCACGCGGCTTCGCCGCTTTGCGCACGCTGCCTTCCAGCACGTAGCGCACGTCTAGCTCACGGCCCACTTGCTTCACGTCTACAGCGCGGCCTTTGTAGGTAAAGCTTGAATTGCGCGCGATGACGAACAACCAGCGCATTCGCGACAGTGCCGTGATGATGTCATCGACGATGCCATCGGCGAAATACTCCTGCTCGTGATCACCGCTCAGGTTCTGGAACGGCATCACCGCGATGGAGGGCCGGTCGGGCGCGTTGAAACCGGGTCCGGTCGATGCTGCCGAGGTCTCGCCAGCCGCCGCCACGAGCTTATCGCCGGCAACGGAGATCTCGCACCGCACAAGACCAACAAAGCGAATGCCTTTGCGCGGTACGGTGCGAATCAGGCGCTGCTCCTCGCCGTTGTCACCAATCACCTTACGCACCGCCGTTATGCGGCTGGTCAACGTCGACTCCGAGACGATGCGGCCGTCCCAGACACCCTTGATCAGATCGTCCTTGCTGACAACGCGATCGCGGTTCTGCACGAGGAAGACCAGGAGATCGAACACCTGTGGTTCGATAGTGATGAGCTCGGCCCCGCGCCTCAGCTCGCGCCGATCCAAATCAAGGACGTGATTCTCCAGAAAAAATCGCACCTCAGCACCCCGGGCGCAGCGTCAGCGGATCCTCAGCGATTTTCAGCGATTTGGCAGCGACAAATCAAGGTTCCCGCAAAGTCTTTTCGGCCGTCGTCCGGCATCCTGCGCTAGTCGGCGGCAATAAGCACGGCCGATATCACAAGGAGAGATGCCATGCTTAAATACGTCACCATCTGCGCCGCGCTTCTGGTCTTTGGGATCGGCGCGGTGGGAGCGCAGCAGCAGAACGTAGTCGTGCGCAAAATGGAGGTGCCAGGCACCGATTTCGACATGGTCGTGGTCACATCCAAAGCCCAGGCAACTGCCAGGAGCGGCCTTTCGGGCCAGGACCCTTCTCTGGTCGCCGGTCCGACCGGTGACTGGCTCGCATTTGCGACGGATTGCGAGATCGAACGAATCTTTGGCCGCGCGCGATCGGTGATCCACGGGTTTCGGGTTGAGCATAAGGAGGGTGAACCCTCATCCGCTGTCCACGTCTACGTCGTTTCCAAAGGTACCCGGCCCCCCACGCACAAGCACTCACAGTGTGACCCACCGGCCTTGTTCTGAGGAAGGGGGTATGGCTGTCAACGTCAGTTCGGGGTCAAGAGCACGCTTTCACGCCGCGTGGCGGGCTCTTCCGGTATTGCCTCGCAAGCGGACGGGGCGAACCCAGGCTTCAGAGTTCTCGTGGAGCCCCGAACTCACCCCGCACAGGGCTCGACGCGGCAGGGCATGCCGCGAACGTTGCTCGAGCCCGATACCGGGTCCCATGGACCATCATAGTCCAGCGCCGCGTTGATGTTGATGTCGAGCGCGCCGTGCTCGGGCGCCGGGTCGGTCGGCCGCCACCAGCCCATGCCGGTGTTGACGACGTCGGGCGGCGTGGCGTCGGTGAGCTTCACCCGCAGACGACAGGAGCCATTGCTGCGAGCAACCTCCAGGCGCACCCAGTCACCGTCGCTCAAACCCAGCGCCCGAGCCGTGTCGGGATGCATGGTGAGCCGCGGGTCGGGCGATACCTTGAGCGCCCAGGGTTGGTCGCGGAAGCGCGAGTGGTGGTAGCTCTTCTCGCGATCGCCGGTGACGAGGGTCAACGGATACCGACCAGACTTTGCCTCTGACGTCTGCTCCCCGATCGGCGCCGCGTGCGCCGGCAGCGGGTCTAGCCCGAGGCCCTGCAGGGTCTCGGAGAACAGCTCGATCTTGCCCGTCGGCGTGGCGAACAGTTTCAGCGACGGGCCGCCGGTCGCGATCTGGCGATAGCCCGTTCGTTCCAGCTCGGCGATGCTGATCCCCGAGGTGCCCAGAAGGTAGGTGTTGAACTCGCGCTGTGATTGCCATGGCAGCAGGTGGCGGGTCAGGGCCCGCCGCTCACCCAACTTCTCAAGCAGCGGCAGCGCGATGTCGATTTCCGAGCGCGCCTCGCCTTGCGGCGGCACGACCGCGCGCGTGAACAGCACGGTCGGGCCCGACGGCATGAACGAGACCTCTTCCTCCTCGAGCGTGGTCGTCTTCGGGAGCACGATGTCGGCATGCTCGGCCGTCGGCGTCATGGTGTGCGCCGCCACCGCCACGAAATCGAGCGAGCGCAGGGCCTCGATCGTGCGCCGCGTGTTGGGATAGGTGACTAGGATGTTGACCCCGCTGGCGTAGAGCGCCCGCACGGGATAGGGACGCCCCGTCAGCATGGCGTCGATCACGGAGGGATTGTGGCAGGCGGTCTGCCAGCCCTTGGGCCCAGCCCATAGTGGAAAGCGGTCAGCCCCGATGGTGCGCGCCTCTGTTTCGGCGGCGAGCCGGAACTCGGGCATGTGCAGCAGATCGCCATAGGAGCGCATCCCCGCCGGGGTGCGCAGGCGCAGGTTGCCGCCGGGCCGGTCGACATTGCCGCTAATGGCGACGAGACAGTGATAGGAGCGGAATGTCTGCACCCCGGCGCTGAAGGCGTCGATGCCATGCCCGCTCACGAACGTCGATGGACCATCGGCATACATGCGGGCTGCGGCCGTGATCTGGTCCGCCGCCGCGCCGCTCAGTGCTGCCGCAGCATCGGGCGGGTATTGCGCCGCCCGGGCGGCAAGCTCATCGAACCCGTGGCATTGCCGGTCGACGAACGCCTTGTCGTAAAGCCCCTCCGTCACGAGCACATGGATCATAGCCAGCGCCAGCGCGGCATCTGTGCCGATGCGGGGCGCCAACCAGATATCCGCCATGTCGGCGGCCTGCGTGCGCTTGGGATCGATCACGATGATGCGTGCGCCGCGCTTCCTGGCGGCCTTGAGCGCGGCCCACTCCACGGGATCTGCGATCGACGGGTTGCGGCCGACGATCAGCGCGCAACGTGTATTGTCGATGTCCTCGCCGCGCGTGATGTCGAGCCCCATGACGCGAGCGCTTACCGCGCGGCAACCGCCGCACAGGTCCTGGTTGATCATCCAGTTGGGCGAGCCGATCGAGCGCAGCATCAGCGCCAGGATCACGCTGCGGCTGAAGTAGGCGCCGCTGGTGGCGCCGACAATGGCTTCTGGTCCGTACTTGTGACGCACCTGGGCCAGCCGGTCGGCCATTTCTTCCAGCGCCTCGTCCCAGGAGATGTCGGCCCATCTTCCCTCGCCCCTGGCGCCGAGCCGCCGGCGGGGGCGCAGCAGCCGAGTGGGGCTATAGGTAGTGCCAGGGGCGCCGCGAATGCCTTTGATGCAGAACGCGCCCTTCGAGTAGGGATGGTCGCGGTTGGGCGCGAAATCAACGACCCGCCCATTGCGCACGGTGGCAAGCGCACCGCAGCAGGTCGAGCACTCCCAGCAGGTCGTCGGGTAGGTTCGCTCCGCGTGCGACTGAACTCGTTGCAGTAGACTCCGCCACCACTAACTCCCCTTGTACGCAATCTGCGAGCTTGAGGCGTGGCAGCACGGTCTGCAAGACGGAAAGTGGCTGAGGCAGCCGCCGCGGTGCTCTGACCAGATGTAGTCGAATGCTGCCGGCCCGTGGATGCGACCATGCGCACGTTTCCCGGGCTGTACGTACTCGACAGCCGAGTGGACGTAGTCCTCATGAAGGCGATCGACGCCGGGATGAGGCAGGATCTGGTCGATGCCACACCCGGTCATGACGTCGCCGGCCAGAAACACGGTGATGGAGGCGCAATTCCCCGTATCTCGCGTAGCCATGCACGGGGCCCTCATGCGCGCAGCGTGCCGTCGAGATAGGACTTGAGATGGGCACTCAAGTCACGCGCATCATCGCCTGCGCCATCGATCAAGGTGGACTTCCGCCGGCGTAGGAAGGGCGCCCCCATCAGATAGACACCGGGCAAGCACACGATCCCGCCGTCGTGGCGCACCCTGCCCTTGCGATCCAGAACCGGCAGTTCGAGCCATGAAAAGTCCGGCCGGTAGCCGGTGGCCCAGATGATCGTCTTGATCCCGCTCTCGGCAAGATCGAGGCCGAGCGGCGGGGCGTGCTCGACACGGGTGGGGGGCAGGCGATGCGGCGGCGCGACCGTTCCGTCGAGGCCGCTCGCGCGTGCCCATTCGTCGATGAGATCGAGCAGTCGGCCCATCTTGAGATCGGACAGCGCGCACATGTTGCGCAGCGAGCCGGCAAACTGCGCCTTGCCGTCTTCTGTGATGCCGGCGATACGACCAACCAGCTTCACGCCGATGTCGGTGAGGGCGTTGAGGTCGAGGGTCAAGTGATCAGGTGTGCCGGCCAGCTGCAGGGAGGGAACCCGCCGTGCCCGCGCAATGTCGTCAACCTGGTCGTAGCCCTCGTCGAGCACGCCGGCGGCGTCCATCCACCATTGCAGGTCTCTACCGCGGTAGATGCGGGGCGCCCGGATGTGCTCGCCCACCGACAGGGTCACCGGACGCCCGGAGCGTTGCAGCTCATATGCGATCTGAGTGCCGCTCGACGAGGCGCCCACCACGAGGACGCCGCCGTCGGCGAGTTGGTCGGGATTGCGGTAGGATTGCGCGGTCAGCGTGACAACCGACGGCGGCACGCGATCGGCAAAGCCTGGCACCCGTGCGATGTTGAAGGCGCCCGAGGCCAGAACGAGCGTTCGGCACCGCCAGTCGCCCCGATTCGTGCGCACGAGATACCCGCTCTCGGCGTTGCTCACTGAAGTGACGGTCGTATGGGTTCGTACGGGAGCCGAGAGCGCCTTCGCGTAGTTCTCGATGAAGTCGATCACCTGCGGGAGCGTGCGGTAGCCATCTGGGTCGTCGCCCTCATAACCAAACCCGGGCAGCCGGCTCTGCCAATTTGGGGTCAAGAGCCGCAGCGAATCCCACCGCTCGGTGCGCCACGTGTGGGCGATCTCGCCGCGCTCAAGCAGCACATGGTCGATGGAATGCTCCGCGAGGCAGCGGCTCATGGCAAGCCCCGCGTGCCCCGCGCCGACAATCACGGTGGTAAGGACTCTAATCGGGTCCCCTCCTCGGGGAGAGACTGCAGATTTGGAGACCGCTCAACTCACCAGGACAGTGACATTCGTCGGGCTCGTGACGATGTCGTAGACTGCGGACCGTTTCTGTGACTGCGCCACGAGAGCCTCGATATCTTCACGCTTGGCGTCGGCGTCGATCTCGTATTTCACCGTGATGCCACTGAAGCCATTGCGCACCTCCTCGTCGATGCCGAGGATGCCTTGGAGATCCATATCCCCTTCGATGGTCGCCCTAACCGACCTCAATTGAATGTTCCGGTTCTGGGCAACCGCAGCGATGCCCGCGGTCAGGCAGCTCGCCAGCCCGACCAGCACGTATTCGACCGGCGTTGCACCCTTGTCTTCAGAGGCAAAGACTTCCGGATGATCAGCGTTGAATGTGAAGGTGGTCTTGCGGTGTTGCTCCTCACCCAGACCATAGAAGCTCTCGACGGTTGAATGGCTGTGCGTTCCGTTCTTCCATTCGGTGGCCGCACGCCACTTGAACCGCGCGGCCTCCGGAGCTTTGGTGAGTGCTTCACGCGCGCCGAGTAAGGCTTCGACATTGACGCCGTTGTTCACAGTCTTGCTGCCTTCAGTCATGGTGTGTCTCCGTGCCGTTCTTCTCCAAATGAATGGCCACCAGCTAATCACAAACTCACATATCAAGGAACACGTCAGAACTCCTCGTCAATCCATTGCCCGCCAACCCCGGGTGGACCAATTGGGGTGGCGTTTACCACCACCCCGCGGACGCCCCGTTTTGTTTGCAGCTAGATGGTCAGCGGAAACGACGCTCACACTTAGCGAGCACTGTAAGGCGTGTGTAAGCTGTGCCGTGTATCTGTGCCCAAACTGGTTGGGGCACTGCAATGACCAATCTCGACCCGCTTCTGTGGAAGCCAGAGCATCGGTGGAAGCCGGAGCATTGGATGATCTTGCTTTGGATGATCTTGCTTCTGTTTATTGGTGCCGGAGCTATGGCCGGGGCGCTTGCGGGGTATTTTATTGCGACGACCTTAGATGGCGAGGCTCGTCCCGATTTTCTTGTCTGGATCAAGGACTATTTTGAAGACGCATGGCCATGGGGGCTGACGGGTGCCGTCTTCGCCGGCGTTATTGCCTTTGCCATCAGGGTCACTTCGAGTGACGCTTAGGTTCCTTCCGCTTGGGCGGCGGCGCTTGGCAGTCGGGCAGCGTCGCGTTGAACTGGACATGGCGCATTGCGAGCCTGAAGGGCCACCCCCAACACGCAGTCGTGATCGGATCGGCCACCGCCACGCAATCCGCATGCCTGCATCTTCGCGAGAAGGTGATCACGAGCGAGAACGGGAAGGCGATGTGTTGGACGTTGGTGTGATCGGCAGGGTTCGCACTGGCGAATTCTGGTAAGCATGCCGTTGAGCGGGGCAACACATGCGCTTCGAGATCAGTCAAAGTTGCGATGATGGCCGATGGTGCTGGTATCTAATGGGCGCGTCCAACGCCGTGATCGCCCGGAGCGTGAGCTATCCCACCAAGGCAGCCGCCTTTAGCGACATCCGGCAGATCCTCGGTGCCCGAGATGTGCCCGTCTACGAGCGGATGCCTGAAGAAGAAGAGGCCCCACGGCAGCTCGGGGCCGCGCGTCCCGTAGGAGCCAAAGGCAACCGATCAAGGGCTCTGGTGGACGCTGCATCGTAAGCGCCAGCTTGGCGATGCGCTGCATCTGTTCGCGGCGGCCGGACCGGAGGGCCAAGCCCGCGGCAGACCGGCAAGAGTTGAGCCGGAACTGCCTATGTTCCGCTCTCGGGGGTAAGCCGACGGTTGGCGAACCCGGCCGCGAGGACCGCCTTTGACCCGAAGTTGTCCTCGACTGCCGCTCTCACAATGCGCTTCGCACTTTGTGTCCCGGCTGCAGTGGTCCGAACATCGGTGGCGGCACGCGCCGCTTCGAAGCGGTCTCGTAGGCCGACGCTATCTTCAACAGTACATCTTCCTTGCCGGGCTCGGCACGAAACACCAGCGAGAACGGAAGACCCGGCTCGGGAATTGTTGTCGGCGTGTGCGATGGCGTTGAAACGTAACGGGCGTCGTCGGCGCTGAGCGAGAAGACGGGATCGTAGACCGTTGTGACATAGCCCGCCGGTACCAGCATCTCGGTCAGCCCCGCATTCGGTCCCGTCAGCGATTCTGGCGCCAGGTTGCTCGGAATGTCGTACTGGTGAGGATGACCAATGAGGCCGGGCGGCCACGGCGTGTGCAACCGCACGAGCGCGTCGAGCCGGTTCTCCAGGATCACCATCATGTCGACCCGGCGCAGCAGCTCGCGCAGCATCACCCTTTCGTTGACGCCTTGACGGCCGTGGAGGGCATTGCGCGGATCGGCTATCTCTTCCCAATTCTTGAACGCCGCCCGCTGGTCATCGCCCCAAAACTTCGAGCGGGCATTGAGGGTCGGCCAGTCGGCGAGCGATTCGCTGAAGCCCTTTGCCCTCCAATCTTCGGCGCGGCGCACCAGGTACTGCGAGATATGGAAGCGGAAGGTGTTTGCCAACTCTTGCTGCTGGATCGTGCTCAAGTCGAGGTTTGAAGGCGGTGCGATGCGCCCCTCCGCCATCGCCACGCAAAAGTCGATTGGCCGCATCGTGCCGGTGCCGAATACTTTTCCGGGCATGAATTCTGTCGGCACGATAGCAGCAGCGAAATCCTCGAACACCGGTCGCCCGTCTCGATCGAGCCGGAACAGAAGGTCGGGCATGAATACGGGCACCATTTTTGCGAGCGCCTGGCGGAAGTCAGTCTTCATCTGCTCCAGGTCGGGGTCCGGCTGCCATGTCGGCTCGAACGATTCCACCAGCGTCGCGCCGAGATGCTCTCCGAGCATGGTCTTGATCTCTTGGGCCGCCGCGGTGACGATCGGCTGCTCGGTCTTCGAACCTTCAGGAATGCGCATCGATTCTCGAATGACGCCAAGCCGCGTCCCCTTCAGGACACCCCGAGCGCCGCTACTCGATAGATGGGCGACATAGGGCGTGCTGAGCACCGACGAGCGCGGCACGGTGGTGAAGACATCTCGCGCATCGTAGTAGCCGTTGATCGGGTCCTTCAGCGCATCGAGCACCTTGGCGCAGTCGACAATGCTGCGGCAGTGAATGCCACTGCGATCGCAATAGACGTCGGCGCCGATGGCACCGCCACCGAACCCGATCATCGCCTTGTGCGGGAGGATCAGCGCGACCGCGTTGTGATTGGATGGACCGCGGCAGGAAGCACGGGTTTCCTCGCCCAAGCTTGCCATCACCAGGTTGGTGCTGACCGACACGGCTGAGCCCGAACTCGAACCGAGCGATGCCGCCCGGGTGGTGTCATAGGGGTTGCAGGGGTTGCCGCCCCAGGTACTGCGTTGATGTCCGAGAGTCGAGGCAAGCACCTTGTCCGGCTTGTGGCGTCCACCGGGGTCGCCGGCGCGGCCGTTGTATTCGGTGTTGATCGCCTTCGCGTAAATGATCGCGCCCTTGTTGCGAAGCTGCTCGACGAGAATGTGGTCGCGGGCGGGAAAGTCGATGTCGTAGCGCGCGTCCCCGCCGCCGGTCGAGCGCATGTCCTTGGTGTCGAATGAGTCCTTGAACGAAAATACGACGCCGTACATGGGCATCGCATCGAGGTCGGGGTTGCGGCCATGGGTGGCATCGAGTTCGGCCGCACGTTCCAGCGCGTCGGGTAGATGCCGGAAGTACTCGCAGACGGGGGGCGCTCCGGGCGGGAGTGGTCCGAGCGAGGGATGTCGGTCGAACTCACCCTTGCAGGTGACCGAACGCTCGCCGCGGATGTTAAGGGTGGCAAGCGCGTTCACTTGGCCTGCATTCGGGATACCCACGATCATGCCAAATTGCTGATGCACCTCCTGGTCCGAGGCCGTCGGTTCCATACGCCCATACTCGAGTGGTAGCCCTGTGTATCGGTCAAGGTCGGGAAGAATCGTCGAGGCTTTGACCGTTTGCATCGGGAAACGGAGCGCCGCCCCGGCGCGCATCGTGCCCGTCGTTGCCCGGACCGGTGCACCATCTTTGGTCAGCAGCGCACTAGCGACGCCGTTGAAGGCGCGCGCGCGGTCGATGTAGTGACGGACCACACCGACGCAGGTCGTTCGCCCCACACGGATCGCCTCATGCAGGCCGTCGATAGTTGCCTCTTCCAGACGGAATGGGGGTTCTTCGACACCAGCCGCGACCTCTGCCGCTGCATCGCGCTTCATGTCTCGGCCCTCATGATCGAGTGGAAAGGTCAGGCCGTTCGGTTCACAATTTTCCCGAAGCAACCGGCGAGCCGGCGGAAGAGAATCAGTCCGGAGTCGAGCCCGAGAACCTAACGACCTTCTCCCACCTCTCTCTTGTCGATGATAAATTGTCTGAAGGCGGCGAGCGAGCCCGTTAGCGCCCGCGGCACCAAAATCCGCAAGCTGCACCCCGACATGGGTGCAAGGCTCGGCGAGGGCAACTAGGCGAAGGGTTTAGCGAGCTCGCGCCCGGCTGCGATCTCCTTTCAGCGCGCTTGCACTTGGGCGGGCATTGCCTTCCCGTAGCGATCCGTGAACGCAGCCGTGTCGATCTCTTCGAGGATGATCTCGCGGTTCATCACGGCAGCCTTCCACACCTCGTGCGCGGCGTGGTGCCCTTGAAATTCCGGCATGACTTCCCTGGCGAAAAGCTCCAAGGATTTCGCAGATGTCCTCGTGCCTGTTCTTGCCGGCCTGGTTGAGCAGAATAACTTGGTCGATGTGGGAGGTTTCGAACTTGGCGAGCTTTTTTCGCAACGTGTCCGGCGAACCGATGAGGCCGCCCCGTAGTGCCGCTTCCTGTGCGTCCGGATTGGCGCGCTTCCACTTGTTGTACTCATCCCACATGTTGACCGTGCCGGGCGCGGGGCGCTTGCGGTCGCTCGAAGCCCCGTAGAAGCGCAGAGCGAACTGGAAGAACGTTGCGCCGTCGGCACGCTTGCGCGCCTCCTCGTCGGTCTTGCAGCACATGAAGAAGCTGACGAGCGCGATATTGGGATTGATCGTGTAATCGGCGAGCGTCTCGAGCCGTTTGGTGATGGCGTTGTAGTAGGCATGCACCCAGGCGTGCGCAGCATCGGCGCTGACGAACTGGAAACCCAGCGCGCCCATGCCGCAGCGACCCGCGCGCTCGATGGTGGCGAGCTGTGAGCAGGCCATCCACACCGGTGGGTGCGGCTTCTGCAGCGGCTTGGGCAGCACGTTGCGCAGAGGCATGTCAAAATGCTTGCCATGGTGCTCGGTGCCACCGTCCTTGAACATCGGAAAGATTGCCTGCACCGCCTCCTCGAACACGGCGCGCTTGTCCTCCATGCTGCGCCCGAAGGGCTCGAGCTCGGTGATCGAGGCGCTCTCCCCCATGCCAAACTCGCAGCGTCCGTTGCTGAGCAGGTCGAGGACGGCCACACGCTCGGCGACACGAGCCGGGTGGTTGGTGGTAAGTTGGAAGATACCGTGACCGAGCCGGATGTTCCTGGTGCGCTGGCTCGCGGCAGCGAGGAAAGATTCCGGCGAAGGGCAGTGGGAGTATTCTTCGAGAAAGTGGTGCTCCACCTGCCATGCGTAGTCGTAACCGCACCGATCTGCCAGCTCAACCTGCGTTAGGGCATCCCGATAGAGGTTGAACTCGCTGTTATTGTGCCAGGGTCGCGGCAGCTGCAGCTCGTAGAATATGCCGAACTTCATCCCAGATCTCCCTCAGCAGCCAATAGCCACGGAGCAAAAATATCGGCCCGCAATGATCGGCGTCTACTCGCTCGGTTCCAGCGCGGACGTGCGGAGCGATTATAGTGCCTTGCGAATTGGCCACGGCCTTCCAGGAGGCCGTCCGCCCCTCTCGTCACGGTTCGGCTGCGCTTGCCTTCTCTACTCCGGAACAACTTGCGCGACTCACCACCCAACCGGGTTTACGTTTGGTCCGTGACGACACGACTGCGCCGCCGCGCCAGCGCGGGCAGCAGGGGCGCGGCCAGCGCGGCTGCGGCCAGCACCAGGCACACCGCCGAGATCGGCCGCTCGACGAAGATCGTGAAGTCGCCCTGCGACAGGATCAGCGATTTGCGGAGGTTGTTCTCCAGCATCGGCCCCAGCACGAAGGCGAGGACGAGCGGCGCCGGCTCGTAGCCGAACTTGCGCATCAGGTAGCCCAGCACGCCGAACACCACCATCACGAACACGTCGAACACGGCGTTGCCGGAGGCGAACACGCCGACGATGCAGAACATCAGGATCAGCGGGAACAGGATGCGATAGGGCAGCTTCAGCACCTGCACCCACATGCCGATCAGCGGCATGTTGAGCACCAGCAGCATGGCGTTGCCGATGTACATGCTGGCAACGATGCCCCAGAACACGTCCGGCCTCTGCGCCATCATGAGCGGACCCGGCTGCAGCCCATGCATGATGAACGCGCCGAGCAGCAGCGCCATCACGACGTTGGGCGGAATGCCGAGCGTCATCAGCGGTATGAAGGCTCCGCCGGCGGCGGCGTTGTTGGCGGCCTCGGGGCCGGCGACGCCCTCGATCGCTCCCTTGCCGAAGCGCTCGGGTGTGCTCGACACCTTCTTCTCGAGCGCGTAGCTGGCAAAGGACGCGATCACCGCACCGCCACCCGGCAGGATGCCGAGGAAGAAGCCGAGCACCGTGCCGCGCAGGATCGGCCACTTGGACGCCGCCCAGTCGGCGCGCGAGGGCCACAGTCCGCCGATCCGGGCCTTGATAACCTCGCGCTTGAGGTCCTGCTCGAGGTTGGACAGGATCTCGGCCACGCCGAACAGGCCCATCACGACCGGCACCAGGCCGATGCCGTCGAGAAGCTCGAGGCGGTCGAAGGTGAGCCGCGGCTGCGCCGTGATCTGGTCCATGCCGATGAGGCCCAGCAGGATGCCGACGGCAGCCATCAGCAGCGACTTGGCCATGGACCCCTGGCTCAGGAAGCTCAGGATGGTGAGGCCGAGCATCATCAGGCTGAAGTACTCCGGCGGACCGAAGACGATGGCCACGCGCGCCAGCGTCGGCGCGACCAGCATCAGCGCGACGATGGCAAAGGTGCCGGCGGCGAATGAGCCGAGCGCAGCAATGCCCAGCGCCGGCCCGGCGCGACCCTGCTTGGCCATCTCGTGGCCGTCGAGGCAGGTCACCACGGACGCCGCCTCGCCCGGAATGTTGACCAGGATCGAGGTGGTCGAGCCGCCGTACATCGAGCCGTAGTAGATGCCGGCCATCATGATGATGCCGGCCTCGGGCGTGCCCGACAGGGTCACCGGCAGCAGCAGCGACATGGCCGAGACCGGCCCGATGCCCGGCAGCACGCCGACCAGCGTGCCGATGAAGACGCCGATGAAGCAGTAGAGCAGGTTGATCGGCTGCAGCGCGACGACGAAGCCATGGCCCATGCCGGCAAGGATATCCATGATGCCGGTCCTCTACCCGAGGATGCCGGCGAGAAGGCCCGCCGGGAGCTGGATCTTGAGCCACTTGGTGACCGCGGCCCACACGCCGAACGTGGCGACGACGGCAATGATCATCGCCAGCCACCAGTCGACGGGGTCGACGAACCACATCAGCACGAGGAGCAGCGCCAGCGTGCAGGGAATGAAGCCGATCGCCTCGAAGCCCACGCCGTAGACGAGCAGCAGCCCGATCGACCACCAGCACCTTGCGCCAGCGCGTGCCGGCCCAGAGCGAGCCGAGCGTCGGCCCGCCGGAGACGAGGGCCTGGCCGATGACGCCGAGCGAGAGCGCGCACATCAGGATGCCGATCCAGTAGAAGGCGAAGCCCGGACCCGGGCTCGTTGCAGCCGTCCGAGCCCCATGTCGCGCCCGGCCCAGATCACGAAGGCGCCGATCGCAAGCCAGAACAGGCCGCCCCAGAGCTCGGAGTTGCGGATCACTTTGCCCTGCCTTCCATTTGCAGAAGGCCCCGTCGAAGGACAGGCCGTAAAGCCCGTCGTGTCGATCTCCGAAACGCTCGGGCCAGAGCTTGACGTATGCTTTGGCCCAATCGTCAGCAGTGGACGTTGTCCCTGCGCGCCCGCCGGCTGCTCAATGTGCCTTCGCCAGGCCGAGCTTCTCCAGCGCCGCCTTCTCCTCGGCGGCGAGCTTCGGCACGAAAGCCGCGTAGTCCGCGGTGTTCATGTAGCGCCGCGTGAAGTCGAACTTGTCGAAGAGGTCGATGACCTTCGGGTCGTCGTAGGCCTTCTTGAAGGCATCGTGCAGCTTCTTGACGATCGCGGGGTCCATGCCCTTGGGGCCGGCGAGGCCGAACGGGGAGTCGAACTCGTAGGTGTAGCCGAGCTCCTTCAGCGTCGGCGCGTCGGGCCACTTCTTGCTGCGCTGGCCGTTGAGCATCATGAGCAGGCGGAACTGGCCGGATGCGACCATCGGCGCCCACGCCGGCGATTCCACCATCATCATGACGTGCTTGCCGAGCACGGCGGCGATGCCTTCGCCGCCGCCCTTGCTCGGGATATGGGTGAACTTCACGCCCGACTGGCGCGCCATCAGCTCCATGGCGATGGCGTTGGTCGTCGCCGGGCCGATCGTCGCGTAGGTGAACTTGCCCGGATTGGCCTTGGCGAACTCGATGACGTCCTGCCACTTCTTGAACGGACCGTCGGCCAGGACGACGGCGCCCAAGGTGTAGCCGCCCAGGTGGATGATCTAGGTGAAGTCCTTCACCGGATCGAAGCGTCGTCTTCTGCATGTAGGGGACGCGGAAGACGGTGATCGCCACCTGACCGATCGTGTAGCCGTCGGGCTTGGCGTTGCTGGCCATGGCGGCCGGCCCGAGCGTGGCGCTGCCGCCCGGCTTGTTGTCGATGACCACGGGCTGGCCGAGATGCTTGGATGCGCTGTCGGCCATGCCCCTGAACAGAAGATCGGCGGTCACACCGGCCTGGAACGGCACGATCAGCGTGACCGGCTTTGACGGGAACGCATCGGGCGATTCAGCGGAAGCCGGCGTCAAGAAGTTGACCAGGGCCCCAACAGCCATCAACGCGGAAAGCGACAAGCGTCCAAGCATGGTTCTTTCCTCCCTTGATCTCGCCAGGTTCGTATTGCCGGCATTTCGACCAGTGGCTAACGCTATTCGTATTGTCCGACGTCTGCAACTGTCGCCGGTTGGACGTCGCCAGCGACCCCTTCTGGCCCGCACAGGGGCTGCGCGGCCGTGTACGCATGTTGCTGCAAGTGCTCAGGTCTCGAATGGCACGAAGTCGCCGCTCAGCTGAGTGACCAGTTTCGTCGGCTTGCTGGGGTGAAGCTGACGTGCCCGCGTTTACAGGAACCTCTCGACAGGCAGTTGCGTGCGACGGGAGCGGATAGGGGAAGCCCTGAACCATCATATTCTCAGCGCTCGGCATGTCATGCACCTTGCGGCGCGTGACAAGCTGCAGCCGCGTGCGCTAGCCTCGAACGTCACGGGGACTGCCACGCGAGGCTTGCCACCGCATGATGCGCCGCTTCGCGCCAGAGGTGGTGCTGATCTTAGAGCGCTCGCCGGTGCCAGCGGCCGCGTTGCGCGCGGCGGAGTAGCAACCAGGTCCGACGACGAACGCAACAGGAAGGGAAACGACACGATGGCTGCCGACAGCGAGCTCTACAAGAAAGGGGAAGCGGTCCGCAGAAGACTGATGGGCGAGACTGCATTCAAGCGCCGGCAGGCCGAGTATCACAGCGATCCGGTCATGACGAAGTTCATCGATGTGGTGACAGAGACCGTGTTCGGCTCGCTGTGGACGCGTCCGGGGCTCGATATCAAGACGCGCACGCTCATTTGCGTAGTCTCGGACGCCGCGACCGGCCGCCATCCCGAGCTCGACATCCATCTGCGCTTTGCCCTCAAGGAAGGCTGGACCGAGGCCGAGCTCACCGAGGTGTTGCTCCACCTCACCGGCTACGTGGGCGTGCCCATCATACGCGAGGCGATGCTGACGGCCGCCAAGGTGTTCAAGGACGTGAAGGCCGAGGGGACGGGGCGCTGAGCGCGCGGTTCGGGTCGGAGGATGCCATGAAATTTGGACTGAGCACCCTAACGCGGGGTGTTTTCACGACGCCCGAGAGCTACTCCGCCGTTGCCAAGGCCGCCGAGCGAGCAGGCTTCGACTTCCTCTCAGTGAGCGACCACCTGGTCGTGCCGGCGAACCTCGAGTCGCGCTACCCCTACGACGTGGCCGGCGTGTTCGCCGCCGCCGAACACGGGCACTGCTTCGACCAGCTGGCCACCATCGCCTTCCTCGCCGGCTGCACTGACCGCCTCCGGCTCCTTACCTCGGTGACGGTGCTGCCACATCGACCGGCCATGCTCACCGCCAAGACGCTTTCCACTATTGACGTGCTCGCCAAGGGCCGCCTCATCATCGGCGCCGGTGCCGGCTGGATGAAGGAGGAGTTCGAGCTTCTGGGCGTCCCGTTCGAAGACCGTGGCCGGCTGACGGACGAGTACCTGGCCGCCTTCAAGGAGCTGTGGACCAAGGACAAGCCCGCCTACAGCGGCAAGTACGTCAGGTTCTCTGATGTGCTCTTCTATCCCAAGCCCGTGCAGAAACCGCATCCACCGCTGTGGATCGGCGGCGAGAGTGCGCCGGCGCTGCGCCGCACCATCAAGTTCGCCGACGTGTGGTACCCCGGCAGCAACAGCCAGACCAAGCCCCTCGACACGCCCGAGCGTCTCGCCGCCGGCATCGCCGACCTGAAGCGCACCTGCGCCGCAGCGGGGCGTGACCCCGCCACCCTGGGGCTCGCGTTGCTCGTGCAGGGGTTCTTTGAGTGGGGCAACTACGAGACGGCGGACGGCTCAGCGCGTCGTTTCTTTACGGGCACCTCCGCCGACATGGCAGCCGACGCCGCCGCTCTGTCATCACTCGGCGTGGGCCACGTGGCGCTCCGCCTCGGTGGCAACACGGCCCAGGAGTGTGTTGCCCGGATCGACCGCTTCGGAGCCGAGGTGATCGCCAAGATGAAGAGCTGAAGCCCAGCGCCGTGAATAATACGGGCTGCGGGCCGCGGCGCGATCGAGCGATCGCCTTTGGCGAAAAGCGCATTACCGTCAATCGCAATGTTACGAACGAGAGACACCAAGGTTCAGGGTGCCAACTTAGCACCACGAGGAACATCAGGTGCGGGAACGTTTGTCTGCTCCTGTGCAGGTTTCTCGGACGCCTGGGTGGCAGGTCCATCCATACGCGCCGAGGGGAGGCGTCCGAGAAGCGCCAAGGCAGGAAATCGCGGGATGTGGGGCGGCGAGGGTGCAGCGGGCTCTATGGCGATTTGACCGGAGCGCTGTGGTTGATGGAGCCCAACGGGTGCAGCCGCATGGGATGTAGGAGATCGGTGCGATAGGCGAGAAAGGTTGCTGCACGGTTGGAATGTGGCCCACACGAGGCAGTGTAGGCCTTTTCTGACGGAGGATGCGCCGCTGCGACGCGATCGATACCATCGCTGGGTGAAGACCAGCGGCAATGACGAGCAGCGTTGCGATCCGTGAGAGCGGTTCTGCTCATGACGTGTCGATCCTGATCAGGGGCCGCTCGGGCGTCGGCCGATAGCTCGGCTGGCAGCCGCGCGCGAAGACCTCGATGATGATCATGCGGCCGCCACAACACGGGCAGGGATGAGGGTGCACGCGCAGTTCCTCAGGCTCTGCGGCCTTTGGGTTATCGGCCTCGGCCCTGCGTGGCGGCATGGCGAGCAGCTCGCGAGCCCGTGCGATGTCGGCGGCGCGATTGCCGTTGGCGAACAGGCCGTAGTGGCGGATGCGGTGGAAGCCCTTGGGCAGCACGTGCATTAGGAAGCGGCGGATGAACTCGGCTGTCGGCAGTGTCATGGTCCCGTACCGCGCTGGCCCCTCGATGCGGTAGTCCTTGCATTTGAAGGTGACGCTGGCGTCGTCGGCTGAGACGAGGCGGCGGTTGGAAATGGCGACGCGATGGGTGTAGCGCGACAGGTAGGCGAGTACGGCCTCGGGCCCGCCGAACGGCGGCTTGGCGTAGACGACCCATTCAGCCTTGCGCAGCGGCGACAAGAAGGCGGCAAAAGCCGCCGCGTCGGCGAGCGCAGCGTGGCCGCCGTGGAACTTCAACTGGCCGGCCGCTTTTGCTGCGACCAGCATCTCCAGGAACAGCCTGCGGAACAGGCGCGAGAGCACGCGCACGGGCAGGAAGAAGCTCGGCCGGCTATGCACCCAGCGTGATCCGTCGGCCGATAGACCGCCGCCGGGCACGATCATGTGCACGTGCGGATGATGCGTCATGGCCGAGCCCCAGGTGTGCAGCACGGCGGTGATGCCGATCCTGGCGCCCAGGTGCTTGGGGTCGGCAGCGATCGTGAGCGTCGTCTCGGCCGCCGCCTTGAACAGCAGATCGTAGATCACGCGCTTGTTGTGGTAGGCGATGTCTGCGATCGGGGCGGCAACGTGAACACGAGGTGGAAATAGCCGACCGCGAGCAGCTCAGCCTCGCGCTCTGCGAGCCACGCGCGCGCCGCCGCCCCTTGGCACTTGGGGCAATGTCGGTTGCGGCAGGAATTGTAGGCGATGAGCGTGTGGCCGCAGGCCTCGTTCTCGCACCGTGCGACGTGGCCACCGAGCGCCGCCGTGCGGCAGCGCTCGATCGCGCTCATCACCTTCAACTGGCCGAGGCTGACGTGACCGCGGTTGGCCTCGCGCCAAGCGGCACCGTGGTCTCGGAAGACATCCGCGACCTCCAGAGCTGGGCGGGTCACGCGGGCGGAGCGGCTACGCCGGCTTGGGTGTAGCCCTCCGCTTGGCTGTCTTGCCGTGACAGCAGGTCGAGCGGGCTCTCGACGGCGGGAGATCATGCCCGTCGCGACCCGCGTGTAGCGTGCCGTTGCGTCGAGCTTGGCATGGCCAAGCAGCGCCTGGATGATGCGAATGTCGGTGCCCCGCTCCAGCAGGTGGGTGGCGAAGCTGTGGCGCAGCGAATGCAGCGTGACCGGCTTCCTGATGCCGGCCGCGTCCGCCGTCTGATGGAACAGGCGGTTGAGCTGGCGTGTCGTCAACGGCCGGCCCAGATTGCGGCCAGGGAACAGCCAGCGCTGCTCCGGCGGCACGCCTGCATCGTAGCGGGTCGGTCGCACCTTCCACCACTGCCGCAGAAGTGCCAGCACCTCCGGCGACAGCATGACGTTGCGATCCTTGCGTCCCTTGCCTTGGACGATGCGGATGATGGCTTGCGCGCTGTC
Source organism: uncultured Alphaproteobacteria bacterium (assembly GCA_963724565.1). Lineage (GTDB taxonomy): Bacteria > Pseudomonadota > Alphaproteobacteria > Rhizobiales > Hyphomicrobiaceae > AWTP1-13. Next base: position 538,892 of record CAVRVK010000002.1, read on the forward strand.
GATGTCGCCGACCCTGAGGCGAACCACCTCGCTGGCGCGCAGGCCGCAGCCGTACCCCAGAGCCAGCACCACGCGAACCTTCAGCGTCCTCGCCACCGCCAGCAAGCGCCTGGCCTCGTCCGGGCTCATGACCAGCGGCAGCTTCTGCGGCTCCTTGAGGTGATAGACTTCGGCGGCGAGATCGTGCCGCCTGAGCGTGACACGGAACAGGAACCGCACCCCGGTCATGATGCGGTTACGATTGCAGATGCTGAGCCCGTTCCCGATCAGGTGCAGTTGGAACCCGCGGACATCGTCGGGTGTGGCGGTATCGGGTGAACGCTTCAGATAGGCGGCGAACCGCTCGCAGCTGTGAAGATGGCTCCTCTGCGAATGGCGCCCGAGCTTGCGCGCGGCCATGTCCTCGATCATGCGCTGGCGCAGCGGCGTGGTGGCATCGGTACTCATCGGACTTCTCCTGAGTGAGGTTGACAACACCTCGATCCTCAGGAGAGACGGCTCCCCGCCCAACCACGGGTGCGCTCTCGACGGGTTACCGCGCCCCGACAGGCGCCCGCCCTCAGCGGGCTATCGCGCAGCGATTTAGTGCCCTGGCACAGACTGCTCGTTCACCGGTCTGCACAAGTCTGTCTGCTTTCGGGGGTAGAACCGACTACCTGCGGCACGACTCGGTTCTGGCTCGCTCAAATCGCACAGCCCAGCGCTGTTCCGTCCTCGATGGCTCTTTTAGCGTCCAGCTCGACTGCAAGCCTGGCACCACCGATCACGTGAACACAGTGCCCAGTCGCGATGAACTCGTCGGCGAGGGAGCGGTCGGGAACCTGGCCAGCACAAACCACGAGGGTGTCGAAGGCGATGCAGCGCTGTTGGTCCTCGATGGTGACATGCAGACCTGCTTCGTCGATCTTGCGATAGGTCGCGCCGGCTACCTGTTGCACGCCGAGGTCTCGTAGCTCTTGTCGCAGGATCCAACCCGTACTCTTGCCGAGCCCACGCCCGAACGGGCCAGGGGAGCGCTTGATTAGTGTCACCTGGCGCCGGGCGGGTTTGGGGCTGGGGGCAGCGTTCAGGCCCCAGCGATGGGCGAAGCGGGCGGGATCGGTGGCTTCTGCATGGTCCGGGTGGGCCAAATAGAGGGCGAGGTCGTGGCCGATGCCGCCCGCGCCGAGGATGGCGACACGCGCGCCGAGGTGTGCTCGGCCCGATAGCGCCTTGTCGTAAGAGATGACGCGGGGATCGTTTGCGCCGGGAAGGTCCAGGCCGCGCGGCTGCACGCCGGTGGCGACAACGATCTCGTCGAGGTTTTCGGCCATCAGTTGCTGCGAGGTTGCCCGCTGCCCGGCGAGCACGTGCACACCCAGCTCTTCGAGCTGTGCCCCATAGGCGCGCACAACGTCCATGTAGTCAGCCTTGCCGGGTATGCGCGCGGCCAGGTTCATTTGGCCGCCGATCTGCGTGGCTGCCTCGAACACGACCACCTCGTGCCCGCGCCGCGCTGCCTCGATGGCGCAGACGAGGCCGGCGACGCCGGCGCCGACCACAGCGATGCGCTTCTTGCGCGCGATGGGGAGGGGCTTGAACTCCGCCTCGCGCGCGGCACGCGGGTTCACGAGGCAGCTGATCGGGCGGTTCTCGAAATAGTGGTCGAGGCAGGCCTGGTTGCAGGCAATGCACACCGTGATGCGCTTGCCGTTGCCGGTGATCGCCTTGTTGGCGAACGCGGCGTCGGCGAGCAGCGGGCGGGCCATGGAGACGAGGTCGCATGCGCCCGACGCTATGAGCCGGTTGGCGATCTGGGGCGAATTGATGCGGTTGCTGGCGGTAACCGGCACAGACACCGCCGCCTTGAGCCGGCGGATGTGCTCGGCAAAGGCCGCGTGCGGCACGACGCCGGCAATGGTCGGCACCTTGGCCTCGTGCCAGCCGAAGCCGGTGCTGAGGACATCGGCACCCGCGCGCACGACTTGTTGCGCGACCCACACTGTCTCGTCCCACGACAGGCCGCCTTCGACGAGATCGAGAACGGAATGGCGGTAGTCGATCAGGAAATCCGGGCCCAGGGCGGAGCGGATGCCGGCGACGACGGCGAGGGGGAATCGTGCGCGGTGCTCGAGCGAGCCGCCCCAGCGGTCGGTGCGTTGGTTGGTACGCAGTGCCAGGAACTGGCTGATAAGGTAGCCTTCCGAGCCCATCACCTCGACGCCGTCGTAGCCGGCGTCGCGCGCCAGGCGGCAGGCGGTGACGTAGTCGGCGATGGTCTGCTCGATCTCGGCGAGCGACAGCTCGGCAGGGGCATGCTTGTTGATCGGGGAGCGGATCGGCGAGGGGGCAACGACCTTGCCGTGATAGCCGTAACGGCCGGCGTGCAGCACCTGCAGGACGATGGCGCCGCCTTCGGCGTGCACCGCATCCGCGATCCGGCGGTGCAGCTCGACGTGAGCGGCGGTTTCCATAGTGGCGGGCTCGTCCTTGAGGCGGCCGGCCTCGTTGGGTGCAAAGCCGCCGGTGACGATCAGGCCGACGCCGCCGCGGGCGCGTTCGGCGTAGAAGCGGGCGAGCTGATCGAAGGCCGCCTCGGTCTGGTGGCCTTCCAGCCCGGTGTGCATCGAGCCCATGACAGTGCGGTTGCGCAAAGTCACGGCGCCGACACGGATCGGTTGCGCTAGATGCGGAAACGCGGCGGCGTTCGATGTCACTTGCGAGCCTCCCGTGCTCTGGCCGGCCGGTATTACTACGGGATCAGCGGCGCACGCGCCAAGGGTTGGGCGGGCGAGGTTGCTGATCCGCATTCCGCACATTCTCGATTCCGCTGCGCGACGATGGTAGGGTGTGCCCAGGGAGTTGCCAGGCCGCAAGCCAGGCAAACAAGGGGCCGACACGCAACCCTGGACGCCCGAGCAGGAGGAAGCAGTCTATGGTGCAGACGCTGGGAGCACTCCTGCCGGAAGCGGCGCGCAGGTACGGCGACAAGACCGCGCTCGTCATCGATGGCCGCAGCTTCTCGTTCAACGACGCTCGAAGCGCAATCGAACGCCTTCGCCAACGGCCTCGTCGCGGCCGGCATCGCGCCGGGCGACACGGTCACGCTCTACGGCCCCAACTCCTGGCAATGGATGGTGGCCTACTACGCCATCGCCAAGACCGGTGCGGTGGTGAACCCCGTCAATACGCTGCTCACGCCGGAGGAGGTGAAGTACATCGTCAAGGACTGCGGCGCCCGCGCGGTCGTCGCCTCAGAGGACAAGGCCGGCCCGCTGCATGGACATGAAGGGCGACACCGGCCTGTCGCAGGTGGTGATCTGGGGCGACAAGGTGCCGGCCGGGCGCCACGCCCTTCGAGCGCTGGCTCGGTGAGGGCAAGGCCACGTTCGCGCCGCGGCCGCGCAGCCCCAAGGATACCGGCGCCATCTGCTACACCTCCGGCACCACCGGCCACCCCAAGGGCGCGGTGCAGAGCCATGCGCTCGATCGTGGCCACCGCCAAGGGCACGGCGCTCATGCACTCGCGCACCAGCGCCGACATCATCGTGAGCCCGCTGCCCAACCCGCACGTCTACGGCAGCTGCGTGTTCAACGCCGCTATGCTGGCGGGCGCGACGCTGGTGCTGCTGCCGCGCTTCACCGAGGAGGGCGTGCTGGAGGCGATCCAGAAGCACCGCGCCACCATGTTCGACTGCGTGCCGACCGCCTACTACTACCTGCTCGCGCACCCGAAGTTCGCGCAGCTACGACCTCTCCTCGCTCACGCGCTGCACGGTGGGCGGCCAGACGCTGCCGGCCGCCAAGTCGCTCGAGTTCACCGAGCGCACCAAGGCGCCGGTGCTGGAGCTGTGGGGCATGACGGAGCTGGCCGGCGCCGCCACCTTCAACCCGTACTGGGGCGACAACAAGCCCGGCACCATCGGCCTGCCGATGCCCGGCATGTTCTGCAGGATCGTCGACGTCGACGATGCGGACAAGGAGATGCCAGCGGGCGAGCGCGGCGAGCTGATGATCAAGGGCCCGCTGGTGATGGACGGCTACGCCGGCAACGAGAAGAGCACGCGCGAGACGGTCCGCGCCCGACGGCTGGATGCACACGGGCGACATCGCCACCGTCGACGCGGACGGCTACTACACCATCGTCGACCGCAAGAAGGACATGATCCTGACCGCCGGCTACAACGTCTATCCCGGCCGAGCTGGAGCGGGTGCTGTGCATGCACGCCTCGGTGGCGCTGGCCGCCGTGTGCGGCGTCGCCGACGAGGCCAAGGGCGAGCTGGCCAAGGCCTACGTCATGCTGAAGCCCGGCGCCTCGGCCTCCGGCAAGGAGCTGGTCGAGCACTGCCGCCAGCATCTCGCCGCCTACAAGCTGCCCGCGCGCCGTGCAGTTCGTCGCCAACGTGCCGATCACCGGCTCGGGCAAGATCATGCGCCGGCTGCTGAAGGACGTCGACGACGGCACCCGGGCGGCCGGCGAGCAGCGCGAGACGCGGGCGGGGTGATTTGCTGAATACCGCGTTATGCGCCTTGCCTTTTGCCGGGGCGGGTGGTGAACGCATAGACGAAAGACCAAGAACAATCGGCCAAAAGCTGGGCTTCCGCATCCAGAGAAGCGGCCGCACCGCCGAGGAAACGCAAGCGGAGGAGGACACCCCATGTCAGTGGCAAGAACGTTGGCCGCCGCGGCGGCGCTTGGGATTCGCTCTGCGTCGCCGGTCCCGGCGTTGCGCCACGCGCAGGAGCGCGAGGTCAAGATCACCGGCTTCGGCGCCATGTCCGGCGTCGTGCGCTCGTTCGGCATCAACAGCAAGGCGGCGCTCGAGGCCGCCGCCGACCAGATCAACAAGGCCGGCGGCGTGACGCTCGGCGACGGCGCCAAGGGCAAGATCGTCGTCGAGTTCCTCGACGACCGCTGCAACGGCCGAGGAAGGCATCTCGGTGGTCCGCCGCATCGCCTCCGGCGATGCGCTGGTCGCCATCGGCCCGACCTGCTCCAACGTCGCCGAGCCGCTGTTCGGCATCCTGCAGAAGAAGGTGGGCGACGCCAGCGATACGGGCCTGCAGTTCCCGATCTTCACCGACGTCGCCATCAAGATCGGGCTCGCCAAGATCTCGGAATGGTCGTTCCGCAACGTGCCCAACGAGGTCGGAGATGTATGCCACGCTGTTCAAGTGGCTGAAGGCGACCAAGCCCGACCTCAAGACCATCTACGGCGGGGTGGAGGAGGACTTCGCCCACTCGCGCGCCACCTGGTACGCGGTCATGAAGGAGGTGGCCGCCAAGGAAGGCTTCGAGGTGCAAGGGCGAGTCGAAGTGGCTGCTCGAACGACACCAACTTCTCCAACCAGGCGCGCGAGGCCAAGAAGGCCAGACGCCGACATCGTCGCCATCGCCGCGCATCCGTTCACGACCTGCGGCATGCTGAAGGAGATGGAGCGGCAGGGCGTCAAGCCCAAGCTGCTGATCGGGCCTCACCTCGTCCTCGAGCATGGAGACGCTGCAGGGCTGCGCCGGCGAGGCCGAGGCCATCATCATCCCGACCAGCTTCGCGCCGGTCAACGCTCAGGCGCAGGCTGCGGCCGCGCGCGGTCGCCAAGTTCAACGGCAGCCTCGACCTGCACTCCGGCGCGGCCTGGGAGAACGTCTTCATCCTCAAGCAGATCATCGAGGAGCAGAAGGTGATGGCCAAGCCCGACACGGTGCAAGGCGGACCGCGAGAAGATCCGCGCCGGCCTCGCCAAGCTCGCGGAGACGCGACGGCCTGCTCGGCAACGTCCAAGCGCACGTCGGACCGCGAGGCGGTGAAGCCCTACCTGTTCGTGCACGCCAAGGCCGGCAAGTGGGAAGTCCTGCACACGCCGAAGCTGTCGACTCGCGCGCCTGAGCGGCGCCGGCGGCTCGGTGCGCGGCTGCCGGCGATCGCAACGCGAGGTCTGCAGTGGGCCATGCTCGACGTACTCCAGTCGATGGCCGACGGCCTGCTGTTCGGCGCCACCTACTCGCTGATCGGCATCGGCTTCACGCTGGTGTTCGGCGTGATGCACAAGATCAACATGGCCTACGCCGCGGCCTCGCTCGCCGGCGCCTATGCCGGCGTCGTGCTGCTGCAGGCTCGCGGGCCTGCCGCCGTGGCTGGTGATCCCGCTCGCCTGCCTCGCCGGCGCGCGTGTTCGGGCTCGTCGATCTACTACGCTCTGCTTCCGGTTCATTCCGCTGTCGCCATCCGCTCGCCACGCTGATGTCGACGGTCGGCATGCTGCTGCTGATCGACGAGATCGTCGTGCACGCCACCGCCGGCATGCCGGTCAACTATCCGACCCTCGTGCGCGGCATGGTGCGCATCGGCGACTTCATGCCTGCGCGGCGACCTGCTGGTCGTGTTCCTGGTGGCCGTGCTGGCGATGGGCGTGCTGCTGCACCTGCTCTATCGCACGCGGCTGGGGCTGGCGACGCGCGCCGTCTCGCAGCAGCCGGTGGCGGCGCAGCTGTGCGGCATGAGCCTCGGCCAGGTCAATGCGCTCACCTTCACCATCACCGGGCGCGCTGGGCGGCGTCGCCGGCGCGCTGATCGGCTCCGCGGTCGGCATGCTCTCGCCGCTGCTCGTGGCGCCGCTCACGGTGAAGGGGCTGATCGTCACGGTGATCGGCGGGCTGGGCAGCATCCCCGGCGCCATCATCGCCGGCCTGCTGGTCGGCGCCGCCGAGAACGTGTTCCAGTCCATGCGCGGCGTCACCGAGCGCGACATCTACGTCATGCTGCTGCTGTTCGTGTTCCTGGTGTTCCGTCCCGGCGGCATCCTGGGTCGCCGACCCGGCGCGGCACCTGAGGGGCAGCGATAGCGCGCGATGGATTTCTATCTCGGCCTCCTGCAGATCATCGGCGTGCACACGCTGCTCGGGCTGTCGGCCTACGTCGTGCTGCTGACCGGCCAGGTGAGCCTGGCGCAGGCCGGCTTCATGGCGGTCGGCGCCTACGTCGCGGCCATGCTGACCGTGCTCGCCAAGTGGGCGCTGGTGCCGGCGCTGCTGGCGGGCGGCTCGGTGGCGGCGGTCGTCGCCTGCGCCGTCGGCTTCCCGGCGCTGCGGGTGCACGGGCTGATGCTGGTGGTGGCGACGCTGGCGTTCGGCGAGGCGGTGCGGCTGTTCTTCTTCAACTTCGACTACCAGATCGCCACGGGCGAGCATCAAAGTCGGCCCGCTCGGCGGCGAGGGCTTCCGCCAGATCCGCTACTTCCCGGAGAATGGCTGGACCACGTTCCAGGTGATGGTGTTCATCTGGCTGATCGTGGCGCACGGTGATGGCGGCGCTGTGGTGGATGGACCGCTCGCGCGCCGGCGCCGTGCTGCGCGCGGTCGGCGAGGACGAGGTGGCCGCCCAGAGCGCCGGCATCAACCTCACAGCGGTGAAGGTGCTCGGCCATGACGGCCGGCGGCTTCATCGCCGGGCTCGCCGGCGGCATCTATGCGCACTACACGACGCACATCGAGCAGGGCAACTTCAACGTGCTGGTGGCGACCTTCGCCATCGCCTACCCGATCCTCGGCGGCCTCTCCAACGTGTTCGGCACGCTGGCGGCGGTCGATCTTCATCCAGGGCTTCCTGGTCGAAGGCCTGCGATTCCTGGGCGACTGGCGCAACCTGCTGTTCGGCGCGCTGATCGTGCTGGCCATGAACGTGCGCCCCGGCGGGCTGCTCGATGCCCGCAGCGCGGCAGCTCTGCGGCGTTGGCGTGATCCAGCGTCCTGGCGGCACCTGTTGGGCCAGGTGACGAGCGGGGCGGCATTGGCCCAAGCGCGGGCGGCGGTGCGGCAGCGCATCGAGCGATGGAGGGGCGCGTTCGGTGCTTGAGCTCGACAACCTCTGCAAGCACTTCGGCGGCGTGAAGGCCGTCGACGGCGTCAGCTTCAAGGTGGCAAAGGGCGAGATCTTCGGCCTGATCGGCCCCAACGGCTCGGGCAAGAGCACCATCGTCAACGTGATCGCCGGCTTCTACCAGCCGACCGTCGGGCCGCGTCGTCTGTCGATGGGCAGGACGTGACGGGGCAGCCGAGCCACGCGCTGGTGTCGCCCGCGGCGTGGCGCGCACCTTCCAGAACATCCGCCTCTTCGGCCAGCTCACCGTGTGGCAGAACCTGTGGGTGGCGGAGAACCGCGACCGGCAGAGCACGTCGCAACCCGTGCTGCCGCGCTGGCTGGGCGGCTTCAAGGCCGATCGCGAGCGCATCGGCAGCGCTGCTCGAGTTCTCCGGCCTCTCCCACAAGCGCGACGATCTCGCCGCCAACCTGTCGTTCGGCGAGCAGCGCCGGCTGGAGCTCGCCCGCGCGCTTGCCGCCGAGCCCAAGCTGCTGCTGCTCGACGAGCCGGCGGCCGGCATGAACGCGGAGGAGATCGACGAGCTGGACCCGCGCATCCGCGGCCATCCGCGACGGCGGCGTCACCGTGCTGCTGATCGAGCACCACATGGAGCTGGTGATGGCGGTGACCGACCGCATCGCTGTGCTCAACTTCGGGCAGAGGATCGCTGAAGGCCGCCCGGCCGAGGTCCAGGCGCACCCTAAGGTGCGCGAGGCGTATCTCGGCAAGGCGGCGTGAGGTCAAGGCGTGCTGGAGGTCGCGGACATCGCTACGGCGTACGGCAAGATCGAGGCGCTCAAGGGCGTCTCGCTCTCGGCCGCGAAGGGCCGCATCACCTGCCTGCTCGGGCCCAACGGCGCCGGCAAGACCACGCTGATGCTCACCATCGCCGGCATCCTGCAAGCCCAGGCGCGGCTCGATCCGCTGGACGGGACGGAAATCGCGGGCCTCGCCAGCGCCAGGATCGTCGCCCGCGGGCTCGCGCTGGTGCCGGAGAACCGCCTGGTGTTCCCGCAGATGAGCGTCGAAGGAGAACCTGGAGGCCGGTGCCTATCCAGCGCCGCGACGCTGCTGGCATCGCCGAGGACATCGAGCGCATGTACGCGACGCTTTCCGCGCCTGAAGGAGCGGCACGAGCAGCTCGCCGGCACGCTGTCGGGCGGCGAGCAGCAGATGCTGGCGGTGGCGCGCGCCCTCATGTCGCGGCCGCGCATCCTGCTGATGGACGAGCCGTCGCTGGGGCTGGCGCCGCATGGTGGTGGAGGAGGTGTTCCGCATCGTCGGCGACCTCAACCGCGACGGCGTCACCATCTTCCTGGTCGAGCAGAACGCGCACATGGCGCTGAAGGTGGCCCACCACTTCTACCTGATGGAGCAGGGCCGCGTGACGTTCTCGGGCGAGCCCGGCAAGCTCGCCGAGGACGAGGTGATCCAGCGCGCGTACCTCGGCACCCGGCGCGCGAGCGCGTAAGGCCATGATCGATTTCATCCAGAACACGCTCGACGGGGTTATGGTGGGGTCGTCCTACGCGCTACTGGCGCTCGGCTTCACGCTGATTTTCGGCACCATGCGCCGCCTCAACCTCGCCTACGGCCCCACCATCATGGCCGGCGCCTATCTCGGCACCTACGCCTTCGCCCGGCTCGGGCGTCGGCGCGCTGCCGGTGGCTCTGATCGTCATCGCCGGGCGCTGCGCTGGCCGGGCTCTACGTGGAGCGGCTGTGCTTCCGCCCGTTCGGCGCAGGGCGCGGCCATCGCCTCAATGATCTCGAGCTTCGCCGTGTGGATGCAGATCGAGGAGGCGGCCACGCTGGCTGCTGCCGCGGCACCTCAACGCGTTTCCGCTCGCTTGATGCAGGGCGCGCCGATCAGCGTCGGACCGTTCCCGTTCCGCCCCGAGCATCTGCTGATGCTGGTGGTGGCCGCGGGCTCGCCGCTCTGCTCTACTGGGCGTCTGCACCACACGCGCTTCGGCCTCGGCGTGCGCACCGTCATCGATCACCGGCGCGCGGCCGAGCTGGTCGGCGTGCCGGTGACGCGGACCATGATGCTGGCCTTCGTGCTGGCCTCCGCCATCGGCGGGGTCGCCGGTTTCCTGATCGCCGCGAGCGAGGCACCAGATCACGCCTATGTTCGGCATGTGGGCGACCACCAAGGGGCTGATCGCCATGATGCTGGGAGGACTGGGCTCGGTGCCCGGCGCCTGCTCGGCGGGCTGGCGCTCGGCGTCATCGAGGCGCACGCGCAGGGGCTGTTCGGGCCGCAGGTGCGCGACCTGGTCGCCTGGGGCGCTGCTGTTCGCGGTGCTGGCGCTGTGGCCGGGCGGGCTGATGGGCGGGCGCCGCTCGGGCGAGGCGGCAGCCGTGCAGCGGCGGGTGTGAGCGCCATGGACGACTATCCTCGTCGGCGTCCTCTCCAATATCGGCATCGTCTCGTTCGTGGCGCTGTCGGCCTACGTGCTGCTGCTGGCGGGCGAGGTCTCTTTCGGCCAGCAGGCGTTCTTCGCCATCGGTGCCTATGCCGCCGGCATGGCCACCGCCATGCTGCGAGTGGCCGCTGGTCCCGGCGCTGCTGCCTCGGGCGCGCTCGTCGGCGCGATTGCCGGCCGCCGCGGTCGGGCGCGCCACCTTGCGCCTCACCGGCTTCTACTTCGCCATGGCGACGCTGGCGTTCGCCGAGATGGTGCGCATCGTCTTCGAGCTGTTCACCTGGCAGGTCGACGATCGGCGGCACGCTGGTCGGCCCCAAGGGCACCGACGGCTTCGGCGACATCCGCTACCTGTTCGAGAACGAGATCACGCCCGCTCCAGTACATGGCGGCCATCTACCTGCTGCTGGCGATCGGTGCTGGCCGCGTTCTTCGTGCTGGAGCGCTCGCGCTTCGGTCGCGCGCTGCGCCAGGCCGGGACGCGATCCGCTGCTGGCCGAGCTGCAGGGCATCTGCGTGGTGCGCGTGCGGCTGCGTCGCGGCAGCTGCGGCGGGCGCGCTTGCGGGACTCGGCGGCGGGCTCTACGCGCATCTGCTCACCTACGTGGAGCCCGGCAACTTCAACATCATGCTGGGCGTGCACAGCCTGGCCTACGGCCTGATCGGCGGCCTCGGCACGGCGCTGGGGCCGGTGCTGGGCGTGCTGATCGACATCGGCGTGCTGGAATCCTCGCGCCTGTTCGCCGGCTACCGCATGATCGTGTTCGGCGGGCTGGTCGCGCGTGCTGCTGATCGTGCGGCCGCGCGGCCTGCTCGACGAGCGCGCCGTGCATTGGCTCGCGTTGCGCATCAAAGGATTGCTCGATGCTGTTGCAGCTCGAAGGCTTGAGCGTTCGCTTCGGCGGCGTTGAGGCTCTCGTCCGGTGTCGACCTGCGGCTGGAGCCGAGCCAGGCGCTCGGGCCTGATGGGGCCGAACGGCTGCGGCAAGACCACGCTGTTCAACGCCATCAGCGGCATCGTGCGCCCCGAGCGCCGGCCGCATCCTGTTCCTCGCGGTCGCGACATCACCGGCCGCCGCCGTGCACGACATCGCCCGGCCGGCATCGCCCGCACGTTCCAGACGGTGCGCCTGTTCGCGCACCATGACGGTGCGCGACAATGTCGCGCGCGTCGACGAGGCCGGCACGGTGCGACAGTGTCGAGCAGGCGCTGGAGCAGACCGGCCTCGACGCGCAAGCGCGAACGTGCTGGCCGCCGAGCTTTCGCTCGCCGAGCAGCGCCGCCTCGAGATCGCCCGCGCGCTGGCGCGCGCGCCGCAACTCCTGCTCATGGACGAGCCGACCGCCGGCCTCAGCCCGCAGGAGACCGACGAGATGGTCGGCCTGTTGGCGCGAGAACGTTCTGCCGGGACGGGCGGCTGATCATGACCGAGCACAAGCCGACGTTCTCGCTGCTCTTTGCCCGCTGGCCGCTCTGCTCGACCAGGGACGCAAGGTGAAGGAGGCGCGGCCAGCCGAGCTGTTCGACTGGCCTCAACGCGCTTGTGTTGGTCATTGATAGATCGAGAACGCGGAGGCAATCAGCCATGCAAGAAGGTTGTCGTTGTCATGGGGGCGATCGTGGCCCTCGGCGCAGCGCCCGCGCTGGCCGCCGATCGCGCCAGCGCCGTCATCGACTGCAAGGCCACGGCCAAGACGCTTGTCTACGACTGCATCATCAAGTTGAGGAACGCCCAAACTTCCGAGCCGCTAGAGCAGGCGGAGGTTATCGTTGGCGCCGACATGCCGTCGATGCCGATGGCCCACAACGTGCGGCCGGTCACCGCGAAGGCCACGGGCACGCCCGGCGAATATCAGGCGCGGTTGTCGCTCGAGATGCTCGGCGATTGGGCCGTGCGCCTGAAGATCGAGGGGCCCCTGCGTGATCAGCTGGTGCAGATGAAGAGCTTCAGCGAAGCAGGCTCTGGCCCGCCCCGTGGCAAGTCCGGTGCGCCCCGCGGCAGCGGGCACAAACACTGATCGAAGGTTTGGTTCTGGCACACAGCGCCAGTCCGCTGCGGTGCTCGACACTGTCGGTTAGCTGAGGTCGAGCGGACATTGGCCAACTGGAACGCAAGCGACGCGAATGACCCAAGCCGGAGATCGACCTTCTTACCGGCGTCAGGGTTTTTGCCGATTTGAGCCGCGCGATGCCCGGGCGCACAATCATCTCGCAGCACTTATCGCGGTGCCTGCGTGATCGTTGTTGCTGAAGGACGTCGACATGGGATTGCTAGATGAAGTGATCAGCGCAGCGCTAGGAGCAAAGGCTCCACCTGCACAAGGCCAACCTCCTCAAAGTCAACCTGCTCAAGATCAGTTCGCGCAAATCGCGGCAGCCCTGCAGGCGCTGCTGGCTCCCAGACCAGGACCCGCGCAGGGAGCGGCGCCGGCGTCGGTCGGGCAGCAAGGCGGTCTCGATGTGCTCGTCGATCGGTTCAAACAAAGCGGCTTGGAGGATGTGATCAAATCCTGGATTGGCACCGGACAAGACCAGGCGATCTCTCCCACCCAGCTTCGTCAGGCCATTGGCCAGAATACGGTCAACGATCTTTCACGACAGACCGGAGCGCCAGCGGATGACCTTCTGTCGCAGCTCTCCAGATATCTCCCTGGCGTGATCGACAGGCTGACGCCCAACGGTCAACTTCCAAGCCAGGCGGACCTTCGATCGCGTCGGCCGTGATGAAAGTCCCCTTGGCCAACGACGTTAGCCATTGAGGTCGAAGCGAATGCGGTGCAGATGTCGCCATGTGACCACATCGCACTCTCCACAACGACTGCCAAGAAATTCAGGTATTGCCAGCTTGGCGCTGCCAACCGACCTCTTCGAACGCAGTGAGCACGTGCTCCCGATACGCCCTGTTGCGGAACGGGCAATTGAAGGGCAGTCCCCCAAATTGGGGATGTGCCCATAAGCGACGACCTTGCCATCTCACATGCAGTGAAGGTTGCCGCAACCGACCCGTTCATCTCGTGATCTAATTCGGCTGGACCTTCGGGCTCCGGCCATTTCTTTTCCACTACTCAGCCTTGTGACGTTAACCATGTGTGGGTGGGCAGACCTGCAACCCAATGGAACCGGAAGTGCTCGCCTTCGGTTGTCGGTACGCGGGAGAGAGACACGGAGACCCTCGTGCTTACTCCCACCGGTTTGCGCAAGAGCGCAATGGTATGCGCGCTTGTAAGCGCTCCCTTCTTCGCACAGGCGGAGACCATGTCTACCAGCTACTACCGCGCGAAGGCGCCGCACCACGCCGCGCATCGCACGCTCCCCGTGGGTACCCAGTTGATAATCACCAACCCGCGCAATGGTCGCACCGCGCGCGTCATCATCAGCACGCGTGGCCCGTTCATCCGCGGACGTTCGCTTGATGTTTCGCACACGGTTGCAAAACAACTCGGCTTTGAGAAAAGCGGCGTCGTGCAGCTCGACACGCAGGTTATGAGCAGGTGACACGCTCATCGTGAAGGCGAATGTTTCGCCAGAAGCGAGCAACGCGAGGCGAGAGACGCGGCCCTCGCATCGCGGGGCTTCACTTCCAGCGCTCCTGCGCGCGCCCTCCAATATCCGTGCCGTTCTCGCGATGTCATGACTTCGTCCGGAATTGGGAGGCAAACTCACGCTCAGTTCGGCTAACCGCCAGGGCCGTTCATGACCCAAAGATCGATGTCGGCAGCTCTTGGCACGGACCGACGGATCGCGGCAGAGCAGCATTCCATCTGCTGCGAGGGCATAAGCCGACCAAGCGTGAACGCCGCTCAAACGACGCTCATGTCCCTGAACTGACGTTCCTGATCACACCCGTCTAAATCCCTCCGCGGGGCCGTTCTTTGGAGCCCTGGACAAGTTCACTTTGCGTCTGTCACTCTGGAAGGGATGGACAATAGCGAGTTCAACGTGCGCGCGATCCTGGCCGGCCAGGCGCCCAAGGACGCGTCCGTAACGGTCAAGGGCTGGGTGCGCACCCGGCGCGACTCGAAGGCTGGCATTTCGTTCGTGCACCTATCGGACGGCTCGTCGTTCCATCCGGTGCAGGTGGTGGTGCCGAACACGCTGGCCAATTACGCCGACGAGGTCTTGAGGCTGACGGCCGGTTGCGCTGTGGAGGCTACGGGAACGGTCGTGCCGTCGCAGGGCAAAGGCCAGTCGTTCGAGATGCAGGCGAGCGCGATCAGGGTGATCGGCTGGGTGGACGACCCGGATACCTATCCGATCCAACCGAAGCCGCACACGATGGAGTTCCTGCGCGAGGTTGCGCATTTGCGGCCGCGGACCAACGTGATCGGCGCGGCGACGCGCGTGCGTCACACGTTGGCCAAGGCGATCCATCGCTTCTTCGATGACAACGGCTTTCTCTGGGTCAACACACCGATCATCACGGCGTCCGATGCGGAAGGCGCAGGCGCGCTGTTCCGGGTGTCGACACTTGATCTCGCCAACCCGCCACGCAACACCGAAGGCAAGGTAGACTTTGCACACGATTTCTTCGGCCGGGAGACCTTCCTGACGGTGTCAGGGCAGCTCAACGTCGAGGCCTACTGCCTGGCGCTCAGCAAGGTCTACACGTTCGGACCGACTTTCCGCGCGGAGAACTCCAATACCAGCCGGCACCTTGCCGAGTTCTGGATGATCGAGCCGGAGATCGCCTTCGCCGATCTCTCCGACAATGCGACGCTGGCGGAACGGCTACTGAAGTACACCTTCGAGACTTTGCTGAAGGAACGACAGGAGGACCTGGAGTTCTTCGATCAGCGAGTTGAGAAGGGGCTGGTGGCCAAGCTGCAGGGAATCGTCACTTCCGAGTTCGTGCGTATGGACTATGGCGATGCCATCGGCGTGCTCGAACGGGCAAAAGAGAAGTTCGAGTTTCCGGTGAAGTGGGGCATCGACCTGCAGTCGGAGCACGAGCGCTATCTCACCGAGAAGCACGCCAAGAAGCCGGTGATTGTCACGAACTACCCGAAGGACATCAAGGCGTTCTACATGCGGGTGAACGACGACGGGAGGACTGTTGCGGCAATGGACGTGCTCGCGCCGGGGATGGGCGAGATCATCGGCGGCAGCCAGCGCGAGGAGCGGCTCGAGATGCTGGACGCGCGCATGGCGGAGCGCTCAATCGACAAGGAGCACTACGGCTGGTATCGGGACCTGCGCCGCTACGGCACGGTGCCACATGCAGGCTTTGGCCTAGGTTTCGAGCGCACGCTCGCGTACGTCACTGGCCTGTCCAATGTGCGCGATGCGATTCCGTTTCCCAGAACGCCTGGCAACGCGCGCTATTGACGACCTCCGGCACGGGCTCACCATTCGGCTCAGGGTGGCTTCGTGCATCCTCGTTTGCGAGGTTCTGAGAGAGGTCGCCGACCTCGGCGTTGGCGATCGTCAGCTCCAAACGCGTCCCGGATTTCGCGTGGCCGTCGGTCAAGCCGCGGTAGTAGAACTCGGTCGCGGCAGGTCCAATGCCGCCAATCAGTCCGATATGCATTTGTGCGCCCCCTATCTCCCGCTCGACGTGCCTAGCCGCCGTACCGTCGTGGCGCCGATGACAGCCCAAGGTTTGGTCGCGCGCTACTTGGTCAGTTTGTCTTGAGTCTTCATATCGAAGTCGCTTGCATCGTGGCGTTCGTGCAGCTGCTGAGCAGGATCGCCAACAGCGCGGTTCACCATCCGGCCGCGCTTCACGGCCGGCCGCTCGGCAATCGCCTTCGTCCAGCGCATGACGTGAACATACTGCTGCCCCTGCAGGAACTCGCCCGCATTGTACTGCGTGCCCAGCGCCAGGCCTCCGTACCAGGGCCAAATCGCCATGTCGGCGATCGAATACTCATCGCCAACCATATACTCGTGCTCCTCGAGGTGCCGATCCAGCACATCCAATTGGCGCTTTGCCTCCATCGCAAACCGGTTGATCGCATACTCGATCTTGACAGGCGCGTAGTGGTAGAAATGGCCGAACCCTCCGCCGACATAGGGCGTGCTACCCATCTGCCAGAACAACCAGTTGAGCGCTTCGGTTCGGTTGCCCGGGTCGGACGGCAGGAATGCGCCAAATTTCTCTGCGAGATAGAGCAGGATTGATCCGGACTCGAACACGCGACGAGGTTTGGCGCCGCTGCGATCCATCAAGGCCGGTATCTTCGAGTTCGGGTTTACTTCCACAAAGCCGCTGCCGAACTGCTCTCCCTTGCCGATGTCGATCAGCCAGGCATCGTACTCGGCAGCGCTGTGGCCTAGTGCGAGCAGCTCTTCCAGCATCACGGTTACTTTCACGCCGTTGGGCGTTCCACGCGAATACAGCTGCAGGGGGTGCTTGCCGACGGGTAGCTCCGCATCATGTGTCGGCCCGGCAATAGGCCGATTGATGCCCGAGTACCTCCATTCTTCCTCCGCACGAGGCTTCACCCATTTCCAAACCTTTGGCGGGGTGTAGTCGCTGTTGCTGCTCATCGGTCTGCGATCTTTCCCTGTGATACGCCGTTCCCCAAATGGAGGACGGGTTATGACCCTCTACAATGGGAACTGCAACACTAGGGCGAGCTGTCGTGCCCGCTGGGCCAGGCAGAGTCGCGCTCGGTCCGATTGCCTCAGATGTCGGACGCCACCACAATTGCGATCGCATCGTCGATCGTAGGGTTGCGCAGCCAAAGCGGGTAATCCTTGAGTTCGGTGTTTCGCCGCTGCATATAGACCGCCGATTTGCGTTTCGCGTTGTGCATGCGTCGCTAGTCGGATCCACAAAACCGTGAAGCAAGAGCACGATGTCGAGCTTGCGCGCGTCTTGGACGTGGCGCCCCCGCAAGCGTATGAACGAGGCGCGGACGGTAAGCGCTCGTGGTGGCGCAGGGCGCTCGAGCTGTTCGGCACCTTCAGGGGCAAGCACGGCGATGTCCTTACGCGCGAGGATGTCGCGGAATACCGCAAGCAGAAGGCCCGTGAAGAGCTGCCTTTTACCGACCCCGAGCGGCATCTGGGACTGCGGGTGTCCCGGCTGGAAGATATGGCCAAGGGCTTGGTGGTCGACGGCGACGTCGAGCTCAACGATCTCGGCGACAACTTCGAGGGCAAGGAGGACGAGTACGGGTCCGAGCCCAACACCGGCCACTCAATTCATAGCCCAAGCGACGCGCGCAACCACGAGCGTCCGAACCATCTGCGTCTCTTCCAGGAGGGGTGGGAACCCCGGTCGTTCCGCGACCGGGAAGAGGACGAGGAGCATATTGCCCGTGTCCGCGAAATGGAGAGGCGCAACAAGCAGGCGACGCAAGAGTTCCTGAGCCGCTGGAACGAGGCCGAGAAGGAGGCTCGTGCCGACCGAAACAAGCGGACCGGGACTGGCTGAAGATTTCTTCGCGGAAAGTGGAGAAATTCGATCGGTCAAACGCGATAGGAAGTAGAGGGCACCGGGATCTCGCCCGTTTGTAGGCGCAACGATCGCGCTTCTCAGGCCCCGACTAGCTCATTCCATCACGTGCCGCGCGGCTTCGCCCGTACGGTGGGCGTCGCCGAGGCTGGATCGTCGGGCCAGGGGTGACGTGGATAGCGCCCTTTCATCTCTGCTCTAACCGCCGACCAGGATCCCTTCCAGAAGCTCGGCAGGTCGCGCGTGATCTGAATCGGCCGCTGTGCCGGCGAGAGCAGGTGCAGGGTGAGCGGCAGCTTGCCGTTGGCGATGGAAGGATGTCGCGTGAGGCCGAACAATTCCTGCACGCGGATATGGAGTGCCGGTGCACCCGCGCCCTCGTAGTCGATGGCGTGACGATTGCCTGTAGGCGCCTCGAAATGCGTCGGTGCCTCGTCCTCCAAGCGCCGCTTCAGGCTCCACGGCAGAAGCGCATCGAGCGCAGCGCCGAGGTCATCGGCGCCGATCTCCGACAGCTTCGTCTTGCCGGTCAGGAATGGGGCAAGCCACTCCGCGACCGACCTGGCGAGCGCCGCATCGGTCAGGTCCGGCCATACGTCCCCTCCGGCCGCACGCGAGAATTCGACGCGCTGGCGGAGCTGGATTTGCGCCTTGCTCCACGGCAGACGGGCCAATCCGAGATTCGCGATCCCCTCGGCTAGCAGGTGCGCGGTCTCTTCGCTCGCCACCACCGCGCGTGGCGCCGTTGCAATTGCGATGGCCCCCAGCCGGCGCACACGGCGCGCCCTCAACGCGGCCGCGTCCTGATCGAATCCAACCTCGTCCGTCTCGCGGATACGGTTGCCTGCCGCTGCAACAATGTCAGCCTCGTCGGCTGCGGCGGCCAGCAGGATACGCGTCGACGCCGCCGCGCCCGACAACTCCGCCACGACGAGGAAAGGAGATCGGGCCAAGGGATGGGTAGCGTCGAGGCTGGCGCCGCGGCCATTGGCCAGGAGAAACTGGCCGGATGCGCCACGTGCTTTGCCGATGCGCTCAGGATACGCAAGAGCCAGCAGCCGTGCGATCGACATCGTCTCGGCGGGCTTCTGCGTGGCGTGACCGGCACCCGCCATCCGAGCCCAGCCCGCAGCCAGCCCCCGCATGTCATGAGCGCGGCGCGAACGGTCACGGCGAAATTCGTCCAGCCGATGGGCGAGATCGGCGTCGTTGCCGCCCAGTCCGCGCTCCACGATCACCGTGGCGATGTCGGCTGCCTCTCGCGCGTGGCCCAGCTCCGCTGCCGAGATCACCATGCGCGCAAGTCGGGGCGGCAGCGGCAGCGCCCTCAGCCGCCTGCCGATAGGCGTGATACGGCCGTCCGGGTCGAGCGCCTCCAGCTCTGTCAGCTCCTCGCGGGCGGCGCCAATGGCCGCGGCCGACGGCGGATCGATCCAGGGCAAAGAGCGCGGATCGGTTGCTCCCCATTCCGCGCAATCCAGCAACAAACCTGCAAGATCAGCGGAACGAATCTCAGGCTCGGCGAAAGGAGCAAGGCTCTGCGTTTGCCGCTCATCCCACAAGCGATAGCAGACGCCGGGCTCGGTACGGCCGGCGCGGCCCCTACGCTGATCGGCGGCCGCGCGAGACACGCGCACGGTCTCGAGCCGGGTCACGCCGACATCGGGCTCGAAGCGCGGAACGCGCGCAAGGCCGCTGTCGATGACCACACGCACGCCTTCGATGGTGATCGACGTCTCGGCGATCGAGGTGGCAAGCACCACTTTGCGGAGGCCGTCGGGCGCTGGCCTCAGCGCAAGGTCTTGCGCTTCGATGTCCATCGCTCCGTAAAGGGGCGCAAGCACGATCGCCGGATCATCGATGCGCTCCCTCAGCCGCTCCTCTACGCGGCGGATCTCGGCCTGCCCCGGCAGGAAGGACAGGATGGAGCCAGAGTCCACTCGCAACGCTTGCATCACCGCGTTGACCATCTGGTCCTCGATGCGCGCATTGGCATCGCGGCCGAGATAGCGGGTCTCCACCGGAAAAGCGCGGCCTTCACTAGCGATAACGGGAGCTTCGCCGAGCAGTTGCGCAACCCGCGCGACGTCGAGCGTCGCCGACATCGGAAGAATGCGCAGGTCACCGCGCAGGCCGCGCTGGCATTCGAGCGCGAGGGCAAGCCCGAGGTCTGCATCGAGCGAGCGCTCGTGGAACTCGTCGAACAGCACCGCGCCCATGCCGGAGAGCTCGGGATCGTCGAGGATCATCCGGGTGAAGACGCCCTCGGTGATGACCTCGACGCGCGTTCTGGGTCCCGATTTCGAGACCAGGCGAGCGCGCAATCCGATCCGTTCACCGACAGCCTCCGACAGGGAGTGCGCCATGCGCTCGGCGGCGGCCCGAGCGGCGATGCGGCGCGGCTCCAGCACCAGGATCTTTTGACCCCGGAGCCAGCCCTCCTCCATCAGAGCGAGGGGGACGCGTGTCGTCTTGCCGGCCCCGGGCGGCGCGACGAGGACGGCCGAGTTGCGCGCAGCCAAGGACGAACGCAATTCGTCCAGGACGGCGTCAATCGGCAGCGGCGTTGCGAACCTCATGGTGGCTGTGAGTTGCCCCCGTCGAAGTGTTCGGCCAGCTTTAGGCCTGCGGCGGTTTACCGCACTTTGAGCACCAGCTTGCCGCGGAAATGCCGCCCCTCGCTGATGCAGAGCGCCTCCGCAGCCTGGCGCAACGGAAACACGCGCGTTTCCGGCACACGCACAGCACCCATCGCCACCAGATGAACGATGCGCTCGAGATGCGGGCGGTCGCGGCCGACTGCGGGGCGCAGGGACTGTACGTCAGGACGTGGCGAGGCCGGAGCCTTGGCTCCCGAAGCGATGAAGGCTACGCGTCCGCCCGGTCTCACGACCGAGAACGAGCGCATAGCCACGTCGCCACCGACCGTCTCGAACACCGCATCGACGTCCTTCACCACGCGGGTGAAGTCGTCCTTGTTGTAGTCGATGACTTGATCGGCACCGAGGCCCTTGACGTAAGCATGGTTGGCTGCGCTGGCGGTGGTGATGACACGGGCGCCAATATGCTTGGCGAGCTGGATGGCAAATCCGGCGACGCCGCCGGCGCCGCCTTGAATGAGAATGGTTTCGCCGCTCTTCAGCTTGATCGTATCCTCGATTGCAACGAGCGCCGTCAGGCCCGTGAGCGCAAGGGCTGCGGCCTCGACGTGCGAAAGAGAATCCGGTTTGGCGCAGAGAATCGCGGCCTTCTCGGCGACTTTCTCCTGATAGGTGCCATCGCGCCCGCCTGCCAGCACGCCGAACACGGCGTCACCAAGCTTGAAGTCGTCGACGCCAGCTCCCAGCGCACTCACAACGCCGGAGAAGTCGCGACCGAGCACGTACGGAAACGTGGCAATAGGGGCATATGAACCTTCGAGGACCTTGATGTCGGCGCCGTTCACGCTCGCGGCGTGCACGTCAACTACGACCTCTCCCGTTCCAGCCAACGGGTCGGGCATATCCCCATAGCGCAGAACGTCGGGACCTCCGTGGCGATCCATGATGACGGCCTTCATGAGACGTTCTCCCTGTGCAGACGTGTAATTGGGTATTCTCGCCACGCGCAAAGCGCTCGTGAATGTCGATTGGGCCGACTCGGCGGTAGCGATGGCCCATGCCGCGCATCCTGAAGAACATCATTGTGACGCTGACGGCCAAGAACACGAGCGTCACCATACATGGCATCCTCCTTCGACGCATTGAGGATGAACCGCACGCGCAAAGCGGCCTTGATGCGCATCGACAGTGCGTTTACCCCAATCGTGCTCAGCCAACCGTTTGGCTCAATTTGCGGGCCCAGTGGCACATCTGCGCGTCAGTGCCGGGACGTGAAGCGAGAATGCAGCCGATCGGCAGTCTGTTGCCTGCAAGGCCGGCCGGCACCGATACGATGGGACCGCCGAGCGCCGTCCAGGGCGAGATATACTTGGGGTCGCCTGTCCAGCTGAGCCCTTCCGGCGCGGTTGCGGGAATGGCAGGCCACAGAAAGACATCGGCCCCTATCGCCCGGAACAAGATTTGGCGCATACTATCGATCTCGCGCCGCTCGTTCAGATACTGGCTGGCGCCGATGGCCAGCCCCTCCTGGATCAGCGCCGTGATCTTTTCCCCCACCGAGCCAGCAGGCTGATCCAGCAGATGCTTGAGCGCCCTCCCGGCCTCGTAGGCCACGGTCGAGCGCTGGATCTTGAACAGGCGTTCGAACGGGATGGGTGATCTCGGCCGCTCCACGATATGCCCGGCCCTGGCGAAGGCATCGGCAAATCGCGCGACCGCCGCTCTGATCTCCGGCATCGCATCGGCGATGTGCGAATCCTCCAGAATGCTCACGCTCGGCTTCGCTGCCTCGCCCCCTGCGGGCTTCCGCAGAAACGCCGGCGCAATCGCCTCATACGCGAGCACTGCATCGTCCACGCTCCAGCCGTAGAAACCCGGCGTGTCGTAGGAGGGCCCCAGCGGTGTAATGCCGAACGTCGCCAGGCTGCCCGAGCTCGGCTTGAATGCCGCAATGCCGCAGTAGGCCGCCGGCCGGTTGACCGACGCGACCGTCTGCGTCCCGACCGCAATCGGCGCCATGCCCCCGGCCACCGCCGCCGCCGAGCCCGAACTCGATCCTCCGGGCGTATGCTTGATGTTGTGAGGGTTGCGCGCCGGCGAGGGATCGAAGAACGCGAATTCCGTGGTGTGCACCTTGCCCAGCACTATGGCGCCGGCAGCCTTCAGCGCCAGCACCACTTCCGCATCGTTGCTTGCCGGCGGCGCGGACGCGCGCGAACGGCTGTTGGCACGCGTGGGCAACCCCTCGACGTCGATGATGTCCTTGATCGCAACCGGCATTCCATGCAGCGGCCCGCGCAGCCGTGCCTGTGCCGCCTCCGCCTCGCGTTCGCGCGCGAGCTCCAGTGCCCGTTGTGCGTCGACCTCGCGCCAGCATTGGACGTGCGGGTCGACTTCGCGGATGCGATCGAAATAGCGCTGCACCAGTGCAACCGGCGACAGCCGCTTGGTTGCAACGGCTTCGGCCAGGTCGCGCACGCGCCCTGGATCCTTGGCAAAGGTTAAGGTCGGATCTTTCTGCATTGCACCGTCTCGCTTGCGTAAAGCTGCCGCACGCGCTTTGGTCGCGTGACCTGCGTGTGAGCAAACTGCCCCAATTTGCGTCTGGTGCCGTCTCCCGGCCCCCACTAACATATGCCATGCCGGGCCGTCGGAGCCACGGCTGAACTGGTCGCGCAAGAAGGGGACAGTGATGACATCCGCCAAGTTACGGGCGCTCGCCGGCGCAATGCTGCTGCTTGCGACCGCGTTCGCCGGCAGCATCTTTCAAGCCGCGCCAGCCGCGGCTCAGCAGAAGACGCTGAAGTTCGTGCCCGAGGCGGATCTGCGCATCCTCGATCCCATCGCTACCACCGCCTACATCACGCGCAACTACGCCTACATGGTCTACGACACGCTGTTCTCGGTGAACGAGAAGTTCGAGGTGCAACCCCAGATGGTCGAGAAATGGACCATCAGCGCAGACAAACTCACCTACACGTTCACGTTGCGCGAAGGCTTGAAATTCCACGACGGAGCGCCCGTTCGCTCAGCCGACTGCGTGGCCTCGATCGAACGCTGGGCCAAGCGCGACGCGCTCGGCCAGCGCCTGGCTGAGATGACAGACAAGTGGACCGTCGTCGACGACAAGACCTTCACGCTCACCCTGAAGCGACCCTTCGCATTGGTCCTCGATGCACTGGGCAAGCCGTCCTCCAACGTGCCCTTCATCATGCCGGAGCGTGTCGCCAAGACCGACCCGTTCAAGAACATCGACGAGACCATCGGCTCCGGTCCGTTCCGCTTCGTCAAAGAGGAGTGGGTGCCCGGCAGCAAGGTGGTGTTCGTCAAGAATACCGACTACGTGCCGCGCAAGGAGCCAGCCTCCTGGGCCTCTGGCGGCAAAGTGGTGAAAGTCGATCGGGTCGAGTGGATCTACATCCCGGACTCGGCCACGGCCGCCGCAGCGCTGAATGCCGGTGAAGTTGACTGGTGGCAGATGTTGCCGCCCGATCTCGTGCCCCTGCTCGCGAAGAACAAGGACATCAAGATCGAGAACACCGACCCGATGGGATCGATGGGCATGATCCGCTTCAACCAGCTGCATCCGCCGTTCAACAATCCAAAGATGCGCCAGGCGGTGCTGTACCTTGTCAACCAGCAGGACTATGCACTTGGGATAGCGGGCGATGCCAAGAACGGGCGACCCTGTCCGTCCTTCTTCTCGTGCGGCTCGCCGTCCGAAAGCAAGGTTGGCTCCGAAATCCTGACTGGCAAGCGCGACCTCGCCAAGGCCAAACAACTGATCCAGGAGGCCGGCTACAAGGGCGAGAAGATCGTCGTGCTCTCGGCCACCGATCAGCCGATCGTGCACAGCCAGGGCTTGATCACGGTCGAGATCCTGAAGAGTGCCGGCCTCAACGCCGAACTCGCCGCCAACGACTGGGGCACTCTCATCAGCCGCCGCGCCGTCAAGGAGCCGATCGAGAAGGGCGGCTGGAACATCTTCCACACCTGGCTGGTAGGCCCCGACATGGCCAACCCTGCCATCAACTATCCGATGCGCGGCATCGGCGAGAAATCGTGGTTCGGCTGGCCTACCGATCCTAAGATGGAAGAGCTGCGCAACGCCTGGTTCGACGCCACCGACCCCGGAGTGCAAAAGAAGCTGATCGACGATATGCAGCGGCATGGCTGGGAATCGGTGCCGTTCATCCCGACGGCGCAGTTCATCATCCCGACGGCCTACCGCAGCAACATCTCGGGGCTGCTGATCTCGCCCATCGCCTTCTTGTGGAACGTCGAGAAGAAATAGCGCACGTGGGATGTTGAGCTACGTCATCCGTCGCGTGCTGGCGACCATCCCGGTGATCGGTATGGTCGCCTTCTTCGTGTTCTCGCTGCTCTACCTGACGCCCGGCGATCCGGCGGCCGTGATCGCCGGCGACATTGCAACCAGCGAGGACATCGAACGCATCCGCCAGCAGCTGGGCCTCAACGAGCCCTTCTGGACGCGCTTCGGCACGTGGGCTTGGGCCGTGCTGCAAGGCGATCTCGGCATCTCCATCTTCACCAACCTGCCCGTCACGCGCCTCATAGCGCAACGCATCGAGCCCACGCTGTCGCTGGCGTTCTGTACCTTGGTGATAGCGGTGGCCGTGGCCGTTCCGCTCGGTGTTATCGGCGCCTGGAAGGTCGGCCGGCTGATCGACCGCGTCGTGATGCTGTTCTCGGTGCTCGGCTTCTCGATACCGGTGTTCGTGTTGGCCTATCTGCTGATTTACCTGTTCGCAATTCAGCTCGATTGGCTGCCGGTGCAGGGCTACACGCCCATTCGCGAGGGCTTCTGGCCGTGGCTCAGCCACCTCATCATGCCATCGATCGCGCTCGGCACCATCTACATCGCACTCATCGCCCGCATCACGCGGGCCACCATGCTCGACGTGCTGGCGCAGGACTATGTGCGCACGGCCCACGCAAAGGGCCTGGCCCCAAATGCGGTGCTGATGCAGCACGCGCTCAAGAATGCCGCCGTGCCCATTGTCACCGTCATCGGCATCGGCGTGGCGCTGCTGATCTCAGGCGTGGTGGTAACCGAGACGGTGTTCGCCATGCCCGGCGTCGGTCGGCTGACCGTGGATGCCATCGTGCGCCGCGACTATCCGATCATCCAGGGCGTCATCCTGCTGTTCTCGGTGATCTACGTGGTCGTCAACCTGCTGGTGGATCTCTCCTACCGGCTGTTCGATCCGCGGATCCAGTACTGATGGCCGCCGTCGCCGACAGCATCGCCCGCCCGGCGAGCCGGTCGCCGACCTCGGCGCCCATCAAGGATGCGCTACGGCGCCACCCCACGGCCATCTTGGGCGCCATCGTGCTGCTGGCGCTGATCGCCATGGCCATCCTGGCGCCCTATCTCGGCACCATCGATCCGCAGGCCATCTCGCCGATTCGCCGCCTGCGCAAACCGTCCGAGCAATACTGGTTCGGCACCGACATGCTGGGCCGCGATGTTTACAGCCGCGTGGTGTACGGCGGGCGCGTGTCGCTCACCGTCGGCCTTTCAGTGGCGCTCTTTGCCACTCTCATCGGCCTTGCCATCGGCCTCGTCACCGGTTTTGTGCGGTGGCTCGACGGCATCGTCATGCGCGTGATGGATGGGCTCATGTCGATCCCTGGCGTGCTGCTCGCCATCGCCTTAATGGCGTTGACCAAGGCCAGCCTCGAGAATGTCGTCCTGGCCATAACCGTTACTGAGGTGCCGCGCGTCGTCCGCCTCATCCGCAGCCTGGTGCTAACGCTACGCGAGCAGCCCTACGTGGAGGCCGCCATCGCCTCTGGAACGCGCACGCCGCGCATCCTTGTTCGCCACATCCTTCCCAACACGCTCGCCCCTCTGCTGGTGCAGGCCACCTACATTTGTGCCTCCGCCATGCTCACGGAGGCGATCCTGTCGTTTCTCGGCGCCGGCACACCGCCCAACATCCCGAGCTGGGGCAACATCATGGCCGAGGGCCGCTCCCTATTTCAGATCGCCAACTACCTGATCTTCTTCCCCGGACTCTTCCTTTCGCTAGCGGTATTGTCGGTCAACATGCTGGGCGATGGCTTGCGCGACGCGCTCGATCCGCGCTTGGCGCGCAACATGTGAGCTCATGGCCGGCACGACTCCGCTACTCGAGATCGACGGGCTCAAGACGCACTTCTTCACGCGTGATGGTGTGGTGCGCGCGGTCGACGGCGTGTCATTCACCGTGGCGCCCGGCGAAACGCTGGCAGTGGTGGGCGAGTCGGGCTGCGGCAAGAGCGTAACGTCGCTCTCCATCATGCGCCTCATCGCCTCGCCGCCCGGCCGCATTGTCGAGGGCAGGATACGCTTCCAGGGCACCAACCTTCTCGAGTTGTCCGAGCGTGAGATGCGCGACATCCGCGGCAACGACATCTCGATGATCTTCCAGGAACCCATGACGTCCCTCAACCCGGTGCTCACCATTGGCCGGCAGATCGTGGAGGCCCTCACTCTGCACCAAGGGCTCGACCACCCGGCCGCCGAGGGGCGCACCATCGAGATGCTGCGCCTGGTGGGGATTTCTGAGCCGGCCCAACGCATCAGGCAGTATCCGCACGAGCTCTCCGGCGGCATGCGCCAGCGGGTGATGATCGCCATGGCGCTCGCCTGCGATCCGAAACTGCTGATCGCCGACGAGCCGACCACGGCGCTCGACGTGACCGTTCAGGCCCAGATCCTGGACCTGATGCGCCAGCTCAAGAGCAAGACCGGCGCCGCCATCATCCTCATCACCCACAGCCTCGGGCTGGTGGCCGAGATGGCCGAGCGGGTGGTGGTGATGTACGGAGGCAAGAAGGTGGAAGAGGCGCCGGTTGGCGCCTTGTTCGCCAAGCCCCGCCATCCCTACACGCGGGCCTTGCTCGGTTCCGTGCCGCGGTTGGGCTCCTCCCTGGTGGGCAACGGCACCGATCGCCTGGCGGAGATCCCCGGCGTTGTCCCATCGCTCAAGGAAGCCATCGCCGGTTGTATCTTTGCGCCGCGCTGCCAGCATGCCACTACGCATTGCCTGGCGGCCTATCCGCCGCTGGAGGAAAAGAGCGCCGGTCATTGGGTCGCGTGCTGGGAATCCGACCGCCTCGTGGAGGCGGCGTCATGAGCGCGGCTTCGGTGGTGGAGGTGAAGGACCTCAAGAAGCATTTCACCGTGCGCCGCGGCATGTTCGCCTCCGCCAAGGTCTATGCGGTCGACGGCATCTCCTTCTCCATCAAGCCCGGCGAGACGCTGGGGCTCGTGGGCGAGTCTGGTTGCGGCAAGTCCACAGCCGGCAAGCTGATCCTCAAGCTTATCGAGCCGACGGCCGGCCAAGTCCTGCTCGACGGCGTGCGCATCGATGAGCTCTCCCGCGGTGACATGCGTCCGCACCGGCAGTATCTGCAGGTGGTGTTCCAAGACCCCTATTCGTCACTCAACCCGCGCATGCGAGCAAAGGACATCGTCGCCGAGCCCATGCGGAACTTCGCTCGCGGCTCCAAGGCGGAAATCGAGGCCCAGGTCGCCACGCTGTTCGAGAAGGTCGGCCTGCGCCGTGACCAGATGATCCGCTTTCCGCACGAGTTCTCCGGCGGCCAGCGCCAGCGTTTGGTGATCGCCCGCGCGCTCGCGCTGCAACCCAAGCTCATCGTATGCGACGAAGCGGTCTCAGCGCTCGACGTCTCCGTGCAGGCACAGGTCATCAACCTGCTTGCCGACCTGCAGAACGACTTCGGCGTGGCCTACCTATTCATCGCCCACGACCTGGCGGTTGTCGAACACATCTCGCACCGCGTCGCCGTAATGTACCTGGGTCGGGTAGTGGAGTTAGCCGACAAGCGCCGCCTGTTCGCGGCCCCGCAGCATCCCTATACGGAGGCCCTGCTGTCGGCGGTGCCCGTGCCCGACCCCAGCGCCAAGTCCAAGCGCATCATCCTGCAGGGCGAGATACCAAGCCCGATTCGGCCTCCACCAGGATGTCATTTCCACACCCGCTGTCCCTACGCCGAGCAGCGCTGCCGCGTGGAACCACCCCTCATGCGCGAGGTCGCTCCCGGCCACCTCGCCGCCTGCCATCTCCGCCCCGGCCCGCCCGTTTGAGTCCCCGACACCGGCTCGCCGGGCTCGTTTCGCCGAACTGACCCCAGCGCACCGTTACCGGACTAACCCAAGGACACGGAGAGAGTTTCCGCGGCTTCAGGCTCCAGCTATGTTGCTCGTGAAGTGCGGCACCAGGGAACTGGGGATAGATTCGTTGGGGCTAGGGCTGACCAGGAAGGCCGCCAAGCGTTGGAGAAAGCTCATGACAACGTTGAGAGCAGTGAAGGTCGCCCCCAAGGGAATGGGTCTCAACGATTTCGTGGCACATCAGGAAGGCTATTTCGCTGCCGAAGGGCTGGATGTCGAGTTCGACTGGAAGACGTTCCGCGGCACCCAGTCGAGTTGGAAGGGTCTCGAATATTTCCAACGCCCTCAGGACCGGCCCTATACCCAATCGAAGGAGGACGTAATCCAGGGCGCCTGCGCATGGGGAACGGTGTGCAACGCGAGCGCCGGCATGGGGCGCATTGTACGCGACGGCTACGGCATCTCGCCCTGGGCAATCTTCGTTCGACCCAATTCATCCATCAAGCGACCGGAGGATCTGGCGGGTGTGCCGATCGCTGTTGGCTTGCGCGCCGGCAGTCATTTCAACGTGCCCTATCGCCTCGAGAGATATCTGCCGCTCGAACAGATCAAGATTGTGAACACGGGTGGCTTTGGTGCACGACTTCAGGCGCTACTCAACAAGGAAGTGGAAGCCGCCAGTCTGCTTCCACCGCAGATCGCGATGGCCGAGCAGTTGGGGCTTCGCAAGATTATGGAGGATGAGTTCCATACGATTTGGTGGGCCCCGGCGAACGCCGAGCCAGCGGTGGTGAGCGGTTACATGAAAGCGCTAGCCCGCGCCGAGGCTGCGCTCGCGGCGGAACTGCCGAGATATCTCAAACTTTGGGAACTTGCAGTTCCAGCCGAGTTTCAAGATCGTTCATGGGACTATGGGAGGTTCGGTCGCGGCGAACGTTTCGTATGTCAGCCAATTCCGCAGACCGAGTTCACGGAGATCATGGCTCAGGTAAAGCGTTGGGGTCTGGACCAATACCTGAAGGAGTACGACGTCAATAGGCTGATCCACGCACCGGCCGCGTGAGAGCTCTCAAGCCGTTGCTCGTGCCATCGTTAGTCCGGATGTGGCAGATTTTGTTGCAAAAGTCGGCGAACGGACGGGCAGGGTCGGCCGGCAGAGGGGTGGCAATGTCCCCAGGTTGCCGTTCGCCCCTGAGGGGACGGCGGCTTCGACGCGTACACTGACGCACGCGACGCTTACGCAACGCACGCCGTGGGTGGTGGCGGCGGTCTGGCAACGAACTTCGCGAGGCGGCGCAGGTTCTGGGCGATGGCTGCGAGCGTAAACTCGTCTTGCGCCCCGCGTGGGCCGCGCAGGCGAAGACGGCCGAGCCTGAGGATGCGCTTGAGATGGGCGAACAGCATCTCGACGCGCTTGCGGTCGCGGCAAGATCGCTCAAACGCCTCGGTTTTGGCGAGCGCGCGAGCCACGTCGCGGGCGTCCTCGTTGATGTCGCGCACGATCCTGCGCGCGGGCATGTTGGGGCAGCATTTTGGCTTGAGCGGGCACGCTCGGCACACCGGCACGGGTGCGATGTAGCGCATTGCATGGTCGGTGCTGACCGTGCCCGTTGTTCTCAGAAGCTCGCCTGCTGGACAGATGTAGAGGTCGCGCACTTTGTCGAAGGTGAAGTCCTCGCGCGAGAACGTGCCGTCCTCACGTTTGGACTTGTCGATCACCGGGATGTGCGGCGCAATTCTCTTCTCGTTGACCAGCCAGTCGAGGTTCGCTGCTGAACCATATGCCGTATCCGCCGCCAGCCGCTCAGGCTTCAATCCGAAGCGCTCCTCGGTGCGCTCGATCATGGTCTTGGCGGCGCCGACCTCGGCCTGGCGGATGGCGCGGCTGGCTTCCACATCCATGATGATGCCGAACTTCACGTCGATCAGGTAGTTGTCGGCGTAGGCGAAGAACGCCGGTCCCCGCATCGCACCTGTCCATTGCGCCGCCGGATCGGACGGTGAGACGAACTTCGGCGTCACCTCGCTCGCCGTTCCGAAGGCCGCGTCGTCGAGCGTTGCCAGATACTCCTTCACCGCCCGGCTCGCGGTCTCCGGGTCACGCTTCTTGTCCCAGTCCTTGCCCGGGATCGAGCGCTGCTTGTTGGCGTCCGCCGCGATCAGGCTGGCATCGACCGCGAAGCCCTCTCCACCGACCAGGCCTGCCGCGATGCACGCCTCCACCACACGCTCGAGT
>CAVRVK010000003.1:0-328195 GCA_963724565.1 uncultured Alphaproteobacteria bacterium
TCGTGCGGAACTTGTAGCAGATGAAGCTCTTGCCATCGAAGCCTACGCGTTCCTGCGCGAAAGAGTATCGGCTTCCCGAGCAACAGGCGGATCAGCCCGGCCACGAGAATGATGATAGGCGCCAACAGGATAAGCGCGATCGAAGCTCCCAAAATGTCGAAAATCCGCTTAGGCACGCCACCAAGCGGTCCGGCCTGTTTTCGCCGAAACTTCCGCCCCGAGCCCTGTTCTGCCGCCCTGTTGCGGGAGAAGAAGCTCGCTATCGTGCTGGCCGATCCTGGAAGGCTACTAACGCCATCGTCGGCAAGATCATCCGTCTTAAGAATGTACGCACACATAGAACTTCCCGCACACCAACGTACTAATTCACGTCTCCTTAACTCTTGCTTTGCACAAAAAGCAAAACTCAAGCCATCTCGGCAGCGCACTCTGGTTACTTTGTGTTGCGCCCCGATGACTGGCGTGTGGCGAAGGCCCTTACAGTTCAGCTCCAGCCGATGTATCAGCTGGCCGTCGCTTCTGCACCTTGCGTCAACTATGTATCCAATTCCAGTCTTGAGAACGTAGAGCGAACAATGAGCTTCCGTCAACCCTAGGCAGGCGTAACAGCTCGAACGGGCGCAATTGTGGTGCGTGTGCGATGTCAGCCCGTTTGACCTCGCCCGGACGGCGAACGAAGGGTGCGAACGTGACGTCCGAAGCAGCGACCGGCATTGTAAAGGGTACCCATGTTGAGAGCATGCACGCCCCGACCCGCACACATGTTGTCCGCGGCGCTGCTGTCTTGCATCTCGGCCCAGGATGTCCTGGGCCAGGAAGCCAAGCTCGTTTCCCGTGGGAAGTCGTTCTTTGAGGACTTTTCCACTTTTGATCGCCGCCGGTGGATTGTTTCAAACAATAGGGCCAGCGGCGATTTCCAAGACTGCCTCTTTCTTGAAAATCACGTGCAGCCTGTCGCGGGAGGCCTGGAGTTGAGGCTCACCGACACGCCCAATTCAAGAAGCAGCTTCACGTGCGCCGAGATGCAATCGGCAGAGGCTTACGGGCATGGAATGTACGAAGTGCGAATGCGTGCAGCTGGCGCAGTGCCCGGCACCGTCAGCGCATTTTTTACCTTTATCCGACCGCCGCACGATGAGATCGACATCGAGTTCGTGGGCAAGAGCCCGAGCAAAAATTCAGGTCAATTATTTTGTCAACGCTGTCTCGCAGCGCGGCAAGGTGGTCGAACTCGATTTCGATACGACAGCATCGATGAACGACTACGCCTTCGAGTGGCTGCCGGATGCTTTGCGCTGGTTCGTCAACGGTCGCCTTATTCACGAGGTAAAGAGGGAGGCGGACGAGCCATTTCCGGTCACTCCTGGCACGATTCATCTCAGTGTCTGGAACGGCAAGGGCATGGAAGGTTGGCTCGGCCGCTTCGTCTATCCCGGACGCCCTCTGGCTGTCCGCTACGAGCACATTGCGTTTACCGAGGCGGGGCAGCCTTGCCGGTTCCCCGCATCGATCATCTGCAAACGCGGGCCGACTTCAAAGCCGCAGTGATGCGACCTAAGCTTCTGCCCATTCACGAAGTAAGCGTTGGGCGGTCTGCATGCTAGACGCCAGCAGGCATTGCACGCGGGCAACGCCCTGATATTGGTCGCGCCGCCGCTTCGTCGCGGCGCAACAGCCGCGGAGGCCTTAGCCCTCGAGCACGCGGCGAAAAATATCGGCGATGGTCCTCGCCACACGGACATCGACCTTGCGCGAGGTCGGCAGATTGACGCCCGCCATGCGACAGCGCGCGAGCTGACCGGGCACACCCGCGCGAATCGGCGATAGGCCGGCATCGCCGACAGCCCGTGGAAGAACGGCCGCAGGTCGATGTTGGCCTCCGGCAGGCCGCGATCAGGGCCGGGCGCTTTTCCGGCGGCGTCAGCGCGCAGGCGAACCAGATCACCGGCTCGCAGCGCGGCCGACATGGCCGGCGGAAGCGCAATGCCCGGCACATCGGCCAGCGCCGTCTCGTACATGCCGATGCACGTCGCGCCGCATGGCGAGCAGCTCGTCCATGCGCTCGAGCTGCGCGCAGCCGATCGCCGCCTGCAGGTTGGTCATGCGGAAGTTGAAGCCCGGCTTCCTCGTGCCAGTAGCGCCGCTCGGGCCGCATGCCGTGGTCGCGCAGCATGCGCATGCCTGGCGGCCAGCTCGGGATTGTTGGTGACGCAGATGCCGCCTTCGCCGGTGGTGATGATCTTGTTGGCGTAGAACGAGAAGCTGGCGATGTCGCGAGAACGACCCGACCGGCTTGCCGTCGTAGCGCGCGCCGTGCGCCTCGGCGCAGTCCTCGATCACGAACAGGCCGCGCGCCTTGGCGAGCGCGGCGATCTCGCGTCATCGGCGCCGGGCCGGCCGAACACGTGCACCGGCATGATCGCGCGCGTGCGCGGCGTGATCGCCTTCTCGATCGCCTCGAGCGAGATGCACCAGGTATCGGGGTCCACATCGACCAGCACGGGCCGCGCGCCGACGTGGATGCACGGTGTTGGCCGACGCCGCGAAGGTGAAGTCCGGCACGATGACCTCGTCGCCCTCGCCGATGCCGAGCGCGGCGAGCGCCAGGTGCAGCGACACGGTGCCGTTGCGAGGTGGCGACGCCATGGCTCGATGCCGACCTTGTCGGCGAAGTCGCTGCTCGAAGGCGCGCACGTAGTCGCCGATCGAGGAAATCCAGGTCGACAGGTAGGCATCGATCAGGTTGCGCAGCTCAGGCATGCGAAAGGTCGGGCTCGGCGACGGGCAAGAAGCCTGGCCTCTGGGCGGACGCGCACGTCGACGATGCGCTTGCTGTCGTCGAGGATCGGCGTCAGCGGCGCCGCGTTGCTCGTGCGGATCCCACAGGCGACGGCCACCTCGCCCAGCCGCAGCGAAGCCGAGATGCGCACCCTTGCGGACCGCCGCCCGCAGATGGTCGAGCGCTGGCAACGCCCGATCAGGGCGCCGGCGCGCGTCGGTCACGAACACGACGCCATAGCCCGTTGTCGAGCGCACGCTCGATGCCCGCCCAGAGCGCCTGTCGCCGTCGCGGCAGACGAAGCGCGCGACATCCTCGGCCTTGCTGCGGGTCCCGGCACCTGCGTCGCGTCGTCGTGCATGACCTGTGGCCCCGCAATGGCTCACGACACCTGCGCCACTGGCCGGTCAGGTAGTTGCGACGTCAGCTCCGGGATTGTAGAGCACGACCGACGTGCCATCGCGCTCCATGCGGAGCGGCACGTGCTCAGGTCCGCGCATGGCCTGCCATGCACGGCAGCGCTGCCGGTCGGGCGGGACGAACATCAGCAGGAAGCCGCCGCCGCCCGCGCCCAGCAGCTTGCCGCCGAGCGCGCCGGCCTTGCGGGCCGGCCTCGTAGCTCTCGTCGATGGTCTCGTTGGAGACGGAGTCGTCGAGCTTGCGCTTGTCCATCCAGGCCTGGTGCAGCAGGTCGCCGAGATCGCGCAAGCGGCCGCGACGGGTCGAGCAGGATGCGCTCGCCTTCGTTGACCATCTCGTAGATGGCGCGCAGCTCGGCGGTGCGATCGGGGAACTTGGCGATCTTGCGCTTCTCGATGGTCGTCGGCCGAGCGCGTGAAGCCGGTGAAGAACATCATCATCGAGTGCTTCGAGCTCCTGCCGGCGCGCGGCCGGCACGTGCAGCGGCCTGACGCGATAATCGCCGTCCGGCGTAGAAATCGATGCGGTTGAGGCCGCCATAGGCCGCCGCGATCTGATCCTGGCAGCCGACCGTTTCCTTCAGCAGCTGCTGCTCGACGAAGATCGCCTCGCGCGCGAGGAACGGCTTGGAGCAGAGCCTCTCCTGATTGCCGAAGAAGGCGTGCAGCAGGGATACGGTGAAGGCCGAGCTGGAGCCGAGGCCCGTCTTCGACGGCAGGTCGGCGTTGTAGATGACCTCGTATCCCGTCTCGTCGGCGGCGCGTAGTGCCTGAGCACCTCGCGCACGACCGGATGCTGGATCTCGTTGAGGGTCTTGACCTCCTCGAGCATGCCCCAGGCGATGCGATAGTTGAAATCGAACACCGCCGGCAGCCGGCGCAGCTGCACGTAGATGTACTTGTTGATGGTCGTCGACAGGACGGCGCCGGGCTCGGACCGATTGAACCAGGAGGGATGGTCGGTGCCGCCGCCGAAGAAGGACACGCGCAACGGGCTGCGAACGATGATCATGTGCTGAACCTCAAACGTTCGCGTAGCGGGAGTTGCGAAGCATCCGGTAGCCCCGGATCAGCTCGGCGATGCCGGCCTCCAGCGTCCAGTCCGGGCGCCCAGCCGGTGCGCTCGATCTTCTCGTTGGAGACGATGTAGTCGCGCTTGTCGGGGTCCTCGCCGATCGGCGCCTCGAGGTAGACGAAGCCCGGCACCTGCTCCTTGATCTTGGCGCACAGCTCGAGCTTCGACAGGTTCGCGTCCGAGAGCCCCACGTTGTAGGCCTGGCCGCGCATCGTCGTCGAAGTTGGCGATGGCGTGCTCGAAGCCTTTGGCCACGTCGCGAATGTGGATGTAGTTGCGCTTGAAGTGGCCTTCGAAGATCGACGACGGCGCGGTCGGTGACGGCGCGCCAGGTGAAGTCGTTGACCAGCAGGTCGATGCGCATCCGCGGCGACATGCCGAACACCGTGGCGAGGCGCAGCGTCACGCCTTCGCCTCGCTCCAGCACCGCGCTGCTCCGCCTCGACCTTCGTCACGCCGTAGAGCGAGATCGGCTCGCAGCGGCGTCGTCCTCGGTGCAGAACTTGCCGGCTTCGCCGACGCCGTAGCCGGAATTGGTCGTCGGGTAGATCACCATTTGTGCCTTGCGTGACCCGCTTGGCGAGCGCGACGACGGCGTCCAGGTTGGTGGTCCGGGCCGCGATCGGGTCCTCCTTGCACAGCGGAGCGCCGACCAGTGCGGCCAGCGGGATTATGACATCGGCGCGTCGGCACGAGCTCGTCCAGCATGCGCTCGTCGCGCGCATCGCCGCGGACCGGGTTGAAGCTCGGTGAAGCGGCAGCAGGGGCCAATTCGGTGGTGCCTCGGGGAAGTGTATCGAGGACCGTTACGTTGTGGCCGCGGTCGAGCAGAAGTCGGGACCAAAACAGAGCCAATATAGCCAGCACCGCCCGGTGACGAGAACACGCATACTGCGTCCGACCCTTGGAATTCTGGATGCGATCTCAGCACCATCGAGCCAGGCGAGTAAACGATGGCGCGCTTGTCGATCAACTGTTCTCAGTCGGGAAACGCGTGCGCTACCGCCTCCTCGACCCTCAGCATCTCCGCGAATGCGATGAACACGTGGTAGAGCGTCGAGGCTGGAATCGTATGTCGCTTGCGGCGTCCCATCCGCTGCGAAGTGATCGATCCATGTGCCTCGCGGCGCATGCGACAGGTAGCGCTCCAGGAGGAGCCGGCCGCTCTGCTCGAAGACGGGACGCGGATCGCGACCCTCCAGCTCGAACATCGCCACGCCGGCCTGAATGCGCTCCGTGTTGGGCCAGGTGCGTGAACTGCGATCGAGCACCAAGCCGTCGTCGCGGACCAGGTTGAAGGTGGCGCCGCTTTGCGGATCCACCCCGTGAGTCTCCGCAAAGGCCACGAGGCCGCGCACGCAAGATCCCGTCACCTCTCGTCCCGTGCCGCCTCTGATAGCCGGCAAGGAGCCAGGCCCACTCGAAATGATGGCCAGGCTCGATCATGCGGCCGCGCGTCGCCCGGCGCACGCGCGCCAGTCTGTCGTCGAAGTACTCAGCCAGCGTCTGCGTCGCGCGATCGTAGAAATGGTCGCGGAACAGCGTCACCATCTCATCGGCGAGCGGCGAGGAAGCGCTCATCGCCGCTCGCCTCGAGGTTGACGAGAGCTGCCTCCAATAGATGCATGTGAGGGTTCTGCTTGCGATGATCCGGCGGCCGGCATCTCGGTGAGGTAGCCGACGCCCATTGGGGTGGCGCATATGAGAATCGAGGAAGTCGACCGTCCGCAGCGCCCAGGTCAGCGCGTCTGCGATCGCGAGTGAGACGGTAAGTACCACCCAAGCGCGAACAGGACGAACGCGTGATCGTAGAGATCGGGAGTCGGGTCGATGACGCGCCCCTCGCGATCCAGCACGGCGCGCCCAGCCCCGATCAGGGCCCAGCCAGGCCTTGCCGATCAGGAACTCGTAGCCGTGCCGCGCAAGGTCGGCACCGTCGTCTGCGCCCCAGCAGCGCGGCATGCGAGAAGACATAGATTTGCCGGCCGATCACCCGCACCCGCTTGAAGTCGACCGCGGCGTCCGAGCCGTCGAGGCGCAGCTGCTCCACGTATCCGCCGAACGCGCGGTCGACGCCGTGCTCGGCCCAGAACGGCAGGGCCTCCTCGAACATCCAATGCCGCACGGCATCGTTGAGAGGATCAGCCATTGACGTCGATGCCGTGCAACGCCCGCCAGCGTCTGCATCAAGAGTCGCGTCGGTGAACGCAAGATCGCCGCCGGAATGAACGAAACCCTGCGAAGGCCGGCGTCGCCGGGCCGCCTCCATGTCGCTCTCGCGGTCTCCGATCAGGAAGCTGCGCGCAGCGTCGATCCGTCCATTCGCGCATAGCGCGCAGGATCATGCCGGGATTGGGCTTGCGATCGGGATGATCGACGGCGCGATAGGCGTCGACCGATGCGTCCTCGTGGAAGGGGCAGTAGTAGAACGCGTCGATGTGAGCGCCGATCTCGGCCAGCTCGTCCTGCATGTGCTCGTGGAAGGCCGCCACCTGCGCGCTCGTCATAGTAACCGCGCGCCACTCCGGCCTGATTGGTGGTGACGAAGACGTGGTAGCCGGCGCAGTTGAGCTTCAGAACCGCCTCGCGCGCGCCTGGGATCCAGCTCGAGATCCTCTGGCCGATGCGTGTAGCCCTTGTCGACATTGAGCACACCGTCACGGTCGAGGAACGCCGCCGGGCCTGACAAGAGGCTCGGGCATGTCGCCGGCCGCCTGCGCCAGAGACTCGGGCAGGCCGATGTCCTGGAAGTAGCCCTCGAAGCGCCTGTCCACGCAGCAACCCGGCCTGCGACGAGTTGCGGAAAGACCTCGCATCTCGAGCGAGCACGGGACCTGCAGATAGTCGCAGGATTTCGACGGCTCAAGCAGATAGATGCCGCCACTGATCAGGCCCGGCTCGGCGACGCCGGCGCTCTTCTCGCTGAAAGGCCACGATGCGATCATCCTGCCAGTCTGACCAGCGCCGATAGCGCGAGGCATCCGGCGACTCCCGCAAGGCCAAGCGACCGACGAACCCGTCGAGCGGGCCAGCTGCCAATTGGCGCAGATTGATGTCGAACAGCGTGTCGCCATTGGCCATCAGGAACCACGGATCGAGCCGATTCCTGCGCGAGTGCCAGCGCTCCTCCTGTGCCAGCCGGCACGCTTTCGCGCACGACGGTCGACCGTCGCGTCGCGCACTCTGCGGCCCGTGATAGAGACGCTTCGACCTGCTCCCCCAGATGGCCGGCAAGAAGAACGATGTTGGTGAAGCCGTGGCGCGCCGCCTGCTCGAGAAGGACGTCGAGGAAGCGGAGGCCGGGGGCGATCTCGAGCAGCGGCTTGGGTGTGTTCGCCGTGATCGCGCCCAGCCGCGTTCCTTGGCCGCCGACCAGGAATAGTGCCTGCCTCACGCGCATGCTTGTTGGCCCGAGGACTGCCCCCACACTTCTGCTTGCCGCAGTGTAGCGGAAGGCGGCGCGGCCGAGTATCGGGCGTGCAGACGAGGTGAATCCCGACGAGGGCGAGGCGGCCTCCCCCGCGTCACAACGATGACATGGCCGGCTCGTGATCGTGCTGGCGAACTCGGCAATAACTGGCGCATGGCAAAAGGCGCATGAAGTGGACGGAAATGTCGTCGCTACATCTTTCTCCTGCAACTTTCGTGAAAGACCTTCCAGCTCAGAGAGTGCATACGGGCGCATGCAACCGAGCAGCCGGAGAATCTCGCGGCAAAACGACACGGCAGGCCGTTTTTCCGACGGCGCCGCAGGCCCAGCTGATAGCTGGTTTATCCGGCGCCAGGCTTCGTTTTCCATGTGTTGCCTATAGGCCGGATCGGCTCATGAAATTTGTGTTCAAGCAGGCTTCCAGATGAGGCGCGCTCCAGGTTAACCAGAGGTTCAGCTTGCTGCCGAAGCCGGCGTGCGGACCAGCACGAGACATGTCGCACTAGCGTCTCCGAGGCGATCCCGAGGTGGACGCAGACGACCGGCGTTGACTGGTACTACATCGCACCGGGCAAACCGCAACAGAACGCATTCGTGGAGAGCTTCATAAGCCGGCTGCGCGACGAGTGCCTCAACAAGACGCTATTCGCGTCGCTACCGCAAGCCCGTGCCATGCTCGGTGCCTTTGGTGTGCAAGGCGCCGGGCGCATCACGAATTAGGCCGAACTTCGGATCGAGACTAGAGATCGAAACGCTGGCGATGCCTGGTCACCACTGATCTACCCCAACGTGCCCAAGTGCAGGTATGGCTTCACTCCAAGGATTCAATTGCCCCGCGTCGCCATGTTGCCGAGCACAAGGGCCAGCAAGTAGCCGCATTGAAAGCCAATCGCGATGCTAAGCACGTTAACCAGGGCAATCCCAAACGACCATTTCATCAGCACTGCGGCGACCATGCCGGCAATCACTAACCCGGCCGATACGGTGAGAACGGCAGGAACCTTGTAGCGAAGCCCAACCAACAATCCGAGCGCGGCGGATAGCAATAATCCGACGGCGGCGGATAGCGTGAACGCCTCGCCGAGGGCAAGCGTCCTGCAATAGGTTCAACGCAGCCGAGCAATAGGTTCAACGCAGCCGATCTATGAACGACGGCCGACAGGCGGAAGCCGCTTCCTACCGGCGCTCGCCGGAGTGCTCGCCGCCGCCTACCGGGCGGCATCATCCACCCTCCCGCGGGACATGGACTCGAAAGAGCTGAAGCTCATCGCCACACCACCTGCCAAGAAACAGGAAATCCACAGAACGCAATGAAGGGCAGGCAGCGGGTGGGACTATCACGCGCTTATATGGGCGATGTCGGTCGCGATTCTCTTGCGGGGTAGGTGTTGCGTACCGCGGCACCAGGCATCGGCCTGTTGCAAGCGTACCTTGCGCAAGACGTTCCCCGCGTTATCGAGTTGGACGGCGAGGGGTCATGGCAAGTCCTGCAGTGCGCCAGGCGGACCTGTTCGACGAGTCGCTGGACGCGGCCGACGTCTGGTCGGATAGACTGCTCGTGGCGTTCGCGGACACGAGCGCCGGCTTGCGGGTCCTGCCGCTCGCGGAAGAGGCGGTTGCGGCCTGCCCCACCGACATCGCGCTTCTCCTGATGGCCGCCACTGCCGCGGTGCTCGACGAGCGGCCCGAGCGGGCGCTTGCGTTTCTCAACCGGTTCGCCAAGCGGGGGCGGGCGCCGGCTGCGCATCTCCTGCACGCGCTTGCGCTGCATCAGCTCAACAAGCGTACCGCCGCCAAGGCGCTCTTGAAGCAGCATGGACTGAGCAGCAGCCGGCGCGCCGCGCTATCGGTCTTCCCCCCTGGCTTCCCATGCTTGCCGCGATTGATCCAACTCCTCGACGGCATCATGGGCAGCCCGCCACCCGCCCCTGGCCGGCGCCCGGTGGCGCTCGCGAGGCCCCCTGCACCCCCCAAGGCGAAGGCAAGCCCCGCGCCTCGTCCGCGCGCGGCTCCACCGGCGCAGCCCCGGGGCGATGGGTCCGTGCGGCCGTTGGCCGGGACGGCACCCGCGCCGCCGCCCTTGCCGCGCGTCGACATCGAAATTCCATTCACGATCGAGATCGACCTGGCGCCGCTGTCGTCGGCCGCGTCGCGCGACCCGGAGCAGGATGGCCGCTGGTTCGGCCTGCGCGAGCGGCTCGCCCATCTCGGCCTCGCGCAGGGCTTCGACGAGCTGCTGTGCCTGCCGCATCTCACCGGCGTCGAGCCGCTGTGGCATCAGATCGAGACCGTGCGCAAGGTGCTCAAGCAGTTCCGCGGCCGCGTCCTGCTGGCCGACGAGGTCGGGCTCGGCAAGACGATCGAAGCCGGCATGGTGCTCAAGGAATATGCGCTGCGCGGCATGGCCGAGCGCATCCTGGTGCTCACGCCGGCCTCGCTCGTCGGCCAGTGGCGCGAGGAGCTGGAGACCAAGTTCGGCCTTGCCTTCGCCACCACCTACGACCCGTTGCTGCGCGACGACCCGCAGGCGTTCTGGGACCAGGATCGCATCGTCGCCTCGATCGCCACCGCGCGGCGGCGCGAGCACGCCGAACGCCTCGCTCGAGCGCCAGTTCGATCTCGTCATCGTCGACGAGGCGCACCATCTGCGCGACCGATCGAGCCAGAGCTGGAAGCTCGTCGACGCGCTCAACAAGCGCTTCCTGCTCCTGCTGTCGGCGACGCCGGTGCAGAACGACCTGATCGAGCTCTACAATCTGCTGACGCTGCTGAAGCCCGGCATCTTCAAGACGCTGAAGGAATTCCGCGCCGCCTACATGACGCCGGGCAAGCCGCGCCAGCCGGCCAATCCCGAACGCCTGCGCGACGCTCATGCGCGGCGCCATGATTCGCAACACCCGCGCCGTCGTCGCTCTCAAGCTGCCGCGCCGCCACGCCACCACCATCAAGGTCGACGGCGCACCGGGGGAGGCCGAGGCCTACGCCGACCTCGCGGCGGCCGCGCGGCGGCTGGCGGCGGAGGGCGGGGCGGGCCGCCAGCGCCTGGCCCTGCATCATCTGCTGGGCGCGGCAGGCTCCTCGCCGGCGGCCGCTGCGAGCGCCGCTCGCGCGGATCGCCGCGCGAAACGCGCGGCGATCCGGCTTGGCGCGAGCTCGCCGACCGCTGGGCCGCGATCGGCAGGGGCGGCAAGGAGGCGGCGCTGATCGATCTCGTGCAGCGCAATCCGGACGGAGAAGAAGCTCGTCTTCGTCCATTCGCGCGAGACGCTCGCCCATCTCGCCGATCGTCTCGCCGAGGCCGGCGTTGTCGCTTCGCGCGCTTCGACGGCAGCCTGAGCGGCCCGGAGAAGGACGCGGCGATCGCCGAGTTTCGCGACCATGCGACGGTCCTGCTGTGCACGCAGTCGGGCGGCGAAGGGCGCAACATCCAGTTCTGCAATACCTTGATCAACTTCGACGTGCCCTGGAACCCGATGGCGATCGAGCAGCGCATCGGCCGCATCGACCGCATCGGCCAGGACCGCGAGGTGTTCGTCTTCAATCTGGTCACGCGCGGCACGCTGGAGGAGCAGGTGCTGGCGCTGCTCGATGAGAAGATCTCGATGTTCGAGCTGGTCGTCGGCGAGGTCGGCGCCATCCTCGGCGGCCTCGAGGAGGAGCGCGAGTTCCCCGACCTCGTGCTCGAGGCATGGCTGGAGACGACCGAGGCCGCCCGCGCCGCAGGCCTTCGACGCGCTCGGCCGGCGGCTCGACGACGCCAGCAGGCAGCATCGAGGGCGCCAAGGCGCTCGACGAGAAGCTGTTCGGCGAGGATTTCGAGGCGGCGTGAGGGCGAGCCATGGGAGCGCTGCGCGATTTCGTCGCCGACTTGCTGGAGAGCGAGGGCGCGGCCGTCGAGCCGGTGGAGCCGGATGGGCTCGACGTGCTGGCGCCCGAGCCGCTGCGCGCCGCCATGGGCTGGCCGGAGCTGGCGCGGCTGGGCTTCGGCGCCCAGCTGCCGCCGGGCGCGATGCCGATCGGGCTCGAGGGCGACTGGCTCGACCGGTTCGGCGCCCTGCTCGGCGAGCGCGGCCGCTTCGCCGAGCGCCAGCTCGTCCTCCCGGGCACCGTCGCCCCGCCGAGCGACCCCGAGCGCCTGCTCGATCGCGCGCTCGATCTGCCCAACGCGGTCTGGCGCTTGCGTGACGCCAAGCCCGCCTGGACGCGCTGCCTGCTGCTCGCCTTCCGCTATACCGCCATCTCCGACGAAAAGCGCGAGGGGCTGGTCTGGCTCGGCTTCAACCAGGGCACCGGCGCGGTCCTCGACGGCGACATTGTCGGCCGGCTGCGCCAGCTGCTGGCAGGCGACATGGAGTGGCAGGCGCCCGAACCGCGACACTACGCCGCGCGGCGGGCCCGGCCTGCGACGCGCCGATGCTCGCCGCGCGGGTCACGCGCGCGGCTCGAACATCATGTGCGGCGCGATCTGGAGCCGTTCCTGCGCGCCATGCGCCGCCGGCTCGACCGCGACCGCGGCCGGGTCCACGAGTATCACGACGATCTGCGCCGGACCGCGCAGATGAAGCTTGCCGCGCTCTGCGGTCGGCTACGGGCGACAAGGCGGAGGCCGACCGCAAGCGCGAGACCCTGCGGGTCGCCGCCATCGAGCGCGAATATGCCGCCAAGCTCGACGATCTGCGCCACAACTACGCTTTGCGGGTGACGGTCGATTGGGTGCAGGGGCTGGTGCTCTTCGCCCCGGTGCATCGCTACGAGGTGCTGATCAAGCGGCGCAAGGGCGAGCGGATCGTGCGCCATCGACTGGCATCCCGCGGCCCGCATGATGGAGCCGCCGCTCTGCGATTGGGGACTCGGGCTGGAGCGCGCGCGCCTGGTCTGCGACGATCATCTCCATCTGACCGACTTGGAGGGACAGGCTCCCTGCCCCTCCTGCGGCAAGGCCTGGTGCCGCGCCTGCCACGGCGTCGCCTGTCCACGATGCGCACGAGCCGCCGCGTCGATCAAAACTAGATAGGAATTACGACCACAGACGTCGGCTGAGGGAAAACAGGTCCTGCCCAACGCAAAACAGTGGTATGATGAGAATTGAAGCGTTGCGGCGGCGACGCAGGCGTGCGGGTATTTTGCGCGGTTGGGTGCTGTATGGCTCTGCACTCTAGGGCACTGGTTGCAACGGGCGCCCGGTTAAGTCACTGATTCAGTTGGCTTTCTATTTCAGTTCTCGCTATCATAATCCGTAGGTCCCCGGTTCAAGTCCGGGCTCCGCTACCAGTACCATCGAAATCGTGCAAAGCACCGGCCGCCATCACGCATGGTGTGACGGCGGCCACGCAAATTCGACAGCGCTTGCGTTCGATCTGCTCGAGCTAGTCCTGGTTGCCAGTACGGCCCCAGTACTCCATCGACTTCCACCAGCGCTTCGAGCCCGTCCAGTAGGCCTCGGGCCGTTTGACGGGGCGGTACACGCGGCCATAGTTCGGC
Organism: uncultured Alphaproteobacteria bacterium; assembly: GCA_963724565.1. Classification (GTDB taxonomy): domain Bacteria; phylum Pseudomonadota; class Alphaproteobacteria; order Rhizobiales; family Hyphomicrobiaceae; genus AWTP1-13. The sequence continues at coordinate 13,185 of CAVRVK010000003.1, forward strand.
CTGTAGTAGTGGTAGTACGGCCTGTAATAGCGGTACACCCGCGGGCCGGCTGGAACATTTAGGTTGGCGCAGTGCGGTCTGCCGTCGGCGTACCAGCACTGGTATTCCACAGGTGTAACAGCCGAGGGGGCTCGCACGTCGGCGACGCCGCCGATCGGGGCGGCGAACGAGGACGTAGGCAACAGCAGCGCCAGCAGGCCCACGCCCGCCGCCCCAAGGCCGAGATGCTGCAATCGTGCGATATTGGTCTTGCCGTTCATAAGATCAGTCTCCGAATTTGCTCACCCAACTAATATCCGCCTTCGCTGAAGGTCTGGTCGTGAACGAGCCGCGCCCGCTTCCCTCCCCATCATGCCGGAGGTATTTCCCGGTCGTGCACCCCCTTCACAGTTCATATATCAAATCCGAGCACTGGGAACAGCTTCGCCTCGCCGGTTATCGGCGCAGAGGTGCCCTGAGATCACGCAACTGTGGTACCGGGGCTCCGCACTTGCCACGTTGATGCCGACACAAATGCCGCAGAGCAATCGCAGCGATTGCTCTGCAGTGGCTGGTCTCGCGTTTTTCGGTCCAGACTAGTGATTGCCAGTTCGGCCCCACGCATCCATTGACTTCCACCAGCGCTCCGTGCCTGGCCAGTAGGCTTCGGGTGAGTTGGGGCGCCTGGAGCGGTATGCAGGGCGATACTCATCGTATGGTTCGTAATAGTAGCCGTAGACACGCGGGGCATCGTCAAACCACGCGCACTGACGTTCGCCGTCGCTCCACCAGCACCGGTAGTCCACTTTCGCAATGGATGAGGGCGCCTGCACTTGGTTCGCCCCACCGATCGGCCCCGCGAACGACGCTGTCGGCAATAGCGCCAGCAGGCCTACGCCCACCGCTCCAAGCCCGAGACGCTTCAACAGCGCTGCTCTGGTTATCCTGGTCATTGTGACGGTCTCCGCATTTGCTCACTTGGCCAGCTAGAAACACCGCCGTCCGCCCCGAGTTCCAGCGCCGCGCCCGCGCAGTTCTCGCATGCTGGCCTTCAGCGCTGCTCATGCCATGCCGTTGCCGCGAGCTGAAACGCGTGCCGCGGGCCTGGATCTGAAACGGCCGGGCCTTGGAAGCGGCTGGCCGCTTGGAATTCTGTTCCTGCCCTGGCTTTTGTGCCCATCTAGGCCTAGTGTGTGCCCATGTCGGAACCGAGGCTGATCATCAAGAAGCGCCCTCGCGCCGAGTACGAGATTGGAACCTTCACCGACGACGGCGCGATCGTGGTGCGCGTGTCGGTGCGCGACGACAAATGGCCCGACACGCGGACCGACGAGGAAAAAGAAGAAGAGGCGCTGGAAAGGGCCAGGCGCCTCGTGAAGGCGCTGCAGGAAACGCTGACAGAGTCGTGAGCAGCTAAAGTAGGCGCATCGCTGGCGCTCCAAGCGCCGTCTTTGGTGGACGGTGCAACGGGCCTCTGTCGCCGACCGCTACGAGGCAAGCCTCGAGCGGCAGGCCGAGGCGCTACGGGCTCAAACGCAAAGCGCCACGGTCGACTGGAAGCCTCCGCCCGACTGGTCGAAGCAGGAGTGAGCCTGCCGGCTTGCGAGTCCACCAAACCCGAGCCAACACGCAAAACCTACGCCGCAGCCAGATGCTCGGCCTCAACCCCGCCGCACGGCGCCGCCGGCTCGGCCGCGTCCATCGCCTTCTCGAGCAGCATCACCCCGCGCACGTCAGGGCTGCGGCCTGATGGCGAAGCCGGCCTTGCGGGCGAGGTGCAGCATGCTTGTCGTTGGTGGCCAGCGTCTCGCCGACCATGCGCGCGACGCCGGCGGTCGCGGCGCTGGCACAGCGAGCTTCGCCAGCAGCAGGCTGGCGAGCCCTTGGCCCTGCCAGTCCTCGGCCACCGACACGGCGAACTCGGCCGACGGATCGATCCTTGCCGCGCGCGTAGCGCGCCTCGGCGACCACGATCTCGCGGCCGTCCTCGAACACCTCGGCCACCAGGGCCAGGTGATCCGCGTAGTCGACGTTGGTGAAGCGCTTGAGCAGGTCCGGCGGCAGGCTGCGCATCGGGCTCATGAAGCGGTCGTAGCGGTCCGGCGCCGGCAGGTCGCCGAAGAACGCCGTCGGTCAGCGTCCTCGTCCTGCGGCAGCACCGGCCGGATGACCACGCGCCGGCCGCCGGCCAGGCTGCACCACGTCGATGAGGTCGGCCGGATAGCGATGGATCTGGTAGAGCATGGGTCCCTCTCGAGTGGCAGGTCAGGCGGCCTTGCGGACCGCCGACGGATCGAACTGCGGCGGCCGTGATGTGGCCGGCGGCACCGACGACGATGGCGGCATCCTTGAGGGCGTACACGACGGCCAGGCCCTTGCGGTCGAGGATGAACGACTGGCCGCGGCTCAGGATGATGTCGCGCGGGTCGTCGGCCTGGGTGACCCAGACAACTCCATCGCACGGCCGTGATCTGCTAGGCCCTTGCCGCCGTCGATGCGGTGTACGGACCGGGCCGCTAAGCTGCACCGGCTGGATGTCGAGCACGTGTTGCATGGCCTGTCTCCTATTCATGCGCCTGGCGCATTGATTAGTTCGGCAATCCGTGATCAGATCGCGTCGTCAGCTATTGGAAATACGCGGGTTCATGCAGCCGGAACAAACGATCATTTCTCACTGAATGCATGAGCGTAAGGAATGCATAGAAAGCGCTTCAACCTGCCGCCGCTCGACCTGATCCAGGGCTTCGAGGCGGCGGCCCGGACGCTGAGCTTCACCAAGGCGGCGGAGGAGCTGTTCATCACCCAGTCGGCGGTCAGCCGGCAGATCCGGGCGCTGGAGGAGCACCTGGGCGTGACGCTGTTCGAGCGGCGTCCGCGCACGCCTGGCGCTGACCGAGCAGGGCCGCATCCTGCAGCGGCGCCGCGACCGAGTTCCTGGAGCGCCTGCAGGAGACCACCAACCGCCTGCGCAGCGGACGGCGGGGCGCCGCATCTGACCGTGACCACCACCGGCGGCTTCGCCTCGCTGTGGCTGATCCCGCGCCTGCGCACGTTCACGGCGCTGCATCCCGACGTCGATGTGCGCATCTCGGCCAGCTACAAGACCATCAACCTGGAGCGCAGCCTGGTCGACGTGGCCGTGCGCTACTGCCAGGCGGAGGAGGCACCGGAGGAGCGCGATCCGCCTGTTCGGCGAGGAGCTGTTTCCCATCTGCAGCCCGGCGCTGCAGAGCGACAATGCGCATCCCATCAAGACGCTGGACGACCTGCAGCATCACGCGCTGCTGCACATCGACGAGGCGCGGGGGCCGCTGGACTGGGACACCTGGCTCGCCGCGCAGGGCCATGCCGGGCTCAAGCCCGCGGCCTCGCATCCGCTTCGACAGCTACGAGCAGATGATCCAGGCCGCGCTGAGCGGCCAGGGCGTCGCCATGGGCATCGGCCGGCTGGTGGCCGGGCTGATCGAGGCCGGGCCGGCTGGTGGCGCCGTTCTCCAAGAGCGTGATCGGCTCGCGCTCCTACTTCGTCATCCGCTCGGCCAGCACGCGCAACCGGCCGCACGTGCAGGCGTTCGTCGACTGGCTGATCGAGGAGGCGAAGGCGGCGCTGGCCGCTGACGGCAAGGACGGCGCGCTCAGCTCCCCACCACCAGCGGGGCGGTCAGGCGGCGCAGCGCGGCGAGCACGCTCAGCGCCGTGATCTTGCCCGTACGCGGGTTCTCCTCGGAGGGGATGTTCTCGATCGTCATGGTCGAGGTCCGAGGAGTCGGACTTGACGATGATGGTGTGGGTGTTGCGCGTGACGCCGGGGTCGGCCCAGATCTCGACGCGCGTGCGGTCGGGGCCGATGCCGGCGAGCGACAGGGCGACGGCCACGTTGACGTTGGCCGGGAAAGCCGGCGATCGCCTCGCGCGCGCTGCCCTCGAACACGCGCAGCGGCTCTTTCAGGCCGTCGACGGAGATGCCGCGCTCCACCAGCAGCGGCGCGCCGGCGAGGCCCGCGGGCGGCTTGCGCGTGACGATCCTGACCGAGGTGATGCTTGCCTTCGGCGGTGGCGCGCACCGCATCGAGGCCGAGCAGCGCGCCGGTCGGCACGATGATGCGCGCGCCCGTCTCGCGCGCCCGGTCGACCAGGTCCATGTGGTCGATGAGCATGCCGACCGACAGCGGCATGAAGATGCGCCCGCGCTCGATGGCGGGCTCGGCCACGGCGGCGAACTGCGCGGAGGGCAGGCATTCGACGACGACGTCGGCCGCCTCGGCCAGCGCGGCGAGGCCGACGATGGCGGGGCGGCGACTTGAAGCCGGCCATCGCCGCGCGCGCCTTGTCCTGGTCGCGCACCGACACGGCCGCGAGCGCGATGCCCGGCACGTCGCCCGCATCGACGCGTGCGGGCGACCGCCAGGCCGATGGCGCCCAGGCCGGCGATGCCGAGCTTTCAAGCGATGACGTGTGGTCTCGTCATCAGTTCAGCATCTGCAGCGCGGCGTCGGCATAGCCGACGCGCTGCGTCCGGCGGCACGGGATGGCGGCTGGCGCACGCGATCGAGCAGCGCCGTCGACGTCGTCCTTGCGCGCGCGCCTCGACGGCGCAGTCGAGGAAGAGCTGCTCCAGCACGTCCTGCTGGGCGTGGCTGCCGCCGAGGCGGTACATGCCGGCGAGCGCCGGCCGCATCAGGTCGCAGGCGCGCGCCGGATCGCCCTTGGCGCGCGCCAGGATCGCCTCGCAGATCGGCAGCGCACAGTCGCGCACCAGCGGCGCGCGCCGTGCCCTCGCCGGCTGCTGCGAAGTGCGCGCATCGCCTCGAGCATGCGTCCGGCCGCCTCCCAGCGCTGGCGGCGGCCAGCGCCATCATCCAGTGCGGCAGCGTGAAGGCGGAGAGGCAATCGCCGATGCGCGCTTCGGCCTTGTCGGCCAGCTCGTCCCAGCGGTCGCCCGACGTCGACGCCCTGCCGCTCCAGGCGGAACAGCATGGAGGCTGCGTTCTGCACGTCGATGTAGATGTCGGGCTGCGCCTGGGTCAGCGGCGAGGCGAGGTTGCGGAAGCGGCGGTCGTAGAGGTCGAGCACCTCGTCGAACTCGCGGCGCTCGAAATGATAGAGCCCGCGATGCCACCACAGATGGTGCATTGAGGTTGTTGCCGCCTTCCCAGTTGGGCTCGAGCCCGGCGAGCCAGGCGATGCCCTCCTCGTGCCGGCCCTGCATCTCCAGCACGTGGGCGACGCCGTGCGCGGCCCACAGGTCGCCGGGTGCGAGCGCGATGGCCTCGCGTCCCGACGCCTCGGCGACTGCGTAGTTGCCGAGCTCCTCGTGCGCGAAGCAGCGGCAGGCGAGCAGCGGCGGACCAGCCGGCAAGCTCGGGGCTCCAGGCCCGCAGCGCCGCGTCGGCCTGCGCGCGCCATCAGCTCGGGCCGGCCGTACCAGAACGCATGGAAGTGGTGCAGCCGGAAGGCCAGCACGTCGAGGGGATGCTCGTCGAGGATCTGCTCCCAGGTCGCCGAGCGTGCCATCGATGTCGCCGCCGACCCAGTGTCGCCAGCGCATCGACGTGCGCCTGCTCGCGCCGCGTGGTGCTGGCGGAGAGGCTGCCGCGCCGTGTCCAGCGCCTCGCGGGCGGCAGGCAGGTTCGCCGGCGTTGAACGCCAGCATGGCGAAGTAGCCCTTGAGGACGTGTGCCCGAAGGCGAAGTCGGGGTCGGCGGCGAGCAGCTGGCCCGCAGGCGCTTGGGCGCATCGGCGCGGTAGCTGAGGATAGCCGAGCGACCGCGTGATTGAAGGGCCGCGGTCTCGGCGGAGACGTGGTCGGACAGCGGCAGGTCCGTGCAGGTCTGGTGGTCATGGCGTGCCGTCCTGCCAGCGTGCCGGAAGCGCGAGCAGACTAAGGCTTGGCTTTCGCGACGGCGCAATGGCGGGCGCGATCGCACCATCTCGGGCGACATCGCCGAAGGCTTCGATTGCCGCGCGGGAATTCGGTCGCTAGTGTTGGCGTCAATAACAACAAGTCGACGATCGAACCAGGGAGGACTGCCTGTGAGAAGGCTCAGTCCTTGCTGCTGCTCGCCGCATTGGCCACCGCCAGCTTCGCGCTGCCGGCCGCCAGCGCCAGCAGTACCCCGACCGGCCGATCAAGATGATCGTGCCGTGGGCGGCCGGCGGCGACACCGACAACATCTTCCGCCCGTTCGCGCCCCTGCTGCAGAAGCACATCGGCCAGCCGATCGTGATCGCCAACGTCGGCGGCGCGTCGGGCACGGTGGGCGCGCGCGAGGCCAAGGGCTCGCCGGCGGACGGCTACACGCTCTATGCCGTGCACGACTACATCCACCTCACCTACTACGCCGGCATCGCCGACGTGAAATACACCGACTTCGAGCCGATCTGCCTGCTGGCGGCGACGCCGTCGGTGCTGACCTCCAGCCCCAAGACGCCGTGGAAGACCTTGCAGGAGTTCGTCGCCGACGCCAAGGCGCGGCCCGGCCAGATCAGCGTCGGCGCCACGCTCGGCTCCACCAGCCACATCTTCCCGGCCATGATCGAGAAGGCGGCCGGCATCAAGCTGAAGTACGTGTCCTATGACGGCCTGGCGCCGCGCATGAACGCCATCCTCGGCGGCCACATCGATCTCACCGACTCCAACCTGACGCAGAAGGGCAAGGTCGAGGCCGGGCAGCTCAAGTTCCTCGCCATCGCCAGCGAGAAGCGCCACCCCGACATGCCCGACGTGCCGACGCTGAAGGAGCTCGGCCACAACATCGTCTACGAGGTGGTGCGCGGGCTGCTGGTGCCGAAGGGCACGCCCGAGCCGGTGCGCGCCAAGCTGGGCGAGGCCTGCGGCAAGGCCGCGGCCGAGCCCGAGTATGCCGCCGTCCATGAAGCTGCAGGGCACGCAGCGTCGCCTATCTCGACGCCAAGGACTACGGCGCCTTCCTCGACAAGATCGACGGCGAGAACAAGGTCATCATGGCCGACCTCGGGCTGCTGAAGAAATGAGGCTGGGACGGGACGGGATCGCGGGGCTGATCGGCCTCGCGGTCAGCCTGGCGCTGCTCCCCTTCGCGTTCGGCCTGCCGAAGCTGCCCATCGTGCCGGTCGGCCCGGGCTTCTACCCGATCATCGTGCTGGTGTTCATGGCACTCACCAGCGCGGTGCTGGTGGTGCAGGACCTGATTGCGCACCGGCGGGCGCCAGCCGCAGTGCCTGCGGAGGCAGCCGAGCGCAGCCCCAGCGCGCCTATGGCCTGGTCGCAGCGGCGTTCGCGGCGACGGGCGCCTACATCGTCCTGCTGCCGCTGCTCGGCTTTCGCGTCGCGACGGCCGCTGTTCGTCGCCGCGTTCCAGATGGTGCTGGAGCGGCCGCACACACTGCGCCAATGGGCGATGCTGGCGGCGATCGCCGTCGGCACCGCGGTCGTGACACTACTTGGTGTTCGAGCACTACCTGCTCGGTGCTGCTGCCGCGCGGCACGCTGGACGGGGTGGTGAGCCATGCTGGAGCTGCTCGGCAGCGGCACTCATCACGATCCTGCAGCTGGAAGTACCTGTGCCCTTGTTCATGGGCACGCTGCTCGGCGTGATCGGCGGCGCGCTGCCCGGCGTCACCATCACGATGACCATCATCGTGCTGCTGCCCTTCACCTACGGGCTGGAGCCGCTGGCGGGCCTCGCCGCAATGACTGGCGTCTACGTGGGCGGCTCGGCCGGCGGGCTGATCACGGCCTGCCTGCTCGGCATCCCCGGCACGCCGTCGGCCATCGCCACCACGTTCGACGGCTTCCCCATGGCGCGCAATGGCGAGCCGGGTCGCGCGGTGTGGCTCGGCGTGTGGGCCTCGTTCTTCGGCGGGCTGGTTGGCGGCGCTGTTCCTGATCCTGGTCACGGGGCCGCTGGCAGCGATCGCGCTGGCGTTCGGGCCGTGGGAGTATTTCTCGCTGTTCGTGCTGGCGATGGCGATGGTGGCCGGTCTGGCCGAGGCCTCGCTGGTCAAGGGCCTGCTCTCCACGGCCATCGGCCTGCTCATCACGGTGATCGGCACCGACCCGATCGGGGCGGTGCCGCGCTTCACGTTCGGCTCGGACTTCATCGGCGGCGGCTTCGCCGTTCCTGCCCGTGCTGATCGGCATCTTCGCCTTCGCGCAGATCATGACCGACATCGAGAAGATGCGGCAGCCGGGAGCGCAGGGCGAGGTGGTGGCAAAGCGCCCGAGCCTGTCGGTGGCGCACTTGAAGGTGATCGGCGAGATCCTGGGGCGGCCGTTCCTGTTCCTGTGGTCGGTGATCGTCGGCATCCTCATCGGCGTGCTGCCGGCGATCGGCGGCAGCGCGGCCAGCGTGCTGGCCTACGACCAGGCCAAGAAGTTCTCCAAGACGCCCGAGCTGTTCGGCACCGGCCATCCCGAGGGCATCATCGCCTCGGAGGCTTCCAACAACGCCAACGTCGGCGGCTCGCTGGTGACCATCATGGCGTTCGGCATTCCGGGCGACGCGGTCACAGCCGTGATGCTGGGCGCCATGACCATCCACGGCATCCAGTCGGGCCCGCTGTTCGTGTCGCAGAACCCCGACCTCGCCTACGGCATCTACGCGGCCTACATCCTGGCCCATCCGCTGATGGTGATGATCATCTGGGCCAGCACGCTTCTTCGTGCTACGGCTCACCACCGTGCGCCTCGCCGTGCTGGCGCCGATCGTGCTGGTGCTGTGCGTGATCGGCGCCTATGCGCTCAACAACACGATGCAGAGCGTGTACGTGCTGCTGATCTTCGGCGTGGTCGGCTACGTGCTGGTGAAGGCCGGCTTCCCGCTGGCGCCGCTGATCCTGGGCCTGATCCTGGGCGACCAGATCGAGATCAACCTGATCCGCGCCATCATGACCGACAGCAATCCCTGGCTGTTCCTGACGCGGCCGATCTCGGGCGGGCTGCTGATCGGCCGCGGCGCTGTCGGTCGCGCTCGCCATTTGGCAGCACCTGCGCCACCAGAAGCGCACCGCCGGCGAGGAGGAAGCGGACTTCTGACCGGGCGCTCGCCGATGACGGCGTGACGAGGGCCGCGAGCGGTCATGCCTTGCGCTGGGTCAAGGGCATGTCGGGGCAATCGCGTGCTAGGTAGGCGAGCCGTAGCGCTCGCGTGCATCGAGCGACCAGGAAGCTTCGCCATGACCGGCCGCCCGCCGTGGAACATTCCGCTCGCGTCGTTGCTTGCCGAGCTGGGCGGCGCTACTCGAGGCGGCCTGACGAGCGAAGAAGCGAAACGGCGCTTGGCCGAATACGGGGCCAACGATGCGCTGACCCGGCGACGGCGACCACTCTGGCGGCAGATCCTCGATCGCTTCGCCAATCCGCTCATTCTCATTCTGCTGTTTGCAGCCAGCCTCTCGGCATGGACCGGGCAGGTGACCAGCTTCGTCATCATCACCGTCATCATCCTCTTGAGCGTGGTGCTCGACGTGGTCCAGCAGCTGCGGGCGGAGAACGCGGTCGAGGCACTGCGGCGATCGGTCGGACTTCGCTGCCTGGTCATCCGCGACGGGCAGGAGTGCACCATCCCCGTCGAACAGATCGTGCCCGGCGACGTGGTGCGGCTGGCGGCCGGAGACATCGTGCCGGCCGACTGCCGGCTGCTGGCAGCCCGCGACCTCTTCGTCAACCAGGCCCTGCTCACCGGCGAGCCCTACCCGGTCGAGAAGCGTGCCAGCGATCTGCCGAGCCCGGCGGGCGAGGTCTCCGAGGCCGGCAACTTCTTGTTCATGGGCACATCCGCCATCAGCGGCACCGCCACGGCGGTCGTGTGCCGGACCGGACGGCAGGACGGAGCTCGGGGGGCTTGCCGGCGCGCTCGCCTCGCAGCGACCGCGGGACGCATTCGAACACGGCATCCAGCCGGTTCGGGCTGCTCATGCTGCGGTTCACCGTCTTTCTCGTCCTGTTCGTGCTGGCCGCCAACGTGCTGTTCCACCGCCCCTGGCTGGACTCGCTGCTGTTCGCGCTGGCGCTCGCCGTCGGCCTTACGCCCGAGCTGCTGCCCATGGTGGTCACGGTGACGCTGGCCAACGGCGCGCAGCGGCTGGCCAAGCGCAGGGTGATCGTGAAGCGGCTCGCCGCCATCCACGATCTCGGCGCCATGGACGTGCTGTGCACCGACAAGACCGGCACGTTGACCGAGGCCCGGATCCAGCTGGTCCGCCACCTCGACACCGACGGCAGCGACAGCGAGCGAGGTGCTGCGGCTGGCCTATCTCAACAGCGTCTTCGAGAGCGGCATCAAGAGCCCGCTCGACGAGGCCATCCTCGCTCATCGCAAGCTCGACGTCGCCGGCTGGCAGGAAGCTCGACGAGGTGCCGTTCGACTTCGAGCGCCGGCGCGTCTCGGTGCTGGTCGATGACGGCAACACGCGGCTGCTCGTCGTCAAGGGCGCGCCGGAGGATGTCGTCGCGGCTCTCGACCGACTACGATGGCGCCGGACGGACAACGGCACGAGCTCGATCGACGAGGCGCGACAAGCGGCTGCTGCGACCAGTTCGAGCAGCTCGGGCGAAGAGGGCTATCGGGTGCTGGGCGTCGCCTAGCCGCAACGTCGACCGCATCGCACGACGATGCCGTGGTCGGCGACGAGGCCGAGCTGACCTTTGCCGGCTTCGTGGTGTTCGTCGACCCGCCCAAGGCCGACGCCGCCGCCGCGATCCGGTCGCTGGCCGCAGCCGGCGTCGCGGTGAAGATCCTGACCGGCGACAATGAGCGCATAACGCGCCACATCTGCAGCGAGATCGGCGTGCCCGTGCAGCGGCGTGCTGACGGGGAGCGAGCTCGCGCACATGGGCGAGGAGGCGCTGCGGGCCCGGCTGCCATCGGTCAACCTGTTCTGCCGGGTCACGCCGCAGCAGAAGGAGCGCATCCTGCTGGCCCTGAAGCGCGACGGGCAGCGTGGTGGGGTTCCTCGGCGACGGCATCAACGACGCCTCCGCGCTGCATGCAGCCGACGTCGGCATCTCGGTCGACAGCGCCGCCGACGTCGCCAAGGAGGCCGCCGATCTGGTGCTGCTGGAGCACGATCTCGGCGTGGTTCTCGATGGCGTGACTCGAGGGCCGCCGCACGGTCGAGAACGTGACCAAGTACATCCTGATGGGCATCGAGCTCCAACTTCGGCAACATGTTCAGCATGGCCGGAGCGGCGCTGTTCCTGCCCTTCCTGCCGATGCTGCCGACCCAGGTGCTGCTCAACAACCTGCTCTACGACCTGTCCGAGGTCGGCGTGCCGTTCGACAACGTCGATGCGGAGGCGCTGCAACAACCGGTGCACTGGGACATGCGGTTCATCCAGCGCTTCATGCTGGTGCTGGGGCCGGTCAGCTCGCTGTTCGATTTCCTGACGTTCTTCGCGCTGATCTACCTGTTCGGGGCGGGCGAGGCGGTGTTCCAGACCGGCTGGTTCATCGAGTTGCTGGCAACCCAGTCGCTGGTCATCTTCGTCATCAGAACGCGCGGCAGCCCATGGCACAGCCGCCCGCACCCGCTGCTGGCGTCACTGTCGATCGGCGTGGTTGCTGTAGGGCTCGTCATCGCACTCTCACCGCTCGGCGGCCTGTTCGGCTTCGTCATGCCGCCGGCGGGCTTTTACTTGTTTCTGATCGTGACGGTGGCGGCCTACCTGCTGCTGGTCGAGGCCGTGAAGCAGCTCTACTGCAGGCGTGCGGCGAGTGCGAGCTAGGCCCGTGCCGGCTTGTTGCAGGTCGAACTGTGGCCACCGGAGGGCGGAATTTCCTTTATCCCGTCAGCGGGTTACTGGGTCGGGCCGCACCCGAAAACCGGGCGCTGACTGCGAGCCGCGGACCAAATCGTCAAGTCCCTCACCTACAGACAACACCCGATAGCCGAGCTGCTGGCCCTGACCGATGATCGGTGTGCTTCAGCGCTGATTTCGGGGGACATTGAGACGTTGAAGGGCGATTGGCGACCTTCCGGTGCAAGTCGGTACGCGTCTGTCGGCGCGGGTACCGAGCAGCTTTGCTCGTTCGCGCTGCTGGCCACCGCCATTGCGGTCTCATATTTTCTCGCTGCACGGCTTGGGCTTGCCTTGCGCACTGAGCACGGCGACGTCGCAGTGTTCTGGCCCGCCTCTGGGATTGCCGTCGGCCTTCTAATCATTCTCGGCCGCTCTGTGTGCCCTGCCCTCGTGGTGGGCGTAATAGCCGGCACAATCGCGGCCAACATCATGAGCGACAGAAGTCTTCTGACTTCGGTTCTCAAGGGCGTCTGCGCAGCCGGCGGGCCAGTGGTGGTGGTTTGGCTGCTCGAGCGCTGGTTCGGCCGGCCATTCACCTTCAGGGAATTGCGCCACGTACCGGGATTTGTCCTGGCGACCGCGATCGCCATGGCGGCAGCCGGGTTCGGGGGCGCAGCAATTATGACCCTGCTGCACTCCTCGGCACCTTTCTGGGACGTCTGGAGTGCGTGGTTCCTGTCCGCTGCCATCGGCACTGTCGTGGTCGCGCCGATCGTGGTCGAGCTCGGTCAGGCGCGTGAAGGCTGGTCCGCCAGCGAATTGATGGAAGGACTGGGGGCACTTTTCCTGTTGGCGTCGACCAGCGTTTTCGTTGCGTTGCAGTCATCCGCGTCCTGGATCACGTTCAGCCCCAGCGCGCTGGTACTGCCGCTGCTCCTGTGGCTGGCGGCCCGCTGCCGAGCACAGTTTGCGGTTGCCGGCGCCTTCATCGCTTGCAGCACGATCATCATGGCGACGACCTACGGCATTGGCCGCTATGGCGATGCGAGTGTGCCAATCGACGAGCGGGTGAAGGGGGCGCAGCTCGCAGTGACGATGCTGACCATCTACACCCTCGTGCTCACCGCTCTGTTTGCGGAGAGGCGGCGGCACGCAGCAGCCGCGAAGGACAGCAACAATCGCCTGCAGTTGGCTCTCGACGGCGCCGAGCTCGGCGTTTGGACGGTCGATGTCAAGACCGGCCAATTCGAAAGCGACAGCCGGGACAAGCGCATTCATGGATACCCGTCCGAGTCGCTACCCAAGACGCTTGCGGAAGCGCGTCCCTACATCCATCCAGACGATCTGCCGGGCCTGGATGCGGCTTTTTCGGGCTCGCAGCGCGCGGGCCAGAACATAAAGGCGGAGTACCGCCTTGCGCCAATCCCCGGCAACGCAGCTGAGCATGGCCAAGACCATTGGGTCGCGGTGGAAGGCTCGGTGGTGCGGGATGCCGATGGCCGGCCCGTTCGATTGCTCGGGGTCACCCGCGACATCACCGAGCGCAAACTGGCCGAGAAAAAACTCCTCGAGAGCGAGCGGAAATTGCGCGAGCTGATCGAGGCGCTACCGGCCGCCGTCTGCGTAACCGACGCCTCAGGGTATATCACCTATTACAACGCTGCCGCGGTGGCACTTTGGGGTGTTCGCCCGGAGCTGGGCACGACCAGGATCTGTGGGTCGTGGAAGATTTTCTGGTCGGATGGGACACCCATGGCACCGGATGAATCGCCAGTGGCCATGGCGCTCAGAGAGAAAAGGCCCGTCCGGGGAATCGAAGCGACAGTGGAGCGCCCCGACGGCACGCGTGTTCCTATCATCCCCTTCCCGACCCCGATCTTCGACGCGTCCGGAAACATGACCGGTCTCGTCAACATGCTGGTCGATATCAGCGAGCGCAAAAGAGCGGAGCAGGCGCTGGCGGATCGCAACGCACAGCTCGACCTTGCCGGTAGGATCGCTCTGGTCGGTTGCTTCTCGTTGGATCCGTCCTCCGGGCGGATGCAGGTCTCGCCAGGCTATGCGGCGATCCACGGCCTGCCCGATGGAACGGTCGAAACCAACTACGCGGACTGGCGAACCCGAGTTCCCAGCGACGATGCGGCTCGTGTCGAAGTTCAGATTGAGCGAGCGAAGGCTGAGCGGCGGCGCGAACTCTTCTTGGAGTATCGCGTTGTCCAGCCCGACGGCGAGTTGCGGTGGATCGAGTTGCGCAGTCGCACATCCTACAACCGCGATGGTAGCGCACGACGGGCCGTCGGCGCCAACATCGATGTCACGGAGCGCAAGCAAACGGAGGCTGTGCTCAAGGAGAGTGAAGCCCGGTTGGCGGATACGTTGGCGGCCGGCCAGGTGATCGCCTTTGACTGGGATGCGCGCACCGGCCGGTCTCGGCGCAGCGACAACGCCCGTCTCATTCTTGGAGACGAGAAGAACGACTGGGCGGCGTGCTCGCCGCGCAACGAGTTCCTCGCGCGGATCCATCCCGAGGATCGCGAACGCTTCAAGGCCCACGTTCATGAATTGCGCTCCGACAAGCCTTCGTATGCTCTGAATTTCCGCTTTTGCGGTTCCGACGGCCGTCAGGTCTGGTTGGAAGAGACGGCCAAGGGTGAATTCGACGCTGGCGGGAAGCTGGTGCGGATCAAAGGGCTGACGCGCAACATCACCGAGCGCAAGACGGCCGAGCTGGCATTGGCCGAGCGCACCCTGCAGCTCGCGCTTGCGGAACGTGCCGCGCTGGTCGGCAGCCTCGCTTACGACGTCGACACCGAAGTAATGCAAGTGTCGGCAGGCTATGTAGCCCTGCACGGCTTCCCGGAAGGGACCACCGAGATTCCGCGCAGCGCGTGGCGGGCCGGGGTGCACCCTGAGGACCGGCCGCACCTGGACGAGATGCGCCGCCGCGCGTTCCGGGAGCGGGCAAACGAGTACAACTTGGACTATCGCATCGTCCGACCGGGCGGGGAGGTGCGTTGGATCAACGCGCGCATATTCGTCTCCTACAGCAGCGACGGCCGTCCGAAACGGGTGGTGGGCGTCGACATCGATGTGACCGGGCGCAAGCGGGCGGAGGAGCATCAGCGCACGCTGGTTGCCGAACTCGACCATCGCGTGAAGAACGTGCTGGCGACCGTCAGCACCGTCGCTGCCCATACCATGGATTCGAGCAGCTCGATGGCTCACTTCGTGGCGGCGCTCGACGGCCGAATTCGCTCAATGGCTTCGACGCACGAGCTGCTGAGCAGGCGCCAATGGCAGGGCATACCGCTGGCGGACCTGCTGCGGCGCGAGCTGGCGCCCTACGCTTCGAACGGCAACACCGGCATCACCGGGCCCGACGTGCTGCTGAGCGCGGATGCCGGCCAGACGATCGCATCGGTGTTTCATGAGCTGACGACCAACGCCGCGAAATACGGTGCGCTGTCCCTGCGGAATGGACGAGTTGCGGTGCATTGGTACCGCTCGCCGAACGGGCATGTACCTGGCCGGCTGGCCATCGAATGGGTGGAGGCCGGCGGCCCGCCGGTGAAGGCACCCAAGCGACCCGGCTATGGCACAGCAGTCATCACTGAGCTCGTACCCTATGAGCTCGGCGGTGCGGCCGACCTCACGTTCGGGCGCGAGGGTGTTCGCTGCCGGCTGGAGATTCCCGAAAAATGGGTGGGCACCGGTCGCCACATGGGTCTGGGCGCAACGGTCGCGAGCAACGGCCCGGCAGAAGCGGAGCCTCCTGCCGCGATCGCCGCCTACCGAGACGAGCAAGGTGCGGACAGTACAGTGGTCGCCTGGACCCCACCCATGCGGGCCCGGCTCAGACCGAGGCATCGCCCCTGAGGGCGGCCACCTCGGCCTCCAGCTCGCGGATGCGGGCCTGCAACTGTGTGAGCGTGTGCGCCACGTCCTCGGCGTGAAACATCTGCGGGATGTGCTGGGGGCAGTTGGTGTCCCAGGCTTCGATCTCGAACAGGATCGCCTGCTCGGGGCGGGCCTTGTAGCCCTCGGGCCAGAGGCGGGCGAGCAGCGCCTCATCGTCCTCGACGACGCGTGCGCGGCCCCACAGCTTCACACGCCGGCGCTGGGCGTAGTCCATCACAAAGATGTAGGCCTTGGGGTTCTCGGCGAGGTTGCCGGTGGTGATGTACTGGCGGTTGCCCTTGAAGTCCGCAAAGCCCAGCGTGCGCTCGTCGATGACGCGCAGGAACCCCGGCGGGCCGCCGCGATGCTGGATGTAGGGCTGGCCGTCGGCACTGGCGGTGGCCAGATAGAACGAGCGGGCCTCGGCCAGGAATTGGGCCAGATCGGGGGTGACGGTGGTGCGCCAGCCGCCCCGCTCCTCGGCCCTGGCATAGTGCCTGCGCGAGCCGCGTTTCTCCTGAATGGCTTTGACTGCGGGCGTGAAGGCGACGTCGCTGGAGGGGCGGGTCATGGCGAGCTTCCAAAGCCAAGGGATCAACAGGATGTAGGCGCGGTGCGACAGTAGAGTGCATGACAATTTCTGTTCAGGGCGTTGAGTAATTTGCAAGACTGCGTGATCGTGGCGTGAGTAGGCACAGACATCGCAGGCAAGGCAGGCCCGGATGGCGAACAATCTCGGAATGGCCACGCAGCTCGCGGGACAGTCGCTGCGGTTCGGGTGGTATTTCGCGCTCAACCGCGCGCTCGACTGGCGCAGCGCCCAGCTGGGCTCGACGCCGCGCTACAAGCCGAGCCGGCCGGTGCCTTCGCTGCGCGAGCTGCTGGCCGACCAGGCACAACTTCTGATGAGCGATGCGCTGGCGGTGCGCGACGGGTTATATCCGCCGATGGAGGACGACGCGGCCTCCCCGCTCGGTCATCTGGCGCGCGTGCGGCAGATGTTCGCCGACCTACCCATGGCCTACGCCCGGCGCGCGGACAAGGATGCCACCACCGTCAAGGCCGAGCCTGCTGCGGCCAGCGTGCCGGACTACTATGCGCAGGACTTCCACTTCCAGACCGGCGGCTATCTCACGGAAGAATCGGCGCGGCTCTACGACGTGCAGGTGGAGTCGCTGTTCATGGGTGCGGCCGGCCCCATGCGCCGCAGCGCGCTGGCTCCCATCGCCGAGCACATGCGCGGGCGCGACCAGCGCAAGGTGACGCTCATCGACGTGGCGTGCGGCACGGGCCGCTTCCTGCGCCAGGTGCGCCTTGCCTATCCTGCCATGACGCTCAAGGGAGTGGACCTGTCGCGGCCCTATCTCGATGAGGCGGCCCGCCAGCTCCGCGGCCTGCGCGCCGCCGAGCTGATCGAGGCGCCGGCCGAAAAGATGCCGCTCGCCGACGCCAGCGTCGATATCATCACGTGTATCTTCCTCTACCACGAGCTGCCGCCGGACGTGCGTCGGCAGGTAACTGCCGAGATCGCGCGCGTGCTCAGGCCCGGCGGCTTGTTCGTGTTCATCGACAGCCTGCAGATGGGCGACAAGCCGGGCTGGGACGGGCTGCTCGAGGCCTTCCCGCACCGTTTCCACGAGCCCTACTACCGCCACTACGCCACCGACGATCTTGACGGTATGTTCAGCACGGCCGGCCTCGAGGCCGATATGACCAGCACGCCGTTCCTGTCAAAGGTGATGGTGCGCGTGAAGCGCTGAAGCGCAACGCTGAGGGAGCGAACGCAGCAAGGCGCGCATGCAGATCCACAGGTTTGGCGGGCGGGGATAGGGATTCGGCAAATTTAATGTTGCCTACGGAGGGATGAGCAAACGCGGTGAGCGCACCTATGTGCGTTTCACCCCCGGAGATGGGACGCGCGTCACCTAGAGGCCGCGTCTCAGAACTAGGAGCCGGGGGCCGCAGTCCGCAAGCCTCTGCGGGTCGGCCGTGAGACCCCACGGATCGCCATGTAGGGGCCCGGATGTTGGCAGAGCAGGGCGCTCGGAGCGCCTGTGCAACGCGCAACTCTTGGGTCGACAAGGCGCAGGGCGCCCTGCTCCTCCTACTCTCTACTTCTCAACCTCGAGGCCAAAGGCCGGCGAGGCCAAAGGTGTGCTCAATCAGGATCCGAACGGATACTCGATGAACTCGACGATGATGCCCTCGGGGCCGCGGCAGTAGAACGGCTTGGCGCGGCCGCCGCGCAGGCTCAGCACCTCCGACAGCGGCTCGTAGCCCGCCGCGATCATGCGCCGGCGCACCTCCTCGGCGTCCTCGACCTGGAAGCAGATGTGGGTGAGGCCGAGGTCGCACTGGCGGATCGGGATCGGCTTGCCCTCGGGGCTCAGCCACTTGAAGAGCTCTATGTGGTAGCCGGCAAGCTCCAGCATGGCCCAGCGGCAGGCGGCGCCGGCAGGTAGGCCCGTGACGATTGCGAGCTTTTCCTCGTCGCGCCTCTCCATCTCGCCCAGCACCTTGAAGCCGAGGAGATCGACGAAGAAGGCCTTCATCGTGTCCCAGTCGCGGCAGCTCACCGCCGTGTGGTGCTGGCGGACGATCAGATCGGCCAACGGGTGTTTCTGTTGCGCCATGTGTTTCTCCGTCAGCAGCCCATCGCGGAGGCCAAGCCGCCGAAGCTGTCCGTCACCACGTCCCAATCTCTCTCGGCCTTGAAGTCGGCTTTCTGATGCGGGCCGTGCTCCGTGGGGCGGGCGACGAATGCGGTGCGCAGGCCAACCGCAGCCGCGGCGGAGAGGTCGTTGTTGTGGGCCGCCACCAGCATGACCTGCGCCGGGCTGCAGATTGAGCAGCGCCGCGCTGGCGATGTAGGCCTGCGGCAGCGGCTTGTAGGCGCGCGCCGTCTCGGCGCCCAGTACCACGTCCCAGGGCAGGCGAGCGTGCTTGGCCATGCGCGCCAGCAGGCCGACGTTGCCGTTGGACAGCGTGCCGATGATGTAGCGCTGCTTGAGCCGCGTCAGCCCGTCCACGACGTCGGTCCATGGCTTCAGGCGATGCCAGACGCGGTTGATGTGGTCCTTGTCTGCCTGGCTGAGGCCAGTGATATTGTGTCGGGCGAGCAGCGTCTCGAGGCTCTCGCGGTGGAGGACATCGAGAATGGTCCAGGCGCGGCGGCCGGAGCGAACTTCCTCCATGGCCGGCTGGTAGAGGCCGCGCCAGTCGTCGGTGAACTGGGCCCAGTCGGCGGTGAGGCCCTTGTCGGCGCCGAAGCGGGCAAGCTCCTCGATGATGCTGGTGCGCCAGTCGACAACGGTGCCGAACACGTCGAACAGCAGCGCCTGCACGTCCGCTTTGCCGGCCATTCGTGGCTCCTTCACGAGATCAGTGTTCACGCTCGGATGGAGGATCATGCAGCGCCGGGCGAGGCCTAACAAGGGTCGCCTTAGCAATCGACACGCGCATGCTGCAGATCAGGTACCAGAGCCCATCTGCCCGCGATGGCGCAGGAAGTGATCGGCAAGCACGATCGCCATCATGGCCTCGCCCACCGGCACGGCACGAATGCCGACACAGGGGTCGTGCCGGCCTTTGGTGGAGATCTCGGTCTCGTTGCCGAACCGGTCGATGGTGCGCCGGGGCGCAAGGATCGACGACGTCGGCTTCACCGCGAAACGGCAGACGATGGGCTGCCCAGAGGAAATGCCGCCCAGGATGCCGCCGGCGTGGTTGGACAGAAACTGCGGCCGTGCCGTCGTTGCCCATGCGGATCTCGTCGGCGTTCTCCTCGCCGGTGAGCTCCGGCCACCGCCATGCCGTCGCCGATCTCGACGCCCTTGACGGCGTTGATGCTCATCATCGCCGCGGCCAGGTCCTGGTCGAGCTTGCCGTAGATGGGCGCGCCCCAGCCCGCCGGCACGCCTTCGGCCACGACCTCGATCAGCGCGCCGACCGAGGAGCCGGCCTTGCGCACGCCGTCGAGATAGTTGGACCACGTTTCGACGATGCCGGGGTCGGGCGAGAAGAAGGGATTGCGGTCGACCTCGTCCCACGACCAGCGGGTGCGGTCGAATTGGATGCGTGCCGATCTGCACGAGCGCGCCGCGGATCGTCACGCCCGGCGAGGACCTTGCGGGCAATGGCGCCGGCCGCCACCCGCATGGCCGTCTCGCGGGCGCTCGAGCGGCCGCCGCCGCGATAGTCGCGGATGCCGTACTTCTCCCAGTAGGTCAGGTCGGCGTGACCCGGGCGGAACTTGTCCTTGATGTCGTCGTAGTCCTTGCCGCGCTGATCGACATTGTCGATCAGCAGCGAGATCGGCGTTCCCGTGGTGACCTGCTTGCCTGCGTCGTCGGCGAACACGCCGGACAGTATGCGCACCGTATCGGGCTCGCGACGCTGGGTCGTGAAGCGCGACTGGGCGGGCCGGCGCTTGTCGAGGAAGACCTGAATATCCTCGTTCGTCAGCGGGATGCCGGGCGGGCAGCCGTCCACCACGCAGCCGATCGCGGGCCCGTGGCTCTCACCCCAGGTAGTGACCCGAAACAGATGGCCGAAGGTGTTGTGTGACATTGGGCTGTCGTCCGTTTCGCGGCGCAAAGGCACTCATAGAGATGCCGTTCCAGGGGTGCAACCGAGGGTACACGGAGAGCGTTGCAGTTCTGTACTGCGGTTCGCCAAGAAGCAGAAATATCGTTCCCCTGGATGATGGTTAACGAACGTGGCCAATCTGCCACGAACGCCTTCCAACCAGACCTTCAGTCATGTGCCGTTCATCTACGGCTTCTTAGGGTGAGGTGCGGTGTCGCGCACGGGCAGGGGGGCTGCTGGTCGCCTGCTGTCGTGCATCTGCGGTAACGCTAGCTGAAATCGGGAGGTACTCCGAAATGCAGATCAGAAAGACCCTTATTGCCATGCTGGCAGTGGCGATCGCCATCGCCTTCTCGCCTGTCCAGGGCGTACAGGCGGCGTCGAGCTTCGGCCCTGGCGCTCAGCCCGGGACCGAGAACCTGACTTACACGGTCAAGGCGAAGGCCAAAGCCAAGGGCAAGGCCAAGGCCAAGAAGGCCAAGGCCAAAGGCAAGAAGGCGGGCAGCAAGGGCCCCGGCCGTTGCGGAACCGGCAAGTACTGGAAGAAGGGCAAGTGCGAGAACTGTCGCGAGCAAGAGTAAATGCGATTGGCGGAAGAACGGACCCGTTCCCGCCATTGCTTTGATTTCGCAACGGCCGGAGCGATCGATTCGTCTCCGGCCGTGTCTTTCATCTGAAGGCCGCTCACGAACCTGGCCTAGCGCGAGTAGCGACTTCTTGAGGCGTCGCACTAGTTGCCTCCGACGCGGCTCAGCCCTTCCTGCGCGTCCTCGTTGCCGGGCTCGATCTCCAGCGCCTTGCGGTAGTCGGCGCGGGCCGCCGCATGGTTGCCGAGCTCCTCGTTGGCGGCACCGCGCGCCACGTAGAGATCGATATCGTTGGGCGCCAGCTTGATGGCCGCATCGAAGTCGGCGATCGCGCGCTGGTAGTCGCCCTTGTTGGCATAGGACAGGCCGCGGTTGTAGAGCGGCCGGGCGCTGGTGGCGTCGAGCTTGATGGCTTCCGTATAGTCGGCGATGGCAAGGTCGTGCTCGCCGCGGCTGTCGTAGGTCTGGCCGCGGTTGTTGTAGAAGTCGGGATCGGTGGGATCGAGCTTGATGGCCTGCGTGTAGTCGGCAAGCGCCAGGTCGTGCCGACCGAGCTGATCGTGGGCATTGCCGCGGTTGAAGTAGGCCAAGGCGTTGTTGGCGTCGAGCTTGATGGCCTCGGTGTAGTCGCTGACCGCCGCTTCCTTCTCGCCGGCCAACTCCTGCAGCACGCCTCGCTGCAAGAATGCCTCGATGCGGCTGTCGTTGTCGCCATTCTGCTCGATGATGCGCGAGCACGCTGCCAAGCGCTTCGCCACCGGCTCGGGTTCGGCGTAGCAGGTTCCCAGCAGCTCTCCGGCGGTCTGCGCCTCCGCCAGGGCCACAACGCCGACCAGCCAAGTTGCGGCCAGCAGCCGTGCCAGGAATACGCCAGCGGAGTGACACCGCGCTCGCATGCAAACACCTCTCGGTTCGGGGGGCTCTTTCCGTTTCCGCGGCCGGGTTGCGCGGCGTGCCCTATGTATGAGTTTCGTCCGAGGCGAGACCAGATCTATTTTGTCGCCATATAGGTGCGTGGTCGCCCTGGCCGAGGGATGTTGCCTGCCGGTCACGCACGCCCTCGATCTCGCGTCGCCGCCGCGCAAATCGTCGGGGACAATGGCCCTGATTGGGGCGTATAAAATCGCAGTTGGGGCCGGCCAAGGGTGGGGATCGGATGGAGGAAGTCATGCGTTTGTCAGTCTTTGCGTCGGCCTTGAGCGTACTGGCTCTTGTGGCGCTGGTAGCTGCGCCGGGTCCCGCCGGCGCCGCCAAGAGCAAGATGGGCTGCGAGATCGGCACGGAAGTGTGGAATGCGGGCGCCGGCAAGTGCGTGCCCGGCACGTCCAAGTGGAAGAAAGCTGACACCGACAAGAAGTCGGCGGCCGTTGAAGCGAAGCCGGCCAAGAAGGCCAAGAAGAAGACGCCGGCCAAGAAGTAAAACCCGCTAAAGCCAGCGCGCGCTGCCGTCTTTTACGACTAGCACCTTGTCCTGCGGCACTTCGAGCGTGGGGATCTGGCTGTGCTCGAGCTGCAGGACGAGGCCGCGCAGCACGCGGCTCACGCCGCCATGCGCGACGACGACGCTGTCGCGCTCGACCTCGCGCAGCCACTCTGCGACGCGGTCGGAGAGCATGCGATAGCTCTCCCCGTCCAGCGGGCGCCAGTTCCACGGGTCCGCCTTGCGGGCGGCATAGCCCTGCGCATCGGTGACGGGCAGGTCGTTCCACAGCTGCCCGGCCCAGTGGCCATAGTCGATCTCGGCGAGCCGCGCGTCTGTGCGATAGTCCTGCGCCGGAAGCGTCAGCTCGCGCCGAATGATCTCCATGGTTTCGCGCGCGCGCAGCAAGGGGCTCGACACGTAGTCGAGCGCGAGAAGATCGCCCCCGTGCAAATCGCGCAGCACGCTGCCGTTGCGCTTGGCCTGCACGCGGCCCGTGGCATTGAGGGGAATGTCGCGCTGCCCCTGGTAACGCTGTACCAGGTTCCAGTCGGTCTCGCCGTGCCGCACGAAGTAGAGCGTGACGCCTGCAGCGAGCATCAGACTTTGAGCACCAGCTTGCCCTGATTGCCGCCCGTATAGAGGAGATTGAGCACGTCGGGAAAGGCATCGAGGCCGCCCTCGCGTACGTCCTCGCGCATCTTGAGCTTGCCCTCCTTGTGCCAGGCCCCGAGCTGGGCGATGGCCTCGGGCACGCGGTCTGCCCAGTCGAACACCAGCAGGCCCTGCATTCTGAGGCGCTGGATCAGAATGTAGCGCAGGTTCTTTGGGCCCTCAGGCGCGGAGGTGGCGTTGTAGGCCGAGATCAGGCCGCACACAGGGATGCGGCCGCGCAGGTTCATCTGGGTGAGAACGGTGTCGAGGATCTCGCCGCCCACGTTCTCGAAGTAGACGTCGATGCCGTTGGGGGCGGCAGCTTTCAGGTCGGCCGCGAGATTGCCGGCCTTGTAGTCGACGCAGGCGTCGAAGCCGAGTTCCTCCTTGACGTAGCGGCACTTGTCGGCGCCGCCGGCGATGCCCACCGCGCGGCAACCCTTGATCTTGGCGATCTGGCCGACGATGGCGCCAACCGCACCGGAGGCGGCCGACACGACTACCGTCTCGCCGGCCTTGGGCTGGCCCACCTCGAGCAGGCCGAAGTAGGCCGTCCAGCCCGGCATGCCGAGGCCGCCGATCCAGCGCTGCAGCGGCGCCTGCGACAGGTCGAGCTTGACTACGCGCTCGCCCTTGGAGATGGCGTAGCGCTGCACGCCGAGCACCCCCTGCACGGCATCGCCCACCTTGAAGGCCGGGCTGTTCGACTTGTCGACGATGCCGGCCGAGTAGCTGCGCATCACCTCGCCGATGCCGACCGGCGGCACATACGACCTGCCCTCGTTCACCCAGCCGCGCATGGCAGGGTCGAGCGAGATGTACGCGATCTTGACGCGGAACTCGCCGGGGCCCGGCTCCGGCACCGGGCCGTCCTCGACGCGGAAATCCTCGCGCGTGACCATGCCCTTGGGGCGGCGCGCGAGTTTGACCATGCGGTTGCTCATCGGGGACCTCGTGAAGGAATTCGCCGGTTGCGAGCCGCATCACACGGCCGCGGAGCGTCGCAGTCAAGCGCGCGATGGAGGGCGTCATGGCAAGGTCCCCGAAGGCGACCCTGGGCAATTGCTACCTGGTCAGCTTGAAGGGCTCAAGAAGCACGCCATGACCGACTTGAGCTCTGTGGTGTAGAACGAAGGTCGGAAAGCGATGGAGATTGCGCTGATGCACATGACGGGGTCGCGCCACCTTGCGGCATATGCTGCTCTTGCTCTCCTGGTATCATCTGCGGTCGCCGCGCCGGATGAGGAGAAGCTCGGGAAGTCTGCCGGCTATCCGATCGGAACCCGCGCGAACTGGTTCTTCGAGGAGCGCGTAAGGGTCGGGTCCTTCAGCAATCTCGACAAGCTGTATCCGCACAACCGTCTCACCAAGGCAGTCTCGCCCCTCGCATTCCCCAAGGCGGCCTCCGAGGTGGCTTTCCGCTACAAGTTCGAGAACCGCACGTTGAGTGTGGACGATTTCCTCGAGCGTCAGCGCGTCACGGGCCTGCTGATCGTCAAGGACGGCGAAATTCTCCTCGAGCGCTATCAGTACGACCGCATGCCGACGCATCGTTTCCTGTCTCATTCGATGGCCAAGTCGCTCGTGTGTCTGGCGATCGGCCTCGCGCTTGCCGAGGGGAAGATCGCCTCGCTGGACGACAAGGTTTCCAAGTATGTGCCCAACCTCGCCGGCTACCCTTACGGGGAGACGTCGATCCGCAACGTCCTGAGAATGGCCTCCGGTGTGCGCTTCGAGGAGGTCTACGACGGCAAGGACGACCTGTCCCGGTTCGTCAGACTTCGCAACAGCAAAGGCGCCCTGGCGGCACTGCAAGCCTTTACCGTACGAGAGGCCGGAGAGGGTACGCGCTTTCACTATGCATCGAGCGAAACCGTGGTGCTCGCCCTCGTGGTCCACGCGGTAACGGGCAAGACACTCTCCGAGTACCTCACAGAGCGGCTGTGGCAGCCGATGGGGGCCGAGGCCGACGCCACCTGGATCAGGGACATCAACGGCCTGGAACTCGCGCTGGGAAACTTCAATGCCGTGTTGCGCGACTATGGCCGACTTGGCGTGCTGCTTGCCAATGACGGGGTGGTTGGGGGAAAGCAAATCCTGCCCAAGAGTTTTCTGCTCGAAGCCACGGATTGGCACAAGCAGCCCAGCGCGTTCGCCCCAGGGCGGGCCACGCCGTATTTCGGCTACGGCTATCAGTTCTGGCTCTTCCCCGGCGCGAAGCGAAGGTTCGCCCTGCTGGGCGTCTACGGGCAATCGATTTTCGTCGATCCCGGGCTCAAGCTGGTGATGGCGATCACGGCGGTCGCAAAATCGGCCAGCGTCGGCAAGGAGCCGTTGGGCCGAGAGCGCGACGCCCTATGGCGTGGCCTCGTTGCCAAGTACGGGAGTTGGTAGGACCGTGGAGGGCCGATCCTTCAGGGCTTGGGGCGGTGGGGCGGCTTCGGCGGCCTTCACAGCCTTGGCGGTGTCCTCGACGGCTTTCTGCAGATCGCGAAGTCGGTTGCGGGCGATTATTTCGGCATGGCGATAGCACTGGCGCTCGTAGTCGAGCTTTGCCCGCTGCTGGTCCGGATCGGCGTCGGCAGTAGCGGGCTGACCATCGCTCTGGCGCCCGCCCGTCTTGTCGGTGCGGGCCGCACGGTATTCGCAGTTGGGCGACGTCTGGCGAGCTAGCATCGGCTTCATCGAGGTGTAGCGCTGCTCGGCTATTTCCAGGCCGCAGCCTGTGAGCGCCGAGCTTACGACGAGCGCCGCGGCGAGAGGCACCAGCCGTCTCGGTGCTTCCCGCCGCGTTCTGCCATGCTTACTCGAAAACCCCCGCCCGGCGGCGCCAGGCCGCAGAGCCGATGCGATACGCATGTAGGACTACCAGTGCTGCTTCCCTACGAGGGCAAGTGCAGGACAATTATGTTGAGAGATTGGTTGGCGTGCTCACGCTGAGCACTAGTGGCGGCGATCGGCATTCCGAAGCCACTAGGGGAGCACCCGGTGGAAGCCCTGTCCGCCCTTTGCGCAGGCGAACCATATCCGCTCACCGGTAGTCGTTGTGACCGTGGCAGAGATGAGCCAGCCGTTGTCGACGGCCTCGCGCCAGATCGGATTGGCGCAGTAGGCGCCCCGCCATTCCTGCGTCTTGGCCTCCCGCCAATTTCCGCGCAGCGTGCCTGCCGGTGCGCTGGAGGTGCGCTTGAAGTGCACGAGCTTGCGGTCGCAGACGATCTCGACGCCGTCGTTGCGGGTGGAGCGATCGACCCAGGTGCCGACGTCTCCCGCCGCGGCGCGCGCCAGCTGGTTGACGGCCTGGCAAAACTGCGTGTTGTCGAAAGCACGCGCACCGCTATTGACGGCGGCCGCAAGAGCCGCGCTCACACCGATCGCTACCGGCAAGAAGGCACGCATGCGCCCACCTCAGGAGCTCGACGAGATGCCTCGGCGGCCTCTGGCAAATAGCGCCGCGCTCCGCGTCGAGTGAACAGTCTATCAGCTTTGTGAGCATTGCGCGCGGGTGCCGGCGCGGTCCCGCGCCCACGCGTTGCGCCAGCAAGCATCTCCTCATTTATGACGGAAACGACAAAGAAAGTCCTGGCTCGTTCGATTCGGCGCAAACCTGGCGCATGGGGGTTCAGGAATGTCGAAAATGGTACAACTGGTCGACGAGTTTCGTGAGCGGCTCACCACCGTTGCCGACACGGAGCACAAGCTCGTGGCGCAGTTGCGCGAGGCGCTCAACCGCTACGATCAGAAACTGTTACAGGACGTACGCAACATCACGGCGGAGCACGAGTTGCGCCGCGGTGTCATTCTGAGCGAGCTGCAAAGCCTCGCGTCGCGGATGGGCGCCTTCCCGGTTGCGCGGGAGACACGGGCTGCCGTCAGCGATGCCGCTGCGGCCGAGGGGCGCGCCGCCTTGCCCGCCAACAACGCGCGCCTGCGCTCGGTCGAAGGCGGCGCGTGGCGCGAGGCCACCGACAAGCTGCAGAGCGAGATCGACTCGTACTTCAAGAAGCGGGCCTGACTTCAAGAAGCGGGCCTGACTTCAAGAAGCGGGCCTGACTTCAAGAAGCCTGACTTCAAGAAGGGGCTCACCGCCCGTCAGGTGATCGGCTGACGGCCCAACAGCCACAGCAGGATCTGTCGTGCCCGGTTGAGCCAGGGATAGAGCGGCCGGGCCCAGGGTGCAGTGCCGATCGACGCCAGGGCAACCTTGCGCCACCGGGACGGCGAGGCTCGGCCGAGGACGGCGATCATGCGCGTCGCTTCCGCGCCGAAGTAAAGCTTGCGGTCGAGCGAGAGAACCATCCCTTCGTTGATCTCGTAGCCGGCCTGGCGCAACGCGGCCACCAGTTCGGGCTCTTCGCGGGCGCTCAAGACTCGCAGGTCGGGGTAGAGTAGGCGCAGCCGCGACATGGCCACGTAGGCGCTGCACACCGGACAGTCACCGTCGTAGAGGAGAAAGTTGGCGTCTGGCAGCGGCTCGCCCTTCGCCGGTGCAGGCGAAGCTCCGCGCTTGCGCTGCGCGTCCGTCTCGAGGGGCGCGCGGTGGTCCGACATTGCCGCTCCAACGCGTTGCAAGCCGACGCTGTTGCGGCGGCGCGTCCCTTGACGAGGGCGGCCGGGCAACTCCGGTCCGCCATATAGCACGCGGCGCAGCCCTATGGCGCCGATCGGGCAGCGCTCGACAGACACATGCACCGTCCCGCTCAGGCCTCCGAGCGGGACGGCCAACGCGCTGTGGTCTGTCGTGAAGCGTCAGCGGGCGTCGAAGTGTGCGTCGAAGACGCGCCGCACGGCGTCATCGTGAGGTATCCCGCGCGCGGTCATCTCATGGTAGGCGCGTGCCGCGGCCAACCCGTCCCGCATTGCATTCCAGTAGATCCGCAGCGTGCCCCCGAAGCGCGCAAGCGCAGGGCGGTGGGCCGGCGCTGGGTAGAAATCCAGCGCGTCATTGAAGCTGTCGATAGTCCTCATGATCGTGTTCTCCTATCGCGCGGTTCGACCTGTGATCGACTCCCGCACCGCGCTTATGTGCTGCAACATGGTATATGGCATGCCACGTTGCAACGCAGCAATAGAGCGGGCTCTTATGCGCAATTCGCATAACTCAACTGGGGTGGCCGCCAAGTTTCTTGCGGCCGGCCGCTGGATCATGGCTCGGTTGGGCGAAACTGGCCCACAATGGGGGCCATGATGGCGAGCATGGGCGACATCCCCTTGGTCGTTGTGCGCTTCCCCGAGCGACCCATCGCTGCTCGTCTGGTTGCCGAAATGGAGGCCGTCCTTTTCGAGGCAAGTGGGCGCACGTTTGCGTCTCGCGTGGAGCGGGACGAGTTCCGCGAGCGGTGGCTCGGGCGCTATCTCGATGGCTCGGACGTCGTGCTGCTTGCCATGAGCGGCGAGGATGCTGTTGCCGGCTATCTCGTCGGCGCGCTGGAGGATCCCGCCTCGCAGTCGCGCTTCGTTGATCTGCGTTATCTGACGGGCGAATTTCGCGACTTGTGCCGGCACTATCCCGCGCACCTGCACGTCAATCTCGCGCCCGCATTCCGCGGCAGGGGCGTAGGCGCGGCCCTTGTTGCGGCCTTTGCCGCACATGCGCGCGACGCCGGTGCTGCCGGCATGCACGTCGTGACGCGGGCGGACGCGCGCAACGTAAGCTTCTATCGGCGCTGCGGTTTTTCCCACGCGGACAAGTGTATGTGGAACGGGCGCGAGATCGTCTTCCTTGCAATGGCGCTGTGAACCACCTGCCGTTTGCGGCAACGGGCAGTCCGCGTGTCGCGTCGCGCGCGATTGACCATGATGGAACGCCACGGCCTATGGCCGCGTTTCAGGCTTGGTCGGGCGATCGTCGCCACCGGTAGGGGCTGCTGGTGCGCGCGTCGACTCGGCCACCTGACTAGTGCGCGCTCGCGCCTCTGGATCATGGTGTGAGCAAACCCTGGGCCGAGGAGGGCCACGGTCATGCAGCAGTTTTTCAATCAGCTCTTGCAGTTTCTCCAGCAGGGCATCGCGGCGATCTTCAGATTCGTGCAGCTGATCTGGACCTGGTCGGTCGACCAGATCAGCACCCTGACGCGCGTGCCTTGGCAAGATTGGCCACTGTGGAAGCAGGTCTGTCCTCGTGCTGCTGATCGCAGGCATCGTCTATGCGCTGTACAAGGTCGCCGTGGAGCTGTGGGAAGCCGGCGAGCGCATATTGGCTGCCTTCGCCACCCTGCTTGGCGTTCTCGTGCGGACGCTTGCCGAGCGTGATGATCGCCGGCGTCATAGCGCTGGCCGGACTTTGGGTGCTCAACAACGTCGATCTGTCGCGAGTTCCGCTGCCGTCGTTCCTGCAGACGACGTCGCTGCAGCACTAGCCAAGCGGAGCTGGGCTACTCGGCGGCGCGTCCTTCGCGATGGGCCTTGCGCGTCTGCGCGGCCGAGGTGCGAACCAGCAGCTCGGCCGCGAGCTGGCGCAACGCCTTGCCGGTCTCGCCCGGATACTTCGCCCAGTAGGAGCGCTGGGCCGCGGACAGAAGTGGGCCGCGGTCTGCAGCGATGTGGCGCGCGGGATGACCTGATCGAAGCAGGGGTGCTTGCTGTTCTGGCGCAGCCAGCGCTCGTACTGCGCATCCTCGAAGGCCGTCTTGTCCTTCATGCTGATGATGACGCCCAGGCACTCGGCAAAGCCCATGTCGGTGTCGCGCTGGCTGAACTGGCCCAGGAACTGCAGCCCGTGCGTCGAGATGTAGTCGGGCTTGGTCGGAGACAGATAGAAGTCGACCTCGCGCAGCCAGCATTCGGTCAGGATCGACAGCCCCGGTGCGCTGTCGATCAGCACGAAATCGTAGGCGTTGCGGGCGCTGCGCCAGCAGGTTGCGCACGGCCTGGCGCAGCCGCGTCTCGAAGCCGGTCTTGGAGACCTCGCGCTCGAACAGCGTCAGGTGGCCCGCCGCCCGGCATCAGATCGACCGATGCGCGCGTCGTCCACGTCGGAAACGCCGGTGGACACGAACGACGTCCAGGGCACCGGCTCGTCCTTGAGCACGACGGCGATCAGGTAGTCGACCATCGTGCGGCCTTGCGCCTGGAAGGCCTGCACCCAGTCGGGCCGCATCAGCATGTTGGCTGATGCTGGCATGCGCGTCGGAGTCGATGACCAGGACGCGTTTTTCGTGGCAGGCGGACAGCGTTTCGGCGAGCGCAAGGACGACTGTCGATTTCCCGACGCCCCCCTTGGCATTCATCACAGTTATGGTGCTGCGCATGCGCTCCCACTCGCCTGCCCGAACACCCGCACACTAGGCAAAAAAGGGCGTAACCAAGGAGAATTTGTGACGGATCCAGCGCGGTAGGGCCAGTGCTCGCGGGACACGATGACCGGCAGAGGTCGCCCAACTCTGCATGCTGGGCTCGGCGCGCTGGGCACAAGCGGAGGGCGCGCCAGGGGGCGCGCAGTAGCAAACATGCGCGTGCCCATCACCGCTGCCAGCGCTCGCTGCAGCACTCCAGAAACGCTGTGCCAATCAATAGGTTGAGCCTGTTCGACCCGCATCTAAGGTTCCGCCAGCATCGCTCGATAGCGCGCCGCCTCCTGTGGCGGCAGCCGCTTCAGCAGCGGCCGCATCGTATGGTTGCCCACGATCTTCCCGGATCGCAGATACATCCAATCGCTGATCCGGGCCTCGTCGATCTCGATACGCTGGCCGCGCCGCAGCCTCCTTTACGTGTACCGGATTGTTGTTGAGGGTGCCGAAGAGCTTGCTCCCGCTGCGCTCGATACCGTTGAACCACATGTGCTCGCTGTTGTTCGCCCCGTACGGGATCGCCACCTTCACTGCGAAGCCTTCCTCGTTGGCGCCGGGCCGGTCGAACACCCGCCAGAACTCAGCAAGCGAGGCCTGCGCCTTTGCCTGCGCCGCGGCCATCTCGGGGTCGTTGTTGGGGACATGGATCACGGCCTGCGCAGCGGCGACGCAAATCGCAGCCAAGCAGACAGAAGCGCAAAGGCCACCCCTCGCAGCTTCATCGGCTTTGTCCCCTATCCTTGCCCCAATGGCGTGCGCCCGCGCATCCGCCCATCGGCGGACGTTGTCATTGCCTTGTGTCATGAGCATGACTCGGAGGTTCTAGGCAGCGGCCCGCGCCCCAAGCTTGCCTCTGCGGCCGTGGCGACTAGGCTTGGGCTGGGAGGATGCGCCAACATGCCATCGAATACCTACGACTATATCATCGTCGGCGCCGGAACGGCGGGCTGCCTGCTCGCCAACCGTCTCTCGGCCGATCCCAAGGCGCGCGTGCTGCTGCTGGAGGCCGGCGGCAAGCGACAACTACCACTGGATCCACATCCCCGTCGGCTACCTCTACCTGATGGGCAACCCGCGCACCGACTGGGGCTTCAAGACGGCCGCGGAAGCCAGGCCTCAACGGCCGCAGCCTCGCCTACCCGCGCGGGCGCGTGCTCGGCGGCTGCTCGTCCATCAACGGCATGATCTACATGCGCGGGCAGGCGCGCGACTACGACCTGTGGCGGCAGATGGGCAACGCCGGGCTGGGCCTGGGAGGACGTGCTGCCCTACTTCAAGCAAGCACGAGGACCAGTGGGCGCTGGAGCCCGACGCGTTCGACGGCCTGCACGCGCGCGGCGGCGAATGGCGCATCGAGCTCGCCCGCATCCGCTGGGAGATCCTGGACGCGTTTCGCGACGCGGCTGCGGAGGCCGGCATCCCCAAGGTCGACGATTTCAATCGCGGCGACAACGAGGGCTGCGGCTACTTCCACGTCAACCAGAAGACGGGCGTGCGCTGGAACACGTCGAAGGGCTTTCTGCGGCCCGTGCGGCACCGCCCCAACCTCGACGTGGAGACCGATGCGCATGGTCGAGCGGCTGGTGCTCGACGGCAAGCGCGTCACGGGTCTCGTCGTGCGCCAGCACGGCAGCCGCCGCACCATCCGTGCGGCGCGCGAGGTCGTGCTGGCGGCGGGCTCGATCGGCTCGCCGCAGATCCTGCAGCTGTCGGGCATCGGGCCGGGGGCGGTGCTGCAGCCGCTTCGGCATCGAGGTGCGCCACGAGCTGAAGGGCGTGGGCGAGAACCTGCAGGATC
This sequence comes from uncultured Alphaproteobacteria bacterium, assembly GCA_963724565.1. Classification (GTDB taxonomy): domain Bacteria; phylum Pseudomonadota; class Alphaproteobacteria; order Rhizobiales; family Hyphomicrobiaceae; genus AWTP1-13. The sequence continues at coordinate 45,118 of CAVRVK010000003.1, forward strand.
ACCTGCAGGTGCGCTGCGCCTACAAGGTGTCGGGCGTCAAGACCATGAACGAGCGGTTCCAGAGCCTGGTGCAGCGCGCGGGCTTCGCGGCGCAGTACGTGTTCCAGCGGCGCGGGCCGATGACCATGGCGCCCTCGCAGCTCGGCGCCTTCGTCAAGTCGGACCCCAGCCGCGAGACGCCCGACCTGCAGTATCACGTGCAGCCGCTGACACTCCCCAAGTTCGGCGAGCCGCTCGATCCGTTCCCGGCGTTCACGGCCAGCGTCGCCAACATCCGCCCGACCAGCCGCGGCTGTGTGCGCATCACCGCGCCCGACCCCGAGGCGCACCCGGAGATCCGGCCGAACTACCTTTCAACGCAGGAGGACCGGCGGGTGGCGGCGGACGCCATTCGCGTGACCCGCAACATCGTCTCGATGCCGTCGCTCGCGAAGTATCGCCCGCAGGAGTTCCGGCCGGGACTGGAGGTGCAGGGCGACGAGGAGCTGGCGAAGGCGGCCGGCGACATCGCCACCACCATCTTTCACCCGGTCGGCACCTGCAAGATGGGCTCCGACGATCTGGCCGTGGTGGATGCCAGACTGAAGGTGTGCGGGCTCGACGGGCTACGGGTGGCGGACGCCTCGGTGATGCCCACGATCACCTCCGGCAACACCAACTCGCCCACCCTGATGATCGCCGAGAAGGCCGCCGCCATGATGCTCGAGGATGCACAAAGGTTGGGTCGAGCATAGCGATGACCCAAGGCTCGGAGCCCACCTATGCCCCGTCACATCGTCTGCCTCACCTTCGATTTCGATACCCAGTCGGGCTTCATCGCCCGCGGCATGACCACGCCGACGCCACTGTCGCGCGGCGAGTTCGGCGCCCTGGCCTCGCGGCGCATCCTGGCATTCCTCAAGTCGCGCGGCATCCGCACGACCTGGTTCACGCCGGGCTTCACCATCGAGAGCTACCCGAGCGAGTGCGCCGCCGTGGTCGACGGCGGGCACGAGATCGCCAACCACAGCTGGGCGCACATCCCGCACGCGGCCATGAGCCGCGAGGAGGAGGAGGCCGACCTCGCACGCGCCAGCGAGGCGATCGTGCGGCTCACCGGCCGCAAGCCCCGCGGATACCGCTCGCCCGCCTGGGACCTGAGCGGCAGCACCATCGACCTGCTGCTCGCTCACGGCTTCGTCTACGACAGCAGCCTGATGGGCGGCGACTATCTGCCCTACCGGGCGCGGCGCGGCGATGTTGCCGAGCTCGGCAAGCCCTATCGGTTCGGCGAGGAAACCCGCTCATCGAGATGCCGATCAGCTGGTCGCTCGACGACCACCCGCATTTCGAGTTCATCCGCACTCCGGCGGCGATCCTGCCGGGGCTGCAGTCGGCGCGCGCCGTGATGCAGAACTGGCTCGACGAGTTCCTCTACATGAAGAAGTCGGTCGACTGGGGCGTGCTCACCTACACCATGCACCCCTACGTGATCGGGCGCGGCTACCGCATGCTGGCGTTCGAGGACCTGGTGGCGAAGCTCGATGCCGAGGGCGCTATCTTCATGACCATGGAGGCCGCTGCCGCCGAAGCGCGTGAGCGGCTGGGCCTCGGCGCCGAGGACGGGCAGCGGGGCCCCAAGAAGCCGTGAGGCCAGCCCCCGGTCTACTCATGATGCCGAGAAGATCAGACCGGGCTTTGAGAAGTTGATGCTCGTATTTGGAGGCACCCGCCGCTGCGCCGCCGCTTGCATCATGGCCCCGTCGCCAGCGCCGTGCCGCCGCCGAACAGGCTGGCCGAGGCTGCGCTCGCGCTTGGTGTCGATCCTGACGCTGGCGGTCATGCCGGCGCGCAGCGCCGGCTCGCCGGCCATGGGCACCAGCCGCAGACGCACCGGCAGGCGCTGCACCACCTTCACCCAGTTGCCCGAGGCGTTCTGCGGCGGCAGCAGCGCGAACTCGGCGCCGGTCGCCGGGCTGATGCTCTCGACCTCCGCCTGCCAGGTCACGTCCGGGTAGATGTCAAGCACCACGGTGGCGGTGAGGCCCTTGCTGACGTGGGTGAGCTCGGTCTCCTTGAAGTTGGCCTCCACCCACGGCCGCGTGTCGGCAACGATGGCGAAGAGGACGGTTGCAGCCTTGATCTGGTCGCCCTTCTGCAGCCGGACGTTGACGGTGGTGCCGCCGAGCGGCGCGCGGATGACCGTGCGCGCCAGCTCGAGCTCGGCCCGCTCCCGCTCGGCCCGCTTCTCGCGCACCAAGGGATGCTCGTCCACCGGCCGCGCCGGATTGTTGCCGAGCTGGGCGGCGACGCGCTCGACCTTCTTGCGCATGACGCCGACCCGGTCCGCCGCCGCCGTGGCGTTGCTCTCCACCTCCTCGAACTTGCTCGAGGCGACGATGCCGCGCGACCGACAGCGTCTTCTGGCGCTCCAGCTGGGCGTTCCAGAAGGCGACCTTGCTCTCCGCTTCCTGCAGCTCGCTCAGCGCCTCGTGCCAGGTGGCGATCAGGGTGCGCACCTGGCCCCTGGTCGCATCGAGCTCGGCCTCGGCCTTGGCGAGCGCCACGCGGAACGGCTCGGCGTCGATGCGCGACGAGCAGGTCGCCCGCCTTGACCTCGGCATGATCGCGCACGTGCACCTCGAGCACGCGGCCCGCAACCTCCGCCGAGACCTGCGCGATGTCGGCCTTCACGTAGGCGTTCTCGGTCGTGACATAGCGGCCGCCCCACAGCCAGAACAGCAGCGCCGCCGAGCACGACCGCAACCGGCACCGCCACGAGCAGCACCGGCCTCAGCGCCTGCGGACGCAGCAGCGAGGTCATGGTGCGCGCGCCTCGTCTTCGTCGGCTGCGGCTTCGCTGGCGCGCGCGACGGCGCGCGCGGATCGTGCTCGGCCAGCGCCTGCAGCTTTGCCTTCACCCGCGTCATCAGGCCAGTCAGCTGCCGCCGCTCCTTCGGCCGAGAGGTCGCCCAGCGCATCGTCGACGGTCGCTTCCGCGATCGGCCAGATGGCGGCGTGCAGGCGCTCTGCCTTCGGCGGTCAGGTGCAGCCGGTTGACGCGGCGGTCGCTGCTGTCGTCGCGGCGCTCGAGCCAGCCCTTGGCCTGCATGCGGTCGATCAGCCGGCCGGCCGGGGCCTTCTCGATCTCCAGCAGGTCGGCGACTTCCGATTGGCTCGAGCCCCGGCCGCCGGTGCACGCGGGCGATGACCAGCCACTGCGCCCGCGTCAGGCCGAAGGCCCGCACGCGCCGCTCGAACACGGTGCGCATCAGGCGGGCCACATCGGTGATGGTGTAGCCGATGTAGTTCTCGTCGTCGGGCGTCATCGAGCCTCGAGCGGCCTCTGGCGGAGAATAGTGACCTAGGTTACTGTACCCTTAGCTACGTTTGTCAAGGCCAGAGGCCTGTGCATGAGCGACGACGCGCCAGTCCACAGCCTGACGCTGCTGCAGCGGGTGCTGCTGCTGCTCACGCTGGTGTCGAGCACGACCATCTATTCGGCCTCCGTGCTGATCTCCTCGGCGTTGCTGCCGCAGCTGCAGGGCGCGCTCTCGGCCACCCAGGACGAGGTGTCCTGGGTGATGACCTTCAACATCGTGGCGACCGCGGTGGCGACACCGGCGGCGGGCTGGCTGGCAGACCGCTTCGGCCAGCGCGCCGACCATGACCTGGTGCGCGCTGGTGTTCACCATCGCCACCTTCATGTGCGGCGCCTCCAACTCGCTGGAGGAGCTGATCGGCTGGCGCATCCTGCAGGGTGCCGCCGGCGCGCCGCTGGTGCCGCTCGGCCAGACCATCCTGCTCGACAGCTTCCCGCGCCGGCAGCACGGCACTGATCATCTCGATCTACGGCATGGCCAACATGATCGGGCCGTCCATCGGCCCGATGTTCGCCGGACAGATCGCCGAGACGCTGGGCTGGCGCTGGGGCTTCTGGATGGTGCTGCCCGTTGCCGTCGCCTCCTTCATCGGCAACTGGCTCGTGCTGCCGCGCGACGACAAGGCGCGCGAGGCTCGCCTCGATTGGCTGGGCTTCGTCAGCCTGTCGGCCGGCATCGCGGCGGCGCAGCTCGTGTTCTCGCGCGGCCAGCGGCTCGACTGGTTCGACAGCAGCGAGATCGTGATCGCGACGCTGGTGGCGGGCATCGCGCTCTACATGTTCTGCGTGCACAGCCTGACCAGCGAGCGGCCGTTCGTGCGCCTGAAGCTGCTCGCCGACCGCAACTACGGTCTGGGCCTGATCCTGGTGACGCTGTTCGGCATGCTCAACTTCGCCACCGTCGTGCTGCTGCCGCCGCTGCTGCAGCAGCACGCCGGCTATCCCGAATTCCGCCATCGGCGAGATCGTCGGCTTTCGCGGCCTCGGCTCGGGCATCGGCTTCCTGCTGGCGATGCCCATGGCGCGCCTCGATCCGCGCATCAGCCTGGCGCTCGGTGCCCTGCTGCAGGCCGGCACGGGCCTGTGGATGATGAGCTTCGACCTCAACGTCGACATGAACACGCTGCTGATGAGCAACGTCCTGCAGGGCATGTCGATCGGCGTGTCGTGGGTGCCGCTCACCGTCATCACCTTCTGGACGCTGGCGCCCGAGTATCGCGCCGAGGCGATGTCGATGTTCCACCTGCTGCGGAACTTCGGCTCGAGCCTGTTCATCTCGATCGCGGTGGCAGAGATCGTGCGCACCTCGGCGGCCAACTATGCGCGCATGGTGGAGCATGTCTCGCCCTACAATCGGGTGCTGGAGCATACCGTGGGCCATGGGCGCCTGGGCGGTCGATTCCGCGCCGGCGCTGGCCAAGCTGTCGAGCGAGATCGCACGCCAATCGGTGCTGATCGGCTACATGAATGCCTGGCTGCTCTACACGGTGGTGGCCCTGGCATCGCTGCCGCTGTGCCTTCTTGCCAGGTTGCCCAAGTCGCCGCCGAGCCGGGTCTAGGCTCCCGGCAGGCAATACCCCAAGGCGCGTCTGCAACCGCAAGGCAGTTAATCCAACGTCTACCTTTGTGCCGTAAGAGCATGTCCTGAAGATGTGCTCGACAGCCATGACCCAGAACCGACCAGGCCGGGAGCGACGCAAGTCGGCGCGCGTGTGGTTGCGGCGCGGCGGCCAGCTGATCCTTGTCAAGGGCTTGCGGGGGACCGCCACGGTGCCCTGCAAGGTTCTGAACACGTCCAAGGGCGGTGCGCTGATCATGGTCGGCGGAGCGGCGGCCGACATCCCGGACGATTTCTACCTCACCATTGCGGGCCAGCCGGAGCAGAAGATCATCTGCTCGGTCGTCAGGCGCGGCAAGAAGGTGCTTGGCGTTCGCTTCATTGCACAACCCGACTATGAAGTGCGCGTTACCACGTCGTCGCAATAGGGCGCGCCGGCCACGCCCCTCTAACGCGTTGCTTCCCGCGCTGGCGACAGCCATACTCCGGCATGGCTGACGACTCTGGATCACCTGCGCTCAGCGGACAGAACGGCGTGCCGCGCACCGGCGCCCGCAACGCGGCGATCCAGATGATCGGCGTCGGCAAATGGTTCGGCGCCTTCCAGGTCTTGAGAGACATCAACCTTACCGTTGCCAAAGGCGAGAAGATCGTCATCTGCGGCCCCTCCGGCTCGGGCAAGTCGACGCTGATCCGCTGCATCAATCGCCTGGAAACGCATCAGGCCGGCCGCATCATCGTCGACGGCGTTGAGCTCATCGACGATTTGCGTCAGATCGACAGGGTGCGCGCGGAAGTCGGCATGGTGTTCCAGAGCTTCAACCTGTTCCCGCATCTGACCGTGCTCGACAATCTCTGCCTGGGCCCGGTGTGGGTGAAGAAGATGCCGCGTGCGCGAGGCCGAGGAGCTGGCGCGGCGATACCTCGATCGCGTGCACATCCCCGAGCAGGCGGACAAGTATCCGGGGCAACTCTCGGGCGGGCAGCAGCAGCGCGTGGCGATCGCGCGGGCGCTGTGCATGAACCCGCGCATCATGCTGTTCGACGAGCCGACCTCGGCGCTCGATCCGGAGATGATCAAGGAAGTGCTGGACGTGATGGTCGAGCTGGCGCGCTCGGGCATGACCATGCTGGTGGTGACGCACGAGATGGGCTTTGCCCGCTCGGTAGCCGACCGCATCGTTTTCATGGACGAGGGCGAGATCGTCGAGGAGGCAGCGCCCGAGCAGTTCTTCGGCAATCCGCGCTCGGAGCGCACCAGGCTGTTCCTGTCGCAGATCCTCAACCACTGATGCCGCGGGTAAATTGACAAGGGCTGGCCGGCAACGGAACATTGGCATTCGAAGTAGGCGCTGAAGTAGGGAGTTGGACGATGACACATCTCGTTCGGGCAGCGCTTTGTGCTGCGGCACTGGTGGCCATGTCCGTGACGGCCAGCGCGCAGACGGGCACGCTGGCTGCCGTCAAGCAGAAGGGCCAGCTCAGTTGCGGTGTCCACACCGGTCTGGCGGGCTTCGGCGCCGCCGACGACAAGGGCGTGTGGCGGGGCCTCGACGTCGACTACTGCCGTGCGGTTGCCGCCGCAGTGCTGGGTGACGCCGGCAAGGTCAAGTATGTCCCGACCACGCCCAAGGAGCGCTTCACCGCCCTCAACTCGGGCGAGATCGACGTGCTCATTCGCACCACCACCTGGACGCTACAGCGCGACAGCGCGCAGGGCCTGAGTTTCACCGGGGTCAACTACTACGACGGCCAGGGCTTCATGGTGAAGAAATCGCTTGGCCTCAAACGGGCCAAGGAGCTTGGCGGCGCCAGCGTCTGCGTGCAGACGGGAACGACGACCGAGCTGAACCTCGCCGACTTCTTCCGCACCAACAACCTGCAGTACAAGCCGGTCGTGTTCGAGAAGGTGGACGAGGCGGTGAACGCCTACCAGGCGGGCCGCTGCGATGCCTACACCACCGATGCTTCGGGCCTGTTCTCGGTGCGGCTGCTGATGCAGAACCCCGACGACCATATCGTGCTGCCCGATATCATCTCCAAGGAGCCGCTGGGCCCCTCCGTGCGCCAGGGTGACAGCCAGTGGTTCACCATCGTCAGGTGGGTCCACTTCGCCCTGCTGAACGCCGAGGAGGCGGGCGTCACGCAGGCCAACGTCGACCAGATGCTCACCTCCACCAATCCCGACATCAAGCGCCTGCTCGGCAAGGAAGGCGACTTCGGCAAAGGGCTTGGGCCTCGACAACGAGTGGGCCTATCGCGCCATCAAGCAGGTCGGCAACTACGGCGAGCTTTTCGAGCGCAACGTCGGCTCCGGCTCGCGCCTCAAGATCGACCGCGGCCTGAACAAGCTGTGGACGCAGGGAGGTCTGCAGTACGCGCCGCCGATACGCTGAGGTGCGCGAGCCGGGAGCGGCGGCAATGGTGATGCCATGATCGGCCCGCGAAACGGCAACGGCTGATGGCACTCTCCGGCAGCATCCGGTCGCGGCGGGCGGCCGCCCTGACGGGGTTCCTCTATCGGCCCGAGGTGCGGCAGGCTGTCTACCAGGTGCTGCTGGTGGTGGCCGTCGCCCTGGCCGCCTGGTGGGTGGTCAACAATGTTGCCGACAACTTGCGGCGGCAAAATATCGCCTCGGGTTTCGCGTTTCTCGGCCGCACGTCGGGCTTCGACGTGTCGCAGACGCTGATCGAGTACTCCAACACGTCCACCTACGGCCGTGCCTTCTGGGTTGGCCTGCTCAACACGCTGCTGGTGGCGGGGCTCGGCATCGTCGCGGCAACGGTGATCGGCTTCGTCATCGGTATCGCGCGGCTCTCCTCCAACTGGCTGATCGCCAAGCTCGCCGCCGCCTACGTGGAGGCGGTGCGCAACGTGCCGCTGCTGCTGCAGCTGTTCTTCTGGTATTTCGCCGTCCTCAAGAACCTGCCGGGTCCGCGCCAGAGCTCATGCTTTTCCCGGCGGCGCGTATCTCAACGTGCGCGGGCTCTACGTGCCAGCGCTCGTGCCGGAGCCGGGCTTTGGCATCGTTGCGGTCGCCTTGGGCGCCGGCGTGCTCATCGCCTCCGGTTTGTGGCTGTGGGCCCGCCGGCGCCAGGCGGAGACGGGCCAGCGCGTGCCCGTACTCGGTATCTGTCTCCTGGCTGTCGTCGGGCTGCCGGCCTTGGCCTTCCTCGCAGCAGGCGCACCCCTCGCGCTCGACTATCCCGAGCTCAAGGGCTTCAACTTCCACGGCGGCATTGCCGTGCTGCCGGAACTCATGGCGCTGCTGCTCGGCCTCTCCCTCTACACGGCAAGCTTCATCGCCGAGATCGTGCGTGCGGGCATCCTGGGCGTGCCCAAGGGCCAGACGGAGGCAGCACAGGCGATCGGCCTCACGCGTGCCCAGACGCTGCGCCTGGTGGTGATCCCGCAGGCGGCCCGTATCATCATCCCGCCGCTAACCAGCCAGTATCTCAACCTCACCAAGAATTCCTCGCTGGCGGTGGCGATCGGCTACCCCGACTTCGTCAGCGTGTTCACCGGCACCGTGCTGAACCAGACCGGCCAGGCCGTGGAGGTGATCCTGCTGACGATGGGCGTGTTCTTGGCGCTCAGCCTCCTCACGGCGCTGTTCATGAACTGGTTCAACCGGCGCATGGCGCTGGTGGAGAGATAGAGCGATGGAGGCCCATTCCACCCTATCCCCAGCCACCCACTCCCGCCCGCCGCGCGCGGCGGCTGTCGGCCCGCTGGCGTGGCTGCGCGCGAACCTGTTCTCGTCCCGGGGCAACACGGCGCTGACCTTGCTGGCGCTGTGGATCATCTACGAGGCGGCGGCGGCGGTGATCGGGTGGGCGTTCGTCCACGCCACGTGGGAGGGCGAGGACGGGGCCGCGTGCGCCCGCGAGCATGCCGGCGCCTGCTGGCCCTATGCTGCGGCCTGGTTCGGCCAGTTCATGTACGGCCGCTATCCCGACGCGGAGCGCTGGCGGGTCAATCTCACCTATGCGCTGGCGATCGCAGGCCTGGTGCCGCTGATGCTGCCGCAGGTGCCGGGCAAGCTCTGGTCGTGCATCTATCTGCTCGCGGTATTTCCCGTGTTTGCGGTGGTCCTGCTCTCGGGCGGGGTGCTGGGGCTCCCCCATGTTCCGACCGATCTGTGGGGCGGGCTGCTGGTGACGCTGGTCATCTCCAGTAGCGGCATTGCCGCCGCGTTTCCCATCGGCATCGTGCTGGCGCTGGGCCGGCGATCGTCCATGCCGATCGTGCGCTGGCTGTCGGTAGGGTTCATCGAGTTCGTGCGCGGCGTGCCGCTCATCACCTTGCTGTTCATGGCCTCGGTGATGCTGCCGCTGTTCCTGCCCGAGCGGTGGACCATCGACAAGCTGGTGCGCGCGCTGATCATCGTGGCGCTGTTCTCGGCGGCCTATCTGGCCGAGGTGATACGCGGAGGCTTGCAGGCGATCCCGCGCGGGCAGTTCGAGGCGGCCGAGGCGCTCGGGCTGTCCTATTGGCAGAAGATGGGGCTGATCGTGCTGCCGCAAGCACTCAAGATCGTCATCCCCGGCATCGTCAATACGTTCATCGGCCTGTTCAAGGATACGAGCCTCGTGCTGATCATCGGCATCTTCGATCTGCTGGGCATGGTGCAGTCGAGCCTGTCGGCCCAGCGCTGGCTGTCGCCGGCGACGCCCATGACGGGCTACGTCGTAGCCGGACTGGTGTTCTGGGTGTTCTGCTTCGGCATCTCGCGCTATTCGCAGTTCCTCGAGCGGCTCCTGGCGGTCGATAGGCAGCGAGGGGCGGCGAAGGCCACGCGCGAACCTGACGCCGGATTGGCGTAGGGCGCAACAAGGCGACAGCCGCATTGCGCCGTTCACGGGTACATTGGTGCAATACGGCTGACGCCTATTGCACCCTACGGCCTGCCAGCATCCCCACGACCACCCCGCCGATGGCCAGCGCCGCCGTGAGACCTGGGCTCTCGATTCCGTAGAGGGCGACGAGGCCCTCCTGGCCGTGGCGATCCGGCCCGTGGATGGCGAAGTCGGGCACCGGCTCGCCTTCCCGGTACAACTTGGGGCGCACGCCGGTGTAGTCGGGGTGCAGGCGGCTCTCGTCGAGGCCCGGATAGTAGCTGCGGATGAAGTCGAGGAACTTCGCTAGCTTCTCGGGCTGGAAGCTGTAGTCGATGCCCTCCGTCCACTCGATGTCGGGGCCGAACTTGCAGCGCCCGCCGATGTCGACGGTGGCGTGCAGCCCGAGCCAGGCGCCATCGGGCAGCGGATAGATGTGGCGCTTGAACGGCGAGCGGCCCGACAGCGCGTAGTACTGGCCCTTGGCGTAGTAGGTCTCCGGCGGCGCGTAAGTGCCTTTGTAGGCGAGTGTGCGGGCGAGCTTGGAAGCGTGCAGCCCCGCCGAGTTGACGAGGTTCTTCGAGGTGATGACGCCGGGGCTGTCGCCGCCGGTGACCACGCAGAAGTGACCGGCCGCGTTGCGCTCGATGCGCTCGACTGGGCAGCGCAGCACCACGCTGCCGCTGTGCGCCTCGACATGGCCCTCCAGCGCCAGCATCAAGCCATGACTGTCGACGATACCGGTGGAGGGCGAGACCAGCGCCGCCACGCAGGCAAGCTCCGGCTCCAAATCGCGCGCGGCGTTGCCGCCGATGGGTTCGAGATCGGTGACGCCGTTCTTGGCGGCGGCCTCGCGGATTGCAGCGAGCTTCGGCAGCTGGCTCTCGTGCGTAGCGACCAGCAGCTTGCCGCAGCGGGCATGCGCCACGCCGTTCTCCGCGCAGAAGCGATAGAGCAGGTCCTTGCCGCGCACGCATAGTTTCGCGCGCAGGCTGCCCGGCGGATAGTAGATGCCGGCGTGGATCACTTCGCTGTTGCGCGAGCTGGTCTCCGAGCCGATCAACTCGTGCTGCTCCAGCACCATCACCTCGTGTCCGGCCATGGCCAAGGCGCGCGCGACGGCCAAGCCCACCACACCAGCGCCGATGACGATGCTTTCGACGTCGGCCGTCATTGGGCCTGCAGCGACGGTGCCGCCGGCGCGGCGCGCAGCCTGCGGACGACGATCGACCGGAACACCCAGTACTGCGCCAGGAACGCCACGACCTTGGCACCCACCGCGCCGACCGTGATGAACCAGGCCCACGCTTCGATGCTCATGGTCAGGGCGACGAAGAGGTTCGCGGCGCCCAGCACGAACATCAGCGCCGCCCAGGCGTAGCCCGCGATCACGAGCACGCTCGCCGGGATATTGTCGCGCGCGATCGGCGGCAGGTAGCGGGCCATCCAGCCGTGGCGGAGCATGACCGCGCCGATGGCCCAGTGGATTACGGTCGGCTTCACCATGATGAAGCGGCTGTCCTGGGTAATCAGCGTGGCGGCGCCGAGCACCAGCACGAGCCCCAGCGCCAAGTACTGCATGGCGTCGATGGGTCGGCCCGTGCGCCACATGAACGCAAACTGGGCAATGCCGACGGCGACAGCGACACTGGTGGCCAGCGTGACGCTGTCCGTGGCGAGATAGAGCGCCAGGAAAACGATTGCCGACAGAAAGTCGGAGGCCAGTTGCTGGACGGCAGTGCGCATGCGTCACCCGCGGCGCGATCCCAGAGCCTGTGGCTCATGAAGCGCGGATCGGCGAGGCTTCGTCAATGCCGCAAACTATGACCCCTGGGGCGTCCGGGGTGTCGTCTACGCGGCGCGCTGCAATGGCGGCAAAGGTGGGGGCGCAGGCACGCGCGACCTGGCCGGCTGGAAGGCCATTTGCCAGTGGGCCTGGCAGTAGGGGCGTCCGGCAAGCTTAGGTGCTCCGCAGAAATGGAACTCGGCATCCTTGGGGTCGCCAATGGGCCAGCGGCAATCGTTCTGCTGGAGGGTTGCGAGGGTCTTTTGCTGCATTGGTTTCTTGGCCATGGACTTCCCCTGCCTGCGCGCTGGCGCGGCGAATTCAAGCTGCTCTGATGATGATGATCGAGTCCACTATATGGTGAGCATTTTTGTGCGGTGCAATATCGACCTTGTACCTAGAACAAAAATAGAACATATTCCTTCGCTGTTGTCTCGCCGACTCGGGGTAGATCAGCCCGGTTCGCGCATGCATTTGCAAGGAGGGCCGTTTCCATGGGGCTATTCCAGCCGTCGAACCGTCAGGCGTTCGGCCACCAGGCGCACGGCGCGGGCGAGCGCTGCCCCATGTGCGAGCAGCCCATTGCCCAAGATATCGCCCGCAAGATCGAGGCGCGCCAGCGCGAGCAGTACGAAGCGGCCCTTGCCAAGGCGCGGGCCGAAGCGGCCAAGGCGGCGGATGAGAGGATCGCGGCGGTGCGGGCCGAGGCCAAGGCCGCGGCGGAGGCTGCGGCCGCGCAGAAACTGGGCGATGCGCAGGCCCGCCTGCTGCAGGAACAGCAGGCGAAGGCCGCCGCGCAGCAGCAGCTCACGGCGCTGAAAGCCGAGCAGCAGGCTGCAGTGGAGAAACGCGTCGCCGAGGCCCTCGAGACCATGCAGCGCCAAAAGGAGGACCTGCAGCGCGATAAGGAAGCCGCGGTCCTCGCCGAGAAGGCGAAGGTCCTGAAGCTCACGTCGGAGCTTGCCGACATGCAACGCAAGCTGGAGGGCAAGACGGCGCACGAGCTTGGCGAGGGCTCGGAGGTCGACCTCTTCGACGAGTTGCGCGGGGCATTCGAGAGCGACCGCATCCAGCGCGTGCCGAAGGGCGTCAACGGCGCCGACGTGATCCACGAGGTGATCCACAATGGCCGCGTGTGCGGCAAGATCATCTACGACGCCAAGAACCGTGACGCCTGGCAGAACGGGTTTGCCATCAAGCTCAAGGCCGACAAGCTGGCCCAGGGGGCGGACTTCGCCATCCTGTCGAGCAACAAGTTCCCGAAGGACAAGGCGCACATCCACAACCAGGATGGGGTGATCGTCGCCAATCCCGCGCGCGTTCTGGCCATCGTCGAGATCCTGCGCGACCAGCTCGTGCGCATGCTGGAGCTGAGGGTCAGCAACGAGGCGCGTGGGACGAAAATGGAGGACCTTTACACCTTCATCACCTCCGAGCACTGCCGGCAGCTCATCGAGCAGGTCGAGGCGCAGGCCGGCAAGATGCTCGAGCTCGATAGCAAGGAGCAGGAGGCGCACCGGCGCGTGTGGGATCAGCGCAAGAAGCTGATCAACGCGGTGCAGAAGGCGCGCAGCGACCTCTCCTTCGAGATCGACCGCATCATCGGCACGGCAGGCAACGGCCCGGCCGAGGAGGAGGCCGCCTAGCGGAAACGCGCGCACATGCCGCGCAGGCGGGCAGGCCGGCTTGGCCGCGCCTTACGGCGGAACCCTTGCCGGATAGCGCTGCGCGTTGTTAACATTCCACGACGGTGGGCAAGGGCGAGATAGCACAGACTATTGTCCCTTCGTTTGACCAGGGAACGACCCAAGGGACAGCCATGAAGAGCGCATCCGATTCCGCTTGCCTGAAAGCTGGGCCCGGCGGGCCCAGGCCGCTCGGCCCGAGCCTCTCCCATCTCGGTAGCTTGGCAGTCGCCGTATTGGCGATGGCCCTGATTGTTGTCGGTACGGGAACTGCTTGGGCGGCGGCGGCGCCGGCTTCACCGGAGCCGCTATACGTTCTGGGCATCCCGGTCGATTTCATCCTGTTCGCACTGACCCTGTTGGGCGTCGCCCTGTTCCACCATCACACGCTGCCGGTGGCGCTGACGGGGCTTGTCGCCATCGTCGCCTACAAGCTCGGATTCACCGGCTTCAAGTTCGGTCAGGGCCTCGGCGGTCTTGCGCTGCACATGCAGCACGAGTGGGTGATCCTCGCCAACCTGTTCCTGCTGCTGATGGGCTTCGCCCTGCTGTCGCGGCATTTCGAGGAGAGCAAGCTGCCCGACGTCATGCCTGCTTTTTTGCCGGACGACTGGAAAGGCGCTTTCGCCCTGCTACTGGTCGTATGTGTGCTGTCGAGCTTCCTCGACAACATCGCAGCGGCGCTGATCGGCGGCGTGATGGCGCGCGAGGTGTTCCGCGGCAAAGTGCACATCGGCTATCTCGCGGCAATCGTCGCGGCCTCGAACGCGGGGGGCGCCGGCAGCGTCGTCGGCGACACCACCACCACCATGATGTGGATCGCCGGTGTCAGCCCGCTGGCGGTGGTCGAGGCCTACGTGGCTGTCGCCGTCGCCATCTTCATCTTCGGCATCCCTGCAGCGATGCAGCAGCAGCGCTATTCGCCGATCATGAAGGACATGCCGCCGGGCATCAAAATCGACGTCTCGCGTGTGGTCATCGTATTCGCCATCCTGATTGCAGCCATCCTGGCCAACGTCATCGCCAATCTCCGCTTCCCCGACCTGCTCGACGCGTTGCCCGTCATCGGCCTCGCGGTGTGGGCGGTGCTGCTCATCACCACGCCGCTGCGGCGGCCGGACTGGAAGGTGATGCCTGAGACCTTCAAAGGCACCATCTTTTTGCTGGCGCTCGTCACATGCGCGTCGCTCATGCCGGTCGAGAAGCTCCCCGCCGCCTCCTGGCAGACGGCCATGGGGCTGGGCTTCGTCTCTGCCGTGTTCGACAACATCCCGCTGACGGCCTTGGCACTCAAGCAAGGCGGCTACGACTGGGGCTTCCTGGCCTACGCGGTCGGCTTCGGCGGCTCGATGATCTGGTTCGGCTCCTCAGCCGGCGTGGCGCTCGCGAACATGTATCCCGAGGCCAAGTCGGTTTGGCTGTGGGTCAAGCACGGCTGGTGGGTGGCCATCGCCTACGTCGTCGGCTTCTTCTTCATGCTGGCCATCATCGGCTGGCATCCCGACGCGCCAGTCTAACCGACCAGCTAAGCCCTAGCGGCAACTCGCTGCGGCTGTGCGGATCGCGGCGATGTTCTCGGCGTACTTGCCGCCCTTGAAGACGGCCGAGCCGGCGACCAGCACGTCGGCGCCGGCCTTGGCGCAGGCGCCGCCGGTGTCGGGCGTCACGCCGCCGTCGACCTCCAGGTGGATCGGCCGCGAGCCGATCATGGCGCGGATACGGGCGATCTTGTCGATCATGGCGGGGATGAACGCCTGACCGCCGAAGCCCGGATTGACGGTCATCACCAGCACCAGGTCGAGCCGCTCGAGCACGTAGGCGATGGCGTCCTCCGCAGTTTGCGGCGTCAGCGACACGCCGGCCTTCTTGCCGAGCGAACGGATGAGCTGCAGCGAGCGGTCGAGATGCGGGCCCGCTTCCGCGTGCACGGTGATGATGTCGGCGCCGGCTTTGGCAAAGGCCTCGATGAAGGGATCGGCCGGAGCGATCATCAGGTGCACGTCCAGCACCTTCTTGGTGTGCGGGCGGATGGCCGCCACCACGCCCGGGCCGATCGTGATGTTGGGTACGAAGTGGCCGTCCATGACGTCGACATGCACCCAGTCGCAGCCCGCTTGGTCGATGGCGCGCACTTCCTCGCCGAGACGCGCGAAGTCGGCTGAGAGGATCGAAGGGGCGATCAGGACGTCGTGGGTCATGGGGTTGTCTTACCGGGGCTTGTCCCCGGTATCCAGTCATAAGGCGGCTCTGGAGGGGAGGAGTAGTGGATCCCGGGCATGAGCCGCGGGGGCGTCAACCCACCCCGTCGTCGGCCGACATCTCCTCACCTGCCAACGATTGACCAGCACTTTCCGCTATCAAACCTAGGGCACTGTACCGATACCGTCGCTCGGCCGCGCAAGCGACTAAATGTGGGAAGTGACGTCTCTAGCGTCTCGACAATCAGGGAGCGGTGCTCATGACGCACATAGGTTCAACGCCCCACCCGACGGGAACGTTGGGCACGAACTGGTGGCAAAGCATCCTGCTCGGTGTCGTCCTCATCCTTGCGGGACTGTTTGTCCTTAGGAACGCCGTCGCCGCAACCGTTGTCAGCGCAATCGTATTCGGTGTCGCCTTGTTGATTGCCGGACTGTTCGAGATCGTTCAGTCATTCTGGGCGCCGCATTGGGGTGGCTTCCTCTGGAGAGTGCTGGTCGGGGCGCTTTACGCGGTCGGCGGTGTCGTCATGATCGCCGATCCGCTGGCGGCTTCGGTGCTGCTGACGCTGATGTTCGCCGCGGCCCTCATTGCATCGGGCGGTGTGCGCATCTTCCTGGCGCTCACCCATTGGGAGCACTTCGGCTGGCTGCTTCTGGTCTCGGGCATCGTCGGGGTCCTGGCAGGCCTCGTCATTCTCGCCAAGTGGCCGCTCAACGGTTTGTGGGTGTTCGGTCTGGTCGTCGGCATCGACTTGGTGCTGCACGGCACCTGGTGGGTGGTGTCCGGCTGGACGGCGAGAGAGGATCTGCGGCCGGCGTAAGGATGGCTGCCGCGCTGGTCGCTGCGCCGTTCGATGCTCCCCAACTCTGACAAAGCACCCTTGCCGATCGATCTCGTTCTGCAAGGAGGCGGCTCTCACGGCGCCTTCACATAGGGCGTTCTCGACCGCCTGCTCGAGGAACCTTGGCTCAGGATCGAGGCCATCTCCGGCACCTCGGCTGGAGCCATGAATGCTGCAGTCCTGACCCTCAGCCCGCTGCAGCGGACGCCGCTCGATCGATTGGCGGAATGTTGATCGAAGGCGGGCATCGGCCCGTGCGCTGGTCCTATCCAGTGCCCCGCGTGCGGGTCTCGCCGGGCCTGGCGCGCCTCTCCAGGAACTCGATCATGGCACCGGCGACATCGGCGCCGCTCGCCTGCTCCATGCCCTCGATGCCGGGCGAGGAGTTGACCTCGATCACCACCGGGCCGCGGTTGGAGCGCAGCATGTCGACGCCGGCGACGTTGAGGCCCAAGACCTCGGCCGAGCGGATGGCGGTGCGGCGCTCCTCCTCGGTCAGCGCGATGGGCTCCGCCTTGCCTCCCCGGTGCAGGTTGGCGCGGAACTCGCCGATCCTGCACTGACGTTTCATGCTGGCAACCACCGCGCCGCCCACCACCAGCGCGCGGATGTCGGTGCCGCCGGACTCCTTGATGTACTCCTGCACCAGGATATTCATGCTGGCGGCGCTGAAGGCCTCGATGATGGAGATGGCCGATGCCTGCGTCTCGGCCAGGATCACGCCTACCCCTTGCGTGCCGTGCAGCAGCT
This sequence comes from uncultured Alphaproteobacteria bacterium, assembly GCA_963724565.1. Classification (GTDB taxonomy): domain Bacteria; phylum Pseudomonadota; class Alphaproteobacteria; order Rhizobiales; family Hyphomicrobiaceae; genus AWTP1-13. Next base: position 62,140 of record CAVRVK010000003.1, read on the forward strand.
TGATGACGCAGGGCGGGCCGCCCACCTCCTTGATGACGTCTTCGGCCCGGCGCGGCCCATGCGCGAACGCGGTCACCGGCAGGCCGATGCCCTCGCGGGCGAGCAGCTGCAAGGCACGCAGCTTGTCGCGCGAGCGGCCGATCGCCACGCTTTCGTTGAGGGGATAGACGCCCTGCACCTCGAACTGGCGCAGCACGGCGAGGCCGTAGTGGGTGATGGAGGCGCCGATGCGCGGGATGACGGCATCGTAGTAGGGCAAGATGCGCCCGCCGTGCATCAGCGTCGGCTTGCTCGACGTGATGTTCATGTGCAGGTGCAGGGTGTTGATCACGTCGATCTGGTGCCCGCGCGCTCGCGCGACATCGACGATGCGGCGGTGCGAGTAGAGGCTCGGATTGCGGGCCAGCATGACGAGCTTCATGACGAGTGCGAAGTCTCCCGCGCTTGCTTGCGTAGGTGCGCCGGGCTGCCGCGTCGCGCTATGCGGGAGTCCGTTCACGACCGCCCAGTGATAGTCCATCAGCCGCCAAGCGGCCAACCCGTGCGGCCCCCGGTCAACAGCCGTGGTGGAGAGCTGGCTAATCTGGGAGCGGTGGCTGCTCAGTTCTGCGGCAAGGCATATTCCGCGCGCGAAGGAGGCTCGGCGGTGGGCCCATCGGGCTCGATGCTGGCACTGAACAGCCACGCCACCGCGCCGACCGTCACCGCCAGAATCAGCACGCCGAGTGCGGCACGGCGCAGCGCCCACGCCAGGCCAATTGCGGCAAGCTGCGGCTCATTCTTCGGATCGAGCGCAGGAACGGTCGGCGAAGGCATCGGCCACATCTCCCTCAGCACGCGATACGAAGCCCGGGAAAGCGGTGCAGTCGTTCGCTCAAACCCTAGGGAACGGCTCCCCGCTCGCTCCCCACGTCTTCTTACAAGCGCGCCCCCGCGCAACCCTCAATGAATGAGCTGCGAACTTGGGCAACGTCAAGGCGTTGTTGGGCCCTCGGGCAGACGTGTCATGCACCTGTTGCGAGGGTGCGACAGGCCAGCGGCGGCCTATCGCACGCGTCGGCCGAAAATGGCGATGGCCGCCAAGGGTAGGGCAACGGCGGCGATGTAGGCCGTGACGGCCAATGCGGGCAGGTTGTGATAGTCGCCGCGGTTAACCGGCAGGAGGAGGTTCAGATATTTGGTCTGCAGCTGGCCCGCGATCAGCGCTAGGTTCATGAGGGAGGCCATCAGCGCGAACCAGGTCGCGCGGTGCCCGGGGGGGGCGTAGACGGCGACCAGGGTCAGCAGGGGGATCATGCTGAGCTGGGCGAACGGCGACGTGGCGATGGTGTCGAACAGGGCGATGCCGTGTGCGCCGATACCGAATAGCCGCTCGGTCACATGGTGGAGCTGGAACACCAGCAGCAGCGACGGCAGCCCCAGGAAGCCGGACAGGATGGTGATCCACAGCAGCACCTGTGCCACCGGCCGCCGCGTGATGAAGTCCGACAGCATCCACAGCGTGACGATGCCGACCCCGGCGCCGATCTGGCCCAGAACGCCGAAGAACGCCTCGTCGAAGCCCAGGACGTCTATGAAGAACCAGGTGTAGCCGTCGCCTACCGACGGGGTGGCGCGGAAGGCGAAGATGATGATGGCGGCAAAGGCGATGCGCATGCGCGTGGCATGGTCGATCTCCACCGTCACGCGGGTCAGCATCCAGATCACGACGGCCATGGAGATGATGAAGATGATCTCCTGACTTAGGGGAATGTTGCCGAGGCCCAGTGCGATGACGACGGCACCGAAGGCCAGGCCGCCGCCCAAGATGCGCCAGTCGATTGGCCGCCGCTCGGTGGTCTCCAGGCGCACGAGCACCGCGCCGGTGACGGAGACCACCGGCACGATCAGGCCTAAGAGGAACACCTTGTCGTAGGACAGGTACTGCGCCAGCCATCCCGACAGCCCGGCCACCGAGAACACGCCGAACGACAACGCCAGCCTTCCCAGCACCTGCACCATGCCGAGGTCGTGGTCGATCGCTAGCTTGTCGCGAGGCGTGCCGTCCGGGTTGTGGCGCGGGACGACCTCCGTGCTCATGGCGTCGGCGACGACGTCCTGCAGCACGACGCCGGTGACGCTGATCAGCGAGGCCACCACGTACATGGTATTGGGGCTGAGGATGGTCATCCAGCCGCCCGCGGCGCCGGCCAGCAGGATGAACGACAGCGCAATCAGACCGGCGCCGATGAACACGTAGGCGCGGCGCTGCGAGCCGAACAGCGGCACGCTGTCGACCAGGCCGCCAAACACCATCTTGATGGTCCATGGCAGCGTGAACCAGACGGTGAGCGCGGCGAGCTCGGCCGGCGACCAGGTGAGCGCTTTGCGGATCCAGAAGGTCTGTGCAACCCCGACGAGACCGGTCGCACCGTAGGCGAAATAGACCATGAGCAGAGGTAAATACGCGACCCGCATCGACCGGATCGGCGCCAGCAGGGCTGTCTCGATCTGCTGCCTCCAGTAGTCAGGGGCTACGGGCTCGGTCGTTTGCATATCTCTCAAATCTCTCGGACCGCCGGTCGGCGCCGGACCATGCAGGCTCGATGCGCCAACCGCAAGCACGTGTAGGAAAGTTTAGGTGACGGGCGCCCAACCGCCCGCCGGGCTCAAGGTCTTTGCCCGTCGCCTTCCGCCTCGACGCGGCCCGACGGCACGCGACATGCTGGCAAGCTGCGCCACGAGCGCCAATCAGGCCTACGTCGCCAGCGACGGGCAGGCGCTGATCCAGGCGTTCGAATCAATTGGCCGCGAGATTGCGCGCCTGCGGGTCGCGGGTTGAGCGGGGCGGGCTGGCTGATAGGTGCGTCCGGCGTGCATTTGCGCACAACTTTACGCGGCGTCTCGTTGCAGCTTGCCGGCGCCGCCGACCATTGCAGAAATCGCGAGGTTTAAAGGCTCCGGCCTGGCGCGGCAGGCGCGCGTGCCCGGCGCAAGACATCTGAGCAAGCTGTTGACGAGCTGCGCATAACCCCTGTTGGCGCCGGCGTGGCGTTTGCCGATACCGCCCCGGTGCCACACAACCTTCACCGTTGCGTCCGTCGTGTGTAGGGGGCCACGCGTTCCGGCTTGTTGAGGCCGGCTGGCGGCAAGCAGCGGGGTTCAGTTTCCATGTGGGTTGGTGGCAGCGCCGGACGGTGCGCGCTGACGGTAGTGCTGTTGTCGGTCGTGCTTGGCATGCAGGCGTTCGACGCTGCTGCGCAGCAGCCGAAGCGCGAGCCGCCGCCGGTGAGCGAGCCCGATCACCGTTCGCACATGGTCATTCCGCCGGGCACGCGCTTTCCCGTCACGCGCAAGATCACCATTGGCGCCGACAAGTCGATGCTGATCGAGCTGCCGGTCGAACTGCGCAACGTGCTCGTCTCCAACCCCGACGTGGTGGACGCCGTGGTGCAGTCTTCGCGCCAGGTCTACTTGCTGGCGAAGGACGTGGGCGACGCCAATGCCTTCTTCATGGGCGCGGACGGCCAGCGCCTGGCGTTCCTCGAGATAACGGTGGTGCGGGACTTGACGCCGCTCACCGATGCGCTGAACCGCCTGCTGCCCGGCGCGCGCGTCAAAGTCGAGGCGGTGGGAGACAACGTGGTGCTTACCGGCAGCGTCCTCAACCCGATCGACGCCAACCGCGCCAACGAGCTTGCCGCCCGCTACGCCAAGAAGAAGGACAACGTGGTGAACATGCTGAGCGTGGCCGCCAAGGAGCAGGTGCTGCTCAGGGTGCAGGTGGCCGAGATGCAGCGCGATGCGATCAGGCGGCTCGGCGTGAATGTGCCCGAGGCCGTGCTGCAATCGGGCAACGTTACCTTCACCCGCGTGATCCAGAACGCATTTCCGATCACCGCCGGCCTCGTGCCGCAGGCCAACGCCGGTGCGCTCCTGCCCAACGTCGTCGCTGGGGCCGCTTCGCAGACCACGTGGACCGGGGGAACCAACTCGGTCACCACACTGGTGCAGGCGCTCGAGCGCGCCGGCCTGATCCGCACGCTGGCCGAGCCAAATCTCACGGCCATCTCCGGGGAGATGGCGAAGTTTCTGGCAGGCGGTGAGTTTCCCGTTCCCGTTGCCAGCCAGGATCGCCAGGTCACTATCGCGTGGAAGACCTTCGGCGTCAGCGTATCGTTCAAACCAGTGGTGATGACGGAGGGCCGCATCAGCCTCACCATCTCGGCCGAGGTGAGCGAGCTCACCTCGCAAGGGGCCGTGACCATCAACGAGATCGCTATCCCAGCGCTCAAGGTGCGCCGCGCCGAGACCACGCTGGAGCTGCCGAGCGGGGGTACGCTGGCGATGGCGGGGCTCCTGTCGGATGACACGCGCCAAAGCGTCGAGGGCGTTCCGGGCCTCAAGGATGTGGCCGTGCTGGGGGCGCTCTTTCGCAGCAACGACTACCAGCGGCGCGAGAGCGAGCTCGTCATCCTGGTTACGCCTTATCTCGCCACGCACGCGCCCAAGAGCGAGTTCTCGCGGCCCGACGGAGGCTACGCGCCGTCCTCGACCCTGCGCGAGCTGCTGCTCGGCCACCTCAACCGCATCTATGGACCGCCCGGCTACCGCCCGCAGGGACATTACGAGGGCGATATCGGGTTCATCGTCGACTACCCGGGGGTGAAACCATGAAGGTGCAATCAATGGCCTGGGGCGCCGGCTTGGTGCGGCCCCTGCTGGCGTCGGTAGCGGTCGCCGCGCTGCTGCTCGGGGCGTGCGAGCACCATCGCGGGCCCGACGACGCACTGGCGGTCGGGCTCTCCAATCCGGAGCTGCGCCATCCGATAGGCTTCAGCAACCACGTGGAAACCTTGGACGTGGAGGTGCCGGCGGGTGCGGACGGCTTGAGCCCCGGCCAGCACGTCGACGTCTACCGCTTTCTCCAGCGCTTCAAGCGCGAGGCCAATGGCCGCCTGGTGATCGCCGTGCCTGCCATCCCGCGCGATCCGTCGTCCATGGCGCAATCGCTGCATGGCATCCAGCGCCATGTGGCCCAGGCCGGCATCGACTACCGGCTGGTGCGCGGCAAGCGCCAGCGCGTGGCGGAGGTTCCCGTCATCCGCATCGCCTACCAGCGCCCCATCGCCGTGCCGCCCATCTGCGACAAGTGGGGCGAGAACGTCGGGCGCAACGAGGCGCGCATTCCCTATCCGAACTTCGGCTGTGCCACGCAGCGCAATCTTGCCGTGACGGTGGACAACGCGCGCGACCTGCAGCGACCGCAGGACGAGGACCCCCGCTCCAGCGAGCGCCGCAGTGTTACGTGGTCGTCGTATGTCGGCGTGCCCCAGTCGGGCGGCGGCGGCGACGCTGGCGGAGGTGCGCCCGATGCCAAGAAGGCGGCGCCCGGGGGGAAGAAATGACGACGCCTCGACGCGCTTGGTGTCGCAGTCACAGACGCGGGTCGCAACGACGGCGGCCGCCGGTGGCGGAAGCGCCCGGGCGGGCCGGGATTTGCCGGTTCTGACCCATTCGGGAGCTAGAGCAGCAGCGAGGGTAAGCGGCTACGGCTCCCGGGCCCCACGCCGTGCACATCGACCGCGACGGCTATGGGATTGGTTTTTCGAACTATTTTGGCTCTTGCGGCTGATTCGTGTAATAGTTGTCGCGATGAGATTCGCACTTCTGGCAGTCGTGCTAGGGATGTCGCTGTTTCTCCAGAGCGCCGCAGTGCTCGCACTGGAGGGTGGCGCGGCTGCTCCGGGATTGTGGTGGCTGACCCTCCTGCCGGTGCTGGCGGCCCACAGTGTGGCGGGCTTCGTGGCTATCGGCGGCGCTTCAGAGTTCGCGTCGGGACGCTGGCAGGTTGCATTGGGGTGCGCCGGCGCCAGCGTGGCCACTACAGTCCTCACCGCGCTTGTTGCCATCCTTCTAGCCCGGTGGGCGCGGATAGAGGTGGCGCCGACCTTCGCCGTCTTCATCGTTGTGGTCTCACTTCTCGTCAGCACAGTTGCCAGCATTGCCGTTTCCCAAAAGGCAATTGTCCCTGAGGGAAAGCTCGTTCCCAAGGAATGAGCGCGAACAGCTCGCTCGCCATCAAGAAGATGTGTTCAGCGGCCGGCTGCCTGGACAAGTACGATGCCTGAGGATGCGGGAGTTGCTGCACTGCGCTCACTCCCATCGCGGGCTTGTCGCTTCCGGCATCGGGGTGTGAGCCTGCACGCGCACGACCAAGACGCTTGGACCTAAGACTTCGTGCGAACCAAATCTCGCAAAGCGCGGTTGCAACAGCATCCTGTGCGAGCTATCTTCCCCCCGTCGGCAGACATTGCGTGACGTTTTTTGTTCGGGGGGATGCCCTTTCCGGGCGTTGGTAGAGTTTTGTCATCGGCCCATCCTGTGTTCTTCGATCGAAGTGGCCGACGCGGTCACATCGTATCGGCAGTCTACTGGGCTCTATTTTCATTACTCGGAGTATTGGCGGCTTGTCTGCTCATGACGAGCATTGCTGGGCCGTCGCTGCCTTCCGTTCGCATTACTGGTGCGCCGCGCGCGCTCTCGCCTGCGCCGCCGCCTGCCAGCGAGAACGAGCCGCTGCTCGATCTGAAGCGCGCGCGCAACTCCGACAAGGCCGCAGCAACCAGTGCTGTTCGCTACGGCCACTTTGTGAACTGGGACGACAACAGCTTCTCGTCCCTCAAGCGCAACGCCGCCGCGCTGGACGTGCTCATCGTCGAGTGGCTGCATCTCGCCGGTCCAACCGGGGCTTTGGTTCGGAGCGATCCCGCCAAGGAAGCTCTGGTCTCCAAGTGGACCGAGGCTCACGCTCCCCACCTTCAGCTGTTTCCCCTCGTCAACAACTACAGCGCCGAAGAGCAACGCTGGGATATCGAGGCGGCCGTCGCGATGCTGTCCTCCAAGGATGCGCGTGCCCGCTTTGCCGAGGAGCTCTGGCGCTACGCTGTCGGTGGCAAATTTGACGGCCTCGTTTTGGATTTGGAGCAGATTCCCGTCTCCGCTTCGGACCACTATGTCGCGCTGGTCGGCGAACTCGCGCAGCTGCTAGCGCCCGAGCGCATCAAGCTGCCGGTTGCGGTGCCTGCCTCGGACCCCACGTACGACTACGTGCGGCTGGCTCAGGCCGCGGACGGTCTCATTGTGATGGCCTACGACGAGCACCATGAGGCGGGTGCGCCCGGGCCGATTGCGGGTCAGGGCTGGTTCGAGAAGGTTCTCAACTTCCGCTTCGAAAGCGTCGACCCCCAAAAACTGATCGTGGGCATTGCATCGTTCGGCTACGAGTGGACTGGTCCGGGAAAGAGCCGAGAGATTTCCGTCCAGGAAGCTTGGGAGCTGCTCGAGGAATCGGGGGCCAAACTACGGTTCGACGCAGTTTCCCTGAACCCCACCTTCACCTTTGTCGACGACATCGAAGGCAAGACCCACCACGTTTGGTACCTCGATGGCGTGACGGCCTACAACCAGATCGCTGCTGCGCTCAACATGCGTCCCGCCGGACTGGCGCTGTGGCGGCTCGGAACGGAGGACCCTGGCGTCTGGGCTGCGTTTGGGCGCGACAGGCGCGCCGACGACGAGGCATTGAAGGGTATCCGGGCCCTGCGCGCAGGCTACGACGTTCTTTACAAGGGCAAGGGAGAGGTCCTGGCGGCCACCGGCAAACTGGAAACGGGAACGCGTGGTCTCAGTCTCGATGCGCCCCACAACTTGATTACGGATCAAATCATCGAAGCCTTTCCGAGATCCACGACAGTGACGCGATGGGGTGCCCGCACGGACAAGGTCATCGCGCTGACGTTCGATGATGGCCCCGATCGCAGGTATACGGGCAAAGTCCTGGATGTGCTGCGAGAGAGGAACGTCAAGGCGACATTCTTCATTGTCGGGTCGCCGGGCGCCATCCATAGCGACCTGTTGTTACGCATCCACCAGGAGGGGCATGACATCGGCAACCATACGTTCAGTCATGTCAACTCGTCGGAGGTGTCCATCGAGCACCTCAAACTGGAGATCAACGCGACGCAGCGGTTGTTCGAGGCCACGCTTGGCATTCGGACCATGCTCTTTCGGCCACCTTACGCGCGCGATCTGGAGCCACAAACAATCGACGGTGTCGAGGTCCTCAGACTCGCAGGCGACCTGGGCTACCTGACCATCGGCATGGGTATCGACCCCAAGGACTGGTATCGCCCGCGCGCCTCTCAGATCGTTTCCAAGACGGTGGAAGCCGCTGAGAAAGGCGATGGAAATGTGGTGCTGCTGCACGATGCCGGCGGCGTTCGCGATGCGACAGTGGAGGCGCTGCCGCTGATCATCGACCAACTGCGCGCCAAGGGTTTCAGCTTCGTGACAATCCACGAGCTCCTCGGCCTGTCGCGAGAGGAGGTCATGCCCACGGTAGAGCAGCCCGGCAGTTGGATCATTCGATCGAACCATGCAAGCTTCATGCTCTACAGCGGGATGAACTCGTTGATCATGCTGTTGTTCGGGGCCGGCATTGCTCTCGGCACGCTGCGTCTGCTGTGGGTGTGCAGCTTCGCCGTTCTGCACGCGCGTCTGGAGAGACTGCGATGGGACGAGAAATGGCGGCCGGCCTCCGTGGCGGTTATCGTTCCGGCCTTCAACGAGGAGAAGGTGATCTGCAGCGCCATCCGCGCGCTGCTTGCGTCGCGTGTGCGCAAGTTCACGATCATAGTTGTTGACGACGGCTCGACCGACCAAACGGCCGAGATCGTGCGAAAGACGTTCGCCGACACATCGCGCGTGCGCGTGCTCACCAAGCCCAACGAGGGCAAGTGGGCGGCGCTCAACTGGGGCATTGCACGCACTGGAGCGGAAATCGTCGTTACGCTCGATGCCGATACGCTATTCGAGCCCGACGCACTGTCATTGCTGCTTCGCCACTTCGCTGATCCCTCGGTTGCGGCCGTTGCCGGCAACGCAACTGTCGGCAACCGCATCAACACGATCACGCGGTTCCAGGCCCTGGAGTACGTCACGAATCAAAACCTTGACCGCCGAGCCTTGGAAATTGTGAACGGCATTCCAGTGGTTCCGGGTTCGATCGGCGCCTGGCGGCGTACCGCTCTGCTGTCAATTGGCGGCTTCCAGGCGGATACCCTGGCCGAGGACGCAGATGCGACCATCAGACTCGAGAGGGCAGGCTGGAGGGTCGTCTACGAGCCGCGTGCGGTGGCCCGCACCGAGGCTCCGGAAACCCTGCGAGGCTTCCTGAAGCAGCGGTTGCGTTGGATGTTTGGAACGCTGCAGGTCGCCTACAAGAACCGCGCCACGATGTGGCAGGCACGGCCGATCGGGGTGAGCCTCTTCACGTTGCCGAACATCATCGTTTTTCAGTTCTTCTTCACACTCGTTGCTCCGATAGTCGACATCATGTTCCTCTGGGCCATACTCACCGGCTTCAGCGAGTTTGCCATGCGCCCGCTCGAGGGCGTCCCGGCCAGTCTGGTAACCGTCGGCACGTATTGGGCTTATTTCCAGCTGGTAGAATTGGGGACGGGTGCCTTTGCCGTCTGCATCGAGCGCAAACTCAATGTGCTGCGGCTTGTTCCGCTGCTGTTGCTGCAGCGTTTCTGCTACCGCCAATTGCTCTATGCGACGGCGGTCCGCGTCGCCGTCGCTGCACTGAAGGGGCGCGTCCTCGGCTGGAACAAGCTGATACGAACCGGGACTGCGGCCGTGGCGTTCGCATCCAACGCGGCTTCGCGACGGCCGTCCGGTTGATGCGGTAGGGCGTCCGTCCGGCCCCCCGTGGCCCCGAAGCCGGGGATTTGGTCGATGTTGGCTACTTCACCGCGTCAGGTTGCGCGCCCAGCCGGTAGACCGGTTGCAGTAGATCTGCGGCGGCTTCCTTGCGATCGGCCGCGGCCGCGCGCGCCTCGGCGAGCTTTTGCAGGTAGGCGACGTTCTCGCTGGCCTTGGCCGCCGGCAGCGCGGCCTCGGCAACCGTTTGCGACTCCGCGAACTTGCCGCCGAGCCCAAGCACCAGCGCCAGGTTCTGCTGCACCCGCTCGCGGTCGATGCCAGCCTTGGCGGCCGCGGCTCTGCGCAGCAATTTCTCCGCTTCGCCGGTCTTGCCGTCGAGGGCGTAGGAGAGCGCCAGATTGTTGAGGATGCTCGGGTGATCTGGAGCCAGCGCCAGTGCCTTGGCGAACTGAGCCTGTGCCTCGGCCTGCTTGCCGCGGCTTGCGAGCGCCGTTCCAAGGGCCGAGTGCAGGCGCCAGTCGGGAGCCTTGGGATCGTGCGCCGCGCGCAGCAACGTCTCGGAGTTGGCCGTGTCGCCGAACTCAAGCGCGAGGAGGCCCCGCTCCAGCGTCAGCCGCCGGTCGTTCGGCTTGGCCCTGGCCGCGGTCTCCAGCACTGCCACTGCGTCCTTCTTGGCGCCGGCGACCCGCAGTGCCTTGGCGTAGGCGAGGGCCGCCGTGGCATTGGCCGGCTCGGCCTTGTGGGCGGTGGCCAGCGCTTCGAGGTCGGCGCTCTTGCTGACCGTCTTTTCCGACCGCGGTGGCGGCGACAGCCCGTCGAGAGAGAGGGACTGCGTTGTGTCGGTGCAGGCGCCGATGAGCGCCGCCATGCCGATTGCTGCCAGGGAGGCGAGCGGCCTCGCTGATGATTCCCGATCCTTGCGCAACATCCGCAACCTCACGCCAGCGGTGAAACAGCAGCCGGTCGTAGAGGGATTCGCGGATGCAATGGCCCTGGAGGCGCGCTTCTCCCAGTTATCCCCAGCGGGGGGCCGAAAGATCGCCTGTCGCCCGTCACGGCTTCAGGTGCGCCATCCACTCGGGCCTGGCCTGGAGGCCGCTCGCATACTTGAGGCCGATCTTGCGCAGCCGCTCGGGCTCGAACTCCTGCTGGGCCAGCGCCATGCCGCGGTCGAACACCTCCGAGTAGCGCTTGATGCGGTCGCCCACGAGGTCGAAGCGGCCGATGCCGTCGAACAGCACGCGCGCGCCCTTGGCCTCGGGCCGCCGCGAGTCGAACGAGAAGCGATAGCTGGCATAGCCGACGTTGCCGGAGCGCACGGGATCGTGGAACTCCCAACGGAAGTTGCGTCCGCCGTCGGCGAAGTGCGCCAACATCTTCTTGATGGCATCGCGGCCTGTGCTGGGGCCGAAGAAGTAGTCGTCGTAGGTGCCGTTCGGGGTGAACAGGTCGGCCAGCGCGTCGCCGTTGCCCGAGGCGGCTGCGGCCGCGAAGCGGTTGACCAGCTCGCTGAACTCCATATCGTGTCCTCCTCGCGCTGTCGCGCCAATCATAGCCGCGAGCGTGCCGAACTGCCATGCTGGCCATTGTGCGGATCAGCCGGGAGACCACAGATGCTGAAGCTGAGACCCAACTGCGAGTGCTGCGACAAGGACCTACCGCCCGACGCGGCCGACGCGCGCATCTGTACCTTCGAATGCACCTTCTGCGCCGATTGCGCGGCGAACCGGCTGCCCGGCGGCCGCTGCCCCAACTGCGGCGGCGAGCTGGTGCGCCGTCCGGTGCGGCCGGTGGCGATGCTGGCGAAGTATCCAGCCTCCACGGAGCGGGTGACGAAGCCGCACGCCGGCTGCGGCAAGGCGGCTTGAGCAGGATATTGCGGTTGTAGCGTGCGTCCTCCGCGCCGAGGGTCGCAGCATTCGGGACACATCCGGTAGAGTTCGCAGACAACACCTAGCCCCCTGGGACAGCGGCGTGCCCCGGCCAACCCGGCCAAAGGCACGCTCGCTGCCCGCTCGAGGACAGGCGCATCAGTGGATGCAGGCGAAGTACTGCGATCGCCAGTACCTGCTGCCGGTGCGCTGCCATTTCCAATAGAAGTAGTCGCAGGTCGCCACGTAGCTCGGCGCCACCACGATGGGGGCGCTGAACCCGAAGTGGTGACGGTGGCGACCATGGGCCGACGCCGGTGCCAGCGCAGCGACAAGGGTAGCCGCGGCGATGGCGGCACCGAGCACCATTTTCCTGGTCATTGACATGCTCATGTTCCTCTTTCCTCTCTGATTTCAGGCCGATTGCGCCCGGCGTCCGGCACCTTGAGGTGTGTTGCCGCTCGTCGGGGCGCGAGGAGGCAAGATGGAAACTCGTTCACCAACGAGAAGTGACACGCGTCACGCTTTGGACGTTCCTTGGCCGTGACCGGTGGCCGGATGCAGAATTGGCCCCTTGCGAGATGCGGCCCACACCGGCGCAATCCCTCCCGAGGCTGTGCAATTGGGATTGCCGCGGTCTATGGATTTCATTGAGACAATCAATTTGAACAATGACACTTTCGGCACCATTTGCACCTGGCGCGGAGGCTTTCGCCGCAGTCAACCTGCATTGCAAATCGCCATGTCGCTCAATATCGACCTCAATACACGCCTGCGCGCCGGCGCCTTCGGCTGGCTCGGTTTGGACGCGCTCGACTACATCGCCCGGACCTCGCGCACCTCGCGCCTGCAGGCCGGTGCGGTGGTGTTTCGCGAAGGCGACGCGCCGGATGGCTGCTACCTGATCCTCAAAGGCGCGGTGAAGGTTTGCGTATCCGAGCCGGACGGCCAGCAGTCGCTGCTGGCGATCCTTGGCCAGGGCGATGTCGTCGGTGAGATGGCCCTGCTCGACCGGCTGCCGCGCTCCGCCACCGTGACCGCGCTCAAGGGCTGCGAGCTTTGCCATCTGCACACGGCCGCGTTCGACCGGCTGGCGCAGTCCGACCTCACCGTCTATCGGCAGCTGCTGCGCGTGCTGAGCGCGCGGCTGCGGGCCGGCAATGAGCGCTATGCGGTACAGCGAATGGCTCTCAGCGGCCGCCTCGCCCGCGCCTTCCTGCAGCTCGCGGTCAGTTGCGGCGAACAGCTGCCCGATCGGCGAATTCTGATCCACCAGAGGGTGTCGCAGGCCGAGCTCGGGAACATGATCGGGGCGGCGCGTGAGAACGTGAACCGGCAGCTTGCCGAGTGGCGCCGGCACCAGTTGCTCTCGCGCGTCAGCGGCTACTATTGCCTGGAGAATCCTGCTGCCCTCGAGCCTCTGGCACGCGGCGCGTCCCGCTGATGGTTCAGCCGTGTTCGCGGGCAGGGTCGCGTTTCAAGCGCTGCAGCTCCGTCAACGCACGGTCTTCCGCGGTCGCATCAAAGGGGCTCGCAGCACAAACGACCAGACTGTGACGCGCATCACTTAGCCGGCATGATCGCCCTACTACATGGCCCGATGAGTGAGGGCGCAGGCGAGCCAAACGCCGGTGCTCACCGTTCTACGAACGCCAACGATAAGAGATCACCATGAGCGCACAATTTTCGAGAGCAACCGTATCACCCGCAGCCGACCGGTTGTGGCCCTACGCACAGCCCACCCGCAGCATGGCTCTGCGGCTGGTGTGGCAGTGGATCGGCGCAGCCGCCGTCAAAGGCATCGCCCGCGCACACAAGCGCCGGCTCTTGATGCGCGCCGAGCGCGAGCTGCAATACCTCGACGATCGCATGCTGAAGGACATCGGCATCACGCGCAGCGAGATCGGCTCGATGGCGCGCTTCGGGCGTAGCAGCCGCATTGCGGACAGGCTGGGGCTCTGGTCATGAGCCTCACGCGAGCGTTGGACGCTGGCATCCGCCTGCCCACCAGCGTGCCCGCCATCGTCGAAGGTGCACGGGTCGCGCTCTATCCGCTGTGTAGCCGGTTTGCGGCACTCAAGCAGCGCCGGCGCGAATGGTGGTGGAGCTACCTCTGAGGCGTCACTCCGGCTGGATGCCCGCCGCCTTGACGATCTCCGCCCATTTCTTGGTCTCGGAGACCACGAAGGCCTTGAGCTCGGCGGGTGTGCTGGTCTCGGGCTCGACGCCGGCGCCGAGCAGCTTCTCCTGCGCGGCCTTGTCGGATACCGCGGCAATCAGCGCTGAGCGCAGCTTGTCGAGCACCGGCGCCGGAATGCCTGCCGGCGCCCACGCTGCGAACCAGGCGGTCAGCTCGTAGCCCTTGACGCCCGCCTCCTGCATGGTGGGCAGCTCCGGCGCCAGCGGCGTGCGCTTGGCGCTCGACACGCCGAGGCCCGTCACCTTGCCGGCCTTGACCTGCGGCAGCGTGGTGGCGACGTCGGCGAACATCATGGAGATGTGCCCGCCGAGCAGGTCCTGCATTGCCTGCGGATTGCTGCGGTAGCCGACATGGCGCACGTCGAGGCCGGTCATGGTCTTGAGCATCTCGCCGGCGACGCGCGACGAGCTCGACCCGCTGCCGAAGGTGAGCTTGTCCGGGTTGGCCTTGCCGTAGGCGACGAGCTCCGTGACGCTTTTCACCGGCAGGCTCGGATGCGTCACCAGCGCCAGCGTGATGGAGCCGAGCCGCGTCAGGTGCTCGAAGTCGGAGACCTGATCGTAGGGCACGTTCTTCATCAGGCTGTGCGCGGCGCCATGGGTCGTGTTGGTGCCGATGAGCACGGTGTAGCCGTCCGGAGCGGCGCGGGCGACGGTGCGCGCGGCAATCGTGCCGTTGGCGCCGGCCATGTTCTCCACCACCACCTGCCAGCCCTGGGCCTTGCCGATCTGCTCGCCCAGCACGCGGGCGACCGTGTCGGTGGCGCTGCCGGCCGCGAACGGGACGATGAACTTGATGGCCTTGTCGGGGTAGCTCTGTGCGCTGGCGCCGAGTGGCGCGGCAGCGATGGCGGCAATCGCCAGGATCGCCGCGAGCCAAAGCCTTCGCATGATTGTTGTCTCCCTGCTTGGGTGCCAACCCAATGGCCGTGGCCTCGATCCTCGATCGGCCCAGCCTTGCGGCGGCACGCTAACGGCGGCTATTCATTGCGTCAAATAGGTCCGATCCGTCGATTTATAGGCTATGCATCTGACGATGCGGCAGCTCGAGGTTCTGGTGGCGGCTGCGGAGGCTGCGACGTTCAGCGAAGCGGCGCGCAGCCTCGGCATCTCGCAGCCCTCGCTCAGCGAGGTCGTGCGCCGCATGGAGAGCGAGCTCGGCGTCACGCTGTTCGACCGCAGCACACGCTCCGTCGCGCTCACCACCGACGGGCGCCACACCGTGGCGATCGCGCGGGAGGTGGTGCGCGAGTTTCGCCTGGGACTGGAGAGCATCGCCGACAGGTCGCGCGCCCGCCGTGCCCGCGTGACGATCGCGACCTTGCCTTCGGTTGCGTGCGCGGTGCTGCCGGCGGCGCTGCAGGGCCTGCTGCGGCAGCACCCCGGCACCGAGATCGCGCTGCACGACGTGCTGCACGAGCGCGCCATCGCCCTCGTCAGGGACGGCATCGCCGACCTGGCGGTAACGGTCAGGCCCGCCAGCCTCGACGGCCTGGACTTTGTCGATCTTGGCGCCGATGCGCTCAACCTCGTCTGCCGCCGGGATCATGCCCTGGCTGCCAAGAAGAGGCCCGTGTGGAGCGACTTTGCCGGCCAGCCGTTCATCGCCCTGGCGCGTACCACCTCCGTGCGGCGCCTCACCGAGGCCGCCTTCGTGCACGCGGGCGTCGCTCTGGAGCCCGCCTACGAAGCCGAGCAGATCCCGTCGGCAGTAGCTCTGGTCGAGGCCGGGCTCGGGGTCACCGCGCTGCCTGGGCTGACCCTGTCGATGGTCAAAGGTTCCAGTCTGGTGGCGCGGCCTCTCGGCGGGCCGCCGATGCCCCGGCAGATCGGCATTGCGACGCTCGCCGGGCGCGCGGCATCGCCGGTCGCCGCGTCGCTTGTTGCACATCTGCGCCGGTGCTTCGCCAAAGCCGCGTAGCGGTGACTGTGACCTACTGGGCAGCGGTGATGAGGATCTCCACCAGGGTCCTGGCCCTCCAGCGCCACGCCGATGCAGGCGCGCTGCGGCGGGTTGGCCGGATCGACCCACTCGTCCCAGGCGCGGTTCATCTCCGCCTTCTGGCTCATGTCGGTGATGTAGACGGTGGCGCGCAGGATGCGCGACTTGTGCGAGCCGGCGTCCGCCAGGTTCTTGTCGATGGCGGCGAGCGCGTCGCGGGTCTGCTCGTAGAGCGATGGCGATTTCGTTGGCGCGGTGGCGACTGTGTAGACGATGCCATCGTTGACGACGGCACGGCTGCGCGTGGGTGACGTGCCGGGGATGCGCTCGATCATGGGGTCCTTTGTAGTCCTTTGTAGGTTGCGTCAAGCGAAGCTCTGACCCAACACATGCCACACGAATCGCCTGGCGTGTTGGGTCATCGCTAACGCTCGACCCAGCCTACAAGAGAGCCTCGGCCAGCAGCTCCATGGTCTTGGGCTGGCTGCGTGCGGATCAGCATGCTGCCGACGTGGCCGGCCTTGCCGGCGGCGATCCAGCGCTGCAGCCGGTCGCGGATGCGCGCGGCAGGGCCCACCAGGTGGCAGGCGTCGACCAGCGCATCGGGGATGGCCGCAGCCGCCTCCGCCTTGTTGCCGGCGAGATAGAGGTCCTGCACCTTGTGTGCGGCGTCGCCAAAGCCGAGCCGCGTGGCGTAGTCGGTGTAGAAGTTCTTGCCGCGCGCGCCCATGCCGCCGATGTAGAGCGCCATGTGCTCTTTGAGCGGCGCCATGCAGGCCTTGATGTCGTCGCCCATGTTGGCGGCGACGAACGGTGCGATGTCGAACTGAGCCAGCGTCTTGTTGCCGCCCGCGGCGGCGAAGCCCTTCTCGATCGGCTCCTGGAATACCTTGTACTGCTCGGGGTCCATCCACACCGGGAAGAAGCCGTCCGCCACCTGCGCGGCGGCCTGCACGCCGGCCGGGGTGAGCGGTCGCGGCATAGATCGGGATCGGCTGCTCGCATGTGCAGGATGCTCTTGAGCGGCTTGCCGAGCCCGGTGCTGCCGGGTCCGCGATAGGGGATCTGATATTCCTTGCCCTCGAAGCTCAGCGCCTCTTCGCGCGCGAACACTCGCCGCATGATCTGCGATGTATTCCTTGAGCCGCGTCACCGGCTTGCCATAGGGCACGCCGTGCCAGCCCTCCACCACCTGCGGTCCAGAGGCGCCGACGCCGACGATGAAGCGGTTGCCCGAAAGCTGCGCCAGGGTCATGGCGGTCATGGCCGCCATCGCCGGGGTGCGCGCCGGCATCTGCATGATGGCGGTGCCCACCCTGATCTTCTTGGTGTTGGCCAGGATCCAGGCTGCCGGCGTGATGGCGTCCGAGCCGTAGGCCTCCGAGGTCCACACCGAGTCGTAGCCCAGTTGCTCGGCATGCTTGATGGCATCGAGCGGGATGCTGACGCTGCGGCCGGAATAGCCGAAGAGCAGGCCCAGTTTCATGTTCGCGTCTCCAGCGCTTGCGGACGCCCGAGACTATGCATCCAACCAGCGCCGCCGCAAGGGCGAATGCTCGCGCGCCACGCCGCGCGGCTTGGGCGCCATCCGGCTAGCGCGCATCGCCGCCCGGGCCTCGCTTGCCGTCGCTGATCGGCGTGGCGTACTGCAGGTCGAGGTCCCAGGGGAAATGGATCCAGGTGTCCTGCGACACCTCGGTGATGAAGGTATCGCACAGCGGCGCGCCGGCCGGCTTGGCGTAGACGGTGGCAAAGTGCGCGTCGGGCAGAATCTGGCGCACGATGCGCGCCGTCCTGCCGGTATCGGTGAGGTCGTCGACCAGCAGCACACCCTTGCCTTTGCCGTTGCCGATACCCTGCACCGAGGCCGCCACGCTCTTGAGGATCTTCAGCTCGCCCTGCGCCTTGTGATCGTAGCTCGACACGCAGATCGTCTCGACGAGCCTCAGATCGAGCTCGCGCGCGACGATGGCCGCCGGCACCAGCCCGCCGCGGGTGATGCACACGATCGCCTCGAACGGGCCCTTGTCGGCCAGCCGCCAGGCGAGCGCTCGGGCGTCGCGGTGGAACTGGTCCCAGGACACGGGAAACGACTTGGCGTAGGGGGTTGGCTCGGTCATGGCGAAACCGTTCTCAGCAGCGTGCGGGCTCCAACGGAAGGGCAACTGACCGCGGCAAGTCAACATCGGCGGTGCCGCAGAGCCCCTTGTTGCCGGGCCGCCAGCTTGCCGGGGTGGCGTGCCGGGGGGCTCGAAGTGCTATCTCGAAGTGCTATGCTGCCATAAGCGACGGGCAGGGAGGATAGGCATGCAGGACAAGGCACCGAGCAAGGCGTCCGTCACCTTCAACTGGGAGGACCCCTTCCTCCTCGACGACCAGCTGACCGAGGACGAGCGCGCGATCCGCGACACCGCCCGCGCCTACGCCCAGGAGAAGCTGGCCCCGCGCGTGATCGAGGCCTACCTCGAGGAGAAGACCGACCGCGCCATCTTCGACGAGATGGGCAAGCTCGGGCTGCTCGGCGTGACGATCCCCGAGAAGTACGGCTGCGCCGGCGCCAACTATGTGAGCTATGGCCTTGTTGCACGCGAGGTGGAGCGCGTCGACACCGGCTACCGCTCCATGAATAGCGTGCAGTCCTCCCTCGTCATGTACCCGATCTACGCCTACGGCTCGGAGGCGCAGCGCGAGAAGTATCTGCCCAAGCTCGGCTCCGGCGAGTGGGTCGGCTGCTTCGGCCTCACCGAGCCGGACGCCGGCTCCGACCCCGGCTCGCATGACGACGCGCGCCGAGAAGGTCTCCGACGGCTATCGGCTGACCGGCACCAAGATGTGGATCTCCAACGCGCCCATCGCCGACGTGTTCGTGGTGTGGGCCAAGTCGGCCGCGCACGAGGGCAAGATCCGCGGCTTCGTCCTCGAGAAGGGCATGAAGGGGCTCTCAGCCCCCAAGATCGGCGGCAAGCTCTCCCTGCGCTGCTCCATCACCGGCGAGATCGTCATGGACGGCGTGGTGGTGCCGGAGGAGAACCTGTTGCCCAACGTCTCGGGGCTGGCCGGACCGTTCGGCTGCCTCAACCGCGCGCGCTACGGCATCGCCTGGGGCAGCATGGGCGCCGCCGAGGACTGCTGGCATCGCGCGCGCCAGTACACGCTCGACCGCAAGCAGTTCGGCCGGCCGCTCGCCGCCACGCAGCTCGTGCAGAAGAAGCTCGCCGACATGCAGACCGAGATTTCGCTCGGCCTGCAGGGCGCCCTGCGCGTCGGGCGCCTGTTCGACGAGGGCAAGATGGCGCCCGAGATGATCTCGCTGGTCAAGCGCAACAACTGCGGCAAGGCGCTGGACATCGCGCGGGTGGCGCGCGACATGCACGGCGGCAACGGCATCCAGATCGAGTATCACGTGATGCGGCATGCCGCGAACCTCGAGACGGTGAATACCTACGAGGGCACGCACGACGTGCACGCGCTGATCCTGGGCCGCGCGCAGACGGGGCTGCAGGCGTTTTTCTGAAGCGGAGAGGGCTGCGGCGGAGCCGGGCGCTCAGCGACAAGGCCCCAGCGGCCATCACGGCGGTGGAGCATGAAGATCCCGAGCCTGCCGTTCACCGTGACTGACTGGGGCGGCATGCCTGCGACCGAGCACCCAGGCCAAACGGGCAAGGCACTCTGGCGCACGCTCGCCATCGGCGATCTGCGCGTGCGCTTGGTCGAGTATTCGCCGGGCTACGTCGCAGACCACTGGTGCGACCGCGGACATGTACTCTACGTCATCGAGGGAGAGCTCGACACCGAGCTGCGCGATGGACGGACCTTCAAGCTCACAGCCGGCATGAGCTATCAGGTGTCGGACTTCGGCGATGCCGCCCACCGCTCCTCCACCCGCACCGGCGCCAAGCTGTTCATTGTCGACTGACGGCCAACCCGGTGTTCGATATCATCGACTTTGGCGCAGGGTTCAAAAGGGGGACGGCACGATGCTCGCATTCGAGAGGGTTTCCGCCGACGGCACCGACGAGGTGATGTTCGACTGCCAGCATCTGATCCTCGCCGGCTGGTCGGCGCGCGACGAGGCCTCAGTCCGTGCGCACATGGCGGAGCTGGCCGAGCACGGCGTGCCGCCGCCCTCCACCTTTCCCCTGTTCTATCGGGTCAGTGCGACGCTGGTCTCGCAGACCGAGAAGCTGGAGGTGCTGGGCCCGCATACCTCGGGCGAGATCGAGTACGTGATCGTCGCCATGGACGACGGTATGTGGGTGACGGTCGGCTCCGATCAGACCGATCGCAAGGCGGAGCAGCATGGCGTCGCGCTCTCCAAGCAGCTAGCCGGCAAGGTGCTTGCCCGCACGCTGTGGCGCTTGGACGAGTTGCGGGACCGCTGGGACGGCCTCGTTCTGCGGGCTCACGTGACGATCGAGGGCGAGCGCGTGCTGTATCAGGAGGGCGCCTTGGCTTCGATGCGGACGCCGGACGACCTGATGCAACGCTACGGGAAGGCCCTGCAACCCGGCACCATCATGATGAGCGGAACGCTCAACGCCATCGGTGGCATCCGCTCTGCCGCCCGCTTCGAGATGCAACTGGAGGACCGCCAAGCGCGGCGCGCCATCGCGCACGCCTACGATATCGCGCCTTTGCCGATCATCGCCTAGCCAGCCTCAGGGCCGGGCCATCTCGTGCGCGGCAGTGGCGTGAGCGATGATGGCCTCCGCCTGGTCATCAGACAGCGCGACATTGCGGATGAGGATCGCTTGCAGCGGATTGGGCGGCGCCGGGCTTGCGGCAGGGCCGTTCGAGATGGACGCCGTCGGCATTTGACGCGCGTCGGCGGCGCAGCCCGCCAGCATGGCGAGCGGCAGAAGCGCGGCGACAAACAGGCACTGTGCGCTGCGACAACGCAACGGACACATGGCACCACTCACTGGCTAATCGCTACGGGACGGGACCGGACAAGACTGGCTCCAGTGAAGCACGCCACCGGTTAAACACTCGCTAACCATGACGGCGATTTGCAGCTGGTGCGCGGGGCCCCTTGCCCGCCCCCCGCCGCTGCCGCATGATCCGCCGCCCTCGCCCGCACACCCCGCAGCCCAGCCCCCCGCATGACCGCCGACAGCCCCGCCGCCGCCGCGCCTGGCCCAAGCTTCTGGCGCGACCTGACCGTCGCGCACACGGTCAACGGGCTGGTCGGCTTCCTGTTCGCCGCCTCCGGCCCGCTCGCCATCATCCTGGCCACCGGCACCCGCGGCGGGCTGTCGGAGGCGGAGATCGCCTCCTGGGTGTTCGGCTCGCTCGCCTTCAACGGCGCGCTCAGCGTCGGCTACAGCCTCGCCTGGCGCCAGCCGCTCGTGTTCTTCTGGACCATCCCCGGCACCGTGCTGATCGCCCCCGCGCTCGGCCATCTGTCGTTCCCCGAGGTGGTCGGCGCCTACATCGTCACCGGCCTGCTGATGATGGCGCTGGGTGCGCTGGGCCTGGTGCGGCGCGCGATGGCGGCGGTGCCGATGCCGATCGTGATGGGCATGGTGGCCGGCGTGTTCCTGCAGTTCGGGCTCGACTGGGTGCGCGCGTTCCAGGCCGACCTTGCGCATCGCCGCCGCCATGACGGCCGCCTTCCTGCTGGTGAGTGCCGTACCGCCATTGGCCGCACGCCTGCCGCCGATGCTGGTCGCGCTGGCGGCGGGCGCGGCGGTGATCTGGCACGCCGACACCTTTGCGCCGGGCCTCGAGCAGGCCGCCGTGCTCGCCGCGCCGGTGCTGCAGGTGCCGCAGTTCTCCTGGGCGCGCGCATGGCCGAGCTGGTGGTGCCGCTCGCCATCACCGTGCTGGTGGTGCAGAACGGCCAGGGCATCGCCGTCCTGAGCGCCGCCGGCCACGCCCCGCCGGTCGACGCCATCGCCGTCGGCTGCGGCGCCTCCTCCATCGTCTCGGCCTTCGTCGGCGCGGTCTCGACCTGCCTCACCGGCCCGGTCAACGCCATCATCTCCGCCAGCGGCGAGCGGCGCACGCAATACACCGCCGGCGTCGTGGTCGGCGTGCTCGCCATCCTGTTCGGCCTGCTGCGCGCCGCTGGTGACGCGGCTGATGCTGGCCGACGCCGCCGGCCTTCATCGCCACGCTCGCCGGCCTCGCCATGTTGCGCGTGCTGCAGTCGGCCTTCAGCGTCTCGTTCCAGGGCCGCTTCACGATGGGCGCGCTGGTGACGTTCCTGGTGACGGTCGCCGGCATTCCCGTGTTCAACATCGGCGCGCCGTTCTGGGCGCTGATCGCCGGCACGCTCGTGTCGCTGCTGCTGGAGCGCGCCGACTGGCGCGCATAGGCAACACGACGTCAGGGACTAGGGCCTGGGTTCAGGTTCTGCTATTCCCTGATCCCTGCAACCTGATCCCTGTATTCTGACCCCTGGAACCTCACCCCATGACCACCCGCCGCGCCGCCTGCAGCTGCGGCCAGCTCGCCCTCACCATCGAAGGCGAGCCGGTGCGCGTCTCCATGTGCCACTGCTACGAGTGCCAGCGCCGCACCGGCGCGGTGATCAGCAACCAGGCGCGCTTTCGCCCGCGAGAAGATCACCTTCGCCGGCAAGTCCACCGCCTGGACGCGCAAGGCCGAGAGCGGCAACGCGCTGACGTTCCACTTCTGTCCGGTGTGCGGCTCGACCGTATACTGGGAGGGCCAGGGCTTCCCCGGCTTCGTCGCCGTCGCCATCGGCACCTTCGCCGACCCGAGCTTCCCCGCGCCGACCATCGCCGTGTGGGAGGAGTGCCGCCACCCCTGGGTAAGCTTGCCGCCCGACACCCCGCCGAAGCGCGCGGCGAAGCAAGGGTGATGCGTGAGTTGTCATGGTCGGGCTTGGCCCGACCATCCAGCCATCAACGGGCGCCGCAGCTAGCTGAGAGATGGATCCTCGGGACAAGCCCGAGGATGACACTTGCGGATGCGTTCCCCACCCGCGCCGAACCGCCAAGCAGGGGTGATGCGCGCTGCCGGTACATCCCTCTCCCTTTTGCCGCCACACTCCTCCCTCAAGATGGCGCAATAGAGGGTTGATTCATCTGAGCATTATCGGGGGATTTAGTGCTCAAGCCGATCATAGCGGCGGCTTGCCTGTGCACGGCGAATTTGGCCGCAGCACCGTCGCAGGCCCAGTCGCCGGCACACTCGCAGGCACACTCGCAGTCTGGCCTCTCCGGACAGCAGATCACCGAGCTCGTCGCCGGCGCCACGATCGAGATCGAGACGCCGGTCGGCACCAAGCTGCCGGTGAGCTATGCCCGCGACGGCAAGGTCACCGGCGAAGCGGGTGAGCTCGCGTGGTATCTGGGCACGGCCACCGATACCGGCCGCTGGTGGGTGGTCGCCGACAAGCTCTGTCACCGCTGGGCCCGCTGGTTCAATTCCGAGCCGCAGTGCATCCGCCTGAGCCGGCAGGGCCGCATCTTCCATTGGCGCACCGAGGACGGCAGCAGCGGCAGCGCCAGGATCAAAGCGCCGGCGACCATCGAGGCTGCCGCCGTGCCGACCTTATTGAAGCCGGGACGCATCCTGCGCTTCGCCCCGCCGCCTGCCGCGGAGGCGGCACCGGCGAACGCGTATGCTCCCGCGGCGGCCGCACCGGCCCCCGCCGAGGTCAAGCCGCAGCAGCAGGCAGCCGCGGAGCCGGTCGCTCCCGCAGCCGTGCCCGTAACGCCTCCCGCGGAGGAGGCGCCGCCTGTTCCCTCTCCCGTGCCGTCTCTTATCGTGCCGCCTGCCGCGGCCCTTGCCGCTCCGCCACCGCCGGTTGCCGACAGTGCCTGGCCGCCGCAGCATGCCGTGCCGCAGGCGCGCCCCAAGCCCGTGCCGCAGCAGGCGCTGTTCAAGGTCGCCAACGTCCGCCACGACGACGTGCTCAACGTCCGCAGCGGCCCGTCGGCCGACCACGACATCGTCGCCGAGCTGCCGCCCGGCAGCCGCGGCATTGCCATCGTCAGCGAATGCCGCTCGCGCTGGTGCCCCGTGCAGGTTCACGCGACGACCGGCTGGGTCAACAGCGCCTACCTCGCGCCAGAGGTGGTGCCGGTCGCGCTGCCCGTCGCGCTGCATGGCCCCGCCGCTGCGCCGCCCGGGCCCCCACGCGATTCCCCGGAGGCGCCGCGCGCCTGCCTGACGCAAGCCGCGCACGCCCTGCTCGACCGCATCGAGCAGAATTTCGGGCGCGTCGAGGTGGTATCGACCTGCCGGCCGGGCGCCTTCATCGCCGGCACCGGGCGCCCCTCGCGCCACGCCAGCGGCAACGCGGTGGACTTCAAGGCCGGCGCGCGCAAGGCGGCGATCCTGGAATGGCTGCTCGCCAATCACCGGAGCGGCGGCATCATGACCTACGCCGGCATGGACCACATCCACGTCGACATCGGCCCGCGCTTCGTCTCGCTGGCCGGCGGCGCGCACTGGTCGAGCTGGAGCCGCCGCGCGCGGGATTGATCGGGACGTCATCCCCGCGCCGCTTCTGCATTCCCGGAATTGCGCGCCCGCTTGGGCCTGCCCGAGCACAGCGCGATATCCGGGACCTTTCCGCTCCGTCATGGTCGGAAGCGACGGGCGCGGCCCCCTCTCCCCGCTTGCGGGGCAAAGGCCGGGCTGAGGGGCAGCCGCTCAATTTGTAAACAAGCTCGACGATCCGCACCGGAGTTCGGAGAGATGGCACGGCGGGCTGACCGTCGCGGACGTTCACTCTGCCGTGGGAGGGGTTGAACCCAGCAACAAGCACAGCTTTGGATTAACCGCGGCAAACCCTTGAAATTGCCGGATTGCCTATTACTATGCCATACTTTCCCAGCAAATGAGTGTGCAATGGCCAAGAACAAGACGCCCGGAGACAACAAGCGCAAGGGCGCCGTCAAGGGCCGGTCCCAGGTCAAGAATCCCATCACCGGCACATGGACGAAACGCGACAGCAAAAGCGGCGCATTCTTGGATGTGAAAGCCGATGCGAAGCCGTTCAAAGGCGTGCGCAAGGCAGTACACCACAAGCCAAAACCGGGCTCGGAGCGAGCCGTGCAAGTCTACACGGTAGAAGCGATGGGCTTCTTGGCGTCCAAGTCCTCGTCGGTGGCTCGAGAGTTCATGGTGGTAAAGAAGTATCTGTCGAATGACGGCTTGGTTGACGTTGACAAGGTCGCGGCCGAGTTCAACCTCACGAAGGCTTCCCTCGCGCAATCACTTGGGTTCGCGGAAGAGACGCTGCAAAGGTTCTCACGCGTATCTGCGCAGAAGACGCAGCAACGGCTCCGTGAAATGCTTGAAATTCTGACTCGCGTCGAGCCGTGGGCTGGCGGAATGCCCCAAGCCATTGGCTGGTATCGCGGTCAAAGCATATCCGCTCTAGGCGATCAAACCGCAGAGGCCCTCGTGAAGAACGATCAAGCGGCCGTCGTGCGCGCATACCTTGACGGCCTAGCAGCCGGAGCATTTGCGTGAGATTTCAAGGAGTGGCCTACCGCGCCCACAGTCCCAGGTGGGCGTGGAGTCCACTCTCTGGTGAAGGCGCCAAGACGCACGGTGGCCGTTTCAACGCTAAAGGAACGGCTGCTCTCTACCTGGCGCTAGAACTGAGCACCGCCATCATAGAGTTCAATCAGGGCTTGCCGTTGCATCTTGTACCACCCATTACCATCGTTTCCTATTGGGTAGACTGTGACGACATCGTGGACCTAACGGATGCCGTCGAGCTGAAGCGGCTTGGGGTGATGCGGGCTCACATGGCCGGTGCATGGAAGTTGCTCGCCGAAACCGGTCAACCGGTTCCATCCTGGGCATTGGCTGACAAAATGAGGGCCAACGGTGCAGCAGGAATAATAGTTCCCAGCTACAGTCCTGGCGCGCTGTTCGGCACAAAGAATTTGGTGTTATGGCACTGGACTGATGATCTGCCCCACAGGGTGCACATCTACGATCCTGAAGCAACGCTTCCACGTGACGATGCTTCCTGGCGAACCAAATAATTGGTCTCTGACATTGAAGCGCTGTCAGTAACGGCACCCCGACCCAACTTGCCCCCTCCGCCTCCCCGCGCCATATATCTCCCCCATGCCCCGCCCTCCCCGCGATAGCACCCCCCGCCCGCGCCCCTCGCGCGGCAAGTCCGGCAAGCCGCCAGCGCCGCCCGTAGAGCGCGCCGGCGGCACGCCGGAGACCAAGCGCTCGACCGCCCAGGCCGTGTCCCAGGGCTTCGCCGAGGCGCCGCAGGCGCCGTTCCTGCCCGCGAGCCCGTCCACCCTGCCGGCGCTGCGCCAGGTGGGCCCGCCCTCGCGCAGCATCGAGAGCATGACGGCGTCGCTCAACGCCATCCTGGCCAAGCCGCACGAGCGCTCCGAGCGCGCCCGCGCCGTGCTGGCCGAGCAGCCGATGATCGCCGCGCCACCCGCTGGTGTCGGGCAGCCTGCCGCAGTTCATCCCGCACCGGCCGCCGCGCCCCGAGAAGTCCGAGGGCGGCGTCGCCTTCAAGCTGGTGTCGGAGTACGAGCCCAAGGGCGACCAGCCCACCGCCATCGCCGAGCTGGTCGAGGGCGTCAAGCGGCTCGAGCGCGATCAGGTGCTGCTCGGCGTCACCGGCTCGGGCAAGACCTTCACCGCCGCGCAGGTGATCGCCCGCACGCAGCGGCCGGCCCTGGTGCTGGCGCCCAACAAGACCTGGCCGCCCAGCTCTACGGCGAGTTCAAGGGCTTCTTCCCCGACAACGCGGTGGAGTATTTCGTCTCCTACTACGACTACTACCAGCCCGAAGCCTACGTGCCGCGCACCGACACCTACATCGAGAAGGAATCGTCGGTGAACGAGCAGATCGACCGCATGCGCCACGCCGCCACGCGCTCGCTGCTGGAGCGCGACGACGTGATCATCGTGGCGTCCGTGTCGTGCATCTACGGCATCGGCTCGGTCGAGACCTACACGGCCATGACGTTCACGGTGCAGACCGGCGAGACCCTGTCGCAGCGGCAGCTGCTGGCCGATCTGGTGGCGCTGCACTACCGCCGCAGCGACGCCAATTTCATCCGCGGCACCTTCCGCGTGCGCGGCGACACGGTCGAGCTGTTCCCGGCGCATTTGGAAGACCGCGCCTGGCGCATCTCGCTGTTCGGCGACGAGGTGGAGTCCATCACCGAGTTCGACCCGCTCACCGGTCAGAAGACCGACGAATTGAAACTGATCAAGGTCTACTCCAACTCGCACTACGTCACGCCCAAGCCGACGCTCCAGCAGGCGATCAAGTCCATCAAGGCCGAGCTGAAGGAGCGGCTGAACGAGCTGTACAACGCCGGCCGCCTGCTGGAGGCGCAACGCCTCGAGCAGCGCACCGTGTTCGACATGGAGATGATGGAGGCGACGGGCTCCTGCGCCGGCATCGAGAACTACTCGCGCTATCTCACCGGCCGCCAGCCCGGCGAGCCGCCGCCGACCCTGTTCGAGTACCTGCCCGACAACGCGCTGGTGTTCGTCGACGAGAGCCACGTCACCGTGCCGCAGATCGGCGGCATGTTCCGCGGCGACTACCGGCGCAAGGCTACGCTCGCCGAGTACGGCTTCCGCCTGCCCTCGTGCATGGACAACCGGCCGCTGCGCTTCGAGGAGTGGGACGCCATGCGGCCGCAGACCACCTA
Organism: uncultured Alphaproteobacteria bacterium; assembly: GCA_963724565.1. Taxonomy (GTDB): domain Bacteria; phylum Pseudomonadota; class Alphaproteobacteria; order Rhizobiales; family Hyphomicrobiaceae; genus AWTP1-13. The sequence continues at coordinate 89,496 of CAVRVK010000003.1, forward strand.
CGTCTCGGCCACGCCGGGCTCGCTGGGAGCTGAAGCAGACCGGCGGCGCCTTCACCGAGCAGGTGATCCGCCCCACCGGCCTGATCGACCCGCCGGTCGAGGTGCGCCCCGCCAAGTCGCAGGTCGACGACCTGCTCGACGAGGTGCGCCAGGTGGCCAAGAAGGGCTACCGCAGCCTGGTCACCACGCTGACCAAGCGCATGGCCGAAGACCTCACCGAGTACATGCACGAGCAGGGCATCCGCGTGCGCTACATGCACTCCGACATCGAGACCCTGGAGCGCATCGAGATCATCCGCGATTTGCGCCTCGGCGCCTTCGACGTGCTGATCGGCATCAACCTGCTGCGCGAGGGCCTCGATATCCCCGAGTGCGCGCTGGTGGCGATCCTGGACGCCGACAAGGAAGGCTTCCTGCGCAGCGAGACCTCGCTCGTCCAGACCATCGGCCGCGCCGCCCGCAACGTCGACGGCAAGGTGATCCTGTACGCCGACCAGATGACCGGCTCCATGCAGCGCGCCATCGCCGAGACCAACCGCCGCCGCGAGAAGCAGACGGCCTGGAACGAGGCCAACGGCATCACGCCGGAGAGCATCAAGCACAACATCCACGACGTGCTGTCGTCGGTCTACGAGCAGGACCACGTGACCGTCGATACCGGCCTGGCCGAGGACGGCAAGCCGCTGATCGGCCACAACCTCGAGGCCGTCATCGCCAACCTCGAGAAGAAGATGAAGGAGGCCGCCGCCGACCTCGAGTTCGAGACCGCCGCGCGCCTGCGCGACGAGGTCAAGCGCCTGCGCGAGACCGAGCTGGCCGTTGCCGACGATCCGCTCGCCCGCCAGACCGACGTCGAGGAGCGCGCCGGCGCCTTCGCCGGCGAACGCAAGTACGGCCCCAGCGCCAATGTCCCGCGCTCCCCCTCTCCCCGTTCACGGGGAGAGGGCCGGGGTGAGGGGCAGCCAAGGACTCGTGAGGGGCAGCCCCAAGGAGAGTCCCGCATCCAGCGCGAGTACCAGCCCGTCCAGCCCACCTACTCCCAGACCACCGTCACGCCGGGCTCGCGCATCCGCAAGCCGAGCCTCGACGAGATGGGCTCCGCCGCCAACCGCCCGATCCCTGCCCGCGCGCCCGACGTCGACCCGCGCACCAAAGCCGGCGCCTACGGCGAGCAGGTCAAGGGCCCGCACAAGCCGACGCTCGACGAGATGGGCCCGCACGCCGAGCGCGGCCTGCCCGTCGCCGGCAAACCGCTGCCGCCCAAGCCGCCCACCAAGACCATCGACATCCCCGACGAGCGCGAGAAGAAGAAGCACCGCCACGGCCGCCCCCGCAAAACCGGCCGGCCCGGGGCTTAGTGGTGGTGGATGTCGCAGCAACCGCTGTCTTTGTGATATGCCGGGTCAATGACCAAGCTTGAAGACATCGAAAAGGCCATCGCACAGCTTTCGCCGGACGAGTTCGCCAGGTTGCGGGCGTGGTTCGACGAGCTCGATGCGCGCGCGTTCGACGAGGCGATCGAGCGGGACGCCAAGGCCGGAAAACTCGACAAGCTTGCCGGGCAGGCACTCGCGGACCACAAGGCGGGCCGCAGCCGCGAGCTATGAAGCATCACGCGAGTCCGGCGTTCTGGCACGCGTATTCTGCCCTACCCGAAGCTGAGCACCACCACGGCCGCTGTTGTGGAATTTTCAAGCTGTTGCAAGTCAATACAGATCGCGCATGTAGCGATCAACGGTGAAGCGTGGAAAGTAAGGACACCTACGCATCTCGTTCATAAGGTCCCAATACATGGATTGAACAAGGGGATCGGTGATTTGGGACGGTACATCGTAGCGGTACATCTGCAACCCTTGGATGACCTCGGTTGGTGTATAGGAGCGCCGAAACTCTGAGGAGAGGTATTCATAGATACCCCACCGGATCTCGTTGAGGTGCCATGCGACCAGGGTCGATGATGCGATGAAGATGTTGTCCTGAAACCATTCTTGAAACTCGGGGATAACCAGATAACCCTGTCCTTCATCAATGTCAGTACCGTTATCGGCAAGAATCTGACGGATCTTTCCAACGATGTCATCCAGCCGCGTAAAGCCGTGCTTGGAGATTGTCCCACAAATCTTTAGGTAAGCCATTCGTTGCACGCGCAGCGTGCCTTCGCGCTCGATTGAGGGCAGCCAGACCTTGTCGACAGTAGCAAAGCCATCCAGCCATTCCGCGAAGCCTTTCAGGGATGACGTAAGCAAAGTAACGTCGCCCGCGAGGCAAGGCTCCTCCACAACTCGTTGAAGAAGGCCAAGATAGGTCTTCCCTAAGCTGCCTTCGTAGTTCGGCTTAGTCAGACCAAGCGTCCCATCGCGCGGAAGTGACAAGAAATCGGCAAGAACAATGAGAAATAATTTGCTCGCCTCCCGAGTGGTGAACATTAGCATCGCATCCTCGGTTCGATGCTCTTTCATGAAGTGGCCGTAGTGAACCATAGAGCCAATCAGGTCCCAACTTGCGGCGAGCGTGATAACCTGTCGATCTAACGCTGTGTAAGTCTTGCGGGTCATGTACCGACAGTAAAGCGAGTCAGCGGAACCGCCAACGCGGTGGCAGTCTCAGCCCCCGCCACGGTCGCCACAGGCGCCGACATCCACTATGATCATCGGACATGTGAGGAGACCGCCATGGGCAACTGCATCGTCATCGTCCAGTTCGACCTGCCGAAGCGCAGCGAAGAGCAAGCCGTGAAGGGCGGCACGTCGAGCGCCCCGATCTATCGCAACCTCGCTGCGAAGGGTTTGATCCGCAAGGACTACATCAACGGCGACGCCGGCACCGGCGGCGTCTATCTGTGGGACAGCCGCGCGTCGGCGGAGGCCTGGTTCACGGAAGCGCGCATCGCCGAGCTGACCGAGCGCTTTGGCGCCCGCCCGCGGCTCACCTGGTACGACACGCACGTGACGGTCGACAATCTCGCCCACGAGACGCGGGTCAACGGCAAGGCGCTCGCCGACGCAGTCTGAGCCCCGCGCTGCTTGGTTGGTCCAAACGGCCGCGGTGGAGCTGCCGGCTTGCCCCTTGTTCCGCCTGGAGCGGCCATGGTCTCCCGGCCACCAACGGGCGATGTGATCCGAAATGACCCGCGTGGGCCGCTGCGGTCTAAAGCCCGGCGAACCAGTTGTAGCCGTAGTTCTCCCAGTAGCCGGCCGGATATTCGTTGGTGACGCGGATCTCGGCGACGAACTTCGGCTGCTTGAAGCCGAGCTTGGTCGGGATCTTCACGCGCATCGGCGCTCCGAACGGCGGCTCGATCGGCTTGTCCGCATAGGTGAGGCACAGGATGGTCTGCGGATGCAGCGCCGAGGCCATGTCGATGCTGGTCGAGTAGCTGATCGGGTCGTCGCAGTGGAAGGAGACGTAGCGCGCGTTCAGGTCGGCGCCGGCGCGTTCGAGGAAGGTGCGCAGCGTCGGGCCGCCCCACTTGCCGATCATGCTCCAGCCCTCGACGCACACGTGGCGCGTGACGTCGGCGCGCTGCGGCAGGGCCTGCAGCTGCTCCAGCGTCCAGGTGCGCTTGTCGGACGACGAGCCCCGACGGCTGCAGGCGCCAGGTGGCCGGGTTGAGCACCGGGATGCGGTCGATGCCGTACTGGGCGTTGAAGCGGAACTGCGCCGGCACCATGCTCTCGGGGAAGGTCGGCGCCAGCCGGCGCGGATTGAACAGCGCGGCCTGCACGCCGTCGTTGAAACCGGAGATCATGCGCAGGAAGCGGTCGACAGGGCCGGTGTTGGTGACGACGTCGCAGCCCGACAGCAGGGTGAGCGCGCCGAGGCTCAGGCCGCTGCGCAGGAACAGCCGCCGCTCCAGGTTGACGACCTCGCCCTTGTCGAGGCCGCCGTCGCGCAGCCGCCGCTCGATGCCCTCACCGTCGAAGCGCTTCCTCATGACGCGCCTCCCGTCGAGTGGCTGGAGTCCGCCCGGGCGGCACCCGGCCGGTGATCATCGGCGGCAGCACCTTCGGCACCAGCAGCGTCAGGGCAACGTGCACGACGATGAACAGCACGATCCCGACCATGCCGAAGAAGTGCACGTAGCGGGCGCCCTCGTACTGGCCCATCAGCAGGCCGAGCGTGTGGAACTGCACGGGCTTCCACAGCACCAGCCCCGACAGCACCATCACCAGCATGGCGACCAGCGCGAAGGCGTAGAGCAGCTTCTGCACCGCGTTGCGCACGCCGATGTCGTGCGACAGCCGCCCGTGAGGAAGTCCGTCGACGTTGCTCGCGACTCTCGCGCGGCGTGACGGGCAGGTACTTGCGGCGGAAATGGCCGGACACCGAAGCCCAGACCAGGAACACGGGCAGGCTCAGGAACAGCAGCCACATGGCGGCGAAATGCCAGAGCAGGGCGGCGGCGAGGCCGAAGTCGTTGTGCAGCTTGTTGGTGTCCTCGTAGCTGCCGCCGAGCGTGATCCAGACGGGGAAGGCCACCGAGCTCGAACACCGGGTCCGGACTCGTAGATGCGCAGGCCGCTGCCGATCAGGACCAGCACGCCGAGCGCCCAGGTCCAGTGCGTGATGCGCACGATCGAGCGGGTGCAGCACCTCTGCATCTCGGTTGTTCTGCATGGCGATGGCGCTCCTGCTAGTGAGTTGCGCGCTCGGCGATCGGGCCGCGGCGCGGCACGCGGCGCAGCGCCAACGCCAGGCGCAGGAACGTCGTGGTGATCTTCCAGGCCGCGCCGAGCCCGGCGATCGAGATTGCCCGACACCTTGGACACGCCGCCGCGCCGGCAGCGGTGATCGACGGGCACTTCGCGGATGCGCAGGCCGGCGGCGGCGGCCCGCATCTGCATCTCCAGGTTCCAGCCGTAGGTGGTCTCGCTCATGCCGAGGCGGCGCAGCCGCGTCGACGCGCATGGCGCGGAACGGCGACATGTCGGTGAAGCGCACGCCGTAGACGAGGCGCATGAGCGCGCCCGCCAGCCGGCCGGCGACCAGCTGCTGTGGCGTCATGCTGCCGGGCTCGCGCCGGCCGCGGAGGCGCGAGCCCATGACGAAATCCGCCTCGCCGCGCGCGACCGGGCCGACCACGTCGGCGAGGAAAGCCGGCACGTCGCTGCCGTCGCCGTCGAGGAAGCAGACGATCTCGGCGTCGCGGCGCACGGCGGCGACACCGGCGGCGCAGGCGCGGCCGTAGCCGCGCACCGGCTCGGACACGACGCGCGCTCCGGCGTCGCGCGCGCGCGCCGCGGTCGCATCGGTCGAGCCGTTGTCGACGACGATCACCTCGTCGACGCCCTGCGCCAGCACTTCGCGCACGACGCCGGCGATCGCGCTCCTCCTCGTCGAGGCAGGGGATCACGACGGATGACGATCGCGCTGGCGCCGGGAAGCTGCATGGCTCACAGGCTCCAGCGCAGGCCGCAGTTGGCGCAGGCCTGCGGCGGCGTGTCGGACAGCAGGCCGTCGCGGAAGGACTGGTAGCGCGGCCCGTTCCAGATCTCGCGCAGGTCCTCCTGGGTGGCGTCGCCCAGCGTGTAGTTCTCGTAGCCGTGCTGGGAGAACGGCGCGATGCAGCAGGGCAGCGCGCGGCCGTTGGCGGTGAAGTACATCACCGTCCAGGGCCGGCGGCACAGCGACCAGGGACTGTCGTCGCGCTTGCTTGGCGAGGCTCAAGCCCGGCTCGGAGGCGGCGCCGGAGGCGCTGAAGGTGAGGCCCAGCGACTTCGCCAGCGCTCTCGGCCTCGTCCAGATAGTGCGCCTCGTCGCGGTCCATGCGCTCGAACAGCGCCTGATCGGGGCGCGCCAGGCCGATCGCATCGCGGTCGAAGAACACCAGGCGCTGCAGGTAGACCTCCTTGACGCCGATCTCGGCGGCGAGGCGCACGAAGCCCGGCAGTTCCTCGATGGTCTCCTTGAGGCCGGTGAGCCAGGCGGACACGCGCGGCTTGGCGTGCCCCTCGCGCTCCTGCAGGGCGCGGAATGCCTTCACGTTCTTCAGGATGCGACGGAAATAGTCCTTGCCGCGCACCTTGATGTAGGACTCGGGCGTCGAGGCATCGAGCGAGACGCGCAGCTCGTCGAGGCCGGCCGCGATCAGTGCGCGCCCGTTCTTCTCGCTCAGCACGGTGCCGTTGGTGTTGAACAGCACATAGACGCCGCGGTCCTTGAGGTAGCGCACCATCTGCGGCAGCGTTCTTCACCAGCATCGGCTCGCCGACGCCGTGCAGCACGGCGCGCGCGAGAGTCCGGCACCTGATCGACGATGCGGGTGAACAGCGCCCACGACATGTCGGCCGGCGGCTCGAGCTCGACATAGGTGCGCGGGCAGGTGGTGCACAGCAGATTGCAGCGGTTGGTGACCTCCAGATAGAGGCAAACCGGGGAGCTTCTCGGCCGCGCCGCCCTTGGCGCGCGCGCCGGCTTCGAAGTAGCGGCGCGCATCGACGGCTCGGCGCCTGGGGTCCCGCGTCAGCTCGTCCATTGCGAGGCTCCCTGGCAATGTCGGAAGCGCGCCTGCGCTGCAGCAGCACGAAGGCGACGGCGACGACGAACGGCAGCGTGGCGAGCGTCTTCCAGGCAAGATCGTTGTCGGGCAGCAGCCAGGGGCGGTAGAGCAGGATCGCGCCGAGCGTCATCGCCCAGGCCGGCGCGCCGCCGCCGAGCGCGATGAACGGAACGACGGCCAGCACGTACCAGGCGTAGTTCGGCGACAGCAGGAACAGCCCGGCCATCAGCAGCAGCGGCGATGCCGCGCAGCGTCGCCTGCGGCGAGGTGTCGGCGCTCGACGGATACGCGCAGCGCCAGCCACGCCATGACGCCGGCGGCGGCCAGGAGATAGACCGCCGTCAGGCCCGGCACGTTGCCGACGGCAGCCTGCACGAGCGCCGACCAGCCAGAAGCCCTCGCCGCCCGGCCAGGCCCTCCTCGGACAGGTAGCCCGCTGGCGAGAAAGCCCAGCACACCGCGCCCGGCGCCGAGGTAGGGCAGGTAGCAGAGCGACGACCGTCACCACGACCGCCAGCGGCACGCGCCAGTCCCACGGCCGCCAGAACGCCGGCAGCGCCAGCACGGCATAGGGCTTCACCAGGACGGCCAGCGCCACCGCGACCGCGCCGACGCAGCTCGCGGCCGCGCACGAGCAGCCACACGCCCAGCATCAGCAGCGCCACCATCAGCGCCTCGACATGGCCGCTGTTGGCGATCTCCCAGATCGCCAGCGGATGCCACGCCCAGGCGGCCACGGCGACCACGGGCAGCTGCAGCCGCCGCAGCAGGTCGATGATCACCGCGACGATGACCGCCTCGCACGCCGACCATCGCCAGCCGCATGGCGGTGAGCGTCTCGGCGATGCGGGTGACCCCGAAAAAGAACATCTGCGCCACGGGCGGATAGGCGGTCACCGCATAGTCGGCACGGTTGATGTGCGGGTAGATGGCCGTGTCACGCAGGCCGGCGAGCGCCGGGTCGGCCGGCACGAACAGGTAGGGATTGATGCCGGCGCCCTGCACGCGGCCGTCCCAGACGTAGCGATAGATGTCGGTGGAGAGCAGCGGGTCCGCGCCGACGATCGCCAGGCGCATGGCGATCGCCAGGCCGAGAACGAGGATCAGGCCCGCGCGCGCCGGCACGGCGCGGCGCCAGTGCCGCGGCAGCGACGGCGAGCAGGCCCGAGGCCAGCATCGCCGGAACGAACACCGCATGGCCCGAGGCGACGCACGATCCACGGGCCAGCGGCGACGAACGCCAGCATGAGAAGGCCCAGCGCGGCGAGGCCCAGGAGGGGCGCTAGGGGGTTGCGTGCGTCCGCTACCATGACAGTCCCGCTGGCTGCGGCGCTTGCCGCTGCTCGAGAAACCGCCGCGTTGCCGGCGCCGGCGCGCCCGACCAGGCCCGGCTCGGCGAAGGCTGGACGTTCGCCCGCCAGCTCGGCCTCGAGCAATCGCAGTGTCTGCCTCGTCGTCGACGTCGTACCAGCCAGGCACGTCGACGACGGGCACGCCGATCTCGGCGGCGCGCTCGATAGTGAGGCGATACACCTGCGGTGTGCTCCAGGGAATGCCGGCGAACAGGCGGGCATGCGGCCGCGACAGCGCCGATCAGGGTGTAGCCGCCGTCCAAGGCGGGGCTCAGCACCACCACGTCCTCGCCATCGCACAGGCGCGCGGACGGCGGCGCGCAGGATCGGTGCCGGCAGCGTCGGGCTGTCGGCATTGACCAGGATGGCGCCCGCGTGGCCCGGCAGCCAGCAGCTCGGTAGTGGCTTGCAACAGCCGCGCGCCGAAATCGCCATCGCATTGCGGCAGCAGGCGGAAGCTCGCGGGCAGGAGCGTGCGAAGCTGACGTTCCGACCCGAGCGGCGTGTAGACCGCATAGGGCACCGACCGTCGCCCTCGCGCGCCAGGTCGTGGATGGTGGCAGCGAGATCATGGATGAAGCATGCCGACAGCACCGCGCAATCCTCGGGGCGCAGGGGCGGCGACAGCCGGGTCTTGGAGAAACCCGCGCGTCGGCGTCTTGCAGAAAATCCCTACCGCTACCGTCGGCACCGCAGGTGTTCCTCCTCTCTTGCTCACCGCCGGCTGAAGCCGGCCGTGTCCCGCTCTACGGCCGCCTTGATCGGCGCCGTTACCGCTCTCACGCAATCGTGTCGGCGCCTTGCGTGCTCTGCGGCACGCACAGCGCCGCCTCGATGTCGGCGATCAGGTCCGCCACATCCTCGAGCCCGACCGAGAAGCGCAGCAGGTCGGGCGGACACGGACTGCCCGCGCCCTCGATGCTGGAGCGATGCTCGACCAGGCTTTCGACACCGCCGAGCGAGGTGGCGCGCTTCCACAGCTTCATGCGGGCGGCGGCGGCGATGGCGGCACTCTCGCCCGCCGGCGATGCGCATCGACAGCATGCCGCCGAAGCCGCCCGCCATCTGGCGTGCGGCGATGGCGTGACCGGGGTGGCTGGCGAGGCCCGGATAGAGCACGCGCGCAATCTGCGGATGGCGCGGCGAAGTGCTCGCGCGATGGTCATGGCGGAGGCGCACTGGTGGCGCACGCGCACGTGCAGGGTCCGCAGGCCGCGCAGCAGCAGCGCGGCTTCGAATGGGCCCAGCACGCCGCCGAGCAGCGTGCGCAGGCGCGCAGCGCTTTCCAGCGCCGGACCGGTGCGGCCGAACACGATGGCGCCGGCCACCACGTCGGAATGGCCGTTCAGATATTTGGTGGCGGAATGCAGCACCAGGTCGGCGCCGAGCGTCAGCGGCCGGGTGAGCACGGGCGTCGGCACCGTGGAATCGACCGCCAGCAGGGCGCCGGCCGCATGCGCGATGCGCGCCGCATCGGCGATGTCGGTGATGCTCCAGAGCGGGTTGGAGGGCGTCTCGATCCAGACCAGCCGCGTGCGGCCGGGCCGGATGGCGGCGCGCAGCGCGCCGGGATCGCCGGCATCGACGAAGGAGGCCTCGAGGCCGTGGCCGGGCGCATCCTCGATCAGCCAGTTGCGCAGGCCCCAGTACATGGCGGTGGGCGCGACCACGTGGGCAGGTCGCGGCAGCGCCAGGAAGGCGGTGGTGGCAGCCGCCATGCCGGAGGCGAACAGCAGGCTCGCCGCGCCCTGCTCGAGCAGGGTCAGCACGTGCTCGACCTGGCGCACGGTGGCGTTGTCGGAGCGGCCGTAGCAGTAGCCGCGGCGATACTGGTTGTCCTCGTCGCGCACGAAGGTGGTCGACACGTGGATCGGCGGCACGATGGCACCGGTGCCGGCGTCGATGACGCCGCCGGCCTGCGCCGCGATGGTCTCGGGGCTCGCGGGCTTCGGCCGCCGGCTCAGCGCCGGGCGTCATGACCGTTGGCCTGTGCGCGCCCTCGGGGTGCCGCGGGCCGGCTGATTCGACCCTGTGACTCCAGGGGCTTGCCGTTCGCGAGGCGGGGGCGGCGGGCTTTGCGGCCGCTATGCTCGAATCCGTCGGCGCTCACTTATACCCACCATCTGCGCTCAGCTTGCGCCATCTCCAACGTCGTCCTCAGCAGGAAGGTTCGACGCGGCAGGGCGCCCTGTTACAGTCATCACGGCTTCGTGTTCGCTGGACCGTCGGGCGACGCCAACGACCATGACATCACGATCTGAGTAACGCCGGGGCCATCGCAGGCGTACCGTGGACAGGTTTGCCGTGCCGGATCGTCACGTCGACTGGGCCGAGCAGATGCGGGCGGCCAACCGAGGCGATGGCGAGGCCTACAGACGGGTGCTGGAGGGCCTGACGCCGGTGCTGCGGGCCTGGATCAAGCGCGGGCTCGTCCGCTACGGCTCGGCGCAGGAGGAGGTGGAGGACGTGGTGCAGGAGACGCTGCTGGCGCTGCACCTGAAGCGCCACACATGGGACGAGGCACGGCCGCTGCTGCCGTGGGTGCGGGCGATCGCGCACAACAAGCTGGTCGACGCCCTGCGCCGCCGCGGCCGGCACCTGCACGTGCCGATCGACGACGTGGGCGACGCGCTGGCCGTCGACGCAGGAGCCGGCGACCCTGAACGGCGCTCGAGAGCGAGCAGGCGCTCGCCCTGCCTGCACGGCCGGGCGCGCGATATCGTGCTGGCGATCTCGATCGAAGGCGCCAGCGCGCGCGAGGTGGCGGATCGCCTCGGCATGACGGAAGGCGCCGTGCGCGTCGCCCTGCATCGCGCGTTGAAGTCGCTGGCGGGTGCCCTGCGGGACTGAAGGCATGACGAGACCATGAAGCGACCATGAAGACCGACGATCTGATCAGGGCCATCGCCGGCGATGCCGCCGCGCCCCGGCCGGCGCTGGGCGGCCGCGATGGCGGTTGCGCTTGCCGCCGGCGGGGCATTGCCGCCGTGCTGGTTCGCCATCGATCTCGGCATGCGCCCGGACATCGCCGCCGCCCTGCAGACCTGGCGCTTCCTGCTCAAGTTGGCGGTCATGCTGGTGGCGTTCGGCTGCGCGCTGTGGGCCTGCATGCGGCTGGCCGAGCCGGGAACGACCCTGCTCGAGGTTGCGCCCGCGCTCGCCGCTGCGCCGCTGCTGCTCGCTGGTCGGTTCCATGCTGGAGCTGACGCCCGTGCCGCCCGCCGACTGGACCGCGCACGCTATCGGCGCTACTCGCGTATCTGCCTGGTGTCGATCCCGATGCTGTCGATTGCCCCGCTTGTTGCCCTGCTGATTGCCTTGCGCGCTGGCGCGCCGCGCTCGCCATCGGCGGCCGGAGCGGTGGCTGGAGGACTGGCCGGCGGCCCTCGCAGCGGTGCTGTACGCGACCCATTGCCCCGACGACTTGCCGCTGTTCGTGGCGCTGTGGTACGTCCTTGCCATGCTGCCCGTGCTCGCCGCCGGGGCGCTCATCGGCCGCCACGCGCTGCGCTGGTAGCGCCCGCCGCGAGTTGGCGGCGTCTGCTTGCCTCAAAAAAGCTGGTGCAAAGTCCGCGCAATGGCGTCCATACTTGGGAACGCTAGCGATGGGGGTATGCATGCCTGCGGCCGCGATGGAATCAAGCTCTGCCGGTGTGATGGCGATCGACGACCCGCGCGAGGCGCGCCGCATCATCCGGGCCGGCGAGCATACGGGCCATACCGCCGGCATCGCGCCGAGCTATGTGCAAGGCAACCTGTGCATCCTGCCCGCAACCTACGCGCAGGAGTTCGCAGCCTTCTGCCAGCGCAATCCCAAGCCGTGCCCGGTGATCGGCATGGGCGCTCCGGGCGACCCGACGCTGCCGGATCTCGGCGATATCGACATCCGCACCGACCTTCCGCGCTACAAGGTCTTCAAGGAAGGGGCGCTCGTCGATGAGCCGACCGACATCCGCAAGTACTGGACGGACGACCTCGTGACATTCGTCCTGGGCTGCTCGTTCTCGTTCGAGTACCCCCTCCTACAGGAGGGAATCCCTCTGCACCACATCGAGCGCAACACCACGGTGCCGATGTATCGCACCAACATCGATTGCGCGCCGGCCGGGCGCTTCAAGGGCAAATTGGTCGTTTCGATGCGGATGCTCAAGCCAGCCGACGCCATCCGCGCGGTGCAGATCACCTCGCGCTTCCCCGCCGTGCACGGCGCGCCCGTGCACCTCGGCATCCCCGAGGCCATCGGCGTTCGCGACCTCATGCAGCCCGACTTCGGCGATCCGCCGCAGATCAACCCCGGCGAGCTGCCGGTGTTCTGGGCCTGCGGAGTAACGCCGCAGGTGGCCATCGAGGCGGCGCGCCCGCCGATCTGCATCACGCATAAGCCGGGTGCCATGCTGATCACGGACAGGAAGAACAGTTCCCTGGCCGCGCTCTAGGGTGTGAGCTCACGGACGCACGACTGCATGCACGTCGCCAGGTTTCGAGTGCCCCCGATAGCTGAAGCTATTGCCGCACCAGCGAGACGCCCGAGTCGTGCCACGACCGGAAGTCGCACCGGCATCGCCAACCACATTCCCGGCGCACTACTCAGCTGCTTGGGCAGCGCTACCTTGTGGCAGCTTCGGGTTGAGGGCGCACGCGTCCTCCCAGCTCAGCACGCTGAATGATTTTACCAATTTGCCAACGCCATCAGTCTGCGCGCATAGCATGCCGAGTTCGATGATTTCCTCCTCGCTGAAGTGTTTCTTCAGCTCGCTGTACACATCATCATGGTCGATCGCGTGCTCGCCCTGTTTGAAAAGATCGGCATAGTGCAGCGCAGCTTTTTCGCGCGGGGTGAAGTAATTGCTAGCGTGGTACGGGCCAAGGAGATCGTTGATCATGTCCTCGGTCAGGCCCTCGTCCTTGGCCACGTTGGACCGAACAGTCGAGCAATAACCGCACTGGTGCGCGACCGAGATTCTGATGCGGCACATTTCCTTGAGTTTGTGGGGTAGCAAGCCGCTGTAGAGAACCTTGTTCCAGCACTCGACCCAAGCGGCGCCAACTTCGCTGCGCGTCATGATGCTGACCACGCGAGGATCGGGCGCGCCGGTCTCTTGGCCAATTCGATCATCGCGCTAATTCGAGGGGTCTTCTTCGAATCCTCAGTATAGCCAATGCGCGGCATAGCCTTCCTCCTCGACGGACCGCGGCTCTGGGGCGAGCCGGTAGGCGGGAGGATAGCGACGAAGAGCGTACTGCGTAAGTGGCGGGTCGATCTCTGTGCGGGCGCAGGACGGCTACCTCACCATCGCCGCGCGCCGGCAGCAGCCCCTCCTCGCTCGGCCTTGATCTGCAGGGCGAGATACTTCGAGTAGATGCGGCATTGGGCCAGGCTGCCGGCGATGAACCACAGCCCCGGCTGCGGCCGTGCGCATGAACATGTTGCGCAGCTCCTGGCTCTCGCCGAAGCCCCAGATCGGGCCGACGCGCTCGGCAATGTTTTCGCCGAACAGCTTGCGCACCAGGTGCTCCTGGCCCTTGTAGCCGGTCGCCAGCACGACGAGATCGAGCGGGCAATGTCTCGCCCGAGCGCATGCGTGCGCCGCTCGTCGACGAACTCGGCGATGTCGGAGAACTGCACCAGGCCGATCTTGCCTTCCACGATCAGATCGGAGCAGCCCACATTGAAGTAGTAGCCACCGCCGCGCGTCAGATACTTGAACTGCCAGCCCGTTCCGTCCTCGCCGAAGTCGAGCTTGAAGCCCACGCGCTCCAGCCCCGACGAGCAGCTCCTTGTCCAAGTCGCTTGGCCTGCTCGGTCATGCGCCTGTGGCTCTTCTTCGCCAGCTCCAGCGGCATGGATACCGCTGATGAGGTCGCAGTCTTCCAGCGGCGGCCCCTCGTCGTAGAGTGCGTAGGGGATCTGCGCGCTCGGCTCGATGTTGACGATCAAGGTCGGAGCTGCGCTGCGCCAGCGTCACCTTCGCCCCGCTCGAATAGAGGTCCTGGGCGATGTCGTGGCCGCTGTTGCCGGTGCCGACGACGAGCACGTTCGTGCCCTTCCAGTGCCTCGCCGTCGACGTATTGGCTCGAGTGCAGCACCTTGCCGCGCGAAGCTCCGCAACGACCGGGATGTCCGGCAGGTTGGGAATGCCGCTGACGCCGGTTGCCATCACGATATGCCGCGGGCGCATGGTCTGCTTGGCGCCGGCCCGGCGCAGCTCCACCGTCCATCGCCCGTCCTTCTCGTCGTAGGTGCCGCCTGCGAGTTCGGTGTCCGTCCAGTAGTTGAGCTCCAGGCTCTCGACGTAGGCCTCGAACCAGGAGGCGAGCTTGTCCTTGGGGATGTAGCTCGGCCAGCTCGGCGGAAACGGCATGTAGGGCAGGTGGTTGACCTGCACCTGGTTGTGCAGGGTCAGCGCGTGATAGCGCTGGCGCCAGTTGTCGCCGATGCGCGGCCAGCGATCGACGATCAGCGTGTCCACGCCCGAGCTGGGTCAGGCGCGCGGCGATCGACAGCCCGGCCTGGCCGCCGCCGACCACCAGCACGGCCGGGTCCCGGTCGGCGTAGGCGGCGGCCTGCTTGCGCTAGGTCGAGCCAGTTGGGGCCGCGGAAATCGCGCGAGTAGGACTGCGCCGGTGGGCCGCGCTTTGCCGGTCCTCTCCTCGAAGCCCTTCAGCTCGTCGAGCGCCGTCAGCAGCGTCCAAGCCTTGAGCGCGTTGCCGTCGCTTGTGTCGGGAGCGAGCCGCAGCACGCCGCTGCCGACGCCCTGCGTGGTCTCGAATTTGAAGATCGCCTCGATTGCCTTGGTGCCAGCGCGTGTCACCTGGCGGGGTGGCGTGCGACCAGGATCCAGGGCGAAGCTGGTCGGACCGGCTCGGTCCGCGTGGGCCGTCAGCTCGCGTACGACAGCGTCGCGGCCACTGACCGTATCGATTTGCCAGGTGAGCGCCAGCACGTCGCGCCAATGGCTGTCGGCGTGGAACAGCGCCGCCATCGCACCGGCATCACGCCCCGTCAAAGCATGCTCGAACTGCGCAAGCCAGTTGCCGGCAGTCGCGGCGATGTCTTCCGGTGCGTCCAGCATTTGCGCCTCAGCTCGCTTCTGTCAGCGCTGGCCGTGAAAGCCTGAACAACTGGGTGTCGTGCGGCGTCTCGCCGTGCATGGCGAGGTCGGCCAGGATCTCGCCGATGCCGGAGCAGAACTTGTAGCCGTGCCCGGAGAAGCCGGCGGCGACCGCGACGTTGCGGTGCTCGGGCAGGACATCGACGATGAAATGCTCGTCCGGCGAGTTGACGAACATGCAGGTCTTGAAGCGTGACCGGCTGCCCCATCGGCTTGGCCAGATAGCGTTCCGCCCAGGTCAACGTGGCCGCGTCCTCGGGCGTGATGTGCCGGTCGATGGTGTCGGGATCGACGTTCTCCAGCCGATGGCGGAACTTGCCGATCTTGAAGCCTTCGTCCGCCGGCTCAGGAAAGCCGTAGAAGTTGCCCCGCTCGGGGCAATCGAGGATGAACACCGGGAACGCTCTCGGGCGCGGTAGCTCTGATCCGGCGTCTTGAACCAGCCCACCACCTGCCGCTGCGGCACTGCCAGCGGCCTGAGCCGTGCTCAGCAGCTTGCCCGACCAGGCGCCGGCCGCCAGGATCAGCGAGCCGGCCTCGTAGCGCCCGCGCTCGGTCTCGACCTCCACGCCGCCGCCCACCGCCTTCCAGCCGCGCACGGGCTCGTTCTCGCGCACGTCGGCGCCAAGCTTGCGCGCCAGCGTCACGTGGGCCACGATCGCCCGGTCCGCGGGCAGGAAGCCCGCCTCGGGCTGGTACACGGCCTCGAACTCCGCCGGCAGCCGCCACGCCGGATAGCGCCGCGAGACCTCGCTCGCGCGCATCACCTCGTGCGTCAGCCCGTGCGTCCGGCACGCCTCCTTGGAGCCCGACACCACGCGGCCCGAGGGCAGCCCCATATCGAGGCCGCCGGTGACCGTCACCAGCCGCTCGCCGAAGTCGCGCTCCAGCGCCTGCCAGCGGGCGAGCGACAGGCGCATCAGCGGCACGTAGCTCGGATGCTCGAAGTAGGCGAAGCGGAAGATGCGCGTCGCGCCCGCCGAGGAGCCGAGCTCATGCGGGATGGTGAACTGCTCGAGCCCCAGCACGCGCCGGCCGCGCCGCGCCAGCTCGTAGATCGCCGCCGAGCCCATGCCGCCGGCGCCGATGACGATATGATCGAAGACCTGGCCGCCCATGGCCCGCATTGTCAGGCGCCTCGCCGACCCCGTCAACCGGCGCGGACGCCGGGCCAGCCACCCTCGGTTCGCGTTTGTAGGCGCCTGCGTCTCTTGCTACGCATCGCAGCAGTAACGCCATGCCGGCTGCTCGTGCTCGTGCCGGCAGACACGAACGGCGAGAAGCCATGAAGGTTCGCATCGCTTCGGACGTCGGCGGAACGTTCACCGACAGCATCGCCTACGATCCGGTGTCGCGGCGCATCGCCGTGTCGAAGGTGCCGACGACGCCGCAGGCGCGCGACGTGGGCACTGTGGAAGGGCTGCGCGGCGCCCTGCAGCAGCTCGGCATGACGGGCAGCGCCGTCGCCTACGTCGGCCACGGCATGACGACCGCGACCAACGCCGTCATCCAGCGCAGCGGCGCCCGGACCGCCTTCGTCACCAACCATGGCTTCAAGGACCTGCTGCTGATCGGCCGGCAGGATCGCCCGAGCCTTTACGACATCGACGTGGTGCGGACGCCGCCGCTGGTGCCGCGCGAGCTGTGCTACGGCATCGCCGGCCGCCTCGATCCAACGGGCGAGGAGATACAGCCCCTCGACCAGGATCAACTGGTGCAGGCCGCGGCCGACATGCGGGCCCGCGGGCGTGGAGGCGGTGGCCGTCGCCTTCCTGCACGCCTACGCCAACCCCGCGCACGAGCGCGCCGCCAAGAGCCGTGCTGGAGCGGCATCTGCCCGGTGTCGCGGTCTGCATCTCCTCCGACATCCTGCGCGAGTTCCGCGAGTTCGAGCGCGCCAGCACCGCGGTGCTCAACGCGTTCCTCACGCCGGTGATGGCGAGCTACCTGGGCTCGCTGTCGGCGCGCCTGCACGACGCCGAAGCCGGGCTCGGCGTCGGCCGCGACAAGCCCATCATGGTGATGGAGGCGGCGGGCGGCCTGATGACGGTGGAGACCGCGCTCGCCAAGCCGGTGCACACCATTCTGTCGGGGCCCGCCGGCGGCGTCGTGGCCGGCGCGCATTTCGCTCACCTCGCGGGCGCAGCCAACGTCATCACCATGGATGTCGGCGGCACCAGCACCGACATCAGCCTCATCCGCAACGGCCAGCCGGAGACGACCCGGGCGGCCGCGCATCGGTCAGATCCCCATCCGGCTGCCGACCATCGATATCAACGCGATCGGCGCGGGCGGCGGCTCGATTGCCTGGATCGACGACGGCGGCGCCCTGCGCGTCGGGCCGATGAGCGCGGAGGCCGTGCCGGGCCCGGCCTGCTACGGACGCGGCGGCACGCGGCCGACCACCTCTGACGCCAACCTGGTGCTCGGCAGGCTCGGCAGCGAGACGCGGCTCGGCGGCAATCTGCGGCTCGATCCCGCGGCGGCGCGGCAGGCGATCGAAACCCACATCGCCGGGCCGCTCGGCATCGATGTGGTCGCCGCGGCGGTGGGCATTCTGCGCGTGGCGCACGCCAATATCGTGCGCGGCATCCGCGTGGTCTCGGTCGAGCGCGGCCACGATCCCCGCGAGTGCACGCTGGTGCCGTTCGGCGGTGCGGGGCCGATGCACGGCACGCCGGTCGCGCGCGAGCTGCAGATCAGCCGCCTCATCGTGCCGCCGGCTCCGGGAATTCTGTGCGCCATCGGCCAGTTGCTTGCGGATCTGCGCCACGACCTGATGGAGACGCACATCTTTCCGCTACGCCGCCGGCACTGCCGACCGCGCCCTGGAGATCGCCCGCCGTCTGGCCGATGCCGGGGACAGGCTGCTGGCCGCCGACGGCGTGCCCGCGGGCAATCGCCTGATCGAGGTGCGCGTCGAGGCGCGCTACGTCGGGCCAGAGCTACGAGCTGCCCATCGCCTATCGCCATCGCGACGCTGGTGCCTGGGCGCGTCTGGCCGGCGATTTCCAAGCCGCCCACCGGCACCGGTTCGGTCACGCCGACCCGGATGCACCGATCGAGATCGTCGGTTTCGGCGCCACCGCCATCGGCAAGGTCGACAAGCCCGAGCTGCCGACGCTTGCCCAGGGCAGCGCCCTGCCTCCCGACGAGGCGCTGACCGCCGCGCGGGATGTGTATTTCGAGGGCGATGCCCTAGGCGAGGCCGGAGATTGGATGCCGACCCGCATCTTCGACCGAGCCAGATTGCTCGCCGACAACGTGATCGAAGGCCCTGCCGTGATCGAGGAGCTGTCCGCCACGACGGTGCTCTATCCCGGCGACCGCGCCCGCGTCCATGCCAACGGCGCGCTGCTGGTGGAGTGCGGGCGATGACGGCACCAAGGCCGCAGGCAGGAACGTTCGATCCGATCACGCTGGAGGTGCTGCGCAACGCGCTGGAGGCGACCGCGCAGGAAATGGGCGGCGTGCTGAAGCTCACCTCCTTCTCGCCCAACATCAAGGAGCGCATGGACGCCTCGTGCGCGATCTTCGACGCCGGCGCGCAGCTGATCGCCCAGGCCGAGCATGTGCCGATCCACCTGGGCTCCATGCTCAAGGCCGTCGGCCCCACCATCGCCGCCGTCGGCACGCTGGCGCCTGGCGACGTCGTCATCGTCAACGATCCCTTCGTCGGCGGCGCGCACCTGCCCGACATCACGCTGGTTGCGCCGGTGCACGCGGATGGCAGCGCTGATCGGCTATGTCGCGACCCGCGCGCACCATTCCGACGTCGGCGGCATGGAGCCGGGCTCCATGCCCGGCAAGTCGAGCGAGATCTTCCAGGAGGGTCTCGTCATCCCGCCGGTGCGGCTCTATGCGCGGGGCGAGCTGCAGGGCGACGTGCTGCGCCTGATCATGGCCAATGTGCGCACCGCCGCCGAGCGGCGCGGCGATCTCAATGCCCAGCTGGCGGCGATCCGCATCGGCGAGCGGCGCATGGGCGAGCTGGCGGCCCGCTACGGGGCGCGCGTGCTGCGCCGACGGTTTCGCGGCGATCCTCGACTATGCCGAGCGGCGCATGCGCAACCGCATCGCCGAGCTGCCGGCCGGCACCTACTTCGCCGAGGACTGCCTCGACGATGACGGCAGCAGCGACGAGCCGGTGCTGGTCAAGCTGCGGGTGGACGTGGCGCCGGACAAGCTGACGCTGGACTTTGCGGGGTCCTCGCCGCAGCGGCGCGGCAACATCAATGCGGTGGCGCCGATGACGCATTCGGCCGTGTTCTTCGCCGTCAAGGTGCTGACCGACGCCACCATCCCCGCCAATGCCGGCATCCTGCGCCCGGTGGAGATCAAGATCCCGCCGGGCTCGTTCCTCGACGCTCAGCCGCCAGCCGCCGTCTGCGCCGGCAACACCGAGACCTCGCAGCGCGTCTCCGACACGGTGCTGAAGGCGTTCGCGCAGTTCGCGCCCGGCGCGCATCCCGGCGGCCAGCCAGGGCACCATGAACCTGATCGGCGTCGGCGGCACCGATCCGCGCAACGGCCGCTCCTACACCTACATCGAGACCATCGCCGGTGGGCAGGGCGGCCGGCCCAATGGCGACGGCATGGACGGCGTGCAGTGCAACATGACCAACACCATGAACACGCCGGTGGAAGCGCTGGAGATCTCCTACCCCCTGCGGGTCGAACGCTACGAGATCCGCGAGGCCTCGGGAGGCCCGGGCCGCCATCGCGGCGGGCACGGCGTCGTTCGCTCGCTGACGGCCATCGGCCACGACGCCCGCGTCTCGCTGCAGTCGGACCGGCGCCGCTTCGCGCCCTACGGACTACACGGGCGGCCGAGAGGGCACTACCGGGGCGCAACTGGATGCGCGACCAGGCGGGCAATGTCCGCGAATTGCCCGGCAAGGTCTCCCTCACGCTGCATGCCGGCGAGACCGTCGGCGTCGAGACGCCGGGCGGCGGCGGCTGGGGGCCTGAGACAGAGATTTAGGCCGGTGCGGCGCTGGCCGGCCGCATCAACGCACCGGCAGCGAATACTGTCTTTCGCAGACAACTATTGCGCAGCTCCCGTTCTTACCGGATGCTAGCGATCAACGACACGCAGGGAGGAACGTTGATGCGCTCGATAGTCGCCGCAGCCGTATTCCTTGGCCTGTCAGTCCTGGGGGCGGGGGTGAACGCCCAGCAGCTCGACAAGAAGCAGTTCAACGTCGTTGGTACGTGGAACTTCCTGACCAACTGGCAGAAGCTGGAGCAGCCACTGTGGGCGACCGATCTGCCCGCCGCTTCGGGTGGCAACATCACCGGAAACATCAAGTCCATTACCGAGCTCAATCTCAAGGGCACCGAGTTGCTGCGGCTCATCAAGCAGGGTGTGTTCGATGCGGGCGCGGTCCTGCCGATCTATGTCGAGGACGGTGCTGCCGTGGTCGAGGCGTCCGATATCGCGGGCGTCGCCAAGGACTTCAAGATGGGCCGCGACATCGCTAACGCGTGGATGCCCGAAATGCAGAAGGTGATGGGCGAAAAGCACGGCGCGAGGATCCTCGCAACCTTCACCTTCCCCGAGCAGGTCTTCTATTGCCGGGGCGACATCAAGACAATCGACGACCTCAAGGGCAAGAAGATCCGCGTGCAGGGAACCTCGCAGGGCGACTTCGCAGCCGCAGTAGGCGCCTCGGCCGTCACGATCGCCTTCGGCGAAGTGGTGCCGGCGCTGGAGAAGGGCGTTGTCGACTGCGGTATCACCGGCACGATGCCCGGCTACAAGGCCAAGTGGACCGAGGTCACCAACACGATGTTCCGCCTGCCCGTCGGCTACACCATCGGCATCTGGGTCGTGAACCAGAACGTATGGAACAAGCTCTCCAAGGACACGCAGGCGTTCCTCGAGAAGCAGATGAAGGCGCACGAGGACAAGGCCTGGAAGGTGATCGAGGACGAGACCGAGGAGGGCGTCGCCTGCAACACCGGCACCGGGCCCTGCTCGGTCGGCGCGCCGGGCAAGCTCAAGCTGGTGAAGCCGTCCGAGAGCGATCTCAAGGCACGCGAGAAGGCGTTGAACGAGGTGGTGCTCGCCCGCTGGGCCAAGCGCTGCGGCGATGCCTGCGCCAGCAAGTGGAACGAGCTGGTCGGCAAGAGATACAACCTGACCGCCAAGGCCAACTGACATCGCGACCTGGGGGATGGGCCCGCTCCGTGAAGGACGGGCCCAGTGCTGATGATGGAGTTGGCCTGGAGGGCCATTGCCGCGCGTTGCGCGCGTCGCCATCTGGATCGGCGGCGCGCTGCTGTTTGCGGCGGCCGCCATCGTCAGCGCCGAGGTCGTGCTGCGCAAAGGCCTCGGCACCCTGTTCGGCTGGAGTTTCGCTTTCTCCGGGTCCGACGAGATCTCCGCCTACCTGTTCGCGGTCGGCACCTCGCTGTCGATGGCGCACGTGCTGGTCACGCGCGGTCATGTGCGCATCGATGCGCTCTACGGCAACCTCGGCCGGCGCACGCGGGTCCTGCTCGACCTGCTGGCCCTGATCGTGCTCGGCATCTTCGTGGCGGCGCTGCTCGAGCGGGCGTGGGACGTGGCATCGACCAGCTACGTCGAGCAGATCCGCTCCAACACGCCGCTCCGGATACCGCTGGCCTGGGCGCAGCTGCCCTGGTTCTTCGGCTTTGCGTTGTTCGCACTGGCGCTGGTGCTGGCCGTGCTGCGCACGCTGCTTGCCCTGCTGCGCGGCGACTACGCGACGGCTGCCGCGACCTCCAGCGCGATCACGCAGGACGAGGAGGTGGAAAGCGAGCTCGAAGGTCTCGGGATCGGCAAGGACAGGGCGGGAAGCTAGGGAATGCTCGCAACCACCCTGATCCTCCTGATCGTGCTGCTCGCGCTGAGCGTGCCCGTCGCCGCGGTGATGGGCGTGCTGGGGCTGGCGCTCAACCAGTTCTATGCCTCCATGCCGCTGCAGCGCGCCATGGGCGAGATCGTGTGGAACGCCTCGAGCGAGTACATCCTGATCGCCATCCCGCTGTTCGTGATGCTGGGCGAGATCCTGCTGCGCTCCGGCATCGCCGAGCGCGTCTACAACGGCATCGCCCAGTGGCTATCGTGGCTGCCCGGCGGGCTCATGCACGCCAACATCGGAGCGTGCGCCATGTTCGCCGCCACCTCCGGCTCCAGCGTCGCCACCGCGGCCACTATCGGTACGGTGGCGATCCCCGAGATCAAGAAATACAACTACAACGAGCCGCTGTTCCTCGGCACGATCGCGGCGGGCGGCACGCTCGGCATTCTCATCCCGCCCTCGATCAACTTCATCCTCTACGGCTTGCTCACCAACACCTCGGTGCCGCGGCTTTACCTCGCGGGGTTCATACCGGGCGTTCTGCTCGCCTCCTTCTTCATGGTGATCGTGCTGATTTTCTGCCTGTTCGACCGCAACAAGGGCGGCACACCCATCGAAACCAGCTGGATGAAACGGTTCGCCATGCTGCCGGCGCTGATCCCGCCGCTCCTCATCTTCCTGGTCGTGGTCGGCTCGATCTATGCCGGCATCGCCACGCCGACGGAGGCGGCCTCGCTCGGCGTGATCGCGGCGCTGATCCTCGCCGCGTGGGAGCGGCGCGTGTCGCTGTCGATGCTGCGCGGCGTGGCCGAGGGCACCATGCGCACTACCGCCATGATCATGCTGATCATCATGGCGGCGCAGTTCCTCAATTTCGTGCTGGCCGCCATCGGCCTCACCGACGGTCTCGGCAAGGCGATCGAAGGCCTGGGCCTCGGCAAGGTCGGGACGATGATGCTGATCGTGGTGTTCTACCTGATCCTCGGCTGCTTCATGGAGACCATCTCCATGATGATCCTGACGACGCCGTTCATTGCCCCCATCGTGTTCGCGTTGGGCTGGGACCCGATCTGGTGGGGCATCGTGCTGACCATCCTGATCGAGGCGGCCCTGATCACGCCGCCGGTGGGCTTGAACCTCTACGTCGTGCAGGGCATGCGCGGGCGCGGCTCCATCAACGAGGTGATCCGCGGGGCGCTGCCCTTCGTGTTCGCCATGGTCACCTTGATCGGCCTGCTGATGGCGTTCCCCGACGTTGCACTGTGGTTGCCGCGCTACATCATGGGATGACGGGGCTTGGCTCGTCAGCCTAACGATGGGCAGCCGCCCGAGAGAGTTGGACGGCGAGCATGGGCCGCAGCAGGTCGGCCCCCGCCGTCGTTAGATGCTCTGTGTCGCTATACAAGACCTGCCCGTCCAGATGAACGATGCAGGTCGACTGACATAGCCGCTCGTGCGGGTACAGGACGGCCGCGCCATCCCGCTCCAGCTCGCTCAGGATGGACATGATCCTGCGCTGGTGCGCCGTGAAGTCGGCCAGCCGAGGTCCGTCCGGCGGCGGCTTGCCCCGCCATTCCCGCGCGGCGAGTACCGCGGGGACATTCCAGCCGATTTCCGGCACCGGCCCGACGATCACAACATCGATGCCGGCCGCATGCAGGCGGCGGATCGTCTGCTGCAATCCTCGGCGAAGAGCCTCCTCGCTGCTGGCTGCCGCCTTGGCTTCGCCGCCGCCCAGTCGCAGCACCTTGTCGTCGAGGTACTGGATCCAGGCGCCGGCCAGTATCGCGCGTCGGACGCCATGCTGGCGCAGCATGTCGAACGTGGCCTCGTTGAGCGCCGTGCAATCGGTCACCGCGCCGTTGACTACGACCTCGGTGCCCAGCACCGGCAGGCAGTTGTCGCTCGTCAGCTGCAGTCCTTTTTGCCCAAGCTCGCGCCCAACCGCGTCCACGGCACCTGCCATCGCTCCGGCATGCGAGTCGCCCACAAGGGCGAAGTCGAACGTGGGTCGAGTCCTGTCGCCCATGACACAATCGGCGAACTGCTCAGGCTTCTTGCGATCCCAATTGTGACAAGCCGTGCGTGACGGGGCAAAGTCCTTGGCGGCGGCCAGGATGCGGGTCACCGCTGGAGGCGGGTCGGCCCACAAGCCCTGGGTGGCTCCAAGTCCTGCGCCAATCGCAACTGCCAAGCAGGTCACGGCGGCCGCGGACGCGAACAGCTGCTTGGCCGGCACCAGGCCTTTGCGCGCGCGAATGGGCTTCTCGAGATAGTGCCAGGTGCCGGCTGCCAGCCCCAACGCCACAAGATAGATGAGGGCGATCTCATGCGGCGCCGGCTCGCGCAGCAGCTCGATCCGGGCCAGCACCAGCAGCGGCCAATGCCACAGGTATAGCGGGTAGGAAATCAGACCTACCCAAACCGCGACGGGCTGGCTGAGACTGCTTATGAGGCGTGTTTGCACATCGCTCCAGGCGATCAGCAGGGCCGTGCCCAAGCATGGCACCAGTGCCGCCAGCCCGGGGAACGGTGTGAGCCTGTCATAGCGGACTGCGGCAAAGGCGATCATCGCCGCGCCGGTCCATTGCAGCGCGGGGATGAACCGCTCGGGCACCAGGTCCCTGACGCTCGACGCTGCCAGCCACGCCCCCAGCAAGAGTTCCCAAGCGCGGCTGAAGGAGAAGTAGAAGGCGGCGCGCGGGTGCGTGGTGGCGAGGTACGCCGACACCGCGAGCGAGACGACGGCCACGCCGAGGAAGGCCCAATCCAGACGCCGGAAGACGCGAAGCGTCACCAAGATGAAGAGCGGGAAGACCAGGTAGAACTGCTCCTCGATGGCCAGCGACCAGGTATGTAGCAGCGGCTCGAAATCCGGATTGTCCCGCAGATAGTTGAGCTGCTGCTTCCAGAAATAGAAATTCGAGGCGAACAACGCCGAGGCCACCACGCTCGATCCCAGGCGGACCAGGTCGGGCGGCAGCATGATGGTCGCACCGATGGCGAGGGTGGCGAACAGCACGAGAAACAGCGCCGGAAAGATGCGGCGAATGCGGCGCTGGTAGAAATCGAGTAGCGAGAAGCGCCGGGCGGCCTGCTGCTGCAGGATCAGCCTGGCGATCAGGTAGCCGGAGATGACGAAGAACACGTCGACGCCGACATAGCCGCCCGGCAGCAGTGGCACCTTGGCGTGGAACAGCAGGACCAGGACGACGGCGACGGCCCGCAGGCCGTCGATGGCAGGCACGTAGGGCATGTTCGCGAACCGCGGGTGAGCGCACGACGCACTGCGCGGAACGCATCCCCCAAACACGCCAGAGCACTAGCATGGCGGCGGGATGTAGACCAATGCCCCTTGCTCACGCGGGCACTCACCGCGGCCGTGGATGCCACCAGCGGCCCGCCACCACCACGCCTTCCGACGCGATCTTGCGATCACCCTGCAGGTGCTCGCCCACCACGTCCACGTAGTTGAACCGCCCTTCTTTGATCGACAGCAAAGTGGCATCGCCAACGCTGCCAGACTTGAGGCTGCCGAGCTCGGGGCGCTTGAGCGCGATGGCCGCATTGATGGTGGAGGCGGCGATGACATCCTTGAATGGCATGCCCATGCACAGGAACTTCGACAGCGTCGTCACCTGGTCGAAGGCCGGGCCGTTGATGCAGAGCTTGTGCACGTCAGAGGAGATGGTGTCGGGGGTGAAGCCGTTGGCCAGCATGGCGCGCGCGGTCTTGAATGCGAACGAGCCCTTGCCGTGGCCGATGTCGAATTTGACGCCGCGCTTCCTCGCCGCCAGCGCCTCGGGCTTCACCGTGCCCTGGTGCGTTGCGGGAGAATTCGGGAACGGGCGGAAGGCGTGGGTGAGCACGTCGCCAGGCCGCAACCGCTCCAGAACCTCCTCGTAGCTCGGCGGCGGATGATCGATGTGGCACATGAGCGGCATGCCCGCCTCGTTCGCCACCTGCAGCGCGATGTCGAGCGGCACTGTGCCGGCGTTGCCGGATGCTCCGCGCCCGACCCGCACCTTGATGCCGACGATCACGTCGCGGTTGGCGTCCGCCACCTCGACGGCGCTGACCGGGTCCATCAGGCGCAGCTCCTCGCTCTCTCCCACCATGACGCGATCGGAGAAGGCGTAGATGCCGGCATGCGACACGTGCAGGTAGGCAAGGATGCGCACCTGGCAGGGCTCGATCACGTGCTTGCGGAAGCCGGCGAAGTTGCCGGGCCCCGCGCTGCCGGTGTCGATGGCCGTGGTGACGCCCGACGTCCGGCAGAACTCCTCCGCGTCGATGCCGAGCGAGGTGCCGCCCCAATAGACGTGCGTGTGCAGGTCGATCAGGCCCGGCGTGACGATGAGACCGGCGACATCGCGAATGTCGGTTGCCGGACCGCCCTCGAGCTTGGGGCCGATGCGCGCGACCTTGCCGCCGGAGAAGGCCACGTCGGCGACGGCGTCAAGATTTTGCGATGGATCGACTACGCGACCACCGCGCAGGATGAGATCGTAGATCATTGCCGGTCTTGCTCAGTTTGGGGGAGTTGCAAGGTGATGGCCCCAATTTCCATGTCAAGTTCCACGAGACGCGATGCACGCCCCTAATTGAAATGCATGCCGCCGTTCACCTGCAGGGTCTGCCCGGTCATGTACGGGTTGGAGATCGCCATCAGCACCGCCTGCGCCACTTCCACCGGCAGCCCCAGCCGCCCGAGCGGCACCTTGCTGACCGCGTCGGCGGCCGAGGCCAGCATCTCCGTGGCGATCAGCGACGGCGCCACCGCATTCACCGTGATGCCCTCCTTGACGAGGCGCGCCGCGTAGCCGCGCGTCAGGCCCTCCATCCCCGCCTTGGACGCGTTGTAGTGCACGCCGATCACGCCCGCGCCGCGCGCCGCGCCGGAGGAGATGTTGACGATGCGCCCCCAGCGCCGCGCCCGCATGCCCTCGAGCACGGCCTGCGTGCACAGGAACGCCGACTTGAGGTTGACGGCGATGGTGCGGTCGAAGTCGGCTTCTGTGAGATCGCCGAGCCCGCGCTGCACCGCCACGCCGGCATTGTTGACGAGGATGTCGATTGGCCCGAGCTCCGCCTCGACGCGGCCAACCAGGGCATCGACCTGCGCACTCTGGGAAACGTCGGCCTGCACAGCCAGCGCCTTGCGGCCGAGCTTGCGGGCGGCCTCGACAACGTCAGCCGCATCGCCGGCGCGCTCGCGATAGTTGACCGCGATATCGGCGCCAGCCTCGGCGAGTGCCAGGGCGATGGCCCGGCCGATCCCGCGCGCTGCACCAGTGACCAGCGCCCTGCGGCCGCTAAGGTCGGTTGCATCTGACATGGCCGTCTCCGCTCGAGCTTGGTTGTCATCCAACCATAGTGGAACTGCCACATCATGCAGCACGCCGCCATGGTGCGCCCGCGCGCCCCTGCTCAACCGCAATCGCATGCGAGCCCACGTGCTGCGGTCGTTGTCCGTTTTCCCGCCTGCCCTAACTTGCACGCATCGCCAATGCCCGCCGCATGAGGATACCTGGCATGCCTGACCTGTCGGCTTTTCCCATCACCAAGCTCTGGTCGGCGCAACATGCCGACCGACTGCAGCTCTATTCGCTGCCGACCCCCAACGCTCGATCAGCGCCTCGACGGCCGGCAGTGGGTGATGGGCGACGACTACACCATCGCCGACATCTCGATGCTGGGCTGGGGGCGCAACCTGATCGGCTTCGATGGCGCCCGCGATCTCGTGGAGTTCGACAGCTTCAAGCATGTGCCGGCGTGGCTGGAGCGTGGCCTCGCCCGCCCCGCAGCGCAGCGCGGCCTCGCCATCCCCAAGCGTCCGTGATGTGTCCGCCCGTCGGCGCGTCGGTCGGAGGCAGCGGCGAGCCAAGATAGAGGCGGCCGGGCTGCAGATGCCGTGCTGCGCTCACCGAATCTGAATGTTGGGCAGCATCTTCTGCAGCTCTTTCACCTGCTTCACGTTCATCTTGAGGCCGCCGCCGACGACGATGTCGCCGGGCCGCATGCCGTTGGCGCAGGCGCTCGTCCACTTCGCCGTCTGCGTGATCAAGGTCGGCTGCGGACCCTTGGCGCCGGGCAAGCCTTCCGTCGTGCCTTCGATGCGCACGTCGATGTTGGACTGGAAGTCGCCGGAGATGGTCGTCTTGGTTGCACTCTTGACCGGACCGATATTGCAGTCGGCATCGATGATCCAGGCCGAACCCTTGCGTTTGACCTCGTAGCGCCTGCAGCTTTCCTTGGACATCTTGAGCCCGAAGTCGAACAGGTCGCGGTCGGTGGCCGCGTCGATGCACATCTGCGCGCTGAAGCCGGGTATGCCGGCAGGCTTCTCGGTGACCATCTTCATGTCCCATAGGCCCGGCTTGCGGGCAGGCAGATCGATGGACTGCGCGCGGGCGGCAATGGTCGCGGCCATCGCGGCACCTGCGACCGTCAGTAGGATGGCAACGCGTCTCATGGTTCCTCCGCTCTTGGCTTCCGGCGCTGGTTCGATCCCCCTGGGCCCTAAGGTTATAGCCTTTCAAGGTGCCCGCAATGGGGCCCGCGGATGAGGAATTTCCGTGCGGTTTGCCGCTGAACACACGATATTTTGTGTTGGGCCCTGGCGGCGCTTGACCCACAACGCTCGGGCCTACAAAGGGACCCAAGGACACCATGCCGATTTCCGCCAAGCCGTTCGCGCCCAAGATGTTCGCCGAGGTCAAAGGGCCGCCGCATGGCCTACATCGATGCCGGCCAAGGCGACACCGCAATCGTCTTCCAGCATGGCAACCCCACCTCGTCCTATCTCTGGCGCAACGTCATGCCCCACTGCGAAGGCCTGGGCCGGCTCGTGGCCTGCGACCTGATCGGCATGGGCGACAGCGACAAGCTGCCCAACTCCGGGCCCGACCGCTACACCTACGCCGAGCAGCGCGAATATCTGTTCGCCCTTTGGGACCAGCTCTCGCTCGGTTCCAGGATCGTGCTCGTCATCCACGACTGGGGCTCGGCGCTGGGCTTCGAGTGGGCGCGCAAGCATCCCGATCGCGTCGCCGGCATCGCCTACATGGAGGCGATCGTCACGCCGGTCACCTGGGCCGACTGGCCGGAGAACGCGCGCCGCGTGTTCCAGGGCTTCCGCTCCGGCGGCGGCGAGGACATGGTGCTCGAGAAGAACGTGTTCGTGGAGCGCGTGCTGCCGGGCTCGGTCATCCGCAAGATGACCGACGCGGAGATGGCCGAATACCGCCGGCCGTTCGCCAACCCGGGCGAGGACCGCCGTCCCACGCTCACCTGGCCGCGCCAGATCCCGGTCGAGGGCGAGCCCGCCGACGTGGTGGCGGTGGTGGAGGACTACTCGGCCTGGCTCGCCAAGAGCGACGTGCCGAAGCTCTTCATCAACGCCGACCCCGGCTCGATCCTGGTCGGCCGCCAGCGCGAGCTGTGCCGCACGTGGCCGAACCAGACCGAGGTCACCGTCAAGGGCCTGCACTTCGTGCAGGAGGACAGCCCCGACGAGATCGGCGGCGCTGTGGCGGACTTCGTGCGCAAGCTGCGCTAGCATAGCTGCCTCGCCAGCGTAGCGACCCACCAGCTCCACCAGGGAAAGTTCATGCAGAAGCGCAAGCTTGGCCGGTCCGGCCTCGAGATCGCGCCGTTGATGTTCGGCGGCAACGTGTTCGGCTGGACCGCCGACGAGGCCACGTCCTTCAAGCTGCTCGACGGGTTCGTCGCCGCCGGCCTCAACGCCATCGACACCGCGGATGTCTATTCGAAGTGGGTGGCGGGCCACAAAGGCGGCGAGTCCGAGGCCATCATCGGCAAATGGCTCAAGGCGCGCGGCGGCCGCGACAAGGTCGTGATCGCCACCAAGGTCGGCATGGAGATGCCGGGCGTCGGCCAGGGGCTGCGCAAGGCCTACATCCTGCAGCGCGTCGAGGATTCGCTGAAGCGGCTGCAGACCGACTACATCGATCTCTACCAGTCGCACACCGACGACAAGGACGCGCCGCTCGAGGAGACGCTGTCGGCCTATCAGCAGCTGATCAAGCAGGGCAAGGTGCGCGCCATCGGCGCCTCCAACTACAACGGGGCGCGACTGGCCGAGGCGCTCGGCGTCAGTGCGGCCAAGGCCCTGCCCCGCTACGAGACCCTGCAGCCGCACTACAATCTTTATGAGCGCGCCGAGTACGAGCGCGACCTGGAGCCGCTGGTCCTCAAGGAAGGCATCGGCGTCATCCCGTACTACTCGCTGGCCAGCGGCTTCCTCACGGGCAAGTACCGCAGCGAGGCGGATTTCAAGAAAAGCCCGCGCGGCGGCGGCATGAAGTCGAAATGCTCAACGAGCGGGGGCTGCGGATTCTGAAGGCCCTGGACGATGTTTCCGCGCGTCTGAAGGCCAATCCGGCGCAGGTAGCGCTAGCTTGGCTGATCGCGCGGCCCAGCATCACGGCGCCGATCGCCAGCGCCACCACCCTCGAGCAGCTCAAGGACCTGATCGCTGCCGCGCAGTTGAAGCTTGATGCCGATGCCATCAAGCAGGTCGACGCAGCCAGTGCCTAATTTGCGGCCAGCATTGCCGTCTCGTGCCGGTTAGCCCTGCAACCTAACGCGTGCAGAAAGTACGGGTACTTCAAGACGTCGCAAGAGCGTGCTAAGGCGATACCGTTTTGGGGGCCGGACCCGTCAGGTATTGCTCGAGGTAGAAGCGCCGTCGCTTTGAACGATCCGTTGCACGTGCCGGCGGCTCCTGCCCCCGCGCAATTCCCGTCCGTGTCCTGGAGGGCTGCCGCCACGCTGCTGGCGATGCTGGCGGCCACCACCATCCTGTCGCAGTTCTTCCGCGCCTCCACCTCGGTCATCGGCCCCGAGCTGATCCGCGACCTGTCGCTGTCTGCTGAGGCCCTGGGTTTTGCCAGCGGCAGCTTCTTCCTGGCGCTGCTGCTGCCGCAGATCTTCGTCGGCGTGCTGTTCGACCGCATCGGCCCGCGCATCACCGTCTCGGCCTTGTCGGTGTTCATGGTGGCCGGTGCGCTGCTGCATGCGTTTGCCGAGACGGGCTCCGGGCTGGCGCTTGCACGCTTCGTCGTGGGGCTGGGCTGCGCCGGCAGCTTCATGTCGGCCGTGGTCCTCGTCTCGCGCTGGTATCCGCGCCAGTGCCTGGAGCACGGCGCTGAGCTGGGTGTTCGCGCTGAGCCAGATCGGCTTCTTCCTGGCCGGACTGCCGCTGGCCGCTGCCAGCGAACTGATCGGCTGGCGTGCCGTGTTCGTCGGCATGGCCGCGGTGGCGGCGCTGGTGGGAGTGCTGTTCTTTCTGCTGGTGCGCGATCGTCCGCCGGGCCCTTCAGAGGAATTGAAGCCGAGGCATTGGGCGCCCTCGAAGGTGTGCGCCGCGTACTCGCCACGCCGGGTTGCTGCGTGTGCTGGCCCTGTTCCTGGTGGCCTACGCCGCCTTCGCGGCCGTGTTGCTGGTATGGGCCGGACCCTACCTGCACGACGTGCACGGGCTCGATCCTCGAGCCGCGGGCAGGTGCTGTTCGGCGATGGCGGTGGTGCAGACGCTTGCCGGCCTGGTCATCGGCCCGCTCGATCGCCTCTTCAACACGCGCAAGTGGGTGGCTGTCGCCAATGCGGCAGTCGCCGCTTGTCACGCTGACGGCGCTTGCGGTCATCCCCGCTATTTCGACGGCGTTGGCAATTTTCCTGCTGCTGTTGCTCAGCAGCGCGTCCGCCTACGGCAGCGTGCTGCTCGCCCACATCCGCAGCCACTTCCCCGATCATCTGGCCGGCCGCGGCGCCACCACGGGCAACATGGCGCAGCTGATCGGAGCCGCTCTGCTGTCGATCGTCACCGGCTTCATTCCGGCGCTGTTCGTGCACGCGGGCCCCGGCTATTCGCCGCTGGCCTACCGGTGGATCTTTGCCACTCTGGCCATCGCACTCTCCCTTGGGCTCGCCGTTTATCTGACCGCCCAGGACTTCAAGCCGCGCCGCGCTCATCGGTCTGCCCTGAGCCCGGCGGCGCACCCATCGACACTTGACCCTCGGCGCCCGGCAAGCCCACCATGCGCGCGCGAAAACCAGCAAATCATATCGGGGAGGAATACCGCATGGCCGGTCGTCTCCAGGGCAAGCTTGCGTTCTGCACGGCGTCGGGCGCCGGCATCGGCCGCGCCACGGCCATCGCTTTTGCCCGCGAGGGTGCCAGGGTGATCGCCAGCGACATCAACGAGGCGGCGTTCGCGGGACTGAAGGAGGCGGGCGTCGCCGAGTGCGTCAAGCTCGACGCCCGCGACACCGCGGCGATCGAGGCGCAGGCCAAGCGCATCGGCCCGGTCGACGTGCTGTTCAACGCGGCCGGGCTTCGTGCACCACGGCACGGTGCTCGACTGCTCGGAGGAGGACTGGGACTTCTCCTTCGACCTCAACGTCAAGTCCATGCACCGCACCATCAGGGCGTTCCTGCCGGGCATGCTGCAGCAAGGGCAAGGGCTCGATCATCAACATCGCCTCCACGGTCGGGGCCAGCAAGGCCGCGCCCAACCGCTACGTCTACGGCGCCACCAAGGCCGCCGTCGTCGGCCTCACCAAGGCGGTGGCGATGGACTTCATCGGCAAGGGCGTCCGCTGCAACTGCATCTGCCCCGGCACCATCCAGACGCCGTCGCTCGACGACCGCATCACGCGCGCTCGGCAAGCAGGTCGGCGGCGAGGAGAAGGCGCGCACGATGTTCATCGAGCGCCAGCCGATGGGCCGCCTCGGCACGGCCGAGGAGATGGCGTACGTGGCGGTGTATCTGGCCTCCGACGAGTCCGCCTACATGACCGGCTCGTCCATCACGCCCGACGGCGGCTTCACGCTGTAGAGGCAGCCCGTGCCCCGCTTCGCCGCCAACCTGAGCTTCCTGTTCACCGAGCTGCCGTTCCTCGACCGCTTCGAGGCGGCGGCGAAGGCCGGCTTCAAGGCCGTGGAATCGACCAACGTCTACGAGGCGGCGGCGGCTGACGTCGCGGCGCGGCTGAAGGCCAACGGCTTGACCCTGGCCCTCTTCAACACGCCAGCGAGGCAACGCCGCCGCTGGCGAGCGCGGGCTGGCGGCCCTCACCGGTCGCGAGAAGGATTTCCAGGCGGCGGTCGAGACCACCTGCGCTACGCCGATGCCACCGGCGGCCGCAAGGTTCACGTGCTGGCCGGGCTGTCGTGCATCAGGGCGCGCGGCGCGACACCTACGTTGCCAACCTGCGCAAGGCGGCGAAGCAGGCGGCCGGTGCGGGCGTGGAGCTGCTGATCGAGCCGATCAACCGCCGCGACATCCCGGGCTACTTCCTCAACAAGACTGGCGAAGCGCGCGCGATCATCCACGAGGTCGGCGAGCCCAACGTGCGGCCTGCAGTTCGACCTCTATCACCGCCAGGTCGAGGAGGGCGACGTGGCGATGGCCATCAAGGAGTTCGGCCCGCTCGCCCGCCACTACCAGATCGCCAGCCCGCCCGACCGCGGCGAGCCGGACGACGGCGAGCTCAACTATCGCCTGGCTGTTCAAGGCGATCGACGCGAGCGGCTTCGATGGCTGGGTCGGCTGCGAGTACCGGCCGCGGCGCGGCACGGTCGAAGGGCTTGCAATGGGCGGCCGCCTGCGGCGTGACGCTCGGCATAACAAAACGAGGAAACCCCATGAAAGTCCTGATCATCGGCGGCGCGGGCATGATCGGCCGCAAGCTCGCCGAGCGCCTGGCGCGCGACGGCGAGCTCGGCGGCAAGGCCATCTCGACCCTCACGCTGTACGACGTGGTGGAGGGCGCTGCGCCCGCCGGCGCCAAGATGCCGGTCAAGGTGCTCACCGGCGACCTGCCGGCGCCCGGCGAGGCGGTCAAGCTGGTCGCCGACAAGCCCGACGTGATCTTCCACCTCGCGGCCATCGTCTCGGGCGAGGCCGAGCAGGACTTCGACAAGGGCTATCGCATCAACATGGACGGCACGCGCGCGCTGCTGGAGGCGGTGCGCCACGCCGGCCACAAGCCGCGCGTCGTGTTCGCCAGCTCGATTGCGGTGTTCGGCGCGCCGTTCCCCGAGGCCATCGGCGATGAGTTCTTCAACACGCCGCTCACCTCCTACGGCACGCAGAAGAACATCTGCGAGCTGCTCGTCTCCGACTATTCGCGCAAGGGCTTCCTCGACGGGCTGAGCCTGCGGCTGCCCACCATCTGCGTGCGCCCCGGCAAGCCCAACAAGGCGGCGTCGGGCTTCTTCTCCAACATCATGCGCGAGCCGCTGGCAGGCCAGGAGGCGGTGCTGCCCGTATCCGAGAGCGTGATGCACTGGCACGCCTCGCCGCGCGCGGCGGTGGAGTTCATGCGCCACGCCGCCACGCTCGACACGGCCAAGGTCGGCCCGCGCCGGGCACTCACCATGCCGGGCCTGGCCGTGACCGTGGGCGAGCAGATCGCGGCGCTCAGGAAGGTGGCAGGCGACAAGGTTGTCGCCCGCATCCGCCGCGAGCCCGATCCATTCATCGAGCAGATCGTTGCCGGCTGGCCGCGCAAGTTCGCCGCCCAGCGCGCGCTCGGGCTCGGCTTCAAGCCCGACGCCAGCTTCGAGGAGATCATTCGCATCCACATCGAGGACGAGCTCGGCGGCCGCATCGCCTGACGCAGACGCTGAGCCCAGGGCGCGCGCCGGCTGAGGCTTCGGCTGCAGACATCACCGCGCCGGTTGACATTCCAGGTCCCCATTCGATGATGGGTCGGGCTGAAACCGGAGCAGAGCGATGGACCTGGTGCTGGAAGACAAGCTGCGGATCGGTCTGATAACCATCCACCGCCGTACCGAGCCCGCGACCGGGCCCTGGCTGCCGACCATCGCCGAGCTCAGCGAACTGGTCGAGTTGGTCGATACCTCCGGGTACAACTCGCTCTGGTGCGGCGACCATATCTCTTTTCCAATGGCGATCTTCGATCCGCTGCTCCAGTTGGCGCAGGCCGCTGTCGTCAGCAGGCGGCTGACATTCGGCACGTCGGTCTATCTCCTGCCGCTGCGCCATCCGGTTCCGGTGGCCAAGCAGGTGGCAACCCTCGATCACCTGACCGAGGGGCGTTTCATCTTCGGGGTCGGCGTGGGTGGCGAGTTTCCGAAAGAGTACGAGGTCATGCGGCGTGCCGCTCAAAGAGCGCGGCGCGCGGATGGAAGAGGCCATTCCGCTCCTACGCAAGCTGTGGAGCGGTGAGCCCGTGACCCACTCGGGGCGCCTTTATCCGCCCTTCAGCGGGGTGCCGATGCAGCCGCCCGCACGGCAGACCGGTGGACCGCCGATATGGTGCGGCGGGCGCTCGGACGCCGCTCTCGCCCGCACCGGACGCCTAGCCGACGGGTGGATCTCCTATGTGGTGACACCGGAGATGTACAGATCGGGCCTGGAGAAGATCTCGGCCGCAGCCGGGCTGGCAGGGCGAGCCGGGTCCAAGTTCGGCACGGGCCATCTCCTTTTCGCGAGGCTCGACGACACCTTCGAGCGGGCGCTCGATGCGGCGGCCGTGTCATTGAGCCACCGCTATGCCATGGACTTCCGCAAGGCCGCCGAGCGCTATGCGGCCCTGGGCTCGCCGCGGCAGATCGCCGACCGTATGCGCGCATTCTACGCGGCGGGCGTGCGGCACATAACGCTGGACCTCGTCGGCCCTTACGAGGAACGCGACCGCCAGATCGAAAGGATCGCGCGCGAGGTATTTCCGCTGCTTGCAGACCTGCGATAGCGCGACGAGGGGTGCCGCTCAGCGCCCGGCTGACGGCTGGAGCGCGCCCGCGCCCGGCTTGGTGACGGCCTCGACCGGGCTGTCGAGATCGCCGCCCGGCGCGCTCGAACCCGGCCTTCCAGTCGCGCAGGTGGCGGTCCACCCACAGCCGCCCCTTCTCGCGGTCGCGCCGGCGCAGGGCATCGACAATGTGTGTGTGCGCCTCGATCAGCCTGGGAATGCCGCCGGGATTGTTGGTGATGATGTGGGCGGTGGTTGGCCGTATCAGAATGCTCACGGGCTCCTTGGCGAGCAGCAGCACGCGATTGTGGCTCGCGGCATCCAGCAGCTTGTGAAACTCGGCATCGAGCTCGGCTACGGCAGGCGCATCGTGCCGCATCTCGCGCGTGCGGGCGAGGTTGGTCTCCAGCGCCTCGAGATCGGCCTCGGTCCTGTTGTCTATGGCCTGATCGATCGACCCTGGGCCCAGAGCGCGGGAGGTGTGATACAGCTCGCGGAACGTCACCTGCTGCAGGATGAGCGCGCGGCTCATGCGGGTGGCGAGGCCGTGATAGTGCGGCACGGCCACCGACAGCCGGCGGCTTGCCTCGCGCGCGACCAGCCCCGATTGCTCCAGCAGCCGGATGCCCTCGCGCACGGTCGAGCGGTTGACGCCGAACTGTTTCACCAGCTCGGACTCCGTACCGATGGGATCGCCTGGGCGCAAGACGCCGGTCAGGATCTTATGCTCGATCTCGTCGGCGACCAGCTCGTAGGCTGGCCGCGCCTTGATCCGATCGAACCGGGCAGTTACCTGTGTCATCTCACCCCTACGCAACCGTGCACGTCAGCTCAGGCCGCATAGCATAGCTGGCATATTGTGCACATGCAGCGATCGTCTGACAATCCGACAATAAATTGACGATCTGTGTCGGCGATGCAATCTGTTCGTCAGAAGACGTCGAGTTGGGAGGAGTGAATGGCTCAAGGGGGATGCCTCGCGGGCAAGGTCGTGGTTGTGACCGGCGCTGGGCGCGGGATCGGCAAGGAGATCGCGCTGCTGGCCGCCAGCCAGGGCGGCAAGGTCGTGGTCAACGATCTCGGCGGCTCGGCCGAGGGCGAGGGGGCCGACACCAAGGTCGCCGACGAGGTGGTGGCCGAGATCACGCAAGGCCGGCGGCGCGGCTGTCGCCAACGGCGACAGCGTCGCCGACCCGCAGGGCGCGGAGCGCATCATCAAGACCGCGATCGACAATTTCGGCCGCATCGACTGCGTGGTCAACAACGCCGGCATCCTGCGCGACCGCATCTTCCACCGCATGAGCGCGGTGGACTGGGACGCCGTCATCAAGGTGCACCTCTACGGCGCCTTTTACATGTCGAAGGCGGCGGCGCCCTATTTCAAGGAGCAGGAGTTGGGCTCCTTCGTCCACTTCACCTCCACGTCGGGGCTGGTCGGCAACTTCGGCCAGGCCAACTACGCGGCGGCCAAGCTCGGCATCGTCGGGCTGTCCAAGTCGATCGCGCTCGACATGGCCCGCTTCCATGTGCGCTCCAACTGCGTCTCGCCGTTCGCCTGGTCGCGGCTGATCGGCACCATCCCGACCGACACGCCGGAAGAGAAGGCGCGCGTCGAGCGCATCCAGAACACCATGACGGCATCGAAGATCGCGCCGATCTGCGTGTTCCTGGCGAGCGATCTCTCCAAGGACGTGACGGGGCAGATCTTCGCCGTGCGCAAGGACGAGATCTTCCTGATGAGCCAGTCGCGCCCGATCCGCGTCGCGCACAAGGACGGCGGCTGGACGCCGCAAGACATTGCCGAGACAATGCTGCCGGCCTTCAGAGCGCGACTTCTACCCGCTCGATCGCTCGCAGGACGTGTTCAACTGGGAGCCGCTGTGATCCGTAGGTTGGGTCGAGCGTCAGCGAAGACCCAACGCAACAGAGGGATTGGCCAATTCGCGTTGGGTCTGCGCTTCGCTTGACCCAACCTACGCCCGGGAACCGTGCAAATGGCTGAGAAGACACGAAGTCGGCATTCTCGCGTACGGCGCCTACCTGCCGCGGCTGCGGCTCGTCGCGCAAGTCGGTGGCGGAGGCCAACGCCTGGTTCAATCCCGGCCTCAAGGGCCTCGCCAAGGGCGAGCGCACCATGTGCAACTGGGACGAGGACCCGGTGACCATGGCGGTGGAGGCGGCGCGCGACTGCCTCACCGGCCAGGACCGCAGCACCGTCGCCTCGCTCGCGTTCGCATCGACGACGCTTGCCGTTCGAGGACCGGCTGAACGCCGGCATCGTGGTCGAGGCGCTGAACCTGCAGCCCAGCGTCAACGCGCAGGACCTCACCGCCTCGCAGCGCGCGGCCACCTCGGGGCTGATCACGGCGCTGCAGATGGCGCGCGGCGGCGCCGGGCCGGTGCTGGTGGTGGCCGCCGAGAAGCGCCGCACCAAGACCGCGAGCCCGCTGGAATTGCAGACGGGCGACGGCGCGGCGGCGGTGCTGGTCGGCACCGGACCGGTGGTGGCCAAGCTGATCGCCTCCGCCAGCCGCACGGTCGACTTCGTCGACCACTTCCGCGGCGAGGGCTTCGAGTTCGACTACACCTGGGAGGAGCGCTGGATCCGCGACGAGGGCTACAACAAGATCGTGCCCGCGGCGCTGGCCGACCTGTTCAAGGCGACCGACGTGAAGCCCGCCGACATCGCCCATTTCGCCATGCCGTGCGTGCTGCCGCGCGTGGCCGCCGGCATCGCCAAGAAGGCCGGCATGCCCGACGCGCGCCGTGCGCGACAACCTGCACGCCGTGTGCGGCGAGACCGGCGCGGCGCATCCGCTCGTGATGCTGGCGCGACGCGCTGGAGCGCGCCAAGCCCGGCGACAAGATCCTGGTGGTCGGCTTCGGCCAGGGCTGCGATGCGCTGCTGTTCGAGGCGACCGAGCAACCTGGCCAAGCTGGCGCCCCGCCTCGGCGTCAAGGGCCATCTGGCCCGCCGCAAGGAGGAGACCAACTACGCCAAGTTCCTCTCCTTCAACGATCTCGTCGCCATCGAGCGCGGCATGCGCGCCGAGGTCGACAAGGCGACGCCGCTGTCCTCGCTCTACCGCAACCGGCGCATGCTGACGGGCTTCATCGGCGGGCAGTGCAGGAAGTGCGGCACGCTGCAGTTCCCGAAGTCGAAGGTGTGCGTGAACCCCAACTGCAACGCCTTCCACAGCCAGGACGACCACCCCTTCGCCGACATGCCCTCCAAGGTGCAGTCCTACACGGCGGACCGGCTCACCTACTCGCCCGACCCGCCGCACTACTACGGCATGGTGGTGTTCGAGGAGGGCGGGCGCGCTGATGATCGACTTCACCGACGCCGATGCGGCAAGCGTCGACGTGGCGGCGCCCATGCGCATGATGTTCCGCATCAAGGACTACGATCCCCAGCGCGGCTTCACGCGCTACTTTCTGGAAAGCGGCGCCGGCCTGGCAAGGCAAGCCTGAGCATCGGATCGTGGATACGCGGCAGCGATATGCAGCGTGAATCCGATACCGATAAGGAGAACCACACATGGCCACCGGCATCAGAGACAAGGTCGCGATCCTCGGCATGGGCTGCTCCAAGTTCGGCGAGCGCTGGGACAAGGAGGCCGACGACCTGATGGTGGAGGCCTTCGAGGAGGCCATCGCCGACGCCGGCATCGAGAAGAACCAGATCGAGGCGGCGTGGCTCGCCACCGCAATCGAGGAGCAGCACGTCGGCAAGTCGGGCGTGCCGCTCGCGGTGGCGCTGCGGCTGCCCTACATCCCGGTGACGCGCGTGGAGAACTACTGCGCCAGCGGCACGGAGGCCTTCCGCGGCGCGGTCTATGCCGTGGCCTCCGGCGCGGCCGACATCGCGCTGGCGCTGGGCGTGGAGAAGCTGAAGGACACGGGCTACGGCGGCCTGCCGCAGCGCGGCCGCGGCGCGCTCAACTCCATGTACTGGCCGAACCTGTCGGCGCCCGGCTCGTTCGCGCAGCTCGCCGCCGCCTATCGCGCCAAGCACAACAAGAAGCCCGAAGACCTCAAGCGCGCCATGGCGCACATCTCGGTCAAGAGCCACGACAACGGCAACCGCAACGCCAAGGCGCACCTCACCAACAAGATCACCATGGAGAACGTGCTCGAGGCGCCGATGATCGCCGAGCCGCTGGGCCTGTACGACTGCTGCGGCGTGAGCGACGGCTCGGCCTGCGCCATCGTCACCACGCCCGAGATCGCCAAGAGCCTCGGCAAGAAGGACCTGATCTCGGTGAAGGCGCTGCAGCTCTCGGTGTCGAACGGCACGGAGGCCTCGCACAACTCCTGGGACGGCAGCTATTTCGCCACCACGCGCGTCGCCTCCAAGCGCGCCTACAAGGAGGCCGGCATCGACAACCCGCGCGAGGAGATCGACCTGATCGAGGTGCACGACTGCTTCTCGGTCACCGAGCTGGTGACGATGGAGGACCTGTACGTGTCGCCCGAGGGCGGCGCCATCAAGGACGTGCTCGACGGCTTCTACGATGCGGACGGCAAGATCCCCTGCCAGATCGACGGCGGCCTGAAGTGCTTCGGCCATCCCATCGGCGCGTCGGGCATGCGCATGATCTACGAGATCTACCTGCAGATGCAGGGCAAGGCCGGCCCGCGCCAGCGCCAGAAGATGCCGCGCTACGGCCTCACCCACAACCTCGGCGGCTTCCCGCACCAGAACGTGTGCTCGATCTCGGTGATCGGGCGGTATGGGGAGTGATGGTTATCCCGGCGCTTGCCTCCCGGCGAAGGCTCGGTGTCGCCGGGATCCACTACCCGACCGTCTTGATAGCGTCTCAGTTCGAGACTCGATCACTATCCGAATGAAGCGGAGCTGCTGCACGCCGTCAACGCTCGACGATCTGTTCGACGTCCAGCGTGCCGCGGCTGTGTCGACGGCCGCCTGCCATCAGCCGTCGCGTTGACCTTGACGATCTCGGCGCTGAGCTCGGCGACCCGAGCGCACGGGCGCGACGCTTCTCGGCGTCCCACTTCGATCGATCGCGATCCGGCTCTTTCTCCACCTTGCGGCGCAGCTCGAGCGATGGCGGCAACACGAGAATCTGTCGCGCTGGAGCGCTGCTTCACCGACACCGGCCAAGCGTCTTGTTCGCTGACCGAGACTGGGAGGCGGCTTGCCAGGCCCCCGGCAGGCAGTCGAAGGCCCTGGCTCTTCCACTGGCGACACGGAACTCGCGCGTCGATCCACGACAGGTCCGAGCTCGCGACCCGGCAGGCGTGTGCGCGGTCATAGTCCAGTCTCTTCGTCAAGAGGAACGCACCTGCATCCTAGCCGACTATCGGGCCGCTCCACACCGGCGGCGCACGCATGCGGCACGGCGCCGCGAAACCGGCTGTTGGGGCGCAGCTCGGATCCCGGGCGACAGGCTCGGCTCGCGTACCAGTCTAGATCGCCCGCCCCGCATTCGCCCAGTACGGATCGCGCAGGCGGCGCTTGAAGATCTTGCCGCAAGTCCTCGCGCGGCAGGTCGGGCCGAACTCGATGCGCTTGGGCACCTTGTAGTCGGCCAGGTGCTGCGCCAGGTACGCGCGCACCTCGGCGATCGCGCGGCGCGGGGATGCCCGGCTGCGGCTCGATCACCGCCAGCAGCGCCTCGCCGAACTCGCCGTCGGGCACGCCGAACACGGCGCAGTCCTTCACGCCGGGGCAGTTGATCAGCACCGCCTCGATCTCGGCGGGATAGATGTTCACGCCGCCCGAGATCACCATGTCGCGCTTGCGGTCGCACAGGAACAGGTAGCCGGCCTCGTCGAGGTAGCCGACGTCGCCCGAGGTGATGAAGCCCTCGCGGTCGATCTCGGCGCGCTTGTCGGGCAGCTGGTGGTAGGTGAACTCGGGCAGGAACTCGAGGCGGGTATAGACCTCGCCGATCTCGCCCGCGCCGAGCCGCCGCGCCGCGTCGTCGTAGATGCGCACCTCGCCGCCCTGCACCGCCTGGCCCACGGTGCCTGGCCGCTCCAGCCACTCGCGGCTGTCGACCACGGTCACGGCGCCCGAACTCGGTCGAGCCGTAGAACTCGTGCACCACCGGCCCCAGCCACTCGATCATCGCCCGCTTGATCTCGATCGGGCAGGGCGCGGCCGCGTGCATCACGAACTTCAGCGACGAGAGGTCGTAGCGGCCGCGCACCTCGGCAGGCAGCTTCAGCAGCCGCACGAACATGGTCGGCACCATGAACATGGCCTCGATGCGGTGCTTCTCCACCAGCGCCAGGAAGCCCACGGGATCGAAGCGCGGCATCAGCGCGATCAGGCTCGCGACGCGCGCGGCGCGCAGGGCGAACGCGTTGGGCGCGGAATGATAGAGCGGCCCCGGCACCATGGTGCGCACGCCGGGCACCAGCCCGTACACGCGCTCGCGGTAGGCTGCCATGCGCGCCTGGGTCGGGCGTCAGCGGCTGGCGGCGCACGCCCTTGGGGCGGCCGGTGGTGCCCGACGTGTAGATCATGCTGGAAGTCTGCGGCAGCGGCGGGCCCTGCCACGGGCTCTGGCCCGCGAGCCAGGTCTCCCAGTCGGTCGCGCCGGGCGGCACGTCACCGGCTGTCGGGCGGGATGCCGTAGGCGGCGACGCATCTCCGGCGGCGTTTCGACGACCAGCACACTCACGCCTGCTGGAATGGCGTCAGCGACGCCCGCCAGCAGGTCGGCATGCGCCACCAGCACCTTGGCGCCGCAGTCCGACGAGAACGTAGGCGACCTCCTCGGCCTTGAAGTGCCAGTTGATCGGCACGGCGTAGGCGCCGAGCCGCACGGCCGCCAGCGAGGCCTCCAGGAACGCGAAATCGTTGCGCAGCAGCAGCGCGGCGCAGTCGCCCCGCTCGAGACCCAGCCCCGCGAAGCCCGAGGCCGCGCGCAGCCACGCGCTCGTCGAATGCGGCCGGGGCAAGCAGCGCGCTCGCCGCTGACAAGGCGGCGGACACGAGTGGCGATGTGCTGGCGTGTCACTGCGGACATGGATTGCATCGAAACGGAAAGCCCACCGGGCAGGGTATGCCCGATGGGCGGATTGTAAAGAGCTGCCGGTGAGCGTCAGCCAGCCCGGCAGCCGCGTGCGTCGAATGCTACTGGCTCGCGCTCTCGTTGGAGAGCACGTTGCCGAACAGCTCGAACGTCTCGCCCTTGAAGCGCGACAGCTGCACCGACTGAATCGGATAGAAGTCGGTGGGGCTGGTGTTGATCTTGACGCCGGGCAGCAGCAGCGGTAGTTCGACGCCTTTCAGGCTCGCCGCCTGCTTCATGACGTTGGCTCACGCGTGAGATCGTCGCCGGCCTGCTTGAGCACGTCGACGCAGCAGGTTCGACACGGCATAGGCGTAGGCGTTGGAAGGTGCTCTTCTTGTCTCCGCCGGGATAGTACTTATCCATGAACGCGTTCCACGCGATGCATGTCGGCGTTCTTGGCCCACTGCGGATCGGTCGGGTCCTTGATGTAGGCGGCCGTCAGGATGTCCTGGCCGGTGCTCGAAGCCGGCCGGCTTCATCACCGCGCCCACCGAGGACGGACACGTTGTTGAGATAGTGCGCGGGCTTCCAGCCGATCTCGGCAGCCTTCTTGATCGCCTGAGCCGCGAACTTCGGGGTGGTGATGTTGAAGAACGCGTTGGCGCCAGAGTTCTTCAGCGCGATGATCTGGCTGTCGACCGTCGGATCGGCCACCTCGTAGGTCGCCACCTGCACGATCTTGTCGGCATCCTTGCCGAGACCGGCCTTGAAGCCGTTGAAGTAGTCACGGCCGTAGTCGTCGTTCTGCATGAGGACCGCGATCTTGGGGTCCTTGACGTTGGCCAGGATGTGCTTGGCGTAGATGGCGCCTTCCGTCTGAGTAGTCCGGCTGCCAGCCCATGGTCCACGGGAACTCCTTGGGCTTACCCCACATCGAGGCGCCGGTCGCCACGAACAGCTGCGGCACTTTCTTGCCGTTCAGGTACTTGTGGATGGCCGTGTTGGAAGGCGTGCCGAGGGTCTGGAAGACGAACAGCACCTTGTCTTCCTCGACCAGCTTGCGCACCATTTCCACGCGTCTTTGGCGGCGCATAGCCGTCGTCGTAGGTGATGAAGTTGATCTTGCGGCCGTTGATGCCGCCCTTGTCGTTGACCATCTTGAAGTAGGCTTCGATGGTCTTGCCGATCGTGCCGTAGGCCGAGGCAGGGCCCGAATAGGGGTTGGTGTTGCCGATCTTGATCTCGGTGTCGGACGCGCCCTCGTCGTACTTCTTCTGCGCAGCTGGCGGGTCCAGCGGCCAGGGCAAGCGCGAGCGCGCCCGCTCCTGCCAGATAAGCAGCTTGTGCATTTTCATCGCATTCCTCCGTTTCCAGTTTCTACACCGTGAGCGGCGGGGACCGTCACGATCTCTTCAAGCGCCTCCACAGCGCGGCCACGCCGCCGGCGATTCCCATCGGCATGGTGTACATGAGGATGATCAGGGCGATACCGTAGATCAGCCACGGCTCCAGCTCGAGCGGCAGGTGCACCGTCGCGGTGATCTTCCGGGTGAGGGCGTCGGCGTACTTCTCGATGACCTGCACGAAGACGCCGCCGATGATCGCCCCCGGCAGCGAGGCGATGCCGCCCACCACGGCGCCGACCAGGATGGCGATCGACAGCTCGAAGCGGAAGCTGTCCGGCGAGACGAACTCGAAGATGATGCCGTGCAGGGCGCCGGCGATGCCGGTGTAGAGCGCGCTGATGCCGAACATCACGGCCTTGTAGTGGGCGACGTTGACGCCCATCGTGCTCGCCGCCATCGGGTGGTCGCGGATGGCGGTCAGGGCGCGCCCCGTGCGGCTGTCGAGCAGGTTGCGCGCGA
The DNA here is from genome assembly GCA_963724565.1 of uncultured Alphaproteobacteria bacterium. Taxonomy (GTDB): domain Bacteria; phylum Pseudomonadota; class Alphaproteobacteria; order Rhizobiales; family Hyphomicrobiaceae; genus AWTP1-13. The sequence goes on from CAVRVK010000003.1 coordinate 133,895, forward strand.
TCCAGAACATGAGCGCGGCGACGGCGAGCACGACCAGGAACATCCATTGGTCGGTGCTGAGCGGCAGCCCGAACGGCGGATCCGACTTGAACACGTTGATGCCCATCACGCCCTTGGTGATCGGCTCGAGGTGGCGATACTTGAGGATCTGCGGCACGGCCACGGCCAGCGCGAAGGTGGCAAGTGCCAGATAGTGGCCCTCGAGCCTGAGCGCGGGCAACCCGAACAGGTAGCCGGCGATGAAGCACGTAAGCGCCGCCACCGGCAGCGTCGCCCAGAACGGCCACCCCGCCTGGTCGATCAGGATCGCCGCGGTGTAGGCGCCGACCGCGAAGAATGCGCCGTGTCCGAGCGAGATCTGGCCGTTGAAGCCCGTGAGCAGGATCAGGCCCAGCACGGCGATGGCGTAGACGACCATCAGGCTGAGCTGCAGGAACTGGAAGTTGCTGACGAAGCCCGGCCTTGCCGCCGGCGATGAGCAGCAGCGGTAGGACGACCAGGAGCAGCCAGTAGCGATACGTTCCACAACAAGCCGGTCGCCGGCGCCTGAGGTGCCGCCGAGGTGGAGACGGTGCTTGCCATGGCTCAGACCCGCTTCACGGTGACATGGCCGAACAGGCCGCTCGGCTTCAGCGTCAGCACCGTGATGACGATGATCAACGCCACGGTCAGCTTCTCGCCGTTGCCGATGAGGTAGACGCCCAGTGGCACGCTCCAGCACGTTGCCGAAATAGGCGATCAGGTTCTCCAGCACGCCGACGATGAAGCCGCCCACGACCGCGCCGCCGGGGCTCGATGATGCCGCCCACCAACGCGCCAGCGAAGCCATAGAGCAGGATGCAGGCCATCATGTTGGGCTCCAGGTAGACGGCGGGAGCGACCATGCAGCCGGCCACCGCGCCGACGGCGGCAGCGAGCCCCCAGCCCAGCGCCAGCATCCAATCGACGCTGATGCCGGCGAGCCGTGCCGATGTCGGGTTCTGCGCCGCGGCGCGCATGGCAAGGCCCAGCGGTGTGAAGCGGAAGAAGGCGAACAGGGCCAGCAGCATGAGCGATCGTCACCGCGATCATGCCGAGCTGGTGCGGGCCGATGTAGCCGGAGCCCGGGAACGTCACGCTGCGGAAACGGTGATGGGAAGTCCTTGATGGTGTGGGCCCAGATGCCGCCGGCCAGCGAGTGGAAGATCGTCAACAGCCCGATGAACACCACCACGACCGAGAGCACCGGCGCGTTGTGCAGCGGGCGCAAGGATCGATGCGCTCGATGCCGACGCCGATGAGGAACGACACGAGCATCACCAGCGGGCAGCGCGATCCAGAACGTTCAGGTTCCACTCGCAGGAGCTGCCAGCACAGATAGGCGCTGAACATCGCCATCTCGCCCTGGGCGAAATTGATGTGGTCGGTGGAGACGAAGATCATCACCAGCGCCAGCGCCAGGCACGCGTAGATGGCGCCATTGGCGAGCCCGGCGGCGATCTGCTGAATACAGCTGCTCCATGCGCTGTCCTCAGTAGCCCAGATACGATTTGCGGATCGCCTCGTCGCTCTTGACGACGGAGGCCTTGCCCGACATCACCACGCGGCCTGTCTCCAGCACGTAGGCGTGATCGGCGAGCTCGAGCGCCAGCGCCGCGTTCTGCTCCACCAGCAGCATGCTCACCTTCGCCTCGGCGTTGATGCGGCGCATAATGCGGAAGATCTCCTGCACGATCAGCGGCGCCAGCCCGAACGAGGGCTCGTCCAGCAGCATGAGGCGCGGACCCAGCATCAGCGCGCGGCTGATCGCCAGCATCTGCTGCTCGCCGCCCGAGAGGGTGCCCGCCTGCTGGTCCGATGCGCGCCTTCAGGATCGGGAAATACTCGAACACCATGCTCGAGGTCGCGCTGGGCAGCGGCCTTGTCGCGTCGCGTGTAGGCCGCAACGCGCAGGTTCTCGTCGACGCTGAGGCCCGTGAAGGTGCCGCGGCCCTCGGGCACATGGCCGACGCCGAGGCGCACGATCTCCTCGGTCGCCCTGCCATTGATCGGCCGGCCGTCGAAGCGGATGGTGCCCTCGGTGCGCACCATGCCGCAAACCGAGCGCAGCGTGGTGGTCTTGCCGGCGCCGTTGGCGCCGAGCAGCGTGGTGATGCCGCCTTGATCGAGCGCGAAGCTGACCCCGTGCAGGGCCTGCGTCTGCCCGTAGTATGCCTTGAGACCCTCCACCTCGAGCAGCGGCATCGCGTTTCAGGCCCCCGTACCCAGATAGGCGCGGATGACCTCGGGATTGCTCTGCACCTCGGCCGGCGTGCCCTCGGCGATCTTGCGGCCGAAGTCGATGGCGACAACCTTGTCGGAGACCGACATCACCAGGCTCATGTGGTGCTCGACCAGCAGTACCGTGACGTTCTGCGCGTCGCGGATGCGGCGGATTTGCCCGCGCAGGACGTCGACCTCTTCGTGGTTGAGGCCGGCCGCCGGCTCGTCGAGCAGCAGCAGCTTGGGGCTGCTGGCGAGTGCGCGGGCGAGTTCCACGCGCTTCTTTACCGGGAATGGCAGTCCGCCTGCTGGTACATGTACGAAAGGCTTGAGGTCCATGAAGCCGATCAGCTCCGCAGCGCGCTCGCCGATGCGTCGCTCCTCTTCGTCCCGTTTGGGCAGGTGCAGAGCGCTGGTGAGAAAGCCTGCGGAAGTTCGGCTGTGGCAGCCGACCTTTATGTTGTTGAGCACGCTCATGTGGTCGAACAGCGCGACGTTCTGGAACGTGCGGCCGATGCCGAGGTCGGCGATGGCGTGGGGGACTCGGAGAGAATAGAGCGGCCGCTGAACAGAATGTCGCCGTCATTGGGGACGTAGAGGCGGGAAAGGCAATTGAAGAGCGTCGTCTTGCCGGCGCCATTCGGGCCGATGAGGCCGGCGATCTGGCCGGGCGCCACGTCGAAGGAGACGTTGTCCAGCGCAACGATGCCGCCGAACCGGACCGAGACGTTCCGTACGCTCAGAAGCGCGTCCCCGGAGACGCTGGAAGCCGGACGCATTGCAACTGCCGCAACCATGACGGACGGTTTCTCTCCCCAATTATTTGTCGTTGGGCGTCTTGTTTGCGCCGTATGTCGGATTGTCGGACCGACACGACGGCGATATTGGAGCGTCTTGTAGCGGCGGTCCAGTGGGAATTTTGCGGCTTGGGATGCGTGCCCCGTTCTCGCCGTCTCGCGACCACGAGAGCACAAGCGTCTTGGCGGAGGCAGCTGGTCCCGAGTGACCTAGCGGATGCGGCGGCGGTCATCCGCTACGTTCATTGGTTGTTCCAGCGAGTGATGCTCGGCTAGCGCACATGGTGCTGCCGCGTGTGCCACGTGGCGGAAGCCGCCACCACTGGGAAAGTCAGTTGAGCGGGTTTGGACGGTGGGAGCCGGTCGAGGAGCCGCCTGCGACCGTGCGCACGCCTTTCGACTTGCGGACCTTGGTTGCCAGTTGCTGCTGTCGCTTCGCAACGTGCCGGGCCGGCCGCTTGCGTGACGCGCGATCGTGTACCGCCACTCGCGGCGGAACGTCGCGCAGGAAAGCCGGGGCCAGCTTTCCGACATCGTAGCGCACATGCCGTAGCAAGGGCAGTGGATCGGGCCTGGAGTCCATGGAACGGGAGGCAACTGCCATGGGACCTGCAGCCGAGCCGAGCCCGATCACGAGGACTGTCTTCGCTTCGGCCAGCGGTTCCCCGCCGGACGAGACCAGCGCGAATCTGACGTCGGCAGTGCCCGAGGCTCTGGCCGCAACGTTCATGTTGAGGCGCGAGAGGAAGGCGACGGGGATGGCCCACGCGCCGGGACCCATTGCATACCCTTCCGAAAGCGAGGTGGCGGGCGGCAATCCGCGCACGTGCACAAAGCTGTTGGCAGGCACCTCATCGGGCGAGGCGATCAGGACTTGCAGGCGCGTCTTCGTCGACGGCGCCGCGACGATCGTCGAGGCCACAGCAATGCGCCCTTGCTCGCGCCCGTGTTCGACAGGCTTTGCGAGAGACGCGCGAGGATTGTACGGCGTGCTGCCGAGACTAATCGGGCCCTCGAGCTGCCCCAAGACAAGGCCTGCGAGCAACGCCACGCCAATCGCCGCAACGGTCGCAGCCGCCCTGCGTGCGAACAAGCTCCGAAGCAAACGCGGCTCACCGATTGGACGAGGACGCTCTATAGTCTTGGGCGCAACCCGCGCGGGCTTCGCTTCCTTCCGGGGTTTGCCCACGTACAAGCCGAACGCTATGTCTTGCGCCGAGGGTTCGCTGCGCGCGCAACCCGCGCGACCTGAGTCCGACTGACCCATTGTCATCCTTGGTATGTGCTGGTCGAGAAGTAGCTGCCGCTTCGCTCGAAGTGCTGGCGCACTGCGCTCATTCCCATCCCTACACAACGCTTGCCGACCCCGCATATTCCGCGCGCGTTGCTTCGGTACTGGCGCAGTAGAGTCGCGCTCGGGCGTGGCGCCAATATGGTCGAGAGGGAAATGGCTTGGCAGGCGATCGAGGGCGCCGGACCTTTCTGCTCGCGAACACGAAGCAGATTGCTCGAGCAATGTTCGATCACGTCCATCGGCAACCAATGTTCTCTTATTGTTCTTGACATGTTCTATGGCTGATGCAACCTTGGATCGGCGTGTTGATCGGTCGGATATTGTTGAGAGGCGTCCCGATGTCGCGGGGATACGGACAAGACTTCAGCTCGAGCGAACTGCAAGAGCCGCTGGTCTGGGAACGGGTTACTTGGCGGCAAGGCGACGGTCACTACGGCTTCGAAATCGCCGAAGGCGGGCTGCTGGCTACCTTGAAGTCTCCGCACGGCACATCCTTGACCTTACCCGTGATCGCCTGGGAGGGCCTGCTCGATGCCCTTGCCGGCGCACGCAAGACCCGCACCCGTGGTGAGCGCGGGTTTCCGGCACGATCGGGCGCACGCTGGTACGAGGGGGAAGCGGGGGAGCTTGCTGCCGCCTTCAAGTCCGGGCGCAGCATTACGCAGCTTGCTCGTGCTCACAACCGAAGCGAGTTCGCGGTCGAGGCGCAACTGGATCGCATGGGCCTGTGGGATCGCGTGGCGCGGCGGCCGAAGACCAATCCGGAAGATTTCCAGCGTGCCCGCGAGAATGCGCAAGACGCGGTTCAGGGCATGCCAATTCCCTTCGGGGGCGATCGGGACTAGCCTCCCCCGGGCGAGACAAGGGGCCCCCAAGGAGATCACCCATGGCTACCTATATTCTTTTGGCAAGCTACACGGAGCAGGGCATCAAAGGCATCAAGGATACGGTGAAGCGTACGGAGGCGGTCAGGGAGCTCGCCAAGAAGGCCGGCGCCACCATGAAGGAGAGCTACTGGACACTCGGCGCCTACGATGTCGTTGCCGTGTTCGAGGCTCCCGACGATGAGACGATGACGGCGTTCTCGCTGTCGGTCGCCAAGCTCGGCAACGTGAAGACGCAGACGCTGCGGGCCTTCTCCGGCAAGGAGATGGCGGGCATTCTCACCAAGATGGTGTGAGGGGCGTCAGACGCTCCGGGCCTGACGCCATAGGGCGGATACCTCGAGCAAAACCTGAGACGGTTGCTACGGGGGGTGAGCGCAAGCGGAGACGTGCATGGGTCCCCGCCTGGTCCCGCTCGCGCGCTTCGCGCGACGAGCGGCGCGGGGATGACGTTCGTGGTGCGCGGCTCGCTATCAACTAGCGTCATTCCCGCGGAGGCGGGAACCCAGTACACTGATCAGCACGGGATCGCGAGCGGGTCGAAATGCCCAAGGAACCGTGCGTCTACATCCTGGCCAGCACGCGCAACGGCACGCTCTACCTCGGCGTGACCAGCGAGCTGGATCAGCGCACATCCCTTCATAAGCAGGACCTGATCGAGGGCTTCACCAAGCGCTACGGCGTGCATCGGCTCGTCTACTACGAGATGCACAACACCATGCCGGAAGCGATCTTGCGTGAGCAGCGGCTCAAAAAATGGAACCGGGCCTGGAAAATCCGGCTGATCGAAAGCATGAACCCGGATTGGGTCGATTTGTTCGACGAGTTCTGGGGCGAGATTCAGGAAGGGCCCGCGGACAGGGCGCGCCGCCACATCGGCCGTGACCGGGTGGATACGTGACCTGGGTCCCCGCCTGGTCCCGCTCGTGCGCTTCGCGCGACGAGCGGCGCGGGGATGACGTTCGTGGAGGGCGCAGAGCGCAGCAACATCGACGGCCGCGTTATCCCCGGGTGCCGAAGCTGTGCGCATAATGGCGCGTCGCTGCCTGCGACGGGACGCGAAGTGCACTCCGTCCTTCACGTGGCAGCGACCGGCGCCTGGAAGGAGAGCTGAACGGAAGGCTCGAGATCCAGGAGGCCCGCTGTGACCGTTGCCGTCGAAGCGCCAGCAATGGCTGCGGAGTGCGGCGACCGCCGAGAGGCACATGGCCGGCAAGCTGCTCGCAAGAGCAGACCACCGGCTGCAGCTTGCAGCGGTGCCCAAAATCGCCGCAACGCGGGTGCCGCAAGGCAACCCAGGGGACCCCTCCCAGGGTCCCAGGGGGCCCTCGCAAGAGGGCCTCAAGGCAGACCTGGCCAGGTCTGCTGGGGCCGGAGGTCAACCGGCCCCCGGGTCGCCGAGAGGCGCCCGCGTACCCGTCGCACCTTGCGCTCGGCCCCCGGGCCTCGCGCGAAAGAAACGGCGCGTGCGCGCGTAAGAGAGAACGAACGGATCGATGACCACAGACGTGTCCTCCCCATCGAAGGCAGCCGGCGACAACGGCTGGCTCGCCGACTGGTGCGATCCATCGCGCTTTCGCTTGGCCGGCGAAGGCGATAGGGTCGCGCGGCTTCGCAACCATCGAGGTCCAGACCTCATGCCCGCGTCCAGCCACGGCCCCACCTCGCGCATCTACTTTTCGCAGCGCCTGCGCCTGCACTACGTCGACTGGGGCAACGCCGGGGCGCCGCCTCTCGTGCTGGTGCACGGCGGGCGCGACCACTGCCGCAACTGGGACTGGGTGGCGGAGGAGATGCGCAGCGACTGGCACGTGATCGCGCCGGATCTGCGCGGGCATGGCGACAGCGAGTGGTCGCAGGACGGCACCTACATGATGGCGGGCTATGTCTACGACCTCGCTCAGCTCATCCATCAACAGACGCTCGCCCCCGTGACGCTGATCGCGCATTCGCTCGGCGGCAACATTGCGCTGCGCTATGCCGGCATCTATCCGGAGAACGTGGCTAGGCTCGTTGCCATCGAGGGCCTGGGCCCGAGCCCGAAGATGCTGGCCAAGCGTTTCGCCCAGAGCTTCCCCGACCGCATGCGGGCCTGGATCGACGAGCAGCGCGGCCTCTCGGGCCGCCTGCCGCGCCGCTATGCGTCCATCGAGGATGCGCTGAAGCGCATGCAGGAGGAGAACAAGCACCTCTCGCCCACGCAGGCACGCCACCTCACCCAGCACGGCGTCAACCAGAACGAGGACGGCACCTACAGCTGGAAGTTCGACAACTACGTGCGCTCCTGGCCGCCCTACGACATGGCGGTGGCGGACGTCGAAGGCCTATGGGCGCGCATCACCTGCCCGACCCTGCTGGTCTACGGCAAGGAGAGCTGGGCTTCCAATCCGGCCGATGACGGCAGAGCCCGGCATTTCCGCAACGCCGAGATCGTCACCTTCGAGGGAGCCGGGCACTGGGTGCACCACGACAAGCTCGCTGAGTTCATGGCGCTCGCGCGTCGGTTCCTGGCAGGCTAGCCGGTGCCGCCTTCTGCCGCCAAGCCATTCGCGCGCGCCAGGCCGGGCCGAGCCGTGATCGCCGCTGGTACGGCCGCCGCGCGCGCCCAGGGCTGACACGCCAGTCCAGCGATCGAGGCCCCGGCGATGGCCGCGCCTGCGCATACGTCGACGAAGTAGTGGCCGCCGACTGGCACGGTCGAGGCAATGACGGTGAGGTTGAGCAGCAGTGCCGGCACCGCAATATGGCGCGTGCGCCAGAAGGCCCACGCCGTCACTACGGCCAGGGCAGTGTGGAAGGAGGGGAACGTGATCAGGCCCTCGATGGCGCTGGGATCGATCGAGCGCATGGCACCGGAGCGCAGCGCCTCGAAGTGCACGAAGTGCCAAATCCCGGCATCGTGGCCCACCACGTTGCGCAGCTCAGCCGGCGGGTTGTGGAACACGAAGGCGCCGGCCGCGGGAAAGGCGATCGACGTGACGATAGTCACGAGACCGGTCGCGGCAAACAGCGCCAGGAAAGCCTGCAGGCGCACCAGCTGGCCGGTGGCTGTCAGGACGATGAGCACGGCCGCGACCTGGAAAAGGCTCGACTGATAGGCCATGCGCAGCGCCCGTCCGAGCCGGGGGTGCGCATCGGCGAAAGTCAGCGCCGCGAGCCAGTCGAGGCCGAGCGCACTATCCGCGCCGGCGAAAACAGCATCGAGCAGCGGCCGGTTGAAGCTCGTGCCGACATAGCTCAGCACGCCGGCGGCGAATGTGAACAGGATCAGGTAGGCGGCGCCGAAGGCCAGAGCGGCGAGGCGGGCATCCGGGCGGGCCACGCTGTAGAAGTGTCCGAGCCCCCAGGCGGCGGCGCTGACGGCGACTATCCAGAACGCGCCATAGCCCGTCAGCCGGAACCCGGTGAGCACCATTGCTGCGAGATCGGCGAGCGCCACGAGGCCGAGGGCCGACCACAGAAAAGTCGAAGGAAAGAAGCGAGAACTCATACGGCCGCTCCCCAGCACACAGCGGCGCACACTAGGGGGGCAGGCTGAAAATGCCGTTAAACGGGCCCGCCTGCGGTCGGGGGGCCACACAACCTCTCGCAAAGATGTGAAAAGCTGGAGTTTGTATCGGCCCCTTTGCAGATTTGATTCCGTGGCTTCCCGTCCACATGTTAGGCGCGAAGGCATGGCTTGGTGCGCCGGCTTCGGCTTCTCGTATGCGGGCAGCTCCCTCGCCGCGGGCGCCCGTGATCGAGTAGCCCGGCACGGCCGTAAGCAACGTATCGGTAACCAAACGCCGAACAAACAAACCATCACATTCAATCGGGAGAGAGAAATGCCCTGGTTCCGGTCCACCAATCGAGGGCTAGCTGCGTTCGCATTCGCCACAGTTGCGCTTGCCGCGTCGGCCGACACCAGTGCGGCCAATCCACTGGCCAGCATGCACGGCGCTTGGTCCGGAGCCGGGCAGTTCCGCCTGGACAACGGCAGGTCGGAGCACATCAGGTGCAGCGCACTGTATTCGACGCGCAGCAGCGCGACGCTTGGTCTGGCGCTCAGGTGCGCCAGCGCCGGCAACAGGATCGAGCTGCGTGCCCGACTGGCGTCCCGCGGCAACCGCGTCTCCGGCTCGTGGGAGGAGCGCAGCTACAATGCTTCCGGCACGGTTTCGGGAGTGGCGGCCGGCAACAGCTTGCGCCTCTCCATTCAGGGCAGCGGCCTCTCCGGCTTCATGGTGGTGACGACCAACGGCCGCACGCAATCGATCTCGGTGCGCACCGACACTTCCGCGTTGCGCGGCGTCAATATCAGCCTGCGCCGCCAGTAGAGCGGCCGGGCCGGCTGCCACAGCCTCACGTCAGGAACGGGTTGGTGAGCCGCTCCTCGCCGATCGTGCTCATGGGCCCGTGACCGCAGATGAACACGTAGTCGTCGCCCAGCGGCAGCAGCTTGGTCTTGATGCCCTTGATGAGCGCGTTGTGGTCGCCGTAGGCGAAATCGGTGCGCCCGACGGAGCCCTTGAACAGCACGTCGCCGACCAGCATGAACCGCTGAGGCGCGTTGACGAACACCACCGAGCCGCGCGAATGGCCGGGGCAGTGCAAGACTGAGAAGTCGGCACCCGCGATCGACACGGTGTCGCCTTCCGCGAGCCAGCGGTCGGGCGTGACGTTGCGCACGCCATCGAGCCCAAACTGCATCGCCTGCTCTTCCAGGCCCTCGAGCAGGAAATCGTCGGCCTTGTGCGGACCCTCGATCGGCACGCCGCCGAGCTTCTCCTTGAGCTCCATGGCCCCGCCGGCGTGGTCGATGTGGCCGTGGGTAAGAACGATCTTCTCGATTCCGATGCCGGTCTTGGCGATGCCCGCCTCGATGCGGCGCAGATCGCCGCCGGGGTCGACCACCGCGCCGACCTTGCTCGTCTCGTCCCACAGCAGCGTGCAGTTCTGCATGAAGGGCGTCACGGGGACGATCGCGGCTTTGACAGGCATGGGTGTCCTGGGACTCCGGCGTGGTGCGGCGGCGCGTACCTAAGCGAATTGGCTGCCACGCGGCAAGCAGCCCACATTGTCATCCCGGCCCTAGCGGTCGCGCCAAGATGTCATCCTCGGGCTCGCCCCGCGGGTCCAGTGCCGGGCAAGCGCCGGAGCTGGGGGATGGCTGGATGGTCGGGACCTTCGGCCTGCCTGGAGGGCAGGCAAGCCCGACCATGACACCGGCGCTATCGGAGCCTTAGCGGCAGCCGGCGCGGTCCGCGCACCGTCCCCTCCGACCACGTGACCTCGCCATCGAGGCTGAACTCCGGGATGCGCCTGAGCAGCTCTTCCACCGCCACCGTCAGCTCCATGCGTGCCAGGTTGGAGCCGATGCAGCGGTGGATGCCGAGGCCGAAGGCGGCGTGGCGGTTCTCCTTGCGGTCGATGATGACCTTGTCGGCGTCCGGGAACATTTCGGGGTCGCGGTTGGCGGCCGGGAACGACAGCATCACCATCTCCCCCTGCTTGAACGTGCAGCCGCCGATCTCCGTCTCCTGCTTGACCTCGCGCGCCATGGTCACGGGCGCGTAGGCGCGCAGGAACTCCTCGATCGCGGTCGGCATCAGCGTGGGGTCGGCGACCAGACGCCGGCGGTCCTCAGGGTGGGTGGCAAGATGCCAGATGCACGAGCCGATGCCGCTCCAGGTCGTGTCGATGCCCGCCACCAGCAGCAGGCGCACGGAGCCCAGCACGTGGTTGTCCTTGAAGGGCGAGCCGTCGGGATAGGTCTGTTGCACCAAGTAGCTGATCAGGTCGGTGCCGGGTTGCTTGCGGCGCGCCTCCATGTACGGGCGGAAGTATTCCGTCATCTCCTCCAGGCCGCGCATCAGCATGCCGTAGTCAGTGATGCCTTCATTCAGAATGGCATTGATCCAATCGCGAAACAGGTCGCCATCGGTCTCGGGCACGCCCAGCATGTGGGCGATGACGCGGACAGGGATGTGCTGCGCATAGTCGACTGCGGCATCGCAGCGGCCCTTGGCGATGAACGCATCGATGAGCTGGTTGCAGATCGTGCGTGCCTTCGGCGCCAGCGCCTCGATCGCCTTGGGCGTGAACGGCGGCAGCAGCACCATGCGCGCAACACGGTGGCGCGGCGGGTCGGACGTGATCGGCGGCGCGCCGCCACCGGATTCGGGTTGGACTTCGCGGACTGCTGTCCGGCGCGAGGAGAAATGATCGGTGTCGTAGGCGACCGCGCGCACGTCGGCATAGCGCGTCGGCAGGTAGACGCCGCTGAAGCGCTCCGTGTGGGCGATCGGGCATCGCTGCCTCAGCTCGTCCCAGATCGGAAATGGGTTCTCCACCCAGCGCGGGTCGAGGTGGTCCCAGTCGGTAGCCCAATCGCGAACTGGCGGACGAGTATTCTTAGACAAGGCTCATTTCCCCGTGATCAATGGAACGTAAGAGGCAGCTGACGCGGGCCGCGAACGGTGCCCTCCGACCACTGCACCTCGCCCGCCAGGCTGAACTCCGGAATGCGCTTCAGAAACTCCTGGAGCGCCACCGTCATCTCCATGCGCGCCAGGTTGGAGCCGACGCAGCGGTGGATGCCGAGGCCGAAGGCGGCGTGCCGGTTTTCCTTGCGGTCGATGACGACCTTGTCGGCGTCCGGGAACATTGCGGGGTCGCGGTTGGCGGCCGGGAACGACAGCAGCACCATGCTGCCGGTCTTGATCGGGCAGCCGTTGATCTCGGTATCCTTGACCACCTCGCGCGCCATCGTCACCGGCGCATAGGCGCGCAGCAGCTCCTCGATCGCCACCGGCATCAGCCCCGGCTCGGCGACGAGCCGCCGCCGGTCCGCCGGCGTTCTCGCCAGGTGCCACAAGGCGGAGCCGATGGCGCTCCAGGTCGTGTCGATGCCGGCAATCAGCAGCAGCCGCAGCGAGCCCAGCACGTGCTGATCCGAGAGCGGCTGGCCGTTCTGGCGCGCGTGCATCATCGTGCTGATGAGATCGGAACTCGGCTCAGTCTTGCGCTTCTCGATCTGCACGGCGAAGTACTGCGACATCTCCATGATGCCCTTCATGAGCATGGTGTCGTCGGTGATGCCGAGCTCCAGGATCTCGTGAATCCACCTGATGAACAGGTCGCCGTCGTCCTCCGGCACGCCCAGCATGTGCGCGATCACCCGCACGGGCACGTGGCGCGTGTACTGCTGGGCGGCGTCGCAAGAGCCGGCGGCGATGAATTTGTCGATCAGCTCGTTGCAGATGGCCTGGGCGCGCGGCCTGAGTTTCTCCACTTCGTCCGCCGTGAACGGTGGCAGCATCAGCTGCTTGGTGAACTTGTGATGCGGCGGGTCGGAGGTGATCGGCGGGGAAGGGATCGGCGGCTCGAGGCGTACGTTGCGGACAATGACGCGCCGCGAGGAGAAGTGCTCGGTGTCGTAGGCCACCGCCCGCACATCTTCGTAGCGCGTGGGTAGATAGACGCCGAGGTAGCGGTCGGTGTGGGCGATCGGGCACTTCTGCCGCAGCTCGTCCCAGATGGGAAACGGGTTGTTGACCCAGCGCGGATCGAGATGGTCGAAATCGGTGGCCCAATCCATCACCGGCGGACGCGCACTCATTGCCACCTCCCTATTCTTCGGTGATCTCGATTGCGAACTCGGGACAGTTCGACTTGGCGAGATAGGCCTTTTCCTCGAGCCCGGAAGGCACGGTGCCGTCACCGACCTCGCGGGCGTTGCCGTACTCGTCGAGCTGGAACAGCTCCGGGGCCACCGCCTTGCAGCGGTTGTGGCCCTGGCACTTGTCGGGATCCACGTGGACTTTGAGGCGCTTGGTCGTGGTCATCGATGCCGGCCTCCCTCGTCGGTGTCCCCCAGGGGACACCTAGTTGACGTAAACGTCAGTCTGGCGCGTGCGAGCAATGAGCGCAATACCTAATAGCCACCGGAGACAAAGTCATGACCGCCAAACAACACCTCGTGCTGGTGCCTGGACTCCTGTGCGCCAAGGGTTTGTGGGCAGCGCAGCTGGAGTCGCTCGGCGACGTCGCCGCCATGACGGTCGCGAACCACACGCGCCACAACACGATGGAGAAGATCGCCAAGTCGATCCTCGACGACGCGCCCGAACGCTTTGCACTCGCAGGCCTCTCCATGGGCGGGTACATCGCCTACGAGATCGTCCGCCAGGCGCCGCGGCGCGTGACGAGGCTGGCGCTGCTCGACACAGGATCGCGCGCCGATGCGCCGGAGCGCGCCGAGGGACGCCGCAAGCTGATCGAGCTTGCCGAGCGCGAGGGAACCCGCAAGGCGCAGGAGGCGCTGTTGCCGGTGCTGATCCACAAGCCGCGTCTCACCGATAAGCCGCTGGTCGAGGCGGTGCTGGGCATGGCGGACGAGATCGACGCTGCGGCCTTCAAGCGTCAGCAGGAGGCGATCATGACCCGGCCCGACAACCGCCCGCTGTTGCCCAGCATCAAGTGCCCGACGCTGGTTCTAGTGGGGCGCGAAGATGCGCTGACCCCGGTGGAGCTGTCACGGGAGATCGCCGGCGGCATCCCGGGCGCCCGGCTCGAGATCGTGCCCGACTGCGGCCATCTCTCGACCATGGAGCGGCCGGAGCCGGTCAACCGCGCGCTCAGGGCTTGGCTTGCGGCCTAGCCTACCCACAGGGAGATTTGCAAAAGCCAGCGGATGGCTACCGGAGCGCACGTTTTCGTGCCTGGGCGTTGCGCGAGGGTGGTCATTGCCCAATGTAAGGTTCATGAGGACCCGAACCCGCAGGCCTGCGAAAAGGGCGCCCCGCAACCTCGATGCTGCTCTGGACGAGGCGCTGAAACAGACGTTCCCCGCGAGCGATCCCTTTTCCATCGGCCGGCTCACGGCAACCGAGCCGCCTCTGCGCCCAGTGGATCGGAGGTCGCCGAGGCTCGACCCGAGCGCGATCGCTAGAGCGCAACGCGATCGACGGTTTGCGGGCTGAGCACGCTGTCAGCGATCGATGCGCATCTTCTGGCGGCGCGCGTAGGCAACGAAGGCGTCGCGCGCGTCGTCGTGCAGGTTCATGGTGCTGGCCCGCGTCACTGTGCCGTCTGCTTGCGTCAGCGTGACGTGGCCGCGGGCCGACAGCTTGCGTGTGGCACGGTCGTAGATGACCTCGTCGGCGACGAGGATCTCCCCGAAATAGCGGATCTCGACATTGCCGCGGGCGATCACTTGATCGCCCCACCTGTTCTCGACGAGGTCGTCCATCGAGATCTCGAACATGTCGTCGGCCTGCGCGGGTGGGTGCAGCGCGAGGATCGCGACAAGGCCGAGTGCAGGCAGGAGGCGGCGTGAGACTGTCATCGGCGCAGGCTTGCTCTTTCCCGGACTGTGGAAAAGGAGCGTGTCGCCGCACTTGGGCCCGATTTTGGCAAAGGCGGCAGCTTCGGCCGGGCCGGCGCAGGCCCAGGTGCCTATCCGGTAATCAGATGTCCAAATCCTTAGCGAAGGCCGCGCGCTCCTGGATGAAGCGGAAGCGGGCCTCCGGCTTGGAGCCCATCAGCGCGTTGACGGCATCCGTAACGCTTGCCTTGTCGCCGGCGATCTCGACCCGGAGCAGCGTGCGCTTCGTCGGGTCCATGGTAGTCTCCTTGAGCTGGGAGGCGTTCATTTCGCCGAGCCCCTTGAAGCGGCTGACATCCACCTTGGCATTGTGCGCAAACTCGCTCTTGATCAGCTGCTCCTTGTGCTTGTCGTCGCGGGCGTACACCGACTTGGCCCCGTGCGTGAGCTTGTAGAGGGGCGGCATGGCCAGGAACAGGTGCTCGTTCTCGATCAGCTCCGGCATCTCCTGGTAGAAGAACGTGATCAGCAGCGAGGCGATGTGGGCGCCGTCGACGTCGGCGTCCGTCATGACGATCACGCGCTCGTAGCGCAGGTCCTCGTCGCGATATTTGCTCCCCGTGCCGACGCCCAGCGCCTGCACCAGATCCGAGAGCTGCTGGTTCTGCGACATCTTCTGCGAGGTCGCATTCGCCACGTTCAGGATCTTGCCGCGCAGCGGCAGGATGGCCTGGGTCTCGCGGTTGCGTGCCTGCTTGGCCGACCCGCCGGCCGAGTCACCCTCGACGATGAAGATCTCGGTGCCCTGCTTGGAGTTGAGGCTGCAGTCGGCGAGCTTGCCCGGCAGGCGCAGCTTGCGCCCCGCGTTCTGGCGGCCGATCTCCTTCTCGCGCTTCCTCTTCAGCCGCTCCTCGGCCTGGTCGACGGCCCAGTCGAGCAGCCTGGTCGCCTGCTGCGGCGAGTCCGCCAGCCAGTGATCGAAGGCATCGCGCACCGCGTTCTCGACGATGCGGGTGGCCTCTTGCGTTGCGAGCTTGTCCTTGGTCTGGCCTTGGAACTCGGGCTCGCGGATGAATACGGAGAGCATCGCCGCGGCGGTGCCCAGCACGTCGTCGGCGGTGATGTTGGCGGCGCGCTTGTTGGCCACTCGCTCGCCGAAGTCGCGCAGCCCCTTGGAGAGGCGCCGAGCGCAGGCCGTTCTCGTGCGTGCCGCCGTCGGCCGTCGGAATGGTGTTGCAGTAGGAGTTGAGGAAGCCGTCCTCGTCGGCGACCCAGCACACCGCCCACTCCACCGAGCCGTGCCCGTTCGCCTTTTCGTTGCGGCCCGCGAACATATCCTTGGTGACGCGGGTCTGGCCGTTGATGGTGGCCTCCAGATATTCCTTGAGGCCGCCCGGGAAATGGAACGTCGCCTTGTCCGGCGTGTCGTCGGTGATCAGCGACTTGGCGCAGGTCCAGCGGATCTCGACGCCGCCGAACAGGTAAGCCTTCGAGCGGGCCATGCGGAACAGCCGCTGCGGTTTGAAGGCCGCGCCCTTGCCGAAGATCTTCTCGTCCGGCCTGAAGCGCACGCGGGTGCCGCGCCGGTTCTTGATGGCGCCCAGGTTCTTGAGCTTGCCCTGCGGCTCTCCGCGCGCAAACGTCATGGCATAGAGCTGCTGGCCGCGCGCCACTTCCACCTCGAGCTTCTCGGAGAGCGCATTGACGACCGACACGCCCACCCCGTGCAGGCCTCCGCGTCGTATTGTAGACCTTGCTGTCGAACTTGCCGCCCGAGTGCAGCGTGGTCATGATGACTTCCAGCGCCGACTTGGACTTGAATTTGGGGTGCGGGTCGACCGGAATGCCGCGGCCATTGTCGCTGACCGTCAGGAATCCATCGGCCTGCAGTTCCACATCGATCCAGGTGGCATGGCCTGCCACCGCTTCGTCCATGGAATTGTCGATCACCTCGGCGAACAGGTGATGCAGCGCCTTCTCGTCGGTGCCGCCCACGTACATGCCGGGCCGGCGCCGCACCGGCTCGAGGCCTTCGAGCACCTCGATGTCGGCGGCGGTATAGCTGTCGGAGGCTTCGGCTGGCTTGCGGACGGCGCGCGCCACGGGCTTTTCTCTTGCTCCTTGCTGTTCGGGTTCAGCGATGTCCAGTTCCAGCGCCGGCGCCTGCTCCGGTTCAGGTCGCTCCGCCGCTCCTGGTGGCTGGCGAACCAGCTCCAGGCTTGCCTGGGATGGCTGGGCTAGCCTTCGCCTCCGCGCGTTTGGATGCTGTCCGACCGGCCGAACAGGTCGCGCAAGGCCCGGAATGCTGGCATGGACGTAGCCCGTCGATCGCTTCAAGGGTAGCCGACGCAACGCCACACGCGAACAGGCTCAGGCCGTGCGAATCCACGCTAAGCCCGACCAGGGTCACGTGGCACGGGACGGCCGAATTGGCAAGCAGGGCGGAGCCACAAGGGGTGCAACCCTCCGGGCGTTCGCTGCGTCCGAGGACGACGACGGCGCCCGCCGATTCACAAAGCCGCGATCCCAGGCGCAGGACCCTTGAGCTGCCATCGAGGCAGGGTACAAGCTACGAAGTTGACCTTGCGCAACGGAGTTCCCCATGCGCCGCCTGATGCTGTCTCTCGCCGCCGTGCTCGCGCTGGTCCCGGCCGCCGTTCGGGCACAGGATGCCAAGTATTTCGAGCTAGAGAAGGGCGACTATCCGCACGATGTTGCCGCCGCGCCGACGGGTGAGGTCTGGTTCGCTGGCCAAAGGAAGGGTATCGCCGGACGGCTCGACCCCGCCACCGGCCAGATCGAGCGCATCCCCCTCGGCAAGAACTCGGCGCCGCACGGGGTCATCATCGGGCCGGACGGCGCCCCTTGGTTCACCGACGGCGGGCAGAACGCCATCGTGCGGGTCGACCCGGCCAGCAGGGAAGTCAGGGTATGGCCGCTGCCGCCCGAGCGCATGCCCTACACCAACCTCAACACCGCGGCCTTCGACGGCAAGGGCCGCATCTGGTTCACCGGCCAGAACGGGGTCTACGGCCGCCTCGATCCCAAGACGGGCGACATGAAGGTGTGGGACGCGCCCAAGGGCCGCGGGCCCTACGGTATCACCGGCACGCCCAAGGGCGACATCTGGTTCGTGTCGCTGGCGGGCAGCTATCTCGCCAACGTCGATCTGGAAACCGGGTCGGCCACGGTCTACGAGCCGCCCACCAAGGACCAGGGCGCACGGCGCGTGTGGTCGGATTCCAAGGGACGCTTGTGGGTCAGCGAATGGAACTCGGGCAACGTCAGC
Organism: uncultured Alphaproteobacteria bacterium; assembly: GCA_963724565.1. Classification (GTDB taxonomy): domain Bacteria; phylum Pseudomonadota; class Alphaproteobacteria; order Rhizobiales; family Hyphomicrobiaceae; genus AWTP1-13. The sequence continues at coordinate 151,707 of CAVRVK010000003.1, forward strand.
GTCTACGATCCGACAGAGAAGAGCTGGAAGCAGTGGAAGCTGCCGGGCAGCAACCCGCGCACCTATGCAGTGTGGGTCGATCCCGACGACAAGGTGTGGCTCGCCGACTGGGGCGCCAATGCGGTTCTGCGCTTCGACCCCGCAACGGAGAGGTTCGAAAGCTTTCCCAGCGACCGGCCCAACTCCAACGTGCGCCAGATGCTGGGCCGCAAGGGAGAGGCGTGGATCGCCGAGTCGGGCACGGAGCGCATTCGCGTGATCAAATCGGCGGCCAAGACCGACTGACGCGGTGCGAGCGGCGAAGCTACCCCTCGCTCTTGATCGGTGCGGCCGCCTGCGCCCTGGCGGCTGCGGTGCTGCCGGCAGCGTTCGCCGTGACGGGCGATGCCCAGCGCGGCGAGCGCGCCTTCCAGCGCTGCTTCTCGTGCCATTCGGTCGACCCTGATGAGAAGGCCAGGCTGCAAGGGCCGAGCCTCTATCGGGTGCTGGGGCGGCCGGCGGCGGCGCTCGCCAACTTCGACTACTCGGATGCCATGCGAGCCAAAGGGGCTGGCGGGCTGGTGTGGGATGCCGGCACGCTCGACCGCTACATCGCCGACCCGGAGGAGGTGGTGCCCGGCACGGCCATGAGCGCGCCCCCGCTCAGAGACGAGCAGCAGCGGGCCGACATCATCGCCTACCTTGCGCGTTCCGGGCCGTATGGGCAGTGACGTGTGCCAAGGGGGAAAGGTGGGGCGAGGACCGGCTATTCGTCGAAGACGCGAAATATGGCCGTCGCCGTCACGATCAAAGTCTCCTTGACGGCGGCCTCGGCATCCACGAAGGCCAGCCCTCGTGTGAGCTTTCTCATGCTGGCGCGCCCGCTGACCCATGAACCGGGCGGCGCGGCTGCTACGAAGCGGGTATCGAGCGCGATAGTGGCGCAGCGCTTTCGCGTCTCGACTACGACTGCGTGACCGAGGATCGTATCGAGGAAACCCAAGACTGCCCCGCCATGCAGGACTCCGTTCGGGTTGGCATGTCGTGCGTCGCTTTGAAAGCCGAACTCGAGCCGGCCGTCCTCGTGCCGCTGCCAATAGTATGGGCCGTTGTGTCCGATGAAGCCGTCGGCAACGGCGATTTGCTTGAAGCCTTTTGGTATCGAGCCGGACATCGCGGACCATCCTTCGTTTGTCGATCCCCGTTGGCATGCGGGCACGTCGCCGACGCAGCGCCTATATGGATCGAACGCGACTACTGGCCGGAACGAGCAGGTCGGCCGGCTTCCACATTGTCGATCAGGCGCGTCTTGCCGAGCCAGGCCGCCACCAGCACGCGCAACGGGCGCTGCGCACCGCGGTCTGCGCGCTTCAGCGTCTCGGCATCGCGCACCTCGAGGTAGTCGACCTTGAAGCCGGCGGCCTCGAGCGCCGCCTTGCCCTCGGCAATTGCCGCGGCCGTGTCGCTCGCCCTTGCGCCGGCCGTCTCGGCAACCCCGGTGATGACACGATGGAGCATCGGCGCATCCTGCGCTCCTCGGCCGACAGGTAGGCATTGCGCGAGCTCATGGCGAGGCCGTCGGCCTCGCGCACCGTCGGCATGCCGACGATCTCGAGCGGCAGGTCGAGGTCGCGCACCATCTGCTTCACGACGCAGAGCTGCTGGTAGTCCTTCTCGCCGAACACGGCGATGTCGGGCGCCGACCTGCGTGAAGAGCTTGCAGCACACGGTCGCCACGCCGCCGAAGAAGTGCGGGCGGAAGTCGCTCTCCAGGCCCTCGGCGGCGCCGGCGGGCACGATGCGGGTGGCGAAGCCGTCCGGATACATCTCGGCGCGGTCCGGCGACCAGACGAGGTCGCAGCCCGACGCCGGCCAGCTTGGCGAGGTCGCCGGCCTCGTCGCGCGGGTAGCGGTCGAAGTCCTCGTGCGGGGCGAACTGCGCCGGGTTGACGAAGATCGACACCACGGCGCGCCTGCAGCGCGCCTTGGCAAGCCGCACCAGGTCGAGGTGGCCCGCGTGCAGGGCGCCCATGGTCGGCACCAGCGCGATCGTCTCGCCGGCCGCGCGCCAGGCCCGCACCTGCGCCCGCAGCGCCTGCACAGTGCGCACGACTGGAACGGCAGCGCCCATGGTTCCTTCTCTCGTCTCAGTCGGCGGCAAGCTTTATAGACGCGCGCTGGGCAGCCCGGCAAGCGCCGCCCGGAGCTATGCGGGAGATGGGGGCAAATCGGGCCATTGCGCTAGAATGTGCGGCGAGACTTCTGGTCTATCGCCTGCACGCTTTGGAGGCTCAAGATGCGCCCTGCCTGGCAAGCCCGGCCGATCGAGGACTGCAGCGACAGCCGCCGCCGCAGCTTGCCCGCGCGCGACGAGATCGCCGCCTACCATCTGATGGACGAGGCGCGGCTGGTCGGCGGCCTGGTCGAGCGCGCCATCTTCACGGCGACCGAGCGCAACCGCATCGCCGACCTGGCGGCGCGGCTGGTGCGCGCCGCCCGCGCCAACCGCCACAAGCACGGCGGCGTCGATGCCTTCATGCACGAGTACGGCCTGACCTCCGAGGAAGGCATCATCCTGATGTGCCTCGCCGAGGCGCTGCTGCGCATCCCCGACAAGGACACCGCCGACGCGCTGATCGCCGAGAAGATCGGCGGCGGACGCTGGGAGAAGCATCTCGGCCATTCCGACAGCCTGTTCGTCAATGCCTCCACCTTCGGCCTGATGATCACGGGCCGCGTGGTGAAGCTGGGCGAGGCCAAGGGCTCGAGCCCGGCGGCGGTGCTCAAGCGCCTGGTGGCCCGCTCGGGCGAGCCGTTCATCCGCAAGGCGCGTGCGCCAGGCCATGAAGATCCTGGGCGACAACTTCGTGCTCGGCCGCACCATCGAGGAGGCGCTGGCGCGTGCCGCACCGCTCGAAGCCAAGGGCTACCGCTTCTCCTACGACATGCTGGGCGAGCGGGCCAAGACGGACGAAGGACGCGCGAGCGCTATTTCGACCGCTACATGAGCGCGATCGACGCCGTCGGCCGCGCCGCGCCGGTCAACCGCTCGCCCGACGACGCAGGAGCTGCTGGCGCGCCCGAGCATCTCGGTCAAGCTGTCGGCCCTGCATCCCCGCTTCGATCCCGGCAAGGAGCGGCGCCTGGCGCGCGAGCTGCTGCCGCGCCTCGTCGAGCTCGCCGCCGCCGCCCGCTGGCGCGGCCTCGGCCTCACCATCGATGCGGAGGAGCAGGACCGGCTGGATATGACGCTCGGACTGTTCGCCGCGGCGTTCACCGATCCCGCGCTGGCGGGCTGGCCGGGCCTCGGCCTCGCCGTGCAGGCCTACGGCAAGCGGGCGATCCCGATCTTGCGCTGGCTGCGCCGCATGTCGGCGCACGCAGGCAAGCAGATCCCGGTGCGGCTGGTGAAGGGCGCCTACTGGGACAGCGAGATCAAGTGGGCGCAGGAGCGCGGGCTTTCCGACTATCCCGTGCTGACGCGCAAGGTCCACACGGACGTGTCGTATCTCGCCTGCATGCGCCTGCTGCTCTCCGATCCCGCGGCCTTCTACCCGCAGTTCGCCACCCACAACGCGCAATCCATCGCCGCCGTCAGCATCACCGCACCGGGCACAAGCGCCTACGAGTTCCAGCGCCTGCACGGCATGGGCGAGGCGATCTACGAGGAGGTGATCGGCGGCGCAAGCTCGGCGCCCAGTGCCGCATCTATGCCCCCGTCGGGCCGCACGCGGACCTCGTCGCCTATCTGGTGCGGCGGCTGCTCGAGAACGGCGCCAACACCTCGTTCGTCAACCGGCTGGCCGACGAGGAAGCGCCGATCGCCGACATCGTCAAGGACCCCGTTGCCGCCGTCGAGGCCGAGAAGGAGGCGAACGCGCGCCTGCAACTGTTGCCGCGGCCGCAGGAGATGTTCGCGCCCGATCGCATCAACAGCCGCGGCATGGCGCTCGATCAGCCCTCCGTGCGCGGAGCCGCTGCTTGCCGATATCGCGGCCGAGCTCGAAAGTCAGTTTGCCGCAGCGCCGCTGGTCGACGGCAGGACGATGGCGAGCGGGGCGAATACCCCAGCCTGCGTTCAGCCCGCACGACCGACGCCAGCGCATCGGCACCGTCAGCTTCGCCGACGGTTCAGCAATCGAGGCGGCGATCGAGGGCGCCCGCGGGGCGGCGCATGCCTGGGACAGGCTCGGCGGGCCCGCCCGCGCGGCCATCCTCGAGCGCGCCGCCGACCTCTACGAGGCGCAACCGCGTGCGCCTGATGGCGGTGATGGTGCGCGAGGCCGGCAAGACGCTGGAAAACGCCCTTTCCGACGTGCGCGAGGCCATCGACTTTCTGCGCTACTACGCGATGGAGGCGCGGCGCCTGTTCTCCGGTCCCGTTTCGCTCAAGGGCCCGACCGGCGAGACCAACCTGCTCGAGCTGCGCGGCCGCGGGCCTTTCGCCTGCATCTCTCCGTGGAACTTCCCGCTGGCGATCTTCACGGGTCAGGTGGCGGCGGCGCTGGCGGCCGGCAATCCGGTGCTGGCCAAGCCCGCCGAGCAGACGCCTATCGTCGCCTTTCTCGCCACCCAGCTGCTGCACGAGGCCGGCGTGCCGGCGGCCGTGCTCAACCTGCTGCCGGGCGACGGCAAGGTGGGCGCGGCGCTTGTGAAGGACCCGCGCGTGGCTGGCGTCGCCTTCACCGGCTCCAACGAGGCCGCCTGGGCGATCCAAAGCGCGCTTGCCGAGCGCCGCGGCGCCATCGTGCCGTTCATCGCCGAGACCGGCGGGCTCAACGCCATGATCGCCGATTTCGAGCGCTCTCCCTGAGCAGGTGATCCGCGACGTGGTGCGTTCCGCCTTCGATTCGGCGGGACAGCGCTGCTCGGCCGCGCGCATCTTCTTCGTGCAGGAAGAGGTGGCGCAGCCGATGATCGACATGCTGGTCGGCGCGGTGGAGGCGCTCGACATCGGCGACCCGCTCGACTATGCGACCGACATCGGCCCCGTCATCGACGAGGACGCCATGGGCAGGCTCGACGCGCACAAGCTGCGCATGCAGAAGCAGGGCGCCGAGCTGGTGGACGTGGCCCTCCCGTTCGAGTGCCAGGGCGGCACCTACGTGACGCCGGCGGTGTTCGAGATCGCCGACGCGAATGTGCTCAAGGAAGAGGTGTTCGGCCCGATCCTGCACGTGGTGCGCTTCCAGGGCGGCCGCCTCGACCAGGTGATCGATGCCATCAACTCCAGCGGCTACGGCCTCACCCTCGGTCTGCACAGCCGCATCGCCACCGTCGCGGATTACGTCGCCGAGCACGCACGCGTTGGCAATCTCTACGTCAACCGCAACCAGATCGGCGCGGTCGTCGGCGTGCAGCCCTTCGGCGGGGAGGGTCTCTCGGGCTCGGGCCCCAAGGCCGGCGGGCCCCACTATCTCGCGCGCTTCGCCACCGAGCGGGTGCGCACGACCGACATCACCGCCACCGGCGGCAATGTTGCGCTATTGGGAATTGGCGATGGCTTCAACGCGGAGTGACGAGGCTATCGCTGGAGGCTCGACCACGTCACACAAGCCAAGAAGATGCATGCCGGACGCCTTGCGACGCCCGGCATGCTGAGTTGGGGGTTAGCCCTTGTTGCCTTCGGTCTGATCGAACAGACGCCTGGTGCAGGCCGCGTCGAACTCGCTGCGGCTGATGCGACCGTCGTTGTTGGTGTCGACGGCCTTCTGGGTTGCAGCGTTCAGCTGCATGCGGCCATCCTTCACCGACGCGTCGTAGCCGCGTGCGCATGGACCCTGGGCCACGGGAACGTTGCCGCCTGGCGGCTTGGTTTGCGTTTGCGCAAAGACAGCGCTCGAAGCCGCCAGCATAAGGGCAGCGCAAAGACCGATATGCTTCATGGTGTATGACCTCCATAGACGTTGTGTGAGGGGTCAACGGAGGGAGCTATCATTGGTTCCTGGATCGCCGGTCGCAGTAAAGGCGTAAGCTCCAGGGCTGCTGCGCTGGGGTTTGCGATTGCGAAGGCAACCCTGAGCCTGTGGGGTTCCGGCCGCCGGCATTTTCCTTCTGTATTGACTGGAGTTGTTGTGCGGGTCGGGAAACGCCATCTTTGCTGTGTAGTCTTCCGGAAGGCGGCAGGGGTTTGCTGCGGGCGCAATCAATGACCAATCGCGACAAGACCCGAACTGATGTGCGGGCGCCGCAAGCGGCGGCGGCTGGCAAAGGCGAAGTCTCGTCCAAGGCCGACGCAAAGGTTCCCTCGGCGCGCGCGTCCGAGGCGGAGGTCGCAGACTTTGTGCGGCGCATGAAGGAGCTGGCACCCGTCACCACGACAGGGCGCGGCCGGCTGATCTTCGCCATGGACGCCACCATGAGCCGCCAGCCCACCTGGGACATGGCGCTGGCTCTGCAGGCCGAAATGTTCAAGGCGGTGAAGGCCGTTGGCGGACTGGACGTCCAGCTCATCTATTTTCGTGGCAGCGGCGAGTGCCGCGCTTCGCGTTGGGTGTCCGACCCCGACGCCCTGGCGCAGCTGATGACCCGGGTGACCTGTGCCGGCGGCTTCACGCAGATCGGCAAGGTGCTCTCGCACGCGCGCGAGGAAGCGGGCAAGAAGCCGGTCAACGCCCTGGTCTACGTCGGCGATTGCATGGAGGAGGACATCGACGAGCTGTGCGGCCGCGCAGGCGAGTTGGCGCTGCTGGGGGTGCCGGCGTTTCTCTTCCAGGAGGGCTCCGACGCTGCCGCCGAGAAGGCGTTCCGCGAGATCGCCCGGCTGACCAAAGGCGCCTACTGTCGGTTCGATGCCGGTTCCGCGGCGCAGTTGCAGGCGCTGCTGTCGGCGGTTGCGGTGTATGCTGCGGGCGGGCGCAAGGCGCTGGCCGCGCTCGGCGGGCGGGTGCCGCGGCTGCTGCTGGAGCAGCTGAAGTAACAGGATTTGCGGGTGGCCCATGCAGTATCTGCTGTTCGGCCTGGCGGCGCTGATCATCTTCCTGTTCATCGCGCGCGCCTACACGATGGCCAATCCGCAGGTGCTGGTGCGTCAGCTGCGCATCGGCGCGGGCGTTGCGGTGCTGGCGGGGGCGGGCGTGCTCGTCTTTCGCGGGGCGATCGGCTACGCCATGTCGCTGGCGGCGCTGGGCTCCTGGCTGCTGTGGGGCGCGGGCAGTGGGCCGTGGGGTAGCTCCGGCACCGCGCCCAAGTCCGCCGGCCAGACCTCGCGCGTGACGACCGATCACCTCGAGGTCGAGCTCGATCACGACACGGGCGAGATCAGCGGCCGCGTGCTCAAGGGCTACTTCGCAGGCCGCGAATTGGAAGGCCTGGCTCCCGCCGAGATGGCGCATCTATGGCAGGACTGCCGCTTCGCCGATCCGCAGTCGGCGCAGATCCTCGAGGCCTATCTCGACCGCGCGCATCCCACCTGGCGCGAGGACATGGCGCGCACCGACGGCGAGGCGACGGGCCCGGACGGCAAGATGACGCGAAAGCAGGCGCTCGACATCTTAGGGCTAGAGGAGGGCGCCAGCGAAGACGATATCCGCCACGCCCATCGCGACCTGATGATGAAACTGCACCCTGATCGCGGCGGCTCCACCTTCCTTGCCGCCAAGATCAACGAGGCAAAGGACGTGCTGCTGGGCAAATGAGGCGCAGCGGCCGGCGCATGCAGGCCACGCCCGCGCTGAATTGCTCTTGGGCGCGATCGGGCGCACTCAAATCCAGGTGCGGCAGCGCTAAGGTGCGGCACCCGCAGCTCTCCCGACCCGAAAGCACCATGCATCCGACTGCCATCTTCGCCGCCGGCTTTCTCATCCTGTTCGTCGGCGGCGGCTCCCGCTTTGCCATCGGGCTCACTCTCAAGCCGATGGTGAGCGAGTTCGGCTGGGCGCGGGGCGAGCTCGGCATCGCCGTCGGCGTCTACCTGGTGGTCTCGGCATTCGCCACTTACATCGCCGGCCGCCTTGCCGACCGCACCAGCCCGCGCCTGCTGCTCAACGCCGGCGTGGTCGTCAGCGGGCTCGGCATCGGGTTGATGTGCCTGGTCGGCGAGCCTTGGCATGCGCTTCTCCTCTTCGGGGTCGTATTCGCGGTCGGCAATGGTTTGGCGTCGCTGACGCCCGTTGGCGTGATGGTGACGCGGGCCTTCCCCCGCCGCACCGGGTTTGCAAATGCCGCCGTCATTTCCGGCACCAGCGTCGGCCAGCTGGTGATGATTGCCGCCCTTGCCGCCCTGCTCGTGCAGATCGGGTGGCGGTCGGTGTTCGTCTGGCTCGGATTGGCGCATCTAGCGCTGATCCCATTTCTCCTGTTCGCGCTGCCGCGCCGTTCGGAGCAGCAGGCAGCGGCGGCACAGCGCGACGGGATGACCGTGGGGCAGGCGGCGCGCACATCCCGGTTCTGGCTGCTGCTCGTGATCTATGCGATCTGCGGGCTCGACGACTTCTTCGTCGCCACCCACGTCGTGGCCTTCGCCCTCGATCGCGGCGTCGACACGCTGGTCGCCGGCAATCTGCTGGCCCTGATGGGGCTCACGGGGCTGATCGGTCTCCTGATGACGGGTCTTGCCAGCGATCGTGCCGGGCCGAAGTGGACGACCGCCGTCACGTTCGCCGCGCGGGTAGCGGTATTCGGACTGATCGCGGTCGATCAGTCGCCCGTATCCATCGCCGTCTTCGCGCTCGTGTTCGGCGCCACGTTTCTCGTCACCGCTCCGCTGACGGTGCTGTTCGTGCGCGACCATTTCGGCATGGCGCATCTCGGCGCGCTGACGGGGCTCATCACCATGGTGCACCAGATCTTCGGCGGCATCGGCGCCTACACGGGCGCGCTCATCTTCGATGCCACCGGCACCTACGACTCAGCCTTCGTTCTGATGCTCGCCGCATCGAGCCTGGCGCTGGTCCTGACGCTGATGCTGCCGCGTGCGAGTTGATCTCGGCCGTCAGTTCTGCGGCGTCACCCAGGGCGGGCAGCAGCCGGGCCAGGCGCCTGCGATCTGCAACACGAAGCCCAGCACGATCAGGGTCGTCGCCAGGAGGAAGGTGCCCTTGCGCGCAGCCATGGCGGCGCGGTGCTCGCCTCTTGCCCGGCGCAGGGCCGCTTCATCTTGCACACGCTCCAGCGTCTCGAAAGGATTGCGTTGGCCGGGCTGCGGCGGGCGCAGGTTGCGCAGCGTGCGTACCCGCTCCTGTTGCTCCTCCATCTCGATCTGGCGCGCCTCGTTGAAGAACGCGAGCCACCACTCACGCAGCAGCATCATGAAGCCGGCGAAGTCGAGCCCCAGCCCCACAACGGACAGCCACTGCTGGGTCATGCGGCGTCTCCCTCTCGCTCGCAGCTCTCCTCCTATCGTGGAAGAAGGATTGCGCAAGTGGAAGAGGGAACTATTCGGCCGCCATTACCAGGCAGCTGATGCTGAGGCGCTTGAGCGCGCTACACACGCCGGCCGCGGTGGCCTGCGCCTCGAAGCCGGCATACCGCGCGCGGTAGAGCGTCTTGTCTCCCTGCCGCAGCGGCGTGGTCACCGCCGCACGGTTGAGCAGCAGGCCGCCGGCGCGCTCGCGGATCGTGGCGAGTTGGCGCTCGGCCTCGGTCTGGCTGTGGAATGCGCCCACCTGGATCTGGAAGGCTCCTCCCGCGATCGGCGGGCTGGGCGGTGGGGGCGACGCCAATTCCGCCGGCGGCACCTCGGTCGGCTCGGGCCGTGCCAGCAGCGCCTCGATGCTGTCCGGCGGAGGCGGATTCTGCGTGCCGGTCACCAGTACCGGACGTACGCGGGCGATCTCGATGGCGGGCGAGCCCGGCTCCGGTGTCGGACGTTGGGCCGGCTGCGGTGCCGGCGGTGGCGCCAGAGCCTTGGGTACTAGGCTCGCCTGCGCTACGAGACGGGGCGCCGGCCTGCGCGTCTTCTCGTTGGAGGCCTTGAGCAGCCCCATGTTGAGGTAGGTGCGCATCGCCGCATTGCGGGTTGCGGCAGTGGCGCCGCCGAACACGACGCCGATCACATGCTTGCGCCCACGCCGCACCGAGGTGACGACGTTGAAGCCCGAGGCCCGCGTGTAGCCCGTCTTGAGGCCTTCGGTGCCCTGGTAGCTGAAGAGCAGGGTGTTGTGGTTGCGATAGGTCTCGCCGTTGTAGGTGAAGGTGCGGGTGGCAAACAGGGGATACTGCTGCGGAAAGTCGTCGTGCAGCCGCAACGCGAGCGTGATCATGTCGCGCGCGGTGGTGACCTGCTCTGGATCGGGCAGGCCAGAGGCATTGCGGAATTGCGTGGCGGCCATGCCGAGCTGGTGTGCCTTCTGCGTCATGAGCTGAGCGAAGCGCGCTTCGCTGCCGGCCATGTGCTCGGCCACCGCCACGGCCACGTCGTTGGCCGACTTGGTGATCAGCGCCTTGATGGCATCGATGAGGTCGATCTCGGCGCCCTCTTCGACGTCGAGCCTGGTAGGAGCAGCGTTGGCCGCATTGGCGGAAAAGCGGACCTTGGTGCGGTAGGTGAGCCGGCCCTGCTCGATCGCCTCGAAGATCAGGTACAGCGTCATCAGCTTGGCGAGCGAGGCCGGGAATCGCAGCTCGTCGGCGGATGCCTGATACAACACGCGGCCCGTGTTGGCGTCGATCACGAGCACCGCATGCCGGCCTGCAACCTGTGCGTGGGCTGGAGCCAGAAGCGCCTGGAGCGCAAACGTCAGCGCCAAGGCTGCGATGCCAAGCCGACGCCCAAGGCCATCCCATGGCCGATGCCAGCGAGCCAAGAACCCCATTCCCTCGATCCGACGCCTGCGGCCCCGCGAAAGGCCATCCCCCGACGCCTCGGTGAAGTGCCTGTTAGGGCTTCACCTTGATTTTGGGGCTTCTTTTGGGCGCGAACGCCCACCTACCCCCCGCCGAGCGGATTCTTCCTGCTTTCTGCCTGGGAAATTAATCGACGCGCGTGTGAGGGCGGTTAACCGGGATGGTTAAATTCGTGGCGCCAGAAGTGCCTAACAAAAGGTCGCATATTGCAGCGCACAAAAAGCCCTTGACTTAATTGTGCAGTGCATATATCTCTATCGCATCGCACAGGACATGTGACCCCACCCAATGCCAACCCCAAGACCAAGGACGCCGCCAATGATCAAGAATTTCGACGAGATTCCAAAAGCTCGGCCAGATCAACGTGGATGCCGCCGTGAAGGCTTTCGGCGAGTGGAACAAGGGCTTGCAGGCCATTGCCGCCGAGATGACCGACTACACCAAGCGCTCCTTCGAGGAGAGCACGGCCACTTTCGAGAAGCTTCTGTCCGCCAAGTCGCTGGAGCAGGCCATCGAGATTCAGACCGGCTATGCCAAGCGCGCCTACGACGAGTACATGCACCAGATGTCGAAGATCGGCGGCCTCTACGCCGAGCTCGCCAAGGAGGCCTACAAGCCCGTCGAGAAGGTGCTGCAGACGGGTCGCCAGCACTAAGGCCGCTCGCGCGGGAGCGGTGGCAAGCTCGCCAATCGCTCTTTGCATCTGAGGGAACATGGTCCGGACGTGCTCGCCCCGAGCGCGTCCGGACCATCTTTTTGTCGCATCACTAAGAGATCATCCCCATATAGCCTGCATCGGCACGGCCAATGGGTCGGGCTGCAGCGGCCCCACAACAACATCGCAGTGCTCCATCGAACGTTTGCGGTCGAGGCCCGGCTGTCGTTAAGATGGTCGGCGATGTGCGCTGGTGAGTCGAGCCAGGGTGCGGCGTGGAAGGCGGAAACGAGCACAAGGTTGAACGAATGGCCGGCAGAAACGGCTCAGGGCGATGACGAGGGCAAGACGGGGCTCATCACCAAGACGCGCCCCAAGACCAAGAAGCCGAGCCTCTACAAGGTGCTGCTCTTGAACGACGACTACACGCCTATGGAGTTCGTCGTGCACGTGCTGGAGCGTTTTTTCAACAAGGGCCGCGAAGATGCCACGCGCATCATGCTCCATGTGCACCACAAGGGCGTCGGTATCTGCGGCGTCTATACCTACGAGGTGGCCGAAACCAAGGTCGCGCAAGTGATGGACTTCTCGCGCCAGCACCAGCATCCGCTGCAGTGCACGATGGAAAAGGAGTAATAAGCAGCCGTGCCCGCTTTCTCGCAAAGTCTGGAAGCTGCGCTGCACCGCGCCCTGGAATACGCCAACGAGCGGCATCACGAGTACGCCACGCTCGAGCATCTGCTGCTGGCGTTGCTGGACGACCGTGACGCGGCCGCGGTGATGAAGGCTTGCCTCGTCGACTTCGATGCGCTGCGCAAGCGCATCACCGACTACTTGGACAACGAGCTTTCGGGCCTTTACGTCAAGGGCTCCACCGAGGCCAGCCGACCACGGGCTTCCAGCGCGTGGTGCACCGGGCCGTGGTGCATGTGCAGTCCTCCGGGCGCGAGGAGGTGACGGGCGCCAACGTGCTGGTCGCCATCTTCGCCGAGCGTGAGAGCCACGCCGCCTTCTTCCTGCAGGAGCAGGAGATGACGCGCTTCGAGGCGGTGCAGTACATCAGCCACGGCATCGCCAAGCGGCCCGGTATGTCCGAGCCCAAGCACGTGCGCGGTGTCGACGAGGACCAGAGCGCCGACGGCCGCGAGGACGGCAAGAAGCAGCCGCAGGACGCGCTCAACACCTACTGCGTCAACCTCAACAAGAAGGCCAAGGGCGGCCGCATCGACCCGCTGATCGGCCGCGAGCCCGAGGTCATGCGCACCATCCAGGTGCTGTGCCGCCGGCAGAAGAACAACCCGCTGTTCGTGGGCGATCCAGGCGTCGGCAAGACCGCCATCGCGGAAGGGCTCGCGCGCAAGATCGTCAACGGCGACGTGCCCGAGGTGCTCAAGAGCTCCACCATCTTCGCCCTCGACATGGGCGCGCTGCTGGCGGGCACGCGCTATCGCGGCGACTTCGAGGAGCGGCTCAAGGCGGTGATGAAGGAGATCGAGAACTATCCGGGCGCGATCCTCTTCATCGACGAGATCCACACCGTGATCGGCGCCGGCGCCACCTCCGGCGGCGCCATGGATGCGTCGAACCTGCTCAAGCCGGCGCTGCAGTCGGGCACGGTGCGCTGCATCGGCTCCACCACCTACAAGGAGTACCGCCAGCACTTCGAGAAGGATCGCGCGCTGGTGCGGCGGTTCCAGAAGATCGACATCAAGGAGCCCACCGTCGCCGACTCCATCGAGATCCTGAAAGGCCTCAAGCCCTACTTCGAGGAGTACCACAAGCTCAAGTACACCAACGACGCCGTCAAGGCGGCGGTGGAGCTCTCGGCCAAGTACATCAACGACCGCAAGCTGCCCGACAAGGCGATCGACGTGATCGACGAGACGGGCGCCTCGCAGATGCTGGTGCCGGAGGCCAAGCGCAAGAAGAAGATCGGGGTGAAGGAGGTCGAGGCGACCGTCGCCACCATGGCGCGCATCCCGCCCAAGACCATCAGCAAGTCGGACGCCGAGGTGCTGGCTGCCATCGACAAGGACCTGAAGCGATTGGTGTTCGGCCAGGACAAGGCGATCGAGGCGCTGGCGAGCGCCATCAAGCTGTCGCGGGCCGGCCTGCGCGAGCCGGAGAAGCCGATCGGCTGCTACCTGTTCTCAGGCCCCACCGGCGTCGGCAAGACCGAGGTCGCCAAGCAGCTCGCGGGCCTGATGGGCGTCGAGCTGTTGCGCTTCGACATGTCGGAGTACATGGAGAAGCATACGGTATCGCGCCTGATCGGCGCGCCTCCGGGCTACGTCGGCTTCGACCAGGGCGGCCTCTTGACCGACGGCATCGACCAGCACCCGCACTGCGTGCTGCTGCTCGACGAGATCGAGAAGGCGCACCCTGATCTGTTCAACATCCTCCTGCAGGTGATGGACCACGGCAAGCTGACCGACCACAACGGCAAGAAGGTCGACTTCCGCAACGTCGTGCTGATCATGACCACCAACGCCGGTGCCGCCGACATGGCCCGGCCGGCCATCGGCTTCGGCAGCACCAAGCGTGAAGGCGATGACACGGAGGCCATCAACCGCATGTTCACGCCGGAGTTCCGCAACCGGCTGGACGCGGTCATCCCCTTCGCCGGGCTGCCACCGGAGATCATCCTCAAGGTGGTCGAGAAGTTCGTGTTCCAGCTGGAAGCCCAGCTCGCCGACCGTGGCGTCACCATCGAGCTGACCGAGGGTGCCGCCAGGTGGCTCGCCGAGACGGGCTACGACGAGAAGTTCGGCGCCAGGCCTTTGGCGCGCGTCATCCAGGAGCACATCAAGAAGCCGCTGGCCGACGAGCTGCTGTTCGGCAAGCTCGAGCACGGCGGCACCGTGCGCGTGCTGGTCGTCGGCGAGGGGGCCGAGAGGAAGCTCGACTTCGAATACTTCCCGGCAGAGCCCAAGGCGAAGGGCAAGGGCAAGGACGGCAGCGACGAGGAGGACGACGAGGAGGAAGGCGAGGACGATGCGGCGCTGGTGGAGACCGTGCCGCGCAAGGCCCTTTCCGGTCCCAAGGACAAGAAGGATCGTCCCAGGGCCGGCGCCGTCCCCAGTGTTCCTCGTCGCAAGGACGACTAGGCGGCCGCACCGGCCGGTAACGCAAGCGCTTCCGGCTTAGGCAAGGAGATGCGCGGGGAGGACCTGACAGGTTCAGCCCGCAGCGGGAGTTTTGCCTGCGCCAATGCCGCTCACGGCCCCAGCCAGTGCGTTCGCCCGAGGATTGCTGGTTGCGATCTCGGTGCCGGCTGGCGTGCTGTTTGCCACCGCGCTCGGCTTCGGCGCGCTGGCCCGTGACGGCGGGTTCAGCCTCGGCCATACCGCCTTCATGTCGCTCACCATGTTCGCGCTGCCGAACCAGGTGGTGCTGGTCGATCAGCTGGCGCGCAATGAAGGGGCGGCCGTTGCGGCCTTCGCTGTCGCTCTCGCCGCCATGCGGCTTCTGCCGATGACGGCGACGGTTGTGCCACTCTTCCGAGGCAGCCGGCAGCGCCTCTGGCTCGAGCTGGCGGCGGCCCATTTCATTGCCATCACCACCTGGATCGAGGCCAACCGCCGGCTGCCCGGTCTCGAAGTCGACATGCGTCTGCCCTACCACCTCGGTCTCGGGCTGGCGATCTCGGCCGCGATGCTGCTCGGAGCGCTCGCCGGCTATGCACTCGCCGGCACCGTTCCCCCTCTGGTTTCGGCTGCCCTGCTGTTTCTCACACCGCTCTACTTTCTCCTGTCGCTCATGGGCACGTCGCGGTCGCGCATGGACGCGGCTGCCGTCGCCGCGGGCTGCGTGCTCGCTCCGGTTCTTCATGTCGTTGCGCCGGGGTTCGACCTGCTCGCCACCGGGCTGCTCGGCGGAACCGTCGCTTTCTTCATCGGCAGGGCGCGACCCAAGCGCGCGATGGGCGGCAGCCCATGAGCTTTCTCAACGATGGATTGGGCGGCTACCTCACGTTGTTGCTGGCAGGCTTTCTCGCCACCGAGATTTGGCGCTGGCTCGGCTATTTCATCGGCGGCCGCCTCGACGTCGAGGGCGCACCTTTCCTCTGGATTCGCTCGGTCGCCACCGCGCTGATCGCTGGCCTGGTGACGCGCATGCTGCTGTTTCCGGTGGGCGCGTTGGCGCAGGTGCCGACGATGATTCGTCTCGGCGCCTTCGTCGGTGGTGTCGCGTTCTATTTCGTCTTGCGCGGCAATCTCGCTGCCGGCGTCGGCGGGGGCGCGGCCTTGTTGATGGGCGCACAGCTGCTGGCGCGTTGATTCCTGCCCGTTGTCCTCAAGGGGCCGTTGCCCGCCACACCCTGTAGCGGCCGTTCTCTGCCACGATCTCGACCCGCGCGAAATGCTGGGCCAGCAGCCGGTCGAGCGGCACGCGGCGCTGCACGACGATCTGCAGCATGCCTTGCGGCGCAAGCGAACCGGGTGCATCGGCGAACAGTCGCTCGAGCAGAGCATGGTCCTCCGCTACGCCCTCGTGCAGCGGCGGGTTTGAAAGGATGACCTGGTAGCGCGTCTTTCCTGCATCGGCGAGGCGCGTGCCGAGAATACGCGTGGCGCTCGGTACGTTCTCCCGCACGGCTTCCAGCGCCACCGTGTCGCTGTCGAGCATATCGAGCACGATTCCTGGCGCGAATGCCAAGGCAGCAGCCCCGATCGGGCCCGATCCACAGCCATAGTCGAGCACGCGGGTGCCGGCGGCGAGCGGCGGCAGCTCGCCGATCAGCAGGGCCGTTCCCTCATCCAGCCGGCCCGCCGCGAAAATGCCGGGGTAGCTCGCCCAACCCCGTGTAACGCCCGCAATCGCCATCGGCGCAACCGTGCGCCAGGCCTGCAGCGAACCTCGCAGCCCGTCGTTCGCTTCCGGCCTGGTCGCTGCCAGCACCCGGCCATGACCCCTTGCGACCACCACCTCGACGCCGCCAGCGATGTCCTGGAGCCAGCCCGCAGCCGAGCGGATGCCTTCGTCGTTGCCGCCGTAGAGGACGAGCCGACCGCCGGGCACCAGCACGCTACAGCTCGCGTGCGCGGTCATGCGCTGCTCGTCCCTTGCCTTGGGCAGGCGTACCAGCCCGCCATCGAAGGGTCCTGCGGGCGGCCAGGGTGTCGCCGCGTGGCCGCCGGTCAGCCGCCGGTTCCAGATGCTGCACGACAGGCCGCGTTCCTGCAGCAGACGAGGCAAAATGGCTTGCTGATTGACGAGCAGGATGCGTCCACTGAGCGCAAGCTCGTCCAGGCAGCGCTCGATCAGCGCGTCCGCGGCACGGTCGGGATCCTCGGACCAGCGGCTCATTCCCGCTTCAGCCGGCGATCGCCTTCCTGATTTTCTCGGCGTTGGCGGCGAGCGTCTCCGGCTTCTCCATCTTGCTGGCGGCGGGACCCAGCGACTTGCCCTCCCAGCGCGGCATCACATGGAAATGCAGGTGGAACACCACCTGTCCGCCGGCTGCCTCGTTGGCCTGCAACAACGTGAAGCCGTCGGCTGCGAAAGCTTTGACGGCTGCCGCTGCAACCTTTTGCACCGTCTTCATGCACGCCGCGAGCTGAGCCGCGCTTGCATCGAGAACGTTGCGCACGGGCGCCTTCGGAATGACGAGGGTGTGCCCCTCGCACCTCGGCATGATGTCCATGATCGCCAAGGTGTCGGCGTCCTCGTACACTTTTTGAGCCGGCAGCTCTCCACGCAAGATCTTCGCAAATACGTTGTTGGTGTCGTAGGCCATCAGGATTCCCTTCACGCACGCCCCACGCGTGTTAATCGTTTCGCAACCTTCTTCCCAGGATGTCTCCTGCATTAATCATGCGCAAAGAGACTCGTGTGAAAGTGGTACAGCTCGCAAGGAGCCTACAGAGTATCAGCAATGCGCGACGCAGTGAACAGCGCTGGCAGGGAGGACGCCAAGGCGATCGCTCGCCGCAGCGCGCTCCGTCGTGCCGAGCGCTGCGACATGATCGTTGCATCCACCCTGCTTCTGCTGGTGATCTTCGGTTGGGCAATTCGCCTGGCGCCCTTCGAGACGTGGCCACGCGGCGACTTCTTCGTCGCCAGCGCCAACCGTCACGTCTGATCCGCAGGCGGCGCCTTGCGGAAGGGCGCATGCTCGGCCAGTTTCTCGCCCGCTGCTTCCACATACTTGCGCTCGCGCACGAGGTAGTCGGCGATCGCGCGCCTTAGCGCCGGATCGGCGAGGTAGTGGGCCGAGTAGGTCGTGGTCGGCAGGTAGCCGCGCGCCAGCTTGTGCTCGCCCTGGGCGCCCGCTTCCACGCGCGCAAGTTTGTGCTGAATGGCGTAGTCGATGGCCTGGTAGTAGCACATCTCGAAATGCAGCATGGGGTGATGCTCCAGCGCGCCCCAATAGCGGCCGAACAGGCAGTCGCCGCCGATCATGTGGAACGAACCGGCAATTGCGCGGTTGCCGCGCTTGGCGAGCATCAGCAGGCAGCGGTCACCCACCGCGCTCCCGGCGAGCAACGAGAAGAACTTGCGGTTGAGATAGGGCCGCCCCCACTTGCGCGAGCCCGTCTGCATGTAGAAGCGCGAAGAAGGCATCCCAGTCGGCTTCCGTGATCTCTCGGCCCCGCAGCCACACGATGGTGACGCCCGCGGCCAATGCCTGCTCGCGCTCCTTGCGCATGGTCTTGCGCTTACGCGAGGCGAGCGAGGCCAGATAGTTGTCGAAGCTGGTGTAGCCGGCATTGCCCCAATGGAACTGCTGGTCGGTACGTTGCAAGAAGCCCTGCGCTCCGAGCCGCTGCCATTGATCCTCGGCGACAAAGGTGACGTGCACGCCCGAGAGCTGATTGCGCTCGACGATTTGCGTTGCGGCACTGGCGAGTAGGCCTTCGTAGCTCTCAGAGGTCGGACCGGGGCGCACCAGCAACCGGCGGCCAGGTACCGGCGTGAAAGGCACGGCGATCTGCAGCTTGGGGTAGTAGTCTCCACCCGCCCGCATGAAGGCTTCCGCCCAGCTATGATCGAAGACGTACTCCCCCTGGCTGTGCGTCTTGAGATAGGCGGGCGCGCAGCCGGCGATCTCATCGGCTGCGGTCTTGAGCACCAAGTGCCGCGGTGTCCAGCCCGTCCGCCCGCCGACAGTGCCTGCGTCCTCGAGCGCTTTCAGGAAATCGTGCGCGATGAAGGGATTGAAGGTCGCCATGTCGGGGTTGGCGCAGGCATCCCACGCCGCAGCCGGGATGTCGGCCGCCCTGGCCACAACCTCTACTTTCGCCCCACACGCTGCGCTCATTTTCACCCAACGCTGGCAACCGCCGTCACGGCTAAAGGACCACAGCAGCACAACCGCCGCAACGGCCACATGCGACGGGTCTGACAGGCAAAATCGGAAGTTGCGTGGGTAGGGTGCGCGACACGCAGTCAGGCCTCATAGCCCTCGAAGATCGGCGCGTCGGCCCAGCGTGCAGCCGTCGCCCGTTGTCTTGGCGTTCGTACCGTCCAGGCAAAGAGAGGGAGGTCGAGCGCATTGCGTTTCATCCAGGTCCTTGCCACCGCCGCCAGCTTGACGTCCACCGCATAGAAGCCGATGCCGTCGCGCTGTTTCTTGTTCCGAGCCCACAGGCCCGCCAGGATCTGCCGACTTCCGACGACACATCCTCGCGGGACCTTCGGCGCGCGCACCGAGAGCTCGGTGACAATGGTGCGATTGAACGACATCAGCGCGATCGGGCCGTGGTAGGCCCGTGCAGCGCGCGCGATCTTGTCCAGGAAGGTCGACCGACCCGCGGTGCCGTTGACCTTCACTTCCACCAGCACCGGCACTCGGCCGTGAACCAGCTCCAGGAACTGCCCGAACGTCAGTATTTTCTCCTTCTGGCCCTTGTAGCGAAACTTTCTCAACCTGGACGGCGTGTAGGATGCTATTGGGCCCGCAGCGTCGACCAGCCGTTCGAGCCTCGCGTCATGGAACACCATCGGCGTGCCGTCCTCGGCTGCCTGCAGGTCGCATTCGATGCCGTAGTGCTTCTGGACGGCAGCGCGAAACGCCGGTGCCGTATTCTCCAGCCGGCCCTGCGCGTGATCGTGCAGGCCGCGATGGGCAAATGGCCGCAGGAAAGCTGTGCGGTCGAGGGCCGGGCCGCCCTGGCCTTTGTGGGCGCCCTGGATCTGCGAGGCTGACGTCATGTCCAGTTTCCGCCTCCCGCGCGCAATCGCCAACTTGTGCGCATGTTTGAAGGCGAAGATGTTGTCAGCGCGATCCGTCCTTTGCAAGAGATAGGCTGCCCACTACGCTGTGAGACTGCCGGCCCTTGAATGGCCCTTCGCGGGAGCGACCGAATGAAGAAAAAT
Organism: uncultured Alphaproteobacteria bacterium; assembly: GCA_963724565.1. Lineage (GTDB taxonomy): Bacteria > Pseudomonadota > Alphaproteobacteria > Rhizobiales > Hyphomicrobiaceae > AWTP1-13. The sequence continues at coordinate 171,448 of CAVRVK010000003.1, forward strand.
GCAAGCCTCGCCCGTGCGCTGCAAGCCGCGCTAGGCGCGATGGTCTTGATAGTGCTCGGGTCGGCCGACGGTTCAGCCGCGCCGGACGGTATCGTGCTTGCGCCGCACCGTGCCATCTACGAGCTGGCGCTCGCCACTACGCGCGGCGGCACCGGCGTCAGTGCGGTGGTGGGGCGCATGGCTTACGATCTCACTGGCTCCGTTTGCGAGGGCTACACGCAGACCATGCGCTTCGTCACTCGCATGACCAATCAAAGCGGCAACACTGTCGTGACGGACCTGCGTTCAACGACCTGGGAGGACGGACAGGGCAAGCGCTTTCGCTTCGACTCCAGCCAGTACCGGGACGACAAGGTGACCGAAACAACTGTCGGCGAGGCAGCACGGGGCAATGCCGACGAGGAGGTCAAGGTCGAACTCACCAAGCCGGCGAAGAAGAGCATATCGGTTTCCTCGCGCGTTCATTTCCCCGTACAGCACACCATCGCCCTGCTCGCCGCAGCCAAGGCGGCCAAGAGCGCGTTCCGCGCCGAGCTCTATGATGGTTCGGAGAAGGGCGAGAAGGTTTACGACACGGTGGCGGCCATCGGGCGAGTACAGGCGCCAGGGAGCAATCGCAAGCTGCCGCTCGTGAAGAAGGCCGAGCGTCTGGACGAGCTCAAGGGCTGGCCGGTCTCCATCGCCTATTTCGAGCCGGGGGGCGGCGAGCAGGATGCGGTGCCGGTGTACGAGTTGTCCTTTCTCATGTTCGAGAATGGTGTCAGCCGGAAGCTCTTCATCGACTACGGGGAATTCGCGCTGCAAGGCGAGCTGACAAGCATCGCCTTTCACGAGCCGTCCAAGTGCGACAAGTAGGGGCTACGGCTGCCCCCAGAGCCACGCGGCGCCTCGTACGCCGCTCGCATCGCCCCAGCGCGGGGGCGTGACGGAAATCTCGACGCGGTCGGCGAACACGTGTTGGGCGATGCGCCCTGGCAGTACCTGGTAGAGATGTGCCAGCTTCGACAGGCCTCCGCCCAGCACAATGATGTGCGGATCGAAGATGTTGACTACGTGTGCAAGACCTCGGGCAAGCCGACTCGCATGGCGATCGAGGCTGGCTCTCGCCTGAGCGTCGCCGGCATCGGCCCGCTCGACAATCTTCTCGCTTGCAAGCGCCTCGCCGCTCGCGCGTGCGTGGTCGGCCTCCAATCCCGGCCCCGACACCCATGTTTCCATGCAGCCGTGGCGGCCGCACCAGCACAAGCGCCCAGGATGTTCATCCGGCTTTGCCCAGGGCAGCGGGTTGTGCCCCCACTCGCCGCCGATGTGATGCGGCCCGTCGATCAATGCGCCTCTGTACACGAGGCCGCCGCCGCAGCCGGTGCCGAGAATGACGCCGAAAACAGAGACGGCTCCGGCACCCGCGCCGTCGATGGCTTCAGACAGGGCAAAGCAGTTGGCGTCGTTGGCAAGCCGGACTGCACGCCCCAAGTGCGCCTCGAGGTCGACCGCGAACGGCCGGCCGTTGAGCCAGGTCGAGTTGGCGTTTTGCACGAGGCCGCTGGCGGGCGAGATCGAGCCGGGCATGCCGATGCCAATCGTGCCGCGGCTGCCCGCCTCTTGCTCCAGCGCCGCCACCATCTCGCCGATCGCGCGAACCGTCGCCGCATAGTCGTGTCGCGGGGCTGGCTCGCGATGCTGCGCGAGCGCGGCGCCATCCGCACCCAAGGCCACGCCGGCGATCTTGCTGCCACCGAGATCGATGCCAAGCCGCAACACCGCATGGTCGGGTACGACATCGCTCATCGCCGTCGTGTCCCGTCAACGGCCTGCTGCAGAAGCGCAAGCGCCGGCGCCACCGCGCGAGGTTGGATCGACGCGTTGGCAGCAAACGACAGCAACAGCGATTCGTCGGCCAAAAGATGTTCGAGCACTGCGGCGAGGAATTGCGGTGTTCCAGCCAGTTCACGAACCTCGGCAGGCTGGAGACCCGTCAGCGTCAAGAACCGCGCCAGACGCGAGGGCTCCGCTGACAGGAATACAAGTCCTTGAACAGCAATGTCTTCCGCCGCCTCGAAGGTCAGACCCTGAATGGTTCTGTGCATGTCGCCGAAGTAACCATGTCCGGCGACGCCGGCCAATCTTAAACAGTTGGTTACGGATTTTGCAGCAAAGTCGCCTCTAAGCCGCACCTAGAATCGGTGCATGACTTCAGGGGCGCGGGGAGTTGGGCTCGCGGGGCGGACGATGTACCAGGACACGAGCAGCACGATTGCCGATCGCCGGCCCGTCGCCCGCGAGGCTGCCAGGACCGTCCTCATCGTGGAGGACAACGAGCTCAATATGAAGCTCTTCCACGATCTGCTGGACGCGCACGGTTACCGCACGCTGCAGACGCGCAACGGCATGGAAGCGCTGCGGCTGGCGCGCGAGCAGCGTCCCGATCTCATCCTGATGGACATCCAGCTTCCGGAGGTGTCGGGCCTGGAGGTCACCAAGTGGCTCAAGGACGACGAACAGCTGCGCGACATTCCGGTGATTGCCGTCACCGCGTTCGCAATGAAGGGGGATGAGGAACGCATCCGCCAGGGCGGCTGCGAGGCCTACATCTCCAAGCCCATATCGATCGCCATGTTCCTCGACACGGTGCGTCGGTATCTCGGCGAAGAGTGAGGCGGTTGTTCGCGTAGCGTAGGTGCCTTAATGACCGCCCGCGTACTGGTCGTTGACGACATCCTGGCCAACGTCAAGCTGCTCGAGGCTCGCCTGTCTGCCGAGTACTTCGAGGTGCTGAGCGCCTTCAACGGCGATGGACGCGCTCGAGCTGCTCGAGACCGAGCACGTGGACGTCGTTCTGCTCGACGTGATGATGCCGGGCATGGACGGTTTCGAGGTCTGCCGCCGCATCAAGCAGGCGGCGCGCGACCATGCACCTGCCGGTGGTCATGGTCACCGCGCTCGACCAGCCCACCGACAAGGTCCAGGGCCTGACGGCCGGTGCCGACGACTTCATCACCAAGCCCGTCGACGACATCGCTCTCATCACCCGGGTGAAGAACCTGGCACGTCTCAAGACCCTCAACGACGAGATGCTGATGCGGGTGTCGAGCGGGGTCGAAATGGGCTTGCTCGCGATCCCCTTCGGCGACGTGGGGCCAGGCGGAGGCCGGTGCGCGCATCCTGCTCGTCGAGGACCAGGAGCGCGCGGTGCAGCGCGTGACTGCGGCGCTCAGAAAGATGCATACGGTTGACGTGGAACCCGACGTCGCGCGCTGCGCTTGTCGCGTCTGGGCGAGGGAACCTACGATCTTCTGATCGCCAGCCTCACGCTCGCCGGCGCCGACGGGCTGCAGGCTGTGCGGCCAGGTGCGCTCGCTCGAGCGCCTGCGCCACCTGCCGATCATGGTCATGGTCGAGCCGGACGACGGACAGCGGCTGCTGCGCGCGCTGGACATGGGCGTGAACGACTATCTCTCCCGCCCCGTCGATCGCCAGGAGCTGCTTGCCCGCGTTCGCACCCAGCTACGCCGCAAGCGCTGCTCCGACCATGTTGCGCGACAGCCTCTCCGCAAGCGTGGAGCTGGCCGTCACCGACCCGCTCACCGGGTTGTTCAACCGGCGCTATCTGGAGACGCATCTCAAGGCGCTGACCGAGCAGGCCAAGAGCTCGGGCCGGCCGCTGTCGGTGCTGGTCGCCGACATCGACCACTTCAAGTCCGTCAACGACACCTACGGCCACGCCGCCGGCGACAGCGTGCTGCGCGAGTTCGCGCAGCGATTGCGCCGCAACATCCGCGGCATCGACCTCGTGTGCCGGCATGGGCGGGGAAGAGTTCATCATCGTCATGCCCGATACCACCGTGGAGCGGGCTCGCCTTGTGGGCGAGCGTGTGTGCGCGTGCATCGCCGCCGAGCCGTTCCAAGTCGGTCGCTGCTACCCAAGTCGCGGGTGACCGCCAGCGTCGGTCTGGCGACCCTCGAGCATCCCGACGAAAGCGTGGACGCGTTGCTTCAGAGGGCTGACGAGGCGCTCTATTGCGCCAAGCGCGCAGGGCGCAATCGCGTGGTTGCCGACGCTGCCTGACCGCGGGCCGATGCGTCCGCTAAGTCAATGAAACAATTGAGCTTTCCGGTGCGGCATGCGAGACAGGCGCGAATAAGCTCCAGTTTCGCCTCTTCGTCATACTAAACGTACAGTGGTGGTGCATGCTGGCCACAAAGCTAGCCGTGTGCGAGTATTGCCAACTGCGTTTCGTTCTGCTTTGTTGAACAGGGGATAGTAGGCGGGAGGAGGGTCTAGCGGGTTTCTCTGGCGGCGGGCGGGCGCATCAGCGCAATGCGCTATCCACATCGAAATTTACGAGATCCTCACGGACTCTCAGGTCCGCCGCATCTCCTGATGCCGTGAGGTGTGATCGTCCCTTAGCGGCTAGGAGTGGCCTCCTCTTGTGATGCCGTGTCGGGTCGATCGTTAGCCAGGTCGATGGCCAACGCCCTCTTTGGTCCATGACTTGGCAGGCCGGCGTCGGGGCTGCTCGGACTTCTACCCCGCTGCCGATGTCAGTCTCGACGCCGGCCACACTCTCTCTCTCCCGTCCAACAATCCGCTGCTGAACGCTGCGGCGTGCGTCTGCGCGCCAACGTCTCGATCGCTGCTTGCTTCGACGTGCCATGTCGGCCCATGTCGCATGAGCTTGCACCCCAACATTGCGAAGATGCACGGCGGACAGAAAGGAGCAACGCGCGCGAATAAGCGCGTGACTACTTGATCTTGGCTTCCTTGAAGGCGACGTGCTTGCGGGCAATCGGATCGTATTTGCGGAAGCTGATCTTGTCCGTGGCGGTGCGCGGGTTCTTCTTGGTCACGTAGAAGAACCCAGTGCCCGCAGTGCTGAGCAGCTTGATCTTCTGGGTGATTGGTTTGGCCATGAGATCCCGGTTCGTCCATGGCTCGTTGCGTTTGATGTCGGCGGCACTATATCCAGCTCGTCTTGGGTAGTCAAGGTGAGCAGTCCAGTGCCTGTGATCAGGTCGCGATGACGAATTCGCCGTTGCGGCGGTGATAGAACGGCACGGGCAGGTCCGATGTTGCAGTGCACCCGCGGCAATCCGTTCGCCCAGGTCTTCCAGCACTACCCGCGTGATGTTGGGCAGCTCCAGCGCTGCGCGCCTGCGCGATCGAGTGCCACTCGAGGTCGGACAGCTCGCCGTCGGCAATCGCGATCTTGTGAACGATCGCGTCGGCCGGAACACAGAAGAAGCGCGTGTCGAACCGCCGCGGACGTCCGGGTGGCGTGATGGCGCGCGCAAAGAACGTCAGCTGGCGCCAGCGCCGGGCGGAAGCCGTGCGCGAAGAACTCCTGCCAGGCCTGGGACTTGGGCGGCGCCGCGCCGTCTGCGCCGGCGTGCCGATCAGCAGGCCCGCCTCCTCGAAGGTCTCGCGCACCGCTGCCAGCGCCAGTGCCCGCGCCCGCGACGGGCTGGGGTTGCCGTTCATGGCCACCATCAGCTCTCTCGATGTTGCCCGGCTGCAGGTCGTGCTCCACGGCGATGTGCCGGTCGCCAGGATCGACGCGGCCGCCGGGAAACACATAGCGGCCCGGCATGAACACCATGTCGGGGCGCCGCCGCCCCAGCAGCACGCGCGGCTCGCCCGATGGACTGTCGACGACGATCAGCGTCGCCGCATCGCGCGGGCGCAGCGTCTTGCGCGACTGGAGCGGTTTTGCGTCGGCGGCGCGCAGACGGTCATGAGCGGCTCCTCGTGTGGCAGGGCGCGACGATCTAGCCGCCATGGCCGAGACGTCAAGCCCCGAGGCCGCGCGCGCATGCAGGCTTCGTTCAGCGGCGCCTGTTGCGCCCGCGCAATCGCTTGCCGCTCCACTTGGTCTTGTGCGCGGCAGCGCCGCCGTCGCGCTTGCCGGGCGAGAGCATCTCGAAGCGCAGCGCGCCGGCGCATCGGGATCGCCTCGACGAGGCGCACGCGCACCTCGTCGCCCAGCCGGTAGGCCTCGCCCGGTGCGGTCGCCGACAAGGGCGTGCGCGGTCCTCGTCGTGGCGGTAGTAGTCGTCGCCGATGGTGGCGGCCGGCACGAAGCCGTCGGCGCCGGTGTCGGTGAGGCGCACGAACAGGCCCGAGCGCGTCACGCCCGAGATGCGGGCGGCGAACTCGGCGCCGACCCGGTCGGCGAGATAGCCGGCGATCAGCCGGTCGGCGGTCTCGCGCTCGGCCGCCATGGCGCGGCGCTCGGCGTCGGAGATCGCCTGGGCGATGTCCTTGAGCCGCTCGGCCTCCTCGTCGCTCGATGCCGCCGGCGCCGAGCCCCAGCGCGCGGATCAGCGAGCGGTGCACGACGAGGTCGGCGTAGCGGCGGATCGGCGAGGTGAAGTGCGCGTAGCGCTGCAGGTTGAGGCCGAAGTGGCCGATGTTCTCGGCCGCGTAGACCGCCTGCGACTGCGAGCGCAGCACCACCTCGTTGACGAGGTCGGCAACGGGCAGCGCCTTGGCGCGCTGCAGGACGCGTTGAAGTCGCCCGGCGCGCAGCGTGCTCGGAGCCGGGCAGCTTCAGGTCGAGGCTGTCGAGGAAGTCGCGCAGCGCCAGCGAGCTTCTCCTTCGAGGGCGCGTCGTGCACGCGGTAGATGACGGGCGCGCGCTTCTCCTCCAGGGCCTCGGCGGCCGCGACGTTGGCCTGGATCATGAACTCTTCGATCAGCCGGTGCGCGTCGAGCCGCTCGGGCACGACGACGCGCTCGACGCGGCCGCTCCTTGTCGAGCAGGATCTTGCGCTCCGGCAGGTCGAGGTCGAGCGGCTCGCGCCGGTCGCGCGCCGCCGCGAGCGCCGCGTAGGCGGCCCACAGCGGCTTGAGCGCGCGCGTCCAGCAGCGGCTCGGCTCTTGGCGCTCGGGCGGCCGTCGATGGCGGCCTGCGCCTCCTCGTAGGAGAGCTTGGCGGCCGAGCGCATCATGGCGCGCAGGAACGTGTGGCTCTTCTTGTTGCCCGTGCCGGTCGAACACCATGCGCACGGCGAGGCAGGGGCGCTCCTCGCCTTCGCGCAGCGAGCACAGGTCGTTGGAGATGCGCTCCGGCAGCATCGGCACGACGCGGTCGGGGAAGTAGACCGAGTTGCCGCGCAGCTGCGCCTCGCGGTCGAGCCGGGTGCCCGGGCGCACGTAGTGGGCCACGTCGGCGATGGCCACGTGCACGATCCAGCCGCCGCTGTTGCGCGGGTCGTCGGGCGCGGCGTGCACCGCGTCGTCGTGGTCGCGCGCGTCGACGGGGTCGATGGTCAGGAGGTCGCAGCGCGCGCAGGTCGGTGCGGCCCGCGAGCTTCGGCGCTCGCAGCGTCTCGACCTCGGCGAGCACGGCGTCGGGAAACTCGTCGGGAATGCCGTGCGCGTGCACGGCGATCAGGCTGATCTTGCGCTGGTCGTCGGGATTGCCGAGCGTCTCGACCACGCGCGCCTGCGGCACGCCCAGGCGGCCCGGACGGGCAAGATCGAAGCGCACCAGATCGCCGTCCTTGGCATCGCCCTCGTCGCCCGGCGCGATCGGCCACTCCTTCAGCTCCTTGCGGTCGACCGGATCGATCACGCCGCCGCCCTTGGCGCGCGCGCGGAAGATGCCGAGCTGGCGCCGCTTCTCCTTCGGCAGGCGCTTGATGGGCTCGGCCTCGTAGCGGTAGCCGAACACGTCCGCGTCCTCGAGGCGCGTCAGGCGCGCCAGGATGCGGTCGCCCTGGCCGAGCGCCGGCTCGCCCGGGCGCGCCGAGCCGCGGCTGGCCAGCACCAGCACGCGCGGGCGCTCGCCCTCGCTCGGCGTCCCACACCGCGGGCTCGGCGACGAGCTCGCCGTCGTCGTCGCGCGCCACGATCTCCAGCACGGCCACCGGCGGCAGCTCGCCCCGCTCCTTGAAGCCCTTGCGGTTGCCGAGCAGCAGGCCCTCGTCGGCCATCTCGGCCAGCAGCTGCTTCAGCGCGATGCGGTCGCCGCCCTTGACCGAGAAGGCGCGCGCGATCTCGCGCTTGCCGGCCTTGGCGCTCGGCGCTCTGGATGAACTCGAGGATCTCGTCCTTGCTGGGCAGCCCCGTGCGGCGCGGGCGTCTTGGGTTTGCGGGCCACCGTGGTCCTGTCGTGCCTACTCCGCGGCCTCGCGCGTGCCGGCCGCCTTGCCCTTGCCTTTGGCTTTGCCCTTGGCCTTGGAGCTTTGGCCGCTTGGCCTTGCGCCTTGGCGGCGCTTCGGCGTCGTTCGGCCTTGGCTGTTGGCCGTTGCCTGCCGCGGCGGGCCTTGGCCTTGGACGGGCCCTTGGCCGCGCGCTCGGCGATCAGCTGCACGGCCTCGTCCATGGTCAGCGCCGCCGGCTCCTTGCCGCGCGGCAGCGTGGCGTTGACGTCGCCGTGCTTGACGTAGGGGCCGTAGCGGCCCGACAGCACCTGCATCTTGCCGCCTTCGCTCGGGATGCTCGCCCAGCTCCTTGAGCACGGTCGGCGCGGCGCGCTGGAAGCGGCCCTTGCCGCCGCCGGCCTTCTTCTCGGCCAGCAGCACCACGGCGCGGTTGATGCCGACCGTGAACACCTCCTCCACGCGTCGGCAGGTTGGCATAGGTGCCGTCGTGCAGGATGAACGGCCCGTAGCGGCCGAGGCCGGCCGTGATCGGCTTGCCGGTCTCGGGATGGATGCCGATCGCGCGCGGCAGCGACAGCAGCTGCAGCGCGTACTCGAGGTCGACGCTGTTGGCATCGACGCCCTTGGGAATCGACGAGCGCTTGGGCTTCTCGTCCTTGTCCTTGCCGGCTTCGCCGAGCTGCACGTAGGGGCCGAAGCGGCCGATGCGCAGCGTGACGGGGAGGCCCGTCTCGGGATCGTGGCCGAGCAGCTTGCCGTCGGGCGTCGAGGCCTCGGCCGGGCCGTCGCGCCGGCTGCGTGAGCTGGCGCGTGTAGCGGCAGTCGGGATAGCTCGAGCAGCCGATGAAGGCGCCGAACTTGCCGCTGACCTTGAGGCTCAGGCGGCCCTCGCCGCAGTTCGGGCACTGGCGCGGGTCGCCGCCCTCGGCCCGCGGCGGGAAGATGTGCGGACCCAGCAGCTCGTTCAGCGCTTCCAGCACCTCGCCGACGCGCAGGTCCTTGATCTCGTCGACCGCGCCGCATGAAGTCGCGCCAGAAGTCGCGCAGCACGTCCTTCCACTCGAGCTTGCCGTCGGAGATGAGGTCGAGCTTCTCCTCCAGGTCCGCCGTGAAGTCGTATTCGACGTAGCGCTTGAAGAAGCTCTCCAGGAAGGCGGTGACCAGCCGGCCCTTGTCCTCGGGGATCAGCCGCTTCTTGTCGATGCGCACGTAGTCGCGCTCCTGCAGCACGGCGAGCGTCGAGGCATAGGTGGAGGGGCGGCCGATGCCGAGCTCCTCCATGCTCTTGACGAGCGTGGCTTCCGAATAGCGCGGCGGCGGCTCGGTGAAGTGCTGCTCGGCCTCGATGCTTGCGGTCGTTGACGCGGTCGCCCTCGGCGAGCGGCGGCAGGCGGCGGCTGTCGTCGTCCTCCGCTGGTCCTCCTTGCCCTTGTCGACCAGGCGGACGCGGTCGTCGCGGCCCTCCTCGTAGAGCTTGAGGAAGCCGTCGAACATCACGACCGAGCCGGAGGCGCGCAGCCCGTAGGGCTTGCCGTCGCGGCCCTTGACCTCGATGTCGGCGGTGGTCTGCTCGAGCTCGGCCGAGGCCATCTGGCTCGCCACCGTGCGCTTCCAGATCAGCTCGTAGAGCCGGGCCTGGTCGCGCTCGAGGTAGCTTGGCCACGTCCTGCGGGCGGCGCGTGATCGTCGGTCGGGCGGATCGCCTCGTGCGCTTCCTGCGCGTTCTTGGCCTTGGTCTTGTACTCGCGGATGAAGGGCGGCGACGTAGCGCTTGCGAGTACTCGCGCTCGATCATGCCGCGGATGGCGCAGATGGCCTCCGGGATGATCGTGACGCCGTCGGTTCGCATGTAGGTGATGAGGCCGACGGTCTCGCCGCCGATGTCGACGCCCTCGTAGAGGCGCTGGGCGACCTGCATGGTCTGCTTGGCCGAGAAGCCGAGCTTGCGCGAGGCGTCCTTCTGCAGGGTCGAGGTGGTGAACGGCGCGGAAGGGATTGCGCTTCACCGCCTTCTTCTCGACCGCACGACGCGGAAGTCGCCCTTCTCGATGGCCGCCTTGATGGCGTTGGCGGAGGCCTCGTCCTTGATGTCGAGCTTCTCGAGCTTGCGGCCGTCGATGGCAGTGAGGCGGGCCGCGAACTCCTCGCCCTTGGCGGTCGCCAGCGTGGCCTCGATGGTCCAGTATTCTTCGGTCTTGAAGGCCTCGATCTCGGCTTCGCGGTCGCACACGAGCCGCAGCGCCACCGACTGCACGCGGCCAGCCGAGCGGGCGCCCGGCAGCTTGCGCCACAGCACCGGGGAGAGGGTGAAGCCGACCAGATAGTCGAGCGCGCGGCGGGCCAGATAGGCCTCGACCAGCGGCGCGTCGATCTCCCGCGGGCGCCTTGATCGCGTCCAGAACGGACTGCTTGGTGACGGCATTGAAGGTGACGCGCTCGACGGGCACGCCCTTCTTGAGCGCCTTGCGTTCCTCCAGGATGCGCAGGATGTGCCAGGAAATGGCCTCGCCCTCGCGATCGGGGTCGGTGGCCAGGATCAGCTTGTCGGCGCCTTTGACGGCGGCGGCGATCTCTTTCATGACCTTCTGGGACCGTCCGTCGACGTCCCAGTGCATCGCGAAGTCCTTGTCGGGCTCGACCGAGCCGTCCTTGGACGGCAGATCGCGCACGTGCCCGTAGGACGCCAGCACCTTGTAGCTGGAGCCCAGGTACTTGTTGATGGCCTTGGCCTTGGCGGCCGATTCGACGATGACGACGTTCATTCAGATGCGGCTCAGCACGTCCGCCCGATACCCTCTGGAGCGGCCCGCTGTCCTTGGTTGTTGAGACTTTGCCTTCGGGCGGCGAGAACATGGTGGAGGAAGGGTGCCATGTCAAACCCGGGGCAAACCTGGATCGGGGATGAATAATTGATGTCGACATACGCACTTGTTCCTATCCAGGTATGCACGAGAATGGGCGGTTCGCGCGTGACCACGAGCGCGCCTGGGGTCTAAGCCCTTCAGCGGACACCAGCTGATGCCCGTGGCGCTCGACCCGGCCCGCAAGCGCAAGCTCGAGCAGAGCGATCTGAATAGCGCGGGGCGACAGGCCGGTCGCGCGCCCGAGTTCGTCGACGTCGACGGGCGCCGGCCCGAGCGCCGCCAGCAGCCTTTCGCGGTCGGCGTCCGGCAGCGGGCGACGGCTGCCGATACAGGCGGGTGGCGGCCCGGCGGCCGATCTCCGGACGAGCATGGGCGAGCGCCAGGGCCGGTGCCTCGCGCAGCATGCGGCGCGAGCGCGCTAACGACGTCTTCGGGCTCGGTCACCAGGGTGGCGCCGCTCTTGAGGAGGCCGTTGGTGCCCTCCGCGCGCGGATCGAGCGGGATGGCCGGGCACGGCGAACACCTCGCGGCCCTGCTCGCCGGCCATGCGGGCCGTGATGAGGGTGCCGGAGCGGCGGGCGGCCTCGACGATCAGCACCCCGAGCGAGACGCCCGGAGATGATGCGATTGCGGCGCGGGAAGTCCTGGGCGCGCGGCACGAAGCCCGGCGGGTTCTCGGTGACGAGGCAGCCGCGCTCGCCGATCTCGCGCTGCAGGGCGGCGTTCTCGGGCGGATAGACGATTGTCGATGCCGCCGGCCAGCACCGCGACCGTGCCGGTATCCAGGGCGGCCTCGTGGGCTGCCGCATCGATGCCGCGCGCCAGGCCGGAGGCGATCACGAATCCGGCTGCGCCCAGCTGCGGAGGCGAACATGCGCGTGAGCTTCTGCCCGGCCGCCGAGCCGTTGCGCGCGCCGACGATGGCGATCATCGGCCGGAGCAGGTGGCCGGCATTGCCCTTGACGTAGAGCAGCGGCGGGGGCACCTCGACGGCGGCCAGCGCCGGGCGGATAGCCGGGCTCGATGGTGAACAGCGGCTGGGCGCCGATCGCTGGCGGCGGCCTGCAGCTCGGCCTCGGCAACGTCGCGCGGGCAGATGCGGAGTGCTTGCGCGCCGGCCGCCCTTGCGCGACAGCTCGGGCAGGGCTTCCAGCGCCTGCTCGGCGCCGCCATAGTGATTGATGAGCTCGCGAAACGTCACCGGGCCCGACGTTGTCGCTGCGGATCAGGCGCAGGCAGGCGAGGCGCTGGGCGGCGTCGAGCGGCGCCTGCGGCAGCGGCGCCGGCGTCAGCCGCGTGCGCGTCTCACGAGCGGGCGCCAATCTTGCTCTCCCGGCCCTCCAGCAGGCGGCGGATGTTGGCGTGATGCTTGAGGAAGATCAGCGCGGCCATGATGAGCACGAACGGCAGCCCCGCCCAGCCGGTGACGAGATAGTAAAGCACGACGCCGGCCGTGGCGCACAAGCGCGGCGAGCGACGAGTAGCGCGTGCGTCAGCGCTACGCCGATCCAGATGATGCCGAACCACAGGGCCGCCGGCCAGTGCATGCCGATCAGCACGCCGATGAAGGTGGCGACGCCCTTGCCGCCCTGGAAGCGCAGCCACACCGGATAGATGTGGCCGAGGAAGGCGCCGAGCCCGGCGATGTAGCTGTATTGAAGGGCATCGGCGATCTGGCGGTGAGCGAAGGCGTCGGAGCCGCCGAACCTGAGCGCCATGTCATAGACGATCAGCACCGCGAGGGTGCCCTTCAGGGTATCGAGCACCAGGGTGGCCGCCGCCAGCCCCTTGTTGCCGGTGCGCAGCACGTTGGTGGCGCCGATGTTGCCGGAGCCGATGCTGCGCACGTCGCCGAGGCCGGCGGCCTTGGTCAGGATCAGTCCGAACGGGATCGACCCCAGCAGATAGCCGGCGAGCAGCGCCAGACAGGCCGTAGAACGAGAAAAGGTGCCCCATGACCCGAGCGCTTCCGCACGGCGCGCGGCGTCAGCCGCGCTCGGCGCCAGCGTATTGGTACACGGGTTTGCCGGCAACCATTGTCAGCAGCACGCGGCCCTGCATCTTGCTCTCGTCGAAGGGCGAGTTCTTCGAGCGGGCTCTGATCTCGGCCTTGTCGACCACCCAGGGCTGGCCGAGATCGACCAGGATCAGGTCGGCCGGTGCGCCCTTCTCGAGGCGGCCGGCGGGCAGCCCCAGCAGCTTGGCCGGGTTGACGGTCATGGCGCGCAGCAGCGGCAGCAGGCCGATCTCGTCGTTGTGGTAGAGGCGCAGCGCGGCCGCCAGCAGCGTCTCCAGGCCGATGGCGCCGTCGGCGGCCTCGGCAAAGGGATGGCGCTTGGTGTCGGCGTCCTGCGGGTCGTGGCTCGACACGATCACGTCGATCTCGCCCGCGGCCAGCGCCCGCACCATGGCGGCGCGGTCTTCCTCCGACGCGCAGCGGCGGCTTCAGGCGGAAGAAGGTGCGGTAGGGGCCGATGTCGTTCTCGTTGAGCGTCAGGTGGTTGATCGAGACGCCGCAGGTCACGGGCAGCTTGCGCGCCTTGGCGGCGCGCACCACGGCCAGGCTCTCCGCGCAGCTGATCTGCGCGGCGTGATAGCGCCCGCCGGTGATCTCGACGAGGCGCACGTCGCGCTCCAGCACGATGGTCTCGGCGGCCTTGTCGACGCCGGGCAGCCCGAGCCGGGTCGCCACCTCGCCCGAGTTCATCACCGCGCCCTCGCGACAGGTGCGGGTCCTCGGTGTGGTGCACGATCAGCGCGCCGAAATCCTTGGCGTAGAGCAGCACGTTGCGCATGACGCGGGCGTTGGAGACGCTCGACTTGCCGTTGGTGAAGGCGATGGCGCCGGCCCGCTGCAGCAGGCCGATCTCGGTCATCTCCTGGCCCTTGAGGCCGCGCGTCATGGCCGCCATGACGTGCACGTTGACGACGGCGTTGTCGCGCGCGCGGCGCTGGATGAAGTCGACCAGCGCCACCTGATCGATGACCGGCTCGGTGTCGGGCATGACGACGATGGTGGTGACGCCGCCGGCCGCTGCCGCGTGGCTCGCCGTCTTCAGCGTCTCGCGGTGCTCCTGGCCGGGCTCGCCGGTGAAGACCTGCATGTCGATCAGGCCGGGACACAGCACGTGCCCCTTGCAGTCGATCACGCGCGTGCCTTCGGGCGCGTTGCGCCGCAGGTGTCCGCCCAGATCGGCGATTAGGCCGTCCTTGACCAGCAGGCCGCCCGGCTCGTCCTTGCCGGACGCCGGATCGATCAGCCGGGCGTTGAGGAAGGCCGTGGCCTCGTCGGGAGCCGTTTCGGTCTTGCGCATCACGAGGCCACTCAATGGTTGGGCAGCTGGCGCCCCATGGCTTCCAGCACGGCCATGCGCACCGCCACGCCCATCTCGACCTGGTCGCGAATGACGCTGCGCGAGTGATCGGCGATGGTGGAGGCGATCTCGACGCCGCGGTTCATGGGGCCTGGGTGCATGATGAGCGCGTCGGGCTTGGCGCGGGCGAGCTTCTCCTGGTCGAGGCCGAAGAAGTGGAAGTATTCGCGGCTCGAGGGCACGTAGGATCCCTGCATGCGCTCGCGCTGCAGGCGCAGCATCATGACGATGTCGGCGTCCTCCAGCCCAGCGTTCATGTCGGTGAACACCTCGACGCCGAGCCGCTCGGCCTGGGGCGGCAGCAGCGTCGACGGCGCCACCACGCGCACGCGCGCGCCCATGGTGTTCAGCACGTTGATGTTGGAGCGGGCGACGCGCGAGTGCATGATGTCGCCGCAGATCGCCACCGTGAGCCCGCCGATGCGGCCCTTGGCGCGGCGGATGGTGAGCGCGTCGAGCAGCGCCTGGGTCGGGTGCTGATGCGCGCCGTCGCCGGCGTTGATCACCGAGCAGTCGACTTTCTGCGCCAGCAGCTCCACCGCGCCGGCAGCATGGTGGCGCACGACCAGGATGTCGGGCCGCATGGCGTTCAGCGTCATGGCGGTGTCGATCAGCGTCTCGCCCTTCTGCATGGACGAGGCCGACATGTTCATGTTCATGACGTCGGCGCCGAGCCGCTTGCCCGCCAGCTCGAAGGAGCTTTGCGTGCGGGTGGAGGCCTCGAAGAACAGATTGATCAGCGTGCGCCCGCGCAGGACGTCACGCTTCTTGTTGATCTGCCGGTTGCTGTCGGCGGCCTTGTCGGCCAGATCGAGCAATGCACTGATTTCGCTCGCCGTCAGCTCTTCGCAGGTCAGCAGGTGGCGGCGCGAGAAAGCCGGCCGTGGCGATCGATCGTGTCATTAAAGCCGGTCCTATACGCCGATTGCGGCGGCCGAGCAAGCGGCGGTTGGGGAAGGCCTGGGAATAGCGCGCGCTGCGCCAACCACGTAATGTTGCTAGGCCGTCGGAGCCTATGATGACCGAATGCAGGCGGGCCAACTCCGATTCGTGAGAGTGCGGCATGAACCAGCCGTTTACCACGCACGAGGTCCTCAATCAGAGCCCGCCGTTCGAGGACGTCAACCTGTTCACCAGCGACCGCGCGCTCATGGAAGCCGTCAACCGCGAGGGCGGCGGCGCGGCGGTCAAGCGCCTCGACCGCCTTCGGCGAGGCATGCGGCATCGCGGCCGCCTTCGAGCGCGGGCGGCTCGCCAACGAGAACCCGCCGCGGCTGAAGCCCTTCGACAGCAAGGGCCACCGGCTCGACGTCGTCGAGTTCCATCCGGCCTATCACGAGTGCATGGCGATGAGCATCGCCGAGGGCCTGCATTGCTCGGCCTGGGACCATGCAGCGACACCAGGCGCCAAGCCCGCTGCCAGGCGCCAACGTCGCCCGCTCCGCCGGCTGCTACATGGCGATCCAGATGGAGGCCGGCCACCAGTGCCCCATCACCATGACCAACGCGTCGGTGCCGACGCTGCTGCTGCAACCCGAGATCGCCGCAGAATGGGTGCCCAAGATCCTGTCGCGCGAGTACGACAAGACCTTCGCGCCCGTGCGGCGCCAAGCGCGGCGCCACCATCGGCATGGGCATGACCGAGAAGCAGGGCGGCACCGACGTGCGCGCCAACACCACGACGGCCGTGCCAGCCGGCGCGGGCCGGCGGACCAGGCGCGGAATACATCGTCACCGGGCACAAGTGGTTCATGTCGGCGCCCATGTGCGACGCGTTCCTGGTGCTGGCGCAGGCGCCGGGCGGGCTGTCCTGCTTCCTGGTGCCGCGCTTCCTGCCGGACGGCTCCGTCAATGCGCTGCGCCTGCAGCGGCTGAAGGACAAGCTCGGCAACCGCTCGAATGCCTCCTCGGAGGTGGAGTTCCAGGCGGCGCACGGCTGGCTGATCGGCGAGGAAGGCCGCGGCGTGCCCAACATCATCGAGATGGTGACCGGCACGCGGCTCGATTGCGCCGTCGGCTCGGCGGGCCTGATGCGGCTGGTGCTGGCCAACGCCATCCACCATTGCCGCCACCGCACGGTGTTCCAGACGCAAGCTGGTCGACCAGCCGCTGATGCAGCCAGGTGCTGGCCGACCTGGCGCTGGACGTGGAGGCGGCAACGGCGCTGGCGTTCCGGCTCTGCCGCAGCTTCGACCGCGCCTCCGACCCGCACGCGGCGGCCTGGCGCCGGCTGATGACGCCGGTGACCAAGTATTGGGTGTGCAAGCTGGGCCCGGCGGTCGCCTACGAGGCCATGGAGTGCCTGGGCGGCAACGGCTACGTGGAGGAGGGCTTTGGCGCGCGCGTCTTATCGCGAGCTGCCGCTCAATGCCATCTGGGAAGGGCTCGGGCAACGTCATGGCGCTCGACCTGCTGCGCGTGCTGCAGCGCGAGCCGGAGACGCTCGAGATCGTCATGGACGAGACTGGCGACCGCGGCCGGCGGCGATGCGCATCTCAAGGCGCAGCTGGAGCGGGTTCAGGCGATGCTGCACGAGCCGCGGCTGCTCGAGCAGCGCGGGCGCAGTCTGGCCGAGGCGCTGGCGACTGCTGGCCGCGGCGCCATCCTGCGCGCGCATGCTCCTGCCTACGTTGCAGACGCGTTCATCGCCACGCGCCTGTCAGGGGCGCCACGGCAGACCTACGGCCAGGGCCTGGAATGGGCCGATACGCGCGCCATCATCGAGCGCGCGCGCCTGCCTGAAAGGGTGCAGCAGGGAAGGTCGCCTACGAGCAGTCGATCATGCCGTCAACTGCCTCCGGCAGGGATGCGGCTCAAGCCTGCGCGGCCGAGCGGGTCATGGCCCGCACGATCTCGCCCAGCGCATCGATGAAGCTGCCCCGCTGGTCGGACCGCAGCACCGACAGGATGCGCTGATCGACCTTGGTCGCCAGCGGCTTGACGCTGCTCGAGGATGTTCTGGCCCTTGGCGGTGAGGCGCACCGCATACATGCGCGCGTCGCTGGCGGGTGCGCTTGCGCTGCAGCAGGCCCTTCTTGACCAGACGCCGCACGACGTCGGCGAGCGTGGACCGGTCCACGCCCGTTTGCTCGACAAGGCCGGTCTGGCTGACATCGGGGTTCTGTGCGACGCAAACGAGCACGGCAAACTGACGCGGCGTCAGGTCCGCCTTGGCCGCCTCATTGGTGAACAGCACCTCGGCGCACTGCCCGGCCCGGTGCAGCAGATGCAGCGCCGAGGCGTCGAGTGGGCCCGAGCGATGATCATTCTTCATGCTATTGTTCTCCGTAGGCTTCGTGTGTCGCAACAGATAGTCACCGCGGCTGGCCGCGTCCACGGGATACGCGGTGACACATTGGATTGTGATCGACGCGGATCACGCCGGGCGCCAGCCGCTAGACGCGGCTACGCCGGAACTCACTCTACGGATTGCTTCGGCCGTATCCGTCGCATCGCATCTCAGCCTTTCGTCGAATGCATGGCTGGCCCATAGCGCGTGTCACTGACGGATGAGCCGCAGGGTGCGCGAGAAGAAGTCGCGCCGTGCCAGGATCAGGATCACCCAGGTGGTCGCCAGCATGAACAGCAGCGGGTGGAAGAACCAGGCGATGGCGGCAATCGCATGGTAGAACGAACGCAGCCCGCTGTTGGTGTGCTCGGCCGCCACGCCGATCAAGGCCGCGGTTCGCTCCGCGTGGCGGGTGCACGCCGCGCTGGTCGCGTCTTCGTATGTCGGCGTGGCACCGATCATGATCGAGGCATAGTGGGAAATGCGGAACGCCCACGCGAATTTGAAGAACGCGTAGATGAGGATGCCCATGATCAGCAGCTGTTTGGCCTCCAGCACCACGGGCGTTGCCGGGCTGGCGAACGGCAGATGGGCGAGCACGGCCTGCAGCCTCTCGCCCGAACCCAGCGTCGCGGCGAGGCCGCCGACGGCGATCGCGCTGGTGGAGGCGAAGAAGGCGTTGCCCTGGCCGAGGCTGCCGAGCAGGATGGCATCGAGCATGCGCTGCTCGCGCTTGGCCATGTTCAGCATCCAGCTCACGCGCTGCTGCTGGATGGCACCGAGCAGGCCGCCGCCGACGCGGGCCCGCCGCGCTGACGATCACTGCGATAGAGGAACACCGCAAGGCGAGAAGTAGGCCAGCGCCGCCAGATCCAGGGGCGGGGCAATGGCGTCGAGGCTCATGTGCTCCCCCCGATGCATTTCAGTGCGCCGCGCAGGGATCGCCATCGCGATCGAGCGCGCCTTGCAGGATCAGCGTGGCGGCGACCTTGTCGATGACCTGCGGCGCGCCGGCGGCGCGAGGCATCGGCCTCCAGCAGGGATGCGCTCGGCCGCGACCGTCGACAGCCGCTCGTCCCAAAGCAGGATGGCGAGCGGCGTGAGCTGTGCCAGGTTGCGGGCGAAGGCGCGCGTCGCCTGGACGCGCGGGCCCTCGGAGCCGTCGAGGTTGAGCGGCAGGCCGATGACGAAGCCGCCGACGCCGTGCTCTGCGGCCAGCTCCAGCAGGCGATCGGCATCGGCGGCGAACCGGCTGCGGCGCAGTGTCACGAGGCCCGAGGCGATGGTGCGCGTCACGTCGGACAGGGCGAGCCCCAGCGTCTTGGTGCCGACGTCGATGCCGATCAGGCGGGCGCCGCCGGGGAGCGCGCGCGGCGAAGGCTTCCAGCGGCAGAATGTTGCCCGCGTCTTTGCTCGACCATGACCGGTCATTGCCGTTCGGTATTTCGCCAAGTATTAGGGTTGTTGTCTCGTTGTGCCCGTCTCTATACTGCGTCGCGCGCGCCGGAGCCACGGTCGCCGAGGAGGCTGAGGCATGAAGATCATCTGGTATCGGACATTCATGTTTCCGCCTCGAGACCGGCAACAGCGTCATCCTCATCGACCCGTTCCTCAAGGGCAATCCCGACCTTCGAGAAGTCGGGCATCGCCTGGGACGACGCCGACCAAGGGCGTCACCCACGTGGCGCTGACGCACGGCCATTCCGACCACGTCGGCGATGCCGGCGAGATCTGCAAGAAGCGCGGCGCGACGCTGTTCGCCAACTTCGAGCTCGCCATGTACGTGAAGATCGAAGGGCGCGGAGCAGCTGGAGCCGATGAACACCGGCGGCACCGTCGCGTCCGCCGATTTCGAGCTCACGCTCGTCAATGCGCTGCATTCCTCCTCGCAGGACGTCTATCTCGGCAATCCCAACGGCATCGTCATCCGCCCGAAGGACGGCAAGACGCTCTATCACATGGGCGACACCGACATGTTCGGCGGCATGGCGCTGATCGCCGAGTTCCACAAGCCCGCCATCGGCATCGTGCCGATCGGCGACCGCTTCACCATGGGCGCCAGAGTCGGCCGCCTTCACGTGCAAGAAGTTCTTCACCTTCGAGATGATCCTGCCGGCGCACTACGGCACCTTCCCGGGCATGCTGGATCCCGACGCCGACAAGTTCGTGGCCGAGATGACTGGCCACAACGTCGTGGTGCCGAAGGTCGGCCAGGCGCTGACGGTCTGAGCCGAAACACGGCAGCAGCGGCGTCGTCTGGGGCGGCGCGCGCAATTGCCAAGGAGAAGGTGCAAGGGGATGTCTGAGAATTCCGTGCAGAGCGGGGGCCCGGCGAAGCCGGCGGCAGGCGGCGTGGCCGCCAGTGTGCCCGCAGTTCTTCGTCGACCTCGCCAAGAACGCTCCCGCGATGATGTGGGTGTTCACGGTCACCACCTTCCTCTCGGCGCTGCTGCTGTTCGCCATCCAGCCGATGTTCGCCAAGATGGTGCTGCCGGTGCTCGGCGGCTCGCCGTCGGTGTGGTCGGTGTCGGTGTTCTTCTTCCAGGGCGCGCTGCTGGCCGGCTACATCTACGCGCATCTGCTGATCACCAAGGCGCCGCCGCATCTGACCGGCATCATCCATCTGGGCGTGTGCCTGCTGGCCGTCGTCTGCCTGCCGATCGGATTGTCGACGCGGCTGGGGCGAGCCGCCGCAGGGCGAGCCTTATCTCTGGCAGCTCGGCGTGTTCACGGCTGTCGATCGGGCTGCCGTTCATGGCGGTGTCCGCCAACGCGCCGCTGCTGCAGGCGTGGTTCGCCAGAAGCGGCCACCCCAACGCGCGCGATCCCTACTTCCTGTACGCGGCGAGCAACCTCGGCAGCCTGATCGCGCTGCTGGGCTATCCCTTCGTGCTGGAGCCGGCGTTCGGCCTCAGCGCAGCTGAGCCATCTGTGGGCCTATGCCTACGGAGCGCTGGTCATCGCCCTCGCCGGCTCGTTCTTCCTGATGCGCGGCGCGCAGGCGGGCGGCGTGCCCGAGACGCCGGCGCTGCCGGCCGGCGCCGAGGTTGCCGCGCCGCCGCCGACGCTGCAACGAGCGCCTGGGCTGGGTTGGCCTCGCGTTCGTGCCCTCGGCGCTGGTGACGGCCTTCACGGTGCATGTCACCACCGACGTGGCATCGGCGCCGCTGCTGTGGGTGATCCCGCTGGCGCTCTATCTGCTGACCTTCGTGCTGGTGTTCCGCGACAACCCGCTGATCTCGCGCGAGTCGCTGCTGTTCCTGCATCTGGTGGCGCTGGTCGTGGTGCTGATCACGCTGTCGCAGACCCGTCACGACAACTGGTTCGTGACCAGCTCGACGGGCGTGGCGGTGTTCTTCACCACCGCCATGGTGGCGCACCGGACGCTCTACGAGGCCCGGCCTGCGCCCCGCTACCTGACCGAGTTCTATCTGTGGATGTCGTTCGGCGGCGCGCTGGGCGGCATGTTCACCGCGCTGGTCGCGCCCAAGCTCTTCATCGCAGATCTTCGAGTATCCGCTGCTGCTGGCGCCTCTCCATGGCCTGCCGGCCGGGCGCGCTCGAGCTGCCGGTCGACAAGGAGAAGCGCAAGGACGAACTCATCATCCTGTGGCTGATCGCGGCCGTGGGCATCCTTGCGATCATGTGGCTGCCGACGCTGGCGGTCTATTACCGGGTCGCCGTGACGGAGTGGGGCACGACCGTATTGGTTGTCCTGTTCCTGTCGGCCATCCTGATCGCCTGCGTGAAGGAGCCGCCGCGCCAGCTGATGGCGGCGTTGCTCATCGCGGTCGGCTCTGATCTGGCTGCCGTCGGGGGCAAATCGCGGCGAGTCGCAACGGAGCTTCTTCGGCGTCTATCGCGTGCACGCCTCCGAGGACGGCCTCTACAAGATCCTGATCCACGGCACGACATTGCACGGCGCCCAGCGCTTCTACGGCGACGACGGCAATCCCGTCGACGACACCACGCCCACCACCTACTACTACCCGGGCAGCCCCATGGGCCAGGCCAGTCGCCAAGCGGCGCGAGATTCTGGCCGCCAAGGGCGAGAAGGGCCGCTACGGCATCGTCGGCCTCGGCACCGGCTCCAGCTCCTGTCACAAGCGCGAGGGCGAGACCTGGCGTTTCTTCGAGATCGATCCGACGGTCATCAAGATCTCCAAGAACCCGAACAACTTCACCTTCATCACCAAGTGCCAGCCCGACATCGACATCGTCATCGGCGACGCGCGACAGACCATGGCCAAGGAGCAGGACGAGAGCTTCGATCTCTTCATCATCGACGCCTTCACGTCCGACGCCATCCCGGTGCACATGCTGACGGCGGAAGCGGTGAAGATGTATCTCGCCAAGCTCAAGTCGGACGGCGTTGTGCGTGCTGCACACCTCCAACCGCTACCTCGACCTCGACTCGGTGCTTGAGCGCCATCCACCGCCAGGAGCTGCCGCCGGGTACGGCCGGGTTCGTGGCGTCCGACGGCGCCGCGGACGGCAGCTACGGGCAGTCGACCTCGACCGTGGTGATCTTCGCCAAGAGCGAGGAGGCGCTGGCGCCCTATCGCACCATGGAAGGCGTGCAGGAGCTCGACGACGGCGGCCTGCGGGCGTGGACGGACGACTACTCCGACATCCTGGGGGCGTTCATGAGCAGGTACCGGGGTCGCGGCTGACGCTACGCTTTCTTCGCGGCCGAGCGTCGGCACCGATAGGGGGCTCGGCCATTTGCGTGCATGCGCGGCCCGTCCCGCAACGGCGTTGAGGCTGCCAGGCGGACATTGCGGCCGGGCTGCGGCGCCGCTATGAGTGCCCACGCATAGCGTTTGAAAGGATAGGCCATGCAAGTCGATGCCGCGACCGTGCGGCGCATCGCGCGGCTGGCGCGCATCAAGGTGACGGCCGAGGAGGCGAAGGCTCTGGAGAAGGAGCTGTCCGGCATCCTCGACTGGGTCAAGCAGCTCGACGAGGTCGACACCTCCAAGGTCGAGCCGATGACGCGCGTCATTCCCATGACCCTGAAGAAGCGCGCCGATGCGGTGACCGACGGCGGCATTGCCGACGACATCGTCGCCAACGCGCCGGCGCGCGAGGACCACTTCTTCGTCGTGCCGAAGGTGGTGGAGTAACGGGAATGCGGAGCTCGCGTTGGTTGGTTCAAGCGAAGCGCGGACCCAACACCGCTATGCGCACCTGGCCCTGTGTTGGGTCATCGCTGACGCTCGACCCAACCTACACGTGTGCGATGGGTTGGCGTCTATGACGGACCTGACCAAGCTCACGTTGGCCGAGGCGCGCGCGGGCTTGCGCGACAAGCAGTTCTCCGCGACCGAGCTGACCCAGGCGCTTTCTCGATGCCATCGAGGCCGGCAACCCCTCGCTCAACGCCTATGTGCTGCCGACGCCCGAGATCGCGCTCGAGCAGGCCAAGGTCAGCGACGCGCGGCTTGCCAAGGGCGAGGCGACGCCCGCTCGAGGGCTTGCCGCTCGGCATCAAGGACCTCTACTGCACCAAGGGCGTGCGCACCACGGCCTGCTCCGGCATCCTCGACGACTTCACGCCGACCTACGAGTTCGACCGTCACGCCAGAACCTGTGGGATGCCGGCGCGGTCATGCTGGGCAAGCTCAACTGCGACGAGTTCGCCATGGGCTCGTCCAACGAGACGAGCTGCTTCGGCCCCGTCACCAATCCCTGGCGGCGCAAGGGCTCCAACGTGGGGCTGGTGCCCGGCGGCTCCTCGGGCGGCTCCTCCTCGGCGGTTGCCGCCGACCTCTGCCTCGCCGCCACCGCCACCGACACCGGCGGCTCGATCCGCCAGCCCGCGGCCATCACCGGCACCGTGGGCATCAAGCCGACCTACGGGCGCTGCTCGCGCTGGGGTATCGTGGCGTTCGCCTCCTCGCTCGATCAGGCGGGGCCGATCGCCAAGACCGTGCGCGACGCGGCCATCATGCTGCGCCACATGGCGAGCGTCGACGCCAAGGATTCGACCAGCGTCGATCTGCCCGTGCCCGACTACGAGGCGGCGGTCGGCCAGGGCATCAAGGGGCTCAAGGTCGGCGTGCCCAAGGAATACCGCATCGACGGCATGCCAGCAGAGATCGAGGAGCTCTGGCAGCAGGGCATCGACTGGCTGAAGGCCGCCGGCGCCACCATCCACGACGTGTCGCTGCCGCACACCAAGTACGCGCTGCCGGCCTACTACATCGTCGCGCCGGCCGAGTGCTCCTCCAACCTCGCGCGCTACGACGGCGTGCGCTACGGCCTGCGCAAGCCCGGCCGCGACCTGATCGACACCTATGAGGCGACGCGGCGCGCGGGCTTCGGAGCGGAGGTGCGCCGCCGCGTGCTGATCGGCACCTACGTGCTGTCCGCCGGCTACTACGACGCCTACTATCTCAAGGCGCAGAAGGTGCGCTCGCTCATCAAGCGCGACTTCGACGAGGCCTACGAGAAAGTGGACGTGCTGCTCACGCCCACCACGCCAGGCCCCGCCTTCGGCATCGGCGAGGTGTCGCGGCGATCCGATCCAGATGTACCTCAACGACATCTTCACGGTGACGGTGAACATGGCCGGGCTGCCTGGCATCTCGGTGCCGGCCGGGCTTTCCTCGGAAGGGACGCCGCTCGGGCTGCAGCTGATCGGCAAGCCGTTCGACGAGGCGACCCTGTTCCGCGCCGCCCAGGTGATCGAGGATGCGGCGGGCCGCTTCCGCGCCGCAACCATGGTGGCGGGCCGCAACCGTCAAGACCAAGCCGGGAGGCAAGAGCCCATGACCCCGCGTCCGCCCAAGGACTGCCGCGACATGACCGAGGTCCGCGCCGAGATCGACCGCGTCGACAAGGCGCTGGTCGATATCATCGCCGAGCGCTTCGGCTACGTCGAGCGCGCCTGGCAGATCAAGCTCGCCGAGAAGGCCGCCGCCAACGTGCCCTGGCGCAACCAGCAGGTGATCGACAAGGTGCGCGCCCGCGCGGTCGAGAAGGGCGTGCCGCCGGACCTGTGCGAGGCGCTGTGGCGGCAGATGATCGGCTGGTTCATCCAGTACGAGGAGGAGAAGCTGCGCGATGAGCTCGAGGGCAAGTCGCGCACCTGACGCGCCGCGAGGCGTCGCCGATGCCGATGCCCGTCGACCTGCAGTCGGTGCTGCTCACCGCCCTCCTCAACCCCGCGGTGATCGTCGTCGCGCTCTGGATGGGCGGCAGGGCCGACCAGTGGCAGAAGGTGCCAGTGGCGGCATTTGCGGCGGCGGTGATCGGCTCCGCGGTGGTCTACGTTGCGGTGTGGCTGGGCTTGGCCGGCGTCGCCGGTGTCGGCCGCGCCGCAGCCGGCGTGTTCATCGCCCAGTTCCTGTTCGGCCTGGTATGGGCCTCGGTCGGCTACCGCTTCGGGCGGCACCGGCCGTGACGCGCTGCTGCGCTACTGGCTCGCCGGCACGGCGATCATTCTCGGCGCGCTGGCCGTTTGGGCCATGGCGCCGGTGCTGGTGTTCGTCGCGTTGCTCGCCGTTGCCCTGGGGTTGGTGTCGTTTGCCATGATCGGCCTCGCGCGCGCGCTCGAGGCATGGCGCAAGCGCCGCGCCGACTAGGGGTGTCCGCGCGAGTGCGCAGGCACATTGCTGGGTGCTCCCACCAGGCGGCGTCAGTTACCGAAGTCCAATCGGAGATTGCTATTTCTGCAGCACGTATGCTCCCGGCGCGTCGGCAAGCGGCAGAAGAGCTCGCTGCGGAGCTCCCATCGTGGGCGGCGCCGTCGGCTGGCCCGATCGGGCTTCGAGCCAGCGCACCCACTCGGGCCACCACGAGCCGTCCTTGGTCAGCGTCTGTCTCAGCCACGTGTCGGGGTCGGTGTATCGATCATGGTCGGTCCGGCGCGACATCCGGTAGTGCCGGCCCGGATGCCCGGGCTCGGAGACGATGCCCGCGTTGTGCCCGCCGTTGGTGAGCAGAAAGGTGATCTCGGTGTCCAAGTTCAGGTTGAACTTGTAGACCGAGCGCCAGGGCGCGACGTGGTCCGTCTCCGTCCCCACGGCGAAGACGGGTGGGCGAATATCGCTCAGTGCGACAGGCCGGGTGCCCAGCACAAAACGGCCCTCGGCCAGGTCGTTGTCGAGGAACAGCTTACGCAGGTACTCGCTGTGCATCCTGTAGGGCATGCGTGTGGCATCCGCGTTCCAGGCCATCATGTCCGTGACCGGCTGGCGATCGCCCATCAGATAGTCGCGCACGACCCGCGACCACACGAGATCGTTGGAGCGCAGCATCTGGAACGCGCCGGACATTTGCGTGCTGTCGAGATAGCCCTGCTCCCACATCATGTCTTCCAGGAACGCGACCTGGCTGTCGCTGATGAAGAGCGTCAGCTCGCCGGCCTCGGTGAAGTCGGTCTGGGCAGCGAGGAAGGACAGCGTCTGGAGGCGGTCGTCGCCGTCGCGCGCCATGGCAGCGGCAGAGGCGGCGAGCAGCGTGCCGCCCAGGCAATAGCCGACGCCGTGCACGCGAGCGTCGGGCACGATGCGGCCGATCGCGTCGAGCGCTGCCATCGGCCCCAGCGCGTGGTAGTCCTCCATGCCGAGATCGCGCTCGTCGAGCCCGGGGTTCTTCCAGGAGATCATGAACACGGTGAAGCCCTGCTCGCGCAGGTAGCGCACCAGCGAGTTTTCCGGGCTCAGATCGAGAATGTAGTACTTCATGATCCAGGCCGGCACGATCAGGATCGGCTCCGGGCGGACCTGCTTGGCCGTCGGCTCGTACTGGATGAGCTCGATCAGCCGGTTGCGGAGCACGACCTTGCCCGGCGTCGTCGCCAGGTGCTCGCCGACCTTGAACCTCTCGGTTCCGATCGGCGGCCGGCCGTTCGCCTGGCGCTCCCAGTCCTCGATGAAGTTCCAGAAGCCGCGCACGAGATTCTGGCCGGCCTCGGCCTGGGTCTTCTTCAACACATCGGGGTTCGTCAGCAAGAAGTTGGACGGCGAGACGACGTCCAGCACCTGGCGGCCGGCAAACTCGAGCGCCCGTTCGTGCTGCGGGGAGACGCCGCGAATGCCGGTCGTGGCGTTGTGCCACCACTGCTGCTGCAGGAGAAAGCTCTGGTGGATCATGTTGAACGGCCAGCGATGCCATTCCTCACTGGCGAACCGCTTGTCCTGCGGCAGCGGGCAGACGCACGGCTCCGCGCTCTCGCCGAACTGTGCCAGGCAGCGCGCCAGGTGGCTGGCCAGACGCATGTTCTTGCGCATCCCCTTGTGCCAGAGCTGCAGCTGCTTGCCGGGTGAGAGCGACAGGTGCACGAGCCAGTCGAAATAGGTCTCGGCGAGCGCCATCGGCGACAGGCCGAGCGTCAGGCGCGACATGCCGTAATGCAGCGAGCGGTCGAACACCTCGGCGAGCCGCAGGGAGGGGTCATCCTCGCGGGCAGCCGTAGTGCCGAGCAGGGATGCAAAGCGAACGGCGGCCGTCCACGCCTGTGCCGGCTCGGGGTGTTCCGACGGCTGGGCCTTGTCGGGGGGCCGCCTCGCCGCTTGGGCAAGCGTCGTGCGCATTTTGGTTGCCATGCGATTTGCGTCCGTCCGCGCGCGGTCAAATTGCAGGTATCGCCGCCCGCAAGCATTTTCATTGACGCCGATCAACCTAGCAGTCCGCCCGACCATGCGTCCCCGCCGCTGCCTTTCAAATTCCGGTGTCCAGAGGCCGCTGAAGCTTCCGGTCCCCGGTTGCTGCGGACCGCGCCGAGTGTGCACGACCCAAAGCTGGCTCTGCAGCTGGCGCAACTCACCCATGTTGATGTCGGGGATGGCCCAATAGGCTGCGAGCGCTCGTGGCGCCCGGATGACGAAAGAGGGCAGAGGCCCAGTGGCCCAATGGCCTTACTCAGTACGGTGTGACGACGTTCACCAGGGCGTGGCGCTTCTCTTTCTCCACGGCGGCCCGCGCCGCCGCCAGCACGCCGGCAAATCCGCCGGCCGCTCCACGCGCGCAGCAAAGGCGCCGTACGCCTCGGCCTCCTTTTCGAACGGCGGGCTGGGCGAAAGGTCGGCGAGACCCAGTCCGTTCGCGCGCCCGGCCGCGCCCGAGGCGAACATCGACAAGGTGGCGCTGCGCACGGCGGCGTAGCGCGCGTTGTTGAACACCACCATCAGTATCGGCAGCTCGTGCGCCTGCGCGACCCAGTGGCAGGCGGTGGGGTTGGAGAAGATCATGCCGCCGTCGCCGATGGTTGCGACCACGAAGCGGTCCGGTGCCGCGAGCTTGGCGCCGAGCGCGGCGCCCACGCTCCAGCCGAGCCCGCCGGCGGAGCTGATGGCGAAGTAGCTGCCCGGCCGTGGCCGCGCGCAGTGGTCGGGGCGCAGCTGATACTCGTTGACGATCAGCCCGTCCGGCCCCGCCATCTCACCGATGCACCGGCTCAGGTATTCGGGCGTTATGTGCGGGGCCTCGGCGCGATTTGCCAGCGACTGCGAGCCTCGCGCGCCGCGCCTTGGCACGCTCCACTGCCCACGCCCGGCGCGCATCCAGCTTTGCCTTGTTGCTGCGGCCGGCGCGATCCTCGAGCGCCGCCTCCAGGGCCCGCAAGCACAGCTGCCACATTGGCCGTGATCGACAGATCGCTCCGGTAGTTGCGCATGGGATAGCGCAGGAACGCCGGGTCCTCGCCGACGTGCACGACGCGCGCGGATGGCGACGGCGCCTTGACGCCCGGCATCCAGGGCACGTCGCACTCGAGCACGACGACGAGGTCGGTATCGTCCAGGTAGCGGGCGCGGGCTCGAAGCCGTGGTGCAGGGATGGTCGGAGGGCAGGCACAGGTAGTGCGGCACGTGCGCGACCACCGGCAGGGCGAAGCGCTCGCGCAACGCGGCCCAGCGCTTCGGCCTCGTCCGGCACGCGGCCGACGTTCGCGGCGATCAGCAGCGGGCGCTCGGCGTCGATCAGCCAATCGGCCAGCTGCTCGATGGCGGCCGGATCGGGATGGGCGGCGGCCGGGAGCGGCGCGCGGCTCGGCCTGGCGGCAAGCGTCTCGACCGGCCCGGACAGCGCCTCGCGCGGCAGGCATGAGATAGACCGGGCCCGACGGGCTCGCGGTTGCCGCCTCCAGCGCGCGCGCCACCACCAGGTGGGCTTGCTCAGGATTGCGCAGCTCGTAGTCCCACTTGACCAGCTCGCGCACCATGCCGGCCTGGTCGAACATCTCCTGCGCCCAGTGGATGGGGCGGCTGCGCGCGCCGAAGGCGCCTGCCTCCATGATCGGCGTGCGACCGGCCATCAGCAGCAGCGGCACGCGATCGCGCGCGGCATCGGCGAGCATGTTGATGGTGTTGGCGGTGCCGACGTTGACGTGCACCATCACCGCCTGCGGCTCGCCCGTGACCAGGTAGGCGCCGTGCGCCATGGCGACGGCCAGGTTCTCGTGCGGCACCAGCACCGGGCGAGGCACCTGCGTGCCGCTCTCCCTGGCGCGGGCGAAGCCCTCCACGATGGCCGGGAAGTCGGTGCCGGGATTGGCGAAGAAATGCGCAACGCCGCGCTGGCGTAGCGAGGCAAGCAGGACATCGCCTGCCGTTGGATGCATTTCGCCAGCCGGTGCGGCGCGTGGCTTGAGGTTCTTGGCCATTCTGGTCGAGCCCGATGTTGGTCTTGGTGGTGGCGAGCGGAGGCGTTCCCGCATGCCTAGCACCTCTGATAAAGTGCAGTGTGTCAAGCGATCCTGTGATCATTGTCGGCGCGGGCATCGGCGGCCTCACGGCCGCGCTGGCGCTGCTGCGTCGCGGCATCGACGTCGGTGTGTACGAGCAGGCAACCGAGCTGCGCGAGATCGGCGCGGGCGTGCAGATCAGCGCCAACGGCACGCGGGTCCTGTACGCGCTGGGGCTCGAGGCGGCGCTGCGCGCATGCGCGGTCGAGGCCCAGTCGAAGGTGATCCGGCACTGGAAGACAGGGCGCACGTGGAAGCTTTTCGACCTTGGCGCCGTTTCTGCCGAGCGATATGGCGCGCCCTACCTGTTCGTGCACCGGGGCGACTCTGCATCGCGTGCTGGCCGATGCCGTGCGCCAGTGAAGGCCGATGCGATCGAGCTCGGCGCCACCTGCGTCGGCGTGGAGCAGACCGCGCGTGAGGTCTTCCTGCATCTGGGCGACGGCCGCTCGGCGCGCGGCCGGCTGCTCGATCGGCGCCGACGGCGTGCATTCAGCGGTACGCGCCGGTGTGTTCGGCGCCGGACGCCCGCAATTCACGGGCTGCATGGCCTGGCGTGCCGCCATTCCGGCCGAGCGGCTGCCCAACGGCATCCCGATGGCAGGCACCAACTGGCAAGGCCCCGGACGGCATGTCATCCACTACCCGTTGCGGCGCGGCGAGATCCTGAACTTCGTGGGGATAGTCGACCGCGACGACTGGCAAATCGAGTCGTGGACGGCCCAGGGCACCCCCGAGGAATGCCGGGCCGATTTCGCCGGCTGGCACGAGGACGTGCGCGCCATCGTGGAGGCGATCGAGGTCCCCTACAAGTGGGCGCTGATGCTGCGTGCGCCGATGCCGGGCTGGACGCGGGAGCGGATCACGCTGCTGGGAGATGCCTGCCACCCGACGCTACCCGATCTGGCCCAGGGCGCCTGCATGGCAATCGAGGACGCGTATGTGCTGGCGCGCTGTCTTGCCGCTTGCGGGTCGGATCATGTGGCCGCCCTTTCGCGCTACGAGGCAGCCCGCATCCCGCGGACCACCCGCATCGTGGAGGGCTCGGCGACGGCCAAGAGCCGGTTCCACGACCAGCGCCTCGCCGACGATGCCGCCGCCGACGCCTACATCGCGTCCGAGTATACGCCCGAGCGCATCGAAGAGCGTTACGACTGGCTGTTCCGCTACGACGCCACCACGGTCGATATCGTAGCAGCGCCGTCTCGGCGGCGGTCGCACGCAAGGCGGCGCCTGCTGCGGCTACTCGTTGGCCAGGATCATGTTGCGCACGATGGGGTAGACCTGGGTCTCCCAGCGCCTGCCGCTGAAAACGCCGTAGTGGCCGACGCCGGCCTGCATGTGGTGGCGCTTCATGTAGGGCTTGAGGCTCTTGCACAGGTCGTGCGCCGCCGACGTCTGCCCCATCGAGCAGATGTCGTCGCGCTCGCCCTCCACGGTCAGCAGCGCGGTGCGGCGGATGGCCTTGGGATCGACCGGCCTTCCGCGATACATCAGCTCGCCCTTGGCCAGCCGCGCCTCCTGAAACACCCAGCGCACAGTTTCGAGGTAGAACTCGGCGGCGAGGTCGAGGACGGCGAAGTATTCGTCGTAGAAGTCTTTCGTGGCTTTGGCCTTCTCCAATTCGCCCTTGGCCAGGTTCTCGTACAGCTCCAGATGCGCCTTGCGATGCCGCTCGATGTTCATCGACATGAAGGCCGCGAGCTGCACGAACCCCGGATAGACCTTGCGCCCGCCACCGGGATAGCGAGCCGGGACCTCGGCGATCAGATTTTTCTCGAACCACTCGATGGGCTTGGAGGTGGCGAGCTCGTTGACCTTGGTCGGGTTGATGCGGGTATCGATCGGCCCTGCCATCAGGGTCATGCTGCGGGGCTGGGCCGGGTTGCCGGCCTCGGCCATTACGGCGGCGGCCGCCAGCACCTGCACGCAGGGCTGGCAGACCGCCACGACGTGGGTGCCCGGACCCATCGCCTCCAGCCAGTGCATGACGTGTTCGACGTAGTCGTCGAAGCCGAACGGACCCGCGTCGGTGCGCGCATCGCGGGCATTGTGCCAATCGGTTATGCAAACGTCGTGCTCGGGCAGCAGCGTGCGCACCAGACTGCGCAACAATGTAGCAAAATGCCCCGACAGCGGGGCCACTACCAGCACGCGCGGCTGGGGTGCCTCGTGATCTTTGGCAAAGCGCAGCAGGGTGCCGAAGGGGGTCTTGGCTACCGCCTCCTCGGTCACGGCGACCTCGCGATTGCCCGCAAGCACGCTCGTAATGTCGTACGGCGGCCGCACATGCGTCAGGCCTGCGCGCGCGATGAGCTCGTAGGCGGCGGTCAGGCTGCGCAGGTGGTGCAGGTCAGCACCGTTGACCCACGGCGCCAGTACGTTGATCCCGGCAAGGGCCCAGGATCGCACTGGCACCATGATGTCGGAGTGGGCTTGGTAGGCGGCGTAGAGCATTCACATCGCGCTGGAACGAAAGTTGCACGACACCCGGTCTGCCCTTGTCGACAGTGCGGGGTCGATGCAGGGCATCGATGCAGAACATGGATGCAACTTTCGCACCACAACCAACAAGACGCGCATGCCCAAGGCCACGCTTACCGTTTCGAGCAAGAACTACTCCTCCTGGTGCCTGCGAGGCTGGCTCATGTGCAAGCTCGGCGGCCTCGAATTCGAGGAAGTGATGGTGCCGATGGACGATCCCGCCACCCGCGCCGAGCTTTTGCTGCTGTCGCCGTCGTTTCTGGTGCCGTGTCTGACCCACGACGGCGTCAAGGTGTGGGACACGCTGGCGATCGCCGAATACGTGGCGGAGACAAGGCCCGAAGCCGGCCTGCTGCCCGCCGACCGTGCCCAGCGCGCGCATTGCCGGGCGATCTGCGGCGAGATGCACTCGGGCTTTGCCAATCTGCGCTCGGCGCTGCCCATGAACCTCAAGGCGCACCATCCGGGCTTCAAGGTGTGGGCTGGCGCGCAAGCCGACATCGACCGCATCGTCGCCATCTGGAGCGAGTGCTTCGCGGCCTACGGCGGCCCCTATCTGTTCGGTGCCGCCCCGACGATGGGGGACGCCATGTACGCGCCGGTGGTCGCGCGTTTTCTCACCTACGACGTCGCGCTCAACCGCGAGTGCGCCGCCTACTGCCGCACCATCATGAAGTGGCCGGCGATGGCGGAATGGGTGAGCGATGCCAAGGCCGAACCGGCGGAGCTCGAAGAGCTCGACATGGAATTCTGATAGCGCCCTCCGCTATGCCGTCGAGGCCGCTCGCGCGGCAGCGCGTCAGTAATCGCCCGGGTTGTGCAGCATGGTGATGCGGCTGGCGCCGATCAGCGCCTTGGGCGAGAACCAGGGCGGAAACCGGTTGCCGCGATTGGGGTCGGGGTTGTCGTCGGCTGCGATGCGCGCCGCCCGCCACACGCTGAACCAGATCAGCTTGGAGCAATAGAAGCCCCGATCGTCAATGAGATTGAAATTGAAGAAATCGTAGGGCTTGCCCAGCTGGCTCAGCGCCACGTCGGCGATGCGCTGGGTGGCGGGCGTATCGAGGTCGCGGAACCGGCCGTGCCACACTTGCACGTCCGTGAAGTGCTTGAGCCAATCGGCATAGGTGGTTCTGAGCACGCCTCCGCGCGAGCCGTCCGCACGATGTGGTGTAGCCTCCACCACATAGGGGATGCCGGACCTGTCCACCTCGATCAATGCGACGTGGCCGACGTAGATGACGTGGCCAGCGCCACCGAGGCTGCGGGTACCGGTAGTGCCAGCTGGGGGTGGCGTCTGCGCCGAGAAATACACGCGCTCGAACTCTTCGTAGCTCATGGTTCTCAGGCGCTCCGCCACCTCTGGCGAGAGGCCGGATGCGGGGTTCGCCAAAAGCTGCTGGCGGGCTGTCTCCCACTCGCGTCGCTCCAGGTTGGGCGCTGCGGCAAGCGAGCGCGTGCGCGGTACGATGGCCCCCCGCCGCTTGGGCCACAACAGATCGCCGGTGCGGAAGTTCGAGGTGTTCGGAAAAACCGCAACCGCTTTCTTTTCGGGTGCCTGGGCCGATACGGGGCGAAAGCCGACGCTCAGGGCGAGCTGGGCGGCGCCAAGCCCGATCAGAAATTGGCGACGCTTCTGGTGCATGTCGCAATGCCTCCTCCGAGGCCCGCCCTTGTGTCGTGCCTTGGCGAGCCATCCTCCAATGGGCGCCATCTACCGGCCGATGTGGGAGACATCATGACGGCTGGTGGCCGCCGGTGACCCTCGCGGGGTGGCGAAAGGTGGTCTAGGATGTGGACAAGTAAGAACGCAATTTGGGGAGGATATCACCATGCTTTTCGGCAGGTTCCGGACTTGCGCCGCCAGCGTCGGCGCGGCGCTCACGCTGCTCGTTTTCGCGGGCGCTGCTCCAGCAACAGCCCAGACCTACGGCATCGCCACCATGCAGCCGGGCACGCTCAACCACACGACCGGTTCGGCCATCGCCAAGGTGCTGAAGGAGAAGGCCGACCTGAACGTACTGGTGCAGCCGACGGCCGGCGAGACTACGCTGATCCCAATGGTCGGCCGGGCCGAGGCCGAGCTGGGCATTGCCAACATCGCCGAGGTGGTCAACGTCACCAAAGGCGGCAGCGCGGCCGGTCAGCAGCCCGATCTGCGGCTGATCGGCTCCATCCACGCGCTGCGCGTCGCCTTCTTCGTGCGCAAGGATAGCGATCTGAAGATCGATCGCCGACCTCAAGGGCAAGCGCGTGACCGGTCGGCTACTCGGCCATGCGCACCATCGACACCATCGTCCAACGCGATGCTGGCGCACTGCCGGCTTGACCATCAACGATGTCAAGCCAGTGCCCGTGCCCAACGTTATGCGCGGCGCCGACGATTTCTGCCGGGGCAACGCTGACACCTTCATGTTCGCCTTCGGTGCAGCCAAGGTGCGCGAGGTCGACGCGACCGTCGGCGGCGTGCGTGCGCTGGAGATCCCCGAGGCTGGCATGGCCGCCAGCCGCAAGATCTTCCCCTACGGCTACCTGACCGAGGTGAACCCCGGCCCGTGCTTCGTCGGCGTACCGCAGAAGATGAAGGTCTATAGCCTACGACAACATGCTCTTCACCAACGCCAAGGTGAAGGACGAGATCGTCTACAAGATCGTCGAGACCCTGGAGGCCAACAAAGCGGACCTGGTGGCCGTGCAGCCGGCGCTGCGCGACTTCTCCGCCGCCGACCTCTACAAGCAGTACGACATTCCCTATCACCCCGGCGCCTTGAAGTACTTCAAGGACAAGGGGCTCCAGGCCAAGGCGATCCAGTGAGCGAGGAGCGGATCGTTCCCGAGCGCGGCGGAGTTCGCCTCCGCCGCGTCCAGGGCGACACTTGTTGCGACCAACATCCTCCAGGCCCTGCTGGTGGCCGCGGTGGTGCTGTGGGTGATGGATGTTCCCCGCCGCGTGTTCGGCCTGGCGCTCTACACCGAGCAGCTGCTCACCGTGTGCCTCGGCCTGTCGCTGGCGCTGGCCTTCATCACCGAGCCCTCCCGGCGGCCGCTCGCGCCTCGACTGGGGAGGCGGCGCGGCGACGGTCGGGCTCGCCGCCTACATCGTGTTTCGCCACGTGCCGCTCGGGCGACGTCCCGCCAGCGCTTCTGGTCCGTCTTGGCGGTCTGTGCTGGTGTGGACCCTGGTCGGCAGCCGCGCGCGGGTCGCGCGCTGGTTCGACTGGGCCGCCGCGGCCGCCTCGCTCGTGATCTGCGGCTACATCGCCGTGCGCTACGAGACGCTGACGATGGAGATCGCGCTGATGCCGCTCGAGGGCATCTTCGGCAGCGCCATTCTGATCTTGCTCGTGCTGGAGGCCAGCCGGCGCATCTCGGGCCTCGGCTTCGTCGCCATCATCGTCGGCGATGGCGATCTACATCTTCATCAGCCCGCATTTCTCCGGCGCATTCCAGACCCGGCCGGTCGCGCCCGAGCGGCTGCTCGTCTACCTCGGCCTCGATATCAACGGCATCATCAGCACGATCCTGCAGGTGGCCGTGCTGGTCGTGATCCCGTTCACCATTCTGGGCCAGGTGCTGGCCCGCACCGGCGGCGCCGAGTTCTTCTCCGACATCGCCATGTCGGCCATGGGCCGCTATCGCGGCGGCGCCGGCAAGATCGCGGTCGTGGGCTCGGGCCTGTTCGGCATGATCTCGGGCAGCGCGGTGAGCAACGTGCTGGCGGTGGGCATCGTCACCATCCCCACCATGATCCGCTCGGGCTTCACGCCCTATCGTGCCGCGGCTATCGAGTCGGTGGGCTCGACCGGCGGCCAGCTGATGCCGCCGGTGATGGGCGCCTCGGCCTTCATCATGGCCGAGTTCCTGCAGGTCTCCTACGGCGCGGTCTGCATCGCCGCTGCCATCCCGGCGTTCCTCTACTACGCCTGCCTGTTCTTCCACGTCGATCTCGAGGCTGCCAAGCAGCAAGATCGGCGCTGCTGCCGATCGCCGACGCGCCGACGCATCGGCGAGGTTTTCCGATCGGGCTGGCACTTCCTGGTACCGATCGCGTTTCTGATCGCCGCGTTGATCTACCCCGAGGTCTTCCGGCTGACGCCCGAGAAGGTCGCTATCGTCTGCACCGGCATGCTGATGCTGTTCTCGCTGGTGTTCGGCTATCGCGGCCGGCGCGCCAGCATCCCTCAGATCCTCAAAGCCATCGTCGACACCGGGCGGGTATCGCTCGACATCATCCTGATCGGCGCTGCGGCCGGCATCATGGTCGGGATCATGAGCATCTCGGGCCTCGCCTTCGGCATGACGCTGCAACTCGTGGCGCTTTCCGGCGACAACGTGTTCCTCCTGCTGCTGCTGATCGCCGTGCTGGCCTTCCTGCTCGGCATCGGCCTGCCCACGGTCAGCGTCTACATCCTCACCGCCACGCTGCTGGCGCCGGCGCTGATCAAGCTCGGCGTCACGCCGATGGCCGCGCACATGTTCGTCATGTACAACGGCATCCTTTCCATGATCACGCCGCCGGTGGCGTTTGCCGCCTACGCTGCCGCCAACATCGCCCGCACCGACGGCTGGACCACGGGCTGGATCGCCTGCCTGGTCGGCTGGAGCACCTTCATCCTGCCCTTCCTGTTCGTGCTGACGCCCAGCCTGCTGATGGACGGTCCGGCGACCGGCTATCGTGCTCAATCTGCTGCGCGTGCTGTTCGGCATCTACCTCGGCACCGCCGCTGTGGTGGGCTATGCGCTCGGGCCGCTCAATCGGCAGTCACGGATCGCCTGCGCGGTGCTGTCACTGGCCGTCGTGCTGCCGCCGGAGGCCTTCGCCGGGGCGATCTGGATCAATGCGGCGGGCACGGCACTCGCGCTCGCGATGCTCGGCTACGATTACACGCAACGGCGTCGGGCCCAGCTGATGCCCGGCTAGTGCGGCAGGCTCGGCGTGCCGAAGAGGAGGAACTCATGTCCAGCAAGGGTATCGCCGTTGTTACGGGCGGGGCGAGCGGCATCGGCGAGGCGACCGCGAAGCGCCTTGCCGCAGACGGCTACGCCATCGCTGTCGTCGATTTGAATAAGGCGGGCGGTGAAGCCGTCGCAAAGGCGACCGGCGGGCGCTTCTTCTCCTGCGATGTGGCCGACGCCAAGGCCGTCGATGCAGTGGCCGTCGAAGTCCAGAAGGAGCTGGGCCCGCCCGCGATCCTCGTAACATCGGCCGGCATAATTCCCAATACCGAGTCCATCCTCGATATGGACATGGCCGCGCACGACCGCATGTGGCAGGTCAACTACAACGGCACCATCCACTGCTGCCGCGCCTTTGCCCGGCAGATGATCCCGCTGAAGAAAGGCGCTATCGTCACCTTGGGGTCGATCAACAGCCGCCTGCCGCTGCCGATCCCGGCCTACAACATGGGCAAGGCGGCGATCGAGCGGCTCACCCAGCTGCTGGCCGTAGAACTCGGCCGGCACGGCATCCGCGTCAATTCCGTGGGGCCGACCTACGTGATGACGCCGCCATTGCGTGCCAAGGTCGAAGCCGGCCAGCGCGACATGAACAAGATCATGGGCGTGCACGCGCTTGCCACCCTGCCCGAGCCCGCCGACGTCGCCGCGGCAATCGCCTTCCTGTGCTCGGACCAGGCGCGCGCCATCACCGGCATCCTGCTGCCCATCGATGCGGGTTGGCTGGCGGCGGTGAGCTACCGCACCTACGCCGGCGGCGTGCCGTGGAAGGAGTGATGGGCGGACGCTACACCATCAGGGCCCGCTGCCGAGGACCTTGACCACGTTGTCGACGAGCTCGAGCATATCGTTGGTCGAGAGTTGAGCGCCGCGCTCTTTGGCCTCGCGGCGGAACTCCGGCTTGTCCAAGCTCGAGAAAATGAAGAATGGGATGTCGTTGCCGGCGTCGCGCAGAGACCGAAGTAAGCCATAGCCGGCCTGCAGATCATCGCCCCGGCCCTGGTCGGAAATGATCAAGTCGAACCGTCGCTGCCGCAAAAGGTCCAGGGCACCTTCGGTGCTTGTCGTTTGCTCGATGTCCAGGTTGAACTTCTTGAGCGCTCTTTCCGCCAGACGATTGTTGGCCGGATGGTCGTCGACCCAAAGAATGGATTTGCCTATCAGATTGTCGGATGTTTGCGGAGCGAACGCCCGCTCAACCGTCTGGCGAATGCGGGAAACGTCGACCGTGTGATCCGGCCCCGGCGAACTCCAGGAGCGCGCTGCCGTGGCCGTCGCCTCTACCGCGTCCTGCTTCATTCGAAAGCTGAAGGGGCCTACGGATAGGCTATCAACTCTTCTCCTGCAGAGCGCGGACACAAGCAGTATTGCCGCAAGCGTCCACGCCAACAGACTGACGACCGCACTAACTGCTTGCGCCACGTCGAAGTAAGACCTGTGGGATTGAACAAAGTCGAGCAAGGCCCCCATAGCGTCGTTCCCTTCGACGAAATGCTTACGCTCACCGCCAACGTCATTAAGTGAAGTACCTGGACGGCTGCAAGCGCAAACGCGAACACCGCAGCGGTGCGGTATGTGAGCCTGTCCTCGCGCCGGGAGCCCGCGAGCTCCTGCAATCGCCGATCAGGGGCTCGCGCCCAGCCGCTTCAGGCCGCTGAGCGCGACGTCGTTGCCGGGCTCGATCGCCAGCGCGCGCCGGTATTCGGCGATGGCCTGCTCTTTCTCGCCCTTCTTGGCGTAGACGTCGCCGCGGTTGGCGTAGGCGAGCGGCGAAGCGCGGCGTTGATCTCGATGGCCTTGGTGTAGTCCTGCAGCGCCTGGTCGTACTCCTTGCGGATCTCGTAGGCGCCAGCCGCGGTTGTTGTAGGCGGAGGCAGTTGCGCGGCTCGAGCTTGATGGCCGCGTTGCAGTCGGCGAGCGCCTTGCCGTGTTTCCTCGAGCTGGTTGTAGGCCTGGCAGCGGTTGTTGTAGGCCTCGCGCCGATTTGGGGTTGCCGGCGATCACTTGCGTGCACGCCTCGATCTGCCGCTTGGCGTTGCGGCGGTTGCGTGCAGTCGCGTGGCGGCGGTGTCGTCGCCGCAAGCCGGCGGCGGCGAAGGCGAGCATCAGAACGCAAACGGCGCTGACGGACGAGCATGCGCACTCCTCGACGCAGCTGGTTGTCCGGCAGCCTGTCTAGCCGACGAAAGCGCGCTGCGAGAAAGGCGTGCGGCGCTCAGGTGCCGCCGCCCGAGCCCCGCCTCCTGGATCAGCTTGGTCCAGCGCTCGACGTCGCGCTTGAGCAGCGCCTCGGTCTCGGGCAGGCGAGAGCTTCATCACCCGGCCGCCGGTCTTGGCGAACAGCTCGGCCACCTCCGGCATGGCCACCACCTTGGCAAACTCGGCGCGCAGCCGCGCGAGCACGGCGCGGCGGCGTCGCGGCGGGAGCGAACAGGCCGAACCAGCTCTCCATGTCGAGCGGGGCCACGCCCGTCTCCATCACGCTCGGCACATCGGGGTGCATCGCCTGGCGCTCGCTGCGAGGAGACGGCGAGCGCGCGCACCGTGCCGCTGTCGACCTGCGAGCGGGCGGTGGAGGAGATGTCGAAGAACAGGTCGACGCGCCCGCCGAGGATGTCCTGGTAGGCCGCCTGGGCGCCGCGATAGGCCACGTGCGTCAGCTTGACGCCGGCCAGCTGCGCCGTCACCGCCATGGCGATGTGCTGGCCCGAGCCCTTGCCGGCCGAGGCGAAGGTCATCTTCTCGGGGTTGGCGCGGGCGAACGCGATCAGCTCCTTGAGGTCCTTCTGCGGCAGGTCCTTGCGCGCGACCAGCGTGTAGGACCAGGTGACGGCGAGCCCGATCGGCGTGAAGTCCTTCAGCGGGTCGTAGGGCAGCTTGGCGTAGAGCCCGGGATTGAGCGCGATGTTGGAGAGCGCGCCGAGCAGCAGCGTGTAGCCGTCGGCCGGGGCCTTCGCGGCGGCCTCGGTGCCGACCAGGGTGCCGGCGCCGATGCGGTTCTCGACCACCACCGCTCTGGCCGAGCAGCGGTCCCAGCTTGTCGGCCAGGATGCGCGCCACCGTGTCGAAGCCGCCGCCCGGCGGCTGCGGCACGATGATCTTGATGGTCTGGTCGGGATAGGTCTGCGCGGCAGCCGGCGCCGCCCAGGCACAGCGCCAGCGCAGCCATAGCAACCAGTGATCTGAGTGTCATTCGTTTCTCCCCCGAGAGATGCTTCTCGAGCAGCGGCTTGCTGCCGTTGCCCTGTTGGCCAGGAAGCTAGAGCGAGTTCGCGCAGCTGGGAAGCGCGATCGCCGGCCCATCAGGGAAGATGCAGCGGCCCATAAGCCCGATGGATCGGGTAGGCTCGCGCTGCTCAGTAGGTCGCGCGGCCGCCGGAGATGTCGAACACCGCGCCGGTCGTGAACGAGTTCTCCGCGAGGCGATCCAGGCCACCAGCGAGGCCAGTTCCTCGACCGTCACGAAGCGGTTGCGCGGGATCTTCGAGAGCATGAAGTCGATGTGCTCCTGCGTGATCTGGTCGAAGATCGCGGTCTTGGCGGCGGCCGGCGTCACGGCGTTGACGGCGATGTCGTAGCCGGCCAGTTCCTTGCCGAGCGACTTGGTCAGCGCGATCACGCCGGCCTTCGAGGCCGAGTAGTGCGCCGCGTTGGGATTGCCTTCCTTGCCGGCGATGGAGGCGATGTTGACGATGCGCCCGTAGTTCTGCGCGATCATCAGCGGCACGACGGCGCGCGAGCAGATGAAGGGCCCGTCGAGGTTGACGCGCATCACCTTGCGCCACTCCTCCACGTCGGTCTCCCAGACCTTGGCGTTGGCACCGGCGATGCCGGCGTTGTTGATGAGGATGTCGATGCGGCCGAGCGCCTTGACGGTGGCGTCGCGGGCCTTGGCGACGGCGGCGGGGTCGGTCACGTCGCAGGCGATCGACGATGACCTTGGCGCCCGAGCGCCTGCGCCGTCTTCTCGGCCAGCGCCGTGTCGCGGTCCCAGATGGCGACCTTGGCGCCCGAGGCGACGAACCGCTCGCGTGATGGCCTTGCCGAAACCTTGCGCGCCGCCGGTGACGACCGCGGTGCGGCCCTTGAGATCGATGCTGTTGGCCACGTTTCGCTCCCTGTCTTTTGTGGCCTACACATGTGCACAAGGGTTGGAGCGAGACAATACCCGGCAGCTGCCCCTCACCCTCGGATCAAGTCCGAGGCCAGGCCCCGACCCTCTCCCCGCAAGCGGGGAGAGGGGGAGCAACTTCGGCTTGGGGCTTGGCCACGGTCCGTGCCAATCTCCCGCGGCAACGCAAATTTCACGGGTCAAACCCCATGTCAGCTCCGAGGGCGTCAACCGCGCTAACCCGCTACACCGTGCTCGACCTCACGCGCGTGCGCGCCGGCCCTACCGCGGCGCGCCAGCTGGCCGATTGGGGCGCCAATGTCATCAAGGTCGAGCTGCCGGCGCACTTGGAGGCGGGCGAGGCGCCTGGGCGGCGCCCGCCACGGCCCGGATTTCCAGAACCTGCATCGCAACAAGCGCAGCGTCGCCCTCAACCTGAAATCGACGGCGGGCGTGGAAGCGTTCAAGCGGCTCGCAGCGAAGGCCGACGTGGTGATCGAGAACTATCGCCCCGACGTCAAGAAGCGCCTCGGCATCGACTACGCGACTTTGAGCAAGCTCAATCCGCGCCTCGTCTATGCCTCGATCTCCGGCTTCGGCCAGGACGGGCCCTATGCGGTTCGTCCAGGCTTCGACCAGATCGCGCAGGGTATGGGCGGCCTGATGTCGATCACCGGCGAGCCCGGCCGCGGTCCGATGCGGGTCGGCGTGCCGATCGCGGACCTGTCGGCGGGGCTCTTTTGCGCGCTCGGCATCCTGGTGGCGCTGATCGAGCGCGAGCAGTCGGGCAAGGGCCAGGAGGTGGCGACCTCGCTGCTGCAGGCGCAGATCTTCATGCTCGATTTCCAGGCCTCGCGCTGGCTCAACGCCGCCGAGGTGCCGCCGCAGGCCGGCAACAATCACCCGACCAGCGTGCCAACCGGCGTGTTCAAGACGCGTGACGGGCATGTCAACGTTGCCGCCGCCGGCGGGGCGATCTGGGAGCGGCTGTGCCGCGCCATCGGTGGCGAGGCGCTGCTCGATGATCCCGAGTACGCCACGCGCAAGCGCGCTTGCAGAACCGCGACGCGCTGAATGCCGCAATCGACCATACCTGGCCGACCGCACGAGTGCCGAGTGGGTGGAGCGCCTGAACGCGGCCGGCGTGCCCTGCGGACCCATCTATGCCATCGACAAGGTGTTCGCCGATCCGCAGGTCGAGCATTTGGAGATCGTGCAAGAGATCGAAACTGGCGACGACCGCGGCAGGCTGCGGGTGGTCGGCCAGCCGGTGACGCTGGGGCGGACACCGAGCGCGCTGGTGGCCGCGCCGCCCGAGTGCGGCGAGCACACCGAGGAGGTGCTGGGCGAGTTCGGCTTCAGCGCCGAGGAGATCGCCGCGCTGCGCCGGGCGAACGCGATCTGAGCGCTGGGTGGCGCAATTCGCTGCGAAGCTCTCGCGAACCTAGACGCCTTTAGACGTTGCTCGCTCGCGAACCATTGGTCTAGCGTTCGCGCGTATTCACTCACTGTGTGCGCAAGAAACCGATGGCATTTGCGCGACCCATCGATGCGAGCGCGAGCTGCCGCCGTCGCCATGCAACGAAATCCGCAAAATCATGGTGACGAACCAGTGGCGGAAATGGGGTCATCGTCCG
This sequence comes from uncultured Alphaproteobacteria bacterium, assembly GCA_963724565.1. GTDB lineage: Bacteria > Pseudomonadota > Alphaproteobacteria > Rhizobiales > Hyphomicrobiaceae > AWTP1-13. The sequence continues at coordinate 213,961 of CAVRVK010000003.1, forward strand.
GGCCGATACGGACACTGTGCCGCGCCGCGCCAACAGCATCGACGCACTTGTCGGGGACCGCGTTCGCGTTCGCCGCTTGGTCCTGGGCATGAGCCAGGAGGGGCTGGCCGAAGAACTCGATCTGACCTTCCAGCAGATTCAGAAATACGAGAAAGGCATCAATCGCATTTGCGCAAGCCGCCTTTTCGATCTTTCCAGGGCGCTGGGTGTACCGGTGCAGTACTTTTTCGAGGAGGTGGCGCACCACCCGCCCGGCAACAGCGACGCGGGTGACACGGCGACCGAAGCGCAGATCTTCCTCTACCTGCGCAGCCAGGAAGGGCTTGCGCTAAACAGGGCCTTCCTGCGTATCTCGAACGCCAAGAGGCGACGCGCGATCATTGAGCTGGTGCGCAGTCTTGCCGAACTGCGGGACGACAACGCAGCGGCAAAAGTTCGATAGCGTTCTGAGCCAAACTGCCGTTGGAGGAGCGCCTTCCGAGTACCAGAATATTTGCTGTGCTAACGGCTTCTCAGGCGTCGCACGGGCGTCGGCCGCCGCAGCACGGCGACCGCTTCCACGTGGGCCGAGAACAGGAACTGGTCGATGGGCGTCACGCTCTCGATGGCGTAGCCGCCGTCGACCAGGATGCGCAGATCGCGCGCCAGCGTGCCCGGATCGCAGGAGACCGCGACGACCAGCGGCACCTGCGAGCGCGCCAGCTGCTCGGCCTGGGCCTTGGCGCCGGCCCGCGGCGGATCGAACACGACCGCGTCGAAGCCCTCGAGCTCCTTGGTGCCGAGCGGGTCGCGAAAGCAGATCGCGCACCTTCGTCTCGATCGGCTTCAGGCCTTGCGCCCGCCGGACGGCGGCAGCCGAGCGCGGCGAGCGCCGTTGTCGTCGCTGTCGACCGCCAGCACGCGGGCGTCGCGCGCGAGCGGCGAGCGTGAACGTGCCGAGGCCGCAGAACAGGTCCGCCACGCGCCTCGCATCGTGCCGACCGCCGCGAGGACGAGCCGCGTCATCTCCGCTCTGCGGCCTGCTCGACCGCCTGCACGAACGTGTCCGGGCGGCGGAGCCGCATCGATGCCGGCGAACGGCAAGGTCGGGCGCCGCACGCTCGATCATCGTCTCGCCGTTGACGGCGACGCGGGCGAGCGGATGCTGCCGCGGCGATCCGCGCAAGTTCGCTCACGGCCGCGGCGCCGGCCAGATTGCCGTGCATGCCTCGACGGCAACGTCCAGACCCGCGCGCGTGTCGCAAGCACGGTCAGCCGCGCTTCCCGCGCCGGGCAGGCGCGGCAGCGATGCCGCGCAGCGCCGCCAGCGCCGCCACGATGGCCGGCTCCAGCACCGGGCATTCCTGCAGGTCGACGAGCGTGTCGCTCTTGCGGCGGTGATAGCCGAGCGTAGCTTGGCCATCGCCCTGGCGCCGGGCCGTCAGTACCGCGCGCCGGCGCGAATCCGGAGCGACGCGCACAAGCGGTGCCACCTCGGGCGTCAGCCCACGCTGCCGCAGCGCCTCGACGACGTATGCTGCGCTTCCATTCGGCGTACAGGCGCTCGCTCATGTGCTGGGCGACGCACCCGCCGCAGACGCCGAAGTGCCGGCAGATCGGCGTTACGCCGGTCCGGGCTCGGCGGCGACAGCAGCTCCGGCGGCCATTGCCGCCCGCGAGCCGCACCCGCTCGCCGGGCAGGGCAAAGGGGACATAGCGCGTGCCGCCGGCGGTCTCGGCGATGCCGTCGCCTTGGGCGCCGAGGCCGGCTATCTCGAGCTCGCTGTCACATTCGTCCTAATGCGTGTCGCATTGCTGCAATTCGCCGGCGGGGCGCCGACCCTCACGGAAATTTGATGGCCGTCTCGCTGGTCCGAGCGGCATCCACCAGGCACGGGTATGCGTAAGGCCACTGCAGCACCTTGCCGTGCAAGCCTCAGGCTCGTCATGAGGCCGGGTGTAGAGTGAGCGCGTTGCCTCACCCGCAAGGAAGCCCACCGGAGGATCGCCCATGAATCGCAGACAAACCCTGAAACTGCTGGCCGGGGCCGCTGCCTTCGCCGGCACCGCGACGCCGCTCGGCCGTGCCGCGTTCGCCCAGGCGAAGCCGGCCTTCACCCTGCCGCCGCTCGGCTATCCCTACGAGGCGCTCGAGCCGCATATCGATACGGCGACGATGAACTTCCATCACCGCAACCACCACAACGCCTTCATCGGCAACCTCAACGGCCTGGTCGAGAAGTATCCCGATCTGGCCACCAAGGCGCCCGATGGAAATCCTCTCCAACCTGTCCGCCGTGCCGGAAGCCGTGCGCATGCCCGTCCGCAACAACCTCGGCGGCCACTGGAACCATACCTTCTTCTGGGACCTGATGACGCCCGGCGGCGCGAAGACGCCGACCGGCGATCTGAAGAGCGCCATCGACGGCGCCTTCGGCGACTTCGACAAGATGAAGGCCGCGCTCAAGCAAGCGGCCCTGACGCGCTTCGGCTCGGGCTGGGCCTGGCTCGCGGTCGGCAGCGACAAGAAGCTCGCCGATCTTCAACACGCCCTACCAGGACACCCCGCACATGGACATGGGCGCGCAGGCCGATCATCGGCATCGACGTGTGGGAGCACGCCTACTACCTCAAGCACCAGTACCGGCGCGGCGACTATGTCGATGCGTGGTGGAACGTGGTGAACTGGGACAAGGCGGCCGCCAACTTCAAGGCCGCGCGAGGCGTCAGCCGGCTCGCGTCAGCGGGGCATTCAGGCCTCCGACAAAAAGAAGCCCTGGCGGGTAGCCGCCAGGGCCTTTCTCCTGCTGCCGGATGGGGGATACGGTCGGCAGCTCGGAAAGTTGGTCTAGGGACGTTTCCTGCATAGGCCGCGCAGCGGCCCGTCCAGTCGCATCGGCATTTAGTCCCGTGGAGACGCAATATCTGTGGATAGCGTCGGCGTCGGGCTGCTCAGGCGCGCTCCGCGGCACGTACCTGCATTCGCGGCCGAGCGCGGCCAGCACGGTCGCCACGATCTGGCCGGCGTTGAGGCCGGCCTTCTCGTACATCTTCTCGGGCTTGTCGTGCTCGATGAAGACGTCGGGCAGCACCAGCGGCCGCACCTTGAGGCCGCGGTCGAGCAGCCCGTCGCCGGCCAGATACTGCAGCACGTGGCTGCCGAAGCCGCCGACCGCGCCTTCCTCGACCGTCACCAGCACCTCGTGGTTGTGCGCCAGTCTGCGGATGAGATCGTGGTCGAGCGGCTTGGCGAACCGGGCATCGGCAACGGTGGTCGAAAGGCCGAAGGCGGCGAGCTGATCGGCCGCCTTCAGGCACTCCGCCGAGCCGCGTGCCCGAGCGAGAGCAGCGCCACGGTGGTGCCCTCGCGCACGATCCGCCCCTTGCCGATCTCGAGCGGCACGGCCCTCGGCCGGCAGCTCGACGCCGACGCCCTCGCCGCGCGGGTAGCGCACCGCCGAAGGCCCGTCGTCGATGGCCGCCGCCGTCGCGACCATGTGCTTGAGCTCGGCCTCGTCGGCCGCGCGCCATCAGCACGAAGCCCGGCAGGCAGCCGAGATAGGCGAGATCGAACGCGCCCGCGTGCGTCGGGCCGTCCGCGCCCACCAGGCCCGCGCGATCGAGCGCGAAGCGCACCGGCAGCCGCTGGATCGCCACGTCGTGCACGACCTGGTCGTAGGCGCGCTGCAGGAAGGTCGAGTAGATGGCCGCGAACGGCTTGAAGCCCTGCGCCGCGAGGCCCGCGGCGAAGGTCACGCCGTGCTGCTCGGCGATGCCGACGTCGAAGGTGCGCTGCGGGAATTCCTTGGCGAACAGGTCGAGCCCGGTGCCGGACGGCATCGCCGCCGTGATGGCGACGATCTTGTCGTCCTTGCGCGCCTGCTCGATCAGGCTCTGGGCGAACACCTTGGTGTAGGTCGGCGCGTTGGGCTTGGCCGCCACCTGCGCGCCGGTGATGACGTTGAAGCGGTTGACGCCGTGATACTTGTCGTCGGACGCCTCCGCCGGCGCGTAGCCCTTGCCCTTCTTGGTGACCACGTGCACCAGGATCGGCCCGCGCTTGGCGTCGCGCACGTTCTTGAGCACCGGTCAGCAGCACGTTGAGGTTGTGCCCGTCGATCGGCCCGACGTAGTAGAAGCCCAGCTCCTCGAACAGCGTGCCGCCGGTCCAGTAGGTGCGCGTGTACTCCTCGGCGCGGGCGGCCTTCTCCTCCCAGAACTTCGGCAGCCGCTTGGCGAGCTGCTTGGCGACCTCGCGGAACTGCAGGTAGGTGCCGCTCGAGGTGATGCGGGCGAGGTAGTTCGACAGCGCGCCCACCGGCTGCGCGATCGACATGTCGTTGTCGTTGAGGATGACGATCAGGCGCTCGTTGCGCGCGCCGGCGTTGTTCATGGCCTCGTAGGCCATGCCGGCGCTCATGGCGCCGTCGCCGATCACGCAGACGACGTTGTTGGTGCCGCCCGCGCAGATCGCGCGCGACCGCCATGCCGAGGCCGGCGGAGATCGAGGTGGAGGAATGGGCGGCGCCGAAGGGGTCGTATTCGCTCTCGGCGCGCCGGGTGAAGCCCGGAGAGGCCGCCGCCCTGGCGCAGCGTGCGGATGCGGTCGCGGCGGCCGGTCAGGATCTTGTGCGGATAGGCCTGGTGGCCGACGTCCCAGATCAGCCGGTCGCGCGGGCGTGTCGAACACGTGGTGCAGCGCCACCGTCAGCTCGACCACGCCGAGCCCGGCGCCCAGGTGCCCGCCCGTCACCGATACGGCGTCGATGGTCTCCTGGCGCAACTCGTCGGCGAGCTGGCGCAGGTCCGCCTCGGGCATGCGCCTGCAGGTCCTCGGGCACCGTGACGGTGTCGAGCAGCGGCGTCTTGGAGGCCTTGGCTCATGGTTTGTTCCGGACGTTCGTGCAGTCCAGCCCTTCGCTGCGGTCGCGACGCAAGGCCATCGCGGCCGCAATGCACAGCATTATAGTCCGACGATATTGGGTCGAACGGAGACGAAGCGTCGCGGTTGGTGCTGACTGCTCACTCCTGCGGCTTGAACGGCTCCGTGCCGGTGGGCTCGCCCGAGGGGCCGAGCGTCAGCTTCTCCACCCTGGCTTCGGCCTGCTTCAGCAGCCGGTCGCAGTGCTCCTTGAGCGCCTCGCCGCGCTCGTAGATGGCAATGCTCTCCTCGAGCTCCACATCGCCGCGCTCGAGCCGGCCGACGATGGTCTCGAGCTCCTTGAGCGCGCGCTCGAAGGTCATGTCCTTGATGTCGGCATGCTTGACGAGCAGGTTTGCCATTCGTCATGTCCATCGTCTCGTCTTGCTCGGGCCGTGCGCTGCCTCAGCGGCCGGCGTCCATCAGCACGTTGACGTGCACGGCGACCGACCGCGCCAGCGCGGCGAGGTTGTAGCCTCCTTCCAGCATCGATACCAGCCGCCCCTGCGCCTGCTTGTCGGCGATCTCCGCGATCTTGGCGGTGGCCCAGCCGAAATCGGGCTCGGTGAGCTGCAGATTTGCCAGTGGATCGTCCTTGTGGGCGTCGAAGCCGGCGGAGATCAGCACCAGGTCGGGCGAGAAATTGCGCAAGCGACGGCAGGATGCGCGCTTCGAAGGCCTCCTTGAACGGCTCGCCGCCGTCGCCCGGCCGCAGCGGCGCGTTCCAGATGTTGCCGACGCCCGTCTCGCTGAGCGCGCCGGTGCCGGGATAGAGCGGCATCTGGTGCGTGGAGCCGAAGAACAGGTCCTTGTCGCTCCAGAAGATGTCCTGCGTGCCGTTGCCGTGGTGCACGTCGAAGTCGACGACGGCGATGCGCTCGGCGCCGTACTTCTTGCGCGCATACAGGCCGGCGATGGCGACGTTGCTGAAGATGCAGAAGCCCATGGCGCGCTCGCGCTCGGCGTGGTGACCGCAGGGGCGCACCTGGGCGAACACGTTCTTGATGCCGGAGCTCGGGATCGAACACGCGATCGACCGCCATCAGGCCGGCGCCGACCGCGCGCAGCGCCGGCTCCCAGGACGTGGCCGACAGCACCGTGTCGGGGTCGAGCCGCGCCGGCTCCTCGCCGGGGCCGGGCCGCACGCTCTTGACCCAGTCGATGTAGGCGCGCGGGTGGGCGAGCGCGATCTGCTCCTCCACGTCGTCCCGCAGCGGGGCCTCCTCGCGCTTCAGGTCGTTGAACAGCTCGTGCGACGAGCACCTTGTCGATGGCGCGCATGCGATCGGGGCGCTCGGGGTGGCCGGGCCCGGTGTCGTGCTCGACGAAGCAGGGATGCGTGATGAGCAGCGTGGTCATGGCGCGGGCCGGCGGCAGATCTTGGCAAGTTGCAGCCCTTCATCTAGGCAGACAGATTTGCGTATGTCATCCGCAAACCGTTTGGTGGGCGGCGCGGGGGTGCAGTACTTTGGCGGCCTGGGGCCCTGGCTGACCCGCCAGCGGCCCGCGGAAGGATTGCGGCGGTACGGCCGCTGATGCGACCCATCGATTTGCAGACCCGGCGACGATACCGACGCACATGAAGATCACCATCGAGTCCAACTCCGGCACCTTCGACTTCGCCTGCGAGGGGGGTGAGCGCATTCTCCACGCCGGCCTCGTGCAGGGCCTGGCCCTGCCCTACGAGTGCGCCACCGGCACCTGCGGCACCTGCCGCGGCCGCGATCGTCGCCGGCACCGCGCATGTCGAGTGGAGCGAGGCGCCGGGCTTCGCCAAGCTCAAGCGCGACAAGGGCGACATCCTGATGTGCCAGGCGCGCCCGACCGCCGACTGCACGCTGCGCGTGCCGGCCAAGATCGCGCCCCACGCCAAGCCCGAGACCCTGCCGGCCCATCGCACCGGCCGCATCGAGAACGTGCGCCGGCTCGTGGACGACGTGCTGGATTTCGATCTCGTGCTGTCCCGGCCCATGACCTTCGATGCCGGCCAGTTCGTGGTGCTGGAGGCGCCCGACGTGGTCGGCGGCCGCGCCTACTCGATGGTCAACTTTGCGCCCGACACCGGCCGCCTCAGGCTGGTGGTCAAGCAGAAGCCCGGGCGGCAAGTTCTCCGACTGGCTGTTCGGCAGCGACGTGACCGGCCGCGAGGTCAGCGTGTTCGGCCCGCTCGGCCGCGCCACCTTCGATCCCGCACGAGGGCAGGAACGTGCTGTGCGTCGCCGGCGGCTCGGGCCTTGCCGGCATGATGGCGATCCTGCAGCACGCGGTCGCGCGCCGGCACCTTCCGCGAGCGCACCGCCCACGTCTTCTTCGGCGTGCGCACGCTGGCCGATGCCTTCTATCATGGCCGAGCTGGCGGCCTTCGTCGCCGCCGCGGGCGCGCAACCTGGAGGTGACCTTGGCGCTGTCGCACGCACCGGTCGAACGCCGCGACGCACCCGCAGTTCCCGGCGATCCGCCTCGCCGCCGGCATGGTCACCGAGGTGGCGGCGCGCGCCATGGCCGGGCGCTACGACAACGTGGTGGCCTTCGTCGCCGGTCCGCCCGGTGATGGTCGACATTGTGCTGCGTCACCTGACCCACGAGGTCAAGCTGCCGCGCGCCTTCATCCGCTACGACAAGTTCGCCTGACCCAGGACCCCCATGAACCGCATCACCGGCCGCTCCGCCTTCCTCGCGCTGCTGAAGGACGAGGGCATCACGCATCTGTTCGGCAATCCGGGCACGACCGAGCTGCCGATCATGCATGCGCTCGCCGAGCATCCCGACCTCACCTACGTGCTGGGCCTGCAGGAGGCGCTGGTGGTGGCCATGGCCGACGGCTTCTCGCGCGCCAGCGGCAAGCTCGTCGCCTGCAACGTGCACGTGGCGCCGGGGCTCGGCAACGCCATGGGCTCGCTGTTCAACGCCAAGTTCACCGGCACGCCGATGATCCTGACCGCCGGCCAGCAGGAGCAGGGCCACGGCCTCACCGAGCCGCTGCTCTATCACCCGCTGGTGCCGATGGCCGAGCCGCTGGTGAAGTGGGCCGTCGAGGTGACGCGGCTGGAGGACCTGCCGCGCATCGTGCGCCGCGCGGCCAAGGTGGCGATGACGCCGCCGACGGGGCCGGTGTTCATCTCGCTGCCGGGCGACATCCTGAATGCCGAGGCCGGCATCGATCTCGGGCAGCTCCACGCGCGTCGATACGCGCACGCGCCCGGCCGACGCCGTGCTCGACACGCTCGCGCGAGCGCATGCTGCAGGCCGAGCGGCCCGTGATCATCGCCGGCGACGAGATCGTGCAAGAGCGATGCGCTGGAGGCGGCCGCGGCCTTCGCCGAGACGCTGGGCGCGCCGGTGTACCAGCAGAGCGCGCCCTACGGCTCGCACTTCCTGTCCGAGCATGCCTGCTACATGGGCTCGCTCTCGCGCGACCAGAAGCCAGGTGCGCGGCGTGCTGGCGAAGCACGACCTGCTGGTGGTGCTCGGTGCCGATCCCGTGCGCATGTCGGTGTGGAGCGAGGTGGAGCCGCTGCCCGACGGGCTGCCGGTGGTCCACATCGGCCTCGTCGACTGGGACATGGGCAAGAACTTCGCCGCCGAGCTGGCGGTGCAGGCCGACGTGCGCGAGACGCTGCTGGCGCTGACGCCGCTGCTGAAGAAGCAGGGCGGCGAGCGCCTGGCGGGCAGGGCCAAGGCGGCGCTGGCGCAGCTGGCGCAAAGCAACTGGACGGCCAAGCGCGGCGGCAGCTCGCCGAACGCATCGCAGGCCCGCGCGCGGCGCCAAGCCGATCGATCCGGACTGGCTGTCGCTGCAGATCGCCGACGCCCTGCCGCGCGATGCGGTGCTCGTCAACGAGGGCCTCACCTCGGCGCGCTACATCACCGACCTGGTGCCCTATCGCGACCGCTACAGCTATCACGGCGCTGGCATCGGGCGGCATCGGCTGGGGCGCTGCCGGCGGCGGTGGGCGTGGCGTTCGCGCAGGCGCCGCGCCCGGTGTGCTGCTTCTCCGGCGACGGCAGCGCCATGTATTCGATCCAGGCGTTGTGGACCGCCGCCAACGCCAAGCTGCCGATCACCTACGTCATCGCCAACAACGGCGGCTATCGCATCATCAAGCAGCGGCTCAAGGCCTTCCACGGCAGCGAGCGCTACGTCGGCATGGACTTCGAGGATCCGACGATCGATTTCGCGGCGCTCGCGCGATCGCTCGGCATGCCGGCGGAGCGCATCAGCGAGCCCGATGCGCTGGCGCCCGCGCTGCGGCGGGCGTTCGCCACGCCAGGCCCGAAGCTGCTCGATGTCGTGGTCGACGGGCAGGTGTAGGGCGGCCGCCCACTGCCCGACGCCTATGGCGGGTTCGCGTGCATGAACGTCAGGATGGCCAGCACGGCAGCTTGCTCCGCGGCGTTGTAGCCGTGGTAATGGAAGGCGCCGCAGGCAGTCACCGCTACGTTGGGACGGCCGCCGGTGATGACTACGCTGGCCTTCTTGGCCGCCGGCACATTGGTGAGACCGTTGAAGACGCTCATGGCTGAGGCGGCCGGCGTGACGGAGCAGGTGTCGTTCTGGTGCCACATGACCAGCGTCGGCACCGTAATACTGGCAAGGCTGGGGTTTGAGCCCAGCACATGGCCCATGTCGCCGTTCGGATCGGACTGGGTGACGGTCGAGGTCAAGGCGACGCCGTTCGGCAGGGCGCTGCCCGTCAACCGTGCCGCGGCGTTGAAGACGGAGAGGGTGCCGTTGCTGGTGCCGACGAGCCATACGGGCTTGCCTGGCCACTTATTGCGCACCACCGTGATCACCTGCGCCAGGTGGTCGGCGTGCGCCTGCGTCAGGCGTTGATTGTTGAGCCCGTTCGGAGCCGGAAAGGCCGGCTCTGCGTCGAGCATCGCCACGTTCAGCCGGCTGTTGAGGAAGCGCCGCGCCGAGCGGATCAGGAAGTTGCCCTGCGATTCCCTGATGTCGCCGTCGGCGTTGAGGTTGAGCACACCGTTGCCGCCCGTCAGCAGCACGACGGAGGCGAACGGTCTCGCCCGAATGACGGGCGAGTAGGTGCGGAGCGTGACGGCATAGTTGGAGTTGATGGTGATGGCCTGCGGTCCCTGCGCGAGCGTGGGCTCGGCCCCGCCCAGCACCAGCAATGCAAACATCAGCAGCAACGTCGGCACTGAAGCGAATAGATGAAACATTGGTCCCTCCCGGTCCTCGCGTGCCCACGCGATGGACACGCCGGTCCCTCTTGCGCACGACAATGTGCGCGCCCCAGGGTTTAGCATTTTTCCTTGGGCGCACCTACACGAGCCAGCGTGCGCCGGGCCAATGCTGCGATCGAGGGTGCAAGGCGAGAACGGGCGGGCGGGCGGCCTAAGACTTCCCGCGCGCGGCCTTCCAGGGCGCTTCCTTGTTGCCGGTCTTGGCTGTCCCTTCCATGGCGTTGCCGCTGACTTTGCCGGTGTACTGCGTGCTGCCCGCAGTGAAGGTGATGTCGGGGCCGCTCAGCCGGCCTTTAACCGGCGTCACCACATTGCCGGACGTCAGCGTGCCGGTGACGAACTGGAATTTTTGTTTCAGCGCCAGCTTCCCCTCCGGCAGCTGCCAGGCGCCATCGACCTTGGCGGGGACGAGCCAGAAGAAGGCGTTGCAATAGGTCTCGCACTTGCCGACGGTGTCGATGGTCTTGTCGGCTTTCCAGTCGCCCATATCGAAGGAGTTCGACGCGACGCGCGTGCCGGGCTTCATGGCGAGGATCTTGGGCCGCAGCTTGAGATTGATCTCCGGCAGCAGGAACAGCGTGACGACGGTTGCCTGCGAGAAATCGGTCTTGAACAGGTCGGCTTTGACGAACGTGGCCTTGTCGGTGACGCCTTCCTTGACCGCGTTGGCTTTGGAGAGCTCGACCATCTTGGGGTTGTACTCGACGCCCATCGCCTTGGCGCCGCGCTTGGCCGCGGTGATCACGGTGCGCCCGTCGCCCGAGCCCAGGTCGACGACGTAGTCGCTGGCGGTGACGTTGGCCATGTCGAGCATCTTGTCGACCAAGGTCTGGGCGGTCGGCACCCAAACGACATCCTTGCCTTCCTGGTATTCCTTGGGCTCGTAAGGTTTGGCCGTCTGGGCAATGGCGCCACTCAGGGTTGGGGCCATCGCAAGGCCAAGCGCGGCCAGCAGAGGCAGCGCACGGCGCACGTGCAAGCGTTGCTTGATCAAGATCGGTCTCCTTGGGACAGCCGGCGTGGCGCCGGATACTACCGCGCTTGCTGGACCGGCGGGCCTCGCCAATGGTCGCATGATCACACGTTCATGGTCGTGCGGCAGCGGCCTACCAGGCGAGCTCCAAGATCTCCGTCACGTCCGCTTCTGTTCGAATGGGACGCGGGTTGACCTTGACGGGGTGGTAGCTGAGCGACCGGCGCGCCACCTCGGGGAGGTCCTCGCGCTTGATGCCGACAGCTCGCAGGGTGGTCGGCTGGCCGAGGCCGGCGATCAGCTCGCGCACGAGCTCAGACGCAGGCCGGTCCGGCGCTCCCATCGCCTCCGACAGCGCCCTTTGCCGGTCGCCGTTGACGGCGGCATTCCATTTCAGCACGGCGGGCAGCATGACGCAGGAGGTGTGGCCGTGCGCGACGCCGAAGGTTGACCCGAGCGCATAGCCGATGCCGTGGCTGGCGCCGGTGGGCACGCCGGCGGAGGCGGGCGCGATCGCCTGCCACATGCCGAGCTGCGCCTCGAGCCGCGGGCCGAGATCGGCAGGGTTGCTCTTGATGGCCGGCAGCGCGCGATGGAGCAGCTTCAGGCCCTGCAGCGACAGCGCCTCGGTGGCGAGGCTCGCCTGGGCATTGCAGTAGGTTTCCACGGCGTGGTCGACGGAGCGGATGCCGGTGCAGAACAGCAGCCAGTCGGGCGTGTCGAGCGTGGCGGCGGGATCGAGGACGACGGTGCGCGGCGCGAACAGGCGGTGGCGGAACGACTGCTTGGTGTTGGTGGAGGATTGCGTGATGCCGGCGTTGTCGGTGAACTCGGAGGCCGACAGTGTGGTGGAGACGGCAATCATGCGGATGGCGTCGGGGGGCACTGCGAGGGCGGACATCTGCGTTCGCTCGAAGCCCAGGCAGTAAGGCTCCATGGCCTCGGGCGTGTCGAGTCCGGCCCAGAGGCAGAGCAGCATGGCCTTGGTGGCATCGATCACGGAACCGCCGCCCACGGCCACCAGCAGGTCGGCGCGGGCGGCGCGCGCAGCGTTGGCGCCAGCCACCACGTCCTCGCGCGGGGAGTGCGACTTGATGCCGGCGTAGGTGCCGACGTGGGCGCCGCCGAGCGCCCGCTCCAGGCGCTGCAACGGCCCGTCCTCCTTCTGCGCCAGGGAGCGTGTGGAAGTGATGAACACGCGCCGGCCGCCATAGCGCTCGGACTCCGCCACGACCGCCTCGGCGGCCGGCGAGCCGAACAGGACGCGCTCGTGGGCGGTGAAGTTGAAGACGCCGGCCCTAAGCCCGGGGTGGGTCGTGCTCATGCGGGTTGGCTCCGAAGGCATTGGCGGGTTCGACGTGAGCAGGCCTTCGCCGGCCATGCTAGCCGGGCGCCTTGCTGCCGGAAACGCTGAATTCAGCGCACCACCCACTCGGGCGTCTGGCACACGTCGACGGCCAGCTTCTGGTGGCTGCCGCCGGTCGCCATCTTGGCGCGCATGTCGTGGCAGCAGTCGCTCCCCGTTACGCGCGTGGTGAACTGCCGCTTGGCGCCGGGCTGGATCATCTCCTTGGCGCCCAGCCGGTCCTTGCCCCACTCGCCGGCGCCGCAGGCGGCGAAGTAGAGGAACTCGATCGGGTTGTCGCTGCCGTTGGTGATGACTGATGCGCTGATCGCGTTGCTGGGCGGCGGCCGGCCAGAGCGCCAACGTGCACGCGAGTGCCGGCGACGGCCAGGATGCGCAAAAGGCTCATGGATCTTCCCACGTCTCTAGCTCGTCGGACGACGCGCATCGTAGCCCATCGGCGCCGTCGCCGGGAAGATCCGGGCGCTGCGATCGAACGGCCGCGACGCGACAGCCGCGCCTCAGCCGGCCTTGGCGACGGCGCGGCCTGCCATGACGCCGACGAGGTGCGCGCGGTAGGCGGCATCGGCGTGGATGTCGCTCATCATCTTGCCGGCGTCGGTGGCGAGACCCTTGAGCGATTGCGCCGACCAGCCCTTGCCGAGCGCGGCTTCCAGCGGCAGCGTGGCGGAACACGCCGTCCTTGCCGGCGCCGGTGACGGCGACGCGTGCCGCCCGACCCGGTCTGCGCCACCGCGACACCGACCAGCGCGTAGCGCGAGGCCGGGTTGGCGAACTTGGCGTAGCCGAACTTGGCCGGGATCGGGAACGAGATGCGCGTGATGATCTCGCCGTCCTGCAGGGCGGTGGCGAACAGGCCCTTGAAGAAGTCGTCGGCCTTGATCTCGCGCTTGTTGGTGGCGATGGTGGCGCCGAGCGCCAGCAGCGCGGCGGGATAGTCGGCGGCGGGATCGTTGTTGGCGACCGAGCCGCCGATGGTGCCGCGGTGGCGCACGTGCGGGTCGCCGATCACGCCTGCCAGCTCGGCGAGGCCCGCGGATCGCCGAGCGCACGACGTCGGAGCTCGCCACCTCGGCGTGCGTCGTCATGGCGCCGATGACGAGCGCGTTGCCGCTCTTGTTGATGCCCTTGAGCTCGGCGACGCGGCCGAGATCGACGATGGCCTTGGGCGCCGCCAGCCGCTGCTTCATGGTCGGGAGCAGCGTGTGTCCGCCGGCCAGCAGCTTGGCCTCGCTGTTGCCAGCAAGGAGCTTGGCGGCGTCGGCTACGGACTGCGGGCGATGATATTGGAAGGCGTACATGGCGCTCTCTCCTTATTCCGCGGCCATTTTCGAAGGCGACTTCTGCGCCGCGCGCCACACGGCCAGCGGTGTCGCCGGCATGGCGATGTCCTCGTGGCCCAGCGCGTCGGTGATGGCGTTGATGACAGCCGCCGGTGCGGCGATGGCGCCGGCCTCGCCGCAACCCTTGATGCCCAGCGGGTTCGATGGGCAGGGCGTGCTCGTCATGGCGATCTTGATCGACGGCAGATCGCCGGCGCGCGGCATGGTGTAGTCCATGAAGCTTGCCGTAATGAGCTGGCCGTTCTTGTCGTAGACGGCGCCTTCGAGCATCGCCTGGCCGACGCCCTGGGCGACGCCGCCGTGCACCTGGCCTTCCACGATCATCGGGTTGACCAGCGTGCCGAAGTCGTCGACCGCGGTCCAGCGGTCGATGCGGGTGGCGCCGGTCTCGGGGTCGATCTCCAGCTCGCAGATGTGCACGCCCGAGGGGAAGGTGAAGTTGGTGGGATCGAAGAAGGCGCCTTCCTTGAGGCCGGGCTCCAGCTGCGCGCCGGAGAACTTGTGGGCGATGTAGGCCTGCAGGGCCACCTCGGGGAAGGTGAGCGTCTTGTTGGTGGCGGTGGAGGAGAAGATGCCTTCCTTGAAGTCGACCGTCTCCGGCGCAACCTCCAGCACGAAGCCCGCGACCTTCTTGGCTTTGGCGATGACCTTGTCGGCTGCATGGAAGATCGCCGACATGCCGACCGCGCCCGAACGCGAGCCGTAGGTGCCCATGCCGAACTGCACCTTGTCGGTGTCGCCGTGCACGACGGTGACCTGCTCGATGGGGATGCCGAGCTTCTGTGAGACGAGCTGGGCGAAGGTGGTCTCGTGGCCCTGGCCGTGGCTGTGCGAGCCAGTGAGGACTTCGACGGAGCCGGTCGGGTTCACCCGGACTTCGGCCAATTCCCACAGGCCGACGCCGGCGCCGAGCGAACCGACCGCGGCGCTCGGGGCGATGCCGCAGGCCTCGATATAGGCGGAGAAGCCGACGCCGCGCTTCAGGCCCTTCTTGGCGCTCTCGGCCTTGCGGGCGGCGAGGCCGGCATAGTCGGCGAGCTCCAGCGCCTTGCGCATGGAGGCGTCGTAGTCGCCGGCGTCGTAGGCCATGATGACGGGCGTCTGCGTGCGGGAAGGAGGTGATGAAGTTCTTGCGGCGGAACTCGGCCGGGTCGCTGCCCGTCTGGCGCGCCGCCACCTCGATCAGCCGCTCGACCACGAAGGTGGCCTCAGGCCGGCCGGCGCCGCGATAGGCATCGACCGGCGCGGTGTTGGTGTAGACGCCGTCGACCTCGCAGTAGATCGCCGGGATATTGTACTGGCCGGACAGCAGCGGCGCGTAGAGGTAGGTCGGCACCGAGGAAGCGAAGGTGGAGAGATAGCCGCCGAGGTTGGCGATCGTCTTGGCCCGGAGCGCCAGGATCTTGCCGTCGGCGTCCAGCGCCAGCTCCGCGGTCGTCACGTGATCGCGGCCGTGCGCGTCGGCGAGGAAGGCTTCCGACCGCTCGCCGGTCCATTTGACGGGGCGGCCGACTTTGCGCGCGGCCCACAGGCAAACGACCTCCTCGGCATAGATGAAGATCTTGGAGCCGAAGCCGCCGCCCACATCGGGGGCGATCACGCGCAGCTTGTGCTCGGGGGCCAGGCCGATGAAGGCGGCGAGCACCAGGCGCGCCACGTGCGGGTTCTGGCTGGTGGTGTAGAGCGTCAGGCTGTCCTGGCCGGAGTCGTAGTCGCCGATGGCGGCGCGCGGCTCGATGGCGTTGGGGATCAGGCGATTGTTGACGAGATCGATCTTGGTGACGTGCTTGGCGTTGGCGAAGGCCGCGTCCACCGCTGCCTTGTCGCCCAGGTGCCACTGATAGACGGTGTTGTTGGGTGCCTCGGCGTGGATTTGCGGCTGGCCGGGCTTCTGCGTGGCGGCGACATCGACGGCAGCGGGCAGTGGCTCGTAGTCGACCTTGACCTTCTCCGCCGCGTCGCGGGCCTGCGCCAAGGTCTCGCCGATCACGACCGCCACGTGGTCGCCGACGTAGCGCACCTTGCCCTGCGCCAGCGCGGGGTGTGCGCCGGCCTTCATGGGCGAGCCGTCCTTGGAGTGGATCATCCAGCCGCAGATCAGGCCGCCGACCTTGTCGGCGGCGATGTCGGCACCGGTGTAGACCGCCAGGCAGCCCGGCGAGCGCAACGCGTCGGCTGCGTCGATGCGCTTGATGTTGGCATGCGCGTGCGGCGAGCGCACGAACATGGCATAGGCCTGGCCGGGGCGGTTGATGTCGTCGGTGTACTGGCCCTTGCCGGTGATGAACCTTTGGTCTTCCTTGCGCCGTACGGGCGCTCCGATGCCGGTGGCGGTCATGGAGTCCTCCTAAACGCTTGCGTTTCCTCGCGTCCGGTGTTTGCGGACGGTTATCGGCTTTGGCTGCTCGTGGCGCGCGATGCCCAGCTGGCGATCGGTGGCCTACTCGGCGGCTTGGCGTGCGCCGCCCATGGCGGCGGCGCCGGCGCGCACGGCGGCGACGATGTTGTGGTAGCCGGTGCAGCGGCAGAGGTTGCCTTCCAGCTCGTGCCGGACGGTGGCCTCGTCCAGATTGCTGCCTTTGCGGTTAACTATGTCGACCGCGGCCATGATCATGCCCGGCGTGCAGAAGCCGCACTGCAGGGCGTGGTGCTCGCGGAAGGCTTCCTGCATGGGGTGCAACTTGCCGCCCGTGGCCAGGCCCTCGATGGTGGTGATCTTGGCTCCATCGCAGGTGGCAGCCAGAACGGTGCAGGATTTGACGGCGCGGCCGTCGACGTGCACGACGCAGGATCCGCATTGGCTGGTGTCGCAGCCCACATGCGTTCCCGTCAGCCGCTGGTTCTCACGGATGAACTGCACGAGCAGGGTGCGCGGCTCGACAGCGGCGGTCACAGCCTTGCCGTTGACGGTCATCGACACCGAAACTGCACTTCCAGAGTCAGTGGCGCCCGCCCCGGTCTTGCGCGGCCGCGGACGGGGCTGAATCGGCGTCCTTCTTGCGGAAAAACATGCTTTTCCTCCACTGACGCCTCGCCTGCTGGAGCGGCGAGGTTGTTTTGATTGATTACAAGTTGGATTACGCCACAGACCCGCGCCGCGCGCAATCGCACAAGCGATATTTCGGACGCTGAAGGCGGCACACTTCTCGGTGACTGTGTCGGGTGGGGGGCGGCGGAGCGTTTATCCGCGGACCGGATCGCCGGTGGCGCAGGTCGGACGGAGCAGTGCCGGGCAAGGGTGACGAGCCCGGCCCCCGGTGCAGGTTCTGCCGACAAACGGGGTCGGCCCAGGCCGCCTGTCACAATTGATACGGCGGAGTGGTCGAGTTGACACGAATGGGCACGCACCATATGAGGTCGTCGCACGTCTCGCCTGCGAGACAATTTTGCGTCGCGATAGCAAGCTGGTACGTTACGGCCACGGGTGGGTTGAGAGAGCGCTTGATGGCCGACGAGTATGTGCTCCAGACGCAGGGGCTGACCAAGGAGTTCCGGGGGTTCACCGCGGTCAAGAACGTCAATCTGAACGTCCGCCGCGGCACCATCCATGCGCTCATCGGCCCCAACGGCGCCGGCAAGACGACCTGCTTCAACCTGATCACCAAGTTCCTGCCGCCGACCGCCGGCACGCATCCTCTACAAGGGCCGTGACATCACGGCGGCCTCCGCCGCACGCCGTGGCGCGGCTCGGCCTCGTGCGCTCGTTCCAGATCTCGGCCGTGTTCCCGCACCTGCTCGTGCTCGAGAATGTGCGCGTGGCGCTGCAGCGGGCGCTCGGCACGTCGTACCATTTCTGGCGTTCGGAGCGATCGGTGGAGGTGCTGAACGACCGCGCCATGGAGCTGCTCGACGATGTGGGCGTGAAGGCCTACGCCGATCTGCCCGCAGTCGAGCTGCCCTACGGCCGCAAGCGGGCGCTCGAGATCGCGACCACGCTGGCGCTCGATCCGGAGATGCTGCTGCTCGACGAGCCGATGGCCGGCATGGGCGCGGAAGACATCGCGCGCACCTCGGCGCTCATCAAGCGCGTCGCCAAGGACCGCACCGTGCTGATGGTGGAGCACAATCTGTCAGTCGTCGCCGACCTGTCCGATCGCATCACCGTGCTGGCGCGCGGCGAGGTGCTGGCGGAAGGCGCCTACGCCGAGGTGTCCAAGAACCCGCAGGTGATCGAGGCCTACATGGGGACCGGCCATGGCTGACGCGCAGCTCTCCGTGCGCGACGTGCACGGCTGGTACGGCGAGAGCCACGTCCTGCACGGCATGAGCTTCGACGTGAATGCCGGCGAGGTGGTGACGCTGCTCGGCCGCAACGGCGCCGGCAAGACCACCACCATGCGCGCCATCATGGGCATGCTGGCCAACCGCAAGGGCTCGATCACGTACGAGGGGCAGGAGCTGATCCACCTCAGGTCCAACCGCATCGCGCGGCAAGGCATCGCCTACTGTCCCGAGGAACGCGGCATCTTCTCCAGCCTCAACGTCTGGGAGAACCTGATGCTGCCGCCGGTCGTCAGGAGCGGCGGGCTGCCGCTCGACAAGATCTACGAGCTGTTCCCCAATCTGCAAGGAGCGCTCGTCGAGCCAGGGCACCAAGCTGTCGGGCGGCGAGCAGCAGATGCTGGCCATCGCCCGCATCCTGCGCACCGGCGCCAAGCTGCTGCTGCTCGACGAGCCGACCGAGGGCCTGGCGCCCGTCATCGTGCAGCAGATCGGCAATACCATCCGCATGCTGCGCGAGCAGGGCTTTACCATCCTGCTGGTGGAACAGAACTTCCGCTTCGCCGCAACGGTGGCCGACAGGCACTATGTGGTCGAGCACGGGCGCGTGATCGACATGATCCCGAACTCCGCGCTGGAGGCGAACAGGGAGAAACTGCAAACCTATCTTGGCGTGTAACTAGAAAGGAAGACAGCCATGCGATGGAGCGTGAAGGCACTTGCGGCCGCGGCCGCCCTCTGTGTGGGGCACGGCGCTGGCGCAGGCCGAGTACAGCGACGGCGTCATCAAGATCGGCGTCATGAACGACCAGTCGGGGCTCTATTCCGACCTGTCGGGCCAGGGCTCGGTCTGGGCGGCCAAGAAGGCGATCGAGGACTTCGGCGCCGCGGCCAAGGGCATGACAAGATCGAGGTCGTGTTCGCCGACCATCAGAACAAGCCGGACATCGGCTCCAACGTCGTGCGCCAGTGGTACGACGTCGACAAGGTCGACGTGGTGGTCGACGTGCCGACGTCCTCGGTCGCGCTCGCCGTCAACACCATCACCAAGGAGAAGAACAAGGTCTTCCTGGTGTCGGGTGCGGCGGCATCCGACCTGACCGGCAAGGCATGCACGCCCAACACCGTGCACTGGACCTACGACACCTGGGCGCTCGCCAACGGCACCGGCAACGCCATCGTCAAGACCGGCGGCGACACCTGGTTCTTCCTGACGGCCGACTATGCCTTCGGCCATGCGCTGGAGCGTGACACCGCGGCGGTCGTGGAGAAGTCCGGCGGCAAGGTGCTGGGCAAGGTGCGCCATCCCTTCCCGGGGCAGGACTTCTCGTCCTTCCTGCTGCAGGCGCAGCAGTCCAAGGCCAAGATCATCGGTCTCGCCAATGCCGGCTCCGACACCACCAACTCGATCAAGCAGGCGGCCGAGTTCGGCATCGTGCAGGGCGGCCAGAACCTCGCCGGGCTGCTGGTGTTCATCACCGACGTGCATGCGCTCGGGCCTGAAGACGGCCCAGGGCCTGGTGCTGACCGAGGCCTGGTACTGGGACCAGAACGACGCCAACCGCGCCTTCGCCAAGGAGTTCGCGCGCGGCCAACAAGGGCAACATGCCGACCATGGTGCAGGCGGGCGTCTACTCGGCCGTCACGCACTACCTGAAGGCGGTGCATGAGCTCAAGGCGGACGCCGACGGCGCCGCCGTCGTCGCCAAGATGAAGGCCATGCCGACCGACGACAAGCTGTTCGGCAAGGGCACGATCCGCGCCGACGGCCGCAAGATCCACCCGATGTATCTCTACGAGGTGAAGAGCCCGGCCGAGAGCAAGGGGCCGTGGGACTACTACAAGGTGCGCGCCACCATCCCGGCCGAGCGAGGCCTTCCGGCCGATCGCCGACGGCGGCTGCCCGCTGGTGAAGTAGGTCTCTAGCCACAACCGTTCCGCGGGCGGGCCTGATACAGCGAGTCCGCCCTGCCGGACCCTTTCCTCGCAGGCATGGAGAGAGGGAAGCGCGACCCTATGTTCGAACTGCTGGGCGTGTCACCGCAGGCGCTTTTCGGCCAGCTGCTGCTGGGCCTGATCAATGGCGCCTTCTATGCCCTGCTGTCGCTCGGGCTGGCGGTGATCTTCGGGCTCATGAACGTCATCAATTTCACGCACGGCGCGCAGTACATGATGGGCGCGTTCGCGGCGTGGATGCTGCTGAACTATCTCGGCATCCCCTATTGGGGCGCGCTGGTGCTGGCGCCGATCATCGTCGGCGTCACCGGGGTCATCATCGAGCGTCTGTTCATTTCGCGCCTCTATCATCTCGACCATCTCTACGGGCTGCTGCTGACGTTCGGCCTGGCGCTGGTGATCGAGGGACTGTTCCGCCGCGAGTACGGCATCTCCGGGCTGCCCTACTCCAACCCGCTGCCGGGCGGCACCAATCTCGGCTTCATGTTCCTGCCGTGGTATCGCGCGTGGGTGGTGGTGCTCTCGCTGGTCGTGTGCCTCGGCACCTGGTTCATGATCGAGAAGACGCAACTCGGCTCCTATCTGCGCGCCGCCACCGAGCGGCCCGATCTGGTGCAGGCGTTCGGCATCAACGTGCCGCGCATGATCACGCTGACTTACGGCTTCGGCGTCGGGCTTGCCGCGCTCGCCGGCGTGCTGGCGGCGCCGATCTATTCGGTCAACCCGATCATGGGCGCGAACCTGATCATCGTCGTGTTCGCGGTGGTGGTGATCGGCGGCATGGGCTCCATCATGGGCTCGATCGTCACGGGCTTCGGGCTCGGCGTGATCGAGGGCCTGACCAAGGTGTTCTATCCCGGAGGCCTCCAACACCGTCATCTTCATCATCATGGCGATCGTGCTGATGCTCCGGCCCCAGGGCCTGTTCGGAACGCCGAGGTGAGGTGCCGTGACCGACCGCGCCAAGAGAACCTGGGACATGCCGGTATTCGCAGCGCTCGTGGTGCTGGCGCTGTTGGCGCCGCTCGTTCGTCTATCCTCTGTTCCTGATGAAGGTGCTGTGCTTTGCGCTGTTCGCGTGCGCCTTCAACCTGCTGGTCGGCTACGTCGGCCTGCTGTCGTTCGGGCATGCCATGTTCTTCGGCTTTGCCGCCTACGTGGCCGGACACCTGGCCAAGGTCGGGACCGTGCAGCTGCCCTTCGGGCTGCCGTTCGTGGGCTGGGTCTGGCTGACGATCCCGCTGCCGCCGCTCACGCCCGGAGCTTGCCATTCTGGTCGCCACGCTGGTTGCCGCGCTGCTCGGCCTCATCGTCGGCGCCATCGCCATCCGCCGGCAGGGCATCTACTTCGCCATGGTCACCCTGGCGCTGGCGCAGATGGTGTTCTTCCTCTGCGTGCAGGCGCCGTTCACCGGCGGCGAGGACGGCATCCAGGCGATCCCGCGGCGGCCGCTGTTCGGCCTGCTGTCGATCACCAACGATTTCGTGTTCTACTACGTGGTGCTGGCGATCTTCGTCGTCGGCTTCCTGATCATCTATCGCACCATCCATTCGCCCTTCGGCCAGGTGCTCAAGGCCATCCGCGAGAACGAGGCGCGCGCCATCTCGCTCGGCTACGCGGTCGACCGCTTCAAGCTGATCGCGTTCGTGCTGTCGGCCGCGCTGGCCGGTCTCGCCGGGGCGACCAAGGCCATGGTGTTCCAGCTGGCCTCGCTCACCGACGTGACCTGGCAGATGTCGGGCGAGGTGGTGCTGATGACGCTGGTGGGCGGCCTCGGCACCGTGTTCGGCCCCATCGTCGGCGCCGGCATCATCATCACCATGCAGAACTATCTGGCCGGCTTCGGCGAGTGGGTGCTGGTGATCCAGGGCGCGATCTTCGTCGTCACGGTGCTGCTGTTCCGGCGCGGCATCGTCGGCGAGCTCATCGCGTTCCTCGACCGCTTGGCAGACGAGGGGCAGCCAGGCCGAGCTCGAGCGTGCGGCCGGCGGAGTAGCTGCCGCCAGTCTGCGGTCTGTCAGCCTAGCACTGCTGGCTAGGAGCGCTCGCCCGCTTCGGTGAAGAATTTCTCGCCGTAGGCGAAGCGGTTGGGCTTCAGGAAGAACCCCAGGATCAGCGCACCGTTGGGCGCAGTGGCCTCATGCTGGTTGCCGGCCGGCCGCCAGCAGAACTGCCCGGCCCGCATACGCCCTCGTGGTCCTCCAGCGTGCCTTCGAGCACGTAGGTCTGCTCGAGCGCGGTGTGCTCGTGCAGCGGCACCACGGCGCCGGGCGCCAGCTTGAAGAGCGCGGTGGTGCGGCCCTCGTCGTCGGAGTAGAGCACCTTGATCTGGATGCCTGGGAACTTGGTCGGCTCCCAGGGCATGTTGGGCACGTCGAGGAAGCGCGTGGCAAGCGCCGGGTCGCTGTTCAGCTTGATGTCGGCGTGCACGACCTTGCGCGGATGCGGCGGATTGCTGGGCCATGGGCGTTCTCCTCGCGATGCGCAGCCGCCTCGGGGCGGCACTTGTTATCGGCAAGATTGCTCCGCCGGAACGGCGCGACCGCAAGCCCTACACGCTCTCGCCCAGGTACACCCGCACCACGTCGGGGTCGGCCAGCGCCTCCTCGGGCGTGCCGGCGGCGATGACGCGGCCGGCGTTCAGCACGACGATGTGGCCGCACAGCGAGCGGATGGCGTGCATCACGTGCTCGACCATGACGATGGTGAGGCCCTCCTCGTTGAGCGAGCGCACCAGGGCGATGCCGTCCTCGAGCTCGGTGGGATTGAGGCCGGCGAGCCACTCGTCGAGCAGCAGCAGCTCGGGTGCGCAGGCGAGCGCGCGGGCGAGCTCGATGCGCTTGTGGTCGAAGTAGGTGAGCGAGTCGGCATGGGCCGCGCGGTTGCCGGCGAAGCCGACGCGGTCGAGCAGGCGGTCGGCCTCGGCGCGGGCGCCGGCCACGCCGAGGCGGCGGCGGCCGTACATGGCGGCGACGGCGACGTTGTCGAGCGCGCTCGAGGGCGTCGGGGATGCGGGCGAGCTGGAAGGTGCCGGCGATGCCGGCGCGGCAGATGGCCTCCGGCGTGTGGCCGGTGACGGGTCGGCCTTGAAGGCGCACCTCGCCGTCGAGCGGCGCGAGCCGGCCCGACACGACGTTGAGCAGCGTGGTCTTGCCCGAACCGTTGGGGCCGACGAGGCCCATCACCTCGCCGCGGCGACATCGAAGGAGACGCCGTCGAGGGCGGCGAGGCCGCCGAAGTGGCGGCTCAGGTTGGTGACCTCGAGCAGGACGCGAGGTGCTCATCGTGCCGGCACCTTGCGCTCGGGGTGCGCCGGCGGCACGGCTGGGCGGTCGCTAGCAGGTGCAGCCGTGCCGTTGCGCAGCGCCGCTCCGGGTACGGGGCGATGCCGCGGTCCCTGCCGCCTCGCACGCGGCGGGCGAGCGCCTCGAGGCACGTCGGCGAGCCTGTGCGAGCTGAGCGCGGCGCGGCCCTATGCGCAAGAGGCCGATGATGCCGTCCGGGATGAAGAACACGATGCCGAGCAGAATGAGGCCGAGCAGCACGCTGAACTGGCTGGAATAGGCGATGGAAAGGTAGTCCTTGACCAGCATCAGCGGCATCACGCCCAGCATCGGCCCCCACACCGAGGTGGCGCCGCCGAGCAGCGCGCTGATCACGGTGAGAAACGAGAGCTCGGGATTGAAGACGTTCGGGGCCGTCATGTAGGAGTTCGCGGGGCCAGGATGGCGCCGGCCAGCGCCATCATCACCGCGCTCACGACGAAGGTCCCGATCTTGAGTGCGGTGGTGTTGATGCCGATCTGGCGCGCCACGGTCTCGTCGGCGCCGAGCGTGGTGAGCGCGACGCCCATGCGGGTGCGGTCGCGCCAGAGCCACAGCGCGATGATCGCCGCGCACAGCGCGAGCAGCTGGTAGTAGATCTGCGTCGTCGGTGATCGTGAGGAACACGTACCAGCCGGAGCTCTTGGCGATGTTGAATTCCCACCAGGTCGCAGCAGCGCTGACGAGCGATGCGAGGCCGAAGGTGAAGATCACGAAGTACATGCCGGAGAGCCGCAGCGTGGCGAGCCCGACGAAGGCCGAGAGCACGGCCGTGAAGCCGACGGCTGCAATCAGCGCTACGGGATAGGAATAGTCGGTGGCGAGCACTGCGACGCAATAGGCGCCGAGCCCGTAGAACGCTGAAGCCGCAAGCGACACGTAGCGCGTGGGGCCGGAGAAGAAGGCCCAGGCCGTCGCCAGCGCCACGTAGGTCAGGATATTGATCGCCAGCAGCAGCCAGTAGGCGTCGGCCACGTACGGGACCACGGCGACAGCGGCAAGGACGGCGACCGCAATCGCCTCCTTGGGGAGATGCAGCCGGGTGCGGGTGCCCGTGCTCCTGGTGCTGCCGAACAGGCCCTGCGGCCGCCACAGCAGCACGACCGCGAAGCTCGCGAATATGATGATCGTGCCGAAGCGCGGATTGTCCGAGCATGCTGGCCAGCGTCTGCACCAGCCCCAAGATCAGCGCGGCGACGAGGCCGCCGGCGACGTTGCCGATGCCGCCCATGACGATGACGATCAGGGCATTGAGAGTGTATTCCGCGCCCATCGTCGGGTTCACGGTGCCGAGAACGAGGAAAGCAGGATGCCGGCCACCGCGGCCAAGGCGGCGCCGGTGGCGAAGGCCAGCGCGCTGTACTTGCGCAGGTCGATGCCCACCAGCGGCGCCGTGTGCGGGCTTACCGCGATGGCACGCATGGCGCGGCCGGGCGTGGAGTAGCGAAGGAACGCGAACACCGCGGCCGACAGCACGAAGCGCGGCGATCACCACGATCAGGCGGTTGTGCTGGATCACGGTGCCGAACACGTTGACGGATTGGCCGACGAGGTAGTGTAGCTCCCGGTCATTGCCGGTCCAGGCCACGAGGGCGATGCCTTGCAGCAGGAACAGCAGGCCGAAGGTGGAGAGGATGGAGTCGACCTCGCGCTTGCCGGGATCGGCGGTGCGCGCAAGGAGCGGATGCAACACGTAGCGGAACAGCAGCCAGCCGCCCGCGAAGGCGGCGGGCACGCCGGCCACCGCCGTGACGAGCGGCGGGAAGCCGAGCAGCGAGAACCCGAAGAACGCGGCGTAGCCGCCGAGCATCAGGAACTCGCCGTAGGCGAGGTTCAGGACGCGGGCGACGCCGTACTGCAGGTTGAGGCCGATGGCGATCAGCGCGTAGATGCCGCCCATCACCAAGCCGCCAAGCAACAAGTCGAGCAGCGTCATAGGAGTTCAGGTCTGGAGCTATGAGGTTCTGAGGCAGCGAGTGCCGGCATGCCCAAGACGTTGTAGCCGCTCAGAAAGTCGGACGCAAAAAAAGGGTCCGCGTTGGTAACCGCGGACCCCACGAAATGCGCAGGCTTTGACAGTCACTTGAGGATGGGCTGCTTGGCGCCGGGCCGGTTGGGTGCAATGCCGTAGAACTCACCCCCTTGCCACTGGCCGATCAGCCAGGCCTGTGCGTCGCGGTTGCCTGCAAGCTGAGATTTCGCCCAACAAGGTCTTGAACGTGCCGGTCTTCAGCTCCTGGATGATCTTGGCACGGTCGATCTCGCCCACGCGCTCGATCGCCTGGTGCAGCGCCTGCAACCCGGCATACGTGGCGGAGCTGGCCCAGCGGTCGGGCTCCTTGCCGCCGTGAAAGGCCTTGTGGCGTGCAAAGTAGTCTTGCATGCCCGGCCCATTGGGGTCCCAGCCGCCGAGGCTGAACACGCCATCGATCTTGTCGCCGAACTTGGCCTTGTAGGGCGGGAACCCGGTGCCGACGCCCAGGAACCTGATCTTCGGGACGAAGTCGCTGGCGATCGACTGCTCCGTGATCATGAACGTGTCGGGCGGGTAGGAGAGCGCGATCAAGGTGTCAGGGCCGGCGGCCTTCGCCGCCTTGATCTGGGTCGACAGGTCGGTGGCCTTCACGTCATAGACCGCCTCGTAGGCGATGTTGAACCCGGCCTTGAGCAGGTTCGGCCGCAGCGAGGCGATGTACTCCTGGCCGAAGGGCGCCTGCACGATGAACAGGGCAACTTTGTCGTTGATCTTGCCGGCCTTCTTTTGCGCCGACATCATGTCGACCAGGGCCTTGGTCTGGTCCGCGTTCTTGCCCAGGAAGAAGAACATGGTCGGGAACTTCGCGACCATTTCCTCCAGCTTGTCGCTGCCCGCGGTGCCCATGATCTGCGGATAGCCATACTTGAGGTAGGTCGGAGCGACGGCGAGGTTGGACCCCGTGCTCCAGGGCGTCAGCACGATGTCCATCTTGTCGACGGCCATCAGCTTCTCGGTGAGGCGCGGCAGATCCTCGTTCTTGGAGTTGTCATCGATCTCGGTGACCTCGATGGGCAGCTTCTTGCCGAACTTCTTGAGCATGATGCCGCCGGCCTTGTTCACATCATCCACCCACAGGCGATAGTTCGGCAGCGTGGTGAGCCCGGCTCCCGGCGCGTTGAAGCCCGACAGCGAGATGGCATAGCCGACTTTGATGGATTTCGGCGCCTCCTGGCCGATAGCGGTGCCGAAGCTGGCTGACAGGGCTAGTGCCCCCAGCAACGTCGCGAGACTAACAATCCTTCGCATTCTGCCCTCCTCCCTTGGAGCTATTCCAACACCAGAACAAAGCGATGCTTTTTGCGCACCCTATTGGTTGGCTCGCCCATCGGTCAAGATTGCGCTGAGGGCGTCCGCATATTGGACGTTTACGGCGCAGTGCCGACCGTTGGCCTGGCTGCGAAACGATGCGTCGTTTGAGCGCTAAGGGTTTTCGGCAGCTGCCGGGGCGGCGCTGTTCGCGCCTTTGCGAGCCGACGGGCGCGGCGCGGACAGCGGCGCGTTCAGGGCGGCCGGATCGGCGTCCGCTTCCGAGAAGATCCTGGCCGACCAGATCAGTGCGCGTTTGGACAAGGGCTGCTGCAGCGCGGCAAGCCGCAGGCGTTCGGCCTCCTGGCGGGCGAGCGCATCGTAGTGCGGGAGGGTCTGTGCCGGCGCTTTTGCCGTGATGTGCACGACCTTGAAGCCGCGCTCTTTCAACTCCCCAAGCAGCAGGGGTAATGCGGCGGCTGTCACGGCGTGGATGTCGTGCAGGAGAATGATGGCCTTGCGCTTGGCCACAACGTCGGCGACCACGCGATCGGATAGCGCGACGGCGTCCTTGGCTTCGAAGTCGCGGCTGTCGACGTCGATTCCGAACGTCGCAAGGCCGCGGCTCTGCAAATAGGCGAGCGTGGGCTCGGTATCCCTGACGAAGGGAAAGCGAAAGAAAGGCGCGATCGGCTTGCCGAGCGCATGCCGTACCGCGCTGACGCCCATCTCTATCTCCACTTGGCCTTCGAGCGGGGTCTGCTTTTGCAGGTTGGCATGCGACCAGGTGTGGCTGGCGACCGTGTGCCCCTGCCGGGCGACCTCTTTGACCGAGGCGGGGTCCGCCAGCGCCATGCGGCCAAGCATGAAGAACGTCGCCTTGGTGCAGTGCGCAGCCAGCGTGTCGAGAATGGACTTGGTGTGGCTGCGCAACGGGCCGTCATCGAAGGTGAGCACCACCTCGCGATCGGCAAGGAGGACGAGGTCGCTGTACTTCTCGCCGAACCTGCTGCCGTACCTCGGTCCGTTCGCGGCATCGATCACAAGGGTGCGCGAGACGCCGAGCTTGGCGGGATCGGGAGGGCACGCCGACTGGGCGAGCGCCGGCTGCATCCCCAATACGGCCAGGCACAGGAGCAGGCTGCTCGCATGAACGCGGCACATCGTGGCGTGTCTCTTTCCCTCAGGGCCATCGAAGCCGCTTGCCCCATGGGCGACTTGCGATCATCTCATGCACCAGTTGCCCCGAATTGGCCATGCCTGGCAAGCAACTGTGCGCGCTCTTTTGCTCTTGGGCGTTGCAAGGCGTCGGGGACCGGGCCGCAAGGTAAATTTTAGCTCCGGCGGCACGCGCAAAAGGATGGCGAAACGGCGCGACCAGTGCTATCGCCGGCTAAGTGTCCTGATCGCGAAATTCGTCTCACTGTGCGGCGAACTCGGTACGAATTTCGCGATCTGAAGGACACTAGCGCGCATGGGGCTGCGCCAGGCGCGCCCACAGCGGGACAATCGCATGCAGGACGAGACGGCAAACCGGCCAGACACTGTGCCGGCCGGGCAGACGGCCGCGGATCTGGCGCGCGCCATCCGGGAGGCGCTGGACGGCGGCAACGGATTGCGGGTGCGCGAGCTGGCGCAGGAAACCAGTGTGCCGGACCTGGCAGACGTCATCGGGCTGCTCGAACCGGAAGCGCGCGTGCGGCTGATCGGCGTGCTCGGCAACGCGTTTCCTTCCGACGTGCTGTCCGAGCTCGACGAGACGGTGCGCGACCAGCTGCTGCGCGATCTGCCGAAGCCGGTGCTCGCCAGAGCCGTCGCCGAGCTCGAGACCGACGATGCCGCCTATGTGCTCGAGAATGTGGAGGAGCCGCAGAAGCGGGAGCTGCTCGAGCAGGTGCCGGCCGAGGAACGCGCCGCGCTCGAGCGCAACCTCGAGTACCCCGAAGAGACCGCCGGCCGTCTCATGCAGACGGACTTCGTGGCGGTGCCGCCTTTCTGGACCGTGGGCCAGGTGATCGATCACATGCGCGAGGCGGACGACCTGCCCGAGACGTTCTCCGACATCTATGTGGTGGATCCCAGCTACCACGTGGTGGGCGGCCTCGACCTGAGCCGGCTGCTGCGCACCAAGCGCGAGGTGCCGGTCGAGCAGATCATGGATGCCGGCCGCCAGGTGGTGCTGGCGACGGCAGACCAGGAGGCCGTGGCGCGGCAGTTCGAACGCTACGACCTGAAGTCGGCCCCCGTGGTCGATGCCGACAAGCGGCTGGTGGGTGTCGTGACGGTCGACGACGTGGTGGAGGTGATCGAGGAAGAGGCGGACGAGGATTTGCGGCGGCTGGCGGGCGTGGGCGACGAGCGCATCACCGACAGCGTGCGCCAGATCGTGCCGGGCCGCTTCTGGTGGCTGTTCGTCAATCTGCTGACCGCCATCCTTGCGTCGATGGTGATCAAGCAGTTCGACGCAACCATCGAGCACATGGTGGCGCTCGCCGTGCTGATGCCGATCGTGGCATCCATGGGCGGCAATGCCGGCACGCAGACCATGACGGTGGCCGTGCGCGCGCTGGCAACCGGCGAGCTCGGTGCCATGAACACGGCCCGCGTGGTTCTGCGCGAGACCTTCGCCGGGCTCATCAACGGCGTGGCCTTCGCCTGCATCATGGGGCTCATCGTCTTCTTCTGGTTCGGCTCCAACAGCCTGGGCGCAGTGATCGGCGCGGCCATGGTGATCAACCTGCTGGCGGCGGCGCTGGCCGGCATCTTCGTGCCGCTCGCTCTCGAGCGATTGGGGTTCGACCCGGCGGTGTCGTCCACCGTGTTCGTGACGACGGTGACGGACGTAGTGGGGTTCTTTGCCTTTCTCGGGCTCGCCAGTTTGTGGCTGATCTGAGTGTCTGGAGGGAAGCATGAGCGTGCGCGTGCGCCGCCTCGAGGCCAAGGACAAGCCGGCGTGGCTTGGCCTGTTCAAGGGCTACATCGCCTTCTACAAGGCGACGGTCGCCGACGAGGTGATCGAGACCGACCTGGCAGCGGCTGATGGCGGGGTCGCCGGATTTCCACATCGCCCTGGTGGCGGTGGACGAGGCCGACGCGCCGATCGGCCTGGCGCACGTGCTGTTCCACCGCTCGACCTGGTCGCCCGCCCGCTACTGCTACCTGGAGGACCTGTTCGTGGACCCGGAGCGAAGGCTCAAGGGGGTGGGGCGTGCGCTGATCGAGGCAACGTACCGCGAGGCCGACGCACGCCAATGCACTCGCACCTACTGGGTGACGCAGGAGTTCAACTACCGGGCGCGCGCGCTCTACGACCAGGTGGCGACCAAGTCGCCGTTCGTGCAGTACCGGCGGTAGGGTGTCGGACCGCACGGGGCGGACACCTTGACTCCGCACAGGCTGTTGGCGTTGCCTCGTTTCCGACATTGCAGAATGGTGTCGGACCCGCAGGGTCTGACACCCCAATTGAGGTGCCTCGCATGAAAACCCGTGCCGCCGTTGCGCTCGAGAAGGCGCAAGCCGCTGCAGATCATGGAGGTGGAGCTGGAGGGGCCGAAGGCGGGCGAGGTGCTGGTCGAGATCAAGGCCACCGGCATCTGCCACACCGACGAGTTCACGCTCTCCGGCGCCGATCCGGAGGGATTGTTTCCGGCGATCCTGGGCCACGAGGGTGCGGGCATCGTGGTCGACGTCGGGCCCGGTGTCACCAGCGTGAAGAAGGGCGATCACGTTATTCCCCTGTACACGCCGGAATGCCGGCAGTGTCCGTCGTGCCTGTCGCGCAAGACCAACCTGTGCACGGCGATCCGCGCCACCCAGGGCCAGGGCGTGATGCCGGACGGGACCTCGCGCTTCTCGCTTGGCGGCAAGAAGCTGCACCACTACATGGGCACCTCGACGTTCTCCAATTTCACGGTGCTGCCGGAGATCGCGGTGGCCAAGATCCGCGAGGACGCCCCCTTCGACAAGGTCTGCTACATCGGCTGCGGCGTGACCACCGGCATCGGCGCGGTGCTCAATACGGCGAAGGTGGAGCCGGGCGCCAAGGCCGTGGTGTTCGGGCTCGGCGGCATCGGCCTCAACGTCATCCAGGGGCTGAAGCTCGCCTCCGCCGACATGATCATCGGCGTCGACATCAACCCCGAGCGCAAGCAGTGGGGCGAGCGCTTCGGTATGACGCATTTCGTCAATGCCAAGGAGGCGGGCGCCGACCTCGTTGCCCATCTCGTCAACATGACCAAGAAGGGCGCCGACCAGATCGGGGGCGCCGATTACACCTTCGACTGCACGGGCAACGTCACCGTCATGCGGCAGGCGCTGGAGGCCTGCCACCGCGGCTGGGGCGTGAGCGTGATCATCGGCGTGGCGCCGGCGCGGCGCGGAGATTTCGACGCGGCCGTTCCAGCTGGTGACGGGGCGGGTGTGGAAGGGAACGGCCTTCGGCGGCGCGCGCGGCCGCACGGACGTGCCCAGAGATCGTCGACTGGTACATGGACAAGAAGATCGAGATCGACCCGATGATCACCCACACCATGCCGCTTCCCGACATCAACAAGGGCTTCGATCTGATGCATGCGGGCAAGAGCATCCGCAGCGTGGTAGTGTTCTGACGGCCGGCAGCCGGGTCGTTCGATGCCATGAAACGGGCCTTCAAGTGGGTGGGAATCGCGGCCGGCGGGCTGCTGCTGGTGGCGTTGCTGGCGGCCTTGGCCGTCTATGGCCTGCTGAAAAACACGGTCCCTGCGCCGTCCGGCTCGCTCGTCGTCGCCGGACTGTCGGCGCCGGTGGAGGTGGTGCGCGACAAGGAAGCGGTGCCGCACATCTTTGCCAAGAGCACCGACGACCTCTACGTCGCGCTCGGCTTCGTGCACGCGCAGGACCGGCTGTGGCAGATGGAGCTGCAGCGCCGTACCGGCCAGGGACGGCTGTCCGAGATCTTCGGCGAGCGCACGTTTGCAACCGACGTGTTCCTGCGCACGCTCGATCTCTATGGCCATGCCGAACGCTCGCTCGCGGCCCTGCCCGATGACGTCAAACGGGCGCTCGAGGCCTATGCGCGCGGCGTCAACGCCTTCATCACGCGCAGAACGGGCTGGTTCGAGCCGCGGGTGCCGCCGGAGTTCCTGCTGCTGCGGCATCGGCCCGAGCCATGGCAGCCGGCCGACAGCATGGTCACCATCAAGCTGATGGCGCTGCAACTGTCGACCAACCTCAATCACGAGCTGCTGCGCCTGGCGCTGGCGGCGCAGGGATTGAACTCGGCCGAGATCGAGGACCTGATGCCGCTCGACGCGGTCGATCGGCCGCCGCCCTTGCCCGAGATCGCCTCGCTCTATCCGTTGCGCCGCCCGCAAACGGCGCAGCGCCGGGCCGATGCCTCGGTGCTGGTGGACGATCTGATCGGCAGCGGCGCGTCCAACAACTGGGTGGTGTCCGGTGCGCGTACCAAGTCGGGCAAGCCGTTGCTCGCCAACGACCCGCATCTGCGCCTCGCCGCTCCCGCGATCTGGCATCTGGTGCACTTGGGCCTGGAGAGGCCAGGGGCGGCACCGGTGAATGCCGTCGGCGCCAGTCTCCCTGGATTGCCCCATGTCGTGCTCGGACGCGGCGACAGCGTCGCCTGGGGCTTCACCAATACGGGGCCCGACGTGCAGGACCTGTTCATCGAGCAGGTCAATCCGAACAACCCGCGCGAATACAAGACGCCGGAAGGGTGGCGCCCCTTCATCGTCGAGGAGATGCAGATCACCGTCAAAGGCGAGGGCGTGCGCAAGGTCGAGCGGCGCCGCACGCGGCATGGGCCAGTGCTACCCGGCTTCTATCGCGGCCTCGAGGGGCTGTTGGCCCCCAACTACGTGGCGGCGCTGCAGTGGACAGCGCTCAGCAATGACGACACCACCGTCGCGTCCGGCATGTTCGATCCCAATCTGCGCACCGTCGGCGACTACATGCAGCGCATGCGCCAGTTCGTAGTGCCGATGCAGAGCATGGTGGTGGCGGACACCAGCGGGCGCATCGGCATGATCGCGCCGGGCCGCGTGCCGGTGCGCGACAAGGCCAACAAGGTTGCCGGCCGGGCGCCGGTTCCTGGCTGGGACGCGGCCTACGACTGGAAGGGGTTTCTCAAGTTCGAGGAGCTGCCCAAGGTGGACGAGGCCAATGTCGGCGCCATCGGCACGGCCAACGCGCGCATGGTCGATCCGGACTATCCCCACCTCTTGACCTACGACTGGGATGCGCCCTTCCGCCAGCAGCGCGTCAAGGAGCTGATCTTCGACCAGGACAAGCATGACATCGCCAGCATGCGCGCCGCCCAGGCCGACGTGCTGTCGCTGGCCGTGGCGCGCTTGCAGCCGCTGATGATCGCGGCGGCGCAGGCAGGCGGCTCGGTCGACAACGCCGTGCTCGATCAGCTCACGACCTGGGACGCGAACATGCGGGCCGACCGGGCCGAGCCGCTGATCTTCACCGCCTGGATGCGCGAGGCGGTGCGCGGCATCTACCAGGACGACCTCGGCGCCGCGTTCGACCGCTATTTCGACTCGCGCGCGCAGGCCTTGATACGCCTGCTTGAAGGCCGAGCCACCGGCCGCGACTGGTGCGACGACCGCACCACGCCACTGCGCGAGAGCTGCGGCGCCGTGCTGGCGGCGGCGCTCAATCGCGCGTTGCGCGACCTGGAGGTGCGCTATGGCGCCGATCGCTCCAAGTGGCGCTGGGGCGTTGCGCACTTCGCATTCGGGGAGCATCGGCCGTTCGGCGCCGTGGCGAACCTTGCGTCCACCTTCAATGTCGAGGTGCCGAGCCCCGGCGGCGACTACACGCTGAACCGCGGCAAGGTCGAGTACGATGCCGAGCCGCCGTTCGCCAACCGCCACGCCTCGAGCTACCGCGCGATCTACGACTTCGCCGATCTGGAGCGCTCGCTCTTCATCCACACCACCGGCCAGTCGGGCAACCCGCTATCGCCGTTCTACCGCTCGTTCGCCGAGCGCTGGGCCAAGGTGGACTACATCACGATCTCCACCAAGCGAGAGGAGATCGCCAAGGCGCCGCTCGGCACCTGGAAGCTGGCGCCACGGTAGCCGTGGCACTTGCGCCCTGCGGCGTGGCGCTGTAGAGGCGCACGCAGTCAGTCTGGGAGACTTCGATGCGGATCCTGCTGGGCCTGTCGGTTGCCGGTGTTCTGGTTTGCTTGGTGGCGGCGGTTCCGCCGGCGCATGCCAAGACCTGCAAGGACACGATCACGGCCAAGGCGCGCTCAGTCGCGCAGGTGAGCGACGACTCGCGTCTGCGGCGCGCGCGCGACAACGCCATCGCCAATTGGAGCGCGCGGGCGCGCGACACGTACGGCTGGGCCTATCGCTTCTGGGCGCGCTCCGAGGAGCGCAAAGTGGATTGCGGCGGGGGCAAGAGCGCCAAGCATTGCACGGCCAGCGCCAGACCGTGCCGGCTGCTGTAGCGGCCCAATTGCGGCGGGCGCCTTTATTGCGCCCCACTTGCGCCAGTTTGGCGCACGCCGGGCGCGAAAAATGGGCAATTGCGAGAAAAGGCATTCAGATCTGCACGCAATTTAGCGTGACAAGTCCTGCTGCTATCTGACGCTTTGCCGAATTTGCAGCGACGGCCCATATGCCAGGGCGGTGCACCGACTGCGATGAGCGGCGCACGGACGCCCTATTGCGGCGCCGCATCTTAATCCGCGTCGAAAGGGCATGCCCGTAATGCTGGGAACTGTTTACGTCGACTTCGACGGGACCATTGCACCTGCCGATCCTACCGACGCTTTGTTCGATCGTTTCTGCGACCCCGCGTGGCGCGAGATAGAGGAAGACTGGCAGCAGGGCCGATGCACGGCGCAGGCGTGCATGGCCAAGCAGGTCGAGCTGCTGCGAGCTACGCCCCGCGCTATCGATAAGCTGCTCGCCACCGTGGCGATCGACGCGCAGTTCCCCGCGTTCGTCGATCTGTGCCGGCGCTGGGATATGCGGGTTGTCGTGTTGTCCGATGGTCTGGACCGCGTCGTCGGCAGCGTGTTGCGCGCCGCCGGCATGGACCTGCCGTTCTTCGCCAATCGCCTGGAGTGGCTCGGAGCCGATCGCTGGAAGCTCAAATTTCCATTCGCGCGCACAGGCTGCATGGCGTCGCTGGGAAATTGTAAATGCAGTCATCGCGCCGGCGGCCGGCAGCGCGGGCTGGACATCATGGTCGGTGACGGCCGCTCCGATTTCTGCATCGCCGAGAGCTCGCAGCTGGTGCTCGCCAAGGGGCGGCTCGCCAGCCACTGCAAGTCCAAGAGGATTCCGCATTGGCCGATAGACGGCTTTGCCGACGCGATCCCGTTCCTGCGTGGCTGGCTGGCCCGCAACGCGCGCCAGTCGGCCTAGCGCAGTCGTACCGTTGAGTGAAGTCCAGAAAAAAATGACGATCGGAAACATCCCCGACTACGGCGAGACGTTTCGCGGGGGCTCGACGGGCTTTCTGCTGATCCACGGCCTCGGCGGCACGCCGGCGGAGCTTCGCTTCGTCGGGCGTGGTCTGTCGCATGCGGGCTACACGGTGCACTGCCCGCAGCTCGCGGGGCATTGCGGGACCTTCGAGGAGCTGCGCGCCACCGGCTGGAACGACTGGTACGCGACGGTGAAGGAGGCGCACGCGGAGCTGCTCAAGTCTTGCAACAAGGTGATCGTAGGCGGGCTGTCGATGGGTGCCATTCTGGCGCTGCACCTGGCGGCCGAGCGGCCCGACGATGTGCTTGCGACTGCACTCTTCGCCCCGACCCTGAAGCTCGATGGCTGGGGCGTGCCCTGGTACAGCGTGTTGTTCAACCTGGTGCGGACGCAGCGCGCGGCCGATCTCATCAGCTTCTCGGAGCGCGATCCCTACGGCATCAAAGACCCGCGCGTGCGGGCGCTGGTCACGGCGGCGATCAACAGCGGCGACAGCTCCAAGGTCGGCCAGCTCACCAACCCCGGCCGCGTGATGCTGGAGATGCGCTGGCTGGTGAATATCGTGAAGAGGGAGCTACGCCGTATTCGCCAACCGACGTTGATCGTTCATCCTCGGTATGACGATCGGGCGAGCCTGCGCAATGCAGCCTATTTGCAGGGGGCGCTGGGCGGCATGGTCGATACATGCGTTCTCGATGACAGCTATCACGTCATCACCGTCGACCGTCAGCGCGACCTCGTCGTGCAGCGCACCGCCGCGTTCGCGGACGGCTTGATGCGGCGCACGTTCGAGCCAGCCGGCAAGCTCTCCGATCTGGCGTTCATGCGTGAGCAGACGGCCTGACCCTGCCGGCGGCGAGAGCGCCAAGCGTGCCGCGATTTGTCATCCCGGGCCTTGTGCCCGGGATCCAGCCCTCAGCGGACTCCATCGCCCGCCGCGTGGTGAAGTTGCGTCCATGATCTGCGATTGGAGCGAGTGGCGAGATGGATCCCGGCGACAAGCGCCGGGATGACACGGTGTCACGCGTTGCCGCGGTCCTCGCGCCACACGCCGATCTTCTCCTGCACCGGGCGGTCGGAGAAGGAAAACAGCACCGCCTCCGTGTCGGCCTCGTGCGTGACGGGCTTCCAGCTCGGCACGACGAAGATGTCCTTGGGGCCCCAGTCGAACGTCTCCTCGCCGATGCGTGTGCGGCCGCGGCCCTCCATCGCCACGTAGACGGTGGCGTCGGTCGAGCGATAGCGCGCGGTCTTGAAGCCCTTGGGCAGCAGCTGGATGAAGGTGCCCATGGTCGGCATGGCGTGGTCGCCGGTGACCGGGTTGGTGTAGCGCATCTTGATGCCGTGGCATTGGTCGAAGTCGCCGGCCTTGGCGAGCTGGGCCAGCGCCTCGCGCGTCCTCGCATAGGGGTAGTTGAAGATCGGCGAGGTGGCGGAGCCGTTCTTGTGGTCGACCGGAAGGAGATTGGCGCCGTAGCGGGCCGACGAATCCCCCGCCGGCTTGGCGAGCGGCTGCTCCTCCTCGTCGTGGCGCTCGACGAAGGAGGCGTCGAGGGTTGCAATAATGGGGATATCGAGCCCGTCGAGCCAGAACATCGGCTTGTCGGTGTGGTTGCCGTGGTCGTGCCAGGCCATGAACGGCGTGATGACGAAGTCGCCCGGGTGCATGTAGGTGCGCTCGCCGTCGACGGATGTGTGGGCGCCCTCGCCTTCCAGCACGAAGCGCAGCGCCGATTGCGAATGGCGGTGCGCGGGCGCCACCTCGTGCGGCATGACGAGCTGCACGCCGGCATAGAGCGAGGTGGTGATCTTGGACTGTCCGCGCATGCCCGGGTTCTCCAGGATCAGCACGCGCCGCTCGGCCTCCTTGGCGGTGATGAGCGCGCCCGCCTCCAGCATGGCGGCGCGGATGTCGGAAAAGCGCCACAGCGCCGGCTGGCAGCCGCTCTTGGGCTCGGGGGTGATGAGCTGGGACAGCACCGCCCACAGCGGCGTCATGTTCTGCTTGTCGATGCGGGCGTAGAAGGCCTTGCGCTCGGGCGTCTCGGCGGGGGCGTGGTCCATGGCTCACCTGCTCGGGTGCGATTTCCTCTGTCGACACATTAGGGCGCCAACGCGCGGCGGTCCATGGCGACGCCTAGTACCGGAACAATTGACACGTGAAGCGCGCCCCGATTTCCCTCCGGTGGCGTCATCCCCGCGCTGATCGGGCGCGAAAGAGCGCGAGCAGGAACAGGCGGGGATCCAGGTCACCTGATCAGTGGGGTTGCCCCAACAGCTTGCGAACGCCCCTGCCACACAGCCTCGCTGCCCGGTGCATCCCACCGCCGATCCCCATCCCTTTGTCGCACGGTGGCCTGGGTTCCCGCCTTCGCGGGAATGACGCCAGTTGAGGGCGCGCAGCTCCGTATCGCACCGAAATGCGGAAATGCTCCGAACGGCCGCCGCGGAGCGGCGATAGCGGACACCCACCTACTCGCAGAAGGCGCTGCGCTTGCGGGCGGCGAGGTCGAAGTGGAAGTGGTTGCGGTGGGCCTCGTTGGCGTCGGGGCCCAGCACGGTGCCGAAGGTGCGGCACGCGCCCTTATGCAGCCGGCGCAGGAACACCATCTCGGGCGAGATCTTGGGCGCGTCGATCTTGGCGGTGGTGGGAATGGCGCCTTTGGCGTCGGCGACCTTCTTGTTGTCGGCCACCTTGGGGTCGAGGCCGCGACCGAGCTTCTGCAACTCGGCGGTGTGCATAGAGCGCCTGACGCGCTCGGCTTCCTTCTGCTCGGCCTCCTCGCGTTTGCGGTCGGCCTCTTCCTTCTTGCGCGCGGCTTCGGCCTTGGCCTGCTCCTGCTTGCTGCCCTTGCCCAACTTGGCGATCCGCGCCGCTTCGGCGGCTTCGCGGTCGGCCTTGCGCAGGGCGGCCTTGGCCTCGTCCTCGGCCTTCTTGGCCTGCGCAACTTCTTCTGCTGCCCGTTCCTGCATCTGGCGCAGGTCGCGGACGTTGGGGCCCCACTTGCCTTCCACGTCGATGGTGCGGCCGTCGGCGGTGACGAAGCCCATGATGTCGACGGCATTGGCCAGCGCGTGCTCGCTCAGCCGGTGGCTGTTGTGGAGGCTACCGTTGCGGTTGCGGCAGGCGTAGCCCGAGGCGCCGCGCACGCGCACGATGGGGCTGCCCAGCACCTCCTGGGCGGCGGGCTGCAGGGTCTTCTCGATCCAGGTGGCGAGGCCGGCGACCATGGCGCAGTTGAGCGTGGGAGCCGGCTGGAACTCGACGCGGGTGGCGCCGACGCCGATGCGCTTGAGCAGCACCGGCGCCGGGCTGCCGCACTGTTCCTGCCTGACCGGGGCGCCGATCTCGACCTCGGCACCGAGTGGGGCGAGCCGCTTCAGGCAGTCCCTGAGGGCGGCGATGATCTCCGCGTCGGACCAGGTGTCGGGGACGGGCGGCTCGGCCTTGGCGGTGTCGGACTTCGGATCGGGAGGCGGAACAGGGGTGTTGGTCACCGGCGCGTTGGCGGCCGTCTTGCCGAGGCTGCCGTTGTCGGGTTGGCCAGGTAGCTTGGTGTCGGGCGCAGAGGCAGTCTTGGCCTCGGGCGGGCCGGCTGCCTTGCCGAGGCCGCCGCTCTCGCCCTGCTGAGTGGTGCGCTGCCTGCGCAGCCGGGAGACTATCCCCAGCGGTGTGCTCGCTACCGTGATGGGCGATGCATCAGGCACCAGCACCGGCTTGGCGCGGACCACCTCTATCTCGGTGCTCGCGGCAGGGGCTTTGGAGAGTGCGGATGGTTGAGCGCTGGTCAACGTGGAGGCTGCGCGATCGGGCAACAGAGGGAACAGCGCAATTCCCAGAAGGGCAACCAGAGAAAGGTTCGTGGACACGGATTCCAGGGCCTTGCCAATCGTCGCAATCTGTTTGGACAAGTACTCATCGGAAAAGTACTTGGCTCTAAACGCCATGCCCACCGGCTACCTGATACCACGCGTTGAACGGATACGATCAGCGTGGCAGCCGTTTGTGGTGGAACGATGGATTCTCGAGCATGGCCGCGGCACTCGCGTGCCGCTGGCTGCAAGGCAACGCCCAAGCCCCCGTGTCGGTTTCAGCTGGTCGATTCTTAGCTGGTGGGCGCGTCGAGCTTGCGCGTGAGGCTTTCGAATTCGCGCCGCAGCTCCTCGTTCTTGAAGATCTGATCGAAGGTCGGCGCCTCGAGCTTCTGGATCGCTTCGAAGGAGGCCGTTGCGTCGCGCATCAGATTGCGCAGCTGGAAGCTCGCCTCGACGGTCTCGAAGGTGTTGTCGGCGATGCGCAAGTCGTGGGTAGCGCGCTGGCGCGCCTTGGCGACCTGCTCGCGCTGCTGCAGCAGGTAGCGGCGGTAGCCCCTGGCGGCGTCCTCGGCGAGGCGCTGGCTTTCGCGGTTGCTTTCCAGCGCGCGCTTCTGATCCTCGCGGTTCTCGAGCTTCATCAGCTCCGCCGTCTTGGCGCGGGCGGCGCGGATGTCGACCTCGATGGCGGCGAGCTTCGGCAGGTACTGGTTGTCGATCTTGGCGATGATCGTGTCCTGGGCGTGCACCAGGATCGCGAACAGGGCCGCGTGCATGGCGAAGTACTTGCGGGCCGCGCCGATGCTCTCGCCCGAGGCGGACATCAGCTTGCCGAGCTGGCCGTCGATCAGCTTGGCCGAGTTGAAGACGGCGATAAGGCGTACGAGGTCGCCCGACAGGACGCTGTCGAGCAGCAGGTCGACCTGCTCGGTCGAGAGCTGCACGCCGGCCTTCTTGAGCGCTTCGTGCACCTCGCCCTTGGTGCGGGCGATCGCGGCGCGATTGAGCTCGATGCGCTTCCTGGTGTCGTCGATGTCCTTGGCGAGGCTGTCGACCGTGTCGGTGACGAGGCCGGGCAGCACGCCGTCCTTGGGGGCGACGAGCTGCTTCTCGCGCAAGCGGACGCTGCGGTCGTCGAGCTCGCGGATGTTCTTGCGCAGGCCTTCTATCTTCTTCTGCAGCTCGACGATCGGCACGTCGGTGATGACGCCGAGCGCCGAGTTCGAGCAGGTCGCGAATCCTGCGCTCCCGGTCCTCGCGGGTCTCGGTCCAAAGGGGACGCAGGATGAACTCGCTCTCGGCCGGCAGCTTGCGCGCCTCGCCGCGATTCTTGGCGGCGTCCTGCAGGATGGCGTCGACCGCCTTCATCAGGCGCAGCGCCTGCTCGTGGCCGGCATCCGCGTCCTTGGCGTCGGCTGTGGGGGCCGCCGTCTGAGGAGCGGCTGCTGGAGAATTGGCAGCAGGCTGCTCGGCTTGCGCGGTTTGCACGCCCGAGTCCGCGCGCGTGATGAGATCGCTGATGCCGTCGCGCCGGCCACTGTAGCTCCCGGCCACCAGCAAGACGGCCGCTGCGCCCGCTGCCAGCACGGGCATGCCAACCCAATGGCGGACCAAAGAAAACATCGCCCGCACCCTCCACTGTGTGGCTCAAGGTGAGGCGGAGATTAGGGCTTTTTGTGGGAACTGCCCAGGTTTTGCGCATTCGCGTGCAGTTGCGCGGCCTTGAGCAGCGACATGAGCTCGTCGTTGATCTGCCGGGCGTCGTCGAGGACGATCATGTGCGTGATGGCAGGGCCGGGCCCGCGCATGTTGGATTTCTGCAGCTGGGCGTCGAACGGGCGGTCGCCGAGGTCTAGTCCAAGCCGCAGCCCGGTTTTGTGGAAGGTGACGGCCGCGAACTCCTTCGGGCCACCTATCGAGACGTAGGTGTTCTTCGCGACGAAGCTGACGGGCGGCAGGGCCTTGCTGATCTCGTCTGCGAGCCAGTCGTAGAGCGGACGGTAGCCCTTTGCGGCGGCCAGCAGCCTCTCGAAGTCAGCGACCTGACGCGGGGTTGGAACCACGTAAATGGTCCATTGGGAGTCCGGCCGAGGCGGTTCATCGGAAGCCGGCTTGGGAGGCTCGCCGGCTTCGCCCACTGGTTTAGGGGGCTCGCTAGCCTCGCGCGCCGGCTTCTGCAGGTTGCTCGCGTAGATCGGCTTGCCGCCGTTCTTGTGGATGCGCTCGAGCCAGGAGGCGCGCGCGAACGGCAGGCCCTGCTCGCGCAGCCAGTCGATCACCTCGTTCTTGTCGGCGAAGCCCTGGGCGGCGATGGCGGCCATCCACTCGGCGAGATCGCGCCCCGTGCGGGCTTTCAGTCCGGCAAGGAACTCGCGCTCCTCTTCCTCTGCTTCCCTGGCCATGGCGTCGATCGAATGCTTAGAACCAGCGCCGCGTGCGCTCCTTGTAGTCGAGGTAGGCTTGCCCGAAGCGTTCCTCCAAATGGCGCTCTTCGGGAAGAATGGCAAGCAGAAGGATGGCGATGGCGAACAGCGGTGCAACAATGACGAACCAGATGTTGTGGGTGAACTCGGCGAGGCCGAGGAACAGCAGCGTCTCGCCCATGTAGATGGGGTTGCGGCGGAAGCCGAAGGCGCCTTCGGTGACCAGCCGGTCGACGCGCCGGTTGGGCATGAAGGTGGTGCCGGCGCGCAGCAGCGTGACAAAGCCCCAGGCGATCAGTGCCAATCCGGCGCCGCCGAAAGCCAGTCCGACAATGCGCGCGCCAAGGTCGTCGAGCCCGGGCCAGGGCAGCGGAAAGAGGCGACCGAGCACCGCGGCCAGAACTATTCCGGCCGCGATCAGAACCGGTGGCCAGGGCACGGCGGTCGGGCGCGAGGCTTGCGGCGTTGCCATTGTTCTGTGGGTCCGGTTGGCGCGGCACTATGGTTTGCGGCGGAGCCAGGCGTAAAGACCCGTTTCGGGCGCCCCGCCGAAACGGCTTGCCGGGGCACGGCGCCGGCGCTAGCCAAGGATGCGCGGCAGGAGACGAACCAATGATCCCCAACGATTTCCCGGCCCTGAACTTCGATCTGGGCGAAACGGCGGACCAGCTGCGCGCTAGCGTGCGCGGCTTCACGGCCGACGAGATTGCGCCTCTTGCGGCGGAGATCGACAAGAGCAACGAGTTCCCCCGCCAGCTGTGGACCAAGCTCGGCGACCTCGGCCTGCACGGCATTACGGTGGAGGAGGAGTACGGCGGCTCGGGGCTCGGCTACCTCGAGCATTGCATCGCCATGGAG
Source organism: uncultured Alphaproteobacteria bacterium (assembly GCA_963724565.1). Classification (GTDB taxonomy): domain Bacteria; phylum Pseudomonadota; class Alphaproteobacteria; order Rhizobiales; family Hyphomicrobiaceae; genus AWTP1-13. The sequence continues at coordinate 256,073 of CAVRVK010000003.1, forward strand.
GAGATCAGCCGCGGCTCGGCCTCGGTGGGGCTTTCGTACGGGGCGCACTCCAATCTGTGCGTCAACCAGCTCCGGCGCAACGGCTCGGATGCGCAGAAGCGCAAGTACCTGCCCAAGCTGATCTCGGGCGAGCATGTGGGCGCGCTCGCCATGTCGGAGCCGAACGCGGGCTCGGACGTGGTGTCCATGACCTTACGGGCCGACAAGAAGGGTGACCGCTACGTGCTCAACGGCAGCAAGATGTGGATCACCAACGGGCCGTGCGCCGACGTGCTGGTGGTGTACGCCAAGACCGACCCCAAGGCGGGGCCGCGCGGCATCACGGCGTTCCTGATCGAGAAGGGCTTCAAGGGATTCTCCACCGCGCAGAAGCTCGACAAGATGGGCATGCGCGGCTCCGACACCGGCGAGCTGATCTTCGACAACAGCGAGGTGCCGGCGGAGAACGTGCTGGGCGAGGTCGGCAAGGGCGTCAACGTGCTGATGAGCGGGCTCGACTACGAGCGCGCGGTGCTGGCGGCGGGACCGCTCGGCATCATGCAGGCGGCGATGGACGTGGTGGTGCCGTACGTGCACCAGAGGAAGCAGTTCGGCCAGCCGATCGGCGAGTTCCAGCTGGTGCAGGGCAAGCTCGCCGACATGTACACCACCATGAACGCGTGCAAGGCCTACGTGTACGCCGTGGCGAAGGCCTGCGATCGCGGGGAGACCGCGCGCAAGGACGCGGCCGGCGCCATTCTGTACGCGGCGGAGAAGGCGACCTTGATGGCGCTCGATGCCGTGCAGCTGCTGGGCGGCAACGGCTACATCAACGATTTTCCCACGGGGCGGCTGCTGCGCGACGCCAAGCTCTACGAGATCGGCGCCGGCACCAGCGAGATCCGGCGCTGGCTGATCGGCCGCGAGCTGTTCGCGGAGACGGCGTAGCTACAGTAGGCGTAGGTTGGGTCAAGCGAAGCGCAGACCCAACACGGCAGCGATGGAACTCGAGTTGTGTTGGGTCATCGCTAGCGCTCGACCCAACCTACAAGCTGCTGCTATCCCGCGAGAGCGGGGCAGGGCGTAGTCTCATCGATCTCGGCCAACCTGGCGGTCGTCTGCCACAGCCGCTCGGCGTTCTCGTCATCCTCGGCCAGCGGATTGGGACGCGCCAGCTTCGCCTTGTAAAAATAGCGGCCGGTAACTCCGGCATATTCGCGTGCCGACGCCAGCCGCACGAGCCGACGCGCACCTCTCTCGGGCGAGCTCCCGAACAGGTGGATGAGCGCGAACGCATAAGGGATCAGCCCTTCGGACTCGGTAGCCGAAGCGCGTCGCCACTTCTCCGGGATGCAGGCAATTGGCGGTGACGTGCTTGCCGGCCCAGCGGCGGGCGAGCTCGCGCGTGAACAGCACGCAACACAGCTTCGCGTGCGCGTAGGCATAGAACGCGTCGTACCTATGCTCGAGCCTGAGGTCGTCCAGGTGCAGCGTGGCGAGATGGTGCAGGGCGCCCGACGTGTTGACGACCCGCGCGGGCGCCGCCGCAAACAGGCTCTCGCGCAGACCGTGGGTCAGCACGAACGGGGCGACATGATTGAGCGCGAATGTGCGCTCGAAGCCGTCCGGCGTGATCTTGCGCCACGCGAACATCGCGCCGGCATTGTTGAGCAGGACGTCGACGCGCGGCTCCGCTGCGGCGATGTCTGCCGCGGCCTGCTTGACCTCGGCGAGCCGAAGCAGGTCGGCATAGTAGATGCTGTGCCCTGCACGCGGGAAACGGTCGCGCAGCTTCGCGAGCATTGCCTCTCCGCGTTGCTTGTTGCGGGCTATCATGACGATGCGCGCGCCCATCGCAGCCAACGCTTCGGCCGCGGCCCGGCCGATACCGGATGTGGCGCCGGTGATGACGCAGGTCTTCCCCTCCATGCTTACCGCGCGCTCTAACCGCCGGGCTGCAATCGCCTCGGGGGTGAATTGATGGGAGCAAATCATGCCGGGCTGCTAGGGACAAACGCGCGAACACGCCACTCATGTGCAATCCACCCGATCATTGGTTCCCGCGCTACCGAGCCTCGATCCGTCCCGCAGGGTGATATTGCCAGCCGAACTTGGCGGGTTTTGGCGGGTTTGTGGGCGACGCTAGGGCCTCTCTGGGGCGGATCGCTCGCAGTGATGGCGAGCATGTGGCTGCCGGGGCTGCTTGCAGTTGCCTAGCGCCCACGGTCCGTGCACCAGACTGGGTTGAGTCACATTCACCGGGCCACGGCCGAGCGACCGGCAGCAAGATACTGAAAGCGGACAGAGCAGGCTTTGGCTTGGAGCTGTGACCGCCTGAAAAACTCTGCGTTAGTCCTGAAGTCCTTGACCGCTCTTGACGCAGTATGTACTATGTAGTACACAGTCAACATGACGGAGTTCGGGGACTACGTTCGCACGGTCCGCTCAGCCCGCGCGGAGGCCGATGCGCAGTTCAGCCTCCGTCAGGTGGCGCAGCGCGTCGGGGTGGAGCCGGCCTACTTGAGCAAAGTCGAGCGTGGCCTAGTGGCGCCTCCTTCCGAGGCGACCATCGTCAAGCTGGCGGGCGTCCTCGGCGAGGACCCGGACGTGATGCTGGCGCTCGCGGGCAAGGTAGGGAGCGACCTGCGGGCCATCATCCTGCGCCGGCCGAAGCAATTTGCCGAGCTGATCCGGCAGCTGAAGAACGCGTCGGACCACGCCATCCTCAAGGTCGTAAGGGAGGTTCGCGACGGAAAGTGGTGAGAATTGTCCTGGCTAAGTAAGGGTCCAAGAGAAGGTAAGCGAAATGATTGCGCTTGAAGGTGACGCCCTGGTTTTTCGGTTCCCCGAGGTTCACGACGACGCCCAAACGTCGATCGAGTTCGAGCGCACACTGCGCATCCCCGACGATGGCAAGCACTATCCCCTGCCGCCGGGGCTCGGCGCATTTCCATTGCGGCACATGGAGGATTTCGCGGAGCGCGTGCCCAGCAACTGGCGCGAGCGCGGCGGCGTGATGATGCCGCTCTATCAGGCCGAGGCGATGTGGATCTCGTTCAGAGGGTGGCGGCGCTCCAACGACTACCCCAGCGCCATCAAGATCGCCGCCGGCAAGATCAACGCGGTGAGCGGCAAGCCGTGGAAGCCCGAGCTCGAAGCCTCGGAGCGCGACTACATCGTCGTCCCCGAGCAGCCGTGGCTCGATGGCTTCTGCATCGCCAAGGACGCGATCCGGCAGTTCGTGGCCATGCCTTTGGGCGCGGGCTATTCGGTGGAGGAGCAGGTGACCGGCAAAGCCGAGCACGGGGGCCTGCAGATGATCGTCTATCCGATGAAGAAGGAGCACTATGAAGCGATCCTGCGCCAACGCGAGACCGATCGGCAGCGTTCCTGCGGCATGCCGCACATCGACCGCAACATAATGTTCGCCATAGGCGCGTCGTGTGGGGACATGGGGCTCGCAGCTGGCGGGCGCATGAAGCAGCAGATCTATGCGGACCCCTACGGTCTCGACGCCTGGGACCAGTCGGTATCGAGCCGCTGCTTTGTCACCCTGGCCGATGCCCTGACATGGCGGGAGATCACCGGCGATGCTCCGCCCACAAGACCGCCCAGGGCCGAAGACTACACCAAGGCCGGCTTGCCGTGGTTCGACTACTATGCGGCCGATCTGGAGACCCTGCCGGGCTCGGCCAAGCTGGCCCTCGTCAAGAGCGTTGCCGAGATGGCCGCCGAAAAGGGAGAGCAGGTCATGGGCCCTGACGGCGAGGTCAATCCTGGCACGGTCATAGGTGTCGGGCCCAAGAAGCCTCGGCCGAAAGCGCGGGCTGTGCGCGAAGGCTAAGCTGCGCGGCGTGCTGCGACCCAGGCGCCGATGATGGGTCGAGCGTCAGCGATGGCCACCTTGTGGAGATGTGACCTGGGTCCCCGCCTGGTTCGGGGGAGAGGGCAAGTGTGCTAGAAGCCGCCTTTCGCCAACATAGCCGTTCTGCGCAAGTGCTAGCGGCTCGGAGCAATTTGATCCGAGATGAGCTGGGCCATCTCGAGATCGTCTCCAGCACCTCGCGTGCCGAGACCCTTGGCGACGCCGATCCGATCTTGCTCGTCGCGATTTTGACTCATCTTCCACTTGCCTTCGAGCCGCGTGATAGCAAAGCGGAAACCTACGATGCCGCGCAACATGGCCTCTATGTAAGTGTCGGGCGCATCCGACGGCGCCCAAGGTTTGGCTTCGTCCCTCTCTTGCTGGGCAGTCAGCTCGGTTACATGCCGCAGCAGCCAGTCCTTTTCCTTCATCACTTCGGGACGACCATATGCGTGCACGACCGCAAAGTTCCAAGTCGGCACGACCTTTCCGTGGATGGCTTTGGAGGCATACCAGTTGGGCGTGATGTAGCCTTCGGGTCCTTGAAAGATCATCAGCGCCTCGCCGCCCTCGGCAAGGTCAACGCAATGCGGATTGGCACGCGCAAGATGGCATTCGATGACGCCGCACGCCCCGTTGTCCTTGAGGACAGTCGGCAAGTGACTGGCATAGAGACCAGCCGCGCCCGCTGATACGAGGGTTGCAAAAGGTCTCGCGCGCATCAGCGCATGCATCCGCGGGATATCCTCGACACGAAAATCTTTGAGCTGATACATGAGGATCACCGTGAGCTAGTCGGCCGCAAAAATCCCTCCCGAACGTGCTCAAGCGGATAGCACACGGGTGGCGATCGGCGGCGGCGGAGCCGGTTCTGGGTCACATTTGACCGTGCCACGGGCGAGCATCCGGCAGCAAGACACTGAAAGCGGATGGGGCAGCCTGGTCCCGCTCGCGCGCTGTTGCGCGCCGAGCAGCGCGGGGATGACGTTCGTTGTGATGGATGCGCTTTTCACAGGCGTCATGCCCGGCCCGGAACGAGTTCGGGCTAAACTGCGGCGGGCACCCAGTGCACCGAGCAGCGAGAGATCGCGGAGTTGAGGGGTGGATCTCCTCGACGCGGCGCGCGAGGAACGGGGCACTCGCGGCTGTGGGTACGGCCGCATCGGCTGACCAAGCCCTCGGGGAGAAGTGACCTGGGTCCCCGCCTGGCCCCGCTCGTGCGCTTCGCGCGACGAGCGGCGCAGGGATGACGTTGGTGGAGGGCGCAGAGCGCAGCAACATCGACGGCCGCGTTATCCCCGGTCGTCAAACCTGTGCGCATACTGTCCCGTCGCTGCTTGCGACGGGGCGCTCGGATCCAGCACCCAGCGTGGCAGCGATCGGCGCCTGGAAGGGTGGCCCTCGTGTTGGAGGGCCGAGATCCGGGAGGCCCGCTGCGACCGTTGCCGTCGAAGCGCCAGCAATGGCCGTGGAGTGCGGCGACCGCCGAGAGGCACATGGCCGGCCGGGCGCTCGGATCGAGCGGATCAGCCGGCTGCAGCTTGCAGCGGTGCCCAAAATCGCCGCAACGCGGGTGCCGCAAGGCAGCCCAGGGGACCTCTCAAGGGTCCCAGAGGGCTCACTAGGAGAGCCCTCGAGCAGGCCCGGCCGGGTCTGCTGGGGCCGGAGGTCAACCGGCCCCGGGTCGCCCATGGGGCGCCCGCGTACCCGTCGCACTTCGCGCCGGCGCAGTGGGGCCGCGCGGGACGGACGGCGCGTGCGCAGACGCGAGCAATCCGACGGCGTTCTGGATTGACCAGGTGCTCTACTGCATGCTCCATCACGACCCGAACATCGGCAGGAACGCGAGGCGGCAATCATGGCAAGCGCAACGGAAGACCCCATCGTCATCGTCGGCATGGCGCGCACCGCCATGGGCGGCTTCCAGGGCGCGTTCTCCCCGCTCACCGCGCCGCAGCTCGGCAGCGCGGCCATCAAGGCGGCCGTGGAGCGCGCGGGCCTCAAGCCGGAGGACGTGAGCGAGGTAGTGATGGGCTGCGTGCTGTCGGCCGGCCAGGGCCAGGCGCCGGCGCGCCAGGCGGCGCTGGGTGCGGGCCTGCCGCAGTCGGTGCCGTGCACCACCGTCAACAAGATGTGCGGCTCGGGCATGAAGGCGGCGATGCTGGCCTACGATGCGCTGCACGTGCGGCCGGGCGACATCGTGGTGGCCGGCGGCATGGAGAGCATGACGAACGCGCCCTACCTGCTGCCCAAGATGCGCGGCGGCGCCCGGCTCGGGCACGCCGAGGTCAAGGACCACATGTTCCTCGATGGGCTCGAGGATGCCTACGACAAGGGCCGCCTGATGGGCACCTTCGCCGAGGACACGGCGCAGCACTACCAGTTCACGCGCGAGGCGCAGGATGCGTTCGCGATCGAGAGCCTGAAGCGCGCGAAGTGGGCCAACGAGGACGGCTCGTTTGCCGGCGAGATCGTGGCCGTCGCCGTCAAGGGCCGCGGCGGCACGGTCGAGGTGAAGCAGGACGAGCAGCCGTTCACGGCCGACTTGACCAAGATCCCCAAGCTCAAGCCGGCGTTCCGCGAGGGCGGCACGGTGACGCCAGCCAACTCCAGCTCCATCTCCGACGGCGCCGCCGCGCTCGTGCTCATGCGCGAGAGCGAGGCGAAGCGGCGCAAGCTCGAACCGCTGGCCAGGATCGCCGGAACGGCCTCCTTCGCGCAGGCGCCGGCCTGGTTCACCACCGCGCCGGTGTTCGCCATCAAGAAGCTGCTGGAGCAGGTGGGCTGGAGCGCCAAGGACGTCGGCCTCTACGAGGTCAACGAGGCGTTCGCGGTGGTGACCATGGCCGCCATGCGCGATCTTTCGCTGCCGCACGACAAGGTCAACGTGCACGGCGGGGCTTGCGCGCTGGGCCATCCGATCGGCGCGTCGGGCGCGCGCATCATCGTCACCTTGCTCTCCGCCATGCAGAAGTACGGCGAGCGCAGGGGCGTGGCGGCGCTGTGCATCGGCGGCGGCGAGGCAACCGCGGTGGCCATCGAGCGCGCGGCGTGAGGACCATCCACACCGAGATCGGCATCCTGGCGCCGGCGGCGCGGGTGTGGGGCGTGTTCGCGGCCGCCGACAAGTGGTCCGAGTGGAATCCGTTCGCACGCGTGACCGGCCGGCTCGCGCTTGGCGAGCGGCTGACGGTGGTGCTGACCCCGCCCGGCAAGAGCGCAATGACGTTCCGTCCCACGGTGGTGAAGCTGGAGGAGGGCCGCGAGCTGCGCTGGCTCGGGCATCTCGGCATGCGCCGGGCTGTTCGACGGCGAGCACGGCTTTCGCGTGGTGGCGGAGGACGCCGGCCGCTGCCGCTTCGAGCAGTTCGAGACGTTTACCGGGCTGCTGGTCGCGCCGATCCTGTGGATGGCGGAGGCCCCGACGCGGCAGGGCTTCGAGGCGATGAATCGCGCGCTCAAGGCGCGCGCCGAGAGCGTGTGACGGCCCCCAGTGTTCTTCGTCGCCGCCAAGACCCTCTGGTTCCTGCTGCAGCCCTCCACGCTCATGCTGGGTGCCGCCATCGCGGGCGCAATCCTCAGCGCGACGGCATGGCGGCGGCTCGGGCGCGGTGCTGCTGTGGGGTGGGATCGCTGCTCTCCTCGTGTGCGGGCTGTCGCCGCTCGGCGATTTGCTGATCCAGCCGCTGGAGCGGCGCTTTGCCGCGCGCCGATCTCGAGCGCGGCGCGCCAATCGCCGGCATCATCGTGCTCGGCGGCGCCGAGGACAGCCGCGCCGAAGGCGCTCCTCAGCTCGCCGGGCTCAACGAGGCGGCCGAGCGCTACACCGAAGCCGTCGCCTTGGCGCGTCGCCTGCCCGACGTGCGGCTGATCTTCAGCGGCGGATCGGGTGCCCTGCTGCGCGCGCAGCCGCCCGAGGCGGAGACGGCCGGCCGCCTGTTCGTGGCGCTCGGAATCGCCAAGGAGCGCATCGTGCTGGAGCAGCAGTCGCGCGACACCTATCAGAATGCGCTCTTCACGGCCCGTATGCTCGATCCCAAGCCCGGCGAGCGGTGGCTGCTGGTGACGTCAGCCTGGCATATGCCGCGGGCGATCGGATGCTTCCGGCGTGCGGGCTTTGCGGTGGAGGCGTGGCCGGCGGACTATCGCGCGCCGCCGCTTGCGCAGATGGTCCGCTTCAACGATTCCTTCCCCGATGGTCTGCGGCGGGTCGATTTCGTGACGCGGGAGTACGTGGGCCTCTTGGCCTACTACCTCGCCGGCCGCACAAGCGCGCTTTTTCCCGGGCCCTGACGTGGACGTTCAATACTTCTTGTCGGTCGGCTCGGGCGGTCGCGCCAGCTCCGCCTCGATGTCTATGGTCTGGCACCCCTTGGAGGCGAGGTGGCGATTGTAGGCCTCGAGCCTGGCGCGATCGCGCAGGTACTCGGCATCGCGGTCGAGCCCCTTTTGAGTGGCTTTCCCGTATGGATTGACCTTGCTGGCGGTGACGGCAAGCTGCGACGTGCCGATCTCGGCCGCCCTGTACTTCAGCCGCTCGATGACGATCGACATGGCGCCGGCCGTGCGCTTGCAATCCATCTCCTTCTCCTGATCCGCCATCTCGTAGCGGCCGTCGGATGTCATCTCGCCGCTCTTCAGGGGCAGGGACGACTTGTTGGCTTCCTTGAAGGGAGGCGGTGTGTAGCCCGGCATGGCAGCTGCGCAGGCGCCGAGCAGGGCAAGGATGGCGAGGCAGCAGAGGCGGGCAAGCATGGGCTACGGGCTACCTGATTCGCGGGGCTGGCTCAGCATCTTGCCGCGAGCGCTCACGCATTCGTTGATGCTACCACTAGCCAAGGAAACGTGGCGCTGGCAGGGCGAGGGGCGTAAACAAAAGCAGCGGGCCTGCCCTGGCGCAGGCCCATAGGACAACCTTGGAGCATCGCACCGTGCCGCAGAGGATCACCAAGAGCGTGAAGTCGATGGTGGAGGCCGCCAAGCGGGAGATCGAAGAGATCGAGGCGGCGGATGCGGTCAAGCTCCACGGGCGCGACGACGTGGTGCTGGTCGACCTGCGCGACCCCCGCGAACTGGAGCGCGACGGCCGCGTGCCCGGCGCCTTCCGCATGACGCGCGGCATGCTGGAGTTCTGGATCGATCCCGAGAGCCCCTACTTCAAGCCGGTCTTTGCTGGGGACAAGAAGTTCGTGTTTTTCTGCGCCGGGGGCTTGCGCTCGGCACTTGCCGCCAAGACGGCGCAGGACATGGGGCTGAAGCCCGTCGCCCACGTGCTCGGCGGCTTCAGGGGCTGGAGGGCGGCGGGCGGGCCGGTCGAGGAGCCGGAGCGCATGCCGGGCGAGGGGAAGCCGAAGAAGTAGTAGGCGTAAGTTCGGGGCGCGCCGATGCCTAAGATCAGATCGCCGATTTCCTCAATCTTCAAGTCCGAAGAGGAGTGGTTCGAATACCGGCTGCAACACGACGAGCGGTTCCTGCGGCGCATCGAGAGTGCGCGCAAGAGCCTTCGCGCCGGCCGGGGAACACGCCTGGAGGACCTCAAGTAGAAGAAGCTGACGAGCAATTATGCCCAAGATCAAGACGTCGATTGCCACCTCATCCGACGAGTTCAAGGCCAATGCCGCCGCCATGCGGGCGGTGGTGGCGGACCTCGCCGAGAAGCGCGCCGAGGCCGCCTCGGGCGGGCCGGACAAGCTGAAAGAGCGGCACGCCTCGCGCGGCAAGCTGCTGCCGCGCGACCGGGTGCTGCGGCTCGTCGATCCGGGCTCGCCGTTCCTGGAGCTGTCGCAGCTCGCGGCCTTGGGCCTCTACTCGGGCGACATCCACGGCGCCGGCATCATCACCGGCGTCGGCCGCGTGTCGGGGCGCGAGTGCGTGATCGTGTGCAACGATGCCACCATCAAGGGCGGCACCTATTTTCCGATGACGGTGAAGAAGCACCTGCGCGCGCAGGAGATCGCACGCGAGAACCGGCTGCCGTGCATCTATCTGGTGGACTCCGGCGGGGCCAACCTGCCGCACCACACCGAGGTGTTCCCCGATCGCGAGCACTTCGGTCGCATTTTCTACAACCAGGCGACCTTGTCGTCGCTGGGCATCCCGCAGGTCGCCTGCGTGATGGGCTCGTGCACGGCGGGCGGCGCCTACGTGCCGGCGATGTCGGACGAGTCCATCATCGTGCGCAAGCAGGGCACGATATTCCTCGGCGGCCCGCCACTGGTGAAGGCGGCGACCGGCGAGACGGTGAGCGCCGAGGAGCTGGGCGGGGCGGAGGTGCACACGCGCCAGTCGGGCGTGGCCGACCACTATGCGCTCAACGACGAGCACGCGCTGGAGGTCGTGCGCAATATCGTCGCCAACTTGAATACCGTGAAGAAGGTGGACATCGCGGTGCGCGAGCCGCGGCCGCCGGCCTACGATCCGGCCGAGCTCGACGGCGTGGTGCCGGCCTCGCTCATGACGCAGTACGACACGCGCGAGATCATCGCGCGCCTCGTCGACGCCAGCGAGATGGACGAGTTCAAGGCCAACTACGCGCAGACGCTGGTGACGGGCTTCGCCCATATCGAGGGGCTGCCGGTGGCGATCCTGGCCAACAACGGCATCCTCTACTCGGAGACCGCGCTCAAGGCCTCCCATTTCATCGAGCTGGCCTGCCAGCGCAAGATCCCGCTGCTGTTCCTGCAGAACATCACGGGCTTCATGGTGGGCAAGGCGGCGGAGGCCGGCGGCATCGCCAAGGACGGCGCCAAGATGGTGACGGCGGTGGCCTGCGCGCAGGTGCCGAAGATCACGGTGATCATCGGCGGCAGCTACGGCGCGGGCAACTATGCCATGTGCGGGCGCGCCTACTCGCCCCGCTTCCTGTTCACCTGGCCCAACGCGCGCATCTCGGTGATGGGCGGCCCGCAGGCGGCGGGCGTGCTGGCGACGGTGCGGCGCGAGAACATCGAGGCCGAGGGCAAGCGGTGGAGCGCGGAAGAGGAGGCGGAATTCAAGCGCCCGGTGCTGGAGCAGTACGAGCGCGAGGGGCACCCGTATTACGCGACGGCGCGGCTGTGGGACGACGGGATTATTGCTCCGGCCGAGACGCGGCGGGTGGTGGCGCTCGCCCTCTCCGCCGCGCTCAATGCGCCGATTCCGGAGCCAAGGTTCGGGGTGTTTAGGATGTGACTACATCAGCGCGCGCGGTACTTGGCAACCATCGCTTTAAACCGTTCCTCATTGCGATACTTATCAATATCGACTTCCTGAGTAACCCATTCCAATGTTCTTTCCGTGTTCACTTGAAGCGACCGTTCAAACTCTCGGTAAAAATCGATTTTTCTTTCGGCCACCGCGTAAAACCAAGCGAGGTTTACAGAAAACCCATCACTTAGTAGCTTGTCCTTTATTGAATCAAACAACCCCAAACCCTTATCGCGTTCATTGTTATGAATATGATATCCTGCTGTAATAAGATCGATGCTTAGTTTTTGTAACTCCGTCCTTGCCAACGACCTTGCGTCACGTAGCGATTCCAAGGCCCGGTCCAGCTGCTGGTCGTTCTTCTGCATTATTGCCAAATTTACAAGTTGTCCAGGAGTCCGCTGACCTAAGGCGACGGCTCTTTCCATGTATATCCGCGCGTTTCTGAAATCACGAAGCGAACGGGAGGCAATCGCGAGGTTCGCGAGGATAAATGGCAGGAGGGATGGGGGCGCGCGTTCTGATAGCTGCAACAGCAAATCTCGTTGCTCTTTATAGTGACCGGCACGCCGGGCGGCTTCTGCTTTGGTGAAGAGACTCTCAAAATCAAAGAATTCGGCAGAAGCCCGCTCTTTGTCGAGCTTCTGTTGCAACAGGTGCAGCTCAAGTTGAATACCCTTTATTTCCTTTGCCTGCCGTAACACCTCGTCAGGATCTGGGCGCTTCTCGGTCGTTAGGGTGGCGAGCTCCTTGACGCTTTGCTGTTCTTTCTGTTTGAGCGCCTTGATTTCCGCCTCCCAGTTTTTATATTTATCCTGTAGAATGGTGAAATACTTGCCCCAAATATCCCGCATATTCTGCGACAGCGCAACTGATCGCATATAGTCGGCAAATTGAAGTTGGACCTTGAGGTCCTCCTTCATCGAATGATCAGTAAATTTCCCGAGATACTCGAATTCTGCTTTCTTGTCCTCAAGGTCGATGCTGTGGCGCGCTTTCCGTTCTTCGAGAGCCAGCACGCTCCAACTCTTCTCTTTCTCTAGCTCAAGCTGCGCTACTTGATATTGATGGTTCAAATAGACCGTAACAATTCCTACAATTGTGGTACCGAAAGCAAATTTGACAAAATCTATGAGTTTATCGGAAAACAATGCGTGTGATGCTTCTGATGAATTCGTCATGGGCCACCCCTTAACTATCGGCACACTGACTCAAGCTGACGTCCGCCAGAGTGAAATGGCAATTAGGCAAGTGATCAAAGTTCCGACTATGATGTTTGATAAGTATACTAGAAGTTGAGATCTTGCACCAGGGAGGGCATGCTGAGGCAGTCGCTGTGGCAGTCGTGCGAAGCACCGGCCGGTCTCTCCAGGGGCGTGCTATCAGCTTGCCCAGTGCACGGTGAAGCGAGGGTGTGGCGGCGTTGACGGGCGGCCTAGCGCATCGGGATGCGCAGAGCAAATTTCGGACGCAGGATGGTCGCGGAAGCGTCACGCGGAGGCCCGATATGGCCACGCTGCAATTCACGCAAGAGCAGGCGCGCCGGCTGGAGGCGATCTACTCGACGGCCGACGTGCGCGCGCAGCGCGAGGAGACCTTGCGGCTGCTACAACTGACACCCGGCGAAGCCGTGATCGATGTCGGCTGCGGCCCTGGATACCTGTGCGAGAGCATGGCCGACCTGGTCGGCGCCAGGGGGCGCGTGCTCGGCATCGATGTCTCGCCCGATCTCGTCGAGCTGGCGCGGCGGCGCAACCAGCGCACGTGGCTGAGCTACGAGCAGGGAGATGCGATGGCGCTGTCGGCTCCCGATCGGTCGTTCGACGTGGCGGTCTGCACGCAAGTGCTGGAGTACGTCCCCGACGCCGATCGCGGGCTCAAGGAGCTGCACCGGGTGCTAAAGCCCGGCGGGCGCGCGCTGGTCGTGGACACGGAATGGGATGCGCTCGTGTGGCGCTCGGCCGACCCCGCGCGCATGGCGAAGGTGCTGGCGGCGTGGGAAGCGCATTGCACCGACGCGCGGCTGCCGCGCACGCTGGGGCCGCGGCTCAGGGCGGCGGGCTTCGCGGTGGAGGGGGTGAGCGGCTTTCCGATCATCAACACGACGCTGGAAGAGGAAAACTACAGCAGCGGCATAATCGGGCTTATTGCCGATTTTGTCCGCAAGCGGGGATCGATGCCGCCGGGCGAGCTGGATGCCTGGCGCGCAGAGCAACTGGCGCTGAGCGCCAAGGGCGAGTACTTTTTCAGCACCATGCGACACATGTTTCGGGCGCGGAAGCCGAGCGGGTGAAGGAGTAGGTTGGGTCAAGCGAAGCGCAGACCCAACGCGATTGTACATGACAGTGTTGGGTCATCGCTGACGCTCGACCCAACCTACCGAAGGGAACGCCATGCCGCTGCTCTGTGAGGACGGCCTGAGGAAAATCCGCGCCGGCAAGGAGCTGGCGCTGGGCTTGGGCGTGCATCACCTGCGCGGGGCGGCGGTGCCGATGCTGGCCAAGGCGGCGGGCTTCGACTGGCTGTTCATCGATGCCGAGCACGGGTTCATCTCGACCGCCGAGATCGCGCAGATCTGCCTTGCGGCGCTGCCGCAGGGCGTGGTGCCGATCGTGCGCATCTGCTCGGGCGCACTGGATGACGGCACGCGCGCGCTCGACAACGGCGCGCTGGGCCTCGTCGTTCCGCATGTCGATACGCCCGAGCAGGCGCGCGCGCTGGTCGATGCCTTCCGCTTCGCGCCGATGGGCCATCGCTCGACCGGCGGCACCAACGCGGCCTTCGGCTATCGCCCGCCGGCCGCGGCCGAGGCGCAGAAAGTCCTCAACGCCGAAATCCTGATCATCCCCATGATCGAGACGCCGCAGGCAGTGGAGAATGCGGATGCGATCGCGGCGATCGAGGGCATCGACGCGTTGCTGATCGGCACCAACGACCTCTCCCTGGAGATGGGCATCTCCGGGCAGATCGGGCATGAGCGCATCAAGGCCGCCTACAAGACGGTCGCCGCCGCCTGCCAAGCGCCACGGCAAGGTGCTGGGCATGGGCGGCGTCTACGACCAGGAGCTGGCATCGCGCTATATCGGCATGGGCGCGCGCCTGGTGCTCGGCGCCAACGATCATGCTCTGATGCTCAACGCGGCGACGCAGCGCGTGGAGTTCCTGCGCGAGCTGGCGCTCGGCTGAGGGAGTGGGACATGAAACTCGAAGGCGGATGCTACTGCGGCGCGGTGCGCTACGTGGCCGAGGGCGAGCCTACCTTCAAGGCGCAATGCCATTGCCGCGAATGCCAGTACATCTCGGGCGGCGCGCCCCAAATGTTCATGCTGATGCCGGCGGACGGTTTCAGCTACACCAAGGGCGCGCCCAAGCAGTTCACCCGCAGCGACCTCGAGCGGCCCGTGACGCGCGAGTTCTGCGGCGAATGCGGCACGCACCTCGATCACGCGGCGGCCTGGCCTGCCGCCGGTGATCCTCAAAGTGGGCACGCTCGACGATCCCGCGCTGTTCGGCTCGCCGCAGATGGCGATCTACACGGTGGACAAGCAACCTTTCCACCAGATCCCCGACGGCCTGCCGGCCTTCGAGCGGTTACCGAAGCGCTAGTCGGCTGTCGCCGGTCGGCCGCCATGGGCGCTACGCCCGCCGCGGAGCCATGTGTTCCGTCGCACCCTTAACGAGTGGTGTCCGCCGGCTCACGCAGTTTGAGCGATAGGCTTAAGCCAGCTTTCAAGCCGCAAGCGTATGACTAACGCGGGGACAGCCCGGCAATGGCCGGCGCATGGCCGCCGTGGGCTGTGGTAGCGGCAAGCCTGGCGAAAGGATGGGGGCCTATGCGGATCGAGTATCGGGCGACGAGTGCGCTCCGGGCTCCGAGCCGCGTCGGCGCTTGCGGCAGCCTCCGGGACGGCCTGCGCCCGTTCGACGCGCGTTGAACCGAGCCGGAGACCAGCAAGGTGACCATCAGCTCTCTGACGCTACGTCAGATCGCCGGCCTCAACAGCACGGCGATCGCCGCGCTGACGACGACCGACGTGGGGGAGTTGACCACCACCCAGATCTCCGTACTGAGCGCCACGCAGCTCAACGCGTTCGAAACCGACGGACCTGCAGGCGTTCGATCAGACCCAGATCACGGGCTTCTCCGCCAATGCCGTGCGCGGCCTGTCGCTCGCCGCCCTCATCGCGCTGACCGACACCCAGACGGACAGCTTCACAAGCACGCAGATCGCGGCGCTCACCACCACCCAGCTCAACGCGCTCAACTCCACCGAGCTGCAGAGCTGGAACACGACGCAGCTCGGCGCGCTCAGGCCAAAGCAGCTCGCCGGCCTGACGACCACGGCCATCGACAGCTTCTCGACCACCCAGATCGCCGGGCTCGCGACCGACGCAGGTGCAGGGCTTCACCGCGACGCAGCTCAACGGCATGTCGACGACGAGCCTCAACGCCATCGACGTCGCCGACCTGTCGTCGGCGCAAGTCCGCGGCCTCAACGCCACCGGCGGCCGAGAACCTGAGCACCACCCAGGCGCAGGCGCTGGCCGACGACGCAGATCAAGTACCTGTCGAGCACGGGCCTGGAAGCCCTCTCGCTCGACCGAGGTACAGGGCTGGAGCACCACGCAGCTCTCGGTGCTGACCGCCAAGCAGCTCGGCGGCTTGACGAGCGCGGGCCTCGAGGACTTCACGACAACCCAGCTCACCGCCCTCACCACCACGCAGGTCAGGGGCCTGACGGCAACTGCAGATCAACAACCTGTCGTCGACGAGCCTCAACGCGCTCGACATCGCCGAGCTTTCGACCACGCAGATCAAGGGCCTCAACGCCACCGCGATCGGCAACCTCACCACCACCCAGGCGCAGGCCTTCGCCACCACGCAGATCAAGAACCTGACGACGACGGCGCTCGGGGCGCTGAGCTCGGTCAGCGATTCCCAATTGGACCACGACGCAGCTCGGTGCGCTGACGGCCAAGCAGCTCGGGGGCCTGACGACCACCGCCCTCGACTACTCTGTCGCCCACCCAGCTCGGCGCCCTGACGAGCCGCTCAGGTGCAGGGCCTGACCACGGCGCAGCTCAACGGCGTGTCGGCGCTCAGCCTCAACGCGCTCGACATCACCGATTTGTCCACGGCGCAGGTCAAGGGCCTCGACACGACGGCGATCGACAACCTGACGCCTCGCGCAGGCCCAGGGCTTCACCGCGACGCAGATCAAGAACCTGTCGACCACCGCGCTCGAAGCCTTGAACCCGGCGGCGCTGCAGGCCTGGAGCACGACGCAGCTCGGCGCGCTGACGGGCAAGCAGCTCGGCGGCCTCTCGACCACTGCGCTCGACAACTTCTCGCTGACCCAGCTCGGCGCGCTGACGACGGCGCAGGTGCAGGGCCTGACGGCCACTCAGCTCAACGGCGTGTCGGCCGCTGAGCCTCAACGCGCTCGCCGTCCCCAACCTGTCGACCGCGCAGGTGGCGGGCTTGGGCGCTACCGCGCTCGGCGATCTGACCACCACGCAAACCGGCGCTTCACCGCGACGCAGATCAAGTACCTTTCGACGACGGGGCTCGACGCGCTGCTGTCGCTGGAAGTGCCGGGCTGGAACACCACGCAGCTCGGTGGCCTGACGGCCAAGCAGCTGGGCGGCCTGTCGGCCACCGCGCTCGACAATTTCAGCACCACGCAGCTCGGCAACCTGACGACGACCCAGGTGCAGGGCCTGACGGCGACCCAGCTCAACGGCCTGTCGCAGGACGGCCTCAACGCGCTCGACATCGCCGATCTGTCGACGACGCAGGTGGCGGGCCTCGACGCCACCGGCATCGACAACCTGACCACCACGCAGGCCAACGCATTCACGTCGACGCAGATCAAGTTCCTCTCGACCACGGCGCTCGAAGCCTTGAACCCGGCCGCACTGGAGGCCCTGACGACGACGCAGCTCGGTGCGCTCGTCGTCACGCAGCTCAGCGGCTCTGACGGCGACCGGGCTCGACAATTTCGGCACCACCCAGCTCGGCAGATTTGACCACGACCCAGGTGCAGGGTCTGACGACGACGCAGCTCAACGGCATCGCGGCGGAGAGCCTCAACGCGCTCGACATCACCGATCTGTCGACCACGCAGGTGGCCGGTCTCAACGCCACCGGCATCGACAACCTGACCTCGACGCAGGCGGGCGCGCTTCACGACGACGCAGATCGGCTCCCTGTCGACGACGGCGCGTCGAGAGCCTGATCGCCACGGTGCAGACGGCCTGGACGACGACGCAGGTTGCCGCCCTGTCGGGCACCCAGCTCGGCGGCCTGACGACCACTGCGATCGAGAGCTTCTCCACCACCCAGCTCGCCGCACTGACGCACGACGCAGCTGCAGGGTCTCGACCGCCACGCAGCTCAACGGCGTGTCGGCGGCGACCCTCAACGCGCTCGCCATCGCCGACCTGTCGACCACGCAGGTGGCTGGCCTCAACGCTACGGGCATCGACAACCTGACCTCGACGCAGGCGGGCGCGTTCACGACGACGCAGATCGGTTTCCTGTCGACCGCGGCGGTCGAGGCCCTGATCACCACCGTGCAGCAGGGCTGGAGCACGACGCAGGTCGCCGCGCTGGCGGGCACGCAGCTCGGCGGCCTGACGCTCACCTCGCTCGAGAGCTTCTCCACCACCCAGCTCGGCGCTCTGACGACGACCCAGCTGCAGGGCCTGACGTCGACGCAGCTCAACGGCCTGTCGGTGACGAACCTCAACGCGCTCGCGCGCCGGCAATCTGTCGACGGCGCAAGTGGGCGGCTTGGGTCAGACGGCGGTCGGTAATCTGACCGACACCCAGGTCGCGGCCCTGAGCGCGGCGCAGGTGGGCGCGCTGTCGACGACCGGCATCGGCGGCCTGACGACGAGCGACATGAGTGCACTGAGCGCGACGCAAGTGGCGGCGCTGACGGCGTTCCAGATTGCCGCCTTGTCGGTGACGAACTTCGCGGCATTGACGAGCACCACCGGCATTCCCGCGCTCAGCGCGGTGGCGATCGCGGGCCTCAGCCTCGCCAAGCTCGACGCCCTGACGACTACCCAGGCCTATGCGTTCACCGCCACGCAGACGGCGGCGATGACGCCCTCGCAGCTCAACGCCCTGCTGACGTAAGCCTCTCGTAGCGAGCGCGGCACACCGCCTGCGGTTCGCGCCAGCAATCGAAATATTGCCATCAATCGTTGGCGATTGCTGTGGGTCGCACCATACTTCTCCAGATGGCGCAGGCGCGCGCGGATGCTGCTACAAAGGTCGGCGAGCAATCTCCGGCCGCGCGTCGGGCGCAGTCGCGCACCGCAGGAGTTCACCATGGCCTGGTCCTTCAAGTTGTTCAGCGTCGGCCGGCACGGCCGTGCGCATCCACCTGACGTTCTTCCTGCTGCTCGCCTGGATCGCCGCCATCAACTACAACAGCGGCGGCGCGGCGGCGGCCGTCGACGGCGTGCTGTTCATCGTGCTGCTGTTCGCTGTGCGTGGTGCTGCACGAGTTCGGGCACGTCTTCGCCGCGCGCCGCTATGGCATCCGGACCTCCGACGTGACGCTGCTGCCGATCGGCGGGCTCGCATCGCTCGAGCGCATGCCGGAGAAGCCGAGCCAGGAGATTTTCGTCGCGCTGGCCGGGCCGGCGGTCAATCTGGTGATCGCCTGGTGCTGGTGGTGGTGCTCGGCGCCCGCTTCGATCTCTCGCAGATGACCCAGCTGCAGGAGGCGACGTCCACGCTGCATGGGCCGGGTCGCGGCCGCCAACGTGGCGCTGTTCGTGTTCAACCTGATCCCGGCGTTTCCCATGGACGGCGGGCGCGTGCTGCGGGCGCTGCTGGCCATTCCGCTCGGCTATACGCGCGCGACGCGGGTCGCCGCCACCATCGGCCAGGGGCTGGCGTTCGTGTTCGCGCTGCTCGGCCTGATGGGCAACCCGCTGCTGATCCTGATCGCGGTGTTCATCTTCCTCGCGGCCAGCGGCGAGGCAGGCTACGTGCAGATGCGCGAGTACACGCGCGGCTATCTCGCCTCGCACGCCATGATCACCAACTTTCAGACGCTGGGCCCGAGCTCGTCCATCGACGATGCGGCGGGACTGCTGCTGCGCACGACGCAGCAGGAATTCCCCGTCGTCGACGGTGCGGGCGCTCTGCGCGGCGTTCTGACGCGCGAGGCGCTGATCTCGGCGCTGCAAAGCAGCGGCGGCGCGACGCCGGTCATCGAGGCGATGGACAGGGAGGTGCCGACGGTGCCGGAGAATGCCTGCCTGGACAACGTGTTCCAGTTGCTGCAGGGTTCCCGGCGAAGCGTCTGGTTGGGGTGGTCGATCCGCGCCAGCGGCTGGTCGGCTACATCACGGCCGAGAACCTCTCGGAGCTGATCATGATCCAGTCTTCGCGGGCCGCACGCCCGCCCGCGTCAGCTGCCGGGCGCGCCCGGCGACCGCGACGCTTAGCATGCGGCATCGCGCGCAGGCCCCGTCACGGGTTTGTCACACACGCGAAACACGAACTCTGGCAAGGACATCTATACAACACTAAGGTGCCCGCATGGACGCGCTCGAAGTGCTTGCCTACCTGGCTGCTGCATTCGCCGCGTTCGCTTTCTGTATGCATTTTGCAACGGCCTGGAGCGCCACGCGCCGGTGCCGAGTGCCGATCCTGCCGCTTACCGACATATGCCGATGGACCGCCGGTCACGATCATCCGCCCGGTGTGCGGCGTCGATCCCACCGATGAGCAGACCCTGCGCTCGACCTTCGATCTCGCCTATCCCAGCTACGAGATGCTGTTCTGCTGCGCCTCCGCCGACGATCCGGCGTGTGGCCTGGTGCGTCGTCTGATCGCGGAGTATCCCGCCGCTAACGCGCGCGTCTGCTGATCGGCGACGAGCACAAGTCGCAGAACCCCAAGCTCAACAACGTCGCCAAGGGCTGGCGCGAGGCCGCCCACGAGTGGATCGTCATCGCCGACAGCAACGTGCTGATGCCGCCCGACTACATCGGCCGGCTGCTGGCGGAGTGGGGGCCCGATACCGGGCTCGTCAGCGCGCCGCCGATCGGCTGGCAGCCGCAGGGTGTGTGGTCGGAGCTCGAGTGCGCCTACCTCAACACCTACCAGGCGCGCTGGCAGTACGCCGCCGACAGCCTGGGCGCAGGGTTCGCGCAGGGCAAGTCGATGCTCTGGCGGCGCAGCGATCTGGAGTCTGCCGGCGGCATCTGGGCGCTGGCCAGCGAGCCCGCCGAGGACGCCGCGGCTACCAAGGTCGTCCGCGGGCTCGGCCTGAACGTGCGCCTTGCCGACGGTGCCTTCCCCCAGCCGCTGGGGACGAGGATCGGCGGCCCAGGTGTGGTCGCGGCAGCTGCGCTGGGCGCGCTTGCGGCGCATAACCTTCCCGGGGTTCTTCGCGCTCGAGATCACGTCAGGCCTGTTGGCGCCGTTGGCCGCGTTGGTGCTGGCGACCCAGGTGCTCGACGTCGAAACCATGCCGCTCGCGGCTGCCTACGTTGCCGTGTGGCTCGCCGTGGAAGCCTGGCTCGCCGCGGCGGTGGATTGGCCCCTGTCATGGCGGTCGCCTGTCATGTGGGTGCTGCGTGAGGCACTGCTGCCGCTGCTGTGGGTGCGGGCGTGGTTCGGCAACACGATGAGCTGGCGCGGCAACGACATGACGGTTGCGGACGAGCAGAGTTGGCTGGCGCGCCCCTGAGCGCGCTTCCCCGCGTGGGGTTGTGGTGCGCGCCGATGGCAGACCGCCCGATGTCGAATGCATCATCCCCGAACCCGGGTGTCCCCGCGGCCCTGGCCGCAGCGCTGCCCCGGCGTCGCATCGTAGTGCGACCGCCTGCCGCCGGTCCGCTTGGCTACCTCGGGTTGCTCGCGCTGCTCTTCGGTATGTTGGCCGGTATTCTGGCATGGCTTGGCCCCGACTTGACCCGCGACTGGAACATTCGCGACGCGACAGCTGCCGCAGACAGCGACCGCATCGAGGAGACGTCCTGCCGCACCTGGCTGGGGGTGCTCAGCTTCTGCCTCATTGCCGTGACCGATCGTGCCGATGGCGCCGAAGCTAAACGCACGCTGCGCTATGCCTTCATCGGGACGGCGGGCGGGCAACCCATCCAGCTGCAGCGCAGCCGCTCCGATCCAGCGCTTCTCACCACCGATCTTGGCTTGGAGAGGGTTCTCAGCCGCCTGATCACGCTCGTGCTTCTTTGCGCCATTCCTCTCGTTGCCATCCGCGTTACCGTGGTGACGCACGAGAACGCTGGAAAGGCCCTGCGGGCGTTCGCCGCCATGAGCGGGCAGCGCCTCACGCCGGTCATCGTCGAGATCGAGCGCAAGAATTTCATACCGCCGCGGCGGCGCCTGTGGGCCTATCTCTACGAGGGCGACAGGGGCCGGGAGCGGGCGCTCATCGAGTGGCCCGCGCGCGACCGTCCGCTGTTCACCTCCGAGGAGGAGAAATGGGCCGTCGCGCTCAAAGGTGAGCAGGACGGCCCGCCGTTGCTGCTGGACGCCGGGCTCACCTGCCTCGATGTCACGGATGCCGAAAGGGCAGCCTTCTACGAGGCCTGCCGCGCGGCCTTCGCCAGGCCGCAAACTGAGGGTTCAGTCTGATCGGCGGCTTCCCGTTGCGCGGAGGCGCAGGTCGGCGTTGAATGCGATTCCGCGCTTGCCCGCTCGGTCTTGCTGGATCAATTGAGGTCTCTCGCATGCTCGCTCGACTTTCGATTGCGCTGATGGCGCTGCTGGCGGCGGTGCCCGGCCCACGCCGCCGATGAGCCCAAAGCCTACCAATGCAACTTCACCAGCGGCACCGCCTACGTCTACGAGAAGGGCGAGTTCGTGCCGGAGAAGGGGGCACCGCTGGCGTTCGGCATCGCCGCCATCAATGCGCAAGCGCAGACGGCCGATCTCAAGACCGAGCGCGGCACCGGCACGCTCAAGATCGTGCATGCCGTGAATGCCACGCACTTCCTCGAGGTGGTGACCGAAGGCTGGCTGCACATCACCACCATCTTCGACAAGGACGACGCCAAGGGTGACTATCCGGCCGTGCACTCGCGGCACTTCGGATTGTTCGGCCAACCCATCGTCACCCAGTATCAGGGCTTCTGCGCCGCCAAGGACTAGGCTCACGAAGCCGCGAGGCGCGGCGATCGCGGGCAGGTTGCGCGCGCGATCGATCAGCGCCACCGAGCGCGGCATCGACAGGCCGCGGATCGTCACCTCCTCTTGCGGAAACGCGTGCGAGGCGAGTCCGGCGCGGGTCAAGTACCTCGCTGGCCACGATCAGCTGGCAGTTCTTTTCCTTGGTCAGCGCCTCCAGACGGCTTGCCGCGTTCACGGTGGTGCCGATCACCGTGAGCATGGCGGTATCGGCATGGCCGATATGGCCGACCACCAGCGGCCCTACGTCGATGCCCATGCCGATGCGCAGCGGCATGCCGATCTCGTCCATGATCTCCTGGTTGAGCCGATCGAGCGCGAGATCGATGTCGCGTGCCGCGCGCAGCGCCTGCCGGCATCCGGCGTTCTCGCCGTACCGTCGTTCCGAAGATCGCCATCAGGCCGTCGCCCAGGTACTTGTCGATCTTGCCGCCGTGCCGCTGGATGGCTTCGCCCACTTCCGCGAACAGGCGGTTGAGGATGAACACCACGTCGTAGGGCAGGCGCGTCTCGCTGATGGCGGTGAAGCCGCGCGTGTCGAGGAACAGCACCGCCAGGGTGCGCTCGACGCCTTGCACTTCCGCGGCGGCCGGCGTCTTGTCGGCTCCGCGGCGACGGCGGGGCGACGAGCCGCGTGACGGTGATCGCGCTGCTGCGGGCGGATCTGGCAGGCGAGCCGCACGTTCGGCGGCGCCTTGATGCCGGCAAGCGTCATGGCCTCCGCAGTGCCGGGCGGCGGCAAGTGCTCGAGGCCGCTTTCGACGCCGACCCGGCAGGTCGAGCAGCGCGCGCGTCCGCCGCACACGGAGGCATGCGGCACGTCCTTCATGCGGCTGATCTCGAGCAGCGTCGGGCCCGGCGCCACGCGCACGGTCGGCCCGCCGCGATAGGTCACCTCGACCCGTGGCGCCGGCCGCGCGCCGCACGATGCGGACGACCGGCACCAGCAGCGCCAGCCCGAGCAGGGCGAGGAAGCGTCTGGCGCAGGCGGTCGTGCAGTGTGGTCGAGCCGGTCGACGGCGGCGCCTTGCGGGGCGCGCGAGACCGTCTGCAGCCGTTCCCAAGCGCCAGGCGCGGCAATCTCGCTCGCTACCTGCCGGCCGGCCACCGAGAAACCGGCCAGCGCCGTGACCGGCAGTGCCACGGCCAGCGCGAACAGGAGCTGGCGCGCGCTGCGGATACCAGGGCGCCAGGCTCAGCCAGTGCTGGATGCCGATGCAGCCGTGCACCCACACGCACGAGCAGCAGCGCGCCGTGCTCCAACGCAAGTCCTGGCCAGATGTTGGCAAGCTCGAAGGCATAGGTGTCGTTGGTGCCGGCGAGGCTGGCCGCACCGCGGTTGAACACGACGTGAGTGATCAGGAACAGCGGGATCGAAAGCCCGCTGACGATTTGCGCCGCCTCCCACAGCGGCATCTTCCAGGTGAGCCTGAGCGACAGCTTGTAGAGGCCGAGCAGGATGTGGGTGACGAAGGCGCCGAGCAGGATGACGGAGCCCGGCCAGGAGCGGGTCACCACCTTGCGCCAGTCCTGCATCGCCTGCATCGCGTCCAGGCTGACGAGGCCCAGCGCATGATTGAAGAAATGCGTGGCGGCAAAGGTGAACAGGATGAGGCCGGTCGTGAGCCTCAGCCGCTGCAACACATCGCCGCGCGCCAGGACATGCATGTCGGCTGTCCAATCCCTCACTGGTCGGGCGGATCATAGGGGAAACGAGCCGGACTGTAGACACGAGGAGCGGCGGATGCTGGTAGTATTGGGCATGACCGATACCCTGGATGACCGACTTAAAGCTCTCGTGCGCGCAATAAGGGCCATGCCCGACGCAACCCAGGAGGCGCTCGTTGAGGAGTTCCGAGAGCGGCTCTCCGATTTCGCTGACAGCTCGCTATCCGATAAGCAACGGGCCGAGGTCGCGCACCGCCTCGCCAACCCGCGCCATGCGCAGTCCGAGCAGGTTCGCGCGTTCTTTGCGCGCTACGGCTCAAAGGCTATATGACCGTCTCTTGCCGATGGTATCGATGTTGTCGCTGTCTTCAACACCGCACGCGCCCAGCCAACGCCAGCTCTTAGGCAGCGAGCGACACCTGTGGACAGCACGATTGCTCGCAGGGCCGCGGGAATGCCATAAGCTCGAACGCCCATGCTGAAGAAAGTCCTGATCGCCAATCGCGGCGAGATCGCCGTTCGCATCATCCGCACCGCGCGCCGGCTCGGCGTGAAGACGGTGGCGGTCGCGTCCGAGCCCGACCGGCGTGCGCCGTTCGCCGCCATGGCCGATGAGCTGGTCGAGATCGGGCCGGGGCCCGCAACCGAGAGCTACCTGCGCATCGACAAGATCATCGCCGCGGCCAAGTCGACCGGGGCCGATGCGATCCATCCAGGCTACGGCTTCCTTGCCGAGAATGCCGACTTTGCGGATGCCGTCGGCAAGGCCGGCATCAAGTTCATCGGGCCGTCGCCCGGCCGCCATGCGCCGCATGGGCGGCAAGGCCGAGGCCAAGGCGATCGCTGCGGCAAGCCGGCGTGCCGGTGGTGCCGGGCTATCAGGGCGACGATCAAACCGCCAAGACGCTGGCCAGGGAAGCCCAGCGCATCGGCTACCCGTGATGATCAAGGCGGTGGCCGGCGGTGGCGGGCGCGGCATGCGGCTCGTCGAGCGCGAGGCGGATCTCGCCGCGGCGCTCGAGAGCGCACAGCGCGAGGCGCAGGCCGCGTTCGGCGATGCGCGCGTGCTGATGGAGAAGGTGATCGTCGCGCCGCGCCACATCGAGGTGCAGGTGTTCGGCGACAGCCACGGCAACGTGGTGCACCTGTTCGAGCGCGACTGCACGCTGCAGCGGCGCAACCAGAAGGTGATCGAGGAAGCGCCGGCGCCGGCCATGTCGCCAGAGCTGCGCGCGAAGATGTGCGAGGCGGCAGTCGCATGCGCCAGGGCCGTTGCGTACGAGGGTGCCGGCACGGTCGAGTTCCTGGTCGAGGGCGGCAAGCTCATCGGCGCAAGCGCCCTGGTACTTCATCGAGATGAACACGCGCCTGCAGGTCGAGCACCCCGTGACGGAGGCGATCACGGGGCTCGACCTGGTCGAGTGGCAACTGCGGGTCGCATCGGGCGAACGCCTGCCGCTGGCGCAGGACGCGATCAAGATGTCGGGCCATGCCATCGAGGCGCGGCTGTGCGCGGAGAACCCGGCCAAGGGCTTCCTGCCCTCGACCGGTCCCATCGTGGCCTTCGAGAGCCGGAGCTGGAAGGCGTGCGGGTCGATGCCGGCGTGGAGACGGGCTCGGTGATCTCGCCCTTCTACGATTCCATGATCGCCAAGCTGATCGCCAGCGGCCCCGATCGCGCCACGGCCATCGCGCGGCTTGCGCAGGCGCTCGAGGAAACGGTCGTCGCCGGTCCCAAGACCAACGCGTCCTTCCTGCATGCGCTTGCCATCCATCCCGCGTTTGCCGAGGCGCGCATGGATACGGGGCTCATTGGCCGCGAGCTGGCAGCGCTGGCACCAAAGGGCGTCGATGCGAGGGCGGTCGCGCTTCGGCGTCACGCACCTGCTGTGGCACGCGCACGACGGCATCGAGGCGGAGCGCGGGGGACTGTCCAGCGAAGGCTATTCGCCCTGGAGCGTGCAGGATGGCTTCCAGCTCGGGGGCCAACGGCGCCAGCAGGTGACGAGTGCTGGTCGACGGCGTAGCGACGACGGCCAGCGTGGACTGGGGCCCGCAGGGCCCGCGCGCGTCGCTGCCGGGCGACAACACGTCGGCGACGCCGGAACCGCGCAGCTTGCGCGTCGTGGGCAATGGCAACCCGCTCTACGTGCTGAGCGATATGCGCCAGATCGAGCTCGCCTGGCCCAGCTTCGATGCCGGCGCGATCGAGGAGGCGGGCGACGGCAGCAGCATCCGCGCGCCCGATCATCGGCCGCGTCGCCAAGGTGTTCGTCAGGAAGGGCGAGGCGGTGGCCAAGGGCGATCGCATCGCCGTGGTGGAGGCCATGAAGATGGAGCACGTGCTGCACGCGCCGCGCGACGGCGTGATCGAGACGGTGGCGGCCAAAGAGGGTGAGCAGGTCGCGTTGGGCGCGCTCATCGCGGTGCTCGCGCAAGAGGGCAACAAGGGGGCCAAGCAAGCATGACGTTGCATCTCATCAAGCTGTGCGTGGGCTGCGATTCCATCGAGGACCTGGCCTCCTGGCAGGTCGAGCGTCTGAAGCAGCGGCGCAAGGCCGGCGAGAAGAAGCCGCAGCTGTTCCACCGCACGTTCCAGACCCCCAAACGCCGCGACGAGCTATTGGCCGGAGGATCGCTCTACTGGGTGATCAAGGGCCTCGTGCAGGTGCGCCAGCCGCTCCTCGACATCACCGAGGGCACCAAGGAGGACGGCACGCCCTGCTGCATGCTGATCCTGAAGAACGAGCTGGTGGCCGTGCGCCCCACGCCGCGGCGCCCGTTCCAAGGCTGGCGCTATCTCGAGCCGGACGAGGCGCCCGCGGACCTCAAGGGCCGCTCCGCCGCCGGCATTACCACCATGCCGCCGAAGCTGCGCAAGCAGCTGGCGGAGCTGGGGTTGTTGTAGGGCGCAATGCGGCTTCGCCTTGTTGCGCCCTACGGCCTCGACGCAACGAGGCCCGGCGGAACGGCCATTCCACCGGGCCCCATTTCGACGTCATAAGCCGCGTTCGCGGCTGCTGTGATCAAGGGCTTACGCGCTTGTGACTCGGAGGCGCCGGAGGACTTGGTGGCCGAGCGCTGGGCTTGGCCGATAGTCGCGGCGACAACTCCGCTGCATTGCCCTCCTGATCGCTTTCAGGTCTTGCGAGATGTGCCGCAGCACCAGCTTCGAGAGCCGGCGAACGCCGCCGGCCTGCTCCTCAAGCAGGCTACCGATCGCCCCCCGCTCGCGGGCCCTCTCTGCAGGTGACAGGGCACCTCGCACATTGGTGTCGAATTGTATCTGAGATTGCCGCCCGCGTTCAGGCCTAGCGCCCGTGTGCCGGGACGGCACATCGACTGCCCGGAGGAGACATTTTCCTAGACCTCCTTTCGCAGGGATGAAGAAAACATGCGCCCGCGATACCGCAGGGTCAAATCACAATCGGCAATGCGCACATTTTTCTGCTGCGCAATGTCTCTCAATTAACCAAGCGTTTGCCCGGCATGCCCATACTGGAGATGGCGCGTGTTGTGCCTTGATCGGCGTGCAGCGGGAGTTAGCGCATGCATCGCATGTTCGCAATGTTGGCGTTTGCCGCCGCGGGGTACGGCCTGTGGGTGCTGTTCTCCGTGCCCGAGCCCGATACGTTCGCCCGCGCCGTCCGCACCGCCTCCGACAGTCCGTCAGCCTACAGCAATTGGGCGCTCGGCCTGATCACGGGCCTCGTGCTCGCCTGGCTCGCCACAATCAACTGGCGCGGGTTGCCCGCGCGCGCCACGGCGTGGGTCGGCGTGCAGCGCCGCCGGCTCGGCCTGATCGTGATCGGCGGCCTGTGCGCCGGTGTGCTCCTGCTGTTCTGAGAACGGTTTGCGCTGGGCTGCCTTGCGCGGGCCACCGCTTGCGCATGCCTGGCCGGGCCACTTATTTTCTTGCTTCCACCACAAGGAGGCACCATGGCCACACCGCTTCCCATCACCGTCTATTCGGATGTGATCTGCCCCTGGTGCTACGTGGGCAAACGCCGGCTGGAGGCGGCGCTCGGCACCTTGAGCCTGCCGAACGACGTACAGCTTTCGTGGCGGCCGTTCGAGCTGAACCCCGAGATGCCGGCGGAAGGGCATCACGCGCGCCGAGTATCGGGCGCAAAAGTTCGGCACGGACCGCGCCGCCGAGCTCGACCGCAACATGACGGCGATCGGCCGCGAAGTGGGGATCGACTTCGCCTTCGACCGCATGCAGCGCACGCCCAGTACGCGGCTGGCGCATCGCCTGATCTGGGAGGCCGGCCGCCAGGGCCGGCAGAATGCCATCGTCGACCGGCTGTTCCGCGCCTACTTCGAGGAGGCGCTGGACATCGGCTCAGCCGACGGTCCTGACGGGACTTGCCTCCGAGGCCGGGCTCGACGCCGGGCAGCGTGGCGCGGCACTGGCCGATAGCGCCAGCCTCGACGCGGTGGTGGAGCTGGAGCAGCAGGGCTACCGCATGGGCATCCAGGGCGTGCCGTTCTTCATCGTGCTTGGGCAAGTACGGCATCTCCGGCGCGCAGCCGCCGGAGTTCTGGCGCGAGGCCCTGCCCAAGATCGCCGCCGAGGCCGCAGAAGGGCGAGACGGCCGCCGCCGGCTGACCGAGTGCGTGCGCTGTCGTGTTCCCTGCGCGAGGCGAGGCCTAGCCCGCGCGGTTCGGCACTTGGACGCGTACATCGGTGCGTAAAGGCGAGCCGTAGGACGCATTCCCCGACTGTGGCCCGAGAGCAAAGGGTTGCGATCATGGTCAATCGTCTGCAGTTCTATATCGACGGTGCTTGGGTAGATCCTGTCGCCAAGAAGACGCTGCCCGTCGTCAATCCCGGCCAATGAGGACGCTCTCTACGAGATCGCGCTGGGCTCGGCTGCCGACGTCGACAAGGCGGTGCGCGGCGGCGCGGCGTGCCTTCGAGACCTATTCGCTCACCACGCGCGAGCAGCGCGTGGAGCTGCTGAGCAAGATCATCGAAGTCTACAAGAAGCGCATGAAGGACATCGGCGGCGCCATCTCCGACGAGATGGGCGCGCCGCTCGGCTTCGCCGAGCGCTTCCAGGCCGGCGCCGGTCTCGGCCACATCATGACCACGCTCGACGTGCTCAAGACCTATCCGTTCGAGGAGCCGCTGGGCTCCGCCATGCTGCTGCGCGAGCCGGTCGGCGTCGTCGGCATGGTCACGCCGTGGAACTGGCCGCTCAACCAGATCGCCTGCAAGGTGGCGCCCGCGCTGGCTGCCGGCTGCACCATGATCCTCAAGCCGTCCGAGTACACGCCTACCTCGGCGCTGATCTTCGCCGAGATCCTGCACGAGGCGGGCGTGCCCAAGGGCGTGTTCAACCTGATCAATGGCCTGGGCCCCGAGGTCGGCGCCGCCATGAGCACGCATCCCGGCATCGACATGATGTCGTTCACGGGCTCGACGCGGGCCGGCATCGACGTGGTGCAGCGGGCCGCGCCGACCGTGAAGCGCGTCACCCAGGAACTCGGCGGCAAGTCGCCCAACATCATCCTGGAGGATGCCGACCTCGCCAAGGCCATCGCCGGCGGCACCGCGCACTGCTTCAACAACTCGGGCCAGTCCTGCAATGCGCCCACCCGCATGCTGGTGCCGCTCGCCAAGATGAAGGAGGCGGCGGCCATCGCCAAGTCGGTGGCGGACAAGGCCAAGCCAGGCGATCCACGGGCGGCCGAGACCACCATGGGTCCGGTGGTCAATCGCACGCAATGGGACAAGATTCAGGGTCTCATCAAGAAAGGCATCGACGAGGGCGCGACCTTGGTCGCCGGCGGCGTGGGGCTGCCGGAAGGGCTGAACAAAGGGTTCTACGTGCGCCCGACCGTGTTCGCCGACGTCAGCAACGACATGACGATCGCGCGCGAGGAAATCTTCGGACCCGTGCTGTCCATCATCGGCTACAAGGACGAAGACGAGGCGGTGCGCATCGCCAACGATACGCCCTACGGGCTTGCGGGCTACGTGTCCGGCGGCAACGTCGAGCGCGCGCGGCGGGTGGCGCGGGGCATCCGCGCCGGCAACGTCAACCTCAACGGCGCGCAGAACGAACGGGCAGCACCCTTCGGCGGCTACAAGCAGTCGGGCAATGGCCGCGAGTGGGGCCGCTTCGGGCTCGAGGAGTACCTCGAGGTCAAGGCGGTGGCCGGCTGGGGCGTTTAGTCGTCGATCATCGTCAGGGCGGCCCGACGGTCTGAGGATTTCAGCCTGAGAAACAGGGTGCGGGCCGCTTTGATGTCTCGCTCGGCGCCACTGTCGGACGCCTTGCGCAGCGCCACTGTCGTGGGATCGTCGGCGCCAAGAATGAATTCCAGCGCTTTGGCCAGGCGCCCCATGGCCGCGCGGTCGATCGTGGTCTCATCCATGAGGGTGTCCTTCGCTCGCGTGCGGACAACCTAACACGCCTGGCGGTCGGACAGTGGCGCCAAACGGCAAGGGCCGGGCGCGAGCGACGCGGCTGCTCAGCCGGCCTGCGCAAGCGGGAGGAGGGGCCGCCCCTCCTCCAAGAGCATCCGCCGCTTGGCCTCGAACAGCTGCCCGAGCTCCCGGTCGGCGACGGTGTCGTCGGCCAAGGGGACGTAGCAGTCGCTCCTGAGCGACCAGTCGGGCTGCAACAGAGGCGGCTCGACGTAGTGGGCCTGGAACGCCTGCCGCTGCTCGATCAGCACCCTGCTCATCTGATGGTCGATGTGCGCCTGCAGCGGGAAGATATGCTGCAGCAGGGTCAGGGCTGCCCTGGGCGTGATGACATAAGCGAACGTGCCGTTGAAGTAGTACATCCTCGGCAGGTTGGGGCCTTGCGGCCTTTCCGCGAGGCCGTGCATGATGATGCGGCCGAGGAAGGTCAGTCCGGCCTGCTCCGGCGGTGCAGCCAGGACGCTGCGCAAGCGCTCGGCGCTGTAGTCGGGAGCCGGGGCGGCGTCGTCCTCCAGGACGAGCACCCTCGGCAGCTTGCTCGCGATCAACCATCTCCAAATGGCGAGGTGCGACAGGAAGCAGCCGATCGCCGGCCGCGTGAGGCTCAGGTGGCTGCGCGGGGCCTCGTCGATATGGTCAGCCGGCGACCCCAGCAGCGCGGCTATCGTGCTGTCGGGCAGTCGAGCGCCTTCCACCGCCGGAAACCTGATCAGCTTTGTAAGCCCCGCCGCGGACATGCGGTGAACGAGGGTCTGCCAACGGTCGGTGCGGTGGGGGAGATTGATGACGACGATGGGCAGATCGACGCCGGCGGCCTGCGCACAGCTACCGACGAATGGCAGGTCGATTGTGGGGACATGTTGAAACATGCCCTCCCGGAACTCGCAGAGCATGTCTTGGGTTCTAGGGTGGTGCTACCTCTCGATGGGTGCGCCCTAGCACTGCAGTATTGCACCCGTATTACAGGCGCCCGTCGCATGGGGCGGGCGGGGCCATGTCGCCGCAGCTGAAGCGGGCAGCATCTGCGGCCCGCCGGTAGGGAATCGGAAGCTGTGCCATACGGCACAGCGCCGGATTGCAGCCGCGCTATCCTCCTGCGTGTTGGTCACTACCAACCAAACGGAGGACCTGTCGTGAAACCGCAAGCTACCCTGGCTGCCGCAATTCAAAGGCAGGAGTGGAATCCTTCTTCGTCCGCGGGCGGGTTGCTGCACGCGCTGACTCGTGGCTTGGTGCGTGGGATGGAGACGGCACAGGTCTACATCGACCACCACGGCAATGCCCGGGCTGCTGAAGAGCTCTACCAGCACCTCTCGCGGCTATCGGACGCAGAGCTTGCAAGGCGCGGCCTCCGCCGCGATCAGATCGCCGATTACGTCAAGCAGGGCCTTTAGAAGATAAAGGGCGCCTCGCCGACACGGCGGCATCCCCGGGCGGGAGCTGCAAAGTCTGGGAACCCGCAAATAGCAAGGGCGGCACAAGCCGCCCTTCCCATTCTCACAGCTATGTAATCGCTAGACCGAGTAGTACATGTCGAACTCGACCGGATGCGGCGTCATGTCGGTGCGCGCCACCTCGGCCATCTTGAGCTCGATGTAGGCGTCGATCATGTCGTCGGTCATCACGCCGCCCTTCTTCAGGAACTCGCGGTTGCCGTCGAGGTTGCTCGAGCGCCTCGCGCAAGGCTGCCGCACACCGTCGGGATCTTGGAGAGCTCCGCCGGCGGCAGGTCGTAGAGGTTCTTGTCGATCGCCTCGCCCGGGCTGATCTTGTTCTGGATGCCGTCGAGGCCGGCCATCAGCATGGCGGCGAAGCCGAGATAGGGATTGGCGGCGGGATCGGGGAAGCGGACCTCGACGCGCTTGGCCTTCGGGCTCGTCACCACCGGGATGCGGCAGGACGCCGAGC
This sequence comes from uncultured Alphaproteobacteria bacterium, assembly GCA_963724565.1. GTDB lineage: Bacteria > Pseudomonadota > Alphaproteobacteria > Rhizobiales > Hyphomicrobiaceae > AWTP1-13. Next base: position 288,302 of record CAVRVK010000003.1, read on the forward strand.
GGTTGCGCACCGAGTAGGCCAGCAGCACGGGCGCCTCGTAGCCCGGCACCAGACGCTTGTAGGAGTTGGTGGTCGGGTTGGTGAAGGCGTTGATGGTCTTGGCGTGCTTGAGGATGCCGCCGATGTAGTAGAGGCAGGTATCGGACAGGTCCGCGTACTTGTTGCCGGCGAATACCGGCGTCGAGCCCTTCCAGATCGACTGGTGGCAGTGCATGCCCGAGCCGTTGTCGCCGTAGACGGGCTTGGGCATGAAGCAGTCGCCGTCTTGCCGTAGGCCTGCGCCACCTGGTGGATCACGTACTTGTAGATCTGCATGTGGTCGGCAAGCGTGACCATCGGGCCGAACTTGATGCCGAGCTCGTGCTGGGCGGAGGCCACCTCGTGGTGGTGCTTCTCGACGATGACGCCCATCTCGGCCATCACCGAGAGCATCTCGGAGCGGATGTCCTGGGCGCTGTCGATCGGCGGCACCGGGAAGTAGCCGCCCTTGGTGCGCGGCCGGTGACCGAGGTTGCCCATCTCGTAGTCGGTGCCGCTGTTGGAGGGCAGCTCGACGCCGTCGAGCTTGAAGCCGGTGTTGTAGGGATCGATGCTGTAGCGCACGTCGTCGAAGATGAAGAACTCGGCCTCGGGGCCGAACACGACGGTGTCGCCGACGCCGGTCTGCTTCATGTAGGCTTCGGCGCGCTTGGCGATGGAGCGCGGATCGCGCTCGTACATCTCGCCGGTCGACGGCTCGAGCACGTCGCAGAAGACCGCCATGGTGGTCTGGGCGAAGAACGGATCGAGGTGGGCGACTGCCGGATCGGGCATCAGCGTCATGTCGGAGGCTTCGATGCCCTTCCAGCCGGCGATCGAGGAGCCGTCGAAGGCATAGCCGTCGGCGAACATGGCTTCGTCGACGCACGAGCCGTCGGCCGTGACGTGCTGCATCTTGCCTTTGGTGTCGGTGAAGCGAAGGTCGAGGAACTTGACGTCCTTGTCCTTCATCATCTTCAGCACGTCGCCAACGTTCTTCGGTCTGTCTGCCATTGCTACTCCCCTGTCCTCAACTCGAGCGTGCATGATCTGACGGCCCCGATGTGCCATCCCCCCAACCGGCGCTCGCCGTCGCGGGCGCCCGTTGTTCAAATTGCGTCGGTTCCGGTCTCGCCCGTGCGGATGCGGATCGCCTCCTCGACGGTGGAAATGAAGATCTTGCCGTCGCCGATGCGCCCGGTCTTGGCGGCCTTCTGGATCGCCTCCAGCGCCTTGGGCAGCATGTCGTCGCCGAGCACCACCTCGATCTTCACCTTGGGCAGGAAATCGACCACGTACTCGGCGCCGCGATAGAGCTCGGTGTGGCCCTTCTGGCGGCCGAACCCCTTGGCCTCGATGACGGTAATGCCCTGCAGGCCGATCTCCTGCAGAGCCTCCTTCACCTCGTCGAGCTTGAAGGGCTTGATGATAGCCTCGATCTTTTTCATGCGTCCCTTCACCTCCCGACCGCGCTCAAGCTTGGTCTCGTCGTTGTCCGCGGCCACAAATTGCTTAAGCATGCCGCGTGCCAAGGTTTACGCGGCAACAAATCCCCAGGCAATGAACGACTTCTGCGTATCTACAGGGCAACCTGGCCTGATGAGGCAACCGCCGAATTTGCCGATAGATCGGGCAATTTGCACGAAAAGTAAGCAGACAATGGGCGTCCGGCACGGAATGCGAATGCTGTTGCGATTGGCGCCGGGCCTTCGCGGACGCATGATGCGGCTGCAGGACCATCAGTGAGCGGGAGGTGGCAGCCGTGTCCAGGCTACGAACTGCTGACGCCCGAGGAGATGGGCCGCGCCGATCGCGCTGGCGATCGCCGGCGGGCGTGCCCGGGACTGGCGCTGATGGAGGCGGCCGGCCGCGCGGTGGCCGAGGCGGCCAGCCGATCTCGTCGGCCGCGCCGGGTGTGGCGGCTGCCGTCGCCTGCGGGCCGGGCAACAACGGCGGCGACGGCTTCGTGGCGGCGCGTCTGCTGCGTGAGCAGGGGTGGCGGGTGCGGGTCGGGCTGCTCGGGCCCGCGAACGGCGCTGGCGGGGCGATGCCGCTCAGATGGCGGCACGCTGGAGTGGCGACATCGAGCCACTGACGCCGGCGACGCTCGACGGGGCCGATGTCATCGTCGATGCGATGTTCGGGGCGGGGCTTTCCCGGCCGCTCGAGGCGTGGCTGCCGAGGTGGTTGCCGCCATCAACGCCGTCGGGCAAGCCGGTGGTGGCAGTCGACGTGCCGAGCGGACTCGACGGGGCAACCGGCGCGCGCCGCGGCGCCGTCGTGCAGGCGACGCGCACCGTGACGTTCTTCCGCCTGAAGCCGGGACATCTGCTGCTGCCCGGGCGGCGCTTGTGCGGCGAGGTGCGGCTCGCCGACATCGGCATCCCGGCACGGCGTGCTGGAAGCGGTCGCGCCGCGCACCTTCGCCAATCGCCCCGTCGCTCTGGCAGCGCGCTCTACCCCAGGCCGCGCCTCGACGCGCACAAGTACACGCGCGGCCACGCGGTGGTCGGTCTCGGGCCCGCCGGAGAGCACCGGCGCGGCCCGGCTCGGCGCGCGCGGCGCGCTGCGCATCGGCGCCGGGCTCGTGACGCTGGTCGGCAGCGGCGCGGCCACGGCCATCAACGCCACGCACGCCACCGCCGTCATGGTGCGGGCCGTCGCCTCGGACGCAGCGCTTGCGCGAGTTCCTGTCGGACGAGCGCCGCAACGCCGTGCTGATCGGTCCCGGCGCGGGCGTCGGCGCGGCGACGGCAGCGAGCGTGCTGACCGTGCTCGCGTCGCGGCCGCGGCCGTGCTCGATGCCGATGCGCTCACCTCGTTCGCGCCGGTGGAAGGCGAGGCGCCGGTGAAGGCCGCGGGGCTCGGCTTCGTGGTGCGCAGCGCCGAGCCCGAGCCCGGCGCAGGAGGCGCTGTTCGATGCCATCAAGGCGCGCAGGCGCCGGTGGTGCTGACCCCGCACGAGGGCGAGTTCAAGCGCCTGTTCGGCGAGGTTGCCGGCTCGAAGCTGCGAGCGTGCGCGACAGTGCGGCGCGAGACGAGCGGCGCCGTCGTGGTGCTCAAGGGGCCCGACACGGTGATCGCCGCGCCGGATGGCCGCGCCGCGATCAACGACAATGCCCCGCCGTGGCTGGCGACCGCCGGCTCGGGCGACGTGCTGGCAGGGTTCGTCACCGGGCTGCTGGCGCAGGCGCATGCCGGCCTTCGAGGCGGCCTGCGCGGCGGTGTGGCTGCACGGGGAATGCGCCAGCACCTTCGGGCCCGGCCTGATCGCCGAGGACCTGCCCGAGACGCTGCCGCGCGTGCTGGCCCGGCTATCGCTCGGCACATCTGCCGGGCCCTGATCCCGAGCCTGATCCTGGGCTCAGAGACGCCGCTCCCGGAGGCGCCATGCTCGCTGAGCGGGAACTACCAAATTGCACACCTAGGGGTTGAACCCTCCACGTTTGTCCTGATACCCCGCCTGCCGGTTTCATTGGAGGCTCGGCCCGCGGGTTTTTCGGAAGGGACAGCTGGCAATGGTCAATACCCTCTCGAGCAGCCGCCCGGCGCGCAAGGCAGAGACGGCGCCCAGCAAAGCATCGCCCGTGCTCCCCCCTCCCACACCGCTCTTGGACAAGTTCACCGAGCGCGTCAGCGCAGCGAAAACGCCGGGCGAGATACTCGATGCACTGGATGGGTTCGCCACGCAGCTCCTTCCCATCAATGTGCTCGGCGTCGGCCGTATGCCCCAGCGCACGTCCGACTGGCAGTCGATCGAGCTCGGCCGCGATGTCTTCTTGCATTCCTCGACGCCGGTGGAGTGGTGGAACGCATACGCCGCCAAAGCCGCCCACGGGTACGACCCCGGCATCATGATGGCCAAGTCCAGCCTCACGGCCCACACCTGGACGGAGACCATGCAGATGCTGGAGCCGATCGGCATCGACCGATGGCCCTACGAGCTTGCGCTCAAATACGGCATTCGTGATGCGCTGACCTGTTGCGTCGGTCAGCGCTGGCTGGTGGCCTACTGGTCCCGCCAGGTCCTCAGCAATGTGCTGACACAACCGCTGCGGATCCTGCTGATTGCGGCCGCTGGGTTTGCTGCGTTGCGGCTCGAACAGGTGATGGGTGAAGACCCAAGACGCGTTGGCGACCGCCCACCCGTGACGCCGCGGGAGTTGGCGGTGCTGCGGCTCGTATCATTGGGCAAGGACACCAGAGAGATCGCCAAGCTGCTCGGCATTGGCGAGGAGACAGTGCGCACGCACCTGAAGAAAGTGCAGAGCAAGCTGGAAGTGCGCAATCGAACTCACGCCGCGGCGGAGGCCATCAGGCGACAGTTGATGCCCTGAAACTTGGGTACCGAGGTGCAGACGCCACCGGACCCAACGCGTGGCACTATGCTTTCGTCTAGCCGTCTCAGGGTCTGTGCGGATGGCAACGGTCTAGTCGATCATTAAAGCGCATGCTCGCACGATGCTCGTGTGGCGTCTCGCCACCTCAACTCCCCACCCTCTGCGCGAGAGGTTCGGCCCCCTCGCCTCTGCGGACTTGCCCCGATGGCAGAGGCTAAGCGGGCGGTCGATGATGTGTGTGACACCGCCTATGGGCGTCTTGCACCTAGCGTTTCACGTCCACAAGACGCCCATTCTTTTCCAGGAACGTTTGACAGGCAGTGAGCGGTGCGGGAGCGTTTCCATGCCTCCCTCGTAAGGTTGGACGTTGCCCGTCAAGCTAGGGCGTCTCGCTTCCGCAGCTTGCTGCATCCTCGGGCGAGACGCCCGTCCTACCAAATCAGGACGCGCGGCTCTGCCATCTGTTTACACGCTAAGGTTGTATCAATAGGATTGTACACGGCAGCGCCGGTTGAGCGGGCTTAGGAGCCACGTGTCTTCGACTCCCCCCGTCTGACACAGCGGTCCGCGGCCGTCGCTGCCACCACCTTCCCATCCCGGACGAGGTTCGGGATCCCGGCGGGCTGGAGATCCAGCGTACCGCACGTCTCGATCAGCCGGCCCCTGTCCCTACGCTAAAGAGCGTGGCCAGGCACAGCGCGGTGATCGCCGAGGCGGTGAAGATCACGCCCCAGACCCAGACATCGTCCTCGGCCTCGACGGCAACGCTTTCGGCGCGTTTGCGGCTCTGGACGGATTTGTTTGGACTACGCGTGCTCATGTCTCACTCCCGCACAATTGCTCCCGTGAAATTGGAGGTCGCCGGCATGCTGCGCATCCCCAGCGCGGGTGAGACCGCAAAAACTCGACGCAAACCTGGAATTTGGCGGGTCATTGTTCGGGCGCGGACTTGTCTTGCGCCGCTATCGTGGTGCGATGGCGGTGCAGGCCTCCCCCAATACCGGGATGTGCGCAGCAGCCCGATGCACGCATCTATACGCCGTGGCCTGAGAGTTTCTGACCAACATGGCCATGCCACGAAGGGGCTGCCCTGCCGGCCGACACTTGAGGTCAGGGCTCGACCCCGTCTTATGCCGGCCGCGCCAGGGTTCGGGGGAACCTCGGCGCGGCCTTTCTTTTTCCGGCTCGGTGTCGGGGTCTTGCCGCCTCACGAATTGCGCGTCACCGCGCGCTCGATCTCGTCGGAGCCTTCCAGCCACTCCAGCCGGCCCTGCCCCAGCATGTAGTTGACGTGCGCCTGCACCTCGCTGAAGGCGAAGCTCATCTGGTGCGGGTCGAGGTCGCGATGGAACAGCACGGGCACCAGCTCGGCCGCCGAGCACGGCTTGATGCGGCATGCCTCGGCGATCGCCCCGCAGCGTGCCTCGTGGTGCGCGATCAATTCGTCGCTGCGTGTGTGGAGGCCGAAGAAGGGAAGCTGGTGACCCGGCAGGACCAGCGCGTCGGCTGGGATCTGCCGTTTCAGCTCGCCGAGCGAGCGCAGGTAAAGGCCCAGCGGGTCGCCGGTAGGCTCGACCGCCCACACACTGATGTTGGGGGTGATCTTCGCCAGCACCTGGTCGGCGGCGAGGAACACGTTGTCGGCGGCGCAATAGAACATGAGCTGCTCCGGCGCGTGGCCGTTGCCGCTCAGCACGTCGAACGTGCGCCCGCCGATCTTCAACGTGTCGCCGGCGACCAGCCGCTTGAACGTCGGCGGCAGGCCCGAGACCATGCGCAGGTAGCCGTGGCCCTGGGTGGCGACACGCTGGGTGGTGGCCGCATCGAGGCCGTGACGCAGGTAGAAATCGCGATAGGGCTTGGCGTCGAGCGCGCCGGGCGAGAGCGAGATATTGAGGCAGCCCAGATACGATGTCTGGCTGGTCAGCAGCGGCAAACCGAAACGCTCGCACAGCCATCCGGCGAGGCCGATGTGGTCGGGGTGGAAGTGCGTGACGATGAGCCGTGTCAGGGGGCGGCCGGCCAGGGGGCCTGCGATCAGTTGATCCCACACCGCGCGGGTGGCGTCGTTGCCGATGCCGGTGTCGAGCACCGCCCAGCCGTCGCCGTCGTCGATCAGGTAGACGTTGATGTGGTTCAGCCGAAAGGGCAGCGGGATGCGCGCCCACAGGATGCCCGGGGCGACTTCGATCGTCTCTCCCGGTGCCGGCGGCTCCGGCAACGGGAAGATCAGCGGGCTGTCATGGGTCTTGGTCAGCATGTCTCGCTTCGGTCAAATTGTGTCTGCGTGACCATTACCCTTGTCCGCGCCATTTTGCACTGCACGCGACCATCGTGCAGTGGAGATCAGCGCCGTAAGCGCAGCTGGCGGACTCCGTTGTCATGGTCGGGCTTGTCCCGACCATCCAGCCATCCGCTAGCTGGGCGCTTGCTGGATGCTGGCTCCTCGGGACAAGCCCGAGGATGACACCAGTCCGCTTGTCCTACAGTGCTTGCGAATTTGCGCCACGCACGGTTCCTCTCTAGCATTGCGCGGGTAACGCAGAGAGCGGCGCCGTGGCCTGGCGCGACAGCCTGCACAACTACCGCTAGGGAGAGGGCTTGATGGGCAATACCTACAATATCCTGCTGATGGGCGCGTCCTACGGGTCGCTGCTGGCGTCCAAGCTGCTGTTCGGCGGCCACAAGATCCATCTGGTGTGCCTGCCGCCCGAGGCCGAGCTGATCAATGCCGAGGGCTTCCGCGTGCGCCTGCCGGTCAAGGGCCGCAAAGACCCGGTGGTGCTCGACTTCGCGCAAGCTGCCGGGCAAGGTGACGGCCGGCGGCGCCGCCGGCGTCAATCCGAAGGACTACGACCTCGTCGGCCTCTGCATGCAGGAGCCGCAGTACCGCTCGCCCGGCGTGCGCGAGCTGCTCGACGCGGTGGCCAAGGCAAAGGTGCCGTGCATGTCGATCATGAACATGCCGCCGCTGCCCTACGTGAAGCGCATCCCGGGCCTCGACTACGCAGCGCTGCGGCCCGCCTACACCGACCCGACCGTGTGGGATTCCTTCGACCCGGCGTTCATGACGCTCAACAGCCCCGACCCGCAGGCCATCCGCCCGCCCGAGGAGAAGGTCAACGTGCTGATGGTCACGCTGCCGACCAACTTCAAGGTGGCAAGGTTCGACAACGAGGCGCACACGGCGATCCTGCGCCAGCTGGAGAAGGACGTGGAGGCAGCGCGCTTCGATACGCCGGAGGGCAAGATCGAGCTGCCGGTGAAACTCAAGGTGCACGACTCCATCTTCGTGCCGCTCGCCAAGTGGGCGATGCTGCTCGCCGGCAACTACCGCTGCATCACCAAGGACGGCATGCGCACGGCGCAGGAGGCGGTGCACACCGACATCGAGACCTCGCGCTCGGTCTACAACTTCGTCAACGACCTGTGCGTGAAGCTGGGCGCTGCGCCCGGCGACCTGGTGCCGTTCGAGAAGTACGCCGCCGCAGCGCAATCGCTGGTGCGGCCGGCTTCAGCCGCCCGCGCGCTCAACAACGGCGCCCCTAACATCGAGCGCGCCGACAAGCTGGTGCAGCTGATCGCCAAGCAGAAGGGCCTGAGCCATCCGGTCATCGACGCGACGGTGGCGCTGGTCGATGCGCGCCTCGAGGCCAACAGAAAGAAGGCGGCTTGAGCGGCGAGGGGTCTGACCCCTTTCGCCGTCAGCGCGGCTGCACCTGGCGCAGGCGGGCCAGGAACTCGTCGGTGAGGTAGCGCAGCTGGTCGCCGGTCTGGCCCGGATACTTGGCCCAGTAGGACCGGTCGCGCGGGGAGAAGTAGGCCGCCGACTGCAGCGGCGTGACGCGCAGGATCGACGGTCGAAGCAGCGGTTGTCCGGGTCGCCCCGCAGCCACTGGTCGTACTGGTCGTCTTCCGGCGACTGCGGGTTCTTCATGTTGATGATGGTGCCGAGGAGCTCGGCGAAGCCCATCTCCGGGATTGCGCTGGCGGAACTTGCGCAGGAAGGCGAGGCCGCGCGTGGAGATGTAGTCGGGCCGCGTGGGCGACAGGTAGAAGTCGGCCTCGCGCAACCAGCATCTCGGTCAGCACCGACAGGCCGGGCGCGCTGTCGATCAGCACGTAGTCGTAGCCCTTGCGTGCCTCCTTGAGGCAGGTGCCGATGGTCCTCCGCAGCAGCGTTTCGCGCTCGCCCTTGGACACCTCGCGCTCGAACAAGGTGAGGTTGGTGTCGCTCGGCAGCAGATCGATGGAGCGGGCATCGTCTACGTCGGATACCCCGGCGATGACGTAGCGGCGCCAGTCCTCCGGTGTCTCTTTCAGCACCGCGCCGATCAGATAATCGACGATGGTCTGCCCCTCGTCCTGCAAGGCGTCCAGCTGGCGCTGCGGGCAGCAGCATGTGGCTGATGCTGGCCTGCGCGTCGGCAGTCGATGACGAGGATTTTCTTGCCGTGAAAGGTGGAGAGCGTCTCGGCAAGGGCCAGAACGAGCGTCGACTTGCCGACGCCGCCCTTGGCATTCATGACGGTGATGGTGTTGCGCATTCCGTTGCCAGCCTGCCCCCGCAACAGTCCCCCGAGTGAACCCCGTACCGGGACGATAATAGCCGCTGGCGCGCAGCCTCTCCAGAGCGAAACGTTTGGCGAGCGCCGACAACATGCCGCTGCGTCGAGCAGGAGCTTGCCGCCCTTTGCGTCATTTCGATGTCGGCGCTACGGCCGCTGGTCCGGCTGCCGCAGCAGATCGAGGAATGCGGCATTGAACGCGTCGGACGCCTCGTACATCACCCAGTGGCCGGCGTTCTCGATCAGCCGCACCTCGAGCTCGGGGTGGTGTCGGCGGAGAATGTCGAGCCGCGCCTGCAGGGACGGACGGGCGATCACGTCGCGGGTGCCCCAGATCGTCTTGAGTTGCGCGGTGACCTCGGCAAGCGCGACGGCCAACCCGTCGCTCGCCGCGAACGGCCGGCTGCGGAAGCGCGCCCGCTTGATGTTCTCGGCCTGCAAGTGGATCGCCAGCGGGTCGATCTTGACCGGGTCGGCGAACATCAGCACCGCCAGGTTCTGCCGGTATACGGCGGCGACGTCCTCTGCGGCCATGCCGGACCGCGCCTTGGCGAACGGCTCGCGCGGGTCGGCGCGCAGGCCGAGCGCGGCCACCCCGATCAGGGTCAAATCGCGTACGCGCTGCTTGAGGCGGGCGGCCACCAGTCCCGCCACGTGTCCTCCGAACGAGAAGCCGGCAAGCCGAAACACGTGGGTCGCAGGGAACAGCTCGCCGAGCCCGGCGATCACGACGTCGGCGATGCTGGTTGGGGTCCGCGGCTCGGGCGGCATGGCCGAACCGCCGAGGCCCGGGATGTCGGGCACCCACAGCTCGTAATGGCGCGACAGCTCAGGGATAGTCCTGATCCAGTGGGTCCATGAGCCGGAGCCGCCGTGGAACAGCACCAGCGGCTCGCCGGCGCCCCACACCCGCCACACCATGGTCCCGCCGCCGCACGGCGTTCTGAGCTTGCGTGCTGCGCGCGCGAGCGCATCGACAGTTGCGGCCGAGGAGGTGTCAGGGAAAGGCGGGCGGTCTTGCATTCTCCAAGGATGCGGCGGGACGGCCGATTGGGCAAAGGATCTCTTGGCGGCAGCCCGGTCCGCGTTTCGATGCTGCCGTATTTGCGCTATAAGCTTCTTATGTCGAATCCGGCAGCGCGTCCGCTCGGCCGCGTGAGGCGCGGACAGGAAGGATGATCGATTTGCGGCGGCAACTGCTAGGGGCGTTGGTGGTATGGCTGGCGGCCGGCTGCATGCCCGCCGCTGCCCAGGACCAGGTCGCCCAGCGCGCCCGCGAGGCCGGTGCCGCCCTGGCGCGGGGCAGCACGGATCAGGCCATTGCGCTGTTCACCGAGGCGCTCGGGGACAAGACCCTGCCCAACGAGCGCAGGGCCGTGATCCTGACCGATCGGGGGGTGGCATACTGGCGCGCCAACAACACCAAGCAGGCGCTGGAGGACTTCAATAGGGCCGTCCAGCTCTATCCCGAGTATGCCGCCGTCTACAACAATCGCGGCAACGTGCTGCTGGGGATCGGCGCGGTGCGCGAGGCGATGAAGGATTTCGATCGCGCGCTGGTGCTCGCACCCGGCTATGCCGCCGCATTCACCAACCGTGCCAGCGCGCACATGAAGCTCGGGCAGCTCGATCTTGCCGTCGCCGACTACACCAAGGCGATCGCGCTGGTGCCCAACAACCCGGCCGCCTTCACGGGCCGCGGGCGCGCGCACCTCGCCGCCAACCGCCCGCAGGCCGCGATCCGCGACTTCACGCGCGCAGGCACGCTCGATGCGCGCTTCGGCGCGGGCTATCGGGGCCGTGCCGAGGCCAAGGTCACAATCGAGCGCTATGACGAGGCGATCGAGGACTTCAGCCGCGCCATCGCCTTCGATGCACGCAATCCGCACCTCTATATGCTGCGCGGCCAGGCCTACCTGGATGCGGGCAACGCCGCTTCCGCGGCCAAGGATTTCGCCACTGCCGTCGAGTTCAATCCCAACGCTGCCGCGGGCTTCGTGGCGCGCGGCTTCGCGTACGCCAAGGCCGAGGCCTTCGAGGATGCGCTCAACGACTTCGCGCGCGCCATCGAGCTCGAGCCGCGCTCGCCCAAGGCCTTCGCCTATCGCGCGTGGACCTACCGCCAGCAGCGCCAGCCCGAGCTCGGCCTCAAGGATGTGGAGCGCGCCCTGCGGCTCGACCCCAACAGTGCCGAGGCGCTTTGGGCGCGGGGCGAGATCAACGAGATGCAGGGCCGCGCCCCCCAGGCCATCGCCGACCTCAAGAAGGCGCTGAGCCTCGACCCGAACCTGAGAGAAGCGGCCCGCGCGCTCGTCCGCCTGGGCGTGAACACCGCCGCCGACGAGAGCGAGGTACCGCAGGCAGGCCTCGACGGCTGGCGCGTCTTCCAGAAGGGCCGCCAGTACGTCGCCAGCAGCGAGCTGTTCCCGCGCCTCAAGATCGACCTGGAGATGCTGGGCCAGGGTCAGCCGCGCATTCTCGAGTGGGAGCAGAAGAAGGCACCCTTTGCCGGAATTGGCGTGTTGCGCTTCCATGCTGGCTCCGTCGACGGTCTGCGCGGGCCGGAGGAAATCGAGCAGATCGCCATCGTCGACCTGCAGGCCAACGCGGTGATGGGCGTTGAGACGCAGCGGCGCGGCACCAAGCTGGCGCAGCTGACGTGGGAGGACGACGGCAAGCTGATCGTTGCCAGCGCCGACGGCACCAAGGAAGAGCTGCAGCTGCGGCAGGGCAAGGTTGCCGCAACGGCGCCGCCTCAGCCGAAGAAATACGCCGGCGAGCAAAAGGGCCCGTTCTGGACCTGGGGCGGCAGCGGCAAGAAGGGCAAGTCGCTGTTCGACATGATCTTCGGAAACTTCTAGTGCGCCCGTGGGCTGCTTCGGCGCCGCGGCCAATTTTTCGGCCCACGCTGCGATCCGGACTCGTCCAGCTTAACTTCCTGGAAATCAACAATTAAGCGTTCGGCAGGGTTACTCCATCTATAAGGGGCGACGGCCTTTCCTTTGCCCGTGACGACCAGGATAAGACGATGCGATGCGTACTGGCTTGCGCCTTGGCGGGGTGGCTTCTGCTCGGGGTTCCCTCGGCGGACGCTTACGAACATTGGCAGCTGGAGCCGTCCCATCCGCTGTCGCCCGGCGGCGATCTACTGCAGGTCGCAGTCTTCCGGGTGGTACCAGCCGACGTGGGCATCGATCAGCCGATCGCGCCCTCGCCACTCTCGCAAGAGCCGGTCGCGATGGCGCCGCTGTCTCCTCCTCCGCCGCCCCCCGTCACGCTGCTGCTCGAGGCCAACCTCGCCACGCAGAAGCTCACCGTGACGGAAGGCGACCGGGTCCTGCACGTCTGGTCGATCTCGTCGGGCCGGCGCGGCTATGCAACTCCGACGGGAACGTTCCGCCCGGCGTGGATGGCCAGGACGTGGCGTTCGCGACAGTACGATGACGCGCCGATGCCGCACTCGATCTTCTTCAGCAACGGCATCGCCTTTCATGGCACCGCAGCCGTCTCCATGCTGGGGCGGCCGGCGTCACACGGGTGCCTGCGTCTGGCACCGGCCCACGCCGCCGAGCTCTATGCCTTGGTGCGCAGGCATGGCCTGGTTCAAACCAAAGTCGTAGTGGAGGGAACGGCGCCCTTCCCGGCAACCGCGGTTGCCCGGCGGGTGCCGACCCAGGGCAAGCGCAACCTGGCGGCAGCAAACGGGGGGCAGCTCTTCTCTGCCGCACAATGGCTGTTCATGCAGTAGGCAGGCGGGGCAGCGGCTATCACTCTAAAAGGGTTGCGCGGGCACCGGGTTACAGGCCACACTCGCGCAAGTGGATCTCTGGCGCGAGCGGCGGATGGGCCCTTGCTGTACTACTGAAATGCGCTCGGTCTCACGTTTCCCGCATCGGCCACAGGTATCAGTGTATGCGTAAAGGGTTGGGTCTTGCGCGGCGCCTAGGGATGCTGTCCTGCGCTGCTGCCCTGGCGATGCCACTGGCAGGCTGCGATCAGGGACAGCCACAGGCGTCCCAGCAGAAGGCTGGGCCGCCGGCACCGTCTGTCACCGTCTCCAAGCCGGCGCAGCGCCAGGTCATCGAGTGGGACGAGTACACCGGTCGCTTCGATGCGGTGCAGATCGTCGAGATACGGGCGCGCGTCTCGGGCTATCTCAACGAGGTGCGCTTCAAGGACGGCCAGCTGGTCAAGCAGGGCGACATTGCTGTTCGCCATCGACCCGCGTCCGTTCGAGCGCGCGCTGGAGCAGGCGCGCGCCGAGCTGTTCGCCGCCACGACCAAGGTCGAGAACGCCAACCTCGACGTGGCGCGCGGCCAGCCGCTGATCGAGCGCAAGATCATTTCCGACAAGACCTTCGACGACCGCATGTCGCTTCTGCGCGACGCCCAGGCCGCGGTGAAGGTGTCCGAGGCCAAGGTCAAATCGGCAGAGCTCGATCTCTCGTTTGCGACGATTGCGGCGCCCATCTCCGGCCGCATCAGCCGGACGCTGGTGACCGCCGGCAACTGGATCAGCGCGGGCAGCGTCGCCGGCACCACGCTGCTGACCACCATCGTCAGCCAGGACCCGATCTACGTCTACTTCGACGTCAACGAGAACAACTACATCAAGTACAAGCGCCTGGCCGAGCGCGGCGTGGAGCGGAGCAGCCGACATCGGCGCACTGGTCGAGGTGGCGCTGGCCGACGAGCGGGGCTTTCCGCACAAGGGGCAGCTCGACTTCCTCGACAACCGGATCGACCAGGGCACCGGCACGCTGCGAGCGCGCGCGGTGCTGCCGAACAAGGCCGGCCTGTTCTCGCCGGGTCTCTTCGGGCGCGTGCGAGTGACGGGCTCGCCCAGCTACGCGGCGCTGCTCGTCCCCGACGAGGCGATCGGCACGGACCAGACCAACAAGTACGTGTTCGTCGTCGGCGACGACGGCATCGTGGCGCGGCGCAACGTCACGCTGGGGCCGCTGGTCGAGGGCCTGCGGGTGGTGCGCGAAGGCGTCGGCGCCGACGACTGGGTGATTACCAAGGGCCTGCAGCGCGCGCGTCCCGGCCTGAAGGTCGACCCGAAGCGTGCGGCGCTTGCCGCGTCCACGGCACCGGCCGCGGAGCCGAAGGCCAGCGAATGACGGCCCTGCAGCAGCAGATCGCGGCACCGACCTAGAGGCGCAATCGATGCCGATCAGCCGTTTCTTCATCGACCGTCCGATCTTTGCGACGGTGCTGTCGCTGGTCATCACGATCATCGGCGCGATCGGCTATACGGGCCTCGGCGTCACGCAGCTGCCGGAGATCACCCCGCCGACCATCACCGTCACCACCAACTATCCCGGTGCCAGCGCGCAGACGGTGGCCGATACGGTCGCCGCACCCATCGAGCAGGAGATCAACGGCGTCGAGGGCATGATCTACATGGCCTCGCAGTCGACCTCCGACGGCAACCTGTCGGTCACCGTGACGTTCGACGTCGGCACCGACATCGACAAGGCGCAGGTGCTGGTGCAGAACCGGGTCAGCACCGCGGAGCGGCGGTTGCCCGACGAGGTGCGCCGCAACGGCCTCACAGTGCGCAAGCGCTCGCCCGACTTGTTGCTGGCGATCCACCTGATCTCGCCCGACAACACCTACGATCAGGTCTACATCTCCAACTACGGCCTGCTCAACGTGCGCGATCGGCTGATGCGGCTGTACGGCGTGGCCGACGTGTCGCTGTTCGGCGTGCGCGAGTACTCCATGCGCGTGTGGCTCGACCCCGAGCGCATTGCCGTCCGCGACCTGACCGCCGAGCAGGTGCTCGACGCCTTGCGCGCGCAAAACGTGCAGGTGGCGGGCGGGGCGCTCGGCGAGCCGCCGGTGCTACCAGAACCGTGCCTTCCAGATCTCCCTGCAGATGAAGGGGCGGCTCAAGACCGGCGAGGAATTCGAGGAGATCATCGTCAAGAGCGGGGCCGACGGGCGCGTGGTGCGGCTCAAGGACATCGCGCGGGTGGAGCTCGGGGCGCTCAGCTATTCCGCGCAGGGCTACGCCGACCGCTACCCGGCGGTGATCGTCGTCGTCGACCAGCAGCCGGGCTCCAACGCGGTTGCCGCCACGCAGGGCATCAAGGACGGCCATGGCGGAGCTGTCCAAGAGCTTCCCCAAGGGGCTCGAATACCGCATCACCTACAACCCCACCGAGTTCATCGAGGTCGCAATCAGCAAGCTCTACATCACCATCCTGGAGGCTACCGCCCTGGTGGTGCTGGTGGTGCTGCTGTTCCTCAAGACCTGGCGCGCGACCTTGGTGCCGGTGGTCGCCATCCCCGTGTCGCTGATCGGCACGTTCGCGATGATGCAGGCCTTCGGCTTCTCGCTCAACATGCTGACGCTGTTCGGCCTGGTGCTGGCGGTCGGCATCGTCGTCGATGACGCGATCGTGGTGGTGGAGAACGTCGAGCGCAAGCTCAAGGAGGGGCTGACGCCGCTCGAGGCGGCGCGTGTTTCCATGGACGAG
Organism: uncultured Alphaproteobacteria bacterium; assembly: GCA_963724565.1. Classification (GTDB taxonomy): domain Bacteria; phylum Pseudomonadota; class Alphaproteobacteria; order Rhizobiales; family Hyphomicrobiaceae; genus AWTP1-13. Next base: position 303,716 of record CAVRVK010000003.1, read on the forward strand.
GTAGGCACGGCGCTTGTCGCAATCGCCCTGGTGCTGCTCGCGGTGTTCGTGCCGACGACCTTCATCGGCGGCATCACAGGCCAGTTCTACCGGCAGTTCGCCGTCACCATCGCCACCGCGACCGCGATCTCGCTGCTGCTGTCGCTGACCTTGAGCCCGGCGCTGTGCGCTATCCTGTTCAGGCCGCACGAGCAAGGGCCACGAGCAGTCGTCTGCGCTGCTGCGGCCGCGTGCATGCCTTCTTCCGGGCCTTCGACCACGGTTTCGACGCGATGGCGCGCGGCTACGGATGGCTCGTGCGGAGGCTCGCCGGGGCATGGAAGCCGGTGCTGATCTGCTACGTGGTGCTGCTCACCTTCGGCGTCTGGTTCGTGGCGCGCCAGCCGACCGGCTTCATCCCCAACATGGACCGCGCGATCCTGATCATCTCGCTACAGCTGCCCCCGGGCGCGTCCCTGCAGCGCACGGACGCCGTCGTCCGCCAGGCCACCGAGATCCTGCTGGCAGAGCCCGGCGTGCAGTATTCGAACGCCTTCACCGGCCGCAACGCCGCGACCTTCACGGCCGCAACCAACGCTGGCCTGCTGTTCCTGGTGCTGGACGATTTCGAGGAGCGCCATCGGCTGGGTCAGACCATCGAGAAGGTCGCCCAGTCGCTCAGGACCAAGCTGGCCCAGCAGATCCAGGATGCGCAGGCGCTCGTGTTCATTCCGCCGCCGGTGCGAGGCGTGGGCGCGGCGGCCGGCTTCTCCATGCGCCTGCAGGATACGATGGGCATGCCGGCCAGCGATTTTGCGCGTGTCACGCAGGAGTTCGTCGCCGAGGCCAACCGCACACCCGGCATCACCAACGTCTTCACCACCTTCGCGGCCGCCACACCGCAGGTGTTCGTCGACGTCGATCGCGACAAGGCGCAGATGCTGAAGGTGCCGGTGACCAATATCTTCGAGGCCATGCGCGTGTTCATGGGCTCGGCCTACGTCAACGACTTCAACATGTTCGGCCGCACCTACCGCGTCACCGCGCAGGCCGACGGCGAGTACCGGCTGGACCAGGAAAGCGTCTCCAAGATCCGTGTGCGCAACGCCGACGGCGAGATGGTGCCGCTCGGCAGCCTCGTCACCTTCCAGGAGATCGCGGGGCCCGAACGCGTGCCGCGCTACAACTTGTTCCCCTCGGCCGAGGTGCAGGGCTCGGCGCTGGCCGGCATCAGCTCGGGCCAGGCACTGCAGATCATGCGCGCCTTGGCGCAGGAGAAGCTGCCCCCCGGCGTCACCTTCGAGTGGACCGATCTCTCCTATCCAGGAGGCCAAGGTCGGGCGCACCGGCTACTACATCTTCGTGCTGAGCGTGATCTTCGTGTTCCTGGCGCTCGCCGCGCAGTACGAGAGCTGGTCGCTGCCGCTGGCGATCCTGCTGATCGTGCCGATGTGCCTGCTGTCGGCTGCGTTCGGCGTGTGGCTGCACGGGCGCGAGATCAACATCCTCACGCAGATCGGGTTCGTGGTGCTGATCGCGCTGGCGGCCAAGAACTCGATCCTGATCGTGGAGTTCGCGCGCCAGCTCGAGGAGCAGGGCAAGGATACGATCTCGGCCGCCGTGGAGGCCTGCCGGCTGCGCCTGCGGCCGATCCTGATGACCTCGCTGGCGTTCACGCTGGGCGTGGTGCCGCTCTATCTTGCGGTCGGCGCGGGGGCGGAGATGCGCATCGCGCTCGGCACCGCCGTGTTCTGGGGCATGATCGGCGTGACCTTGTTCGGCCTGATCTTCACGCCGGTGTTCTACGTGGTCATTCGCCGGCTGGCGGGGACCAAGCTGGGCGCTGCCGGCGCCGCGCCGAGGCAGGGCGTGCCAGCTCCCGCGGAATGATCGAAATCGAGTCCCGCTTCGCGTAGGCCACGAGCGCGGCTAGGCCGTCCGCATCGATGATGGCGGCCGGGCCGCTGGGCTGGCGTAGTGCACGTCAGTTGTCGAGGCACACAAACAGCGCTCCGTAGTGATAGGGAGGCAAGTCGACGATCCGAGCCGTCCGGAAACCTGCCGGCTCGACGACTGCGGCCACGGCACTGGGAGACATCCGCATCTCTGCCCTAGGGCCGCGCGGCTCGCCCAGCACGGGCGTGTCTCTTGGACTGGCCGGATGCCAGTTGACGACAGCGAACAATCCTTGCGGCCTCAGTACGGACCGTATCGCACGTGCGAGCCCTGTCGGATCCGGCACGCCGTGGAAGGTGTTCGCCATCAGCACATAGTCCACCGGCTCGGATAGGTGCGTGGCTAGCTCCGTGGCATCGGCGCATATCCATTGGCGCACCGAAGCGCCCTGCCGAGCGACTTCGGCCTTGGCAACCTCGATCATCTGGCAGTCGAGATCCAAGGCGTAGAGCTTGCCGCCGACAATTTTTGCCAGGGGCGCGGTGAAGTAGCCATCACCGCAGCACAGGTCCAATGCGGTCATCTCGGGCTTGATGCCGAGGGCCTTCAGTGTCTCTTCCGGCCGCGGCCACAGCACGGACCACCATTGGCGATCCGGCATCGAGGTCGCGGGGAACAGGCCGCCGTCTGGCATCGATCAAGCCCGAGGTTTGCGCCCCAAGAAGGCGTAACCAAACACTTCGAACTTGCGGGCATTCGGTTCGCCCTTGGCGCCGCCGAAGGTATCGACCGGCGGACCAATCCGAACGTCCACGAAGCCGCTGTCTTCCATCATCTTTTGCCAGGCTGCACACGGCAGACCACCGGCAATTCAAGCCGTCCATAGATCGATGTTGGCGACAGCGGAGGCAGGCACGGGCTTGCCGTTGGCGATGTCGGCAAACTGCAAGTGACCGCCCGGCTTGAGCACGCGCCATATCTCGCCAAGGACCTGTCGCTTGTCGGCGCACAGGTTGATGACGCCATTGGAGATCACAACGTCTGCCCAGCTGTCCTCGACGGGTAACGTTTCGAGGATGCCTTCGCGGAATTCGACGTTCTCCAAGCCCATAGCCTGCGCCGACTTGCGAGATTTGGTCAGCATTTCCTCCGTCATATCGACGCCGATGACGCGACCCTTCGGCCCGACCTGGCCCGCCGCAACGAAGCAATCGAAGCCGGCACCGGACCCCAGATCGATCACGCGCTCTCCCGCCCTGAGATGCCGCAGCGAGAACGGATTGGCCACGCCGGCGAACGACTCGACGGCCTCGTCGGGCATGGCGTCCACGACCCTTTGGTCATAGCCCAAGCGGGCCGCCAGCGGCCGTCCGGTATGGAAGTGGTATTTGTCGTTCGGCCTGATGGCCACGTCGCGATATTTCTTTTTGACCTCGTCACGAAGTGCAGCAGAATCAACGGGGGTGGTGTCGCTCATTGCATCCTCCGCCAGGAGAGCCTATCACTCTATCACTCAAGTGAATGATTGAACGACAGGTGAAGTCCGATGTCAAGCAATCCAAAGCGGGCGATGTACGCGGGGTTCGCTTCGCTCGCGAAAGCCCTTGCTCATGAGCATCGGCTCGAGCTCCTGGAACTGGTCGCGCAAGGCGAGCGCAGCGTAGAGCGGCTGGCCGAGTGCACAGGCCTGTCGGTCGCGAACGTGTCCCAACACCTTCAGCATCTGCGGCGTGCAGGGCTCATCACATCACGGCGACAAGCAAAGTTCGTGCTCTACAAACTGGCGGATGATGGTGTGCTGGCGCTGGTGGCCGCCTTGCACAGCGTCGCCGAGCGCAACGGCGGGGAGGTTGACCGTTTGCTGCGCAGTTACTTCCACGAACGCGACGGACTCGAGCCCATCTCGCGGGCTGAACTGATCCGGCGCATCAAAGACAAGACGGTCATCGTGCTGGATGTGCGCCCCGAAGACGAGTTCGCCCTAGGACATGTTCCCGGTGCCCGGAATGTCCCGGTTGGTGAACTGAAGAGGCACCTTTCCAAACTCGACCGCGACACCGAGATCGTCGCCTATTGTAGAGGGCCGTATTGCGTCATGTCGTTCGAAGCAGTCGCGCTGCTGCGCAAACGAGGCTTCAAAGCCCGTCGCCTGCAGGATGGGCTGCCCGAGTGGAAGGCAGCAGGGCTGCCCGTCGAGGCGAACGCTTAAGGTTCGGCTACCGGTCATCCACCCAGGTTAGCTCCTGGCACGCTTGCTCCGTTCGGATGCGATCGTCAGTAGTCGGCTATTGGGGCAGACCGACAGTGCGCACAGCGCCCCGTCATCGTGACGAGGGCGATTGCAGAGGCTGTTGCGCTATCCCCGCGCTCCAAACCTGTGCGCATACTGTCCCGTCGCTGCCTGCGACGGGACGCGAAGTGCACTCCGTCCTTCACGTGGCAGCGACCGGCGCCTGGAAGGAGGGCCCGCGGAGGGCTCGAGATCCAGGAGGCCCGCTGTGACCGTTGCCGTCGAAGCGCCAGCAATGGCCGCGGAGTGCGGCGACCGCCGAGAGGCACATGGCCGGCGCCGCGCTCGCAAGAGCAGGCCCGGCTGCAGCTTGCAGTGGAGCCCAAAATCGCCGTCACGCGGGTGCCGCAAGGTAACCCAGGGGACCCCTCCCAGGGTCCCAGGGGGCCCTCGCAAGAGGGCCTCAAGGCAGACCTGGCCAGGTCTGCTGGGGCCGGAGGTCAACCGGCCCCCGGGTCGCCGAGAGGCGCCCGCGTACCCGTCGCACCTCGCGCCGGCCCAGGGGGCCGCGCGGGAGGGACGGCGCGTGCGCCTGTTCCTGCAACACTCCAATCGAGACCCGAAGATGCCTGAACTGCCTCTCACCGTCGACCAAGCCGTAGCCGAGTTCAACGCCATCGCCCGGGAGGTCATGCACTCAGGCTCGACTACTCGGGCCCGACGCTGTGGATCGCAGCGTCGGCGGTCTCGCTCGAGCTTCGACTGCGCAACGCACAACGCAAGCGCAGTGCGCACGCGATGCCGTTCGCCTTCGACATGTTGAGGCCTGGGCGCGAACCCGCCGACAAATTGGCGAGGTCGGTTATCGGCTCTGCACGCCCCACATTTCAGGACTTTACCCGAGTGCAAGCGCGCCGTGAGCGACCAACTGTCACGAGCGGCCCTAGCTCTGACATTGGGAACCGCGGTGTTGGGTGGAGTGAAGCGTTTAATGGAGGTGTAGAATGCATAAGCGTCAACTCATCAGTTGCTCGGCCCTCCTACTCCTTGTCGCGGGCTTCAGCAGCGCACCAGCCGCCGCGTGCCCCTGGAACGGCTGTGGCACGGACGCCTACAATATGGCGGAAGCTTTCTACTACGATCCGCTCTACGGCTACGCGCCGCCAGTTTATGGGTATGCACCCCCTGGTTACGGGTACGGGCCCGCGGCCTATGGCTACGCGGCGCCAGCCTATGGCTACGCACCGCAGGCTTATGGCTACATGGCGCCAGCTTACGGCTACGCGCCGCAGGCCTACGGCTACCAGACAGCCGGCTACCGCCAAGCCTACGGTTATCGGCCAGCCTACGGTAACAGGCCTGCCTACGGCTACCGGCGAGCCTACAGGCCCGCCTATGGCTACGGGCCAGCCTACGGCTACAGGCCAGCCTACGGTTACTATGGGGCAGCCCCGGCGTACGGCTACTACCCAGCAGCTCCCCGCATTGGATGGGACTACGGTCTGCCGATGCGCTGATTGGCGCGCTGCTAGTCGGTTCGCTTCGGCAGCGGAGCGAGAACTGGGTCGCGGCTCAACACCGCCGGCGCTAGGCGCGCCCGCTCCAATTGGCGGCGCGCTTCTCGGCGAACGAGGCAAGGCCTTCGGCGGCCTCGGCGGAGCGGCGCTTGGCTGCGTGGCTGGCGCTCAGCGCATCGAAGGTGGTGCGATCGAAGCCGCCCCAGGCGCTCTCCAGAATCCAGGCCTTGGTCTCGGCCATCGCCTGCGGGCCGTTCTCGAGCAGGCGGGCCACCATCGCCTCGCCGGCCGCGGCCAGCCCATCGAGCGGGACGACCTGATGCACCAGGCCGACGCGGCGGGCCTCCTCCGCGTCGAACCGCTCGCAGGTGAGCGCATAGCGCCGCAGCTGGCGCGCGGAAATGGCATCGCTGAGCTGCGGAATGATGATTGCCGCCGTCAGTCCCCAGCGCACCTCGGCAATGGAGAACATCGCGTTGTCGGCAGAGATCACCACATCGCAGGCGGCGACCATACCGGTGCCGCCGCCGAAGCAGCCGCCCTGCACCAGCGCAACGGTGGGGACGGGCAGGCGGTTGAGTCGATCGACGGCCTCGGCCGTGGCGCGGCTGACGCGCTCGTTCTCGGCCGCGGAGGCGCCGCTCACCTCGCGAATCCACTTGAGGTCGGCGCCGGCCTGGAAGTGCTTGCCGTTGCCCTTCAGCACCACCGCGCGCACATCGTTCTTGCCGGTCACCTGATCGAGGGCCCGCAGCAGCCCCTCGATCATGGCGCCGTTATAGGCATTGCCCACCTCGGGGCGGTTGAGCGTTACGCTGGCGACGCCGCGCGCATCGAGGCTGGCAACGACCGGTTCGGTCATGGGAGAGCTCCATCAGGGCCTGGCTACCGGGCGTACACGAGGTCGCGTGGCCGCAGCAACACGGTTGTCGTGGCAGGCCGGGAACTCGGGCTTCGCCATGGGTGCTACAGCCCACCGGCTTGCTTCGGATCCCCAGGCTCACCTCTTAGTGAAGGGTCTTTGTTTGGCCATATCTGTGCAGCGTAGGTTATTAGAGCGCGCCAGGTGGCACTGCGCGCCAGGGACTGCCTGTGCTGGATTTGGCCCTCCGCGCCCGGACTTTGGTGGCGCCGCTGAGATCGCATTGGGAAGTGACCGCTGAGAATGCAGGTTGACATGGCTGGCTGGGGGCGAGACGCGAGAACGCGAGCAAGGCCGAGGGCCGCGCTCGGGATCTGCGTTTGCATCTCGGCCCTTCTGGTTGCGACGACGGCGCCGGTCAGCGCGCAGGAGTGGTGGGAGACCTTCCCCGGCTTCAAGAAGCAAGAGAGTCCAAGGCCGGCGGTCAACGACGAGCAGCGCCGCCAGGACGCGCTCAGCGATCTGCGCTCGGGCCGAGTGCCGTTGCGCAGCCAAGAAATGATCGAGGCCCTGGAGGGGGCGATCCAGCGCTACCAGCAGATCGTGTCGAACGGCGGCTGGCCGGCGATTCCGGGCTCGCGAACCGTTCGCGCGGAAGACAATGACGAGCGAGTTGCCCTGCTGCACCGACGACTGTGGCTCAGCGGCGACCTGCGGCGACAGCCGACGCAGACGCTGTTCGGCGTCACCTACACGGAGGACCTGGAAGGCGCCATCCGCCGCTTCCAGGAGAACAACGGGCTGAGGGTCACGGGTCGGGCCGACCGCGCCACGCTGCAAGCGCTGAACATTCCCGCACATGCGCGCCTCGCCCAGCTCAAGATCAACCTGCAGCGCTTGCGCGATCTGGTAGGGCAGCGGTCGGAGGAGCGCTATATCGTCGTCAACGCCGGCGCCTTCCAGCTCGAGGCGGTCGACAAGCACGAGGTCGAGCAACGCCATCGTGTCATCGTCGGCAAGCCCGAGCGGCAGACGCCGACCGTGCGCGCCACCATCAAGGCGCTCAACTTCTTCCCGTACTGGCGCGTGCCGGAGAGCGTGGCGACGCTCGATCTCATCCCGCGCCTCGTGAAGGAGCCCGAGTATCTGCAGAACGAGCGCATCCGCGTGTTGACCGGCTCTTACAACGGGCCCGAGGTCGACCCATCCAGAATCGATTGGCGGCAAGTCGACGCCAGCCAGGCTCAGGTTCCGCCAGGATCCGGGCCCGCAAAATGCGCTCGGGCTCGTGCGCATCGACATGCCCAACGAGCACGGCGTCTACATGCACGACACGCCGATGAAGCAGCTGTTCAACCAGCGCAGCAGGTCGTTCAGCGCGGGCTGCGTGCGCGTGCAGGACGTGTTCAAGCTGGTCGAGTGGATCGCCAAGTACGAGAACGGCTGGGCCGAGCCGGGTCGTGCGCAGGACGTGATCGCGACAGGGCAGCCGCTCGACATGAACCTGACGCGGCCGCTGCCGGTGTATTTCACCTACATCACGGCGTGGGCGGAGCCCGACGGCAAGCTCGTGTTCCGGCCCGACATCTACAACCGCGACGGCGTGCGCGATCTCATCGCCTCCAACGAGCGCGACCCCGAAGACGGTCCCGCGCCGCGCTGGACGTTGGCGCCCTGAGTCCTGAGCCTCAGTTCGGCGCCTAGTGCAGCGGACGAGCAATCTCGGGCGGCACCTCGCGCTGGTAGGCGTGACCGATGGCGAAGAGCTTGCGCTTCCGCAAACGGACGGCCGACGAGCTGGATGCCGTTGGGCAGACCGGAGCCGCGCGGCACGGGCAGCGTCAGCGTCGGCAGGCCCAGATAGTTGATCGGCCGGGTGTACTTGACGACGCGCCCCATCGCCGCCTGCACTTTGGGACCGCCGCCGACGTCGAGCTCGGCAATGGTCGGCAGCGGGTCGGCCAGGATCGGCAGGATGGCGATGTCGATGTCCTTGAAGGTGTGGTCGAGCGTGCGCTGCACGTAGGTGCCGCGTGCACGCAGCGCCGTGAGATGGTCGACGGCAGGGACGAAATGGCCGACCTCGACACGCGCGCGCACCTGCGGGCCATAGTCGTCGGGCCGCGTGCGCAGGTAGGCGGCGTGCGCGGCAGAGGCGTCCGGCAGCTGCACGAGCTGCACGAGGTGGTCGAGCGTCTGCCAGTCGGGAAAGGCGCAGGGCGCCGACTTCAGCCCCAGCTTGCGAGAGCACGGCGATCACCTGCCTGTACCATGCGCTGCACGTCTGGGTGCGCCTCGCCGATGACCTTCTCGTCGATGCCGACCCTGATGCCCGGCGACGGGATCGTCGAGCCGGGCAACATAGTCCGGCACCGGCAATGTCGAAGCGGAGGGATCGCGCGCATCGGGTCCGGCGAGCAGGCCGAGCATCAGCGCCAGGTCCTCGACGTGGCGCGCGATGACGCCCACGGTGTCGAGCTGGGGCGCCAGCGGCATGGCGCCGGCGCGGCTGACGCGGCCCCACGTCGGCTTGATCGACGCAACGCCGCAGCACGCGGCGGGGAGCGCGCAGCGATCCGCCGGTGTCGGAGCCGAGGCCCGCGGGTATGGCGCCATAGGCAACGGACGCGGCCGTACCGCCGGAGGAGCCGCCGGTGATGCGCGTCGGGTCCCAGGGATTGCGCGCGTGGCCCAGCACATAGTTGTGCCCGGTGGGCCCGTAGGCGAATTCGGTCAGGTGCAGGGCCGCGATCTGCAACGCGCCGGCCGACTTGAAGCGGGCGATGACCGTGGCGTCCTCGACGGCCGGCTTGTCGGCGTCGAATCTTGGCGCCCCAGCTCGCGATCTTGCCCTTGCGGTCGAACATGTCCTTGTGCGCGAGCGGCACGCCGGCGAGCGGGCCGCTGGTCCTTGGCGATCGCGGCGTCCGCCGCCTTTGCTGCCGCCAGCGCGTCGTCGGCTTCGAGCGCGATGATGCAATGCGTGAGCTCGTGGCAGGCGCCGCAGCCGATCGATCGCAGCTTGCGTTGCCTCGAGGCTCGACACTTGGCGATCGTGAATTGCCTTGGCGAGGGCGCGCGCCGAGAGCGAGGAGAGATCGGTCATGGCTTGGCCATCGCGGCGAGGACACGGCGGAAGTCGTCGACATCGGCGCTCATCGGCAGCTCGAGCGCGACCTTGCCGGCGGTCGCCGACAGCATGGCGGTGTGCGCCTTGGCGAGCGCACGCCGCTCTGCCGGCATGTCTAGATAGGCTGCCATGTCCTCGGGTGCCGGTGCTTTGCGCGGCGCGTCAGAAGATGAGGGTGTCATGGCTCGCTCCTTGCACTGGCCGGGAGAGGGTAAGGGCAGCGTATCGGCGACGACGCGCTGCAACAACCGCGGACATGAGGGAGGTGCGCTGTTCGCCAGGGGCGCAAATGTGCGTCAGGCGTACGCGAAAGACCAAGAAGGCCTTGGTCCGAAGACCAAGGCCTCTCGGCGCACTCGCTGGTGTTGGGGGCAGACGGGCGCGCCATCGGCACCTTACAAGCGCTTCGCCGGGTCGATGGGATTATCGTTTGGGTAAGGTTACGCGGCCCTGGAGCCGGTCGGGGCCAAGGGTCGCAGCGCGAAATTGCGTCCTCGAGGGCAGTTTGACAGGGCCCAGCAATCCGGGCATTCAGGCGACTAAGCACTATACTGCATGAGATGAACCATAACGCAGGATGCCCCCTCGACCCATGCCAAAGATCACGTACATCGAGCACGACGGCACGTCGCGCACGGTCGAGGCCGAGATCGGCGCCACGGTCATGGAGACCGCTCTCAAGAACGACGTGCCCGGCATCGTCGCCGAGTGCGGCGGCAGCTGCACCTGCGCGACCTGCCTCGTGCACGTGGAGGAAGTCTGGCTGAGCAAGGTCGGCGAGCGCTCGCCCGAGGAGGAGGATCAGCTCGATTTTGCCTTCGACGTCCGCCCCAACTCGCGCCTCTCCTGCCAGATCAAGGTGACGGAAGCGCTGGACGGACTGGTCGTGCACACGCCCGTCGTATCAGGGTCGCTAGCGGGCGGGCGGGCTACTTGTCGAATGCCGCATCGACCGGCACGCGGTAGCCGTTGGCGAGGCGGTTGGTCTCATTCGCCATTCCCACCACCGCCATCAGCTCGCCGAACATCGCCTCGCTCATGCCGGCTTTGCGCGCGGCCGCCGTGTGGCTAGCGATGCAGTACCCGCAGCCGTTGGTGACGCTCACGGCAAGGTAGACCATCTCCTTCACCAGCGTGTCGAGTGCGCCCGGCGCCATCGTCTCCTTGACGCTCTCCCACGTGCGCCTGAGCAAGGCGGGATCGTTGGCCAAGTGCTTCCAGAAGTTGTTCACGTCTGGAACGTTGCGGGTCTTCTTGATGTCGTCGAACACCGCGCGCACTTCGCGCGACGCCTTGCGCGCATCGATCGGCTTGGTCATGGTCGCCTCGCTCGTTGGTGGTTGCACCTGTGTGCTGTAAAAATGCTCGCGGACCCCGCGCCGCACGCCGTTGTGCTGAGGGCGGACCAGTATAGTCCGAAGGATTGACCGACGATGCGAGGGCCCATGTCAAAATTTGCGGCAGGCGCTGTCGCCCTGTCGCTTGCAACCGCTTTGGCGGTAGCTGACGCGCGCAAGGATTGCTACGAGAGGAGCGGCGACGTCGCCATTCGCGCCTGTAGCGAGGCGATCGGGCTCAACCCCAAGGACGTTGAGTCCTTCATCAATCGCGCCTTCGAGTATTCGCAGAAGGGCGAGTTCGCGCTCGCCATCGCCGACTACACCAAGGCCATCGAACTCGACCCCTCGCGTTGGGATTCCTTGCAAGGCCGCGCCTGGGCCTACCTCAAGACCGGAAAAGCCTCCGAGGGCCTGGCGGACGCGCAGCGGTCGCTGCAGATCAGGCCCGATGCAGCGCAGACGCTGGATACGCGGGCCCACATCTACGAGGCTCTCGGCCGTCGCGAGGAAGCTATCGCCGATTATCGTCGCGCTCTCGTCATCGAGCCGCGCCTGCAAGGGAGCAGGGAAGGGCTGCGGCGCATGGGTGTCTTGCAATAGGTGCGCAGTTGTTGACAGCCGGCTGATTCGCATGGCCCTCTTGCTGCGCTGAACCCTTGGCATTCAGCCACCGGGGGATGCGGCGCCTCTGACACCTCCCGCACCGGTGGTCAGGGGCGCTCTTGCGCTTGGCGCCGGAAGCTCAGTGGGCGGCAGCTCAGTGGGCGGCGCCTTGCCGATCGGCCTGCGGCGTCTCGAACTGGTTGAGGCTCGCGGCGAGCACGGGCAGGTTCGACCGGCTCGTCAGGTCGTCATGGATGTTGCACAGCGTGATCATCAGGTAGCTGCGCGTGGTGGGATAGTCGGCCGAGCGAACCTCTTTCTTGATGGGCATGAGATCCCAGTAGGTCCTGGCATAGGGTTCAGGGATGTCCTTGACCGGCTTGGGCGGATGCAGGCTGAGGGACCGCAGCCGCCGGGAGAGATCGGCACGCGAATCTCGCCAGACCTCGAGGCCGAGCGGCGGGGGCGTCGGATAGCGATCGAAGATAGAGAGAACGAGGTGGGTCAGGCGTTCGAGCTGAAGGGCCGGGTCAGCTGCGTGCGGTCGTAGGGCACCTTCGACCACTTCCCCGACCATCGCCAACCCCAGCGGGAACACGCTCCAGCGCGATCGGTCGAGCGCGCGGGAGAACTCTTCCTCCGCGAACAGAACTTTGGCGTAATGCCCCGCTCTGGCACGCGAATACTCGTAGATGCCCTTCTGCACGAGAAAGGCAGACTGCGAATCGATGAACTCGACAAGTGCCTCAGCGTCGGCGATTGGAGGGCGGCGCCAGAACAGGAGCTGCTGCCAATTCATCTTTGGATTGTCCTCCTTAACCGCGCCGCTTTGGACCAAAGTATTATGAGGTCTCCTGGCCGCGCAATGTTAGCCTTTCGTAACAATGTGAGCGTTTCACAGTGAGTCCGATACCGGCGGCAAGACCGGGGCGGGCCAGCGGCACCGGGGGGATGTCGCGTGCTGCTTCCTCCCCCTGTCCGGATCGCGACCGGCTATCGCAGGCCTTTTAGGGAGGACGTCAGGTCAATGCAAAAATCCAGCGATGAAGTCCACTGGGTAAGAACGCGTAACCTCATGCTCGCGCACTTGGGCATCTGGTTTTTCTTTGGTTACGTCATCCACATGTTCGTCAAGCCGCTCAACACGATCATCGTTCCATACCTGGGCTTCCCGCTCGGCTTTTACATGGCCGCACAGGGCTCACTGATCGTGTTCGTAGTGATGCTCTTCGTCTTCGCGAGACAGCAAGACAGGATCGATCGCGAGCACGGCGTCGCCGAAGACGACTGAGGGAGGGAAAATCATGGCTACTCAATCAGCCGAGCGTTCTGATTTCATCAGAAATCTCGGACGCATGTACGGCATCTACACGGGCGGCTTTCTCGCCTTCATCATCCTGATCGCACTTCTCGAGCAGGTCGGCGTACCGAACAAGGTCCTCGGGTATCTGTTCGTGTTCTTCACGCTGGCGGTCTATGCCATCATCGGCGTGGCCACGCGAACGGCGCAGGTCTCGGAGTATTACGTCGCCGGCCGGCGCGTTCCAGCCTTCTACAACGGCATGGCGACGGGCGCCGACTGGATGTCGGCGGCCTCCTTCGTCGGCATGGCCGGCACACTTTTCCTGCTCGGTTATGACGGCATCGCCTGGGTGCTGGGCTGGACCGGCGGCTTCGTGCTGGTGTCGATCCTGGTCGGACCGTACCTGCGCAAGTTCGGCGCCTACACCGTGCCCGACTTCATGTCGTTCCGGTTCGGCGGCAACTTCACGCGCTTCCTCGCCGTCATCGTGCTGGTGTGCTGCTCCTTCACCTACGTGACGGCGCAGATCTACGGCACCGGGCTCATCGCCTCGCGCTTCCTCGGCATGCAATTCGAGATCGCGGTGTTTGCGGGCCTCGTGGGCATTCTGCTGTGCGCGATGCTGGGCGGTATGCGCGCGGTCACATGGACGCAGATCGCGCAATACATCGTGCTGATCGTCGCCTACCTGACCCCGATTGTCATCCTCTCGACCAAGAAATATGGCATTCCGATCCCTGAGCTGACCTATGGGCTGGCAATTGCGGAGATCACTGCCCGCGAACAGGAGATGTTGAAGACGGGATTGACAACGGCTGCCGCGTTGAAGCCGCATATCGAGCCGTTCATCAACTACAGCCCGCTGAACTTCTTCGGCATCATCTTCTGCATGATGGTGGGCACGGCATCGCTGCCGCACATTCTGATGCGCTATTTCACGACACCGAGCGTGCGTGAGGCGCGTCAATCGGTGGCGTGGTCGCTGCTGTTCATCTTCCTGCTCTACTTCTCGGCGCCAGCCTACGCGGCGTTCTCGAAGCTGGAGGTCTACACCAACATCATCGGCAGGGACTTGACGGCCGTTCGTCCGTGGATGTTCACATGGGGTGAACTCGGCCTGATCCAGATCTGCGGCAAGAACGCCGCCAGCATCGATGCGATAGTGGCCGCGTGCAAGGCGATCGCGGGTCATCCGGGCGTCGTGCGGTTGCAGGACTTCGTGATCAATACGGACGTGATCGTGCTCTCCACGCCGGAGATCGCGGGCCTTCCGTACGTGATCTCGGGCCTGGTGGCTGCCGGCGGTCTTGCTGCCGCGCTGTCCACCGCAGACGGGCTTCTGCTCGCCATCGCCAACGCCCTCAGCCACGACATCTACTACAAGATGCTCGACCCGAATGCACCGGCCATTCGCCGGCTGACGGTCGCGCGGGTGCTCTTGTTCTTCGTCGCCGTGGCGGCGGCCTGGACAGCGTCAACAAAGCCCTCGGACATCCTGGCAATGGTCGGGTGGGCGTTCTCGCTGGCCATGGCCGGAAACTTCCCGGCACTGGTGACGGGGATCTGGTGGAAGAGGGCGACGTCGGCCGGTGCCGTCTGCGGCATCATCGCCGGCTTCGGGCTGTGCCTGTTCTATCTGGTGTGCACGCGCTACTTCCCGGGAGCGGGCGTGGCGTATTTCGGCATGACCTCGCTGACAAACCCGGTGACGGGTGCGCCGTTGGTCGACATCGCCAAGGCGATGGCCCTGCCGAACGCCATGGAGCACTGGCCGACGCTTGCCCACCCGCTGGCCAACAAGGTGGGCTGGTTCGGCCTCAACAACATCAACTGCGGATTGTTGGGCATGCCGCTCGGCTTCCTGGTGATCTACGTCGTCAGCTTGATGACGAAGGCGCCGTCGGCCGAGATGCAGGCCTTTGTCGACGAGATCCGTAAGCCGCGTGGCAAGACGATCCTCGAAGAAAAGGCAACCTGATCGGCCATGCCGGTCGGAGCAGAGCGGGGCCCTTCGGGGCCCCGCTTTTTTTGGGGGCGACAACTTCCTTGCCGCCCTTGGTGCGTACCGCCATATTGGGCCGCCGCAGGAGCCGGACGTGGGCACGACGTTTCCAATTCTCTCGTTCTGGTATTACCACCTGCCGAACTTCGTTCTGGCGGCGCTGATGTACACTCTTCTCGGGCGCGCGCTGCTCGGCCTGATCGTGCCGCCCGAACTCTCCGAACTACATTTGGCGGTTCTTCTGCCGGCTTACCGATCCGGTCGTGGCCGCGGTCGCCTTGGTGACGCCAAAGGCGGCGGCACCCGTCATCGTGTGGCTGTTCGGCGTCGTTTGGCTGTTCTGGTTGCGCGTGTTGATCCTCAACCTCTTTCTGGCGTTCGGCGCCGTGCCCCGCGTCGGCTGACACATTCATGGACCGCACCAAATACTTCATCGGCATCGCCTTCTTCGGCATGATCAACGGCCTGTTCAACCAGTTGTTTCTGCTCTACGCGCTGATCCACGTGCAGGTCCTGGCGCCGGCGCTGCTGTTTGGCAGCGTGCCCCTGACCTTGATGTTCGCTTCGCTGATGGTGTCTACCGCTACCATCATCGTCGGCGGCATACCGGCTGCACTTTACGAACGCTACGTCGGCGCCAAGGACGACTCGACCGAGGCATCGCTATGGATTTGGCTTGCGGGCACCGGCATCCTCACGATTCCCGCCATCGGCAATTTCCTCAGCACCGGTCTTTGAGGCTCGCGATGTCCTGAACAGCGAGCCGCTAGGCTCCTGCAGCAGAGCAAACAGGTTGCGCACGGTTTCACCTTCCTTTGACTTGCAGCGCCCGAAGATTAGACTAAAGTCTAATGTCAACTGATTTGGGAGGGATGCCCGTCGCTTGCGGAAGTAGCCCCATGGGTGACTTTCACCGCTTTGCATTCGCCATCACGGTTCGCGATGCCACCTTCGTGGCGCTGGCGGCAGCGACCTTGATGCTCGCTTTCAGCTTCGCGCCGGCGCTTGCCTTCAACATTGGCGCCAACATCGCGCTCGTTTTCGCCATTGCTCTCCTGCTGCGCGCCGCCTGCCTGAGCGAGGATGGCATCGACCGCACGGAAGCTTGGCGCATTCTCAAGCCCCAGGAACGGCCGGTAGGAGACGCGGGCCGTCGCCTGGCGCGCGACGACCTGCAGGAAGTGCTGCTGAGATTTGCACAGGCTGCCGCTGGCGCAGCCATCCTGCTCTACAGCGCGTCGCTGTACATTTCGTTGAACGCTCAGTCGCGATCCCTACACGCGGTTGTGAGCCTCCCTCAAGGTTGAAACGGGGTTTGGGTCTGATAGCCTCGCGGCCCTGGGCGGGTGGAGCGTACAACGAATGGAAGAGCTGCGCCGGATCGCATACGAGATCGTGCTTCGTGCCTGCGGTTTCGGGTCGCTTGCGATCTTCTGCTTCATGGTGGGCCTGTCGT
Organism: uncultured Alphaproteobacteria bacterium; assembly: GCA_963724565.1. Taxonomy (GTDB): domain Bacteria; phylum Pseudomonadota; class Alphaproteobacteria; order Rhizobiales; family Hyphomicrobiaceae; genus AWTP1-13. The sequence continues at coordinate 320,034 of CAVRVK010000003.1, forward strand.
TCGAGCCGCGCATCGCTTTCCAAAGCGGCGGCGTGCTCACGATGTTGATGACTGGGGTGCTCTTCCTGAAGGCGTTGGAGGCCCCCTACCGGCCCTACCGTCGCACCGAGATGTGGCTGTACTTGACAGACGAAATGCGTCCGCCCGCGGGCTCGGCGCAGCAGTTGATCTCTGTGGTGCTGCGCGAAACCTACATGACCTTCGCGCTGTGGACCTCGGTCATCGCCATCGTCATGTGGGTGATTGCGCTGATATTTTCCTTTTTTGGTCTGTAACTCCCATCGGTCCGCGCTTGCCGGTCGAGCCCGTGTTGGTGGCCTGCTGCATGTGAGACACAGCCACCGGCTATCAGCAGGAAACACCTTTGCGTTAATTGCTTGCTCTGCCGAATCACTGACTTATCCCGCCTTGGTCGCAACCTCTGCAGGCGGGGGACTACATGCAACTTTTCAAATTGGGTTTGACAATGATCGTGGCGGCTTCGGCCGCAGCGTTCGGGCTGATCGCGCCCGCTAACGCGGGAGACATGGGCCCAGCGCCGATGCCGGCGCCGGCGCCACGCGGTGTGTTCTTCTCTGGCGTCGATACTATCGTGGGCTCGACCTACGCCTATGACGGCGTCGTCGTGGCCTTGAACGGAGATTTGACGCGCGACGGCTTCATGGTCCGCCTCTATGGCTCGTATGTTCAATACGACCTCGACGTGGGCCATGGAACCGGGTGGCAAGGCGACGCGATGATCGGCTACAAGTTCAGCCGCGGGCCCGTGTGGGGCAGCATCTTCATCGGCGTCGATTCACAGGACTACGATCTTTCGCCCGACGACCCCACCTCGCGGGTGCGTGGCAACGAAACGGGCTTCAAGGTCGCAGGCGATCTTTCGACAGCCTACGGCTCGCCGATCTACGCGTCGATCGCCGGCAACTACTCGACGGCGTTCGACTCCTATTGGGCGCGCGCCCGGGTCGGCGTGCACCGCGACAGGCTCACTTGGGGTCCGGAATATGCAGTGCTCGGAAATATCGACTTCGACGCACAGCGGGTCGGTGGTTTCGTCACCATCCACGACATTACCGTCCTCAGGTTCCGGCCGTTCGATCTGACGTTCTCAGTTGGCCACCAGTGGGTCAACGACAACAACAACGGCACCGTTAGCGGCGTTGCCGGCGGCGATGGCACCTACGGTGCGGTCTCCTTCAGTATGGTGTTCTGACCGGGCCTCGGTTCGGGCGACCGCGTCGATGTTAATGATATGGCGCCGGCGGATTAATTCCGTCGGTGCCTTTTGCCGTCTGTGTCGGAGTGCGGCACAGCACTTAACCAGTCCTCCAGCAATTTGTGTCCAATTGCCCCCTGCCGTGCTAACCCTTTGTTCAGACGTAGCTTTTCGTTAACCATCTGAACAGCGTGTAGCGTGGGGCGTTCCGGCGCAAGTCGGGCGTAGGGGGCGTTGTCGGCAAATCTTGAGCAATGGCCAGTCTTCTTCGATCCGAAGGGGCGGCGCAGCGTAATCGTTACAATAATCACCCTGGTGGCTTGGGCAGGGATCGTAGTGCTGGGAGCCAGTGTGCTGGTGACCAGTTTCTGGGGTCCGAACCTGCCTCCGGACAAGCTCTCGACGCTGCCGAAGGCGATTTCCTCCCAGCATGGCCTGCCGCCGAGCAGTGCCGATGAGCCGCTGCTGCGAGCGGGGCATGTCCGTACGGCTTCCAGCGCCACTGCCAACGCCGCCAAGCGCTACGCGCATTTCGTCAACTGGGACGACAACAGCTTTGCCTCTTTGAAGCGCAATGCGCGCAACCTCGACGCGGTGATCGTGGAGTGGCTGCATCTCGGGGCAGCCGACGGCAGCATAGTACGCGACGACCCGCAGAAGGAGGCGCTGGTGCGCAAGTGGGTCGGCGCCAATGCATCGGCCCTCAAGTTGCTGCCGCTCGTCAACAACTATGACTTCCATGACAAGCGCTGGGATGGCCAGCTGGCGGCGAACATGCTCGCTTCGCGTGCGGCGCGAGCGGCGTTCATCGAGGCGCTGCATGCCTATGTCGTCGGCGGCAGCCATACTGGGCTGGTGCTGGACTTCGAGCGGCTTCCGAGATCGGCCAAGGCCGACTATGCGGCGCTGGTCGAGGAGCTGAGCGGCCGACTGCGCCCGAACGGACTGCAGCTTGTCCTGGCGGTGCCAGCTGAGGAGGAGGGCTACGACTACCCGCGGCTTGCCAGCTACACCGACGGTCTCATCCTGATGACCTATGACGAGCATTTCGAGCAGGGCGAGCCTGGTCCGCTCGCCGGCCAAGGCTGGTACGAGGCTTTGCTCGACCGCTATTTCAAGGACATCGATCGCAGCAAGCTCATCGTCGGCGTCGGCTCCTATGGCTACGACTGGACGGCGCCGGGCGAGGCGCGGGAGATTTCCGTTCAGGAAGTCATGGGAGCTGCTGGAAGAGTCGGGCGCCACCTTGCGCTTCGATGCGGCCTCGCTCAATCCGACCTTCACCTATGTCGAGGAGCCGACGGGTCAGCGCCATCACGTCTGGTATCTCGACGGCGTGACGGCCTACAACCAGATCGCCGCGGCACTCGCCATGCGGCCTGCGGGCCTCGCGCTTTGGCGACTAGGAACGGAGGACCCGAGCGTGTGGGCCGCCTTCGGTCGCGGGCGCTACGCCGATCAGCGCGCACTGGACGCCCTGGCGCACCCGGGCTCAGGCTACGACGTGCTCTACAAGGGGAAGGGCGAGGTTCTGCGCGCTACCGGCACGCAAGAGCCCGGAGTGCGCAAGGTCCGCCTGGATCCCGCGCACAATCTCATCACCGGGCAGGAGATCGTCGCATTTCCCAGCTCGACCATCGTCAGCCGCTGGGGCGCCACCAGCGAGAAGGTGATCAATCTGACGTTCGATGACGGGCCCGACCCCACCTACACGCCGGCGATCCTGGACATCCTGGCGCAGAAGGGCGTGAAGGCCACGTTCTTCATTGTCGGCTCGGCAGGTGCCGTCAATCGCGACCTCTTGCAGCGCATCTACCGCGAGGGCCACGACATCGGCAATCACACCTTCACTCATCTCAACCTGAGCGATTTCTCGCACGAGCACCTGCGCTTCGAGCTCAACGCCACACAGCGTTTGCTGGAGTCAACCGTCGGCGCGCGCACCAAGCTGTTCCGGCCGCCGTTCGGGGGCGATCTCGAGCCGCAGACCATCGACGGCGCCGATGCGCTGCGCGTCGCGACCCAGCTCGGTTACCTCACGATCGGCATGCAAATCGATCCCAAGGACTGGCTGCGGCCGCTCCCCGCGCAGATCGTTGCCAAGACGGTCGAAGCTGCGATGAGGGGCGACGGCAACGTCGTGCTGCTGCACGACGCCGGCGGCAACCGCACTGCCACCATCGAGGCGCTGCCGCAGATCATCGATCGGCTGACGGCCGAAGGCTTTCGCTTCGTCACCACCCACGAGCTGATCGGCCTCCCGCGCGACGCAGGTGATGCCGCGCGTGGAGGCGGAAGACGGGCTGATCGTGGCCCTCAACTATGCGGGCTTCACGCCTGTTCAGCGGCTTCAGCTCGCTCATGACCTTCCTGTTTCAGCTCGGCATCGCGCTCGGCACCTTGCGCATGGTCTGGGTGGCGACCTTCGCGGTCATCCACGCGCGCCGCGAGAAGAAGCGCTGGAACCTGGCCTGGACGCCACAGGTCGTTCGCGGTCGTCGTTCCCGCGCACAACGAGGAGAAGGTCGATCTGCAAGTCGATCCGCGCGCTGCTGGCCTCGCGAGCTATGCCAACTTCAAGATCATCGTCGTCGACGACGGATCGAGCGATCGCACCGCCGATGTCGTGCGCGAACGTTTGCCGGCAAGCCGCGCGTCGAGGTGCTGAGCAAGAGCAACGGCGGCAAGTGGTCTGCGCTGAACGCGGCGTTGCAGCACACCGACGCCGAGATCGTCGTGACGCTCGACGCCGACACCATGTTCGAGCCCGATGCACTGCCGATGCTGCTGCGTCACTTCGCCGACCCAAGGTCGCGGCCGTGGCGGGCTGCGCCAGCGTTGGCAATCGCGTCAACCTGCTCACGCGCTTCCAGGCGCTCGAGTACGTCACCAACCAGAACCTCGACCGCCGCGCGCTCGAGCTCGTCAACGGCATCACCGTGGTGCCGGGCGCGATCGGCGCCTGGCGGCGTGAGGCTCTGCTGTCGGTCGGCGGTTTCGTGCCGACACGCTGGCCGAGGACGCAGACGCCACCATCAGGCTCGCGCGTGGCCGGCTGGAAGGTCGTGTACGAGCCGCGCGCGGTCGCGCGCACCGAGGCGCCCGAAACCATCGAGGGCTTCATGAAACAGCGCCTGCGCTGGATGTTCGGCACGCTGCAGGTCGCCTACAAGCATCGGCGCGCGATGTGGCGCGCGCAGGCCGGTGGGCATCGGCCTGTTCGGTCTGCCCAACATCATGGTGTTCCAGTTCCTGTTCACGCTAGTCGCACCCGTGATCGACCTGATGCTGCTGTGGAGCATTGCTTCCGGCCTCACCACCTATACGATGCACCCAGAAGCCGGCCTGCCGCCGACGCTGCTGACGGTGGGCGCGTACTGGGCCTATTTCCAGGTGCTCGAGGTGGCGACCTCGGCCCTGGCGATCTCCATGGAGCGCCGGCACCAGCTGTGGCGCCTGCTGCCACTGCTGTTCCTGCAGCGCTTCTGCTATCGCCAGCTGCTCTATGTGACGGCCGTGCGCGTCGCCGGTGGCGGCGCTCAAGGGGCGCATGCTGGGCTGGGGCAAGCTGGTGCGCACCGGGCATGTGACTCCGGCGACAGCGGCGCAATAAGCCGCCAGCTGGCCGCGTGGCCGCTCCGCCGTCGCTACTCCTGGGGTCGACGGCGGACAGGCGTCAGCACCGTGGCCGGACAGTCGTTGCGCTCCGTTTCCGTAAGATCGGAGCGTTCCGGCAGCGGCAGGTCACTCCCGAGGCTCTCGAGCCCGGCCGGGTTTGCCACCTCCACGGTCTTGGTCTCGGACAGGCCGAAGTTGTGCGCGGCGCTCACCGGCACATAGGCGCCCCAACCGTCGATCTCGGCCTTGCTCAGAGCGCCCGCGGGATAGGCGTCCAGATAGAAGCCGACATCGCGCGCAGAGCGTAGCTCCGGTTGCGTGTCGTGCAGCTGCATGCGGGCAAGACAGCGGCGGGCGGCGGCGTTGCGCGTGAGCGCTCTTGTTTCTCCCCCGATGCAGGCCGAGAGCCTTTGGAAGCTGCCCGCCCCGCTCGGCGGGCCGCCGAGGTGCGTGATGCGATCGATGAAGAAGGCATAGTCGACCTCGTTCACGGTGAGCCCCAGCCGGCGCCACAACTCGAAGAAGGCGCGCAGTTTGTCGCCGTCGAATTCACGCAGGGCGTACAGGCGATCGTAGGTGCGGCGGACAAGCTTGGATCGACCAAGCTGACCGAGCGCATCCTCCCAGATCTGCCGGCGCGCAGGATCCATCCACACCGCGCACATGAAGCGCTTGAGCGGGGTGACCTGCATGCAGGTCCTGTCGCTCGGACCGCTCTGCAGCCGGAAGAAGCGCCGCACGTTGCTGAATTCCCGGCCGAAGGCCTTCTCGACGAGTGCGCGGTCCTGCTTCCAGGCCATCCACACGATCCACTGGATTTCGCGCCCCGAGCCGGCGGTGGCCCCGCGCGGGCCCCAAGTCAGCATCGAGCAGGGGTCGCTGGCGTTGTAGCAGACGAAGCCCGGAACCGTCGCATCGGGCTCACCTTGCTTGTGGCCTATGTTGTCCTGGCACAAGTTCCATTCCGGGCGGTCGCCGAAGTCGGTGCCTTCGTACGACAGCACGAGCGCGGCCACCCGATCCTGGAGCGAGGGTAGGGGGCTTTCGCCCATCACGGCGCGCCACACGGCCCCCGTCAGCACGCCGTCCTTGGCCGCGGAGCCCGGAGGGACGACACCTTGCAGAGGATTGCAGTCCAGTGCGGCCTGGATGCCGAGCCGGGTCTCGGCGCCGATGCGGCCCGACGGCTCGCCGTCCTTCGGCACGACGTTCGAGTCGGTCTTGCCGCAGGCGTCGAGGACGCGCTGCAACTTGCGTTGAAAATCGGCGAATACCGAGTAGCGGCCAGCAAGGATGGGATAGCGGCTGGCGTCGAGGATGACATCGTCCGCTGAGCGCGCCGCAACCGTCCAGCCGCCGGCAAACAGCACGAGCCCCGTCAGAAGAGCAGCGTATGGGTGCCGATAGCGGGCCATCCAATTCCCCCTTTGGGACACAGCGCAGGAATTTTGACACTCCGGGCACGGCAATGGCGGCCTGCCGGCGCGCCGGAGCATACCTTGCTCAGGTTGCCGAAGGATGGAAGCGAAAGCCTTGTCGGGCAGGGTCGCCTCGCGCCAGCTGCGGCTTCCCGGCGCTGTTTGACGATTCGATTCGGCAACATAAGGGCTTGCGAACTCGGAAGGCCTAGGGTCTCGGCACGGCAGGCCGGTGGAAATGCGGTGGAAATCCGGGGCCAGGTTGGGGAAGGTCGGGGGAATCAGATAGAGGGAAGCGTCGTGTTTCCGTGCCTCGGCAAGAGTCGGCCGAACCGGCGCGGCGGCACGTGTGCGGGGCTTTGTGCGCTTGCAGCCCGGCACCGAGGGTCAGCGTCACGAGGGGCCAGGGACGTTGATCACTCCGAGGTGATGGGGATGATTTCTCGGCGCGGCGGCGGGTTAGTGGTGTGGCGAAGTTTGGCGTTGGCGTTTGGGCTGGCGTTGTGCGTTGGCGGGGTGTGGGCTCCGGCTGCGCGGGCGGAGACGCTGAAAGAGGCGCTCAACGCGACCTACAAGTTCAATCCCAGGCTCGATGCGGCGCGCGCCATCCAGCGCGCCACCGACGAGGAGGTGCCGCGCGCGCTGTCGGGCTACCGGCCCTCGATCACGGGCAGCGCCGACACCAGCTACCAGCTGCAGACGGTCAAGCCGACGCCGGGCAGCGGGGGCTTCGGCGGCACCAACGAGCTGAACCCGCGCGGCTACCAGTTGGGCGCGATCCAGCCGATCTTCCGCGGCTTTCGCACCAAGAACGCGGTGTCGGCGGCGGAGGCCACCGTCAGGGCGGGCTGGGAGGCGCTGCGCTCGACGGAGGCTTCCGTGCTGCTGGAGGCGGTGACGGCCTACATGGACGTGGTGCGCGACCAGGCGATCCTCACCCTGCGCGAGAACAACGTCACGGTGCTGACCCGCGACCTGAAGGCGACGCAGGACCGCTTCGCGGTGGGCGAGGTGACGCGCACGGACGTGGCGCAGGCGCAGGCGCGGCGGGCCGGCGCGGTTGCCGCGCTCGACCTGGCGCGGGCCAACCTGAAGACCAGCCGGGCGACGTTCGAGCGGGTGGTAGGGCACCCGCCGAGCGGGCTGGTGGAGGCCAAGCCCAGCACGCAGGTGCCCAGGAGCCTGGGCGATAGCACGGAGATCGCCGCGCGCGAGAGCCCCGCGGTGGTGGCGTCGCTCTACCGCGAGCAGACGGCGCGCTTTGCCATCGAGGTGATCCGGGGCGAGAGGCTGCCCACCGTGCAGCTGGAGGCCAACTACGGCAAGCGCTTCGACAGCGCGGCCTCGATCGACGAGGTGGAGACGACGACGGTGACGGGGCGGGTGACGATGCCGTTCTACACCGGTGGCGAGGTCGAGGCGCGCATCCGCCAGGCCAAGCAGACGCACGTGCAGCGGCTGCAGGAGATCGAGCAGGCGCGCACGGAGGTGCAGGCGCAGGTGGTGACGGCCTGGTCGCAGCTGCAGGCGGCGCAGGCGGCGGTGGAATCGGACCAGGCGAGCGTGGATGCCAACCGCATCGCGCTGGCCGGCGTGCGCGAGGAGGAGCGGGTCGGCCAGCGCACGCTCTTGGATGTGCTCAACGCCGAGCAGGAGCTGTTGAATTCCGAGGTGACGCTGGCGACCGACCGGCGCAACCTGGTGGTGGCCTCCTACACGGTGCTCTTCACCATCGGCCGGCTGAACGCGCAGGAGCTGGGCGTTGCGGCGCTGGTGTACGACCCCGAGCAGCACTATCAGGAGGTGCGGCGCAAGTGGTTCGACATGTCGATCACGCACGGCGACGGCCGCATCGAGAGCCTCACCCCCCCGCCGGCCGCCCTGCCCCCCGGTCCCCCGCCCCCAGCCAA